>NZ_CP128986.1:2587260-3880891 GCF_032711245.1 Gordonia abscondita
GCCGCCCGCGCTCTCACGATGAGCACGCGAACCCTCCGTCACCGGCTCGCGGGCGAAGGCTCCTCGTATCGCGGCCTGTTGCAGGAGATGCGTACACGGCTGGCCGAGGAGATGTTGGTGGGTGCGCGACTCACGGTCACCGAGACCGCGCAGCGCCTCGGCTATGTCGAAGTCTCGAGCTTCTCGCAGGCCTTCCGTCGCTGGCACGGCTGCGGCCCCGCCGAGTATGTACGGCGTCGCACCGGCCGCTGACGCCGTTGCCGAAACGAGTAACTCTTGTGCCGTCGTGCACCTGCCGATCGTGTGGCGGCGGCTATACCGTGAGGGCATGACAGCAGATTCTCGCCCGTCGATCGCCATCATCGGCACCGGGTTCGGCGGCATCGGGATGGCCGCGCAGCTCACCCAAGCCGGTTACCACGACTTCGTCATCTTCGAAAAGGCCGACGACGTCGGGGGAGTGTGGCGTGACAACGAGTATCCGGGCGCCGAATGCGATGTGCCGTCGCACCTGTACTCGTTCTCGTTCGCGCTAAAACCCGACTGGTCTCGGCGGTTCGCCGGCCAGGATGAGATCCTCGGCTACCTGAACGACTGCGCTAACCGGTTCGATCTCCGCGGGAACATCCGGTTCGGTACCGAGGTGCTCGGTGCCGCCTTCGACGAGACGACTGGCGAATGGGTCCTCGACCTGGGCGGCGGGCAGACTCATCGCGCGAACATCTTGATCGCGGCGACCGGCCAGTTGAGTCGCCCCGCCTACCCGCGGATCGACGGCATCGACGGCTTCGCCGGGACGATGTTCCACTCGTCGACGTGGGATCACGACTACGAGTTCGAAGGCAAGAAGGTCGCAGTGATCGGGACCGGGGCGTCGGCGGTCCAGTTCGTCCCCCACATCGCTCACCGCGCCGCGAGCCTCGAATTGTTTCAGCGGCATGCGCCGCACGTCCTCGTCAAACCCGACTATCCGTATCGGCGCGGAGCGATCGCCGCGTTCACGCGCTTCCCCGCACTGCTCAAGGCGTCCCGGCTGGCGACGTACGCGTGGTTGGAACCGCGTGGATTCGCGTTCAACGGGTCCACGATGGGCAAGGTGTTCATCTCGCTCGCCGAGAAGAGGTACCTGCGGTCGTTGAAGAAGCAGATCGCTGATCCGGAACTGCGCCGCAAGGTGACGCCGACCGACCCGATGGGGTGCAAGCGCATCCTCATGTCGAACGACTACTACCCGGCACTCGTCCGCGACCACGTCGACGTCGTCACCGAGGGCATCGAGCGGATCGAATCCGACGGAGTGGTGACGGCCGACGGCAAGCTGCACGAGGTCGACACCATCGTGCTCGGCACCGGGTTCGCGGCAACCGAGTTCCTGTCGCCGATGACGGTGACGGGCCTCGGCGGCGAAGATTTGAACGATGCGTGGAGCGGCGGAGCGCAGGCCTATCTGGGGATCACCGTCGCCGGGTTCCCGAACTTCTTCATGCTCTACGGGCCGAACACGAACCTGTCGCACAACTCGATCGTCTACATGCTCGAATCTCAGTTCGCGTACATCGTCGACGCGGTGCGGGAGATCGATCGCAGCGGGGCCGGGTGGCTCACGGTCCGTCAAGACGTGGAGGACGCCTATAACGCGGACATCCAACGGCAGCTCGGCACGACGGTCTGGGCGACGGGATGCGACGGCTGGTATACGACGGCGGCGGGTAAGAATACCCAGAACTGGCCGGGATTCACCTTCACCTACCGTTCGGTGACACGTGAATTCGATCCGAACGCCTACGCATCTCCGGGGGCGTCTCACGCGTAGCCCGGCACCCAGGAAGAACGCGGTCGGTGTGCCCGGGGAAACTCGGGCACACCGACCGCGTTATTTCGCGTTCAGTTCCTCCAGATGGAGTGATCCCTCCCGATCACTTCACCTCTGAACGCATTATTCGGTTGACACCGAAGAACAAGGGGACCGCGAACCAGATGACGCAACCGGCGAGAAAGTGCGCCCAGTCCGAGCCCGACGGCGAGGACTCCAACATGGGAAGGCGGATCCAGTCGATCAGGTGGTCGTTGATCCACGGCACGACGGCGCCGATAATCTCCAGGACCGTCGGCACGACGAAGTAGGCGACGATCGCTGCGGGCGTGTTCAACAGCAGTGCGGCGAACGCGAATCCGATGAGCACGCCTACCAGAATGTTGAGCAGTCCCGAGATGAGCGCGCTCGCGGAGATCGACCACACTCCTCCGTTGGAGTAGATCAGCCCGCCGATGAGGTTGCACAGCGCACCGAGCGCGAGCGCGATCACGACGGCGGCGATCGACGCGATGACCGAGACGGTCAGCTTGGCGATGATGACGCGTTCGCGTCGCGGCTCCATCGTGAACGTGGTGAGGGCGTTGCGTTGACTCCACTCACTGGTCACCAGCAGGATCGCCATCACCGGCAGCAGGAAGGCCATCGGAGCGGTCATCAGGTCGAACAAGTTCGCGAATGTGATGTTCCCGTCCGTCCCCGGTGAACCGGAGGGGCCGGGATCGGATGTGCCTGGACCGACGATCAAGACGACGACGCCGATGATTGCCGAGATAGCGGCGATGGACGCCGCCAACCAGAAGCTGGCGCGGGTGTCGACGAGTTTGCGGAGCTCGACCTTGATCAGTCGGCTCAACGGGATGCCGGGGCCGGTGAAGACGGCCGGCGCGGGCTGTGTGGTCGCGGTCATCACTGGACTCCCTGTGGCTGTTCGCGCTGGTTCTGTTGGGTGAGCTGGAGGAACATCTCCTCCAGGCGGGCCCCGTCGCCGCCACGCAGTTCGATGAGGTGGACTTGTGCGTCGAGCGCGATGCGGCCGACGACGTCGGGGGTCGCGTCGACGCGGAAACCGCCGCCGTCCGCTGGGTGGGCGACGACTCCCGCCGCGTGCAGGGCCTGGCCGAGATGGTTGTTGTCGACCGCCCGGACCACCGAGCCGGTACCTGCGAGGAGCGCTTCCTTCGTGCCTTCGGCGACGATCCGCCCATTGCCGATCACCACGAGGTCGTCGGCGATGATCTCTATCTCATGCAGGAGGTGCGAAGAGAGGAGGACGGCGCCGCCCCGATCGGCGTAACCGCGCAGGAGCGTGCGCATCCAGTGGATGCCCGCAGGGTCGAGGCCGTTCGCGGGTTCATCGAGCATCAGGACGCTCGGATTGCCGAGCAACGCGTTCGCGATGCCCAGGCGCTGACGCATGCCGAGCGAGTAGTTGCGGACGCGCCGCCCGGCTTCCTGCGGAGTCAGGCTGACCATCGCGAGGGCTTCGTCGACGCGAGACGACGGGACCCCCAACGTGATTGCCGACAGTCGGAGGATCTCGGCTCCCGTGCGGCCCGCATGCTGCGCCGACGCGTCGAGCAGGACGCCGACGTGCGTCGCCGGATTGGGAATGTCACGGTAGGCGACACCATTGATGGTGGCGGTGCCCGATCCGGCGGGGGTCAGACCGGCGATGATTCGCATGGTCGTTGACTTGCCTGCGCCGTTCGGACCCAGGAATCCGGTCACCCGCCCCGGCTTGCAGGTGAACGAGACGTCGTCGACGGCGACGAAGTCGCCGTAGCGCTTCGTGAGATTCTTGACTTCGATCATGACGTCAATGGTCGTCCCCGCGGCCGGCGTTGTCATCAGTCTCGGGGACAGTTCCACATCATCCGAAAGTATGAGATCGGCGTCGACCCCGGGTGGAGGTCGCACCGCGGCCGACGCGACTACCGTGTATCCCGTGCGTCCCGCCGATTACCAACCGACCCTCAACTGGTGGGGTCATACGTGGCGGATCATCGGTGTCGTGGCGGTGTCGGCGCTCGGATGGGCACCGCGTGCCGCGTACCAGTGGAGCGAGCATCGTTGGTGGTTCGCATTCGACCTCACTCTCGGCCTGGTCGCGCTGGCGATGGTGATGCGTTATCGGCGAACGCACCCGGTGCTCGTCGCCACGATCACCAACTTGATGAGTGTGGTGTCGACGACGGCGGGCGGCCCAGCGGTGTTGGCGCTCGTCTCGTTGTCGACGCGTCGGCGGTGGAAGGAGATCGTCCCGCAGACGCTGCTGACGATCACGTGCATGTTTGCCAGCGAGTACGTGTTGCGAGCGCCGGACGAAGCCGAGCTGACCACTCTCGATGCGGCACTGTTGGTGATGATCGCCGCGCTAGTCATCGCGTGGGGCATGTACATCGGTTCACGCCGAGAACTGCTCGCCAGTTGGCGGGCGCGCGCACTGCTCAGCGAGGCCGAGCAGGCCGCCCATGTTCGCGAAGCGCAAAACGCGGAACGTGCCCGCATCGCCCGCGAAATGCATGATGTTCTCGCACATCGCATCTCGGCTGTCAGCATGTATGCGGGAGCGCTTGCGTTCCGGGACGACCTGTCGTCGGAGGAAGTGAAGGAGACGGCACAGACCATTCAGCAGACGTCGCATCAAGCGTTGACCGAATTGCGGGAGGTGCTCGGCGTGCTGCGGGACGGACCGGGTGACGCCGATCCGGAACGTCCGCAGGCCACAGCGGCGCAGGTATCGGAATTGATCGAGGAGAATCGTCGAACCGGTATGCGGATCGACGTGCACTGCGATCTCGACGTCGATGCGCTGCCGACAGTGCTGGGGCGAACCGTGTACCGCTGCGTCCAAGAGTCGTTGACCAATGCCCGCAAACACGCACCCGCCAGCCGGGTTCGAGTGTCGTTGAGTGGTGAGCCGGGCCGCGGCGTCGACATCCACGTCGAGAATCCGCTGTCGCTCGCCGCCGGGCAGACGCCGCCCGAGTCCGGCTTCGGGCTCATCGGGCTCGCCGAGCGCGTCGCTCTCGCGGGCGGCCGTCAAGATCATCGGACGACGGGCGGCGGCACGTTCGTGCTCGCTGTGTGGTTACCGTGGCAGCGGTACACAGAACCGTCGAGATGAACAGCGGGGCGGGATGAACATAAGGAGCGGCGTGGACGCACGGGGTGGACCGAACGCCGAGAGCGCACCGAGCCGGATCATGCTGGTCGACGACGATCCGCTGGTCCGGTCCGGCCTGCGGCTGCTCCTCGGCGGTGACCGTGGACTCGACGTCGTCGCCGAAGCGGGTCACGGGGGCGACGCGCTCAACCAGCACGCGATCGACCCCGTCGACCTCGTCCTGATGGACCTGCGGATGCCGGTGATGGATGGGATCGCTGCGACGGCCGCGTTCAAAGCGTTGGATCGGGCGCCGTCGGTGATCGTGCTGACGACGTTCGACGCCGACGACTATGTCGTGCGTGCGCTCGCCGTCGGTGCGGACGGGTTCCTGTTGAAGGACACGCCGCCCGCCGACATCGTGGCGGCGGTCAAGAACGTGTTGAGCGGGCAGCCCGCGTTGAGCCCGTCCGTGACGGCGGCGCTGATCAAGCAGGTTGTCGTTTCGAACGGCGCCGACCGGTCGCAGTCGGCCGAACGTGCGATCGCCGACCTCACCGACCGTGAGCGGGACGTCGCGACCTGCCTGGCGAAAGGTGCGTCGAACGCGGAGATCGCCGCCGAACTGTACATGGGCGTGGCCACTGTGAAAGCTCACATCTCACATATCTTCGGCAAGCTCGGTGCGTCCAATCGCGTTCAGGTCGCGATCCTCATGCACGATGCGGGGCTCGTCTGACTCAGGCTTCACGCAACGCCGCGGCACCGCGCCGCCGCATGCTGATCGCGACCGTGCGGCGGGCCTGGTGCGGGCTCGGCTCGACTGCCCGTGATCGCCCGCGACATGTCGTGCGGACGCCGACTACGGTGGAGTCCATGAAGACCGGTGATCGTGCCCCTGACTTCGCGTTGCCCGACCAGAACGGGCAGACGCGCCGACTCTCCGAACTCCTCGCCGACGGCCCCGTCGCACTGTTCTTCTACCCGGCGGCGTTCACGCCGGGGTGCACTAAGGAGGCGTGCCACTTCCGGGATCTCGCAAGCGAGTTCACGCAGGCGGGAGTGCAGCGTGTCGGGATCAGCCGGGACGAGGTGTCCAAGCAATCGGATTGGACTGCGAAACATTCGCTCGACTACCCGCTCCTGTCGGACGTGGACGGGAGCGTCGCCCACGACTACGGCGTTCGACGCAGCGGCCTGCTGTCGTCGGTCATGCCGACCAAGCGCACCACGTTCGCGATCGGATCGGACGGCGTGATCGCCGACGTGATCGCGTCCGAGGTCAGCATGGGGGTACACGCGGACCGCGCGTTGCAGGCGCTCGGAGCGTGAGCTAGACCGGTACAGCCGACTCATACCGGGACGGCACGTCTCCCGGCGCGATCCCGGTCGGGATCGGGAACCGGGACGGCGGCGACGAGCGAGCGCGTGTAGTCGGTCGTCGGCGACGCGAACAACGCGTCGGCCGCCCCGGTCTCCACGACGCGGCCGGACCGGAGGACCGTCACCCGGTCGGACACCTGCCGGACCACCGCTAGGTCGTGGCTGATGAACAGGGCAGAGAATCCCAGCTCGGCCTGCAGGTCGGCGAATAGTTCGAGCACCCGCGCCTGCACAGACACGTCGAGAGCGCTTGTCGGCTCATCGGCGATCAGCAGTTCCGGATCAGCCGAGAGAGCACGCGCGAGCGCGACGCGCTGACGTTGTCCGCCGGACAGTTCGTGCGGCAGCCGTGACGCGAATGCCGTCGGCAGTTGCACGGCCGACAGCAGTTCGGTCACTCGTTCGGCGCGCCACACCCGACTCCCAACGCCTTGGATGTCGAGTGGTTCCCGGATCGACTCGGCTACCGAGAACCGCGGGTTCAGCGACGCGGACGGGTCCTGCGGCACGAACGCGATCCGCCGTCGGACGGCCTTGAGCTCCTTGGCGGACAGGTCTGCGATGTCGTCGCCGTCCACGAGGATCCGTCCGGACGCCAGCGGCAGGATCCCACCGATGGCGCGGCCGAGGGTCGTCTTTCCGGAGCCGGATTCGCCGACGACGCCGAGGACTTCACCAGGAGCCACCTGCAGCGACACGTCCCACAACGCGGTGTGCGCCCCCGCTCCGTAACGGCCGGGATGCGTCACGGTGATGGCGTCTACCCGCACCACCGGATCATCGGCGGCGTCGACTCCCCGGCCACCGGCTTCGCCTGCCGTGACGTCCAGGCGGGGAACCGCGGCCAGCAGTTGGCGGGTGTACGGCTGTTGCGGGGCAGCGAAGATCTCATGCACGCCAGCAGTCTCGATGGTCTCGCCCAACTGCACGACGACGACTCGGTCGGCGATCTCGGCGACGACCCCGAGGTTGTGGGTGATGAGCAGGATTCCGGCTCCGGTCTTGTCGCGGAGCCGGACCAGCAGTTCGAGGATCTCTTGCTGCACCGACACATCGAGCGCGGTAGTCGGTTCGTCGGCCAGCAGCAGAGCGGGGTCGCTGGCGAGAGCGAGGGCGATCACGACACGCTGCTTCTGGCCCCCGGACAATTGATGCGGGTAGTAGGCGTCCCGGGACTGCGGCTCCGGGATCTCGACCAGCGTCAACAGTTCGACGGCGCGGCGACGCGCTTCACTACGAGAGAGCTTGCGATGCCGGGTCAACGCCTGTCGCAGCTGCCAACCGATGGTCTGCACCGGGTTGAGTGCGGTCTGCGGCTCCTGGAAGACCATGGCGACCCGGTCGCCGCGGATGGCGGTGAGCTCCCGCTCGGATCGGCCGAGGACTTCGACGCCGTCGACTTTCACCGAGCCCGTCGCGGCGGCGCCCGCCGGGAGTAGGCCGATGGCGGCGCGCGCGGTCATCGTCTTACCCGAACCGGATTCGCCGACGAGCGCGACGATCTCGCCGCGGTCGACGGACAGGCTGATGCCCGCGACGGCGGGGCGAGGGTAGTCGAACCTGACGTGCAGGTCGGACACTTCGAGGGCGAGTGTCACAGGCTTCTCCGGTCGTTAGAGATCGACTGCGCGATCAGGTAGAGGCCCAGGACGAGGGCCGAGATGACGATCAACGGTCCGACGGAGAACCACGGGTTGGTCTCCAGATAGCTGTTGCCTGCGGCGAGGACACCGCCGAGTGACGGTGTCGGCGGGACGACGCCGATTCCGAGATAGCTCAAGGCGCCTTCGATGAACACACCGAGCGACAGCGACAGCGCGAACTGCACGCCGAGTGCTTCCACCGAGTTCGGGAAGACGTGCTTGAGCAGGATGCGTGGCGTGCTCGCACCGCTGACTCGTGCAGCTTCGACGTACGGCTGCTCGCGGATCCTCAGGACCGACGTCCGGACGAGCCTGCCGAAGACGGGGATTTCGGCGATCGCGATGATGATGCCGACGGTCAGCGTGCCTGGCCCGAGGATCGCGGTGAGCGCGATGCCGAGAATCAGAGCGGGAAACGCGAGGATCACGTCGAAGACGCGTTGAGCGAGAGCGTCCAGGCCGCGCACCGAGACGGATACGAGGCCGACGAGCGTCCCGATCGCCGCGCCGACCGGGACGGCGATCACGATGATCAGCAGATCGATGCGGATGCCGACGAGGACACGGGTGAGGACGTCGCGGTTCACGTCGTCGGTGCCGAACCAGTGGTCGCTGCTCGGCGGGAGCAGATACGCGCCGTCGATCTGCTGCTCGGCGCCGTACGAAGTGAACAGCGGGCCGAGTAGTCCGGCGGCGACGACAGCGAGAACCAAGACCGTGCCGAACAAGCCGCTGCCGTGGAACAAGCTGCGGTACAGGGGTTTTCGGGGACGGATTTCGTCGCGGTCGGCGGGCGACTCGGGGACCAGGCCCGGATCGATCCCGTCGACGCGAATGCCGTTGCGGGAGACGTCTGTGGTGGTCATCGGGAACCTGCCAATCGGATACGGGGGTCGAGCCAGGCATGGACTACGTCGGCGGCGAGCTGGATGAGCACGAACACTGACACCGACAGGAGGATGAGGATCTGCACGAGCGGGTAGTCGCGCGAGGAGATGCCTTCTTCGGTGAGCATCCCGAGCCCCGGCCAGCCGAAGATCGCTTCGACGAGGACTGCTCCGCCGAGCAGTGCGCCGACGATCAGCCCGAACGCGGTGATCGTCGACGGCAGCGCATTCCGGAGCGCGTGTTTGAGGACGACGTCGCGGCGGGACGCCCCGGTCGCGATCGCGGTGATCGCATAGGGCTGGGCGAGTTCGGTCTGCAGGGACTCGGTGAGGAACCTCGAGAGCATGGCCCCTGCGGGGAGCCCCAGTGTGACGGCAGGCAGCACCAAATACTGCGCGGTGATCCACAGGTCGTCGCTCAGGCCGTCGGGCGGCGTCCCGCCCGCGGGCAGCACTCCGCCGCCGACGCCGAACGCCGCGATCAGCACGGTGCCGACAACGAATGTCGGCAACGCGATAGCGACCGCGTTCACGCCGGTGAGGAGGGCGTTCACCGCTCGGTTCGGTCGGATCGTCGCGGCAAGCGACAATCCGAACGCGAGCAAGATCGCTAGGACTCCCGCGGTCACGGTCAAGACGAGGGTGTTCGTCAGGCCGAACGACACGAGGTCGCCGATGTCGCCGCCGATCTGGTAACTCGTACCGAAGTCGAGGGTCAGCACGCTGCCGAGCCACGCGAAGTACTGGACGAAGAACCCTCGGTCCAACCCGAGATCGTGCCGGATGGCAGCGAGATCCGCCGGGGTGGCATCCGGGCCGGCGAGCGCGGACTCCGGTCCGCCCGGGATCAGCCGGAGTACGGCGAAGATGAGCAGGGACGCGGCGACGAGGACGATCAGCGCCGTCGGGATACGCCGCAACAGGTAGCCGGTCATGGTTACGCGCTCCGATCGGGGTCGGTGAGGCTGGTCTTTGCGAAATGGAGTTGGACGCGGTGATCCCACCCGACGTCGCGGACGTCGGGTGCCGCCGTGACCCGTGTCAGGAGCACGCCGATCTCGATGAGGAACAGATCGTCGAGCCACACCTTGTCGAGGCGTCGGTAGGCGGCGACCGCTTCGGGCGACGTCGGATCCGGGGTGGCCCACGCGGCGTCGGCCGCCGCCGAGTACTCGGCGTTCACAAAATTCGACGAGTTCTTCTTGGCGTTGAACGGGTAGGCGCTGACCGCGAGCGTCGACGGCGTGAACTGGGCGAACGCGTGCTGCAGGATCCACAGCCCGGGGAACTGTGAGCCGATCAGCTTCTTGGCCTGCACCGCCTCGTCGTTGGGCACGAGGTTCACGGTGATCCCGATGTCGCGCAGATTGGACTGGACGATCTCGGCGATCACCCGGAAGGTGTTGCCCGTCGACGTGTAGTCGAGGTCGATCGGCCCGATTGGGCCGACGCCGCGCAGCAGTTCTCGCGCCTTGTCCACGTCCCGGCGGTACGTGTGGTTGGCGGCCTCGTCGTAGGCGGGGGAGGTCTTCGGCCACGGCACGTTCACCGGATAGCCGGAGCCGCGGTACACGTCGGTGATGATGCGTTCCCGGTCGACGGCGAACGCGATCGCTTTACGGACCCGCGGATCGGCGAGCGCCGGGTTCGCTACGTTGATACCGACGTACACCTGTGACTCGGCTCCGGTCAGCTGGATGTCGGTGAAGCCGTAACGGGTGGACGCCAACTGCTGGTCTTGCGCACTCAGCTCTTCGGCAATGTCGAGTTGGCCGGTCCGCAACCGGGTGTACAGCGACTTCGGGTCGGTGGCTTCGACGAGCGTCACCGCGTCAAGCGGTGGGGCGCCGCCCCAATAGTCGTCGTTACGCACCATTCGGATGGTCGAGTTCGGGGTCCACGACTCGAACCGGAACGGACCTGTCCCGTTGAACGTCGTGCCAGCCTTGAGGCCGTCGAGGGTGTCGCCGTCGAGGATAGGTGCGGAGTCGAGAAGGTCGAAGATGTTGCTCACCGGATGTGCGAACGTCAACCTCACACGATGCGGATCGCTCACGTCGTACGCGGTGATCGCGGCCGCGGTTCGTTTGAACTGCGGGGTCCACGGGCCGCCGAGGTAGGCGAGGATCGACGATTTGACGTCGTTCGAGGTGAACGGCTTTCCGTTGTGGAACGTGACGCCTTCGCGCAGGTTCAGGGTGAGGGCGAGTCCGTCCGGTGCCAGCGTCCACGACGTCGCCAGCGACGGCTTCGGCTTCGACGATTCGGGCGGGTAAGTGACCAGCGTGTCAAAGACGTTGGCGACCACGTGGCCGTTCGGCCCGCCGGTCCCGATCTGCAGGAACTTGGCGGGGGAGAGGTCGCCGATCACACCGACGCGGAGTTCGCCGCCTCGCTGGACGGGGCCGGTCCGGGTCGCTGGGCCCTGCTGCGCGTCGACGGCGCTGCGGCATGCGGTGAGCCCGACGACGGTGACGAATGTCAGGACCAGTGCGCACACAGCGCGCAGGCGTCTGGATCGGAACATGAGTTGGGGCTGCTTTCTTGATTCGGCGGACAACGGCCGCCGGGAGGCGAGCGACTGGCATCGAATGATTCGCCACAGAAGCGAATTTGTAATCACTTCCACTCACCGAGAATTAAATCTTTGCACGCTGTATATCGTGAGGCGCATTCTTTCGATATGACTCAGGAGATTCCCGATTACGCTCGCGGATATGGCGGTTTCGGCGGCACTGTGGGGCGGACCAGTTCGCAGTCGACACCATGGTGGCCTGCGGACCGAACACCGGAGAGTAAAGCGCCGAACATAGTCGTCGTTCTGATCGATGACATGGGATATTCCGATATCGGTCCGTTCGGATCGGAGATTCCGACGCCGAATATCGACCGCATCGCGGACACCGGGTACCGGCTGAGCAACTACCACACGACGCCGGTCTGCTCGCCGGCCCGCGCCGCGCTACTGACCGGCGTCAATCCTCACCGTGCGGGGTACGGCAGCGTAGCCAACTCCGATCCCGGTTTCCCCGGGCTGCGGCTGGAACTGGCCGACGACGTGCTGACGCTCCCGGAGATTCTGCGCGAGTCCGGCTACGCCACGTTCGCCGTCGGCAAGTGGCATCTGGTCCGAGATGCCGACATGAGCCCTGGCCGATCCCGCCGGTCATGGCCGTTGCAGCGCGGATTCGACAGTTATTACGGCTCGCTGGAGGGGCTTAACTCGTTCTTCCACCCGAACCAGTTGATCGCCGACAACTCGGTGGTCGACGTCGACGAGTACCCCGAGGGCTACTACGTGACCGACGACCTGACCGATCGGGCGGTGTCGCAGATCAAAGCGCTGCGCGCCCACGATGCCGATAAGCCGTTCTTCCTGTACTTCGCGCACATCGCCATGCATGGTCCGCACCAGGTGAAGGCGGACGACCTCGACCGGCATCGCGGCCGGTACGCCGACGGCTGGGACGAGGTGCGGCGACGTCGATTCGCTGAACAGGTCGCCTCCGGCCTGTTCGACCCGGGTACGCCGATCGCCGAACGCAACACCGAACCCGGCTACGACGCGCCGCCGTGGGACAGCCTCTCGGACGTGGAGAAGGACCGATTCCAGCGCTACCAGGAGGTGTACGCCGCGCTCGTCGACAGCGTCGACCAGAGCGTCGGCCGGCTCCTCGACGTGCTCGACGATCTGGGGGAACTCGATGACACCATTGTCGTGTTCACTTCCGACAACGGCGGCACCGCGGAGGGCGGACCCGTCGGAACCCGGTCGTACTTCAGCCAGTTCGTGCACGGTCCGGTGCCACCGGACTGGGAGCGCGACGTGCCGCACGACGAGTCGTTGATCGGCTCCCCGGAACTCGGCGTGCACTACCCGCGCGGCTGGGGGCAGGCGTCGAACACACCGTTCCGCTTCTACAAGGGCCAAACCTTCGCGGGCGGAGTCCGGGTACCGTTCGTCATCTCATGGCCCGGCGGGCTGGCGCGCGACGCCGACGACAACGGAGTGCGCAGGCAGTTCTCGTATGTCACCGATCTCGCACCGACCCTGCTGGACCTCGCGGGCGTCCAGACGCCTGCCAGGCGACACGGACGACCGGCCGCCGACCGAGACGGCGTCAGTATCGTCGACGTGCTCCGCGACGGCGACGCGGTGTCCCCGCACACCGAGCAGTACGCGGAGTTCGGCGGACACCGCGGCTTCTACCGCGACGGGTGGAAGCTGCTGTCGCTGCACGACGGCGACCCGTCGCACGTCGATCGCCCCAGGTGGGAGCTCTACGACATGCGAATCGATCCGGCTGAGACGCGTGACGTCGCCGCCGAGCATCCCGACATCGTCACCGAACTCGCGGCGGCGTGGGACCAAGCGGCCTGGCGCAACACGGTGTTCCCGCTGTTCGACACGCCGGGCGACGCCCAACGCAGGCGGCCAGCCGAACGCGAACGGTACGAGTCGAACGTGCGGATCCTGGCGGGCGCTCCGCCGCTGGAGCGGTACCGCTCGAGCAGGCTCATCGCGTACCGGGACTTCGAGGTGATCGTCGAACTCGACGGATGGTCGCCGGACGACGAGGGCGTCCTCGTCGCACATGGTGACGTGCAGGGCGGCTACCTGCTGGCTGTGGAGGACGGGCAGCTCACGTTCGTGTTCAACTCGTACGGCCGGATCAGCCGGGTGTCCGGGATCCTGCCGCCGGGCACCAGGTCAGTCACGCTCCGAGCGGAGGCGACAGCCGATGTGCGATGGAACTTCACGGTCAGCGCGGCGGGCTCCGACGGCGAGATCACCGTCGCGGAGTTGCCTCGCGCGGTGCAGCTGGTCGGTATGGCACCGTGGACCGGCATCTCGGTGGGACTCGACGCGAGGGGGCCGGTCGATCCGGAACTGCGTCGTCGACGAGGCGTGTTCCGCGCACCGTCGAACCTGGTCGCAGTGTCCTACCGTCCGGGAGAGGTCAAGGTTCCCGCCGCTGTCCGAAAGGCGATCGACGAGCAGGCCGAAGATCTCGCAGACTGACCGATCGGCACTTGAATTCACCGTGAATCTATCTCTGGATGATTAGCGTGGTCGCATGATTGACTGACATCACCGAATCGGTAGAACTCTCTTTTATCAGCGGATCGCGTAGTGGAGAATTCAGTTCGACATCCCCTATTCGTTCATCCGTTGGCTCCGCACTTACTCATCGGATAGACATATCCGATGCCCAGATGAAAGGCGATAAAACAATGACCGTCACCGTCTCCAATTCCACCGACCGTGATCTTGAGATCCAGTCTGTCTATGCCGACGCGGGGATCACCGTCGACCGACTCGGCGAACACATCGGCGCGCGTATCGGCGGCGTGCGGCTCGGCGGAGACGTGCCGTCGGACCAGATCGAGGCGGTCCGGCTGGCGCTCGCCGTGAACAAGGCCATCGTCTTCACCGGACAGGGCCATCTCGACGACGACAGCCAGTACGCGTTCGCGCAGCTGCTCGGTGACCCGACCCTGCCGCACCCGACTGTCACGTCGCGTGGCGACCAGTTGTTGACGATCGAGGGCGCCGCGAACAGTTGGCACACCGACGTCTCGTTCGTCGACCGCATCCCGAAGGCGTCGATCCTGCGCGCGGTCACTTTGCCGACCTGGGGCGGCGCCACCACATGGGCGTCGACCACAGCCGCGTACGAGCAACTCCCCGATAGCCTGAAGGCGCTCGTGGACAACCTGTGGGCCAAGCACACCAACTTCTACGACTACGTGACCAACGACGTCGACATCGACGACACCCAGGTCGAGCGTCGCGTCGTCCACTACGAGGAATTCACGAGCAAGGAGTACCAGACCATTCACCCGGTGGTCCGGGTGCACCCGGAGACCGGTGAGAAGACCCTGCTGCTCGGCCACTTCGTGAAAGAGTTCATCGGTCTCAAGCCCGCCGAGTTCAGCGCCGTCTACCAGCTTTTGCAGAACCGGATCACAAAGTTGGAGAATACGTTCCGCTGGAACTGGAGCCTTGGCGATGTCGCGATTTGGGACAACCGCGCCACCCAGCACTATGGGATCGCCGACTTCGGCGCGCAAGACCGCAAGCTGCACCGCATCACCCTCGCCGGCGACGTTCCGGTGAACGCCGACGGCCGCACGGGAGAGATCCTCACCGGCGACGCGTCGCACTACTCGGTGATCGAGGAGCCGACGCGGCTGGCGCCGTTCGCCGGCTAGATCGGCCTGCGGGCACAGGTGCTGCCGGATTAGCCTTGCCCCACGGGTGCGAGCGTGACATATAAGACGGAGTCGGCGTCCTGACGCTGGACGACGAACGGCGACGCAACCCCCTGTCGCTCGCGACGATGCGCGAGGCGACGGCGGGGTTGCGCCGCCTTCATGGTGGTCGCCGCGGGCTGTCAACTCGTCGCGATGTGCGACCTGGCGATCGCATCCGATGCTGCGCGGTTCTGCACACCCGGCGTCAAGATAGGTCTGTGCCGTTCGACGCCGATGGTGGCGTTGACTCGCGCGGTCGGACGCAAACGCGCGATGCACATGCTGTTGACCGGCGAGATGGTCGACGCGGCGACCGCCGTCGACTGGGGGCTCATCAACGTCGCCGTCCCCGCAACCGAACTCGACAAAACCGTCGCCGACCTTGCCGGACGCATCGCATCGTCGAGCAGCGACACCCTCGCGATCGGCAAGCGCGCGTTCTACGAGCAGATCGATCGGGCCGAACCTGATGTGTACCAGGCGATGTCGGAAGTCATGGCGACCAACGCGATGGCGCCCGACGCGCAGGAGGGGATGGGAGCCGTCTTGCACAAGCGTCCCCCCGTGTGGAGTTCGTGACGCCGCACCGAGCTCGGCGGAGGTAGCGGAGGGGATCAGTCTCGACTGAGCGAATACCAGACCGGGCCGGTAAGCAACCAGATGACGGTGACCGTGCCCAGGATGCCGAGGCCGCCGACCATGGCTTCGCGTTGCGCGGAGTCGGCGACAGTGACACCGAGGAGGCCGGTGATCGCGACGGCGATGCCGACAGCGCCGAGCCACCGTCCGAAATCGGCCCACTCGTAGCGTCGCCGTTCCGGGCCAGAGGCCGGCACCTTGTGGGGTTCGGGACCGTCCGCGAAGCGGTGGGCGAACCGGGCATCAGCCCACGCGATCATCCGATGCCCGAACATGACGGTGCAGCCGAGGTAGATCGGCGCCAGACGGTGTGCGAAACCAACCTCGCCACCGTGCGCCAAGTCGATCGTCACGGCGACGAGCAACACCACGTCGATGAGGGGCACGCATGCCAGGACGATCATCGACGGACGCGGCTTCCGCGCGAGGTAGCGCAGGGCCAAACCGCCGACGACGAACACCCAGAATCCGATCTCGCACGCGGCGATCGTGACGAGGACGGGGTCGGCGAAGTCGTTCATGGCTTCAGCGTCCACCCGAATCGTGGCGTGCGCATCCGTCAGTCGGCGCGCGCGGGGTCCGACTTTCGGGGGACCCGAGCAGGCCGGGAATGTGCTGTAGTGGAAAGCGATGAAGTCTCTGCTGGGCGAATCCGACCTGTCGCGGCCGGCGAACCTCGCCGCGGTCGGCACGTTCGCTGTCGGGCTTCTGCTGTGGGCGTGCGGCGCGTTCACATTCTTCTCCGACCACGACGTTTACCCGTGGTACATAAAACTGCTGCTGCTCACGGCCGCTCTCGGCATCGCCCTCGCCGCCCGCGCACGTCCCGCGCTCGCGTTCGGCGTGATGTGCGCGCTGCTCGCGGTCGACGCGGTCTGGGGGCCGTCGCTGCCATTGTGGATCGCGATGTCGGACGTCGTGTTCCTGTGCGCGGTGCGCGGCTCGCGGACCGTGCAACACGTCGTGGTGGCCGTGTGTACGCTCCTGACGCTCGGGCTCGCCGTCGTCGGTGCGCTGGCCGGCGGTGTGCGGGTCGGCGTTCTCGTCGGGCTGATCGGCATCGCCTTCCTCCTGTCACCTTTCACCTACGCACTGGCGGTGACCTCAGCCAGGCGGGCGTCCGACGCGGAGAAGACGGCAGCGATCTCCCGAGCCGATGCCGAACGGACCGAGGCGCTGTCTGACGAGCGTCGCCGCCTGTCACGTGAACTGCACGACACGGTCGCCGGGCACGTCTCGGCCATCGCGATCCTGTCCGAAGCCGCTCGGGACTGTGACGAGCCGTCCGTGATCGTCGACTCGATACGCCGGAACAGTATCGCCGCGCTCGGTGAGCTCCGCGCGATGATCGACGTCCTCGCCGCTGACGGCGACGAGAGGACCACCGTTCGTTGGACCTCCCTCGAACCGTTGATCGCCGCGGCCGACGCTGTCGGATCTACGGTCACGGTGGACGGCGACCCGGCCGATCTGCCGCATCAGGTGGAAGCGGCACTCACCCGGATCGCGGGTGAGGCACTCGCCAACGCGACGCGACACGCGCCCGGGCGCACGGTGAGCGTCGTCGTCGCCGAACTCGCCGACCGGGTGCGGTTGACGGTGCGCAACGAGATGTCCTTCCCGCCCGCGGCTGCGGGTCGAGGGATAGTGAACATGCAGGTCCGGGCGGAGAGCATCGGCGGCCGAGCCGATGCCGGACCCGACGGGAATGAGTGGATCGTGACCGCAGAGGTACCCCGATGAGTGAACAGCGGCGGACGGTGAGCGGCGGGCGAAGAGTGCGCGTGGTGCTGGCCGACGACCATGCGGCGGTCCGCGAAGGACTCCGCATGGTGTTGGAGGCGTCCGGACGGATCAGTGTCGTCGGAGAGGCCGCAGACGGCGCCGCCGCGATCCGCACCGCGGCTCAGGTCCACCCGGACGTCGTCCTAATGGACGTCCGGATGCCACAGGTGGACGGGATCTCCGCGACAGAGACGATCACCGCGTCGACCGGCGTGCGTGTCCTGGTGCTGACGACGTTCGGCATCGACGACTATGTGCTCGGCGCGCTCGCCGCGGGTGCGTCCGGGTTCTTGCTGAAGACGGCGTCGGGCGCGGAACTCGTCGACGGGACCCTACGCGTCGCGGCAGGCGACGCCGTTCTCGACCCAGAGGTGACGCGAGTCGTCGTCGACGCCATGCGTGGACGGTCCGCGACCGCAGGCGCCGATCTGTCCGCGCTCACCGAACGGGAACGAGACGTTCTCGCCGGGATCGGCGCCGGACTGTCGAATATGCAGATCGCGCGGCGACTCGACATCGGGGAGTCGACGGTCAAAACCCATGTATCCCGGGTGCTGATGAAGCTTGACGCGCCGTCACGCGTGCAGGCAGCGGTGGTCGCCGTTCAGGCGGGACTCGTCTGAGACCGGACGGACTGCGCCTGGGGCGGACCCGTCACCGCGAGAGTCGAATAAAACGCGAGCATCGACGACGACGCCGCGAAGTTGAGACCGATGTCGCGGGTGCGGACGTGCGAGCCGACAGCGAGGACGAAATAGATCGTCAACATGACGGTGGTGAGGCGGGCGAGGCCCGGGAACCTGGGCGCGGCGGCGAGCCCGACCGCCGACACGCCTTTGACAATCGGGAAGATCCAGCGGTACTCGGCCGGAAACTCGACAGAGTCCAGACAGCGGGCGATGTAGGGGATCGGCCCGATGCACGCCACGGCGTCAGCGGCCTGACCGGCAGCCGCGAGCCGGTAGACGACGGGTTCGCGGACCAGTTCTCTCGGGTGACTCATGTACTCACGGTAGGCCCGCCTATATCGAGTATCAAGGTGATCGACTCCACCACATCAGGCCTTCACCTGGGATACCGCGGTGCGTATTCTCGACCGTGTGGCCGCGTCTGCGGCCCCGGACGAGCCCGCCGTACCCGGTCCGCGACAAGACGGTGGAGACGGGAATCGTCATGTCATGGATCGTTCTAGTGATCTCGGGTCTCTTCGAAGCCGTGTGGGCCACCGCGCTCGGCAGATCCGAAGGGTTACACCGACTCTCGCCGACAATCGTGTTCTTCATTGCGCTCGTCGTCAGTATGGGTGGACTCGCGTACGCGATGCGCGACCTCCCCACGGGTACGGCATACGCGATCTGGGTTGGCATCGGTGCGACCGCGACGGTCATCTACGCGATGGCCACCGGTACCGAGGCCGCGAGCCTGGCGAAGATCGTCTGCATCGTGGCGATCGTCGGCGGCGTCATCGGACTGAAGCTCGCCGCGTGAGGCTCAGACGTTCGTTCTGACCGACGTCAAGAGGCCGGGCCCGCAGCGCGGTCCCGGCCTCTTGCGTCAGTGAGAGTCAGCGCCCCGACAGCTTGTCCTTGACGGAGTCGATGCCGTCCTTCACCTTGTCGGCGGCTTCGGTGATCTTCTCGCGGGCACCCGCGAGGCCTTGGTCTGCCTGGCCCTCTTGCTTAAGGTCGTCATTGTTGGTGGCCGCGCCTGCGGCCTCCTTGGCGCGACCCTTGAGGTCGTCTGCCTTGTTCTGAGCGTCGTCTGCGATTCCCATGTGATACCCCTCCGATAATCGAACACGACCGAGCGGTAGTTCCCCGTTCGGTGTCGTCTGTGAGGACGACACCGTCTACGGTACCGCGCTCACGAGAACGACGTCGGGGACCGCATTTTGCGCGGCAGGCGGCGGACATCGACTGTCGGCTTTCAGAAGTCCCCGTGGGACTGCCGCAGAGTGCGGATGGCGTCGACTAGCGCGCGTGACTGGTCGGGTGGCAGACCGATGTCGGCGAACACCGAGTTCAACGCGACAGTCGCCTTCTCGACGAGGTCGCGTCCCGAGTCAGTGATGGCGACCAGCGTTGTGCGACCGTCGGTCGGGTGGGGACGGCGTTGCACGAGACCGACGTCGACGAGACGTGCGACGGCGTTCGTCGCGGAGGACACGTGGACCTGCAGACGGTCACTGGCCTTCGAGATCGGCAGCGCTCCCGAGCGGCTAAACGCCAACAGCCGCAGAAGTTCGAACCGCGCGAACGTCAACCCGAACGGTTTCAGCTCAGACTCCACGCGAGCGAGCATGATCTGGTGCGCGCGCATCACCGAGGTGACCGCCTCCATGCCGTCGGCGACGTCGCCGCCCCAACCCGCGTCCTCCCAGTGGGAACGGGCCAATGCGATCGGATCGTTCTCGTCGCGCACTGGCCCCTCCTCCACTGGGTGAAATCACTTCAGGGTGTCGATTATGGCACTGAAGTCGAGGTGGCCGTTCTCCGCGGCGAACGCCGAATAGAGTTCGGCGGCGTGCGTGCCGAGCGGCGCAGACGAACCGGCCGTCGACACCGCGGCCATCGCGAGGCCGAGATCCTTGTTCATCAACGCGGTCGCGAAGCCCGGCTGGTAATCGTTCTCCGACGGCGCGCTCGGGACCGGACCGGGGACCGGGCAGTTGGTGTGCAACGCCCAGCAGTTGCCGGTCGCGCCGGTCACCACGTCGTACAGTGCCTGGTCGGCGAGGCCGAGCTTCTCCGCGAGGACGAACGCTTCGCCGACCGCGATCTGCTGGACGGCCAGGATCATGTTGTTACACAGCTTCGCGGCCTGCCCATTGCCCGCGCCGCCGCACGGCACGATCTTGCCCGCCATCGGATCGAGGACCGGTTGCGCGGCTGAGACCGACGCGTCGTCGCCGCCGACCATGAATGCCAACGTGCCCGCCGTCGCGCCCTTCACGCCGCCGGACACCGGTGCGTCAACCTGCAGCATGCCTGCCGCGGTCGCCTGAGCGTTCACTTCGCGCGCATCCTCTACGGAGATGGTCGACGAGTCGATGAACAGCGTGCCCGCGGCGGCGCGGTCGAGCACCGACGCGTAGACGCCCTTCACGATCGCGCCGCTCGGCAGCATGGTGATGACGGCGTCGGCGCCGACGACCGCTGCTTCCGCGCTCTCCACCGAGGTGACACCGTGCTCGACGGCCGCGGCGACAGCGTCGGCCGACAAATCGAATCCGACGACCTCGTGTCCGGCGGAGATCAGGTTCGCGGCCATCGGCCCACCCATGTTGCCCAGTCCGACGAATGCGATCTTCATCGCGTTTTCCTTTCGTTGCTGACGCGGGCGGCTTCGGCACGGCCGATCACCATCCGCATGATCTCGTTGGTTCCTTCCAGGATGCGGTTCACGCGCAGATCGCGGACGATCTTCTCCACACCGGTCTCGTGGAGGTACCCGTACCCGCCGTGAAGCTGCAGTGACTGATCGGCGACGGTGAAGCACGCTTCAGTGACGAACCGCTTGGCCATCGCGCACAGTTCCACCTTGTCTAGGTCGCCCGAGTCGAGTGCGTCGGCGGCCCGCCACAGCATCAGACGCGACGCTTCGAGGTTCATCGCCATGTCGGCGATAGTCGCGCGGATCGTCGGCTCGTTGATCAACGGAGCGCCGAACGCCTCACGGTCCGCGGTATACGCAAGCGCCGCGTCGTAGGCGGACTGCGCGCCGCCGAGTGAGCACGCCGCGATGTTGAGGCGGCCGCCGTTAAGTCCGTTCATCGCGATGGAGAAGCCGGTGCCGTCGCCGTCGGGGCCACCGAGCATCGCGTCGGCTCCGACACGGGCGTCGTCGAAGATCACCTGGGCAGTCGGCTGGTTGTGCCAGCCCATCTTCGCTTCGGCCGGACCGAACGACATTCCCGGCGTCCCTGCGGGGACGATGAACGTGGAGATGCCACGGGGGCCGGCGTCGCCGGTCCGTGCCATCACGATGTAGACGTCGCTGACTCCGCCGCCGGAGATGAACTGTTTGCTGCCGCGCAGAACGAACTCGTCGCCGTCGCGTCGCGCCGACGTCGACAGGGCTGCCGCGTCCGACCCCGCGCCAGGCTCGGTGAGGCAATAGCTGGCGATCGCGTCCATCGACGCCATCCGCGGCACCCATGTGCTGCGCTGCGCCTGCGTGCCGTACGTGTCGACCATCCACGTGCACATGTTGTGGATTGAGAGGAACGCTGCGGTCACCGGGTCGGCTTTGGCGAGTTCCTCGAAGATTCGGACGCCGTCGATGCGCCGCAGGCCGGAGCCGCCGACGTCGTCGCGCGTGTAGATGGCGGCCATGCCGAGCGATGCGGCTTCGACCATCTCGTCGACGGGGAAGTGCTTGGTCGCGTCCCACTGCAGGGAGTTCGGGGCCAGGCGTTTGCGGGCGAAATCGCGTGCGGTGTCGACGACGAGCCGGTCGTCGTCGGTCAGAACTGGATAGGGCATGCCGCAAGAATAAACTTGGAAGTCCAACTAAATCAATAGGTTGGACTTCCAAGTTTTATCTGCGATCGCCTCGGATCAACGGCCGGTCCATCGCGGCGGGCGTTTTTGCACGAACGCCATGATCCCTTCGGTGGTGTCCGGGCTGACGAGGATGTCGTCGAGTACCGCCAGGCTGTCGCGGACCGCGGTCACCGTGTCGGGTGTGGCGTCCGCCGCGGCCATCGTCGAGAGCGATGCCCGAACGGCCGCGGGCGACGCCGCGAGAATCTCCTGGGCGACCGCGCGAGCGGTGTCCAGAACCTCGCCGCGTGGTGCGACCCGCGAGATGAGACCGTGCGCGAGCGCCGCGGCGGCGTCGACGCGTCGACCGGTCAGAATCATGTCGCGGGCAAGCGCAGGAGGCAGCACCCGGGGTAGCCGCACGAGGCCGCCCGCGGCCGCGACCAGCCCGACCTTCACCTCCGGCAGGCCGAAGGTCGCCGATTCGTCCGCGATGATCACGTGGCACGCCAATGCGATCTCCAGGCCGCCGCCGAGCGCGAAACCGTTCACCGCGGCGATCACCGGTTTCGGCAAGGTGGGCCGTGCGGTCAGCCCAGCGAACCCGTTCTCCGGCATCGACAGGCCGGAGCCGCCTGCGCTGGCCGCGAGGTCGTTGCCCGAGGAGAACGCCTTGTCGCCCGCACCGGTCAGGATTGCCACCCACAGTTCGGGATCGGCGAAGTACGCGTCGAACACGGCGTCGAGTTCGGCGTTGGTCGTCGGGCTGATCGCGTTCCGGGAGTCTGGTCGGTTGATCGTGACTTCGAGGACGCGTCCGTGACGTTCGACGATCAGATGCTCGTACTCGGCGGCGAACGCGGGTGTCGGCCGCGGGTGGCGTTCATCGAGTTCGGCGCGGGTCGACGTGACCACGTTCGCCTGCGCGGACGATCGCGCGTACACGGTTCGGCCGATCGGATCGTCGGGTCCGCACAGCAGGTCGAGGAGGCTGTCGCCTTCTGCGGTCGCGATGAACCGGGTGCCGTCGTGGAGTCGGCCGATCACAGTGCCCGCGCGGTCGGCCCGGTCGGGATTCAGGACGGTGAACGACTCGATGACGGCGCGACCGTCCGCGTACCGGGTGATCGGGACGTCCGGGGCGGCATCGAGTTCGCGCTGAACGGCGGCCGAGGTCGGCGGCCGCCACTCGGCCGGAGCCGTCGAGTAGACGCCGACCGAGTACTTACTGAGGATGCCGCCGTTCGCGGCCACCAGTCCGAAGGACCCGGGGGCTCGACGGGCACGGTCGACGATCTCGGCGATACCGTGCATCGAATAGTTGTTGCCGGGGCCGCCGAAGTAGGGGAGTCCGCCGGTCGCGGTGAGGCCGCGTGGATCGTCGGGGTCAAGGCCGAACGCGTCGGCGACGTTCGACACCGCGATCGGGAAACAGCTGTAGATGTCGAGTGCGTCGACGTCGCGGAGTCCGATGCCCGCCATCTCCAACGCCGAGTGCACGGCGGCGACGGCGGAGGGGGCCTGCGAAAGGTCCGGACGTCGCATCATCGGCTTCTCGCGCAGGTCGGCGTATCCGTGGAGGAACACCCACCGCGACGGGTCGATGCCTGCGCGCCGTGCTGCGCCGACCGACATCAACACCACCGCCGCAGCCTGGTTCACCTGGTCGCGGGAGACGAGTCGCCGGGTGTACGGGACGCAGACACGGCGGTTCTCGTCACTTGGGACGGCGAGGTCGGCAGCCGAGTAGACGTGGCCGGTCGACGAGTGTGGGTTCCCTGCCGCGATCTGTGACATCGGCGCGAACAATGCGCCCATCTGCGCCGCGTATTCGGCGCGCGATCGGCCGAGGCGGTGGCGGCGGGCGTTCTCGAGAATCGAATACTGGGCGATCGGGACCATCACGCCGTGACGGACCTCGTCGACTGAGGTGAGTCCGGCGATCCCGAACCCGCGGTCTTCGAGCTGCCCGCCGACCTTCTCGGTGTAGTCGGGACGGCTATCGGACTTCTTGGCGGCTCGCACCGTCGACATCACTTCGGCGCCGAACAGGAGGACCGCGTCGGTGTGCCCCGCGCCGATCTCGGCTCCGAATTCGGCGACCAAATGCTGTGGGCTCTGGCCGCCGGTCACTTCTTCGACGGCGTGCCGCGGATCCATTCCGGTCCGCTGTGCGACGGCGCGCGGCATGTTGTCTGGACGACCGAGCGGCGATGACGACGCCGGACTCGACTTCTCGAACGAGCGGACCGCGGCCGCGACGTCGATCAGCCCGGCCACCGCGGCCTGGTCGACTCCGGTGTCGGCGAATGCTTCACGGACCGCGATCGCCGCGAGATCGGCTTCGCCGAGCATCTTGTAGTCGGGGTCGTCCAGCCGTTCGGACGCCTGCCCGACGCCAACGACGATCGGAGTGGCCGGGTCGATGTCACCGGCAGCGATGTTGTCATCCATGAATGGCATTATTCATCTGTCGTCCGGTCACTGCTCGTGCCCCTCCTGCCCGCGTGCTGGCCGAGCACAGTCGAGACCTTTTACGCTGGTCGTGCGGAGCCGAGACCCGAAGGAGCAACGTGCACACGATGGCGCCTGCCGACGCGGCCATGTACTGGGCGTCGAGGTTCGCTGCGAACGACCAGTTCCTGCTGTTCGCGTTCGATGCGTCGACGGCGGCGTCGCCGCAGTCGTTGGTCGCTCAGGTGCGTCGGAGCGCGGCGGCGGTCGCCGATCTGCATCTGGCCGTCGAGTCGGTTCCCAGCGATCTCGACTTCCCTCGCTGGGTGCCCGCGGCGGTCCGGGACGACGCGGTCGTCGTCCGGCCCGGTCCGTACGACTGGGCCGGTGTGCTCGGTGAGATCGCTGGCGTCCCGCGGTTGTGGGGGCGCGAATTGTGGAGAGTTCACGTCTTCGACGGGGTATCGGGTGTGCACGGGGCGGGTGGGCCGGCTCGGGTGGCGGTGTTGCAGATCTCGCACGCGTTGGGCGATGGTCGACGCGCATCGGCGATCGCCCGCGCGTTGTTCGGCGGAGAGTTCCCCGGAACTGCTCGTGACGCGCCTGTCTCGGTCGACACCGGTATGCTCGCGGCGCTACGCGGCGCAATCCTGATCGGGCCGCAGGTGATGCGTGCGACCGTGCTCGGTGTCGGGGCGTGGACGGCGTCGGACCATCGACGCGTCGCGGCCCCGGTACCTCTGACGCGCGGGAACACCGATCCTGGCGCCACTCGTGAACTGCGCACCCTCACGATGCCGGTCGCGGCGGCGAAGGCGGGAGGACGATCGGTCACCGCTGGCGTACTCGCGGGCATCGCCGACATCCTCCCGGGCTTTCTGGACGCGCCCGCGCGTGACGCCTGCGCCGAGGTCACGGTCGCGTTCGCCGACCGGCCGGAGGCGCAAGTATTGGCGCGCAATCGTTTTCAGACGGCCGGGGTCAACTTGCACGCGGACGAGCGCGACCGGGCACGCCGGGCCGGATTGATCGGTGACGAACTGGCGGCCGCGCGCCGCCGCATCGACTCGGCCGCGTTGGTCGCATCCCGCCGTGCCGCGGGCGCAGCTCCGGCAGTGCTCGCCGCGGTCGCGGTCCGGCTCGGCGCCGACGCGCCACCGCCCGCCGCAGTGTCCGGATGGACGGTCGTGTCGTCGGTGAACCGCGGTCCGGCCGACCTGACGTTCGCGGGCGGACGCGTACTGCTCACCGCTGGCTTCCCGGCCCTGAGCTGCGTCCATTCGCTCACCCACGGCGTGCACGGCATCGGTGACACTGTCACCGTGTCCGTCTGCGCGGGCGGGACGATCGCCACCGACGTAGACCGGTACATGACGCTCCTGGAGCAGCGCTTCCGCTGACCTGCCGAACTAGCCTCGCGCGACGGCCGTCCGGGTTCAGAAGTACTGGGCGCCGCCGTCCACGGACAGATGCTCGGCGGTGATGAACGACGACTCATCCGATGCGAGGAAGGCGACGGCGTCGGCGATCTGATCGGTCGACGCCGCGTATTTATTGAGGAAGGGCGTGCCCATCGGCGCGAGTCGCGGATTGGCCTCGTTGGTCTCGGCGATGCGCGATTGCATCCGGCCCGAGCCCATCGGGGAGTCGACCGCGCCCGGGTGGACGCTGTTGACGCGGATGTTGTGTGCGCCGAGTTCTGCCGCGAACGCACGCGTCATACCGGTCAGCGCGTGCTTGCTCGTCGTGTAGTGCACCATAAACGGTTGCATCTTCTTGCCCGCGTACGAGCTGATCAGGATGATCGAGCCGCGACCGGTGTCGATCAGGTGCGGGGCCGTCGCCATGACGGTGTTCCAACTCCCGGTCACATTGATGTCGAGGGTGTCCTGGAAGATCTTCGGCGTCGACTCGTCCCAGGTGGCGGGGATGCAGATGCCCGCGTTTGCGACCACCACGTCGAGCCGCCCCCACTTTTGTACCGTGTCGGCGGCCAGCTTCTTCAGGTTGGCGAGGTCACGGACGTCGCCCTGCACCAGCATCGACTCCCGACCCTCGGCCTCGACGAGCCGCGCCGTCTCGGCGAGGTCGTCCGGAGTCGCGTGGTCGTACGGGATGTTGTCGATCGGGCCCGCGATGTCGATGCCCGCGATATGCGCTCCCTCACGCGCCAGCCGCACAGCGTGCGCCCGTCCCTGCCCTCTCGCCACACCGGTCACCAACGCCACCCGGCCGTCAAGTCGCTTCATTCGATTCAATCTCCTCGATAGGGAACGACGTCGATTTCTTCGACGCTTTCGGTCCTATCAGACGAGATGGGGGCGCGCAGGAGGATCTGGCCCCAGAGTGAAGAGCGGCCTACGGGGAGAAGGACTTTCAGTCCATCGGCGGCAACTGCTCGTACGGGCCGGCGCCTCGGCCGTTGCCGCCGCGAGTCAGTCGCTTGGGCAAGCGTTCGGCGAGCCCGCCGATCGGCGCGACCGACGCGTTGAGGAGTTCGACGATGTCGTTGAGTCGGTCAACGGTCTCCTGCATCGCGGCGAGGTTCGGCGGTAGTGACGCGAGCGTTTCGGACAGTTCGGTGAACTTGTCGAGCGGACCGCCCTCCTCGATGAGACGGTCTAGCGCGCCGCCCTCGCCGAGCAACTGGTCGAGCAGGCCCTCGTCGCTCGCGGCGCGGTCGAGGAGCCCGTCCTGCTTGGCGAGCTTCTCCAGGATTCCGTCGGGAGCGGTCAGCTTGTCGACGATGCCGCCCTGGGACGTCAAACGCTCCAGAATGCCTTCGTTCTCGGTGAACTGGTCGACGACGCCGCCGTCGCGGGTGAGTCGGTCGAGGGGGCCGTCCTTGGCGGCGAGTCGCATCAGGATGCCGTTCTCGTCGGTCATCAGGTCGAGGAAACCGCCCTCGGAGGTGAGGCGTTCGAGAATGCCCTCGCTGTCGGTGAATTGGTCGATGACGCCGCCGTCGCGGGTGAGTCGGTCGAGGGGGCCGTCCTTGGCGGCGACCCGCATCAGCATGCCCTTCTCATCGGTCATCTGATCGAGGATGCCGCCCTGCTCGGTCAGCTTCTCGAGTAGGCCGTTCGGTGCGGTGAGACGGTCGATGACGCCGCCCGGCTGGACCAGCCGGTCGAGTGGGCCGCCGTTGGCGAGAAGTCTGCCGAACGGCCGATCCGGCCCGAGGAGATCGGCCACCTGGCTGAGGATCGCGAGCGGAGCGCGCACCGACGCGATGCCCGCATCGGACTGGACGCCGAGGACCTCGTTCACTTCGGTCTCGATGCTGCCGGCGGTCAGTCGTGCGACGTTGACTACGGATTCGACGGTACCGAGGACGACGCCGGTCGTCGCGAATCCAACGCGGAACGGCAGACTGATGATGTCGCGTGGGTCGATCGGGGACCTGCTCATGCGCGGAAGTGTACCTGGCGGTTGCAGGAACTCCTCACTTCTTTGCGGCGGCCTTCGCGGCCTTCTTGAACTCGCGGACCTTGATCAGGGAATCGCCGTCGACGACGTCGGCCACTGAGCGGAAACCCTTCTTCCCGTAGTCGCCGGTCACTGTCGTCCAGCCGCTCGGTTTCACGTCGAGTTGTTTCGCGAGAAGGGCCGTGAAGATCTTGGCCTTCTGCTCGCCGAAACCGGGAAGCGCTCGGATTCGGGCGAACAGTTCTTTACCTGTCTTCGCGGTGGTCCAGATCGACTCGGTGTCGCCGTCGTAGTCGGCGATCACCACGCGGGCCAGTTCCTGGATGCGCCCGGCCATCGATCGTCCGTACCGGTGCACGGCCGGAGGCGTGGCGCACAGGTCGGCGAACACCTCTGGGTCGGCCGCCGCGATCGCCTCCGGATCGAGCGACCCGAAACGCTCCGCGATCTTCGCCGGGCCGGCGAACGCGCGCTCCATCGGAAACTGCTGATCCAGCAACATTCCGGTCACGAGCGCGAACGCGTCCGTCGACAGCAGTTCGTCTGCGGCCGGGTCCTGAGCAATCTGCAGATTCGCCATGACGCCATGGTATGCGGTGGCACACTGACTGCATGCGCGAACAGGGGCTCAAGCGGGGTTCACACATGTCGTCCATCAGGCGCGGTGCGGTTGCACTGTCGGTGACCGCACTGGCGGGCGTCGGCATGGCGGTCGCGGTGCCGGACGCTGCGGCGGCGCCGTGGGTCGGCGAGCACTATGTGAAGACGATCCGATGCTCGGTCGCCGACCCGTGGCCCGCGCCGCGGATCCCCGTCTCCATCGACCTCTACAGTGGCATCAAGTTTCCGTCAGACGGGCTGCGCGGTCCCGCGATCTCGTTGCGGGCCAACGATCCTCGCTCCGGAGGGCAATGGGGCAACGTCACCGAGTACACGATCTCTACGACGGTGAAGTGGGAGAACCTGCGTACCGGGCGCAGCGGCAAGGTGACTGTTCCCACGCGGACCACCCACTACCAGTGGGAGGCCGTCGTGCACCCGGGCACGGGACCGGTGCGCTTGACGATCAAGCAGAAGGTCGGTGCGCTCGCCTGGGTTCCGATGGTCAACCCGCAGTACCGGACGTGCGCGACCACCTCGCCCAGTTGGTGACGGCTCCGCTCTGACTTAGAAGAGCTTCTTCAGGAACGCGGTGAGCGCCGACTTCTCCTGACGATCGGCGTCCCGTGTGTCGCCCGTCAGATAGGTCTTCGCTGACACCTTGTTGCTTGCGAGCTGAGCGGTTGTCAGGTACCCGAGACTGGCCGCAATGTCGGTGTCGTCGTCGACCAGCTTCTGGCTCAACATGATCGGGCGGCTGAATCCGCTCGACGGCAATGCCAGCTGCTTACCGAGGTCGGCCGTCAACGTCCGCTTCGACGAGATCGGCTTACGCACCAGGTCCGCGACGTTCGACGATCCGATCGCCTTGGTGAGGGCAGGCGCACACACATGGCCGGCCTTGGTGACGAGTTCTCGGCCGCGGGTCGACAGCAAAGGAGTCACCTCATCGGACGGGAGTGACGCGAGTGTGTAGACGACGTCGGTGACCGTCGACCCCGACACCTTCGCCGATTGAGGGCTCAGGCCGGTCACGACGTCGGCGTATCCAACGGGGAGAGCGGTCGCCGTCGCGCCCCGGAAGTCGAGTTTCGACGACCCCGACGACGCGGTCTTCGCGAGATCGGCAGCGACAGCTGCCCCCTGCCCGTCGCCGACCGCCGCCCAACGCGGCGACAGTGACGGCTCGACATCGAGGGCGGCCCGCACCGCATCGGTCACGCCCTTGGCAGCGACTGAGTAGTCGACGTACTGCGGCGAACCGTCGGTGCCGATGACCGAGTAGTCGGGGACGACCACCGCGTAGTCCGCACGTAGAAGATCAGACACAGCGTCGGTGTCGCGGGCGACTCTCGTCTGTGTGGGACCGCAGTCTTCCGAGACTCCGTCGGCGTCGTGGGCGTATGCGACTACCGGCCACCCGCCCGCCGGAGCTTTGCCCTTGGGGGTCAGCACGACCGCTGTCGTCAGATGCGTGCGGTCGTCGCTGCCCTGGGTCCAGAAGCTGTACTGCTGACCGTTCGCGGCGCCCGTGATGAGGCCACCGTCTGAGACCGGCCTGCTCGCGAATACCGAGCCGGCGGTCTGACCGCCGCGTGCCGTCTCGTCGGCGGACTTTTCGGGGTCGGCGAACGCCTGGGTGGTGCAGACTCCGGCGCCGACGAGTCCGGCCGCCATGACGACGACTCCGACCGTGACCGCTGGACGCGAGGTGAGAGCACGGCGCCTCGGCCGTCCGTGGTCGAGGGCGGGGAGGATGCGGCGGGGGTGCGCGGTCATGATGGGTCCTCGAGTCTTCTGCGGTGAGCGTGGCGTTCGGTGGGGTCAACCGTTGGTGACTGCGCCGAGTGCGGGGAGGAAGTAGCAGGTGCGACCGCCGGTTGTGGTGGTGCCGAAGACCGCGGACAGGACCGTGCCTTTACCGGTCGACGCGCGTGCCATGCGGATTCCGTGGAATCCGTCGGCCGCGGCGAGCGCCTTCAGTAGGGGGCCCGCGGACTTGTCGGCGCCGAGGGGCTTGAGGGCTTCCAGTCCACCCCGCATGGTCGACGTGTTGAACCAGGCGACCTGGAGGTTGTCCGAGTCGGGCTTGGACGGCGGAACCAGCGCGTACGCGGTCTCGCCGTCGTCGACCGCCTGCAAGGCTTTCGACGCGTTCGGATCCACGAGCTTGAGGAGTTTGTCGGCTCCGGTGCCGCGCAGCAGATTCGCCAGGGCGGAGTCTTCGGCGACTGGCCACGGTCCGGGCGCGGCGACGGCGGGAGCCGTCACGATGCCGAGTGGGTTGTCGTCGGTCGGGGCGGCGCAGAACGGCGCGATCGCGGGGGAGAGCATCTGGGTTCCGGTGAGCTTCTCGAGTGTGCCGATCACCTCGCCCCCGCTCGCCTTCTCCGCGGCCGGTGTCGTGGCGGTGCCCGACACCGGACTCGGATCAGTCGTCTCCGGCGAGGTCGGCAGGATGGAGTCGAGCGCGTCGGGGTTGATTCCGAAGCTGGTCAACAGCCCGGACGGGTCGACCTGCCCTTCGGAGCCGAGGATCGATGAAAGCGCACCGATCGCGGACTGGTCGCCACCGGACTGTTTGAGGGCGCGCAGCAATTCGGCGAGTTCGGCGTCGCCCGGAATGCCGGAGAGAGAGGGCGTTTCGCCGTCTGGAGTGGGCGTCGTCGGTGCACCCGGTGTAGTGGGGGTCGCGGGCGCGGGCGCGGTTGGCGTTGCCGTCTCGGGTTTCGCGGCCGCGTGCCCGGGAGCGCCGAGGGTCACTGCCAATGCTGCCGCTGCGCCGACGATTCCGACACGAACCGAGTTTCTGACGACTGCCACTGGCTTCCTCCACAACTGCTGAGTCGCCACACAAGCAGTGTTGCTGGTGTGACAAATGATGTTGAAGTTAATGGTGGTGCGTCGAGAGAGTGAAACTCAAGGAGTGAGTCCGAGTTGTGACATTGCCGCGACACGACAGTGCCCTCCGGGTTCGACCCGGAGGGCACTGTCGTGTCGCGGTCTGGTGTCAGATGATCGCGGTGCCGATGGTCGGCGCGATCATGCACGAGACGGTGCGACCCTTGGTCTTGGTGGTCACCTCGCCGTAGATCGTCGAGACGATGCGGCCACGGCCGGTCTTCGCGATTCCGGTGAAGGTTCCCGGGCCCTTGGTGGCGTTGATCCGCGCGTTCGGCTTCAGGGTGGTCTGTCCGGTACGGCCGTTCTCCAGGTTTAGCCAGGAGACGTACAGCCGGTGGGACGACGAGGCCTTCGCCGGACCAGTTCCGAGGCTCGTGTACACGAAGCCGGCCTGGCCGCGCTTCGGGCCGGGGGCGGGGGCGGCCTGCGGGCCCGCGGTGACCAGTGCCATGCCGACCGAGTTGCCGTTGCCGGGCATGCAGCCGAAACCGAGGGTCGGGTACAGGAACTGCTGGATCCGGGGCTTTTTCGGGCCGGTCGGGATGTTCGGAGCGTCCTTGTCCTTGGCTGCGTCGTGCTTGGCCGGGTCGTGCTTGGCGGCCGGAATCGCGCCCGCCGCGACGGCCTTCTGCTTGCCGGGTTCGCCGAGGAAGTCGATGAGGCTGCGCCAGGTGGCACCTGCCTGCTCCGGGACGGCTGGGTTGTCGGCGAGGTTGCGCGCCTGGTCGAGCAGGGCGGTGTCTACCTTCCCGTTCTCGTCGCGCGTGGCGACCGAGCCGAGGAGCGCGGGTGCGAAGGTGCCGAGTGACTTGAGGATCTCGGGGTCGACATCGGGCGCCTTGTCCGGGAGCGGGATCGTCTGCTCGGACGGTGTTTCGGCAGTGGTGGCGGGCTCGGCGTGTGCCGTGGCCGGGGCGATGAGAGCGCCGGTCACCGCGAGGGCGGCGACGAGGGTGGCGGTGCGGCTGATGCGCGCGAATCGCACTGCGGATCCAATCGGTAGATGGGACGGACGGTGACGCGAGTCTAACGCGAACACCCTGAAACTACTGAGGCTGATGTGAAAATTGTTACCTGTGTGAAACATGGTGTGACGGTTGTGTCATCGAAGACCAGTAGCCTCGATACATCTGCCGTCTCCTGGTTAGATTCGTCAGGAACCGGTGCTCCGTTACGGCGGACAGCACGCCACAGAGACCGCAGGAGACCGCCGAGTGGAGAACCGCGCAGTGAAACGCAGAGCGCAGACGATGCGTCGGATACTGGCGCTCGGCGTCGTCGCCGTCGTCGCAGCCAGTTCGTTCGCGTGTACATCGTCCGACGGTGCCGACGAGGTGAACTTACTGACCCACGACTCGTTCGAGCTCCCACAGAAGCTGCTCGACAAGTTTCAGGACGATACCGGGCTCAAACTGAACATCGTGCGATCCGGAGATGCCGGACAACTGTCGTCCGTGGTCTCTCTGACGCCGGGATCGCCCAAAGGCGACGCAGTGTTCGGCATCGACAACACCTTCGCCGCCCGGCCGATCGACGCAGGGGCGCTGGAGCCCTACACGTCACCGCTCGCGAAGAACGGCGCAGCCGAATACGCGGTAGACGGTCACCCCGGTGAGCTGACAGCCGTCGACCGCGGCGACGTATGCGTCAACGTCGACGAAGCGTGGTTCGACAGCAACGACCTCGAGGCGCCGAACAGCATCGACGATCTGGTCGAACCGAAGTACCGCGACCTGACCGTGCTCATGGATCCGGCGACGTCGTCGCCCGGTATGGGCTTCCTCCTATCGACCGTCGGCCGCTACGGGAAGGATGCTCCGGACTACTGGCGCAAACTGAGCGGCAACGGTGCGCAGGTCGTGGCGGGCTGGGAGATCGCCTACAACCAGGTCTTTAGTGCGGGCGAGGGCCACGGCGACAAGCCGATCGTCGTCTCGTACGCGTCGAGTCCAGCCGCGACGCCCGGAACCCACGCCATCCTCGACAGTTGCTTCGCGCAGATCGAGTACGTCGGCGTGCTCAAGGGGGCGCGCAACGTCGAGGGCGCGAAGAAGGCCGTCGACTTCTTGCTCAGCCCCGACGTGCAGGCCGCGTTACCGACCTCGATGTACGTGTATCCCGTCCAGAAGGGCGTTCAGCTGCCCTTCTCCTGGCGCCAGCGAGCACCCGCTCCGGCGTGGACCGTACGGATGGACCCCGACTACATCAACAAGCATCGTGAGGAATGGCTCACGCAGTGGCGCGAGACGGTGAAACGCTGACGTTTCGCTCACGCGGTGCGCTCGGCGTGGCACGCGGGTTCGGTGCGCTCGTTCCGCTGTTGTTCACCGCGGTCGTCTTCGCGTGGCCGCTCGGTGTCCTGGTGATGCGCGCCCTCGACGACGACGACGCGACCACGCTCACGCAGTCGTGGTCGCGGACGGGGGCGCTTGGCCTGCTGGGCGTCACCGTGCTTCAGGCCGCCGTGTCGGCGGTGGCCGCGCTCGTCGTGGCGGCGCCGATCGTCTGGCTGCTCTCCCGGGTGAAGCTCCCGGGAACGGGCCTGCTGCGCGTCATTGTGACGCTGCCGTTCGTGCTGCCGACCGTCGTCGTCGGCGTCGCGTTCCGTGCGGTGTTCGACGGTCCACTCGCGTTCCTCGGCGTCGAACAGGGGTGGACGGCGATCATCGCGGCGCACACGTTCCTCAACGTCGCCGTCGTCGTGCGCGTGGTCTCGGCAGCGTGGCAACGGGTGGACCCGAGACAGGTCGCGGCCGCGCGAGCCCTGGGGGCGTCACCGACCAGAGCGTTCCTTGACGTCGTCGCACCGCGTCTGCTGCCCGCTGCCGCGGCCGCGTTCGCGTTAATTTTCCTGTTCTGCTCCACCAGTTATGGCGTCGTCGTGATCTTGGGTGGCGGAACCGCGCGCACCCTGGAGACGGAGATCTACCTGCAGGGCATCGGCTACGCGAGGCTGCCCGATGCGGTCGCTCTGTCGGTATTACAGATCGGCGTGGTGTTGGCGGCGCTCGCCGTCGCCCGCGTGCTCGGCTCGGCTCGCGTACCGCAGAGCGGGGCGACCTCGCACGCCGAGCATCCTCGTGGATTCGGCTGGATCGCCGTGATCGCCGTCCTCGCGTGGATCGGCGTGTGGCTGGTGCTTCCGATCGCGACGCTGGTGATCCGGTCGTTGCGTCCGGGCGGGCGCTGGGGTCTCGCCGGCTATCGCGCGATGTTCGACGACACCTACGGCGAGTCGGCCGTCGCGTCTCTGCGGTATTCGGTGACCAGCGCCTTGCTGGCGACCGTGATCGCGGTCGCCGTCGGACTCGTCACCGCGGCGGCGCTGACCAGGGGCGGCGGGTTCGTCGCTCGCGCCGGTGCCCTCCTGTCGATCCTCCCGCTGGGGATCAGCGCGGTCACCCTCGGATTCGGGTACACATTGGCGCTGGCGGAACTGCCGTACGAGGTGGCGGCGTCGCCGTTGATCGTCCCGTGTGTGCAGGCGCTGATCGCGATCCCGGTGGTCGTCGGCGTCATGGTGCCCGCCCTCGAGCAAGTGCCGCCGCGGCTGCGGGATGCGGCGGCGACGCTCGGCGCGCGGGGCCCGCGTGTGTTCGCTACCGTTGACCTTCGGCTCACCGCTAGGTCGTTGAGTGCGGCCGCTGCGTTCGCGTTCGTGATGGCGATCGGTGAATTCGGTGCGACGACGTTCCTGGCTCGGGCCAATACGACCACGCTGCCGGTCCTCATCGGCTCGTTGATGGGCCGACCGGGCGCCGACAACTACGCGGCAGCGATGGCCGCGTCCGTCCTGCTCGTTGCGGTCAGCGCGATGGTCGTCGCCGCCGTCGAGCTCGCGGCGCATACGAGAACCGGTGACAGGAGGCGGAAACGGTGTTGACGCTGCGTGACGTGTCGGTTCGATACGGGTCCGACGAGGTAGTCCACGGCGTCGACTGGGAGGTCGGCGGCGATGCACTTGTGACGGCGCTGCTCGGGCCGTCCGGGTGCGGGAAGTCGACCTTGCTGCGGGCGATCGCCGGGCTCGAACCCGTAGCGTCGGGGACCGTCGCATTCGACGGCGTGGACCTGCACCGAATTCCGGTGCACCGCAGGGACTTCGGCGTCGTCTTCCAGGACGGTCAATTGTTCCCGGGGCGCACCGTCGGGCAGAACATCGCGTACGGGCTGGCGCGCCGCGGTATCTCGCGTGCGCAGGCTCGCACGCGGGTCGCCGAACTCCTCGACCTCGTCCAGATGCCGGGCGCTGCGGATCGACGGGTCACCGAATTGTCCGGCGGGCAGGCGCAACGGGTCGCGCTGGCGCGAGCGTTGGCTCCGCAGCCGCGTCTGCTGCTCCTCGACGAGCCGCTTGCCGCCCTCGACCGTAGGCTCCGCGACGAGCTCGCCGTCGCGATCGCCGACATCGTGCGGGCATCCGGCACTCCGACGGTCGTCGTGACCCACGATCACGGCGAAGCCGCGATGATGGCGGACGTCGTCAGCGTGATGCGCGCCGGATCTATCGTCGACACCGCGGCGCCGCAACGACTGTGGCGGCGTCCCGCGGACGATCAGGTGGCGCGGTTCCTCGGCGCCACCGACATCGTTGAGGGCTCTATCGGTTCGGCGGCGCTCGCGACGCCGTTCGGCTCCATCGCGGTCGACGCCGATCTCGCGGACGTCCCCGACGGCCCGTGCCGTGTCGCGCTGCGTCCGGACTCGCTTCGGGCTGACCGCGATGCGGTCGGGGAGGCGGTCATCACCCGCTCGGTGCCGCTGATCGGAACCTGGCGGGTGCGCGCGGAGATCGACGGCCGGACTGTCGACGCGGTGTCCGACGCCGCGGTCGCTGTCGGACAGCGCGTGTCGCTCACCCCGATGCCCGAACGGATCGGCGTGGTGCGCGGATGAGTGGGGCGATCGTGGTGGCTGGCGCGATCTACTCCGGCGACGGGCGTCTGCTGCTGGCGCAGCGCGCGTATCCGCCGGAGCTCGCCGGGCTCTGGGAACTGCCCGGCGGGAAGGTCGAACCGGGCGAAACGCTCGATCAGGCCCTCGGACGCGAGTTGTGTGAGGAATTAGACGTCGACGTCCGAGTCGGCGCGCGGCTCGACGTGTCGGTGCGTCCGAAACCGGGGCTGGAACTGATCGCCATCCGCGCTCGGATCGTCTCCGGGGCCCCGGATGCGACCGAGCATCTCGATCTCCGCTGGGTCGATGCCGACCTGTTGAACGCGATGGACGCTCGCGGGGAGATAGTGCCGAACGATCGGGCGTGGATTCCAGAACTGCTCGCTGACCTGCAGGGATAGCCGCTTTTGGTGGTCAGGCTGCGCGTGCCTTCTTCAGTGCCTTGTTGGCCTTCTTCTTCGACATCGAGTCACAGTCGACCTTGCTCATGCGGTGGATGACGACCGGACAGCGCAAGCATCGCGTTGATTTGCGGCAGCACTTCTTCTTGGGCTTCATACTCGCGACACGGGCGGGATTCTTCTTCCCCATACCCAGAGCTTAGCTCAGCCTAACTACATCGTCCTAACCTTGAAATCGCTTCCGACGGGACCGTGCCGCTACCCTTACAGGGTTAAAAGTCCGGGCCCGATGAAAGAGACCTTAGTGAGCGCAGTCCCCAACTTCCGCAACGTCGCGATCGTGGCGCACGTCGACCACGGCAAGACCACCTTGGTCGACGCGATGCTGCGTCAGTCCGGTGTGTTCGGTGAACGAGCCGAACTCGTCGACCGCGTCATGGACTCCGGTGACCTCGAACGCGAGAAGGGCATCACCATTCTCGCGAAGAACACCGCCGTGCACCGCCGCCAGCCAGATGGTTCCGAGTACGTCATCAACGTCATCGACACCCCGGGTCACGCCGACTTCGGTGGCGAGGTCGAGCGGGCGCTGTCGATGGTCGACGGTGTCGTCCTCCTCGTCGACGCGTCGGAGGGTCCGCTGCCGCAGACCCGCTTCGTGCTCCGTAAGGCGCTGGCCGCATCGCTGCCGGTGATCCTGGTCGTCAACAAGACCGACCGCCCTGACGCACGCATCGGTGACATCGTCACCGAGTCGCAGGACCTTCTCCTCGACTTGGCGTCCGACCTCGACGACGAAGCCGCCGAAGCCGCCGAACTCGCACTGGAGCTTCCGGTCCTGTTCGCGTCCGGTCGTGCAGGGATCGCCAGCACCGAGCAGCCCGCCAACGGCGAGGTGCCCGCAGGCGAGAACCTCGACCCGCTCTTCGATGTGCTGATCAACAGTGTTCCCGCACCGAAGGGCGACGTCGACGCACCGCTGCAGGCGCACGTCACCAACCTCGACGCGTCGCCGTTCCTCGGTCGACTGGGCCTGGTTCGCATCCACAACGGCACCCTCCGCAAGGGGCAGCAGGTGTCGTGGTGCCGCGACGTCGACGGCGAACCGGTCGTCGAGAAGGCCAAGATCACCGAACTCCTGGTGACCCTCGGCGTGGATCGTGCGCCCGCCGACGTCGCTGTCGCCGGTGACATCGTCGCCGTCGCAGGCATGGCGGAGATCATGATCGGCGACACTCTCGCCGACCCGGAGAACCCGGTGCCGCTACCGCGCATCTCGGTTGACGAACCCGCCATCTCGGCGATCGTCGGCACCAACACCGCGCCGCTCGCCGGCCGCGTGAAGGGGCACAAGCTGACCTCGCGCATGGTCAAGGACCGGCTCGACAGCGAGCTCATCGGTAACGTCTCGCTCCGTGTGCAGGACATCGGCCGCCCCGACTCGTGGGAGGTTCAGGCCCGCGGTGAACTCGCGCTCGCCATCCTCGTCGAGCAGATGCGTCGCGAAGGCTTCGAACTGACCGTCGGCAAGCCGCAGGTCGTCACTCGCAAGGTCGACGGCAAGACGCATGAGCCGTTCGAGCACCTGACGATCGACGTGCCCGAGGAATACCTGGGCGCGGTCACTCAGCTGCTGGCCGCCCGCAAGGGTCGCATGGATCAGATGAACAACCACGGCAGCGGCTGGGTCCGCATGGAGTTCGAGGTGCCCTCACGCGGTCTCATCGGTTTCCGCACCGACTTCATGACCGAGACGCGCGGCACCGGCATCGCCAACGCCGTGTTCGCTCAGTACGGCCCGTGGGCCGGCGAGATTCGGGCCCGCCACACCGGGTCACTCGTCTCCGACCGTGCAGGCAGCGTGACCCCGTTCGCGATGATCCAGCTCGCCGACCGCGGCACGTTCTTCGTCGACCCCGGTGACGACACCTACGAGGGTCAGGTCGTGGGGATCAACCCCCGCATGGAAGACCTCGACATCAACGTCACACGCGAGAAGAAGCTGACCAACATGCGTCAGTCGTCGGCCGATGTCATGGAGACGCTCGCCAAGCCGATGGTCCTCGACCTCGAAGCCGCGATGGAGTTCTGTGCCGCCGACGAGTGCGTCGAGGTGACGCCCGAAGTGGTCCGCGTGCGTAAGCTGCACCTGGATGCGTCGACGCGTGCGCGTGAGCGTTCGCGCGCGAAGGCACGCGACCAGAGCTCGTAAATCGGTCAGGGTTCGAATCGGAAGGTGCGTGAATGTCCGGCACGGGAGGTGCGGTGCTGCGTTTTGCAGGTCTGCGACGCGTAGCAGCGCTGGCCGTGGTCGGCGTCGTCGGGTTCGGTTCGACCGCGTGTATGGCCGATCCGCCGCCACCGGTCCGGGAGACGCTCCCGACGACGACGCCGAACGAGTACCCGGACGAACGCACCGTGTACGTGGCGACCGACTCCATCGGGTCGGGGTTCAATCCGCACATCGGGTCGGACCTCGGCTCGGTGACGACGGCCGTCGCCGCGCTGACGCTGCCGAGTGCGTTCCTGCCGGTGCAGACGGCCGACGGCGTCCAGTGGCAACGGAACGACGCACTGCTCACGTCGGCGGAGGTCACTTCGACTGATCCGTTCGAAGTGACTTACAAGATCGTCGACGATGCGCAATGGTCGGACGGTCTACCGGTGACCGGCGACGACTTCGCCTACCTGTGGCAGCAGATGTCGCGGCAGCCGAATGTCGTCGGCGCCGCGGGCTACCGTGCCGTCAAGAAGGTGGAGACCGGCAGCGGCGGCAAAGTCGTCACCGTGACCTTCGCTCAGCCGTATGCGGCGTGGCGTGAACTCTTCACGTCGCTGCTGCCGAGCCACAGCCTCCGGTCCGAGCAGACGGGTTTCCAGACGGGGCTGGACAAGGGGAAGCCGGTAACGGCGGGTCCCTTTTCGATCTATTCGATCGACCGGTCGCGAGACGAGGTCCGGTTGATCCGCAACGACCGCTATTGGCGGAAACCACCCGAAATCGACCAGGTCGTTTTGCGTCGTGCGGGTACCGCGCCGCAGATGGCGCAGACCATCCGCAACGGCGATTCGACGATGGTGTCGTTGACTGCGGGCCCGGCGTCCGCCGCCGAAGTCGGTGCCATTCCCGGAGTCACGACAACGCGCCGTCCGATGACTCGCGGCCTGACCGTCAACATCAACGCGCGGTCGCAGACGATGACGTCACTCCCGGTGCGTCGAGCGGTCCTCGGCATGCTCGACGGCGGACTCATCCGTGCCGCGGCGGCCGGCGACACGGTGGTGACGCCGTTCGCGAATACCGTGTACGCCCCGTCCAACTACGGCTACCGTGCGGTCGATCGCGATCGACCTTCGCCGCACGAGGTGCTGGAGTTGTTGGCGTCGGCCGGTTATCGTCCCGGCGTACCCGCTCCCGAACCGCCTCCCGCGCCGTCGACGTCCGGTGAGTCGTCTCCCACGACCACGACGCCTGCGCCGAGCGATGTCCCAGGGCTGCCGTCCGGGGTCGCCCCGATCACTAAGGACGGCGATGACCTGGTGGTGCGGATCGGTGCGGTCAATTCGGACGAGCAGATCATGTCGTCGGCCGAAACTATCGCCGACCAGCTCCGGGCGTCCGGTGTCCGTGCGGTGGTGCAGGGAATGTCGAACACTGAACTGTACGGAGCGGCGCTGCTCAACGCACGAGTCGATCTGGTAGTCGGCTGGACCGGGTTGGGCGGCGATCCGGCGACGTCGCTCGCGTCCCAAGTGGGCTGTGAACCGCCGACGGCGGGCACTGAGGCCGGCGAGCACACGGAGGAGTCCGACGACGACGGCGACGCCGATGAGAGCGTTCTGCCGACGAAACCGAGCACCTCGTCGACGAGTCGGGCTCCGGCGGGAGGCAACCACAGTTCGTATACCGGGAACATCTCGGGGTTGTGCGACCCAGACCTCATATCGCTCGCTACCGAAGCGATGAGTTCGGACGACCCGGAACAGTACTTGGCCCGCGCGGAGACTGTGCTGGCTGATCAGGCCGTATATCTGCCCATCTATCAGGATTCGGTGTTCGGTGCGGCCACCGACAAGGTCGTCGGCGTCTCGCTTGGCGGCGCGCCGCAGGTCGGCGTGTTCGGCGATGCCGTCCGCTGGGGTCTGCGGTGACCGGCGGCCAGCGGCCACGTCTGCTACTTCTGCACGCGCATCCGGACGACGAATCGATCATGACCGGCGGAGTCATCGCTCACTACCTCGCCGAGGGCGTCGATGTCCGCGTCGTCACGTTCACCTTGGGGGAGGAAGGCGAGGTGATCGGTGATCGGTGGGCGCAGCTCGTCGCGGACGGCGGAGCCGACCAACTGGGCGGATTCCGGATCGGCGAGCTCACTGCGGCGCTGGAAGCGATGACGCCGGACGGGGCGACGCCGCCGGAGCCGCGATTCCTCGGGGGAGCGGGCAGGTGGCGCGACTCGGGGATGGCGGGAACGCCGTCGGCCGAGCATCGGCGCGCATTGTTTCAGGCGCCGATCGCTGATCTCGTGGCAGCGCTGCGCACCGAGATCGACGCGTTCGAGCCCCACGTTGTGATCACCTACGATGAGGCAGGCACGTACGGTCATCCCGACCACAAGCGGGTTCACGAGGTCTCGGTGGCGGCGATTGCCGAGTCGGTGGCGCAGACCGGGTTCCCGCGCAAGGTGTACGAGTCGGTGTCGCGGCGTTCGACGCTCGACGCGGGCCTCGCCGCGATCGGCGAGTTGCCGGTCGGCTGGCGGATGCCGGAGCCGGGGGATCTGCCCAGCTATCCGGATGACGAGATCACGGCTTCCATCGACATCTCCGGAGTGCTCGGCCGTAAGGTCGCAGCGCTCGCCGCGCACGCCACCCAGGTGATCGTCGCGCCGACGCGGACCGTGTACGCGCTGTCGAATCTCATCGCGCAACCGGTGTCGCCGGTCGAACACTTCATCCGTACGGATGCGGGCCCGCGCGTCGACGGTGTCGAAACCGACCTGTTCGAGGGGCTCCGATGAGCGTGGGCGAACGGGTCGAACTCGGCGTCCTCACCGGATGCGGTTTCGTGCTCGCCATTCTGACGGTGTTCTTCCTGAACGTCCGGATCGGCGCGGTGCCGGTCCCGTTCACGGTGATCGTCGCAGCGATCGGCACGACGTTGCTGCTGCGTCTCACGTCGGCGATCACCGAGTCGTCGTGGCGGTATGCGCCGCTCATCGTGTGGACGGCGGTTGTCCTCGTCGCTGCCGTTCCGGGGATCAACGGCAACGGCCCTCTCATCGGCGACTGGCGGGTGCTCCTCCTGCTTCTCTGCGGGCTCGGCGTCCCCGCTGCCGCGACCTACATGTCCCGCCTGAACAACCTGTAGCCACTCCCCTCGGTCGGGCGTTCCGCCGGTCGAGACCCCGCCCGAAATACGCGCTCGGGAACTCGTGTCTACCATCGAACAGGTGACGTCTTCTGAATCGGCAACCGGAGTCTCGGCTCCTTCGCCGTCGGCGATGAGGCGCGCGCTGCGCCGAGCGTCCGACGCGACCGCGCTCAATGTCGACGAGGCGGCGGTCTTGTTGGCCGCACGCGGCGACGACTTGACTACTCTGTTCGAGGCCGCGTCGCGGGTACGCGACGCGGGCCTCGAGGCGGAGTGGCGAGCGAAACAGGTGACGTACTCGCGCAAGGTCTTCATCCCGTTGACCCATCTGTGTCGCGACCGATGCCATTACTGCACGTTTGTGACGGTGCCGGGCAAGCTCAAGCGTGAGGGCCGCGGCATGTTCTTGGAGCTCGACGAGGTCGTTGCGATCGCGCGGGACGGAGCTGCGCTCGGGTGCAAGGAAGCACTGTTCACGCTGGGTGATCGTCCGGAGGAGCGGTGGCCGGAGGCCGCGCAGTGGCTTGATGAGCGCGGCTACGATTCGACGCTCGACTATGTCCGTGCGGCGTCGATCCGTGTGTTGGAGGAGACCGGGTTACTGCCTCATTTGAATCCTGGTGTCATGAGTTGGGAGGAGATCAACCGTCTGAAGCCGGTGGCTCCGAGCATGGGCATGATGTTGGAGACGAGTGCGCGCCGTTTGTTCACTGATAAGGGCGAATGTCACTACGGGAGCCCCGACAAAGATCCGGTGGTCCGTGAACGCGTCTTGACCGATGCTGGCCGTCTGTCGGTGCCGTTCACGACGGGCATCCTCGTCGGCATCGGCGAGACGTTGACCGAGCGTGCCGAGTCCATCTTCATGATCCGTAAGGCGCACAAGGCGTTCGGCCACATCCAGGAAGTCATCGTGCAGAACTTCCGGGCGAAACCCGATACGGCGATGGGCGCGTCGCCCGATGCGGAGATGTCGGAGTTCTTGGCTGCGGTGGCCGTGGCACGGCTCGTGATGGGCCCGCGGATGCGGATCCAGGCCCCGCCGAACCTGGTGTCGGCCGACGAGTGTCGAGCACTGATTGCGGCAGGCGTCGACGACTGGGGCGGCGTCTCGCCGTTGACGCCGGACCATGTGAATCCGGAACGTCCGTGGCCTAACTTGGATTCGCTCGCGGAGATCACGGCGTCGACCGGTTACACGCTCACCGAACGGTCGGCGGCGCAGCCTCGCTATGTGCTCGCGGGGTCACCGTGGATCGACCCGCGTATCGCGCGGCATGTCGCCGCCGTCACCGATCCGGTCACAGGTCTCGCCGTCGACGTGCGCCCCGAGGGGATGCCGTGGCAGGAGCCGGACGAGGAGTGGGCGTCGAGCGGCCGGGTTGACTTGAACACGGAGATCGACACCGATGGTCGCAATACGGATACGCGCAGCGACATGGACAACGCGTTCGGCGATTGGGACACGATCCGGGAGCAGGTGCTCGCGCTGGGCGCCGGGAGCGAAGCGAGCGGGCCCGATCAGCTGGGCGCCGGGAGCGAAGCGAGCGGGCCCGAGCGTTTACAGTCGGATCTCGCGTCGGCGCTGCGTCATGCTGAGAAGGATCCGGCTGGGCTCTCGGACGACGAGTACCTCGCACTCGCGACTGCCGACGGCCCAGGTCTGGATGCCCTTGCGGCGTTGGCCGATTCGATCCGTCAGGACGTCGTTGGCGACGACGTCACCTATGTGGTGAACCGGAATATCAATTTCACGAACATCTGTTATACGGGCTGCCGGTTTTGTGCGTTCGCTCAACGTAAGGGCGACGACGACGCGTTCACGTTGTCGACGACGGAGGTCGGCGATCGTGCGTGGGAGGCGCACGTCGCGGGGGCGACCGAGATCTGTATGCAAGGCGGTATCGATCCCGAACTGCCGGTGACCGGTTATGCGGATCTGGTGCGTGCCATCAAGGCGCGGGTGCCATCGATGCATGTGCACGCGTTCAGCCCGATGGAGGTCGTCAACGGTGCGTCGCGTGGTGGCGAATCGGTTCGTGACTGGCTGACGGCGTTGCGCGAGGCGGGGCTCGACTCGATCCCCGGCACGGCCGCGGAGATCCTCGACGATGAGGTCCGCTGGATTCTCACGAAGGGCAAGTTGCCGACATCGGCGTGGATCGATGTGGTTACGACGGCGCACGAGGTGGGTCTGCCGTCGAGTTCGACGATGATGTACGGGCACGTGGATTCGCCGCGGCACTGGGTCGGCCACTTGAATGTGTTGCGCGGGATCCAGGACCGCACTGGCGGATTCACCGAGTTCGTCTTGTTGCCGTTCGTGCACCAGTCGTCGCCGCTGTATCTGGCCGGGGCTTCGCGGCCCGGACCGACACAGCGAGACAACCGGGCCGCGCACGCGTTGTCTCGCGTCATGCTGCATGGCCGCATCGACAACATTCAGACGAGTTGGGTCAAGCTCGGCGTTGACGGCACTCGGGCGATGCTCCGTGGCGGCGCGAACGATCTCGGTGGAACTTTGATGGAGGAGACCATCTCGCGGATGGCGGGCAGTCAGCACGGTTCGGAGAAGACGGTCGAGGAGTTGCATGACATCGTCGCGGGAATCGGGCGGACGCCGCGCCAGCGGTTGACCGACTATCGTCCGGCTCCGGCTCCCATGTTGAGCGTCGGTCTGGGTTGATTTCCTGGCGATTCCGGTATGTGAGCAAAAATCAGCCCAGGTCAGGGTGCGCTGATTCGGGCGGCGGAGTTCGGTCCCGATAGTCTGTATCGGTGCGGCTGCGATGCCGCCGCGACATGCGTAGACGATGCGATCAGCCCTCGTGTCGTCGCGGAGAACGAGAAGGAGAAGCGACGTGACTTACATCATCGCGGAGCCGTGTGTTGATGTCCTGGACCGTGCTTGTGTCGAGGAGTGTCCGGTCGACTGCATCTACGAAGGCGGCCGGATGCTGTACATCCAGCCCGACGAGTGCGTCGATTGCGGTGCGTGCGAGCCGGTCTGTCCGGTCGAGGCCATCTTCTACGAGGACGACGTGCCCGATGAGTGGGAACCGTATGTGAGTGCGAACGTCGACTTCTTCGACGAGTTGGGATCGCCGGGGGGCGCGAGCAAGGTCGGGAAGACGCCGTACGATCCGCCGTTCATCAAGAACTTGCCGCCGATGGGCGAAGAGGACTGATTCGACTGTGAACCGCCTGCGACCGGTTAGCGCTGGACTCCCGGATTTTCCGTGGGACACGATCGCCGGGGCGAAGAGGACGGCTGCGTCGCATGCTGACGGGATTGTCGACCTGTCGGTGGGGACTCCGATGGATCCCGTGGACCCGTTGATCCGTGACGCTCTCGCCGCGTCGTCGGAGTTCCCGGGCTACCCGGCGACGGTCGGGACGCTCGCGTTGCGTGAAGCTGCGGTGGGTGCGCTCGCCCGCAGGTTCGGCGTCTCTGGGCTCGATGAGTCGTCGATTCTGCCGGTCATCGGCACGAAGGAGGCGATCGCGGGTCTGCCGGCGCAGCTCGGCGTGCCTGCGGGCGATACCGTCGTGATCCCGGAGGTCGCTTACCCGACGTACGAGGTCGGCGCGCTTCTGGCGGGTGCGACGCCGCGTCGAGCTGATCGGATCGCCGACTACGGTGACGGCGTGCCGACGCTGATCTTTCTGAACAGCCCGTCGAATCCGACCGGTGCGGTCACGTCGTCCGAGCATTTGCGTCGCGTCGTCGTGTGGGCGCGTGAGCACGGCAGCATCGTGGTATCGGACGAGTGTTATCTGGGTTTGACGTGGGAGGGTTCGGCCTTATCGGTGCTGCATCCGGAGGTGTGCGGCGGCGACCACACCGGTTTGGTCGCGGTCCATTCGCTGTCGAAGGTGTCGAACCTTGCTTCGTATCGCGCTGGATTCCTCGCAGGTGACCGCGGTTTGATCGCCGAGTTGCTCGCCGTCCGTAAGCACGCTGGCATGATTGTGCCGTTCCCGATCCAGGCGGCGACTGTCGCCGCGTTGAACGACGACGTCCACGTCGATGCGCAGCGGGAACGCTACCGCGTGCGCCGCGATAAGTTGAAGGCCGCGGTGCAGGCCGCCGGATTCGCCGTCGACCACTCGGAAGCCGGTCTGTATCTGTGGATCTCGCGTGGTGACGATTCGCGTGAGACGCTCGACTGGTTTGCTTCGCGCGGAATCCTCGTCGCCCCGGGCGATTTCTACGGTCCCGCCGGTTCGAAGCACGTCCGGATGGCGTTGACCGCCACTGACGAACGGGTCGACGCTGCTGTCGCCCGCCTTCGCTGACTCGGAGACGTGTTCGGAGTCGGGCACCTGGTCGTCTTCGACGAGCCGCATCGTCAGGGTCGCGTAGTAGTGCTGGGCTGAATCGACTCGGCAGCAAGAGCCGCGTCGGAGCTCGCCCTCCGTGTTGTCGAGTCCGGGGAACTGCTCGGTTGTTCGGTGGCATCGCTGCAGCTCGTCGCGATCAGGATGACGGCCAGAATGAGAAGCGCCACCAGGCCGATCGAGAGCAGCACCAGCGGATTCTTCCACCATGGCACGGGCGGTCGGCTGGGTGTGATCGGATGACGGGACTGACTGATGCGTCGCGGGGGCCGTGGCTCGCCGTCTGAGGTGTGTCCGGTCGGCGGTTGAGCCGGTGGCGGCGGATGACTGGGCATATCGTCCTCACAGTTTCGGGAACAGGAGTTCACATCATGTTGTGTGTATGTGGGACGAAATGTACCGAGTGCCTAGGCCTTTCATATGACTGAGCGACACCTTGCAGTCTTGCCGGCAACCGACTGGGAACTGCAGAAATCGACCCGCTCACAGCGGCTCGCGGACAATAGGTCCTCGGAGGCCGGTGAGCGGGTCGATCTTTGCCGCTGTTAGTCAGTTGTTGGCGTGCAGAGCCTCGTTGAGCTCGATGCCGTCGCCCTCTTTGGCGGTCACCTCGACGGCGCCGGTGACGCTGTTCCGCCGGAACAGCAGGTTCGAGCGTCCCGCCAGTTCACGTGCCTTGACGATCGAGCCGTCCGGGCCGATCACCTTGGTGCCCGCGGTGATGTAGAGGCCGGCTTCGACGACGCAGTCGTCCCCGAGCGGGATGCCGCAGCCGGCGTTCGCGCCGAGCAGGCACCGCTTGCCGATGGCGATGATCTCCTTGCCGCCGCCGGAGAGGGTGCCCATGGTGGATGCGCCGCCGCCGATGTCGGAGCCGTCGCCGACGACGACGCCCGCGGAGATACGGCCTTCGACCATCGACGTGCCGAGAGTGCCAGCATTGAAGTTGACGAAACCTTCGTGCATGACGGTGGTGCCGGGGGACAGATGCGCACCGAGGCGGACGCGGTCGGCATCACCGATCCGGACTCCGGCGGGGGAGACGTAGTCGACCATCCGCGGGAACTTGTCGATCGACGTGACCGTGACGTGGCCGCGGGCGCGCAGACGTAGGCGAGTCTGTTCGAAGCCGTCGACGGCGCAGGGGCCGAAGTTGGTCCAGACGACGTTCGCCAGGAAGCTGAACTGGCCTTCGAGGCTGAGGCCGTGCGGCTGGACGAGGCAGTGCGAGAGCAGGTGCAGGCGAAGGTAAACGTCGTGGGCGTCGACCGGTGCGGCCGACAGGTCGGCGATCACGGTCTTCACTGCGATCGTCTTGACATTGCGGGCCTCGTCGACACCGACGAGCGGACGGAGGTCGACGGGGATGTCATCGCCGGTCAGCTCGGTCGACCTCGTGGCGCCGGGGGCCGCGTCGAGTTCGGGGGTCGGGTACCACGTGTCGAGGACGGCAGTTCGGCCGTCGTTCTCCCACACGGTGGCGATTCCAATGGCAGCAGCACCTTGAATAGTCACGACAGTAAGTCTAACCGGGGGACCTGACGGCGGAGCCGTCCCCGGCGCTCGGCGCCGCCTACGATGGTGCACTGTGAGCACTCCGAGTCTGAATCTGTCCGCCGACCCGATCGATCTGACCGCCGCCCTCGTCGACATTCCGAGCGTGAGCCGGGACGAGGCGTTGATCGCGGACGTTGTCGAACGGGCGCTCCGCGAGCAGACGACCGGTTTCGAGGTGGTCCGCCACGGGAACTGTGTCCTGGCGCGCACCGATCGCGGGCTCAACTCTCGGGTGATCCTCGCCGGACACCTCGACACCGTGCCGATCGTAGACAACGTGCCGTCGAGGCGCACCGTGACCGACGACGAGGGCGACGTCCTGCACGGTTGCGGAACCGTCGACATGAAGTCCGGCGACGCCGTCTTCCTGCACCTGGCCGCCACGTTGGACGACCCGGCCCACGACATCACATTGATCTTCTACGACTGCGAGGAGATCGCCGCCGAGTTCAATGGTCTCGGGGCCGTTGAGCGAGAATTGCCTGACTGGCTGGTCGGCGACGTCGCGATCCTTGGCGAACCCACCGCGGGTCTGATCGAAGCGGGATGCCAGGGGACGCTCCGCGTCCGGTTCACGGCGAACGGGACGCGTGCTCACTCGGCGCGAGCGTGGATGGGCGACAACGCGATTCACAAGATCGGCGGTCTCCTCACGACGCTCGACGCATATGAGCCGCGGCGCGTCGACATCGACGGCTGCGAGTACCGCGAAGGCCTGTCGGCAGTGGCCGTGCACGGCGGTGTCGCGGGCAATGTGATCCCCGACGACGCGTATGTCGACGTCAACTTCCGGTTCGCACCGGACCGCAGTCCCGAGCAGGCGTTCGCTCACGTCCGTGAGGTGTTCGCCGCAGACCTCGCCTCGGGTGCGGTGACCGCGGAGATCACCGATTCGGCGGCTGGCGCGCTGCCTGGTCTTGCGCATCCCGCGGCCGCGGCGCTCGTAGAGGCGGCGCACGGCAGGTTCCGGGCGAAGTACGGCTGGACCGATGTCTCGCGGTTCGCGGCCCTGGGCATCCCTGCCGTGAATTTCGGGCCCGGCGACCCGAGCCTGGCTCACCGCGTCGATGAGCGGGTGCCCGTCGAACAGATCACTACCGTCACTCAGACGCTGCGGGCCTACCTCTCGCGCTGAGGCCACGTCGAGTCATCACCCGAACAGCAACCCGCACCCGAGGTCGACGATCCCAGCCCACACGTCGTCGGGCCGGTCGGTGACCGTGCCCATCTGCTCGAACAGCTCCGACGTGATCGATCCGAGGAGAAGATTCCAGACGGCGAGTGTTCGTGTGAGTGTGTCCGGGGTGAGGGCGAGTCCAGCGACTTCGTCGGAGGCTGCGGCTGCCGATAGGGCGGCAGCGGCGGCGCGTTGTCGTGGTGCGTGTGTGCCGTCGACTACGGGAACGTCGGAGACTGTGGCGATCGCGCCGAACGTCAGGATCGGCCGCGTTCCGGCGCGCACGGTCGTGCCTCGGGGTGCGTGGTAGCCGGGGACCGGTGATCCGTACAGGAGCGCGTACTCGCTCGGATGGGCGAGTGCCCACGCGCGCAACGCATTCGCGAACGCCTCGAACTGTGATCGAGGCGCGGACCGGTCGGCGACGGCGGCGTCCAGGGCATCACCGAGGTCGTCGTACGCGTCGACGATCAGGACGGTGAGCAGGTCGTCACGGTTGCGGACGTAGCGGTACAGCGACGACGGCGTCCGGCCCATGTCTCGCGCGACGGCGCGCAACGATAGCGCCGCCGCACCGTGCTCGGCGAGGTGTCTGCGACCGACGTCGCGGAGGTCGGCTTCGATGTCTGCACGTTTGCGGGCCCGGATGCCGGAGGTGTCATCAGTGGTCATCGGCTCCATGGTCGCATGTTCGAGGTGACGCGTCCCAGAAATTAGTGAACGGTGTTCTTGACTTATTGCGGGGGTCGCCTTACTCTGAAAACGAGAACGCTGTTCTCGAAATAATTGGGACGATGATCGCATCGCGGTGATCGTGCCGCCGTACCGAGACTTCTGAATCACTCGAACACTCGACACCTGGGAGAACTGACATGACCGAGAACACGAAGCCGACCGCGCGCTACATCGCGCCAACCGGGATGCTCGTCACCGCGACGAACGCGTTGATGGGTGCTCTGGCGCGCGTCGGATTCGCGCCGCGCGGGTGCTACGACCTCCAGGTCCCCGGCCGGGTGAGCGGCGAGTTGCGGACCACCCCGGTCAACGTCTTGGACGTCGACGGTGCGCGGTATCTCGTGTCCGCACGGGGGCGGACCCAATGGGTGCGCAACGTGCGCGCAGGCGGCGAAGTGACATTGCGCCGCGGACGTCGCAGGGAGTCGGTGTCCCTCGTCGAACTCGACGACGTCCACAAACCCGAACTGATCCGCGCCTACCTGACCCGCTGGGCATGGCAGGTTGCGGCGTTCGACGAAGGACTCGCTCCGGACTCGACGGACGCGCAGATTCTCGCCGCTGCGCCGGGGATGCCGGTGTTCGAGGTCGTGTCGCGCTGATGTGACCCGACTCGATCGGAAAGTGGTGCCTGGGGCGCGTGCGGGAGGTGCGCCGCGAGTGTCGCTGCGGTTGGTACCGTTTGCGCCATGGCAGACGATGCGCGCGAGCCGCAGGCTAGTCCCGGTGACATCCCCCACGTGGACGTGCAGGTTCGACACGTCGGCGCGGCGCAGGTGAGGTTGCCCGGCGACGCCGAACAGGTGCCGACCGATCGTGGTCTGCTCGAGTGGGTCGACCCGCGCGATCCAACGCTCGCGGCGCACCGCACGGTCCGCGACTCGTGGCGAGTGCTGCGTATCCAGTCGGAGTTCGTATCCGGGTTCGACGCGCTCGAGAACGTCGCCGAAGCGGTCACCGTGTTCGGGTCCGCGCGCGACGAGCCGGGCTCGCCCGGCTACGAGCGGGCCGTCGAACTGGGCAGGCTCCTCGGCGAGGCCGGATTCGCCGTGATCACCGGCGGCGGTCCCGGCGCGATGGAGGCGACCAATAAAGGCGCATACGAGGCTGGCGCACCGTCGATCGGCCTGAACATCGAATTGCCGTTCGAACAGCACATGAACCCGTACCTGACCCTGGGTATGAACTTCCGCTACTTCTTCGTCCGCAAGACGATGTTCGTCAAGTACGCGCAGGCGTTCGTCTGTCTGCCCGGCGGTTTCGGCACGCTCGACGAACTGTCCGAGGCGCTGACCCTCGTCCAGACCGGCAAGGTTCTGAAGTTCCCGATTGTCCTCGTCGGACGCGAATTCTGGGGGCCGCTCGTCAACTGGATCAGGACCACCCTCGCCGACGAAGGCAAGATATCTCCGGAAGACCTCGACCTCGTGACGCTCGTCGACACTCCGGCTGAAGCCGTCCAAGCCGTGTGCGACAAGGCGGTTCGTTCATGAGCGCGGACCAGCCCGCGATCTGTGTGTACTGCGCGTCCGGCCCGGTCGACGAGGAATATCTGCGGCTTGCCGTCGACCTCGGAACCGGGTTGGCACAAGCCGGGCTGTCGCTGGTGTCCGGCGGCGGCAATATCTCGATGATGGGCAGCATCGCGCGCGCCACCCGTAGCGCGGGTGGACGCACCATCGGCGTCATCCCAGAACATCTGATGGCCAAAGAAGTCGCCGACCTCGACGCCGATGAGCTGATCGTCACCGACACGATGCGTGAACGCAAACGGCTCATGGAAGAGCTCTCCGACGGGTTCGTCACGCTTCCGGGTGGGATCGGGACGCTTGAAGAGTTCTTCGAGACCTGGACCGGGGGCTACCTCGGCGAGCACGACAAGCCGGTCGTCATCGTCAACCTCGACGGCTTCTACGATCCGCTGCTCGACTGGCTCCGCGTTCTGCAGACCCGCGGATTCGTCTCCGAGTATGCGCTTGACCGGCTCATCGTCGTAGAGACGGCAGCCGACGCGATCGCGCAACTGACTCGGCGGTAGGGTGGCGGCATTCACATGTCGGTGCGGAGAGTGGAGAAATCATGAATGCAGCGCCAACGAAGGTCGGGCTCACTGACATCCTCAAGGGTGTCGCCACGCTGGCGCCGGACCTCCCATCGATGGCACGACACGCGCCGGGCATGGTTTTCCGCAAGGGGGAGACCAAGAACTCGATCGGTCAGGTGTTCGCCAAGCACGCGGCCGCCCACCCCGACCGTCCGTTCCTCCGGTGGTACGGCAAATCGTCGTCGTACGGCGAATGCAATCGCATCGTCAACCGGTACGCGGCCGTCCTCACCGAACGCGGTGTCGGTGTCGGCGACATCGTCGCGATCCTGTCGAAGAACAACCCGACCGATCTGCTGATGATCCTCGCGACGCTCAAACTCGGAGCCGTCGCCGGAATGATCAACTACAACCAGCGCGGCGACGTCATCGACCACAGCATGTCGCTGCTCGGCGCCAAAGCCCTGATCTGGGACCCCGAATGCGGCGAAGCGTTCGACTCGATGAGCACGGGCGTGCATCCCGAGCACGTCCTCGACTTCGCGGCTCTCGATGCGGCAGCCGAAGGTAAGTCGACGGCCGACCCGGCAGTCACCGCGACCCTCCCGGCGTCGACCCCCGCGTTCTACATCTTCACTTCCGGCACCACCGGCCTGCCCAAGGCCAGTGTGATGAGCCATAACCGTTGGCTCTCGAACAGCGGCGGAATCGGCGGGATGTCGGTGCGTCTGCGGCCGTCGGACACCATGTACGTCGCGTTGCCGCTCTACCACAACAACGCGGTCTCGGTGTCCCTCGGCTCGGTGCTCGCCAGCGGTGCCTGCATCGCACTCAGCAAGCAGTTCTCGGCATCGAAGTTCTGGGACGAGATCATCGAGAACCGGGCGACCGCGTTCTCGTACATCGGCGAACTCTGCCGGTACCTGCTGGCACAACCTCCCCGCGCGGTCGACCGCCAACACTCGGTCCGGGTGATCGTCGGCAACGGTCTGCGCCCGGAGATCTGGGACGAGTTCTCCGAACGCTTCGGCATCGACCGCATCGTCGAGTTCTACGCGGCGAGCGAATCGAACCTCGCGTTCGTTAATGTTTTCGGAGTCAAGAAGACCGTCGGATTCTGTCCGCTCCCGTACAAGGTCGTCGAGTACAACGGCGACGGCACACCGAAGCGCAACGCGCAGGGGCGGCTGACACCGGTGAGCAAGGGCGTCCCCGGACTGCTGATCTCCGAGATCACCAACCGCATCCCGCTCGATGGATACACCGATCCGGCCGAAACCGAGAAGAAGGTCATCCGAGACGCGTTTAAGTCCGGTGACTCCTACTTCAATTCCGGTGACCTGGTCCGCGAGCTCGGGTTCCTGCACATCGCGTTCGTCGACCGGCTCGGCGACACCTTCCGTTGGAAGGGCGAGAACGTCGCGACCACCGAGGTAGAGGGCGCGGTGGCCGGCGACGACGCGATCGGCGGCGCCGTCGCCTACGGTGTCGAGGTCCCCGGATGCGACGGCCGTGCAGGCATGGTGGCGGTCACGCGTTCCGGCGAGGCGGACCCGGATCCGAAGCGACTCGCCGACCGCCTGTACGCCAACCTGCCCGCATACGCGGTGCCCCTGTTCGTTCGCTTCGTTCCCGAATTCGAGGTCACGTCGACGTTCAAGAACCGCAAAGTGGAGCTGCGTGAGGAGGCCTACACCGATGTCGGCGACGACGAGGTATGGGTGCTCAAGGGGCGTCAGGACGGCTACGTGCCTTTCTACGCTGAATACTCAGCCGACGTAGCGGCCGCCAAGGCCCCGCGCTGAGCGATGGCACCCGTCCCCGTAGGGTGAATCCGTGAGCCTTGACCCGACGGCCGGACTGGCCCGGTCGACCCTTGCTGGTCGACCTGTCGCCACCGACCGAGCCCTCGTCATGGCGATCGTCAACCGGACGCCCGACTCGTTCTATGACCGCGGCGCCACCTTCTCCGACGACGCGGCAAAAGCTCGCGTCGACACGGTCGTCGCCGACGGAGCGGACATCGTCGACATCGGTGGAGTGAAGGCAGGACCGGGAGAGCCCGTCGACGCCGCAGCCGAAGCGCAGCGGGTGGTTCCACTCATCGCGTGGATCCGGTCGATGCATCCCGACCTGCTGATCAGCGTCGACACCTGGCGCAGCGAAGTCGCCTCGGCCGCATGCGACGCCGGAGCCGACATCATCAACGACACGTGGGCCGGAGTCGACTCGGGTGTCGTCGGCGTCGCAGCAGAGGCCGGCGCGGGCATCGTGTGCTCGCACACCGGCGGCGCGCGCGTCCGGACCAGACCGCACCGGGTTGCCTACGACGACATCGTCGACGACGTCGTCGCGGAGGTCACCGGGGCCGCGGCGCGGGCCAGAGAAGCCGGCGTCCGCGAAGACGGCATCCTCATCGACCCGACACACGACTTCGGTAAGAACACCCATCACGGACTCGCGTTGCTGCGGAATGTCGACAGACTCGTCGACACCGGCTGGCCGGTACTGATGGCTTTGTCGAACAAAGACTTCATCGGCGAGACCCTCGGTGTTGAACTGTCCGAGCGGGTGGCCGGAACGCTCGCCGCCACAGCGTTCGCGGCATCGCGCGGGGCCCGCGTATTCCGTGTCCACGAAGTCGCCGACACACGTCGGGCAGTCGACATGATTGCCTCGATCGCGGGAACTCGACCGCCGTCGCGCACGGTGCGGGGCCTCGCATGAACGTTGCCTGGACCGACCGCGGAGAAGGGGAGGCCCGCTGGTCGCACACCCACACGTGGGATCACCCGGAGTGGAGCGTCGACGAACTCGTCGCCGCTAAAGCCGGTCGGACCGTCTCGGTGGTGTTGCCCGCGTTGAATGAAGAGGGCACGGTCGCCGAGGTCATCGCGTCGATCACGCCGCTACTCGGGTCACTCGTCGACGAACTCGTCGTCGTCGACTCCGGTTGCACCGATCGGACCGCGGAGCGTGCGCGCGCGGCCGGCGCTCGGGTCGTCACCCGTGAAGAAGCGATCCCCGGGATCGCGCCGCAACCGGGCAAAGGGGAAGCGCTGTGGCGGTCGCTGGCGGCGACGACCGGCGACCTCGTCGCATTCGTCGACACCGACCTCATCGACCCGGACCCGATGTTCGTGCCGAAAATGCTCGGCCCGCTGCTCGCCGAGCCGAGCATCCACCTCGTCAAGGGCTACTATCGACGACCGCTGACGACCGGCGCCAGCCACGACGCGTCCGGGGGCGGACGGGTCACCGAACTCCTCGCCCGCCCGCTACTCACGGCGCTCAAACCGGATCTGGGGGAGGTGCTGCAACCGCTCGGCGGCGAGTACGCGGGCACCCGTGAACTCCTCACGTCGGTGCGATTCGCGCCCGGGTACGGTGTCGAAATCGGACTGCTCGTCGACACCTACGACCGCTACGGGCTCACCGGCATCGGGCAGGTCAACCTCGGTGTCCGGCAACACCGGAACCGGCCGCTCCGCGATCTCGCCGTGATGAGCAGGCAGATCGTCGCGACCCTCCTCGATCGCTGCGGGATCGACGACTCCGGCGTCGGCCTCACCCAATTCCTACCCGACGACACCGGCGGATTCGCGCCGCGCACCACAGCGTTGATGCGTGACGAGCGCCCACCCATCGCGGACCTCGATCCGAGCGTCCTGCGGTCGGCGGCGTTAGGCTAGAACCGTGGCGATCATCGGACTGTATGTGATCGGCGTGGCCGTATTGGTCGCGCTGATCTTCGCACTGGTGTGGTTCGTCTTCGGACGCGGCGAGGATCTGCCGCCGATCGAATCTGGAACCACCCTCACTCGGCTGCCCCGGGCGGGGATCAGCGGTGACGACGTGCGCAGTCTCGTCTTCGCGCAGAGCTTCCGCGGTTACCGTGCCGTCGAAGTCGACTGGGCGCTGGAGAAGTTGGCGCGCGAGATCGACGAACTCCGCGACGTGGTCCACGAACTGTCCGGCCGCGAGGTAGCCGATACCGGTGCTATGCCGACCGTTCAGGTGCGCGAGACTGACGGCTGAGTAAGTTCGGCCGGTGCTGACGACGTGCCGCGTATACGCTGCACGTATCATGGAACCAGTCATTGAAGCGTTGGAGGGAGCACGGGCATGGCGGCGATGAAGCCACGGATGGGCGACGGACCGATGGAAGCTGTCAAGGAAGGTCGCGGGATCGTCGTTCGTATTCCGATCGACGGCGGCGGACGACTCGTCGTTGAGCTGAACGACGAAGAGGCCGGTGCACTCGGCGAGGCTCTCCGCGCGGTCACTGCCTGACAGTGGGAACGGAGTGACGGGGCGAACGGAGTGACAGGGCGAACGGAGTGACAGGGCGAACGGAGTGACGGGGCGAACGGAGCTGTTCGCGGCCGCACACCTCGCCTGCCCCGTTTGTCAGGGTGCTCTCGAAGCATCGGAGCGAGTTCTGGGTTGCCCGGCGGGCCATCGCTTCGACCTCGCCCGGCAAGGCTATGTGTCCCTGCTCGACGGGAAAGGGACCGCGCACCGTTCCGACACGTCGGGAATGGTCGCGGCCCGCATCAGAGTGTTCGACGGCGGACTGTACACGTCGATCCAGAAGGCAGTCGCAGCGGCGGTGACGCAGTCGAGTCGAGACCGCTCGGCTGATGGCGTCGTCGTCGATGCAGGTGGCGGCGCGGGCTCGTATCTCACCGCAGTGCTCGACGCCGGTCGCGGCGACGCCGTCGGGGTGAACATCGATCTGTCGAAATCATGCGCGCGGGCCGCAGCTCGTGCGCACCCGCGAGTCGTGTCTGTCATCGCCGACCTCTGGGCGTCGATCCCGATCCTGACCGGTACCGCGTCGACGGTGCTGTCGGTGTTCGCGCCGCGCAACGTCGCCGAGACGACTCGCATCCTCATGCCGGGCGGTCACTGGGTGATCGTCACTCCGAACTCCGGCCACCTCGCGGAGATCGTCGAACCCATGGGCATGCTGCGTGTCGGCGGCGGCAAAGCCGATCGCCTCGACGCCGACTTGAGCCCGGACTTCGATATCGCGGACACCGAACGGGTCGTCGCCTCCCTCGACCTCCCGCCGGATCTGCTCGCCGATGTCGCCGGAATGGGCCCCGCGGGGTTTCACCGGACGCGCGAGGAACTGCTGACGGCGGCGGCCGCGCTCGCTTCGGACGGTGCCGTGACCGCGACGCTCGATGTGACGGTCACGCTCGCGCGTCGACGCTGAACTCTGCACTGTCAGTTGGCCGTTTGGGGCGGTCGGGTGGTCGCTTTGCTCCGGTGCCGATATGTTTGAACGGTGAGATCACAACCGCACGTGCTCGGAATCGTCCTCGCCGGCGGAGAGGGTAAACGCCTGTATCCGCTGACGATGGACCGGGCGAAGCCCGCGGTGCCGTTCGGCGGCTCGTACCGGCTCATCGACTTCGTGCTGTCGAACCTGGTCAACGGCGGGTATGAGCGCCTGTGCGTGCTGACCCAGTACAAGTCGCATTCGTTGGACCGGCACATCTCGCAGCACTGGTGGGTCTCGGGATTCCACGGCGAGTACATCACGCCGGTGCCCGCGCAGCAGCGACTCGGTCCGCGCTGGTACACCGGCAGCGCCGATGCGATCTTCCAATCGATGAATCTGATCGACGACGAGAAGCCCGACTACATCGTCGTCTTCGGGGCCGACCACGTGTACCGGATGGATCCGTCGCAGATGGTGCAGGCACACATAGCGTCCGGCGCCGCCGTGACCGTCGCGGGCATCCGCGTACCGCGCAAGGAAGCATTCGCGTTCGGCTGTATCGATTCCGCCGACGACAACAAGATCACGGCGTTCGTCGAGAAGCCGAGCGACCCGCCGGGCACCCCCGACGACCCGGATGTCACGTATGCGTCGATGGGCAACTACGTATTCACGACCGACAAGCTCGTCGAGGCACTCAAACGCGACGCCGCCGATCCCGACTCGGACCATGACATGGGCGGCGACATCATTCCGGCGTTCGTGCGGACCGCGGAAGCGTACGTCTACGACTTCGACGACAATGCGATCCCCGGTGAGACACCGCGCGACAAGGGGTATTGGCGCGACGTCGGGACCATCGACTCGTTCTACGAGGCCCACATGGATCTCATCTCGGAGAATCCCGTGTTCAACCTGTACAACCAGCGGTGGCCGATCCGCGGCGCGACGAGCCACCTGCCGCCCGCGAAGTTCCTGAAAGGCGGGTCCGCGAACGACTCGATGGTCGGCGCGGGCTGCATCGTCGCCGGCGGCACCGTCCACAACTCGGTGCTGTCGAACGACGTCGTCGTCGGCGAAGGCTCGGTCGTGCAGGGCAGCGTCCTGATGCCCGGGGTCCGCGTCGGGAAGAACGCTGTGGTGCGCAACGCCATCCTCGACAAGAACGTGACCGTCGCCGACGACGGTCAGCTCGGCGTGGACCTCGCCCACGACCGGGAGCGCTTCCAGGTCAGCGCGGGCGGTGTCGTCTGCGTCGGGAAGAACGAACAGGTGGACTAGTTACCGCGGTGGGCAATCGGGCAAACTGGCCAGCGCGGCGGAGCCTAGTTCGATGAGGGCGGGGATCGTGTCGGCGTCGATGTCGGAGGGTAGGTCGTCGACCGGCCACCACGCCAAGTCGACGGATTCGTCGCTGCGGATGATGTTGGGCAGCGAGCCGTCCGCGGTGCGGTCGGCGACGGCCGCGTACCGAACGTCCAGGTGGCGCGTCGGAACTCCGAGCGAGCACGTGATCGGATGCGTGTGCAGATGCACCGGGCCGTCCGACAGTCGCAGCGAATCGAGCCCTGACTCCTCGAGTCCTTCGCGCAGGGCCGCCGCGGCGACGCTGGTGTCGCCGGGTTCGCAGTGTCCACCGAGCTGGATCCATTTCCCCACGCGGGGATGCAGGGTCAGCAGGACGTGGCGCAGGGTCGCGTCGAAGACCATGACCGAACCCGTGACATGTCCGGGGACGCACTCGCGCAGGCAGGGGCCCGGTGTCGCGTCGATGAACGCCAGCATGGTGTGCCGCAGCGCATCCTGTTCCGGATCGGGTGGGTGCCAACCGTCGAGAACGGCACGGGTCGCGTCGGTGATGCTCACAGTTCGATGACCAGCCCGTCGGTCGCGGCGGGCGCACGGAGCCCGGACTCGGTGGCGGGATAGCCGATCGCGACCGCGCCCAACGGCAGCCATTGCTCGGGCAGGTCGAGCACATCGCGGACGGTGGACGCCGCGAAGATCGTGGAACCGACCCAACAGCTGCCGACGCCGCGGACCGACAGCCCGACCAGAAGGCCCGAGACGGCGGCCCCTCCGGCGACGGTGAACATCGTCGTCTCGCACGCGTTACGGCGATCGTCGGAGTAGGTGTGCATGCCGTCGCCGGTCATCACCGGAATCACCAACTCCGGTGCGTCGTAAAGAATCTGACCGCGTGCGACCCGTTTGGCTATCGACTCGTCGGTCTTCTCATCACGGTCGAGGTCGGCGCGCCACGCCTCGCTCATCGCATCGAGCAGCGCGCGTCGGCGAGCGGGGTCACGCAACCAGAGAAAGCGGACCGGGTGCGTGTGATGCGGGGCAGGCGCGGTGAGCGCGTCGGCGAATGCCGCGGCCATCACGTCTTCGGGCACTGTCTCGTCGGCGAACGATCGCACGGATCGTCGTGTCAGGATCGCCTCCCGCCGACCCTGGTCGATCGCCTCTTCGACACCGAGCCGGAACATGTCGTCGTCGAGATCGCGGACCAGATCGCGGGCCGTCGACCCGTCGTCGACGGAACGCCATCCGCGTACTACCGCGACCGGGACGCCGTCGAGCTTGCCCTTCACCAGGTCCGCGGCCGCCGCGATTTCGTCGGCGACCGCGATGTCGGTGACGATCAACGTGTTGCCGTACGTGTCGTCGATGCCGTCGTACGCATGGCTGACGGCGATGCCTGCGGCCCCGATCGCCACATCGGTCTGCCCGGTACGCCACGCGCGCCCCATCGTGTCGGTGACGATGACGGCTACATCGAGTCCGCGCGCGGCAAGCGCGACGCGTAGCCGGGCGGCGCTCGCGTCCGGGTCGACGGGCAGCAGGGCGATCTGATCGGTGCGGACGTTGGAGCCGTCGACGCCCGCCGCGGCCTGCACCAGTCCGTTGCGGTTCGCGGTGATCAACGTTCGGTTGCGCTTGGCGACGACCCGGACGGTTTCGTCGTCGATCAGCTTGCGGCGGAACGCGTCCCGCTCATCCGGGTCGGTCGGGGCGTCGATCATCCGGCCTTCGGTCTTCGAGAAGATCTTGCTCGTCACGACCAGCACGTCGCCGTCGGCTAGCCACGGCGCCGCTGCCGTGATCGCAGCGGCGAGGTCGCTGCCGGGCCCGAACTCGCCGAGCCCGGTCACCGGGAGGATGCGGAGTCCGTCAGCTGCCCTGTGGTCTTGGGTTCTTCGATCCCGGGTGCCGGAAGCCTCGGTGTCGGGGCCGCTCACGGGGCCTGCATTCCGACCAACGCGAGCGCCGCGCGGATCATGTCGGCGGTCGTCGCCGGATCGGTCATCAGGAGCGGGGCGGACCCGATCTTGATGCCGTCGACCTCGGCGTGATCGCCGTCGGCGATCAGCCAGCCGTCGAGGAGCCCATTTCCCGACCGCGCGCCGAAATGGGCGGCGATCGCTTGGGCGGACGTCTCAACGCCAATCACCGACAGACATTCATCTGCCATGCCGCGCAACGGCTTATCGTCGATCACCGGGCTGACGCCGACGACCGGAGCGGAGGTGGCGCGCAGCGCCGCGCGGATGCCGGGGACGCTAGTGATCGCGCCGATCGACACCACCGGGTTCGACGGTGCGAGGAGCACGACGTCGGCATCGGCGATGGCGTCGAGAACCCCGGGGGCGGGCTTGGCGGCATCGCTGCCGACCTGCGCGAAGCCGTGGGTCGGGATCTGGGCGCGATGCCGGACCCACCACTCCTGAAAGTGGATCGCGACCCTCTCGCCGGGTTCACCGCCCGGATTGTCGACGACCACGTGCGTCTCGTGGCGGTCGTCGGTCACCGGCAGCAGTCGGACCCCGGGCTGCCAGCGTTTGCACAAAGCGGCGGTGATGTCTGCCAGCGTGAATCCGGCGTCGAGCATCTGGGTGCGGATCAGGTGAGTGGCGAGATCTCGGTCGCCGAGGCCGAACCAGTCCGGGTCGGCGCCGTACGCCGCGAGTTCCTCTTTGGCGTTCCACGTCTCGTTCCGGTGACCCCACCCTCGTTCCGGGTCGATGCCGCCGCCGAGGGTATACATGCAGGTGTCGAGGTCCGGACAGATGCGGACGCCGTGCATCCACGCGTCGTCGCCGACGTTGACGATCGCGGTCACCGAGTCCGGCGACGGGGCGCTGGCAGGGAACTCGGTGACACCGAACAGCTCGCGTGCGCCCTGCAGGAAACGGGCGCCGCCGACGCCTCCGACGAGTACGGTCACATTCACAGGGATCCACTCTAACCAGCGCCCGACGACACGCCGACGGGCGTCGGCAAACTCGTGCACGAACGGTTTTGTCGGCCCCTGATGTTATGAATGAATCTTGGCGTTCGGCTTGACCCACACCGTTGTCACCGTGTGTAATCACATCAGTGTCATTACAGGGTGGAGCGAAGCAGGGAGGGCGCCGAATATGACTATTGATCACGGCGAAGGTGCTGAGCCGACCAGTCGAATCACGGGCTCGGGTTTCGGGCACCTCACGGCTGTTCCGAGCGATTTCGAAGCACTATTCGATGCGGTGGAAGACGAATGGCAGGATCGGGCGCTCTGCGCGCAGACCGACCCCGAAGCCTTCTTCCCCGAAAAGGGTGGATCGACGCGGGAAGCGAAGCGGATCTGCCAGGGGTGCGAAGTCAAGGCCGACTGCCTTGAGTACGCACTGCACAACGATGAGCGGTTCGGCATCTGGGGTGGAATGTCCGAGCGCGAACGCCGCCGCCTCAAGCGCGGCATTATCTGAGAAGTCTATTCTTCCGGACCGTCTTCGACGGTGTCCTCGTCGACGCCCAGATATGTGGCCACCTGTTGAATGAGGACCTCCCGTAACAGTTCGTGGAGATCGTCGTCGACGGCCCGTAATTCGAGTGGCCGCCGGAACAGCACGATCTGTGCGCGTGTCGGCCGTCCCTGCGCGTCGACCGCGGCCGGGATCAGTCGTGCCAATGGCACCGGTCCGTCCGCCGTAACCTCTTCGGGCCAGGTGACCGTCTCCCATTCGGATGGATCGGCACCGCGCGGCAAAGTCCCCGGAATATCATCGACAGCCACGTCTAAACCGGTCAACCGGTCATGCCAGCGCGCATCGAGCTCGGCGAACGCGTCGACCGCAGCTCGGTCGAACGCGTCCGATCTGGTGCGCCGCGCGGGAATGCCCGGAGCGAGAAGCGGTCCGCGCAGGCCGCGTCCATGCTTGTCCCGGGTACGACGCGGTGCCGGAGCCAGCAGAAGGTGGCCTGAGCGCAGGGGAGCGAGACGAAACGCCATGAACGCCAGTCTAGGACGTGTGTCGGACGCGGCCGGACCGACACGACACGTTAAGCTATGAGCGTGAGTTCTCCCCGTCAGTGCTGCCGCCCAGGCTGCTCCAAGCTGGCCGTGGCCACGCTGACCTTCGTCTATGCGGAGTCGACAGCGGTCATCGGCCCCCTCGCTGGTGCCGAGGAGCCGCACTCGTGGGATCTGTGTGCCGAACATGCCGACCGCATCACAGTTCCCCGCGGTTGGGAAATGCTGCGCAGCGGCAACGGATTCACGCAGACCACCGAAGACCAAGATCTGACGGCGCTCGCCGAAGCTGTCCGGGAAGTCGGATCGGCCACTCCAGTCACCCGGCCGTCGTTCCGGACGCACACCGACTTCGACGAGTCCCAGCGTGGACGACATCGCGCAGCCGAGCGATCCGGTGCTTCCCCGTCGGCCGCCCCGGTGACTCCGCGACCCGGTCGGCGCGGACACCTGCGGGTCCTGCCCGATCCGGTCGACTGAGTCCATTCGGACGCCTCGCTACGCCGAGGCCATGCCCTAGGCTGGAACACATGTCTGCCCACTTCCGTGACCTCGACGACGTCGACGGTCTCATCGCAGCCGACCGCGACGGACTGTTGCGGTCAGCTGCCACGTCCGGCGCGCACGTCCGCGCCGTCGCACACGCGGTCTCGGAAGGCGTCCTCGACCCGCTCACCGGCTTGCGTCCGCGCGCGATCGTCGTGGTGACCGGCGCGTCCGCGTCTGCACGACGGGCCGCGGATTTCGTCGTCGCACTATTGGCCGGGCGCGTCGACGTTCCGCTCGTCGTCGCGCCGACCCTGCCCGGATGGATCGGTCCGCTCGACGTGGTCGTCGCGGCAGGCGACGACCCGGGCGACCGTAGCTACGCCGACGCGGCGCTCCGGGCGCTGCGCCGTCGCGCGGAGTTCGTGGCGGCGGTACCCGTGGAAGGGCCGTTCGCGGACGCCGTCGCAGGGGCGTCGATAGCCGATATGTCACCCCGTCTGCCTGCGGACGCACGTTTCGGATTCGTCCGGCTCGTCGCGGTCCTCGTCGCCGTGTGCACGGCGCTCAGCGCGGTGCGAATGCATCCGGTGCCGCCCGCGCTCGCCGACGTCGCCGATCTCCTCGACGCGGAGGCCGCCGCCTACCATCCGGGTAACGAGAGCTTCCACAACCAGGCGAAGCTGTTGGCGATGCGCGCAGACGGACGATCCGTCGCGTGGGCGGGCGACACTCCGGCGTCGACGGTGCTCGCCGAACACGTCGCGGCGGCCCTGTTCGCGATCGCGGGCATCGTGTCGGCCGCGGGAGATGAAGCGGGCGTCCTCGCACGGCTGCGCGTTCCGGCCCACTCCGGTTCGGCGACCGATTCGATCTTCTACGACCCCGACTTCGACGGTCCGTCGTCCGCCGAACGGCCCCGCGTCATGCTGCTGACGACCGCAGGCAGGAGTTGGGGAGTGCAGCAGCGCACCGCGGCGCTCGGGGACGTCGACATCGTGACCGAGCAGGCGAGCGCACCGGACGACTCCGCGAGTCCCGTCGCCGATCCGAGCGCCGTCGACTTCAGGGACGCACCATCGGACCTGGCCGCCTATCTCGCGCTGGCGGTTCGCGTCGACTTCGCGGCCGCGTACTTGGAACTGACGGGAGCCGCCGCGCGATGAAGCTGCTCGCCGGAGTCATCCGGCCGTATGCCTGGGGTTCGCGTAAGGCACTCGCACAGATGCGTGGCGCCCCGAGCCCGTCGCCTCATCCGGAAGCCGAATTGTGGTTCGGCGCACACCCGGCATCACCCGCGACCCTCGAGTCCGGCGGCGACCTGCTGTCGTTGATCGAAGCCGACCCGGCACGCGAACTCGGGTCGACGGTGCTCGATCAGTTCGGTCCGCGCCTGCCGTACCTGTTGAAGATCCTCGCCGCGCAAGAACCGCTGTCGCTGCAAGCGCACCCGAGCGCTGAGCAAGCGGCCGAAGGGTTCGCGCGGGAGAACGCGTCGGGACTGCGTTTCGACGCGCCCGAACGCAACTACCGCGACGGCTGGCACAAACCGGAACTCGTCGTAGCGCTCACCGACTTCGATGTGCTCGCGGGCTTTCGCGACCCGAACCGGACCGTCGAACTGCTCCGCAGCCTGCAAGTGCCCGCATTGGATCCGTACCTCGGCCTGCTCGTCGGGCGGCCGGACGACACCGGACTGCGCGCGGTGTTCACGACCTGGCTCACGTTGCCGGACTCGGTGATCGGCACGCTGGTGCCGGACACGCTCGCTGGAGCGGTGCGCGCACTCGAGCGCGGCGAGGACCGATTCCGCTTGGAGCTACGTTCGCTCCTCGAACTCGGCGAAGCGTATCCGGGCGACCCGGGTGTGCTCGCGTCCCTGCTGCTGAACCGCATTCACCTGCGTCCGGGCGAGGCGCTATATCTGGCGGCAGGCAACCTGCACGCATATCTGCACGGTACCGCCGTCGAGCTCATGGCGAATTCGGACAATGTGCTGCGCGGCGGGCTGACCCCCAAGCACATCGACGTCCCCGAGCTGCTCCGCGTCCTGGACTTCACCCCGGTGAGCCTCGCCGAGCTGACCCCGGAGAGCACGACGGTCGGGTCCGAACTCGTGTATCTGACGCCGGCACCGGAGTTCCGGCTCTCGCGTGTGCGCCTGGACGGGACGGGGCTGCACCAGCCGTCGTCGATCAGCTTCGGGGTGTCCGGCCCGCAGATCATCGCGGTGCTCTCCGGTCGGATCACGGTGACCGCGGGCGACGGGCACGATGTGACCGCGTCCGCGTGCGACGCCGTGTGGATCGCCGACTCCGATCCGGACGTCGTCGTGCACGCGGCGTCGTCGGAGACTGAGTTCGTCCGCGCATTCGTGCCCTGAATCGCCCGATCCCTGACGTCATCCGGTAAGTGCACGCTCGGCAGGCGTCGACACCGTGCGCACCGTCGTCGTCACTCCGTCGGGCGCAATCAGGTGCATCAGCGACGCATCGCCCAGATCTTGACGGAGGAGGAAGTGTCCCGGCGACGTTCGCACGTCGCGGCGGTGGACGCGGAGCTCGGTCAGTCCCGGGTCGCTCACTCTCGGTTCGTGACTGTCGTCGAGTTCGTCGACGTCTCGGATCAGCACCTGCGCGGTCGGCGGAACGGCCGGGCCGAGACCGAATAGGAGCGGGTCGTCGATCGCTGCGGCCAACGGCTGCCACAGCTCGTGCCGGTCGGTAACCACGTGTCCGCGGACGCCGAGGGCGGCGAGCCGGACCGCGGTCTGCCGGATCAGGCTGGGCTGAGCTGCGATGTCGACCCGGTCGATATGCGGGCCGGCCAGACAGAGCGCGATCGGCGCGCCCGATTCTGTCGCGCCGACTACCTGACCGTCGCCGCCGACGGGAGGAGCGACGCCGTGAAAGCCGGTCGGTTTCAGTGTCGCGGCGATCTCTGAGCGTGCGTCGAGCGTCCAGGCCGCGTCCGTGGACAGTGCCGCCGCCGTCAACGGCCGCAGCCCGACGTGCGGTGCTGCGGCTGCCACCACCCGACGGATGCACCACAGCGCGGTCCGCAGTGCGCCGACGGCTCCGCCGCCGCGGAGGGCGACGGCCGACGCGCATTGTGCCGGATCGACACGGATCACCAGGGCGACACTGCGATGGGACGCTGGATCCAACGGGCCGAGCACAGTGCGGTAGGCGCGGGTCGCGGGACCGTCGCCCCACGATGAAAGGGTGCGGGTGACGACGTCGATCCGGGCGGGCCGGGCATCGGTGTAGGCGAAGCACCGGGAAATCGCGTCGACGGGCAGCCGCAGTCGGGGGCCGTCGGGCAGGAGGACCGGAGTCGGCGGCGGTGGCGTCACCGACAGCACGGACACTAGTCGGGTTCCGTCGAGCAGGACACCGACGAATCCGTCGCCGTCGGGCACGTCGAACGGTTCCCCGCGTGTTCCGACGTGGGTGCGGCGTGTGAGCAGTGGCATGTGCATCCCCCGAATCGCCAATTCCCCCAAACTGCTAGGCGCCACCGTACAACGCGGCTAGCGTGCCTGTATCGGATTCGATATCGGGGGATAGACCGATTCCGGGGGGATGGTCACGAATGTCCAGACGTATGACGACACGAGCGCAGGTCAGCGGCTATCGATTCGGTCTGACGAGGGCCGAGCACGCGCTGGTCCGACGCGATGTCCGCTTGCTTCACGATCCGATGCGTTCGCAGAGTCGGGCGCTTGTGACGGGCGTGGTGATAGCCGTCCTGATCCTGGCGGGCGCGGGCGTCTATGGGCTCATCCGGCCCGCGCCGTCGGTCGGTGACGCGCAGATCGTCACCGATCCGGGCGGCGCCATGTTCGTCCGCATCGACGAGGTGATGCATCCGGTGCTCAACCTGGCATCAGCGCGGCTGGTGGTGGGGAGCCCGGCCTCGGTGAAGGCCGTCAGCGCGGCGTCGCTGCGGGAGCACCCGCGTGGCCCGACCCTCGGAATCCCAGGTGCGCCCGCATCGCTGCCGGGTGCCGCCGACGACGGCGACTCGGCGTGGACGGTGTGCGACGGGGCGGACGGCACGGTCGTGCTCGCGGGGGTTGACCCGCGCGCGGCGCCCGCCGACACCGGTGTGCTCGTCGTCGACGGCGACGAGCGGTGGCTGCTGTACAACGACCGTCGTGGTGACGTCAGCGTTCCGGTGAAGGCGAGGGTTGACACGTCTCGGATCGAAGTGTTGCGCGCGCTGGGACTGGAGGGAGCTGAGCCGCGCGAGGTGTCCGCGGCACTACTTGACACGTTTCCCCAGGTCCCCGCCCTCGAAGTCCCCGATGTTCCGGAGCGCGGAGCGCCAGGTCCGCTCGGGGCGGTCGTGGGAACCGTCATCCGCACCGCCACGGCAGCCGGCGCCTACGTCTATCGGGTTGTTCTCGCCGACGGTGTGCAGCAGGTGCCAGAAACGGCGGCCGACGTGCTCCTTGCCGTCGACTCCGCGTCGCCGACGATTCGAGACGTCTCGTCGGCCGATCTGACGAGTGTCCGGGCGGTCGACGGGCTGCCGGTCGGTCACTTTCCGGATGATGCGCCGACGATGCGGGGCGGGTCCGACTCGGTGGTCTGCAGGCACTGGGCGCGACGGCGAGACGAGAGCGCGCGGGAGCGACTGGTGGTCGCCGATCGATTGCCGGTGTCCGGTTCCGGGACGCCGGTCCGACTCGGTTCGGCGGACGGTCCGGGGTCGGGCGTCGACGGCTTCTATCTGGCGCCGGGGACTGCCGAATACGTTGCGCTGACGGGGATTCGCGCTGACAGTCCGCTCGCTGGACAGCGTTTCCTGATCACCGACACCGGCGTGCGTCACAGATTGGCGGGGGGCGACGCGGCGACGAGCCTCGGCCTGTCGGATACGCCGCTGCGTGCTCCGTGGTCGGTGATCTCGCTAGTGCCCGAAGGTCCCGAACTCAGTCGTGTCGCGGCGTTGACGATGCGCGACGTAGTGCGTTGACCGGCGTCAGGACGCGCCTGCCGCGAGGTCGCGGACCATATGCTCCCAGTCGTCGGCGATCTGTGCGTGCGTCAGTTCGACCACCGCGAGGAGGTGGCGGACGGTGATCGCGTCGAGTGGGACTTGCACGGCGTGTGCCAGCACGTCCAGGCCGCCGGAGAAACCGAGCTGGCGCAGCAGGATCTTCACGTGCTGGGTCGACATGGTCCACACCGGGTGGGACAGCCGGTCTGGATCGTCGGAGTTCGCTTCGAGGAGGACGTCGAGATGGTCGATGGTCATCTTGAGGCGGGCGCGGCCGTAAGCGACGAGCCGGTCGAGGGGGTGCGCGCCGGGGCCGAGCGGTTCGGGTCCGGACAGCATCGCCTGTTGTAGATCCGACTCCGAGTGATCCAGCAGTGCGCGCATCAGACCGGTGCGGTTGCCGAATCGGCGGAACACGGTGCCCTTGCCGACGCCTGCGGCGCGAGCGACGGCATCCATTGTGACGGCTGCCGCGCCGTTGTCGTCGATCAGCGTTTGGGCGGCAGCGAGCAGCAGGCGCCGGTTACGTGCTGCGTCGACCCGTTCGCACGACAGTCTCGGCCCGCCTATGACCGGCAGGTCGACGGGTGTGGGCTGGGAGATCGCCATAGCCAGACACTAGCTGATTGTCGGCTTCACCTGCGATCGGTTCCCTGTGGTGACCGATGTCACCGGCATAGCGGGATGATCGGTGGACCGTGGTCCGTTTTAATCGTCGTGGATGATGCGGGACGTCCCGACCGACGCCTCGCGACTACGACCGCACCGCAACGATCTCACTGCACCGATTTCAGTAGGAGAACTTCATGTTGGACAACAAGCTCACCGTCGCCGTTCTAGTCGGCAGCCTGCGGGCCGAATCTGTCAACCGCCAACTCGCCGAGGTCGCACTCGAGAACCTCCCGGAGGGCGTCTCCGGCTCGATTGTCGAAGGACTCGGGGATCTCGCGTTCTACAACGAGGACATCGATGTCGACGGCGCCTTGCCCGCCGGTATCGCGCAGGTGCGCGAAGCGGTCGCTGCCGCTGACGCAATCCTTCTGGTGACCCCCGAGTACAACGGGACGCTGCCCGCCGTGCTCAAGAACGCCATCGATTGGTTGTCGCGTCCGTACGGCGCGGGTGCGATGGTCGGCAAGCCGGTCGGTGTGATCGGTGCCGCCCTGGGGCGGTACGCGGGTACGTGGTCGCGGCAGGACACCCGAAAGTCGGCGGGTGTCGCGGGCGGCCAGGTGGTCGAGGACGTCGAGATTGGCATCGCCACCGGCGAACTCGGCGACTCGGGTGTGCGGACCGATGAGATCGTCGGTCAGGTGACCGAAGCCGTCCGGGTCCTCGTGGACTCGGTCGCGGTCGCTGTCTGATCCTGACGGCAACCGCTGAGACGGTGCGCACCCCACACCCCGGGGGCGATCCGTCAGTGAGCCCCACGGCCGCGAAAACTCTCGCAGCCGTGGGGCTCAGTCGTCGTCTGGAGGCCACTTGTCGGAGCCTGGTGATTGACTGCTCTCATGGCGCAATCCACAGATGTTGAGCACTCGTCCACAGCGCTGTGTACGACACGCCGAACCTGCCGAGACACGCCGAGTGACCTGTGGATGACGTCTTCGCGACCTGGGACTTTCACGAATGTTATTCACAAGCCATTGTGGTCAGTTGAAAACCCAACCACTAGGTGTAGTGTTTGAGGTGTCCGGGGGGCGGACAGAAGGCGATCGAATCACATCGACGTCGTTCACCGGGAAGGCCTCCCGAACAGACCACGAACAAACAGTCGCAGGGAAGCGGTCAACGACCGCAGGATGAGGGAGTCTCGCCGATGGCAATCACCGTCTACACCAAGCCCGCTTGTGTTCAGTGCAATGCGACCTACAAGGCACTCGACAAAGCCGGTCTGTCGTACGACGTCGTCGACATCAGTCAGGACGACGAGGCGCGTGACTACGTCATGGCCCTCGGTTACCTGCAGGCCCCGGTCGTCGTTGACGGTGACGACCATTGGTCGGGTTTCCGCCCGGACCGCATCAAGGCCATCGCCGTCCGCGCGGCCTGAGCCCGGGCCGATGTCCGCGGCCGCCGACGAGGTACCGGGCCGCGACGACCTGCCGCTGATCGTCTACTTCTCGTCAGTCTCAGAGAACACCCTGCGTTTCGTGCGCAAGCTCGGAGCGCGGTCACAGCGGATCCCGCTGATCGACCGGGAGGGAGCCTTCCGAGTGGATGAGCCGTACGTGTTGATCAGCCCGACCTACGGGGGAGGGAAGGTCAGCGACAGCGGTACGGTCACCGCCCATGCTGGCGGCGGCTATGTACCCAAGCAAGTCATCAAGTTCCTCAACGTCGAACACAATCGATCGTTGATCCGGGGAGTGATCGCCGCCGGGAATACAAACTTCGGAGCGGAGTTCTGTATGGCGGGCGACATCATCGCCGCCAAATGCAACGTGCCCTACCTCTATCGGTTCGAGTTGATGGGCACACCAGAGGACGTCACCCAAGTGCGGGCCGGCCTCGCTGACTTCGTCCGAGCACATCGCGCACCAGCGCACTAGACACTTTCAGGAGTATCCGTGTCGCCCACCGTCACTGCCACAGATTCCGCCGTCTCGGCCAGCCAGTCGGGGGTGCACGCAGGCCCCGCGGGCCATGACCCCGGGGAGTTGGACTTCCACGCGCTCAACGCGATGCTCAACCTGTACGACGCGGACGGCAACATCCAGTTCGAGAAGGACAAAGAGGCGGCGCGGCAGTATTTCCTGCAGCACGTCAACCAGAACACGGTGTTCTTCCACGACCTCGACGAGAAGCTCGACTACCTCATCAAGGAGAATTACTACGAGCCCGAGGTACTCGCGCAGTACGACCGCGAATTCGTCAAACTGCTGTTCGGTCACGCCTTCAGCAAGAAGTTCCGCTTCCCGACGTTCCTCGGCGCGTTCAAGTACTACACGAGCTACACGCTCAAGACTTTCGATGGCAAGCGGTATCTCGAGCGTTTCGAGGACCGTGTCTGCATGGTCGCGTTGACGCTCGCCAGTGGCGACACGTCGCTCGCTCGCAATCTCGTCGACGAAATCATGGACGGGCGCTTCCAGCCGGCGACCCCGACTTTCCTCAACTCGGGCAAGAAGCAGCGCGGCGAACCAGTCTCGTGCTTCCTGCTCCGTATCGAGGACAACATGGAGTCGATCGGTCGCTCGATCAACTCGGCGCTCCAACTCTCCAAGCGTGGCGGCGGTGTCGCGCTGCTGCTGAGCAACGTCCGTGAGCACGGCGCGCCGATCAAGCGGATCGAGAACCAGAGCTCGGGTGTCATCCCGATCATGAAGCTGCTCGAGGACTCATTCAGCTACGCCAACCAACTCGGTGCACGTCAGGGTGCGGGCGCGGTCTACCTGCACGCGCACCACCCGGACATCTACCGGTTCCTGGACACCAAGCGTGAGAACGCGGACGAGAAGATTCGCATCAAGACTCTCTCGCTCGGCGTCGTGATCCCGGACATCACGTTCGAACTCGCCAAGAACAACGACGACATGTACCTGTTCAGCCCGTACGACGTGGAACGCGTCTACGGGAAGCCGTTCGCCGATGTGAATGTCACCGACGAGTACCACGCGATGGTCGAGGACGGGCGAATCCGCAAGACCAAGATCAAGGCGCGCGAGTTCTTCCAGACGCTCGCCGAGTTGCAGTTCGAGTCGGGTTACCCGTACATCATGTTCGAGGACACGGTAAACCGCGCGAACCCGGTGGCGGGCAAGATCACCCACTCGAACCTGTGCTCGGAGATCTTGCAGGTGTCGACGCCGTCGACGTTCAACGATGACTTGTCGTACTCGCATGTCGGCCGGGATATCTCATGCAACCTCGGTTCGCTAAACATCGCGAAGACGATGGATTCGCCGGACATCGCGCAGACCATTGAGACTGCGATCCGCGGCCTCACCGCGGTCGCCGATCAGACGTCGATCGATTCAGTCCCGTCGATCAAGCGCGCCAACGAGGACGGTCACGCGATCGGCCTGGGCCAGATGAACCTGCACGGTTACCTCGCTCGTGAGCGAATCTTCTACGGCAGCGAAGAGGGCATCGACTTCACGAACATGTACTTCTACACGGTCGTCTACCACGCGATCCGCGCGTCGAACACGATCGCGCGGGAGCGCGGCAACGCCTTCGCGGGCTTCGCGGACAGCAAGTACGCGTCGGGCGAGTACTTCGACAAGTACACCGACCTGGTCTGGGAACCGGCCACCGACAAAGTACGCGGCATCTTCGCCGAGGCCGGCATCGCCATCCCGACGCAGGACGACTGGCGTGCGTTGAAGGCGAGCGTTCAGGAACACGGCATCTACAACCAGAACTTGCAGGCCGTCCCGCCGACGGGTTCGATCAGCTACATCAACCATTCGACGAGTTCCATCCACCCGGTCGCGTCGAAGATCGAGATCCGCAAGGAAGGCAAGATCGGCCGCGCCTACTACCCGGCGCCCTACCTGACGAACGACAACCTGGAGTACTACCAGGACGCTTACGAGATCGGGTACGAGAAGGTCATCGACACCTACGCCGCGGCGACCCAGCACGTCGACCAGGGTCTGAGCTTGACCCTGTTCTTCAAGGACACCGCGAGCACGCGCGACGTCAACAAGGCGCAGATCTACGCGTGGCGCAAGGGCATCAAGACGCTCTACTACATCCGCCTGCGTCAAATGGCGCTCGAGGGTACCGAGGTGGAAGGCTGCGTTTCCTGCATGCTCTAGGGGTGTTCTAGACAACGCGCTGGCCAGAGGAATTATCCTCTGGCCAGCGTTTTGTGTCCCGATTCCGCGAGGGCGGATAACGGCGTCAGACGGCGATCAGGGGGCGCACGATAGCGTCGTCTTCCACCGGCTCGTACGGGCCCGGCTTCTTCGGCACGCGGCCGCCCGGGAAGGCGAGTTTCGCGATGGTGCGCTGGACCATCCAGAGCTGCTTGCCAAACCGGCCCGAGTTGTACGGCAGCTTGTGGCGCTCGCAGATCTCTTTGACCTTCGGCGCGACCTGCGCGTAGCGGCTCGACGGCATATCCGGGAAGATGTGGTGTTCCACCTGGTATCCGAGGTTTCCCGACAGCACGTGGAAAATGGGCGAGCCTTCGATGTTGGCCGCACCCAGCAGCTGGCGGACATAGAAGCCAGCCTTGGTCTCGTTCTCCGTCTCTTCCTCGCTGAAGGTGTAGCACTGGTCCGGGAAATGCCCGCAGAAGATGATCGCGTACGCCCACACATTCCGGATGATGTTGGCGGTGAAGTTCGCGGTGAGCGTCGGTAGGAAACCCTTCGGTCCCGACAGCGCCGGGAATGCGATGTAGTCCTTGGCAATCTGCCGCCACGCCTTGTGTCGCATTCCTTTCAGGTCGTGCAGCACCTCCTTCTTCGTCTTCTCACCGTCGAAGAAGGCCTCCACGTCCAAATCGTGCAACGCCACCCCCCACTCGAAGAACGCCGCCAGGAACACGTTGTAGAACGGTTGCAGCAGGTAGACCGGCTTCCATTCCTGGCGCGGATCGATCCGCATGATCTCGTAGCCGAGATCCTTGTCCTTCCCCCTGATGTTGGTGAAGGTGTGGTGCACATAGTTGTGCGAATGCTTCCATGCTTCCTTAGTCGAAGCGCTGTCCCAGTCCCATGATGTGGAATTGATCTGCGGATCCTGCATCCAGTCCCACTGACCGTGCATCACGTTGTGCCCGATCTCCATGTTCTCCAGAATCTTCGCGATACCGAGCACACCGGTCCCGAGCAGCCACGCCGGTTTGTACCGCGAGCCGAGCAGGATGGCCCGGGCCAACAGAGCCAACTGGCGCTGCAAGGCGATCACATTGCGGATGTACTCCGAATCCTTGTCGCCGAGGCTGGCGAAGACCTCGTCGTGGATGGCATCGAATTCGCGGCCGATCTGTTCGAGCTCTTCGTCAGAGAGTCTCGCGAGCGGGTTCTCGGCCTGGGGGCTGTTCGGCGGAGAGAAGGCCATATCGTGTCCTATCCTTGTCGGTTTCTAGAGATCGATGGTGACGTCGCCGTCCGGGCAATTCACGCAGGTACGGACCTCCGTACCGGCCCGGGTTACGTTCCCGGTCCGCAGATCACGGACCGTCCCGGACGAGAGCATTCCGGTGCAGGTGTGGCAGATGCCGATCCGGCATCCGAAGGGCATCTCCACTCCGGCGTCTTCACCGGCCTGCAGAATCACCTGATCGCCCGCGCAGTCGGCCCGCGCATCGGACCGGGTGAAGGTGATCGTGCCTCCTTGACCGGTAGTCGAGGTGAGGATGTGCTCGAAGGACTCCAGATGTAGTCGGTCGTCGAGCCCGGCGCCGCCGAAGTGCTCGGTCAGGTCGTCGAGCATCGCTCCCGGTCCGCAAGCGAAAGTGTGCCGTTCGCGCCAGTCGGGGCAGAGCTCATCGAGGTCGGCGGGAGTGATCCGCCCGTCGGTCGCGGTCGACCGAGGCATGAAACGATAGGCCGGATCTGCGCTGGACGCGTCGGAGAGGGCACCGGCGAAGATGGCCTCCTCTGCGGTGCGCGCCGAGTGAAGGTGCACAGTGTCGGGCATGGCGTGAGAGCGTTCGAGCGAGCGGATCATCGCCATCACCGGGGTTACTCCGCTGCCCGCCGTCAGGAATAGCAACCGCTCCGGGACCGGATCGGGCAGAGTGAACTGCCCATCCACTTGTCCCAGGGTGATCAGCGATCCGAGGGCCTGCGGTCCGTGCAGCCAATTGGAGACGACGCCCTCCTGTGTGCGTTTGACCGTGATCGTCACTTGCCCGTCGGGCCGAGAACCATCACTGCTCAGCGAGTAAGCGCGCCAGTGCCGCTTGCCTTCGATGTCGAAACCGATCCGAATGTACTGTCCGGCCTCGTGGCCGCGCCACCGGAAACCCGGGGTGATGTAGACGGTCAGTGCGTCATCGGTCTCGCGATGGATACGTTCGATGCGCCCGCGCAGTTCCGCAGTTGACCACAGGGGGTTGATCAGAGCCAGGTAGTCGTCGATCTTCAGTGGCCAGGTGAAGTAACCGAGCCCTTTCATGGCGAGTCTGGCCGCCGGGGGCATGTCGACTTGTATTCCGTGCTCCGGCATGGGGCCTCACAAATTCTAGGATTGGGCTGGTGGCCTTCACGGTAACCAAGGCCGACGGAACTGAGATACGAATTTCGTAGATTCGTGCTGGTGGTCCGTCATTGACCCGACACAGTTCGCACCGAACCACGGCGTGGGAGAATGCCGGTGGGGCAGTGAAGGTGTTGGTGATCGATGACGACCCGGCGATCGCGGAGACAGTGCGCCGGACGATGGTCTCGCAGGGATGGACCGCCGCCGTGGCCGCCGACGGGATCACCGGGTTGGACGCCGCGAGCGGAGACGACTTCGACGTGATTGTGCTGGACATCATGATGCCCGGCCGCAGCGGCTATGAAGTAGTGCGCGACCTGCGTCGATCAGGCGTATGGACACCGGTGTTGATGCTCGCCAGTGCTCAATCGGCGTCGAGTCTGGGCTCGTCGAGTCGTGGCTAGTTGGTCTGGGCTAGCGGTGATGTCCAGCCGGCCCAGGCTGTCACCCGAGCTTCCACGCGAATGCCGCGGCGACTGCGCCCGCACCGTTCGCCGCCCAGTGCAGCGCGAAGCAGGGCAGCAGACTCCCGGTCTTCACCCGCAACCAGCCGAACACCGCCCCCGAGGCTCCCGTGAACGAGACTGCGCCGAACACCCCGAGCGCCTGCCCGGTGGCTCCGGAGCCGACGACATCGCCGATTCCGTCATTGGCGTCGGACAGACCGAGCGACGACACCACATGCCACAGTCCGAATAGGACTGCCTGCGCGGCGATCGTGATCCCGACGGAATGACGTCGGAGCAGTGCGCCGGTCACGACACCGCGGAACAGGAGTTCTTCGGGGATCACCGTCTGTAGCGGAATCAGGATGAACGCCGAACACAGCGCCCACGGAAGATCGCGGTACGCGGCGTTGTGGAACAGTTCGCGCACCGGCGGGATCGTCAGCGCCACAGCGACGGCGACCACGACGACTACGACGATCACGGCCGCCCAGCGCGCACCCCGGGCCCAAGTGTCCGTCGACAGACCGAGGTCGTCAGCGCGCAGACCCGAGCCGAGGCCGAGACTGACGGCGACGAGCGCGGTGATCGTCACGATCGCCCGAGACCACGTGTAGTGGGTGTAATGCATCACCGTCTCCGCGGCGAACATGGCGACGATCAGCGCGACCAGCAAGTAGTAGTAGCGGACACGACGGCGGACGAGATGTGATCCTGAGCGAGTAGGGGGCACGTGCGTCACGTCGGCTCCCTCGCGTCGTCGCAGAATGAGCCGATTCTATCGGCGTGTTGGCGGCGCCACGCCGATCCACGCGAAGACACACGATGTTGTGCTCCGTTCCGATGTCCGCCCCAAGCGGTAGGGTTGAGCCGTTCTAACGATCACCATTTCTTCAACGCGAGGTGTCATGTCTGAGATCGCCCACAGTCCCGCCGAAGGTGCTCCGGTGAAGCTGGTGAGCCGGGTGTCGGCCATCAACTGGAATCGTGTGACCGACGACAAGGACGCCGAGGTCTGGGACCGTCTGACCGGTAACTTCTGGCTCCCCGAGAAAGTCCCGGTGTCCAACGACATTCCGTCCTGGGGCACGCTCACCGACTACGAGAAGACGCTGACGATGCGTGTCTTCACCGGCCTCACGCTCCTCGACACGATCCAGGGCACCGTCGGAGCCATCGCGCTGATCCCGGATGCGGTCACGCCGCACGAGGAGGCGGTGATGACGAACATCGCCTTCATGGAGTCGGTGCACGCTAAGAGCTATAGCTCGATCTTCTCCACCCTGTGCTCGACCAAGGAGATCGACGAGGCGTTCCGCTGGTCGGAGGAAAATGAGCATCTGCAGCGCAAGGCGCAGATCATCATGGACTACTACCGTGGCGACGATCCGCTCAAGCGCAAGGTCGCGTCGACCCTGCTTGAATCGTTCCTGTTCTACAGCGGCTTCTACCTGCCGATGTACTGGTCTTCGCGTGCCAAGCTGACGAACACCGCGGACATGATCCGCCTGATCATCCGCGACGAGGCAGTTCACGGTTACTACATCGGTTACAAGTACCAGCGGGGACTCGAGACTCAGACGGCCGAGCGTCGCGCCGAACTCAAGGACTACACGTTCGAGCTGCTTTTCGAGCTGTACGACAACGAGACCGACTACACCGAAGCCCTCTACGACGAGGTCGGACTCAGCGAGGACGTCAAGAAGTTCCTGCGCTACAACGCGAACAAGGCGCTGATGAACCTCGGTTACGAGGCGATGTTCCCGAAGGACGAGACAGCGGTGAACCCGGCGATCCTGTCGGCGCTGTCACCGAACGCCGACGAGAACCACGACTTCTTCTCCGGCTCGGGCAGCTCGTACGTCATCGGCAAGGCTGTCAACACCGAAGACGACGACTGGGACTTCTAAGATCCGGAGTTTATCGAAACGACGGGGAGGGTGGTCGCGCTCAGTCAGCTGTCGCGCCGCCCGCCTCCCGCGCCGCCTCGATGACGGGCATGAGGTGTTCATGCGCGAGGCGGCGGGCCTCGTCCGGATCCCGATCGCGGATCGCTTGGACGATCCCACGATGGTCGTCCTGGAACCGCTCCGGTGGCTCCGGGGACGAAGTCTCCCGCATCGTCCTCGTGGTTGCAGCTTCAAGGACTTCGTAAAAGTGACGCAGAATCGGGTTGCTCGACGCGGAAACGATCGCTGCGTGGACGCGGGTGGAAGCGACGGCATCGGAGAGGCCTCCGGCGATCGCGTCGTCCGCATCGCCGATGGCCCGGATGATCGCCTCGATCTGCTCGGAGGTCGCGCGTTCGGCGGCCAGCGCGGCAGCTGTCGTCTCCAGCGCGAGCCGGACCTCGAGGACGGCGGTTTCGCTCTCTCCGGCGAGATAGCGGGAGAGAACGGCATCGAGTTCGACGGTCCCACGGACGAAGGTGCCGTTGCCCTGAATGGTCTCCAGTAGACCGACATGCACGAGGGCTTGGATGGCTTGCCGCAAGGTGGTGCGGCTGATCCCGTACTCGGTGGCGAGTTCTGCCTCGACCGGTAGCTTCGTTCCCACGGGCCAGCGGCCCTCGCTGATGGCATCGCGCAGAATTTCGATCACTTGCGAGACCAGCGGCGAACGTTGCGGCGTCGCTCGGGGGCCGGCTCGGCGCTCGGATCGCGATGCCGTGGGGATACCGTCCATTTCTTTACTCCTTCCGCCATGATGCTAGATTAGCGACAAAGGGATGCTCTTAAGCCCTTAACGTGATTCGCATGGTTGGCTCGGATGGTTGGAGGGTGACGCGGTGGCGAGACTGTTCACCCCGAGCTCGACAGTCGGCGCCTGTGTGGCGATGGTGGCTGTCGGCGGGATGATGGCGGCCTACGGGCCAGTGATCCCCGAGTTGCAGGCGCGCTTCGGGCTATCTGAGGCGGTCGCAGGCAGCGGTCTGGCTGTGCAGTCCATCGGCGCGGTCGTCGGCGTTCTGAGCGCGCAACCGGTATTGCGTCGCTGGGGAAATCGGTTCGCCGTGTCCATCGCCCTCGTGCTCATCTCGTTCGGGGCAGGGCTGATCTGCTTCGCGCCGACCTGGCCTCTCGTGCTGGCCGGCGCGGTTGTCGCCGGATTCGGCTTCGGCGGCTGCGACGCGCTGATCACGCAACTGTTCATCCTCGGACAAGGCTCCCGAGGCCCAGCCCTGGTCAATGTCGCGCACGCCTGCTTCGGTATAGGCACGGTCGCCGCACCCGCCCTGATCGCGACCATCGGGGCCGAACATTATCCTCTGTTGTTCGGCGCCATCGCCGTGGTCGGGGTCGCGGCGCTGACGAGCATGCGTGGGCTCTCGCCCCGTCCGACACCTGCCGACGTCGCGGCAGCGCAGCCGTCCTCGTCCGGCGCGAATCCGCGCGCGACACGCGTCGGGGTCGCGATCGTGGGCGGCCTGCTGGTGCTCTACATCGCCCACTTCGCCGTGCAGTCCGGGATCGGTAACTGGGAGCCCACACGCCTGCTCGATCTCGGTCACAATGCCCACGCTGCCAGCCTGGCCACCTCGGGATTCTGGTTGATGATGGTCGTCGGGCGGTTTCTCGTCGTCCCGCTCGTGCATCGCATTGACCCGTCCGTAATAGTCATCGTCAGCACCGTCGGCATGACCGCGGCGATCACGGTCGCTCTGATCCCCTCGGTCACGATCTGGGCCTACCTCGCAGCGGGCCTATTCATCGGACCGATCTTCCCCAACGGCCTGAACTGGCTTGCCGCAACCAACCGCGCTCAAGGCTCGGCATTCGCTTACGTCATCGCCGGAGCCATGGCCGGAGCCGTGATCTGCCCGCCGCTGATCGGCCTCCTCATCGGGATGAGCGGCACCGGTGTGCTGGCACCCGCACTCATTGTCGCGGCCTCGCTATGCGTGTGCGCTGCACTCGTCGTACGGCGCGCATCAGCCTCCGTTACGCCCGAGGCGGCGACTCGTGGATAGCGTCGACACGGTATGTGCGCCGCCGCGGAAGTTCGGGGCGCTCCGCGACGGCAGGTCAGGGCCGTATATCGTCGGCGGCGCGCTGTCGATGATGGCCGACAACGTCGAGCACGTGCTCGCCTACTGGGTGCTCTGGCAGACCTTCCACTCGCCCTGGCCCGTCGGCTTTCAGATCGTCAGTCATTGGCTTCCGTGCCTGCTGTTCTCGGTGGCTGCCGGTGCGCTAGCAGAGCGCTTCGACCCACGCCGGATCATCCAGATCGCGCAGGCCCTCTTCATGGCCGTGTCGTTCACCTGGGGCGTGATCTTCCTGACCGGCACCCTGGAGCTCTGGCACGCCTGCGTCCTACTCGTGCTGCACGGGCTCGCGGGCTGCCTATGGATGCCCGCCGAGCAGATGATGCTCTACAAGTTCGCCGGCCCAGATCAACTCCCGGGCGCCATCCGCATGAACGCAACATTCCGGTCACTCGCGATGCTCGCCGGACCGGTCGTCGGCTCGGCCCTGCTGCTCGGCTTAGGCCCGCCCGTCGGCATGTTCGTCAGTATGTTGTTCTACCTGCCACTGACCATGTTCCTCTGGTTCGTCCGCATCGACCGGCGCAGCGCAGCCGAGGTGACGCCGAGCGCAGGTCGCGACGCAGCGTTGGCCGCACTGGATCCAGTGCCATCGGTCGAAGCCGCGTATGCGTCGGAGAAGCCGATGACGTTCCTTTCGGCGTTCGCCGTGCTCGGCACGATCCGACAAGACCGACAACTGCTCGGCATGATCCTGCTCTCGGCGCTGAGCGCGGCCACGGTCGGCGCCGTCATCCAGAACGCGATGCCCGAGTTCGCCGAGGACCTCGGCGCAGGATCTGCGGGTCTGGCCTATGGGGCGCTGCTCTTCGCGAACGGTGCAGGCGGTGTGATCGGCGGCTTCCTGCTCGAAGCCACTGGCCGGGTACCGACGACGGCACGCACGGCGGTGATCAGCGCGACGCTGCTCGGCATCAGCACCCTCGTGTTCGCCGTGAGCCCCATCTACGCGGTCACGGTGGTGGCCCTCGTTGTCGGTGGTATCGCCCGCATCACTTCCGAGGCGACGGAGATGAGCATCGTGCAGTTGCGGGCGCCCGACGACCAGCGCGGTCGGGTGATCGGGGCGTACACGATGTTCGGCCCCGGAATGATGACCTTCAGCGGTGTCACCGTGGGGGTTCTCGGCTCGCTCTTCGGTCTGCGCGGATCAGTGCTCCTCGGAGGCATCGTCTTGACTGTCGGCGCGGTGCTGATCGGTATCACCGCACTCCGGCCGGAGCGGGAACAGAACGGGGACAGTCGGGCACCAGGTACCTGGAACTAGGTTCGGTCGGCAAACCATTGCCTGAGACAGGCTGATCGATGGAGGCCGGGGCTTCTGACTCCGATGCCTCGACAGACGTATTCTCGACCAGATGAGTGACGTTCTCGATCCTGGACCGTTCTTCCATGGCACCCGAGCCGAACTGTCCGTCGGCGATCTGCTGACGGCCGGACATCGGTCCAACTATCGGTCCGAGGTCGTCATGAACCACATCTACTTCACGGCAGTCGCCGACGGCGCTGGTCTCGCGGCCGAAATCGCGGCGCTCGAGAACGGCGAACCGCACGTCTACGAGGTGGAGCCGACCGGCTCGTTCGAGAACGATCCGAATGTCACAGACCGCAAGTTTCCAGGCAACCCGACCCGGTCGTATCGCAGCGAAGCACCCCTGGCCGTGGTGCGCGAGGTGACCGACTGGGCACGCCTCACTCCCGACGAACTCCAACTGTGGCGCGATCGGCTCGCGGCGATCCGCGTCGACGCCGAGATCATCAACTGACCGAGGTCGGCGAGGCGGGAGTTACCCCGGGTCGGGCATCCTGCGATTTATTCTCACGTCCGGCGCTTCAACTCGGCGTAGAAGGTGTCCAAATCGTCGAACGCTTCGGCTAACTGCGTCGCGGGAACACCCGACGCGCGCAAGGCCGTGCGAAGTGCTGCCGGCTCCAACTCGGTGAGCGCGTGCACGGCGGGAAACGGGGGAGGGGGCGGGAGGACCACGGTGTCGCCGTAGAAGTCTTCGGGGAAAACGTCCCCGGTCGAGGTGTCTGCGGCCGGTGCGTCGTCGGACGCTTCAGCGTCGCCGCCCGCGGCCGCCAGTAACGCAGGCAGATCCGTGCCCATGACCTGTAGCAGGATGGTTGGCCGCCGATCGATCTCGGCGGCCACCTCGAACGCGGTCGCCAATACGTGGATACAACGCGGCGCGTCGTCCGGGCACGTACAGCTCGACTCGACGTCGGCCGACTCCGTCGGCGCGACCAAATTCCCGAGGCCGACGGGCTGTTCGCCGCGCGCCAACGCGAGCAGATCATCGACGTCGCCCGTCGTCCGGAGCAAGCTGACGACGGTGTCCGCGTCGACGGTTCGCGTCCGCAGGATCACGTCGAACGGGTCGAGCTGCGTACCGCGCACCGACGACGTGATCGTCCCGTCGCCGATCACCACCGCGTCGACGTGCCGATCGCGGAAGTAGCGTCGCGCGCCGGTGATATGGCGGTGGTCGGCGCCCGCCTCGACGACGGACACGAAGGCGCGTGACCAGCCGGTGATCCCGTAGCCGCGGACCGGAGCCGCGGTTCGTCTCCGCCCGCTCATTCGCCGACCGCTTCATCGCGCAACGCGAGCAGGTCGAACAAGGCATCGTCGTCCAGGTCCGACAGCCAACTCTCGCCGGTCTTCACCGTCAACTGAGACAGTTCCCGTTTGGCTGTCACCATCTCGTCGATCCGCTCCTCGAGTGTTCCGACGCAGACGAACTTGCGAACCTGCACGTTGCGCGTCTGACCGATCCGGTACGCGCGGTCGGTCGCCTGGTCCTCCACCGCCGGATTCCACCACCGGTCGGCGTGGATGACGTGATTGGCGGCGACAAGGTTCAAGCCCGTCCCGCCGGCCTTCAACGTGGCGATCAGCACGGGCGGACCGTCGTCGCCCTGGAATCGTTCGACCATCTGGTCACGGTCGGTGCGCGAGCGACCACCGTGCAGCACCGGCACGTCGACACCGAGGACCGGCGACAGCCACTCGCTGAGCAGATCGGCGAACACCGCGAACTGGGTGAACACGAGTGCCTTGTCGCCCTCGGCGATCAACGTGGTCAGGATGTCGATCAGCAACTCGACCTTCCCCGAGCGGTGTCGACGTCTACGCAACAGCGGTGACCCGTCACCGAGGTAATGGGCGGGATGGTTGCAGATCTGCTTGAGTCGGGTGAGTGCTGCGAGAACGTTGCGGCGTCGTTCGCCCACTGGGTTGCGCTCGGCGAGTGCTTCGTGGAGTTCGTTGAGAACAGCCTGATAGAGGCTGGCCTGCTCAGTTGTCAGGTTGGTCCGCACGATGAGTTCGGACTTGTCCGGCAGGTCCGGAGCGACATCCGGATCGGTTTTGGTGCGGCGAAGGATGAACGGGCCGGTGAGAGTGTTCAGACGGCGGAGCGCGTTCTGGTCGCGGTCCCGTTCGATGGGTTCGGCGAATCGCGAACGGAACGTCGACGCCGTCCCGAGCAGGCCTGGGTTGACGAGGTCGACGACCGCGCGAAGATCCTCCAGACGGTTCTCCACCGGTGTACCCGTCAATGCGATACGGAGACGAGAAGGTATGGCGCGCAACGCTTTCGCCGCTGCGGTGTTCACATTCTTCACATGCTGCGCCTCGTCTACGACGAGTTCGCCCCACTCCAGGGCAGCGAGTTCGGCGCGGTCTCGGGCGAGCGTGGCGAACGTCGTCAGCACGACGTCGACTTCGCCGATTCCGATTGCCTCGATCGAGCGTCCGGTCCCGTGGTGCACGACGACGCGCAATTCGGGCGCGAATGTCGCCAGCTCGCGATGCCAGTTGCCGATCACCGACATCGGGCACACCACGAGGGCCGGTGGCCGGGTCTCATCAGCTGCCCGCATCGTCGTCAGCAACGCGATGACCTGCACCGTCTTGCCCAGGCCCATATCGTCGGCGAGCACGGCTCCCGCGCCGAGCGATCCGAGAGTGTGCATCCAGTCGAGTCCGCGCTGCTGGTACGGGCGCAGCGTCGCGTGCAGGGCCGCTGGCGCGACCACCGGTTCGGGAACGATCGGTCCGCCCCGCGCGACGTCGTCGAGCCAACCGAGGCCGTGCACCGAGGAGACTGGCACCGGCAGCTTATCCATCGGGTCGGCGACAAGATCCAACAGTTGCGCCATCGTGGGCTTCGCATCCGGATCTGCGATAGCGCGCTGGGCGGCGAGGAACGACGCCGCGCGGTGCAGCGCAGCACCTTCCGCGCGCAGCCAGCGTCCCCGCACCTTCACCAGATTCCCGTGCTGCTGGGCGAGTTCGTCAAGGTCGGACTGGGACAGTTCCGGCGAATCCGGGGCGTCGCCGAGGGCCAGTCGCCACTCGAAATCGGAGATCTCGTCGAGTCCGACGTACCCGGGGCGCGCTCCGCCGTCGGGGATCGCGGTCGCGGAGCGTAGGGACAGGCTCGGCGACACCGAGGCGATCGTGCGGGGGAGCAACACGGTGATGCCGGCTTGTGAGATCGACTCGGCTCCGTGTGTGAACAACTCGTCGACCGTTCCGGTGTCGAGGAGGAAGTCGAGTGAATGCGGGTCGGTGTCGGCGACGGCGAGCAGGCCGAACGAGCGGACCGCTGTCGCCAGGTCGCCGGTGATTGACTCGAGTTCGTGCGGGTCGATCCGGTGCGGCGCGACGGGCACAATGTCGCCGGTCGAGGTGTGGCGGCAGACCTCGAGGCGCCACCGCGTCTGTGTGTGCGGTACGGCTTCGTCCGGTGGTTCGTGCAAGCGCAGCACGAGCGACGCCGATTCTGGGCCGACAGTCGCCAACCAGTCGGTCCATGCGCTGCGCGCGCCAGGCAGATCGGCGATAGGCGACGGCGCGGGCGCGGCGAGCCCGGCGATCAACGGAACTCGGGAACCCACCCGGTCACCGATCCGGCGCCTGATCTCATGGTCGAGCAGCTCGTTCGCGAAATCGGTGATCGCCGCCGATCCGCCGTTGTCGGCGATCGAGCGGGGCGCGCTGCCATGCGCCACGTGCATCCAGGCGCGCCACGCGCTCGTCGGCATCGGCAGCCAGCGCACTTCGGTGAGCCCGGCCACGTCGACCGTCCCGGGAGCGACCGCGCCCGCGTCGATCACCGCGCGGACCCCGGCGAGAAGGTAGCGGTAGAACGCGATGTCCCCGCCCGGGCGGTCGTGCTCGAAACGGTCGAGGAGTTGCACCGCGGTCGGCACTCCGACAGCGGTCGTGTGCACGTACTCGCGGGAACCGCCTACCGTCCGGAGTTCTACGGGGTGACGGAGCCGGCGTCCGCCGATCAGATCTGCCAGCGTCGACGGGACGTCGGCGACGTCATCTAGGAGTGTCCCGGCCGCAGCGGCAGCGGTCGTTGCCGACCACACCGCGAGGCCGAGGCCGGGACGCCACAAGACGCGCACGGGGGGAGCCTTCACAGACACCGTTGCCTTCACAGTCGTCGTTGTACGCCGAGCTACCGACAAACTGCGGCTAGCTGCTCGCCGAACTGCCGTTCAGCGACTGTTTGAGATCGTTGAGGACCAGCCACCCGGCGGCGAGTCCAGGCTGCCCGTACCAGACCTCGTCGTCCACCGACAGCACCCGCTTCCAGGTCGGGGCGCCCAGATTGAGCCATTCGTCCGACAATAGAACCTCTTCGCCGCGATCGCGTCCCGCGGCGCCGTCGTAGCTGACGTAGATGAGGTCGGCATCGGCGTCTGCCATGTTGCCGTCCGTCATCGGCACCGAGCCGGGAGTGCGCTGCGGCGCGGGCCGGGCCACGCCGGCCAGCGACATGATCTGCGCGCCGAACGGCGACGTGCCCTCGATGAGTGCCTCGTCCGGGGTGAAACGCACAAGCGACACCTGGCTGTGTGAGGCGTCCATCACCTGGCCGACTCGGGCGGCTTCGGCGATGAACTCGTCGACGCGCTGCTTGCCCGCGGCCCGCCGGTTGGTCGCGTCCGCGACCGCCAGCAGCGACGCCTTCCAGTCTCCCGCCGGATCGACGACGACGGTCCGCGCCTTGCCGAGCGCGTCCGTCGCGGTCAACGCGTCGAGCCGCTCCGCGGTGCCGGGCGTCGACAGGACCAGATCGGGCGCCGCTTCGCGGACCGCTTGCGCATCGGGCGTGTCGCCGACGGCGGGAACCGAGGCCAGTTGCGGACCGAGGTATTCCGGCACCGAACCCGGCGCCGCTGTGATCGCTCGGACCTGCGGGCCGAGGCCGAGCGCGCACAGTCCGTCCAACAGTGCCGGATCGGTGACGACGATACGTTTCGCGTCGGTGCGACCCGGGTCGACAGCGGTCGGTGCCAGGCAGGTGCGTGAGTAGTCGCGTCCCGCGCCGACGATGTTGACCTCGGCGAAGCGCGTCGTCGTCGTGGAGATCACCGAACCGTCGGGCGTGCGCAGCACCCCGTCGTCGCTGCCGCACGCGGACAGTCCGACGGCGAGCGTTGCGGTGCACGCCAGCGCGGCGGCGGTCGAGCTCATACGGCCGCGAGCGAGGCGTCGAGGGAATTGATGCACGCGCCCACGCTAGCACCGGTGCGCGGCACGGTGATCGGGCCGCGAACACGTAATACGACAGTTCGTAGGACCCACTCGGAATTGCACCCGGCTCTGGTCTACGATCAGTGATGCAGCGCGCTGTCTTCGGTCGGCGCCACAGCAGTAGACGGACGAAGGTCCAGTGCCGCCGACCAGGATGACCGACGCGACGGTGCTCACGAGGAGGATTCAGTGACCGCGGTAGATCAGCCGACGACCCGGGTGGAGGCCGAGCGCCCCTATCCGGAGCGTTACCAGCCCAAGGGCTCTTTCTTCTACAAGCTCATCACCACTACCGATCACAAGCTGATCGGCCAGATGTACATCGTCACCTGTTTCGCCTTCTTCCTCGTCGGCGGACTGATGGCGCTTCTGATGCGTGGCGAGCTCGCTCATCCGGGACTTCAGTTCCTGTCGAATGAGCAGTTCAACCAGCTGTTCACGATGCACGGCACGGTGATGTTGCTGATGTACGCGACGCCGATCGTCATCGGCTTCGCCAACTTCGTGCTCCCGCTGCAGATCGGTTCGCCCGATGTCGCGTTCCCGCGGCTGAACTCGCTCGGCTACTGGCTGTTCTTGTTCGGCAACCTGACCGTGCTCGGCGGCTTCCTCACCCCGGGTGGCGCGGCCGACTTCGGCTGGACCGCGTACACACCGCTCACCGACATGGTGCACTCGCCGGGCGTCGGCGCCGACCTGTGGATCATGGGTCTGGGTGTCGCCGGTCTGGGCACCATCCTCGGCGCGGTCAACATGATCACCACCGTCGTGTGCCTGCGCGCACCGGGTATGACCATGTTCCGCATGCCGATCTTCACGTGGAACATCCTCGTCACCAGCGTCTTGATCCTGCTGATCTTCCCGCTCCTGACCGCAGCCCTGATGGGCCTCGAAGTGGACCGCCAGTTCGGCGCCCACCTGTACGACCCGGCCAACGGCGGCGTCATCCTGTGGCAGCACCTGTTCTGGTTCTTCGGTCACCCCGAGGTGTACGTCATCGCGATTCCGTTCTTCGGCATCGTGTCCGAGGTGTTCCCGGTGTTCTCGCGTAAGCCGATCTTCGGCTACTCGGGCCTGGTGTACGCGACCCTCGCGATCGCCGCATTGTCGGTCGCCGTGTGGGCGCACCACATGTACGTCACCGGTTCGGTTCTGCTTCCGTTCTTCTCGTTCATGACGTTCCTCATCGCGATTCCGACCGGTGTGAAGTTCTTCAACTGGATCGGAACCATGTGGAAGGGTCGAATAACGTTCGAAACCCCGATGCTGTTCTCGATCGGCTTCATCGTCACGTTCCTCTTCGGTGGCCTGACGGGCGTCCTGCTCGCCGCACCGCCGATCGACTTCCACGTCTCGGACACGTACTTCGTCGTCGCGCACTTCCACTACGTGCTGTTCGGAACCATCGTGTTCGCCACGTATGCGGGCATCTACTTCTGGTTCCCGAAGATGACCGGGCGCATGCTCGACGAGACGCTCGGCAAGTGGCACTTCTGGCTGACGTTCATCGGCTTCCACCTGACGTTCCTGGTGCAGCACTGGCTGGGCAACGAGGGCATGCCGCGTCGTTACGCCGACTATCTTCCGTCGGACGGTTTCACCACATTGAACTTGGTGTCGACGATCGGCGCCCTGGTCCTGGGCATCTCGACGCTGCCGTTCCTGTGGAACGTCTTCAAGAGTTATCGCTACGGCGAGGTAGTCACCGTCGACGACCCGTGGGGCTTCGGCAACTCGCTCGAGTGGGCGACCAGCTGCCCGCCGCCGCGTCACAACTTCACCGAGTTGCCGCGCATCCGGTCTGAGCGCCCGGCGTTCGAACTGCACTACCCGCACATGGTGGAGCGCATGCGCGACGAAGCCCATGTCGGTTGGGGCAGCGAGAAGCATAAGACGCACTGAGTCTGCACTAGACAGACATAACTGCCGTACTGCGGCACGCGACGAGACCCGTCCGAGTTCACTCGGGCGGGTCTCGTCGTCGGTCTGCCGCCCGGTTCGCTCCGACCGCGGTGCAGGCCGCATAATTCAGGGGTGGAAAAAGTGGACTCCAAGCGCACCATCCTCATCACCGTCAGCGGGCCGGACAAGCCGGGCGTGACCTCGTCGTTGATGGGGGCGCTCGCCGGTGTCGGGGTCGACCTCCTCGACGTGGAGCAGGTGGTGATTCACAACCATCTGACGCTCGGCGTCCTCGTGACGACGACCGGGTCGGCGGCTGCCGTCCTCGACGCCGTCGACCTGCCGATGCATTCGCGCGGCATGTCGGTGGAACTGGCGGTGGACGCGACGAGCCATGGGCACCGCCCGTCGTCGCACGCGATCGTCATCTTGGGGCAGCCGGTGTCGGCCGAGTCGTTCCAGGCGGTCGCCGCCGAAGTCGCGGGATGCGGCGGGAACATCGATTCGATTCGCGGAGTCGCCGACTACCCGTTGACGGGGCTGGAGCTTCTGGTGACCGTCGGTGACGACGCGTCGACCGACACCGCACTCCGCGCCGGTCTGGTGACCGTCGCGTCGAGATTTCCGATCGATATCGCCGTCGACCGTGGCGGACTGGCGCGGCGTGCGAAGCGGGTCATCGTATTCGACGTCGACTCGACGCTCATCCAGGGTGAAGTCATCGAGATGCTGGCCGCTGCGGCGGGACGGGAAGCTGAGGTCGCGGCGGTGACCGAGGCCGCAATGCGCGGCGAGCTCGACTTCGCCGAATCCTTGCACGAACGCGTCAAGGCATTGGAGGGGCTCGACGAGTCGGTGATCGACGACGTCGCGTCGCTGCTGCAGTTGACGCCGGGGGCGCGCACCACCATCCGCACTCTCCACCGTCTCGGCTATCACTGCGGTGTGGTGTCGGGCGGATTTCGTCAGGTGATCGACCCGCTCGCCAGAGAACTCGAACTCGACTTCGTCCGCGCGAACACGCTCGAAGTGGTCGACGGCACGCTCACCGGTCGGGTGATCGACGAGATCGTCGACCGGCCGGGTAAAGCGCGGGCACTACGCGCGTTCGCCGACCAGGTCGGTGTGCCGATGGAACAGACGATCGCGGTGGGCGACGGCGCCAACGACATCGACATGTTGGCGGCGGCCGGCTTGGGCATCGCCTTCAACGCGAAGCCTGCACTCCGTGAGGTCGCCGACACGACACTCGACCACCCGTTCCTCGACGCGGTGTTGTTCATGCTCGGTGTGACCCGCGACGAGATCGAGGCCGCCGACATCGAGGACGGCACCCTCCGGCGCGTGCCGCTGGAGTCGTAGGACGGTGTTCGCCGACTCGTACGGGCGGCTCGTCGGATACGTCGGCGGCGGTGACGATCCGGCCGATCCAGCGGACGTCCTCGCGATGCAGGTGGTGCTGCGGATCGAGAAGACGGACCCGCCGAACAAGCACGGGCTACTGGTAGCGGCGGCCCGTGCCGCAGTGCTCGTGTGTCTGGACGCCCGCGGCGAGCACGGCGGGCCGTGGGCTCCAAGCCTCGACGAGTGGAGCGGTGCGCGAATCCGCAAGATCGCGCGGCGTGCGCGCGGAAAGCAATGGCGCGACGTGCAGACTCTGTGGGGAGTGACGGCCGAACATGACGGCTGCCGTGCCCGAGCGTTCGTCCCGGGGCGGGTCGGTGACGTCGACCAACGGATTCGGAAGCTTCAAATCGGCGGCACCGACGTCGACGGCGAGTTGGCAGGCGGCGAGCTATCAGGCGGCGATCGGGCGGATGACGTGGACGGGCTGTGCCTGTGGCTCAACCCCGGACTGGAGATGTCCGTCGGCAAGTCGGCCGCTCAGGTAGGGCACGCATCGATGCTCGGCGTCGAGCTGTTCGCTCTCGATCAGGCGCAGGCCTGGTACGACGCGGGATGCCCGCTGGACGTTCGACGCTCTGACGCCGCGCGCTGGGCGTCGTTGAGCGACGCCGCGGCCGCGGGCACCGCCGCCGCTGTCCGCGACGCCGGTTTCACCGAGGTGGCCCCCGGCTCGATGACCGTGATCGCCGAGCGGATGAGTGTGCAGCCGCTCGCCGGCTGAGACGCTGCCCGCTGGTCGGGGGTTACGGCGTCGGGGCGAGGTGTCCGACGGTGCCGAGGGAGACGCCGCGGTCGACTGCGAGCGGGGCGAGGATCAGCTCGTCGGCTCGGGCGTGGCGCGCGAACGATGCCAATTGGTCGCGGACCTGTGCGGGTGTGCCGACGGCCGCGTAACGCAGCATCTCGTTCACCTGCCCGCCCTGCGGGCTGTCGAGCAGCATCTCGGCTTCGGCATCCGTCAGGTTCCGCCCTCGGTTGAACAGGTGCTTGATCCGGCCGACCTTAGCTTTGTGGAATTCGTCGGCTGCGCGGTCGGCGTCGTCGTCGGCGATCACCGCGGCGGCAGCCATCACGTACGGCTCGGACTGGCTGCCGTCGGGCAGTGCGGCAGGCCGGAAGTCGCGCAGGTAGACGTCGACGGCCTGTTCCAAAGCCTGCGGTGCGAAATGGGACGCGAATGCGTAAGGCAGCCCGACGGCTGCCGCCAGTTGCGCACCGAACAGTGACGACCCGAGGATGTAGAGCGGAACGTTGGTGCCGCTGCCGGGGACCGCCTGGACTCCGTCGACGCCGACACCCGAGAAGTAGCGGAGCAGTTCGACGACGTCGCGGGGGAACTGCTCGGATGCGGCATGCGTGCGACGCAACGCGTGGAGCACAGCTTGGTCGCCGCCGGGTGCACGCCCGAGGCCGAGGTCGATGCGACCGGGGTGCAGTTCGGCGAGGGTGCCGTACTGTTCGGCGATCGCGAGAGGGGAGTGATTGGGGAGCATGACGCCGCCCGCGCCGAGCCGGATGCGCGAGGTGTGCGCGGCGATGTGCGCGATCAGCACGGCGGGAGCGGACGACGCGATGGTCGCCATATTGTGGTGTTCGGCGTACCAGATGCGCTCGTATCCGTGGCCGTCGGCGAACGTCGCGAGTTCGGTCGAGTGTCTCAACGCTTGTGCTACCGGCTCCTCGGAGCCGACCTGTGCCAGGTCGAGGAGGGAGAGGGGAATGGCGGCGAGCGGGGAAGCGGCGAGCGGGGATGAAGAGTCGGTCACGTTCTCGTGCAGCGACATATCCCGCCTGTTTATTCCCAGATCGTGTATCTCCGTCACCGGTCCGATGGTCCATCCGGCACCATGGAGGCGTGACCGAACGCATCGCTGACCCTGACCTGCTGATCGAATTCCACGACGTCTCGCTGGTGCGCGGCGGCAAGACGCTGGTCGGTCCGGTGGACTGGCGGGTGGAGCTCGACGAGCGGTGGGTGATCATCGGGCCGAACGGCGCGGGGAAGACGTCGCTCCTGCGGATGGCGGCGGCGCTCGACCACCCGACGCGCGGTGAGGCGTTCGTCGTCGGTGAACGACTCGGGCGCACCGACGTCCGTGAACTGTCGACCCGCATCGGGCTGGTCAGTTCGGCGTTGGCCGGGCGCGTCCCCGCCGATGAGAAGGTTTCCGACCTCGTGATCTCGGCGGGCTACGCGGTCCTCGGCCGGTGGCGCGAGGAGTACGACCCGGCCGACCGCGCGCAGGCGACGAACACTCTCGAGTCGATGGGCGCCGAGCACCTCGCCGACCGCACATTCGGCACGCTCAGCGAAGGGGAACGCAAGCGGGTGTTGATCGCTCGCGGCCTGATGACCGATCCGGAGCTGCTGCTGCTCGACGAGCCGGCGGCCGGACTCGACCTAGGCGGCCGCGAAGAGCTCGTCGATCGGCTTGGTGCGCTCGCCGCCGACCCGGATGCGCCCGCGATGGTGTTGATCACCCACCACGTTGAGGAGATCCCTCCTGGCTTCACCAACGTGCTCATGCTGTCCGAGGGCGGCGTCGTCGCACAGGGGGCGATCGACGAGACGTTGACCGCCGACAACCTGTCCAAGACGTTCCGGCAAAACATCGTCCTCAGTTACGACGACGGGCGTTACTTCGCGCGCCGTGCGCGGCGGGCCGGAGGGCACCGCCGCGCCTGACCTCACACGTCGGTTAGTGTCGATTAACTTTCAATCACGAGAGTGGTGGGCGAGAGTGGTGGGCGAGAGTGGTGGGCGAGAGCAGAGGAGAGCCACGTGTCGGAATCCAGTGAGGTCCCCGTGCGGGACGCGTCCACTGTCGTCCTCGTCCGCGACGGACAGGACGGAATCGAGGTCTTCCTGCAGCGCCGGGTCAAGCAGATGGCGTTCGCGGGTGGCATGACGGTCTTCCCCGGCGGCGGTGTGGATCCTCGGGATTGCGATGCCGTTGTCCAGTGGTCGGGGCCGGACGTCGAGTTTTGGGCCGACGTGTTCTCGACCGACGAGGCGTCGGCGCGTGCTCTCGTGTGTGCTGCGGTCCGCGAGACGTTCGAGGAATGCGGCGTGTTGCTGGCCGGCACTGCGGATGCGGTGCACGACGATCCGGCGTCGTTGTTCGGCGAACGGGCGCGACTGGAGGCCAAGGAGATCTCGCTCAGTGAATTCCTTGACGCGCAGGGGCTCGTCCTGCGTGCGGACCTCCTTCGGCCGCTTGCGCATTGGATCACGCCCAAGAACGAGAGCCGCCGCTACGACACCCGCTTTTTCCTGGCGTCGATGCCTGACGGGCAGGCGGCTGACGGCGACACCAGCGAGGCGGCCGAAGCGAAGTGGATGACGGCGGCTGCGGCGATCGCCGATTGGAACGCGGGGGAGCACTTCCTGCTGCCACCCACCTGGACTCAGTTGCGGGCGATCGCCGGATTCGGCACTGTCGACGATCTGTTGTCCGCCCCGCGCGACATCGCGCCGATCGAGCCGACGATCGGCGACGGAGCGGGCATCGCGGGTCTGCGGTTCGCGGATTCGGGTAGCTATCTCGCCGCACTCGCTGACGGACGCGTGGAGAAGAACGCCTCGAATTAGCGGCTGTTCTTATCAGGCGTCTGCGGTGTCACGATCGTCCCACTCGAGGAGGGTGTCGAGGCGGTAGGCGATGTCGTCGATCGGTTCGTGCAGGTCGCCGAGCCGGCGGAGCCGTTCGGGCACGGTGGCGACGGTGAAGTCGTCCGGTTCGACGTCGTCGATCTCGTCCCACGCGATCGGTGTTGACACCTGCGCGCGAGGTGTCGCGCGCACTGAGTAGGCGGCGGCCATCGTGTGGTCGCGAGCGTTCTGGTTGAAGTCGACGAACACCGACGACGGGTCGCGGTCTTTTCGCCACCAGTTGACGGTGGCCTCGTCCGCGGATCGTCTGGCCACTTCGGCTCCGAATGCGTGGGCGGCGCGTCGTACGTCGGTGAATTCGTAGTCCGGTTCGATGCGGACGTAGATGTGCAGGCCGTGCCCGCCGGAGGTCTTCGGATATCCGGTGATGCCGAGCTCGTCGAGGACCTCGTGGACGAGGTGAGCTACGCGGCGTACGCGCCCGAAGTCGCAGTCGGGCATCGGATCGAGGTCGATACGCCATTCGTCGGGTCGTTCGATACCGGGCGAGCGAAGCGACGGGGATTCGATACCGGGCGAGCGAAGCGACGGGGGTTCGTTACCGGGCGAGCGAAGCGACGGGTCTGCGCGTCGTGAGTTCCAGGGGTGGAATTCGACGGTCGCCATCTGGACGGCCCACAGGACGGCCGCGGGTTCGGTGACGCACAGTTCCTGCACGATCCGTGAGTAGCGCGGGAAGTACACGTCGACGGTCTCGATCCAGTCGGGGGCGCCTGCGGGCAGCTTCTTCTGGTGCACCTTCTTTCCCGTCGTGCCCTTCGGGAACCGGTGAAGCATGCAGGGTCTGCCGCGTAGGGCACGAGTGATCGGCTCGCCTACTGACTGGTAGTAGCGCAGCAGGTCGAGTTTGGTGATCCCGACCTCGGGGAAGTACACCCGGTCGGGGCTGCTGACCCGGACCGTTCTCGTCTGCCCGTCCGGCGCGGGGATGGAAAGCTCGACAGCATCAGCACCCATGACGTAACAGTAGTGCGCTCGAGTCTCGCTCACGAGGACTGATTGCGGCCGGCAGCTTACTTACCGGTAGCCTGCGTTCATGGCTGAGTTCGTGACTCTGGAGACATCGCCGGACCATCCCGGCGTCGGGACGATCCGATTGAACCGTCCGCCGATGAACGCGTTGAACCGTCAAGTGCAGGCCGAGTTGTTGGCGGCTGCCGATGAAGCGTCGGCGCGTGACGACATCAAAGCGGTCGTCGTCTACGGCGGACCGAAGGTGCTCGCCGCGGGCGCCGACATCAAAGAGATGAACGAGATGTCGTTCGCCGACATGTCGAAGGTCGCGGGCAAGCTGCAGGACGGGATCGGTGCCATCGCGACCATCCCGAAGCCGACGGTCGCGGCGATCACCGGATATGCGCTTGGCGGCGGGCTCGAACTCGCGCTCGGCGCGGACCGCCGGATCGCCGGCGATAACGCCAAACTCGGTGTCCCGGAGGTGCTGCTCGGGGTGATTCCCGGTGGCGGCGGGACGCAGCGGCTCGCGCGCCTGATCGGCCCGTCGCGCGCCAAGGATCTGATTTTCAGTGGGCGTTTCGTCGGCGCGGACGAGGCGTTGCAGATCGGTCTCGTCGACCAGGTCGTGGCTCCCGATGACGTTTACGACGCAGCCCTCGCGTGGGCGGACCAGTTCGCGAATGCGGCGTCGGCCGCGCTCGCCGCGGGCAAGGCGGCTGTCGACGCGGGTTTGGACACCGACCTGGCTACCGGCCTCAAGATCGAAGCTCAGCTCTTCTCGTCGTTGTTCGCGACCGACGATCGCACGATCGGCATGGAGTCGTTCGTGGCGAACGGTCCCGGCAAGGCGAAGTTCACCGGAAAGTAGGACGACGATGACCACGATCGACAACAATAACGACCCGGCGCCGAACCCGCACGCCACCGCCGAGCAAGTGCAGGCCGCGCTTACCGACACCAAACTCGCGCAGGTCCTCTACCACGACTGGGAGGCCGAGACTTACGACGAGAAGTGGTCGATCTCGTTCGACGAGCGGTGTATCGACTATGCGCGCGGTCGCCTCGACCTGATCCTGCCCAACGCTGATCTGCCGTATGGGCGCGCGATGGAGCTGGGCTGCGGTACCGGCTTCTTCCTGCTGAACCTCATGCAGTCGGGGGTCGCGGAGAAGGGGTCGGTGACTGACCTGTCCCCGGGCATGGTGAAGGTCGCGCTCCGTAACGCCGAGAACCTCGGGCTTGACGTCGACGGCCGCGTCGCCGACGCGGAGAGCATTCCGTACGAGGACGACACGTTCGACCTCGTCGTCGGCCACGCTGTGCTGCACCACATCCCGGACGTCGAGAAGTCCTTGCGTGAGGTGCTGCGCGTTCTCAAGCCGGGCGGGCGTTTCGTCTTCGCCGGTGAGCCGTCGACGTACGGCGACTTCTATGCGCGTTGGATGAGCAGGGCCACGTGGTGGGCGACGACGAACATCACGAAGTTTGGCCCGCTCAAGTCGTGGCGTCGCCCGCAGGAGGAGCTCGACGAGAGCTCGCGGGCCGCCGCACTCGAAGCGGTCGTCGACATCCACACGTTCTCGCCTGACGACCTGGAGAGGCTCGCGACGGGCGCGGGCGCCGTCGAGGTGCGTTCGGCGAGCGAAGAGCTGGCGGCCGCGATGCTCGGCTGGCCGGTCCGTACTTTCGAAGCCGCGGTGCCGCCGGAGAAGCTCAGTTGGGGTTGGGCCCGGTTCGCGTTCGGCGGCTGGCGGCGCATGACGTGGCTCGACGACAACGTCCTGCGCAAGGTCGTCCCGCCGGAGTTCTTCTACAACGTGCTGATTACCGGAGTGAAGCCGGAGAACTAGCCGTAGGGCAGCGCGCCGGTGGTCTCGCCGCGACTTAGCCCCGGACTGATCCGGGGCTAAGCGCGTACTCCGGGCTCGCAGACGAATGCGACACCGGTGCGGCCGATTCGGGTCAGCACGAGGGCCATCGGTGTGGACCCTTTCAACTTAAGCTTGCGGCGTAATCGGTCGGGATCGATGTCGAGGCCGCGGACCAGGATCTCCAGGCTGCCGCAGTCGTGGGCGGCGAGCGCACTTCGCAGCCCGCGCTCGCTGACACCGAGCCGGTCGACGATCCGGTGCCCGCGTGCTCCCGCGGGTATCGTGGCGCCGGTCAGGTAGGCGATCTGCGGGTCGAGTTGCCGTAGGTGGTGCCGATGCGCGTAGTGGCGGACGAGTCCGGCGCGCACCACCGCACCGTCGGGGTCGATAATCCAGTCGTCGACACCGGACTCGTCGATGTCGTCGGGGTCGTCGGAGGTCAACTCGTCGACGTGTACGGCGCCGTCGCCGCCGGTTCGCATGACGGTGGCGCGGCGCTCCGGTAGATCGTCGGATTCGGTCCACAGGCACGCTTCGCGGACACCGCCGTCCAGGGACGTCACCTGCACTGCAGCTTCGACGCCGAATCGGTCGCGCAGCATCCGGTAGTCGACGCCGGGGGAGCATTTGACGACGAGCGGTCGCCCCGCATAGACCGACAGCAGTTCCAGGAGCGGCGGATCGAGTTCGTCGAGGCGGAATGTGCGGCCGCGCGCGGTGCGCCGTGCAGGGTCGGCGATCACGACGTCGGCCTGTGAGCAGGGGGCGAGCGCGTCTGCCCGTACCAGTTGCACTCCGGACCGTCCACGTAGGTTGTGGGCGGCCATCGCGAGGCGGACCGGGTCGATGTCGCTACCGACCACACCGGCCAGCCCGTCCGCTGCCGACAGTGCGAGCATCTCTGCGCCGATCGAGCACGTCACGTCGTGGACGACGGCACCGGGATGGCGTCCGGCGATGTCGGCGGCGCGGTGCGCGGCGACGGCCGACGGCGTGGACTGTTGCAGCGAGGTGTCGCTCAATAGCAGTACGTCGGGATCGTCGAGCTTTCCGACGGCGCGACGCCGCGCGCGTACGGTCTCGACGAGTGCGGCCTCGTGTGGTGCGTACCGTCCGCGCAGGGTCGGCACGTCCTTCAACAGTGACGCATCGGTGAGCGGAAGTCCGGCGGCGTCGGCGAGCGCCTCGGCGCCTCGTGTCGAGGTGAGGAACGCGACGTCGTCGACGTCGAACTCGTACGCCATGACGTCAGGGACGTCGGTCGAAGAAGTACACGGTCCCGCCCGTGACCGAGACGACGAGCTGACCGGTCGCCGACACGGCGACACCCGTGGAGAACCCGGATGCGTCCGGCAGCGGCAGTGACCGTTTCGTCTTGCCGGTCTTAGTGTCGAACTCGGTGAGTACCAGCTGCTGGTCGGCACCTTCGCGGACGACCGTCCAGACGGTGCCTGCCGTCGTCTGTGTCCCGACGCCCGCCGACGCGACGTCGTCGCGGCGAGCGACCTCGGTGACGTGGTCACCGTCGTCGTGCAGGATCGTCAGCGGTGAACCGAGACTGCCCGCGGGGACGATCGTGCCGTCCGGCGCCACCGACAGTGTCGAGAAGCCTGCATCGTCGAGCCGGTGCGACCAGCGGACGCGACCGTTCGACGCGTCGACCGCGTACAGCTTGCTGTCGCGGCCGAACGCGTAGGCGGTCTTGCCGTCTGCCGACAGGCTCGCCGGTCCAGCCATTCCTCCGCCGAGGTCGGCGGTCCACAGCGTGTCGACTTTCTCTTCGCCTGCGGCGTCGACGTAGGTCAGCGCGGTGAGCTGAGAGTTCTTGGCGCCGTTCGGGAAGACGTTGAGGAACGCCCGCTTTGCCGCCACGTCGACCGCGGGTGGTGCGGCGATCGCGCACTCCGGGCCGCCGTCGACACACTCGTCGACACCCGCGGTCGGATCGGACGCGGTCGGCTTGGGCCGCAAACGCTTCTGCGGCGCCGCGAGCTTGCCCGTCTGCGCGTTCACGAGCATCACCTGACCGCCGGTCGTGGCGATGAGCACGCGTCCCGGACCGGCCGATTTCGCCGACAGACCCAGACCTTCGGTGCGCAGGCGCCATCGGATCGCTCCGCCGCTGCTGTACGCGAAGAATTGGCCGGGCTTACCGATGTACGGCTGGCCCAGCTGGTCGTAGAAGGCCGTGTTGATCGCCGACTCGTTCCCGAGACGTTTGCAGAAGTTCTTCCGGCCGGACCGCGGATCGAGCACCTGGAAGTCGCATCCCGCTGGCGCCTGCGATGTGCTGGCGACGTCGCCGCCACTGTTGATCGCGACCTGTGCCAGCATGCGTCCGCCCGCAGGCCGCGTCCACGACAGGTGCAGATCCTCGGGGATCTGCGGATAGGCGAAGTTCGCGTTGGCGCCGTTGCCGCCGTACGACGACCAACCAGCTGACGGCTGGGCCCGGAGATCGTGATGACCGTCCGAGCAGGCGGTCGCGAGCAGCGCCAGAACAGCTGCCAAGGCTGCGAACACCAGGCGTGAACTGCGTCGTCGGCGGACTGCCTGGGTCATCGTGCTCCTGATGTCGGTGGACGGGGCTCGCGGACGACTCTATCGTGTCGCCTGATCCTGATTCCGCAGGCCGGGCGCGGTCCATTAGGGTTTGTCGTCATGACCACGATGTGGAACGCGTCCTACCGTTCGCGCCGGCGGGCCGGTCGACGCCGGGATCCGGAGCAGGCCCGATTCCTGACGCTCGACTCGTTGCGTTGGATCACCCGCAATCGCGCCTGGACTCCCTGGTATCTGGTGCGCTATTACCGGCTGGCGAAGTTCCGGCTCACCAACCCGCACGTCGTGCTGCGCGGCATGGTGTTCCTCGGCAAGAACGTAGAGATCCACGCGACTCCCGAACTGTCCCGCATGGAGATCGGCCGGTGGGTGCACATCGGCGACGGGAACGCGATCCGCTGCCATGAGGGCAGCCTGCGGATCGGCGACAAGACAGTGTTCGGTTGCAACAATGTGGTCAACGCATACCTCGACATCGAGATTGGCGGGTCGACGCTCGTCGCCGACTGGTGCTACATCGTCGACTTCGACCACGTCACCGACCACATCGAACTGCCGATCAAAGACCAGGGCATCGTCAAGGGGCCGGTCCGTATCGGCCCCGACACGTGGGTGGCCGCGAAGGTGACGGTGCTGCGCGACACAGTCGTCGGACGCGGCTGCGTCCTCGGCGCACACGCTGTGGTGCGCGGAGAGATCGCCGACTACTCGATCGCAGTCGGCGCTCCGGCCCGCATCGTCAAGAATCGTCAACAGGCGTGGGAGGCCGGCGCGGAGCAGCGTGCGGAGATCGAGCGCGCACTAGCCGACATCGAGCGCAAGAAGAGCCGGGGCTAGTCGAGGGGGATGGCGACGAGTGGCCGCGGCTAAACGTCGACGTTCGGGTCGCGATCAGGCATTGGCCGCAATGGGATCTCCGGTCGCGCGCGCACAGATCGCTCGCATCGGCGCGCGCTCGCATATACCGCCGCGGTCCGCTGCGCGACGACCCGCCAGGTGAACTCCTCGGTGAGCCGTTCGGCCGCGCGACGAGCACGAGTCGCCGCGACCTGTGGACGGTCCAGAAGGTCGCAGACGGAGTCGGCGAGGCCGATCGGATCGAACGGGTCGAACGTCCACCCGGTCTCGCCGTCGGTGACGGCTTCACCGAGACCTCCCGCGGTCGATGTAACGAGCGGGATGCCGGTCGCGGCGGCTTCGAGGGCGACGATCCCGAACGGCTCGTAGCGGCTGGGCAGGACGATTGCGTCGCACCGATGCATCAAGGCGACGAGCTGGTCGTGATCCATCGTCCCGAGGAACGTGACGGCACCGACCACGTCGTGGGTGCGAGCGAGTTCGTGCAGCCAGCCGAACTGCGTGCCCTCGCCCGCGATCCGCAGCGTGGTGCCCGGGTGCGCGCGGCGGATCACAGGTAGCGCCGCGATCAGGTCCTGCACACCTTTCTCGTATTCGAGGCGTCCGGCGAACAGCAGTTCGGGGGGACCGGCATGCGCGGCGCGTGGGGCGAAACTCCAGGCGTCGACGTCGATGCCGTTGTGGATCACTGAGATCGGCGCGAGGTCGGGGCCGAACAGTCGGATCGCTTCTTCGCGCATCGACGCCGAACACGTGATGAGGGAGTCGGCGTCGCCCGCGAGCCACGCCTCGACCGAATGCACCTGGCGGTTGACGTGCCCTGCCACCCAGCCGCTGTGCCTGCCAGCTTCCGTCGCGTGCAGCGTCGCGATCAGCGGGACGTCGAAGAACTCCGCGAGCGCCACCGACGGGTGCGCCACCAGCCAGTCGTGGGCATGGACGACGTCCGGCGACCAGCCGCGCCCGAGGAGTCGTAGCCCGGCACGGATGAAACCGTGTCCCATCGCGAGCGTCCACGCCATCATGTCGACGCCGAAGTCGAATTCGGGCGGGTCCTCGGCGACGGCGATCACCCGCACACCGTTCACGACGGCGTCCGTGGTCGGGTGAGTCGAAGCGTCGGTGCCCGACGGTCGGCGAGTGAGGACGGTGACGTCGACGCCCAGGTCGGCGAGTGCTTCGGCGAGGTGGTGCACGTGCCTGCCGAGACCGCCGACGACGACCGGCGGGTACTCCCACGAGACCATGAGGACCTTCACTGGCGTGTTCACCGCTCCTCCACACGTCGGGCGTCGAGGGCGCCGAACAGATTGTCGGCGTTGCGCCATCCACGAGCCAGGCGCAGGGCCCGCTCGTCGTGGCCAGTATCGGACGCCGCGCAGATCTCTCGGGTGGCGTGCGCGTGCTTGTACGCGCGGTCGTGCGCGTACCCGGCGGCCGTGTCCTTGGAGACCATGAACGGCCAATCCGACTGGACGGTCATCAGTGTCTCGCGCAGGAGCTGGTCGGCGACCTCGTCGCGGGCCCGAGGTGCGGGGCCCGACGAGACCCGCTTGTCGAGGCTGTCCAGCGCGGTCGCGGTGACCTCCTCGTTCAACTGCACCAGATGCTGCACCTGCGGTCCTTCCCAGACTCGCCAGTCCTTCCCCGAGCCCCACGATGAGTCGGGAAGGTCCACCGGTTCGCCGACATAGCCGTCGCGCCGGGCGGTCTCCAATGTGCCGACGGTGACGCCGGCCTCGGGCAGTCGTCGGAGCAGGCGCTCCAGCCAGATCGGCCCCTCGTGCCACCAGTGCCCGTAGAGTTCGGTGTCGAAGGCAGCGACGACGAGCGCCGGGCGACCGATGCGGTCGGATTCGGAGACCAGACGTTCGCGCACCGCGCCGACGAAGTCGTCCACGTGCTTGTCGATCGCCGCGTCCACGCGCGCCGGGTCGTACGGTTTCTTCGCATCGGCGGGCACCGTCTTGCCGGTGACACGCACCGACTTGAAGCCCGTCTCGTGGTCGTAGGTGTGGAAATCGCGGTAGTCGGCGTGCCCGGGATACCCAGACTTCGGTGACCACACCCGGTAGCTGACCGTCAGGTCCCGACCGAAGGCGACGACGTCGCTGTCGCCGACGGGACGCCCGAGCGCGGTGTCGCCGTGCAGCGTCGGACCGTCGACCATGAAATGCCGGACCCCGGCCGCGGCGTACTCGGACTCCATGCCCGGCGTGTACGCGCATTCGGGCGCCCAGATGCCCGACGGCGTCGACCCCCACCGAAGTTGTGCGTCCGCGAGTCCCTCACGCAATGACAGACGCCGCAGACGCGGATCGAGAAGCGGTTGGAACGGGTGGGCGAGTGGGCCGCCGAGCAGTTCCATCACGCCGGAGGACGTGAGCGAACGGATCTGCGGGCTCCCGCCGTGCCGCCAATGCGTCTCGAAGTCGGCGAGCGCCGCTGCGGCCGTACGGAACTCCCGTGTGCCCGACTCGGCGCGGTCCCGGTCGCGGGAGGTGGCGGCCTCGATCGCCCGCAACTGCCAGTCGGCGAGCCACTCGTACATGGACGCCGCCGCATACGGGTCGTCGAGTTGGGCGGCGAGTACCGGGGTGATACCGAGTGCGAGCTGATCGGTGAACCCGTCGTCGGCGAGACGCCGCAACACCCCGAACACCGGAAGATAGCTGTCGGCCCACGACTGGTAGAGCCACTCTTCGCCGACGGGCCACCGCCCGTGATTCGGCAGCCACGGCAGATGCGAGTGCAGGACGAGGGTGAATTGGCCGGGTACGCGGTCGGGCATTCGTCGCCTCGGGTTCAGTAGCGTGCGGCGACGGCCAGCAAGTCGAGGCTGGCGTCGATGTCGGCGTCCGTGGACAGACGGATGTCGAAGTCGGCGACCGTGATGCCCGCGACGTCGTCGGCGAGCTCGTCCGGCCACGGTTCGCCCGCGAGAGCGCGATCGATCTGCGCGTCGATGATCGAACCGCCCCACTTGGCGTCCAACTCCTGCAGTCGTTCGCCGTGATAGACACCGAGCATCGCGACGAGGTCGAAACCGTCGTCCGACAGCAGTTCGGCGAGGTCACTCGCCGACAGTTCGCGAGTGTGGAACGGGTTGAGTGGAGTGTCGCGGCCAGGGGAGAAGGTGATCCGGTTCGGGGTGCTCATGAACAGTTCACCGCTGCCGCGCAGCACGCGGTGGCATTCGCGGACGAATTCGCTCTGATCCCACAGGTGCTCGATGACTTGGAAGTTCACAATGGTGTCGACCGAGTTGTCGTCGATCGGGAGGTCGATCAGGTTGCCTTGGTGGACGGTGAGTTCCGGATACGCGCGGCGAGTGTGGGCGACGGCCTGCTCGTCGTAGTCGACGCACGAGACCGATCGGGCGGACCGTGCGATCATCGACGCGCCGTAGCCTTCGCCGGATCCGGCCTCGAGGACGTCGCGGCCCGCGCAGCGCCGCAAGATGTACTCGTAGGCCACCTCGTGGCGCCGGAACCAGTAGTTCTCGGCGGGGATTCCCGGGACGGTTCGCTCGCCGGTGAGGGCGAGCTGATCGGCGGCCTGCGGTTCGCTCATTTGCACGAGGGTAGTGGAACGGGTTCTCCCCACTTGCACCGCGCTATCCGCGCGTATGAGAGACGCCACGTTCTGTGGCGCGGTGTACAGCGGCTAAGGTGATAATGACCCAGGGCCTTACCCGCCGGTAAGTTGCCGAACCCGACGCAGGAGGTCGACGCAGACCCATGACGAATATTGTCGTTCTGATCAAGCAGGTTCCCGACACCTGGTCCGAGCGAAAGCTCGCCGATGGCGACTTCACGCTGGACCGCGAAGCTGCGGACGCTGTTCTCGACGAGATCAACGAGCGCGCGGTCGAGGAAGCACTGCAGATCAAGGAGCGCGACGGAGGCGAGGTGACCCTCCTGTCGGTCGGTCCCGACCGCGCGACCGACGCGATCCGCAAGGCGCTCTCGATGGGCGCCGATAAGGCGATCCACATCAAGGACGATCTGCTGCACGGCTCGGACGCCGTCCAGACCGCATACGTCATCGCCAGCGCCCTCGGCACAGTCGAAGGCGTCGAGATGGTCATCGCGGGCAACGAGGCGACCGACGGTCGCGTCGGCGCCGTCCCGGCGATGGTTGCCGAGTACCTGGAGCTCCCGCACCTGACGCACCTGCGCAAGCTGGAGGTCGAGGGCGAGACCTTGCGCGGCGAGCGCGAAACCGACGAGGGCATCTTCCACGTCGAGGCCACGCTGCCCGCGATCGTCTCGGTCAACGAGAAGATCAATGAGCCGCGCTTCCCGTCCTTCAAGGGCATCATGGCCGCGAAGAAGAAGGAAGTCGCTGTCCTGACTCTGGCCGAGATCGGCGTCGACGCCGACACCGTCGGCCTCGCGAACGCGGGCAGCACCGTCACCGGTGTCACCCCGAAGGCCGCGAAGTCCGCAGGCGAGCGCGTCACCGACGAGGGCGACGGCGGCGTGAAGGTCGCTGAATACCTGGTCGGCCAGAAGATCATCTGATCCCCGCCCCAGTTCCAGCGACTACCAAAGACATTCAGGAGAACAATCATGGCTGAAGTACTCGTGCTCGTCGAGCAGGATACCGAGGGTGGGCTGAAGAAGGTCACCAGCGAACTCATCACCGCCGCCCGCGCTCTGGGCAGCCCGTCGGCAGTCGTCGTCGCCAAGTCGGGCGCAGGCGCGGCAGTCACCGGTGCCCTCGCCGAGGCCGGTGCCGAAAAGATCTACGTCGCGGAGTCGGACGAGGTCGCGAACTACCTCGTCTCGCCGAAGGTCGACGTACTGTCGTCGCTCGCCGAGTCGACCGGTGCGGCAGGCGTGCTCGTCGCCGCCACCGCAGAAGGCAAAGAGATCTCGGGCCGACTTGCGGTTCGTCTCGGCTCGGGTCTGCTGACTGACGTCGTCGACGTCCGTGAGGGCGGCGTCGGCATCCATTCGATCTTCGGTGGCGCGTACACCGTTGACGCGCAGGCTGGCGGCGACACCCCGGTGATCTCGGTCCGTCCGGGCGGCGTCGAAGCCGCACCGGCAGCAGGCGCTGGCGAGGTCGTCAACGTCGAGGTTCCGGCGCATGCCGAGAACGCCGTCAAGATCACCGGATTCGAGCCCAACGTCGGCGGAGACCGCCCGGAGCTCACCGAAGCGTCGATCGTCGTCTCCGGCGGCCGCGGTGTCGGATCTGCCGATCAGTTCAGCGTCGTCGAGGCCCTCGCGGACTCGCTCGGTGCGGCCGTCGGCGCCTCGCGTGCAGCGGTCGACTCCGGTTACTACCCGGGTCAGTTCCAGGTCGGTCAGACCGGTAAGACCGTCTCGCCTCAGCTGTACATCGCGCTCGGCATTTCGGGCGCCATCCAGCACCGTGCGGGCATGCAGACATCGAAGACCATCATCGCCGTCAACAAGGACGAAGAGGCGCCGATCTTCGAGATCAGCGACTTCGGCATCGTCGGTGACTTGTTCAACGTCGCCCCGCAGCTGACCGAAGCGGTCAACAAGCGCAAGTAATCACGCGCTGATCGACTCGACGATGACGCCCGGCCGGATTCCTCCGGCCGGGCGTCGTCGTTGAGCGTCGCGGTCTAGTCGGTGTAGCTGTCGGGGCGGTCGGTGTGGCCGTCTGTTCACGTGGCGGGTGTGGACACGTCACTCCGCCGTGTCCAGTAGGTTCCCTCCGTCTCGTTGACTGCAGGCATGACAGTGATGAGTTCGGCAGAGCAGATGAGTTCGGCAGGGCACACGAGTTGGTCAGGGCGCACGAGGTCGCCAGGGCGCACGGTCCTGTTATCTGGTGGCGACTACGAGGTCGCAATCAGCGAGGACCACCACGATGTCGACGCGGCGCAGCGGCTGCGGTACGACGTCTTCACCAACGAGCCTGGCTACTCCGACGCGATCGGTGACGTCGAGTCGGGGCGCGACCGCGACCGTTTCGACGACTACTGCGAACACCTGCTGGTCCACCACCGTCCGACGGGCGCTCTCGTCGGGTGCGCCCGAGTTCTACCGCCGCCGCGCGCCATCGCCGCAGGCGGTTGGTATTCGGCAGGCGAGTTCGATCTCGCGCAACTCGACGACATCCGCGGCGAGACTGTCGAGATGGGGCGCGCGGTCGTCGACCCAGGCCACCGCAGCGGCTCGGTCACCGCGATGTTGTGGGCGGCGCTCCTGGGCTACCTGGAAGACGGCGGCTACCGCTACATGATGGGTTGTGTGTCGGTGCCGCTCGACTCGCCGCTGGGCCGTGGGCGCGAACTCCGCGGTATCCGCGACCTCGCGCGCGACCGGTACGCCGCGCAATGGGAGGTGTTCCCGCACATCGCCGTCGACGTCGGCGGCAAGACACTCGACGAGCTGGAGCCACCGGCCACGCTGAGGCTGCCCGCGCTACTGCGCGGCTACACGCGACTCGGTGCGCGAGTCTGCGGCGAGCCGGCCTTCGACGACGTCTTCGACGTCGGTGACTTCCTCACCGTCCTGGACCGGACGCAAGGCGAAGCGCGGTACGTCGAACGTCTACGTGGCGCGATGACACGTCTCAAGGGCACGGATTGACCGACGTGAACCAGTGGGTGCCCGCCAGTCCGTGCGGTGTCGACTGTGTGCCGACGACTCCGCGTGCGTCGCGCCTGCGGATCGGGGCCCGGATCATCGCGTTCGGCATAGCCGTCGTCTTCCTACTCACCGTCGGTCTGCTGAGTTGTCTATTGCCGCGCCGCGCTCGGCACAGTTACTGGCGGGTGAGCGCCCGACTGTGCCTGGCTTCGATGGGTGTCCGACTCGATGTCGACGATCGACGACCGGCCGGGGCGAGGCGCCTGCGGGGAGCGTTGATCGTCGCCAACCACATCTCCTTCCTCGACATCGTCGCGGTGGCCGCCGTCGCGCCGGCACGGTTCGTCGCCAAACGGGAAGTGCTGCAGATGGCGGGCTTCGGCTATGTGGCGAGACTGTTCGGCGTGTTGCCGCATGTGCGCGGCGACCTGCGACGGCTCGCCCCGATGATCGCGCGCGTGACGGACGTCCTCGACCGTGGGCGGGCCGTCGCGGTGTTTCCCGAAGGCACCACGTGGTGCGGTGGCGCGGCGGGACGGTTCCGTCCGGCGTTCTTCCAGGCGGCCGTCGACGCGGGTGTCCCGGTGCTGCCGATCCGGCTGGCGTACAGCGAAGTCGGCCGTCCAGCGGCACTCGCCGGATTCATCGGTGACGACACGGTCGGGTCCACATTCACCCGGATCGTGTCGGCATGCGATCTCCGGGTGACGGTCACCGTCTTCGATCTGCAACTTCCGGTGCCAGGTCGGCAGGAGTTGGCGGACGCGGCACAGCGACTGATCAACCCGACCTCCGGTCTGTCCGACCGGATGGTCACCGCGCCGGTATCGGAGCAGACCGTGGCGTGACCGGCGGGCCAAGCCTGCGGCAAGTCAGCTCCAAGCACCTGTCGTGACGCTGTCCTCATCGACTACTCGAGAGGACTCTCATGACTGACACGACACCGCGGTGGGGCGCTCGCCGCCGGATCACCCTCGCCGTAGTGTGCGCGGCCACCGCGATGCTGATGCTCGACATCGCGGTCGTCAACACCGCACTCCCGGCGATCTCGCTCGACTTCGCCGCCGATCTCGGCGCCCTCAAGTGGGTCATCGACGGCTACACGTTGGCGCTGGCCGCCACCGTGCTGAGCGCGGGAGCGTGGGCCGACCGCGTCGGACGACGACGGGTGTTCATCGTTGGCGCGATCGTCTTCACCGTGTCGTCGGTGCTGTGCGCGAGCGCCGACCGGATGGCATTCCTGAACGCGGCCAGGGTGGCGCAGGGGCTCGGCGCGTCACTGCTGTTCGCGACGTCGCTCGCGCTCCTGGCGCACGCGTTCGACGACGGGACGAAGGCTCGGACGACTGCGTTGGCCGCCTACGGGGCAACGATCGGCGCCGCGTTCGCCGTCGGACCGCTGCTCGGCGGCGTGCTCACCGAATGGGTGGGCTGGCGAGGCATCTTCCTGATCAACGTGCCCGTCGGCGCGCTGATGCTCGCCGCGCTCCGGTGGATCGACGAATCACGCAGTGCCGCGCCGCGTCGGGGCGACTGGCTCGGGCAACTGACAGCGATCGTCGCTCTCGCAGCGCTGACCGGCGGCTTCTTCGAGGCGGCCGACAACGGCTGGTCCGCGGGGCGCACCCTGGTGATGTTCGCGCTGGCCGTCGCCGCGCTCGTCGCGTTTGTCGCAGTGGAGGTGACGGTCGCCGAGCCGATGCTGCCGCTGGGCTTGTTCGCCACGCGCGCTTTCGCCGGCGCACAGTTGGCGACGTTCTCGATCTCCGCGTCGATGTTCGCGGTGTTCGTCTACGTGACGCTGTATCTGCAGGGTGTGCTGGGGATGTCGCCCATCCAGGCTGGGCTCGTGTACCTGCCGGGTACCGCGATGATGCTCGTCGTCGCCGGTGCGACAGACAAACTGATGAACGTCGTCGCACCGCGAACTCTGATCACCCTGGCTCTGTTCGGCGTGGCGGGTGGCATGGCGTGGATGACGGTCGCGTCTGTGGACAGCAGCGGATGGAATCTGGTGCCGGGCTTCCTCCTCGCCTGTGTCGGGGCCGGAGTCTTCAACCCTGTCCTGTCCGCGATCGTCTTGTCCGAGAGCGACAGTGACGATGTCGGGCTGGCAACCGGCGTCAACGACGTCTTCCGGCAGTCGGGAATCGCCTTGGGCGTCGCGGCCCTCGGGGCGGTGTTTCCGGCGCAGTCGGCGTTCACGCCCGACTCCGCCCAAGAGTTCACCGATGCGCTCGTCGTCGCCCTATGGATCAGTTGTGCCGTCGCGCTCGCCGGTGCGTTCGTCGCGGCCGCGACGCTGGGGCGGGCCAGCCTCCGTCCGGTTGCCGTCCGATCGGAGGGACTGTCGCAAACCGGGTCGCCGACCCGTGATTCGCGCCGTAGGATCGCTTCGTGAATGAGCGAGTCGATGCGTGAGTATCGGACCCTCGGCCCCCTGACCGTCATCGGTGACGGTGTCCCCGTGGACCTCGGCCCGCCGAAACAGCGCGCAGTCCTGGCGGCGCTGCTGCTCGGTCGAGGGGCCGTCGTGTCGAGGGACCGACTGGTGGACGCAGTGTGGGGTGAGACGCCACCGACTGCCGCGGACACCAGCCTGCAGGCATACATCTCCAATTTGCGCCGACTGTTGCGCGACGCGGACGGCGAGGCGTCGCCGATCCAACGAGTAAGTCCGGGCTACCGACTCGATGTCGGTGACGGGGCACTCGACGTCGTCAACTTCGAGGATCTTGCGCGTACCGCGCATCAGGCACGCGGCGAACAGCGGTGGGACGACGCGGAGTCGGCGTCGGCGGAGGCCGCGAGCTTGTGGCACGGTAGCCTCCTCGCCGAGTTCGGTGACCACGAATGGGTATCGGTTCCGGCCGCGGCGCTCACCGAGGTACGCCTCGGCGTCACCGAGGTCCACGTGACCGCACTGCTCGCGAAAGGCGAGATCAGCTCGGCGCTCAGCGAGGTCGCGTCGTTGCGGTCCGCGGACCCACTGCGTGAGCGGGGCGTCTGGCTGCACATGATCGCGCTCTACCGTGCGGGCCGGGCGGCCGAGGCATTGGCCGTGTTCACCGAACACTCTCGAACGATCGGCCACGAACTGGGTCTGGATCCGAGTGCCGAACTCGGTGACCTGCAGGGCGCGATCCTTCGGCACGACCCGGAGATCGCCGCATGGCCGCGGCCCCCGCATTGGGCGGGTGCCGAACTGACGCGGGAGCCCGTCGCCCGGCGGGCCCGGCACGATGATCCGGTTGCCGCCGACGACACCGCTCGTGACCTGCCTGCACCACTCGTCGGACGGACCGCGCTCGTCGAGACGATCGGCCAGTTGTACGCACCGGGCCGATCCGGGACCCGCTGGCTGGCGCTGGTGGGCCCGGCAGGCATCGGCAAGACCCGGCTCGCGCACGAGGCCGCCCGACTGGCCGACAATCGCGGCGAGACGACGGTGTGGGTGCGCTGTCCCGATACCGAGGGCATTCCCGCATGGTGGCCGCTGCGCCAGTTGTGCCGAGAGTTGGCCTGTGACCCGGACGAGATGCTGTCGATCCCGGCGGGCGTCGACGCCGACACCGCGCGGTTCGTCGTCTACGAACGAGTGCAGAAGCTGTTGGAGGTGACGGCCGCTGACGAACCCGTCACCCTCGTCGTCGACGACGTGCAATGGGCTGATGCGATGACGTCCGGCCTACTCGGCTACCTGTCGTCGGTGATGCGGCACACACGTCTCACGGTGATCCTGACGGTTCGTGAGGAGGAGACCGGCCCAGCCACCCGCCGGCTGCGCGATGCGCTGATCCGTGCGGGTGGCGACGTGGTGCAGGTGCCGCGACTGACTCGCGACGAGGTCGCCGACCTGGTGCGGATGGTGACCGACGAGCGTCTGTCGGCGGTCGACGCCGCCGAGATCACCGTCCGTACCGGCGGTAACCCGCTGTTCGTCACCGAGTACGCCAGGCTTCCGGCGACCCAGCGCGCCGAGCTGATGCCGGAGGCCGTTCGGTCGGTGCTGGGTCGACGCCTCGACACGCTGGATCCACCGGTGCGCGAGGTGATCGGCTACGCCGCGCTGCTCGGCGAGGACATCGACGTCACCCTGCTCGCCCGGGTGATGGATCGCCCGACCGGCGACGTCGCCGACTGTCTCGACGAGGCCGCCGACGAGCGGATCGTCGTATGGGAGATTACGGGCGGGCAGCCGGCGTTCGCGCACGCCCTGTTGCGTGAACAGGCGACCTCGTCGCTGGCCCCGCTTCGACGGTGCCGCATGCATCAGCGGATCGCCGACGTACTCGGCGACGAGGACGGTGCCGGTGCGGTCCAAGCTCGCGCCGGACATCTGCTGGAGGCGCTACCGGTGGCCGAAGTCGAGGCCGTCGCGACAGCCTGTCGTGTCGCCGCGGAGGAAGCCACGGTCCGGTGGTATTCGGAGAACGCGGCCTACTGGTACGGCTGCGCGTTGGCCACGTACGAGTCGAGTGCGGGGCGCGACGTCGACCTCGCGCAGCGCGACGAACTGTTGGTGGCGATGCTGCGGGCGCACGCACGCGCCGGGCGCGCGCAACTCGTGCTCGACACCGTCGAAGCCCGACTGCGCGACGCCGTCGCCGACCAGACCGGCGACACGGCTGGACGCCTGGCCCGGACGCTTCTGCGGGCGGGCGGCGGATGGCCGTGGATGTCACCCGCTGAAGAACCGGGACCGCTGCATTCGGTGCTCGAACAGGCTGCCGAGACATTCGCGGATCGGCCGGACGCGCTCGTCGGGATTCTCGGGGCACTCGCGATCGGGCACTGTTACCACCACGACGCAGGCGTCCCCGCCGGTCTGCTGGACCGCGCCGATGCCGCTGCCGCGCGAGTCGGCGATTCAGACGCTGCCGCCGACGCGGCCCTCGCCCGCTTGATCACCTATTCGGGAGTCGCGTCGCGCGCAGCGGAGCAGGTGGAGCTGGCGCGGCGGATAGCCGACCTCCCGCACGCCGACAGTTCCCTGGACGCAGTCATCACCGACTCTGTGGTCACCATGGCGGCCCTCACGCTCGGTGATCTGCCAGGGACAGCGACGCACCTGCGTCGCGCTATCGCGGGCAGCGAACGCATGCGGCTGCCCGTCCTACGCGCCCAACTGCGGTGGATGGAGATGGCGCTCGCCGTCTGGCACGCGGACTTCGATCTCGCTCGCGAGCACTTCCGTGTCGCGATGGCGGTTCACCAGCAGACCGAGCTGTACGTCGCCGGGTCGGGCATGCTCGCGTTGATGGCGCTCGCCGGCCAGCAGGGGGTCGGGGAACTCATCGACGAGGTACTCGGCACTGACGAGCTGGGTCGGATGGACTGGGTGGCGGCGGTCGTCGCCGAGGCTCCCGACGACCAAGTGGCCCGGCTCATGGCGGCCGGGGTCGCCACAGTGGCATGGACGCAAGGTGACGAGACGACGGTCCGCGCCATGATCGATCTGTGGTCGGCGGACGATCACCCGATGTTCTGGACGTCGCTCGCTCAAGCGACCGTGCTCGCCGACCTCGTCGCCGAGTTGGGGATCGTCAACCGGGCGGTGCCATTTCTGACGTACCTGACGCCGTTCATGGGCTGCATCGCGACCGTCGGGCAGGTCGGGTGCGTTGGGCCGGTCGATCTGTCGATCGCACGGCTGCACTACCTGGTCGGGGACGCCGATTCAGGTGATGCGGCAGTCGCCCGCGCGTGGGCGCTCTGCACGACGTGCGACAGCCCGTCCGGCCTGCTCCGCTGTCGACTGTTGGCGGCCGAGCGGTCGCCCGCGGGGCCCGCGCGTGACGACGTACTCGCCGAGATCGTCGACGAGGCCCTCATCCTCAACCTGCCGAGAGTGGCGCGGAGCGCGCGAAGCCTGCTGAGTGGCTAGGTCCGGGCTCGAAGCAGGCGATCCAAGCGCATTCCAAGCGGGTGGCAAGCGACGCCGGTGACGCTGTCCTCACCGCTGCGGCACCGGTGCCGCAGCCGACGAAGAGGAGCGCGCCATGACCACCGAATCGACACGCAGTATCGACCGAGCCGACATCGCGACGTTGCGCGCGGCCGTCCGCGGCGCCGTGCACCGGCCCGCCGACCCCGGCTACCAGACGATCGCGTTCAACGTTGCCGTCTCGCGCAGGCCGTGGGCGGTGGTCGACGTCCTCGACGCGGACGACGTGGCGGCCGTCGTCGAATTCGCCGCGGTCAACGCGATGACCGTCGCTGTGCACTGCACCGGCCACGGAGCTACGCCGATCGACGGGACGACCCTGCTGGTGCGCACCGGGAAGCTGGACCGACTGCACGTCGACTCGGCGGCACGGACGGCGCGCGTCGGAGCCGGACTACGGTGGCAGTCCGTCATCGATGCGACGGCTCCACTGGGACTGGCACCGGTCTGCGGCTCGGCGCCCGGAGTCGGCGTGGTCGGGCTGCTGACCGGCGCGGGCGTCGGCCCAATGGTCCGCGCACTCGGCAGCGCCGCCGACTATGCGCGTGAGTTCACGGTCGTCACCGGAGACGGAACGATTCGTCGCGTCGCACCAGACGAGAACGCCGAGTTGTTCTGGGGGTTGCGCGGAGGAAAAGCAACGTTGGGCATCGTCGTCGAAGCGGTGATCGATCTGCTTCCGCTGCGATTCTTCTACGGTGGCGCGCTGTACTTCGACGGGGACGACGCGGCCGCCGTCCTGTATGCATGGCATGCGTGGACGCAGACTCTGCCCGACGACGCGGACACGTCCATTGCGCTGCTTCGACTCCCGGATGTGCCGGGCGTGCCGCCCGTGCTCGCTGGTCGGCTGACTGTCGCGGTACGGTTCGCGAGCCTCGCCGACCCGGAGGCAGGCGCGGCGATCCTGGCGCCGATGCGCGATGTGGCACAGCCGATCCTCGACGCCGTCGCCCAGATGCCGTACGCGGCGATCGGTGCGATCCACGCCGACCCGACCGACCCGGTGCCCGCATTCGAGGATTCCATTCTGCTCCGCGACCTCACAGCGGAGACGATCGCCGCCGTCCTCGGTCAGGTCGGGCCGACGGTGCAGAGCCCGCTGCTGATGGCCGAGATCAGGCTCCTCGGCGGAGCCTTGGCCCGCCCGGCGGCCGAGCACCGCGCGTTCTGCCACCCGAACGCGGTGGCAAACGTGCAGGTCGTCGGTGTGCTCGCCCCGCCGATCGCTGAGCTGGTTCCCGGAGCTGTGGAGTCCCTCGTGGCGGCGTTCGCGCCCTTCAGTGACGGCGCCCGACTGGCCAACTTCGCGGCGTCCTCGGACCCCGCGGTGATCGCCAGCTGTTACGACGAAGACACCCGTGCATGGTTGGCAGCCTTGGCCCGCCAACATGACCCGGCAGGCGTCCTGGCCGTAGGACAAGTGGTCCGCTGACCGGAGGCTGCGGGTGATGATTTCTTACCGTTCGCCTGCCGAGGCTATCGTGGTGTGGTCATGTCCATGCTTCAGCACTTTGCTTACCTCGACAACGCAGCTTCCACGGCCCTCGTCGGCCAGGCTCGTGCGGCCATGGAGTCGGCGTGGGCGAGGCCCGGAAACTCGTCGTCGCTGCATGGCTCCGGCCGTCGGGCGCGCCGCATCCTCGAGGAGTCACGCGAGTCCATCGCGCGTGACCTGGGGGCTCGACCGTCCGAGGTGATCTTCACCAGCGGTGGCACCGAATCCGACAATCTCGCGCTCAAGGGCGTGTACGCGGCTCGACGTCGTGACGATGACCGCCGCCGGACGGTGATCGTGTCGGCCGTCGAGCACCACGCGATCCTTGACCCGGCACAGTGGCTCGCGGATGAGCACGGCGCGAATCTCGTGGTCCTGCCGGTCGACGACACCGGAGTGGTCAGCCTCGACGCACTGCGTGAAGTGTTGGTGGCGGACGCCGAGTCAGTGGCGGTGATCTCGGTGATGTGGGCCAACAACGAGGTGGGCACCGTGCAGCCGATCGCCGACGTCGCCCGGTTGGGTGCGGAGTACGGAATTCCGGTGCATTCGGACGCCATCGCGGCCGTTGGGCACGTCCCTGTCGATTTCGCGGCGAGCGGCCTGTCGGCGATGAGTATCGCTGGACACAAGTTCGGCGGACCGCAGGGCGCGGGCGCACTCCTGTTGCGTCGTGACGTCGCATGCACGCCATTGCTGCAAGGCGGCGGACACGAGCGCGATCTGCGCTCTGGCACCCAAGACGTAGCGGCCGCGGCCGGTATGGCCGCTGCGCTGCACTGGTCGCTCCAGCACCGGGACGAGCACACCGCCCACATCGTCGCCCTGCGTGAGCGGCTCTGCGACGTGTTGACCGAGGTCGGCGGCGTCGCAGTGAACGGTGCGTTGGGACGCGGCGCCGACGCGGCGTTGCCCGGGGTCGTGCATGTGTCGTTCGATGGCTGCGAGGGCGACTCGCTGCTGATGCTGCTCGACGCCAAAGGCATCGAATGCTCAACGGGTTCCGCCTGCACGGCGGGCGTCGCGGCCGCGAGCCACGTACTGCTGGCCATGGGCTTGGACAAGGCGACGGCGCGCGGTTCGCTGCGCTTCTCTTTCGCCCACGACAACGATGACGATGATGTGACCGCGGTGGCGCGGGTGATCGACGAGGTCACCGAGCGCGCGCGGGCGGCCGGGACGCTGTCGGCGTCCGGGGCGCGAACGGGAGGGACACGGTAATGCGAGTACTTGCGGCCATGAGTGGTGGCGTCGATTCGGCGGTGGCGGCGGCGCGCGCGGTCGAGGCGGGCCATGACGTCGTCGGAGTGCACTTGGCGCTGTCGACGGCTCCGGGCGCACTCCGGACGGGTTCACGGGGCTGCTGCTCGCGGGAGGACGCCGACGATGCTCGCCGCGCAGCGGACGTCCTTGGCATCCCGTTCTACGTGTGGGACTTCGCGGACCGGTTCAAGGAGGACGTGATCGACGAGTTCGTCGCGTCGTACGCGGCGGGGGAGACGCCGAATCCGTGCTTGTCGTGCAATGAGAAGATCAAATTTTCGGCGCTCGCCGAACGTGCGCACGCTCTGGGCTTTGACGCGTTGGCAACCGGTCATTATGCGCGGTTGGCCAACGGCGAGCTGCGCCGTGCCGTGGACGCCGACAAAGACCAGTCGTACGTGTTGGCGGTGCTCGACCACGAGCAACTCGATCGGGCGATGTTCCCGATCGGTGACACCCCGAAGCCGCAGATCCGCGAGGAGGCCGAGCGTCGCGGGCTCGCCGTCGCGAACAAGCCGGACTCGCACGACATCTGTTTCATCCCCTCCGGTGACACCCGCGCATTCCTGGGCGCCCGAATCGGTGTCCGGCCGGGCGCGGTCGTCGACTCGGCGACCGGCGAGAAGCTCGCGGACCATGACGGTGTCCACGGCTTCACCGTCGGGCAACGCAAGGGGCTCGGCATCGAGGCGCCCACGGCCGACGGTGCTCCGCGATATGTCACCCGAATTGATTCGGAATCGGGCACCGTCACCGTCGGGACCGCGGTGGATCTCGACGTGTCGGCGATGACGGCGGTCAAAGCGGTGTGGACGTCGGGGACGACTCCCGTCGGACCGGTCGAGTGCACGGTGCAAGTACGCGCGCACGGTGGTCTGGCGCCTGCGGTTGCCACTCCGATTGAAGTGGACGGCCGACCGGCGGTGCGGATCGACCTACGTACCCCGCTGCGCGGCGTCGCGCGCGGTCAGGCAGCGGTCCTGTATGCGGCCGACGACACGAACGGCGACCTGGTGCTGGGCTGTGCCCGGATTGCGGACACGGTCGAGGCGACCAGGTGACCGCTCGCGTCGAGGGCATGCCCTCGGGGCTGGGCACCGGGATCGGACCCATGCCGGGGGTGGATCCGGCCGAGGCCGTCCGGATAGTCTCCGGTGAAACGGATTTCGCATTTCTACCGGAGTTGCCGGCCCGTGGGGCGGGCGCCGACTCGGTCGGACGTGCGGGAGCCGTGTTGATCGACATGCCGTTCGAGGTGGTGCACGACGTCTACCGGATGACGTCACGGCCCGGTTCGGTGACGCGGCGGGCTCGGGACTTCCTGGCGCGCGACCTCGACGCGTTGGAGGAGCACTGGGACACCGAAGGGTTGATCGACACCGGTCGTCTCCTGAAAGTGCAGTTGTGCGGTCCGTTCACCTACGGCGCTCGGGTGGAACTGCGCAACGGACACAAGTTGATTCGCGACAAGGGTGCCCGGCTGGACGTCATCGCGTCGATGGCTGACGGCCTGTCCGATCACGTCCGCGAGTTGGAGCGTCGCCTCGGTGCACAGGTCATCGTCCAATTGGACGAGCCGGACCTTGAGCGAGTGCTGAACGGCAGCGTCCAACCGTTGACGCGGCTCGACGCGATCCCGCCAGTTCCCGTGCCACTGATCGCGCAGCGTCTCGAGGAGATGGCTGCGGTGATCGGACGTCCGATGATCCTGCACGGCGGCGACCGACCGCATCCGGAACTCTGTCCGATCTTGGACTCCTATTCGGTGACGGTCGATTTCTCGCACTCGCTTCCCGACGGTGCGAAGGACCAGCTTGGGGTGTACCTCGACCAGGGCGGCATCCTGCTCGCAGGTGTCGTGCCGCCGTCGCGTCCGCTCGTCGAGCCGCGCGCGGAGGAACTCGCGCAGCGAATGGCGGTCGTGGTGGACGAGATCGGGCTTCCTCGAACAGTGCTGCGCGACAACATCATCGTCACCCCGCACACCGGTCTAGCTGATGCTTCGCCCGAGTGGGCGGCCGCTGCGTTGCGGATCGTGTCGCGGACCTCCGAGCTGATGTCGCAGGATCCGGACGCCCTGTAGCACGATGGCGGCAAGTAGCTCGAAAGATCGCCGTGGCGGTCCGCCGGACCGGACGATCAGGTGGGCGACAGTTGCCGTCTGCGTGGCGGCGCCGATACTCGCGGTCGCAGCGGCGGTCGACGGCCATTGGTGGCAGGCAGTCGTCGTTGTCGTGCTGGCCGCGTTCTATGTTCGCACCACGGTGAGAGGTCGACGCTCGCGCCGCGCGGTAAGCGAGTGGACCCCGGAACGGGTGCGCGAGGTCGTCGCCGACCCGACCGACAGTGTCCGTGCGGTGCGGGTCCTGCGCGACCGGGACAGGCGTCTGACGCTCGCCGATGCGGTCGCCGTCGTCACCGCCGCCGAGTAGGCGCGTTATTCGGCGTCGAGTGCGGCGATCGCCCGTTTCGGGGCGATCTGCCGGAACGATGCGTCGAGGAGTTCGGTAACCTCGTCCCAGCCACAGTCGTCGGGGGCATCGTGGTGGGCGAGGTCGATGCCGAGCCAGCCGTACGCTCCGACATAGGCGGGCACGAAGAACCGCTGATCCTGTACGAGTGCTTCGCGTTCGCCGGGATCCGGGATGAACAGGAGCGCGTTGTCCAACGGCGTCTTCGTCTCGCCCCTACGGGAGCCTCCGTACATCGCGAACATCTTGCCGCACCGGAACGTCGGCCGACCGTGCGCGATCTTCTCGGTGGCTTCGGGGAGCGCGAGCGCCCGCGCTCGGACCTGAGCGAGGATTTCGTCGGTGGTGTCGAACATGACCGGGTGCGGCATTCTGCCAGGATACCGGTGTCGTAGGCCTGCGATAATCTGAACGCGTGACTGATCCCCAGGTTCCTGAACCGCAGACTCGAGACGCCGATTCCGGTGACCCCGGTTCCGATGATGCTGCCCGGCAGTGGTCCGAGTTGGCCGACGAAGTACGCGGCCACCAGTTCCGGTACTACGTGCAGGATGCGCCGGTCGTCAGCGACGGCGAGTTCGACGAGTTGTTCCAACGCCTACTCGGCCTCGAAGCTGCGCACCCCGAACTTGCGGTCGCCGACTCGCCGACCAAACTCGTCGGCGGCGGCTTCTCCACCGACTTCACGTCGGTCGACCACCTCGAGCGAATGATGTCTCTCGACAACGTCTTCGACGCCGAGGAGATGCGGGCCTGGGTGTCGCGTACCGAAGCAGACGCCGGTCAGGGCATCGAATTCCTGTGTGAACTCAAGATCGACGGCGTCGCACTGGGGCTCGTCTACGAGAACGGTGCGCTGGTGCGGGGAGTGACGCGGGGCGACGGGCGGACCGGTGAGGACGTCACCCTCAACGCGCGCACCATCGTCGGCGTGCCGCATCAGCTGACCGGAACCGATGAGCGGCCCGTCCCGGAACTGCTCGAGGTCCGCGGTGAAGTCTATTTCCGCCTCGACGACTTCGCGACGCTCAACGCGTCGCTGGTCGCCGACGGCAAGCCACCGTTCGCGAACCCGCGCAACTCGGCGGCCGGTTCGCTCCGACAGAAGAATCCACAGGTCACCGCGAAACGCAATCTGCGGATGATCTGCCACGGCATCGGGAGGATAGACGGCTGGCGACCGGACTCGCTGCACGACGCGTATCTGGCGCTCGCCGAGTGGGGGCTGCCGGTGTCCGCGCACACCCGCAAGGTGACCGGAGCCGATGACGTGCTCGCGGCGGTCGACTACTGGGGCGAGAATCGGCACTCGCCGGAACTCGACCACGAGATCGACGGACTCGTCGTGAAGGTCGACGACGTGACCCTGCAGCGCCGCCTGGGCGCGACCTCACGTGCCCCGCGCTGGGCCATCGCCTACAAGTATCCACCCGAGGAAGTCACGACCAAGCTGCTCGACATCCTGGTCGGAGTCGGCCGGACCGGGCGGGTCACGCCGTGGGCGCAGATGGAGCCGGTCACCGTCGCCGGTTCGACGGTGTCGCGGGCGACGCTCCACAACGGCTTCGAGGTGGAACGCAAGGGTGTTCTAATCGGCGACACCATCACGATCCGCAAGGCTGGAGACGTGATCCCCGAAGTACTTGGCCCCGTAGCAGATCTGCGCGACGGCACCGAGCGGGCTTTCGTGATGCCGACCGACTGCCCAGAGTGCGGCACCGAGTTGGCGCCGGCCAAAGAGGGCGACAAGGACATCCGCTGCCCCAATCAGCGCACGTGCCCCGGACAGCTCCGCGAGCGACTGTTCTATCTCGCGGGCCGCGGCGCGTTCGACATCGAAGCGCTGGGATACGAAGGCGCACAATCGCTTCTGGCGAGCGGTGTCCTCACTGACGAGGGCGACCTCTTCTCGTTGACCGAGGACGATCTCCTCAAGACCGGGCTGTACACGACGAAGGACGGCGCGCTCTCGGCCAACGGCCGACGCTTCCTGGAGAACCTCGATAAAGCCAAGCAGGTCCCGCTGTGGCGGGTGCTCGTCGCCCTGTCGATTCGCCACTGTGGACCGACACCGTCGCGGGCCGTCGCCACCGAGTTTGGCTCGCTCGAGAAGATAGCGAACGCCTCCGTCGACGAGCTTGCGAACGTCGACGGACTCGGCCCGACCCGCGCACAGAGCGTCCACGACTGGTTCACCGTCGACTGGCACCGCGACATCGTCGCCAAATGGCGCAGCGCCGGGGTGTCGATGGTCGACGAACGCGACGAATCGATCGAGCGCACTCTGGATGGGAAGAGCATCGTCGTCACCGGGTCGCTCGTCGACTTCAGCCGCGACGGCGCGAAGGAGGCGATCATCGCGCGCGGCGGCAAGGCCTCCGGGTCGGTGTCGAAGAAGACCGACTACGTGATCGTCGGTGACTCGCCCGGCAGCAAAGCCGACAAGGCCGAACAGCTCGGCGTGCCCGTCCTCGACGAGGACGCGTTCAAGGTCCTGTTGGCGACCGGACACGCCGACTGATCCGTGCGCTACGGCGAGGGGGCGTCGATGACGGTCGAGATGATCCCGGTCAGATAACCGAGGCGGGCGACCTCCGACGGACGAAACTCCGGGCCGCCGGTACGGCCCAACAGCAGCGCCTTGGAGCCGTCGCCCATGGGGGCGGCCGCTAACGTCGTGTCCATGTCGCGCCAGACATCGGGGACCCAGTCGTTGTCGGAACCGAACCCGGCGGCAGTGTTCAGTGGAAGCCAGTCGGCGTGCTCCAACGGCGTCTCGGGTGCGCCCGAACTCGCGAACAGGGTGAGCACGTCCATGCCGGGTTTGGCGATCACCATCGCCCACGATGCGCGCAGCACACGCGGCGAATGGTCGACGAGCACCTGCAGACGGTCGGGGCCGCCTGTCGCGACGACGTCGATCAATTCCAGTTCCTGATGGGTGTCGAGCACATCGGAGAACGGGCGCAACGATTCGACGCGCACGTCGTGCACGTTCTGCGCGGCGGTGATGAGGGTGTCAGGTAGCGACGTCGACGGCAGTTCGACGACGATGTCGTCGATCGCGAAGCCGTCTCCGCGTTCGATCACTTCGAGAGACCTGATGTCTGCGCCGACCGCGCCCAACTCGACCGCGAGCATGCCGAGGCTGCCGGGTCGGTCGGAAAGGCGGAGGCGGAGTAGGTACGACACCGCCGACTACTGCTGCGGCGGAAGCGGAGCGACCGGCTGGCTCGGCACCGGCGGACCACCGACCAGCGCGCTCACACCCACCGCGGTCCCGTATGCGCAGACTTCGACGCCGCCGCCGCCCGCGTACTCGGTGGTCTCGAACCGGAACGCGAGGACCGCATTCGCGCCGCGTCCCTGCGCCTCGGCGGCCAACCTGCTCAACGCCTCCTGACGGCACTCCTGAAGCAACTGGGTGATACCGCGCAATTCGCCGCCCGCCAACGACTTCAGACCAGCACCGATGTTCGACCCGATATGGCGGGACCGGACCGTGAGGCCGAAGCATTCGCCGAAGACGTGCTCGATCCGGTAACCGGGAAGTTCGTTGGTGGTGACGATGATCATGCCCATCACGCTACGTCGCCCGCGCCGCCGAGGCCACCGCAAATCCGTCCAGGGCTCTCCCATATCCTGGACGGTATCCATCCCAGGGTCCAACCCGCAGGCGAGAAAGGTACTTCGCGATGCCCACCGAATCGGAGTCCGCAACCTCACCGGCGATCAGCCGAGACGAGGTCGCGCACCTTGCCCGGCTGTCGCGTCTCGCGTTGACCGACGCTGAACTCGATCAATACGCAGACCAGCTCGACTCGATCCTCACCCATGTCGCGCAGGTCGCCGAGGTGGCCGCAGGCGATGTGCCGCCGACAGCTCACCCAGCCGACCTGCAGAACGTGCTGCGTCCCGATGTAGTCGTCGCCGGTCTCACACCGGAGCAGGCACTGTCGGGTGCACCCGCCGTCGAACAGGACCGTTTCGCCGTACCGCAGATCCTCGGGGAGGAATAAGTGACCGAGACCAGCACCCGCGCCGCCGGCGAGATCACCGGGCTCTCAGCAGCCGATCTGGGCGCCAAGATCGCGTCCCGCGAACTCTCCTCAGTCGAGGTGACCCAGGCGCACCTCGACCGAATCGCCGAGGTCGACGACCAGCTCGGAGCGTTCCTGCATGTCGGAGCCGCCGAAGCGCTTGACGCGGCCCGCGCCGCAGACGCGGCGATCGCCGCCGGGAAGGCGCCGAGCGCGTTGACCGGCGTTCCGATCGCCCTCAAGGACGTCTTCACGACGACCGATGCGCCGACCACCTGCGGTTCCAAGATCCTCGAAGGCTGGGTGTCGCCGTACGACGCGACACTCACCCGCCGTCTCCGTGAGGCCGGCATCCCGATCCTCGGCAAGACCAACATGGACGAGTTCGCGATGGGCAGTTCCACCGAGAACTCGGCCTACCAGGTGACCCGCAACCCGTGGGACGTCGACCGCATCCCGGGCGGCTCCGGCGGCGGCAGCGCGGCCGCGCTCGCGTCGTACCAGGCTCCGCTCGCCATCGGCACCGACACCGGTGGTTCGATCCGTCAGCCAGCCGCGGTCACCGCGACCGTCGGAGTGAAGCCAACCTACGGCACCGTCTCACGGTACGGCCTCGTCGCCTGCGCTTCGTCGCTCGACCAGGGCGGTCCGTGCGGTCGCACGGTGCTCGACACCGCGCTCCTGCACGAAGTGATCGCCGGACACGATCCGCGTGATTCGACGTCGATCGACGCACCGATCCCCGACGTCGTCGCGGCCGCCCGCGAGGGCGCGAATCGTGACCTGACCGGGGTCCGAATCGGTGTCGTCAAACAGTTGCAGGGCGACGGCTATCAGGCGGGCGTCCTCGAATCGTTCCAGCAGGCGTGTGCGACGCTCACCTCATTGGGTGCGACGATCGTCGAGGTCGACTGCCCGAGCTTCGCGTATGCGCTCGGCGCGTACTACCTGATCCTGCCGTCGGAGGTGTCCAGCAACCTCGCACGTTTCGACGCGATGCGGTACGGCATGCGGGTCGGCGACGACGGGACGCACAGTGCCGACGAGGTCATGGCCCTCACCCGCGCCGCCGGGTTCGGTCCGGAAGTCAAGCGCCGCATCATGATCGGCACCTATGCCTTGAGCTCTGGCTACTATGACGCCTATTACGGCCAGGCGCAGAAGGTCCGCACCCTGATCGCGCAGGACTTCCAGAAGGCGTACCAGGAGGTGGACGTCCTGATCTCGCCGACCACTCCGACGACCGCGTTCAAACTCGGCGAGAAGGTCGACGATCCGCTGGCCATGTACCTGTTCGATCTGTGTACCTTGCCGGTGAACCTCGCCGGGACCGCCGCCATGTCGGTGCCGTCGGGTACCGCGAGCGACGGCGGTGCGGTCCTGCCCGTCGGTCTGCAGATCATGGCACCGGCCCTCGCCGATGATCGTCTGTACAAGGTCGGCGCCGCTTACGAGGCGGCTCGCGGGCCCATCGTCTGACAGCCGGCGGGCATCTGCGCGACGGCGAGCCCCTGCTCGACGCCGTAATGGTGCCCGCTGCCGACCGGGCCGTCCAATGAGACGGCTAGGTCGAGGGCGGTCCCGACGAACGACGCCACGGGAGTCCACGGGACTCGCATCGACGGTTCTGCACCGATCGTGCGGGTACCGCTCGCATGGTGGGGTGCGCGCCATAGCAGCGACGCCTGGAAGTCGGCGACCGGGTCGGTGGCGTTCGCGATGCTGACTCGGCGAGCGCAGTCCGGCAGCGATTCGACGCTGCCTGCCGGAGCCCCCGACAGCACCGTCCCGGAGACGTCGACGCCGGTGCGGTCCGCCCAAGCGCGAGCGGCGTCCGCGCCGATCGCGCCAAGACTCTGCCCGTAGAGGTAGATCTGCGGGCGGTGGGCCATCGTCGCCGACCGGTCGTCGAGTGCACGCAGCACCGCGATCGCGCTCGCACCCGCGACGTCCGGCGAGCGGACGTACGCCTGCCAGGACGGCACGTCCGAGTACTGCATGCCCAAAAATCGGACCGACCCATCGAACCGGCTCACGAATCCGTCTACGGCACTCGCATCGATCCATCCGGACCCGGTGGGCACGGCAACCACCACGGCCCTCTGATCGGGTCCGTCCGACGCGGCCCACGTGTCGACGAGTGCGTGAGCACGCTCGTCGAACGAGCCGTCGGAGAGCATCGAGTATGTGAGCCGCGCATCGTCGGGAAGGTTCGGTGCTGCGGCGTTCGCGGTGGCCGCGGGTCCCGCGACGAGTGCAGCGAGGACGGCTCCGATCGCCCAGGCTCGTGCCGGAATCACGACGACCGCGCCCGCGACGAGCAGCGGCACCCCCGCGACAGTCGCGACCCACCCGATTCCGGGGGTCGGGGCACCGAGGTCCTCGCACACCCGCGTCTGCCACCACAACGCGGGTACCAGGAGTCCACCCACGACGACGGCCGTCCCGGCGAGGAATTCGCGGCTCGCCGTGCGGCCACGCGCTGCCATCGAGACCAGCGAGCCCACGCCCATGCCGATGAGTGCGAGCACCGTGCCGACGACTGCGAGAAGCAGTGCAGGGCGCGGTAGCTGACCTGGCGCCAATGCCACAGCCCACCCGGCGACGCCGCCGACGACCACTGCGGGATGCACGCGGGCGATCATCGCCGTGTTCCGATCGTCTCGACGACGCGCAGCGTCGTCGTCGACATCATGTCGCCGGTCGACTCGGACACCGGTGTCCGCCAGTCCTGCCGCCACGAGTTGCTGGTGAGACCGCCGTCGGCGACGGTGGCCGCGAGATCGCACAGCGGGTTGGAGCAAGAGTCGTGCATCGCATCGATGAGCATCCCGTCGAGAGCCCGCCGCGCCCACTGGGCGGCAGGTCGGCCGGTGTGCTCCCCGAAACGGAGCAAGTCGTAGCCGAAATCGTGTGCGCGACATGCTGGTTCGAAACGGCCCGGCAGTGGTACCGGTGACGAGCAGGATCCGGTCGGGTTCACCGGCCGCGCGTCCTCCAGCACCGGTCGGTACCCCATCACGGACTCGAAGCCCGCGGGCAGATGGGCGAGGGCGTCACTCGGCGTCGACCCGACGAGGTCGGCGATCGCCCGGTCGACATCGGTCGCAACGGGGCCGACCCGAGGCGGGGACGCGGAGGCCACCGCTGCGACGCCGGCGGCGCCGACGATGAACAAGGCCAGCAGACTGGTCGCCAGGCCGAGACATGCACGTCGGACGGCATGTCGGACACGATCGGCGGGAGTGGGTTTCTCGGTCATGCGATCACCATCGCAACGAGCGGCGCCTACGCGGATCGCTCGCGAAAGCGATTGAAGCCCCGTACATTTCGGTGACAGACGGTGCCGGCATCACCCGGCGGTACGGGGACGATCTCGCTCCTGTGGGGGAGGTGCCCACGCATGCACCGGCCTTACGGTCGAGATGTGAAGAGACTGTTCCGCAAACGACTGGCAGTCGTGCACCGTATCTCCTTCGACGCGGTGCCCGACCCGATGCTTCGCCGATACCTGGGAAGCGTGTGGAATTGGGTCGCGATGGTGGCCGCGGTGACGATGACCGCGGTCACGTGGCCCAACCTCGCGATGTCGAACCCGATGCCCGCGTATCTGCTGCCGCTGTTCGCGGTGGCGGCGTCGGTGCCGATGGCGCTGATCTTCGCCGGGCCGGTCGCGGTGCGCACGGGGTGGGCGATGGTAGTGGTCACCGGCTCGGTCGCGAGCCTAGTCCCGCACCCGGACTCCGACTTCCCGATGCCGATCCCGATGTTTCTCGTCCTGCTTGCGATGACGTCAGCAGCACTGATCACCCAGCCGTTGGTGAGATTGCCGGTGGTAGCCGCTATCACCGCGGGCGCATTCGTGATCGGTGTCGCGCCGGGCGCGAAACTCGGGTGGATCTTCGCGCTGGTGGTCGCGACGATCGGCATAGCGTTCATTCGCTATCGGCTGTCGTCGCAGAAGCAGATCGAGGAACAGACCATCGAGACGGAAACCGCTCAGGCCAGGGAGGCGGTCCTCGCCGAACGGACCAGAATCGCGCGGGAACTCCACGATGTCGTCGCCCACCGCATGTCGATGGTCGTCGTCATGTCCCAGACCGCGAAGTACCGGCTCGCCGCGGCCGACGAACCGGAGACCGTGGGGCCGGCGACGCAGTCCGAGTTCACCGCGATCGCCGACGCCGCCCGGCAGTCGCTCGACGAGGTTCGGCAACTCCTCGGCGTCCTGCGGCCCGCGGACTCGCCGTCGACCCGACCTGTGCAAGGGGTCGGCGACCTGCCGGACCTCATCGCTCGGGTCCGAGCGGCAGGCGTGAGCGTCGAATACGCCGACCGGGTCACCGAGTGGGGTGAACCGGGCGCGGCAGGTGCCGCCGTCTACCGGATCGTGCAGGAGTCGCTGACCAACGCAGCCCGCCACGCACCTGGCTCGAACGTCGCGGTCCGGATGGTGGTAGACGACGACGGGGCGGCCGTCGTCTCGATCGTCAACGGTCCGCCCGCCGACCCGGACCACGTGCCTCAGCCCGGGGGAGGGCAGGGACTCATCGGGATGGCCGAGCGCGCGTCGGCCGTCGGCGGCGGTCTGACATCGCAGACGACGCCCGACGGCGGGTTCGCGGTCACCGCGACGATCCCGTTGCGACGCCGATAGGGTGACTCGGGTGAGTGTGACCGTGGTGATCGCCGACGATCAAGCGATGGTGCGCGCCGGTTTCGCGGCCCTGCTCGGAGCGGCGGACGGCGTGTCGGTGCTCGGCGACGCCGAAGACGGGATCGAGGCGGTCGACGTGTGTAAACGTCTGCAGCCCGACGTCGTCCTGATGGACGTGCGGATGCCCCGTCGCGACGGGCTGTGGGCCGCGCAGCAGATCATTTCGAGCGGTTCGTCGACACGCGTCCTCATGTTGACCACGTTCGACATCGACGACTACGTGTATTCGGCGCTGCGGATCGGCGCGTCCGGCTTCATGCTGAAGGATGCGCCGGCTGACGAACTGGTACGCGCCGTCCGGGTGGTGGCGGCCGGTGACGCGCTCCTCGCACCCTCGGTGACCAGGCGGCTGATCGCGGACGTCACCTCGCGCACAGTGAAGACGGCGTCGCAGGCGGTGAACGTGTTGACTCCGCGGGAACGCGAAGTGCTCGAGACAGTCGCGGACGGCAAGTCGAATGCGGAGATCGCCGCCGCGCTCTTCGTGTCCGAGCAGACCGTCAAGACGCACGTCAGCAATGTGCTGACCAAGCTGGGCCTGCGCGATCGTGCGCAGGCCGTCGTTTTCGCTTACGAGAACGGACTCAAGTAGCGGCACCCGTGCTGCCGGGACGACGTTCCCGTGTTGTCATAGAGTCCGACGGACAGGTGAGGGAGACGAATATGGCGAGATTCGGGATTCTGACGTCCGGCGGCGACTGCCCCGGCCTCAACGCGGTGATTCGCGGAACCGTCCTACAAGGCGAAATGGTGTACGGCCAAGAGTTCGTCGGATATCGAGACGGTTTCCGGGGGCTCGTCTACGGCGACGTGATGCCTCTCGAACGCAGTGTCGTCCGCGGCATCTCACAGCAGGGCGGCACCATCCTCGGGACCAGCCGGTTCGGGCCGTACACCGAACCGGACGGGACACCGGAGAACATCCTCGCGCACATGCGGCGGCTGGAAATCGACGGGGTGATCGCAATCGGCGGGGACGGGACGATGGCCGCCGCGAACCGCCTTCGCGAGGACGGGGTGCCGATCGTCGGCGTGCCCAAGACGATCGACAACGATCTCGTCGCCACCGACTACACGTTCGGTTTCAACACGGCCGTCGAGATCGCGACCGAGGCCGTCGACCGGCTACGGACCACCGGCAACTCGCATCGACGGTGCATGGTGTTGGAGGTGATGGGACGCCACGCGGGGTGGATCGCGATGTACGCGGGAACGGCGGGCGGAGCGCACGCGATCTTGATTCCCGAACAGCCGGAGAGCCTCGACCAGGTGTGCGAGTGGGTGGCGAGCGTCCGCGACCGCGGCCGCTCGCCGATGGTCGTCGTCGCCGAGGGATTCACTCTCCCCGATATGAACGAGGCGTATTCGGACAAAGGGCTCGACGGATTCAACCGGCCCCGGCTGGGCGGGATCGGCGAGATCCTGGCGCCGCTCATCCAGGAGCGGACCGGCATCGAGACCCGGGCGACTGTCCTCGGCCACATTCAGCGCGGCGGGGTCCCGTCCGCGTGGGACCGCGTGCTCGGCACGAGGTTCGGGCAGGCAGTGAGCGATCTCGTCGCCGACGAGGCGTGGGGCCAGATGGTCGCACTGCGCGGCATGGACATCGTCCGGGTCCCGTTCGCCGACGCCGTCGGCCACACCAAGAACGTCCCCCTCGATCACTACCGGGGTGCCCGCGCGATCTTCGGCTAGCACGGTAGTTCCGCGCGGCGTCGAGGCGCCGTCAGTCCTGCGGGATCACGAGCCAGAGGATCAGGTAGAGGAGCACTTGCGGTCCAGGCAGGAGGATCGACGCGACAAACGCGATCCGGACCCAGGTCGCGTCGACGCCGAAATAGTCGGCGAGACCGCCCGCGACACCCGCGATCCGCCGGTTGGCGCGCGATCGGCGGAGTCGGCGCGGCTGCGCGGGGACGGTCGGGTCGGCGGTGTACGGCGGCAGGCTCATTTTGGGGCGTCCTCTTCTCGATGTTCGCGGGGGCTTTCTCGCGCGCCCCGTGTCGTCCACGCTACGAGCGGCACCGTGATCGGGGCATCGGTGCGATCCCCGAGATCGACCCCCAGATACGATGGAGCGCATGAGTGCGGCTACCGACGAACTGATGGACTTCGACGACGTCATCGAGACTTTCGACCCGGTGATGGGCATGGAGGTCCACGTCGAACTCGGCACCGAGACCAAGATGTTCTGCGGGTGCCCGACGACGTTCGGCGGTGACCCGAACGCTCAGGTGTGCCCGTCGTGCCTCGCGCTGCCCGGTGCGCTGCCCGTCGCTAACGCCACGGCCATCGAGTCCGCGGTCAAGATCGGGCTCGCGTTGAACTGCTCGATCCGCGAGTCGAGCGTGTTCGCGCGGAAGAACTACTTCTACCCGGATCAGCCGAAGAACTACCAGATCAGCCAGTACGACGAGCCGATCGCCTACGACGGGTACCTCGACGTCGTCCTGATCGACGGCACCACGTGGCGGGTTCAGATCGAACGCGCCCACATGGAGGAAGACACCGGCAAGTCGCTGCACATCGGCGGGAGCACCGGCCGAATCCACGGTGCCAGCCACTCGCTCCTCGACTACAACCGTGCGGGCGTCCCGCTCGTGGAGATCGTGACCCGCCCGATCGAGGGCGCGGGGGAACGCGCGCCCGAAGTGGCCCGCGCCTATGTGACCGCACTCCGCGATCTGCTCAAATCGCTCAACGTCTCCGACGTGCGGATGGACCAGGGGTCGATGCGGTGCGACGCGAACCTTTCGCTCATGCGCAAGGATGCGACCGAGTTCGGGACGCGTACGGAGACCAAGAACGTCAACTCGCTGCGCAGCGTCGAGACGGCGATCCGATTCGAGATGCAGCGTCAGGCCGCCGTCCTGACGACGGGCGGCGAAGTGATCCAGGAGACTCGTCACTTTCAGGAGGCCGACGGCACGACGTCGGCGGGCCGTCGTAAGGAGACGGCCGAGGACTACCGCTACTTCCCGGAGCCCGATCTGCCGCCGGTGATCGCCGACCCGGCCTGGGTCGAGTCGATCCGTGCGACGCTGCCCGAGCTCCCGTGGATCCGGCGGGCCCGTATCCAGGAGGACTGGGGTGTTTCCGATGAGGTGATGCGCGACCTGGTGAACGTCGGGGCCGTCGACCTGATCATCGAGACCGCCGAAGCGGGCGCGTCCGCGTCCGCCGCCCGTAGTTGGTGGGTGTCGTTCCTCGCGCAGCAGGCCAACAGTCGCGGTGTCGAGTTGGCGGAACTGTCCATCACGCCGAAGCAGGTAGCCGAGGTGATTAGTCTCGTCGACGCAGGCAAGCTCACCAACAAGCTGGCCCAGCAGGTCGTCACCGCGGTGCTCGACGGCGAAGGCGAGCCCGCGCAGATCATCGCCGACCGTGGACTGGAAGTGGTGCGCGACGATTCGGCATTGCAGAAGGCAGTCGACGACGCGCTCGCGGCCAATCCCGACATCGCGGAGAAGATCCGCGGCGGCAAGGTGCAGGCCGCAGGCAAGATCGTCGGCGACGTCATGAAGGCGACTCGCGGGCAGGCCGACCCGGCCCGCGTCAAGGAACTCGTTCTCGCCGCGTGCGGAGCCGAATAACAGCCGAGGGCCGGTCTACGTCCGATCTTCGGCGGGCTGCTGCGGGAAGAAGACGGCTACCCGGTCGTCGAACGATTCGATCTTGGTGCCGTGCAGCGTTTTATTGATCGTCGCGAGCTGGATCTTTCCGCCGAGCGTAGTCATCCGGCCGACGGCGCCGAACGTCTTTGAGGTGTCCTGCGCGTCAGGTTCGGACAAGACGGGGTTCGCGCCGTTCGGTTTGGCGAAGACGTCGAGGCGCTTCTTCGAGCCGATGGAGACGGCGATCGAGTCCGGGCTCGTCGCACACCCGGTGAGGCCCGGCCGGTCGGCCCACGTCCACAGCGTCTTCAGTGAATCGTGTGACACCAGGGACAGGCGGTCGCCTGCCTTCCCGCTGTCGGCGACGTAGAGTGACCCGGCGTCACCGTCACGACACAGGGCGACGTTCGATCGAAGTCCGCTTGCGAGGATCTTCGGCTGCGGGCCGTTCTGGTTGGGGTTGATCTGGAAGATCTTGCCTGCCAGTGACGAACGGTTCTGCGCCGCAGTGGGATCGCCGGCGTCGCCAGTGGCGACCGTCAACGTGTTCGGGTCGGTGAACGCGATCGACCCCATATTGCCGGTCGCGCCCTTCGGGATGCCGGTCAACACGGGCTTGACCGAGCCGGTCGGTGCGATGCGGACGACGCGGTTGTCGGACGGCGTGGTGATGAGCGCGAAGATCATCTGGTCTTGCATCCAGGTCGGCGAGAGTTCGAAGTCGACGAGCCCGCCGTCGCCGGAACCGTCGACGGCGACCGTCGCGACCGCGCGTTGCGGACCGTAACGCTTGGACAGGATGATCTTCCCGGTGGTGCGTTCGGCGACGTACGTGGTCTTTCCCTCGGCGTCCGCCGGGCGCACGCCGGAGGTCTGACTCAGGCACGTCGCGATGATCGCCGGATTCGGGTCGACGCACGGACCCTGTGGTGGCTCGCCCGGCTCGTCTGGCGAGTCCGGAGCACTCGGCGCCGACGGTTGGTACACCTCGGTCGGGACCTCGCTGAACGTGCCCTGGTCGGCAGTCGCCGTCTGGTCGTCGAAACTCGCGCACCCAGCGGATGCGGCGACGGTGGCGAGGAGGACGGCCGCCGTGACGGCTCGCCGCGAGAGACTCGATGGCAGCGGCATCACTCCAGACTATGCGATCGTTACCAAATCGTCGGGTGGCGCTCGGCCTCGGATGGGGAGTGGGCGCATAACCTCGTTGATGTGAGTAGTTCCAATGACAACGATCGCGGCCCGGACGGCGGGGCACCGCGGCAACGGCCGCGCCGCCCCCGTCCCGACCGCGACGACTTCATCGAGCGACACGGTATCGAAGGGCGCGGGGGTGAAGGGCGCGGGCGACGGCCGGCCCCCGACCCGCGGCCCGCCGACGAGGCGGCCGAAGTCACCGACGCCATCGACGCCGGTGAACCGACGTCGATCATCGAGGCCGCGTCGTCGCCCGCAGACGACAACGACACCGCGGTCATCGCGACGGTGAACGACGCGGACGACGGCGAGGAGTCGGAGACGACGCGACTGCCGCGAAGCGACGTCGAGGTCCAGTCGTCCGACGAGCCGGTGACCACCGAGCCGTTCGAGGATCCGGACGACGAACGCGACCGCCCGCGCGGCGAACGGCGCACCGCCGAGCACCTGACGCAGGATCCGCTCCCGTACATCGAGCCGCAGCCGACCCTGCCGATCGAACCGCCCGCCGTCGTCGAGACCGAACCCTTCGACGACGAGCCCGCCAACGAGCCGGTGGCAGCGGTCGCCGCGCCTGCGGAGCCGGCTCGACGCGGCACGATCGACCTCGGTCTGCTCATCCTGCGCGTCGCGCTCGGTGGGGTCTTCCTCGTCCACGGCCTGCAGAAGTTGACTGGCTGGATGAACGGTCCCGGCGTCAACGGCTTCGCCGATTTCCTCGCTAACTCGTCCGACCCGAGCCTCGGTTTCGACGAGAAGGCCACCACGACTCTGTCCTTGGTGGCGGGCATCAGCGAGACCGCTGGCGGCGTGTTGCTGATCATCGGTCTCCTCACCCCGATCGCGGGCGCGGCTGTCCTGTCGAGCATCCTCGTCGCGATGACGTATAAAGCGACGCTCGCGCAAGGTGTGTGGTTCTTCGCGGCCGACGGCAACGGGAACGGCATCGAATACGAGGCGATGCTCGCCGCTGCGGCTGCCGCGGTCATCCTGACCGGGCCCGGTCTCTATTCGGCGGACCGCAGGTGGGGGTGGGCACGCAGACCCGCATGGGGATCGGCTGGGTGGCTGGTCGTCGGCATCGGCGTGGCCGTAGCCGTCTGGATCGTGTTCAACGGGGCGAACCCGCTCGTCACGAACTGACTCGCTGCGCGAGACAGGCGCGCGGCGACATACCGTGATGCTTGCTGAAGTCGCGACTGAAGCCGGACAGATGACGGTATCCGACGTGTCGGGCGGCCGTGCTCGGCGCGGTTCCCGACTCGATGAGTCTGCGTGCCACGTTCATCCGCATCGAGGTCCGCCACCTCGTGAAACCCAGGCCCGTCTGCTCGCGGAACAACCGGTCGAGGCCGGTGTGGTCGATGCCGAGTTCCTCGGCGATCAGTGCGAGCGGGCGGCTGTCTGCGGGGGAGCGCTCTACGTGGCGGGCTACGGTCTGTGCCGCCGGGTCCCACGGTGCGTCGGGGGCCGAGCCGGTGCGTCGAGGTGCGCGCTCAGTGAACAGATCGAGGATGTCAACGCGCCGGTAGCCATCCGGCCGGATCGGCGTGCGGTTGGCGATCGCCTGGCGCAATACCTCGTCGTGGTTGGTCGAGTCGACGTGGACGACGGTGACGTCGTCGAGTGCGACCGCCAACTCGTCCGTGTTGAACACGAGGGGAAGAGCAATCGCTTCGGCGTCGACGTCGACAGTGTGCTCGACGTTCGCGGGCATCCAGACGGCGTCGCCGCGCGACAGAGCGAGAACATCGTCGCCCACTCGAACGCGAGCGGTTCCTTTGTGGAGCCACAGGAACACGTGCAGGTCGGTGTGTACGCACGGCGGTGCGCTCGTCGCAGGCACGGCGGGTGGCGCGCACCGGTCGATCTCGTCGGTCACCGCCGAGAGGAGTGCCTGCCCTTCACGAGATCGGCGGACTCGCGCGCTGACCGTCGTCACCTGGTTCGCCGCCCGCCACTGCACCGGGGTCTGCCCGAACCGACGGGCGAACGCTCGGATGAACCCGTACGACGTGCCGAATCCGACCTGGTGCGCGGCGTGCGCGACCCGATACCCGGCGCGTAGATATTCGGCGCCGGCTTCGAGTCGGCACGCGGTGCGCCAGTCGCTGAACGACATTCGGGTGTCGCGGACGAAGATCCGGCGCAGCGTCCGCGCGCTGACCCGCACTTCGCGTGCCCACTCGTCGATGGTCAGATCGATCGCCGGGTCACGGTGGAGGGCGGTCGCGACGTCGCGGCCGGGCGGCGTCAGCGGCAACGGCGGTCGCGGTGCGTCGGTGCGATTGAGAGTGGACACGATCTCGGCCGTGCGATAGCCGGGGCTGCGTAGCGGCGATGACCACGCCGCGAAGTGGTGCAGCATCCAGTCGGTCCAGGACGGGGCGAGCGAGTGGACGGCCGGGGACGGGGGAAGGTGTTCGAGGCCGGTCGTCGGGATCGAGATGGGGACGACGAGACCGTCCGCGTCGACGGTCACCTCGTGCGGGACCGTCGCCGGGATCACCAATGCGTCACCGGGTACGAGTGTGTGGTCGTCGGCACCGCATCGGACAGAGGCCTCGCCGTCGGCCACCCACAGCAGAAGGTGGAGGTCGCGGTGCGTCCGTTCCGGAATGCGAATGGGGGGCCGGTTGCTCATGGGTCTTCCTCGTCCGATGGATGTTAAGTACTTGTCCACTTAGGACGACCACCTTTATTGAGGGGAGCCTACCTTTGGTGGGGGCTGTCCGGCATAGGAGGGAGGGGTCCATGAGCGACACGACGACCATCGGGTCACCCGTCGCTGTCGCTGTCGCCGAGGATCCGTCGGGCAGCACCGCGGCGGCCGTCGCGCGTCGTCTGTCGGGCTTGGTCGCGGCGGCGGCGGTGCTCGTTGTCTGCATCGGCCTGAGTCTCGCGATCGGATCGAAATCGATTCCGCTCGACGACGTCTGGCATGGACTGTTTGACGCGTCCGGCACGCCGAACGACTTCGTGATCAGGGACTACCGCATTCCGCGGACGGTGATCGCCGGCGTCGTCGGAATCGCACTCGGCGTGGCGGGCGCGCTGATTCAGGCGTTGACCCGCAACCCGCTCGCCGACCCAGGCATCCTCGGCGTCAACGCGGGCGCGGCTCTGTTCGTCGTGGTTGGCTCCACCGTGTTCGGGATCGGCGCGATCGGCACTTCCGTGTGGTTCAACCCGGTGTGGTTCGCCTTCGCGGGCGCGCTCGTGGTGACCGTCGCCGTCTACCTGATCGGTTCGGCGGGTCGAGGACCGGCCGACCCGACGCGACTGACCCTCGCCGGGGTGGCTGTCGGCGCGGTCCTCACCGGGATCACGACGGCGTTGACCCTCGTCAACACGGAGGCATTCGACACGATCCGAACGTGGAACGCTGGCTCGCTCGTGGGACGCGGATTCGACGTCCTCGTCCCGGTCCTCCCGTTTTTTGTGCTCGGTCTCGTCCTGGCCTCGGTCGCCGCTCGACCGCTGAACGCCATCGCGCTGGGGGAGGACTTCGCCGCGGCCCTCGGCGCGCCGGTCATCAGAACCCGGATCGTCGTGGTGATCGCGGTGACGCTGCTCGCTGGAGGCGCGACCGCCGTCGCTGGGCCGATCGGCTTCGTCGGCCTCATGGTTCCGCACATCGCGCGGTGGATCGTCGGCCCCGACCAGCGGTGGATCCTCGCGTACACGTGTGTCCTCGCGCCGATCATGGTGATCGCCTCCGACGTCCTCGGCCGTGTCGTGATGAGGCCCGGGGAGATCCCGGTCGGCATCGTGACCGCGTTCGTCGGTGCGCCGGTCCTCATCGTGCTGATCCGCAGGCGGAAGGCGAGCGGTCTGTGAACACGACCGAGCGGGTCGACTTCGGTCGACCGACAGCGCGGCTGCGCGTTGGCCCCGTCGCGTGGCGTTATGACGTCCGCGCTGTGTCCGTCTGCGGGGTGATCCTCGCGTGCGCGGCGGTGATCAGCCTGTTCGCCCTCGCCGTCGGCGACCTGGAACTGAGCCTCGGCGACGTCGTTCGGTCGCTGGCCGGGCGCGACGACGGTATCGCGGACATCGTGGTCAACCAATGGCGTGGACCGCGGGTGGTCGCGACACTGGTGTTCGGTGCGGCACTAGGCGTCTCCGGTGCGATCTTCCAATCTCTCACCAGGAACCCGCTGGCGAGCCCCGACATTATCGGGTTCTCTGCCGGGTCGTATTCCGGCGCCCTGATCGTCATCGTCGTGTTCGGCGGCTCGTACCTGCAGACAGCGGGCGGCGCGCTGATCGGCGGGATCGCGACCGCGACCGTCGTCTATCTACTCGCCTATCGGGGCGGAGTGCAGGGATTCCGTCTGATCATCGTGGGAATCGCCGTCTCGGCGATGCTCGGCAGCCTCAACACCTGGTTCTTACTGACGGCCGACCTCGATGTCGCGGTGAGCGCGGCCGTGTGGGGTGCGGGGTCGCTCAGTTCGGTCGGATGGGATCAAGTCGCGGTGGGGACGATCGCGGTCGTGGTTCTCGTCGGATGTGCGGCCATTCTCGCCCGACCGATGCGTCACCTGGAGATGGGCGACGACGCCGCCCGAGCGCTCGGGGTCCGCGCGGAACCGGCGCGTCTGGCCCTCGTCGCCGTCGGCGTCGCGTTGACCGCCACCGTGACCGCCGCCGCGGGACCGATCGCGTTCGTCGCGTTGGCTGCCCCGCAGATCGCGCGGCGCCTCACCCGCACAGCAGGCGTCGGCGTCGCCGGGGCCGCGTGCATGGGCGCACTGCTCCTGGCAGCGGCCGACTTCATCGCGCAACATCTGCTGCCCAGGGCGCTGCCCGTCGGTTTGGTCACTGTCGTCATCGGCGGAACGTACCTGATCTGGCTGCTCATCCGGGAGGTACGCCGCCGTGCCTGAGACCGGACGCGTCACCCACTTCGAGGAAGGACAAGATGACTCTGACCAGCGTTCGCACCATAACGGAACCCACGAATCGGGTCGTGTCGACCGAAAACCGACTCCGCGTGGAGAAGGCCACCATCGGATACGACCGACGGACTATCAGCGAGTCGTTGACGCTGGAGATCCCCGACCAGTCGTTCACGGTCATCGTCGGACCGAACGCGTGCGGTAAGTCGACGCTGCTGCGCGGCCTGTCCCGACTGCTCCGACCGTCGAAGGGCGAGGTGATTCTCGACGGTCAGTCGATCGGGTCGTACAAGGCGAAAGTCGTCGCCCGCAGGCTCGGGCTGCTGCCGCAGAGTTCACTCGCTCCCGACGGCATAACGGTCGGCGACCTTGTCGCTCGCGGCCGCTACCCGTACCAGGGGGTCCTCAAACAGTGGACGCAGGCCGACGAGCGCGCAGTCCTGGACGCGATGGCCGCGACCGGGGTGAGCGAGTTGTCGCCCCGGCTGGTCGACGAACTGTCCGGTGGTCAACAGCAGCGGGTGTGGGTCGCGATGGTCCTCGCCCAGCAGACCCCACTGATCCTGCTTGACGAGCCGACGACCTTCCTGGACATCGCACACCAGATCGAGCTTCTCGAACTGTTCACCGACCTCCACCTGGAGGGGCGCACCCTCGTCGCCGTTCTGCACGACCTCAACCAGGCCGCTCGCTACGGAACGCATCTGGTCGCGATGAGGGACGGGCGGATCGTCCAGGAGGGGCCGCCCGAGGAGATCGTCACCGCCGAACTCGTCGAAGAGGTCTTCGGAATGAAGTGTCTGGTTGTACCGGATCCGGTCACCGGCCGGCCGTCCGTCGTCCCGCTCGGCCGCGACCGCAGCGGGGCAACCCGATGACCGCGACCGCGGACGACGCGGGACTGCGTCGCCACTGGTTCGGGGTGCGTTGGCCGCTCCTGTTCCAGGCGTCCGCGAACCCTCGTCGTTCGGCGTCGATCGCCTACGACGACACGACGACCCCGGCAAGGTTCACCTGGCGTGTTGTGTTCGGCGCGCGGACCTACACGGTGCCGGCCGCCGGGCTGCTCGTCGTCAGCCAACTCGCCGGTGCGCTGCTGCCGGTGATCGCGGGCATCGCAATCGATCGAGGCGTCGCGACCGGCGACGTCGCCGCCGTCCTCGGCTGGACCGCCGTCCTGCTCATCGACGTCGCGGTGATGTCGGTTTCGTTCCGGTATGGGACGCGCATGGGGTTCTACGGGATGCAGACTGTGCAGCACCGACTGCGGACGCAGGTCACCGAACGACTCCTGGAACCGGCCGGGATGGCCGGGCGGACCCTCGACGGGTCGATGCTGTCGATCGCGACCGGCGACGTGTTCCGGCTGTCGGCCGGGATGCAGCTCGGAATCTACCCGGTCGGAGACGCTGCGGCCGTCATCGCGTGCGGAGCCGGACTGCTGGTCATCCACCCGGCACTCGGCGTCGCAGTCCTGGTGGCCGCGCCGATCCTCGTCGCGGTGATGACGCTCGCGGGCAGACCGCTGCAGCGGCGGAGCCGACACCAGCAGGCCCTCGTCGCCGCCGCGACCGGGCAGGGGGCAGACCTCGTGACCGGCTATCGCGTCATTAAGGGCCTCCGAGCCGAAGACGAGGCTGCGGCCCGGTATACGACCGCCAGTCGTGAAGCACTCGACGCGGCACTACTCGCACGGACCACCCGTGGGGTGTACGTCGGTGCCATGAACGTGGTGACCGGCCTGTTCATCGCCGGGCTGGCCATCGGAGCCGCATCACTCGCCCTGTCCGGTCGGATCAGCGTCGGCGACCTGATCGCCGCGGTCGGCCTGACCCAGTTCCTCATCACGCCGTTGACGGCGCTGCCGACCACCGGGGGTGCGGTGTGGGCGGTCGCTGTCGCCTCGGCCGAACGTGTCCTCGACGTGCTGCGGATCCCGGCGGCGGTGACCGACCCCCCGGAGCGGGCCGCGGCGAACGAGCGGGTCACACCGCACGAGCCGCCGGCCGTCGAGATGCCTGCCGCGTCTCTCGCCGTCGAGCCGGGGGAGTGGATCGGTGTGCGCGCCCGCGGCGCGGCTGCCCGCCATCTCCTCGACGATCTCGCGATCGGACGCGGAGTGCTGCTCGACGGGCGTCGCGCAGACGAACTCCCGGTCGAGACTTACCGTGCCGCCGTCGTGACCGCGCCGCACTCGGCAGACCTGTTCGACGGCACCATCGCCGACAATCTCGCGGGGCCGTGGTCCGACGACGGCGTCGACGCCGCCCTGCACGCGGCCGCGTGCGACGACATCCTCGATCTGCTGCCCGACGGAGTGGACAGCCGGGTCGGCGAAGGCGGATCCGCGCTGTCCGGTGGCCAACGCCAGCGGATCGCGCTCGCTCGGGCGTACGCGGCGGATCCGCCCGTCCTCGTCCTGCACGATCCGACGACCGCGGTCGACGCCGTAACCGAAGGAGCCGTCGCCGACCGTGCGCGCGGCGCCCGGCGAGGTCGATCGACCGTCGTGGTGAGCACCTCACCCGCGCTCCTCGCGATCTGCGACCGGATCGTCGACATCGACGAGCAGGTGAGCGTATGAGCACCGCGATCGACGCCGCCGAGACGGGCCGACTGCCGGTCGCGACCGGCGGCCAGACCGCCCGCGCCGCTTGGCAGGCGCTGCGGGGACGGCGCGCGCTGCTCGGCGTAGGACTGTTCTCGTCCGCGGTCGGTGCGGCGGCGAGCCTGGTGACCCCGGCCGTACTGGGGCGCGTCGTCGACGACGTCTCCGACGGGCGCACCGAAGTCTCGGTGTGGACGTACGGCGGCGTGATCGCCGCGGCGTCGATCGTGATGGCCGTGGCGTCGGCCGTCGGGATCGTCGTCGCGTCCCGCGTGCTGGAGCGGCTCCTCGCCGACCTCCGCGAACGCCTCGTCCACACCGCGCTGCGCCTGCCGCAACAGCGGGTCGAACGGTCCGGGACCGGCGACCTCCTGTCCCGCGCCAGCGACGACGTCGCGCAGGTGTCCGAGGCGTTGTCCCAGGTGCTGCCGACATTCGCGGCAACCGTTTTCACAATCGTGCTGACTGCGGCGGGTCTGACCGTCCTCGACTGGCGGTACGGTGTCGCCGTCGTGGCTACCGCACCCGCGTACGCGCTGGCCCTCCGCTGGTATCTGCGAACCGCGCCCGAGTTGTATGCGGCCGAACGCGCCTGCACCGGCACGCGCGCCCACCACCTGTTGTCGGCCCTCAAAGGCCGCGACACGGTGTTGGCGTACCGACTGTCCGACCGGCACAACCACCGGATCGCCGCCGCGTCGTGGGGTGTTGCGCGGTGGTCATTGCGGGCTAGGACGGTGCAGACCATGTTCTTCGGGCGGCTCGACGCGGCATTCGGAGCCTGCTTGGCGATTGTGGTGGCCATCGGGTTCTGGCTCGTCGACTCCGGTGCCGGGACACTCGGGACGGCAACGACCGCCGTACTGCTCTTCCTACGTCTGAGTGGACCGATCCGGCAATTGATGATCGTCACCGACATCCTGCAGTCCGCGACGAGCTCGCTGGCGCGGATCGTCGGCATCACCGAAATCGATGTCGCCCGTCCGACCGACACGCGCCCCGGACAACCAGTACCGGGACACCCCCTAGCCAGGGATGTCGTCCTCGAGGGTGTCGAATTCGGGTACGAGCCGGATCGGCCGGTGCTGCACGGTGTGAACCTGACCGTCGGCGACGGCGAGCGGGTCGCCGTCGTCGGCGCCTCCGGTGCGGGGAAGACGACGCTCGCCGCGCTCGTGGCCGGAGTCCACCCGCCGGGCAGCGGGCGGGTCGACCGGCCCGCCGACACGATGCTGCTCTCGCAGGAGACTCACGTGTTCGCCGGGACGCTCCGCGACAACCTCACCCTCGCCGCGCCCGATGCGAGCGACCGCGATGTCGTCGCCGCGCTCACCGACGTCGACGCCGGAGATCTCCTCGACCTGCTGCCCGACGGACTCGACTCGGAGATCGGCTCGGCAGGGCACGACCTGACCTCGGCTCAGGCGCAGCACGTCGCCCTCGCCCGTGTTGCGCTGGCCTCCCCGGACCTCGTGATCCTCGACGAGGCGACGGCCGAAGCGGGTTCGGCGCACGCCGGCGTGCTCGATCGCGCGGCCGACGCGGTGCTGGCCGACCGAACGGGACTCGTTGTCGCGCACCGACTGTCGCAGGCACGCGTCTGCGACCGGATCGTCGTCATGGCGGACGGTGCCATCACCGAGTCCGGAACCCACGAACAACTCGTCGCAGCAGGCGGTGTCTATGCCCGACTCTGGTCGGCGTGGGATATGCCGAGCCAGCCGAATCGACCCGAGAGATCCACCCCATGAGAAAGAGAAAAACACACATGACGACCACAACACGATCGGTGAACCGGCGTCGCGCGGCGTCGCTGTTCGCCGTCCTCTTCGCCGCGGTGCTGGCCATCGCGGCCTGCGGATCCGACGATTCGACCGCCACCGACGACGCCGCGTCGACTGGATCGGGCGGTTTCCCGGTCACCGTCGACACGGCTTACGGCGAGATCACGGTGGGCAAGAAGCCCGAGCGCGTCGTCGCGCTCGGCGGTGGAGCCTGGTCGGATTTCCTGTCGTTCACCGACGTCCACCCGGTCGCGTTCTCCGCAACCGGCAACTCGTGGCCGTCCGACCAGGAGGGGCTGGTGAATGACTACCCGTGGCTCAACGGCGCCGACATCGGCACCTACGATCCGAACGTCGTCACCGCGGAATGGAAAGCGTCCGCCGAAGCCATCGCGGCGTACCAGCCGGACCTGATCTTGGCCAACTCGTTCGCCGTCGACGAGAACATGTACAAACAGCTCTCGCAGATCGCTCCGACGTTCGTCGGTGTGTCGAAGGGTGTCGACGACTGGCGGACCACAGGTAAGGCGCTCGGACAACTCACCGGTACGAGCGAATCGATCGACGGAGCCATCAAACAGGTCGACGACGCTTATGCGGCGTCGCGCGCGAAACTGCCTGGCGTGCAGGGTAAGACCTACGAGTACGGATCGTTCGACGGCACCCAGTTCGCGTTCGGTAGCGGCGCGTGGCTGGAGGGCTTCGGACTCAAACCGGCCGCGAACCAGGTGATCGGCGGATCGAACGTCTCGCTGGAGAACCTCGATCAGATGAACGGCGACGTCCTCAGCGTGTACGTCCGCGACGCCAAGACCGAGCAGGCACTGAAGGCGGACCCACGGTACGCCGCACTGCCCGCGACGAAGAACGGCACCGACCACATCTTCGGCACCACCTTCGCCAACGCGTCCAACGTCGCAGGACCGCGGAGCCTGCTCTGGGTCATCGACCAGTTCACGCCGATTCTCGAGAAGTCGGACCTGAACAAGTCAACTAACTGATCTGCCGCTCGGGTCGGTCAGTCGACGACGCGGACGGCGCCCTTGTCGGCGGACGACGCGAGCTTCGCGTAGGCGCGCAGCGCCTTGCTGACAGTGCGTTCACGGTCGCGGGGAGCCCACGGATGCTCGGAGGCCTCCATCTTGGCGCGACGGTCGGCGAGCGTCTCGTCGTCGACGAGCATCTTGAGGGTGCGCGTCTTGACGTCGATGAGGACCTCGTCGCCGTTCTCGACGAGCCCGATATCGCCGCCTGCGGCAGCTTCGGGCGAGGCGTGGCCAATGACGAGGCCCGATGAACCGCCGGAGAATCGTCCGTCGGTGACGAGCCCGCACTTGCGGCCCATGCCGGTCCCCTTCATGAAGGCGGTCGGGTGCAGCATTTCCTGCATGCCCGGTCCGCCCGCGGGACCCTCGTAACGGATCACCAGCACTTCACCGGCCTGGAGTTCCTTCGACAGGATGGCGTGGACGGCGTCCTCCTGGCTTTCGACGACACGCGCCGGGCCCTGGAAATGCCATAGCGCCTCGTCGACGCCTGCGGTCTTCAAGACGGCACCGTTTGGCGCCAAGTTGCCGCGCAGCACGCACAGACCGCCTTCGACTGTGTAAGCGTGCGCCACGTCGCGAATGCAGCCGTCGGCGGCATCTGTGTCGAGCGAGTCCCACCGGTTCGACGTGGAGAACGGTTCGGTGGTGCGGACTCCGCCGGGCGCGGCGTGGAACAGCTCGATCGCCTGGTCGGTGGTGGTGCCGCTCCGGATGTCCCAGTCGGCGAGGAACTCGTCGAGCGACCCGGCGTGGACGGGATGGGTGTTCGTGTTGAGCAGCCCGCCGCGGTTCAACTCGCCGAGGATCGCGGGGATGCCGCCCGCGCGGTGCACGTGCTCCATGTAGTAGTCGGGCGAGTTCGGGGCGACCTTCGCCAGGCACGGGACACTGCGCGAGATGCGGTCGATGTCGGCGAGGTCGAAATCGATTTCTCCCTCTTGCGCGGCCGCCAGGATGTGCAGGACTGTGTTCGTGGAACCGCCCATGGCGACATCGAGGGCCATCGCGTTCTCGAACGCTTCGCGGGTGGCGACATTGCGCGGCAGGACGGATTCGTCGTCGTCGTGGTAGTACCGCTTGGCGATGTCGACGACCATGTGACCGGCCCTGGTGAACAGGTCACGGCGGGCCACCTGGGTGGCCAGGGTCGAACCGTTGCCGGGCAGCGACAGACCGAGAGCCTCGGTCAGGCAGTTCATCGAGTTGGCGGTGAACATTCCCGAACATGAACCGCAGGTGGGGCAGGCGGCCTGCTCGACTTTGAGGAGTTCCTCGTCGTTGACGTTGCTGTCGGCGGACGCGGAGATCGCGTCGATCAAGTCGGTGCCCGGGTGGACGACGCCGTTGATGACGACCGACGTGCCAGCCTCCATCGGTCCGCCGGAGACGAACACGGTCGGGATGTTCAGACGCATCGCCGCGTTGAGCATGCCGGGCGTGATCTTGTCGCAGTTCGAGATGCAGACCAGTGCGTCGGCGGTGTGCGCGTTCACCATGTACTCGACCGAATCGGCGATGATCTCGCGACTCGGCAGCGAGTACAGCATGCCGCCGTGGCCCATCGCGATGCCGTCGTCGACGGCGATCGTGTTGAACTCTTTCGCCACGCCACCCGCGGCCTGCACGGCCTCGGCGACGATGTCGCCGACGTCCTTGAGGTGCACGTGTCCGGGGACGAACTGGGTGTACGAGTTGGCGATGGCGACGATCGGCTTACCGAAATCGTCGTCGGTCATTCCGGTGGCACGCCACAGCGCGCGTGCGCCGGACGCTTCGCGGCCGACCGTGGTGGTGCGAGACCGAAGGGCTGGCATGTTAGATCCTCGCTAAAGACGTCGATTGCTCACCCGGTCAGGGGCTGTGATCAGGTGTCCTACGAGTTTACGCGCCCGCTAGGCGACGTAGACCTCGGAGGGTGCAGCGCCCCGGCGGGTGGCGGCATTCCGAGCGCCGCGTCAGATGCCGAGGACAGTCTTCGCGATCGTGAAGTAGATGAGCAGGCCGGTCGCATCGCAGAACGTGGAGATGAACGGTGTGGAGAAGACGGCGGGATCGACCCGAATTGTCTTCGCGACCAACGGCATGATGCCGCCGACGGTCGCGGCGACGACGCAGATCGACACGATGGTCGCACCGATGACCGTGCCGATCTCGGTGTCGTAGACGACGGACGCGACGGCGAAACCCACCACGCCGAGAGCAAGGCCCATGGTCACGCCGACACGCGCCTCCTTGCCAGCGACCCGCAGCACGTCGCGTGCCCGGACTTCGTCCATGGCGAGGGCTCGGGTCACCGTCGTCGCGGCCTGCGAACCGGTGTTGCCGCCGATGCCGGTTAAGAGCGGGATAAACAGGGCGAGCGCCACCTTCTGCTCCAACGTCCCCTCGAACACTTCGAGGACGTTGACGGTCAGAATCGCGGAGATGGCGAGGACGAACAGCCACACCACACGGGCCCGCGTGATCGTGAACACCGACGACTGGAGGTACGGCGTCTTCAGCATCTCGTGGGCACCGGCTCGGGCGGCGTCTTCGTCGCGGGCTGCGGCCACCACATCGGCCGCGTCGTCGAGGGTCAGCATGCCGATCAGGCGGTCTTCGTTGTCGACGACGGGCATCGCGGGCAGGCTGAGGTCGACGCACCGGTGTGCCGCCACCTCTGCCGACGTCGTCGCATGGGTGTAGACGGGGGCGCGGCGGTACTCCTCGATGGATGCGGCGGGGTCGCCCAGTAGTAGGTCGCGCAGGCTCACCACACCGTGCAGGCGGCGTTCGTGGTCGACGACCGGGATCGTGTAGATCGTCTCCGCGTCGTGGCCGCGTTCGATAACGCGGGCGATGCCCTGCTCGACCGTGTCGTCGCGGTAGACGTGGACGAACTCGGGGCTCATCCGCCTACCCACCGAGTTCTTGCCGAACCCGAGAACGACCGATGTCGCCTCGCGCTCGGTGTCCGAGAGGGTGCGGATCAGGCGTTTGGCGACGGTCGCGGGCAACTCGTCGAGCAGTTCCGCGCGGTCGTCGGGATCGAGGTGGTCGAACGCGTCGACGACTTCGGAGGTGCCGAGCGTTTCGATGAGACGCGCCTGGGTGTTCGACGACATGTCGTCGAACACGTGGACGGCCTCGTCCTTCGGCAGCAGACGGAACGCGATGGTGCCGCGTCGAGTGTCGAGGCCGTCGAGCACAGACGCGGCTTCCTGCGACGCCATGGCGGCCAATTCGCGGGCAGCGTCCGTGAGCTGTGCGGAGTCGATGAACTCTGCGATATCGCGGGCGGTTACGGGCATGAGCAGGTACCTAACTGTGTTCGGGTCAGTCCTCCTGCGGCGGGTGCGCCAGGACTAGTCGGCAGCGGCGCGTCGCGCTTCCCGTTCGGCGGCGAACGGGTCCGGGACACGTCCACCGCTGGCGAGCGAGAGCTGCGGTACATCGTCGAAGCCGACCGCGGGCAGACGGATGTCGTCGCCGTCGACGGTCACCGCGCGCACCGAACTCCACTTCGGGAAGCGCAGGCCGGCCACCTCGTCCCACGACACCGACTGTTCGCCGAACGTTCCGACGGCGACGATGCCGTCCGAGTCCACATGCGTGTGCAGGCGGTTGATCCACCACACGAGCGCGATCGGCACCACTGCCAGGAAACCGAACCAGAGCGAGCCGCCCATCGTGATCACCACGAGGAGGACGGCGAGGAGCACGCCAGCATAGGCGAGGCGAGAGATCTTGAAGTCGAATACCGAGTCGGTCACGGCCACCATTGTTCCATGTGTGGCATTCGGTGTCGTCCGACGTGGATTTGACTCTGTCGGATCGGAGGCCTACTTTATTCCTCGTGATGGATCAGAAGCTTCTCGTAGTAATCGGTCGGCGCGTCAACGCCTGATCGGTCACTTCGTAGACCCTTCCGAAACACCCACGACGCGCCCCTCGACCAGCACACGCTGTCGAGGGTTTTTTCTTGCCAGGATCCGGTTGCTTTCGCGGTCACCGGGCCGGCGGGGGACCGTCAGAACTTTTTTGCTGGCACTAGAGGATGAGGAACGTGCAGTGAGTACTCCAGCAGCAGCACATGGATCCGGGGGTCGGCCGCAGTCGCCGTCGACCGAGTCGATGCGATCGGGCGACGCGGTAGTCGCACCCGAGCGGGTCACGGGCGCACAGTCGGTGGTCCGGACTCTCGAAGAGCTCGGCGTCGAGACGGTGTTCGGCATTCCCGGCGGCGCCGTCCTCCCCGTCTACGACCCGCTCCTGGACTCTGAGAAGGTCCGGCACGTCCTGGTCCGCCACGAGCAGGGGGCGGGCCACGCCGCCACCGGCTACGCGCAGGTCGCCGGTCGGGCAGGCGTCATGATGGCCACCTCCGGCCCGGGTGCGACGAACCTTGTCACCCCGCTCGCCGACGCCCAGATGGACTCGGTCCCGGTCGTCGCGATCACCGGACAGGTCGGCCGTGCGCTCATCGGCACCGACGGCTTCCAGGAAGCCGACATCTCCGGTATCACCATGCCGGTCACCAAGCACAACTTCCTGGTGAGCTCGGCAGCCGACATCCCGCGGATCATCGCCGAAGCGTTCTACATCGCCGAGAGTGGCCGTCCCGGCGCCGTCCTCGTCGACATTCCAAAGGACATCCTGCAGGCCCAGACGACGTTCTACTGGCCCCCGCAGTTCGACCTTCCCGGCTACCGTCCCGTCACCCGCCCACACGGCAAGCAGATCCGCGAAGCGGCCCGCCTCATCCAGCAGGCTAAGCGACCGGTCCTATATGTCGGCGGCGGCGTCATCAAGGCTGAGGCCTCGCCGGAACTGCTCGAACTCGCGGAGCTGACCGGGATCCCCGTCGTCACAACCCTGATGGCGCGCGGCGCGTTCCCCGACAGCCACGAACTGCACATGGGCATGCCAGGCATGCACGGAGCCGTCGGTGCCGTCGCCGCGCTGCAGCGCGCCGACCTGCTGATCACGCTCGGTGCCCGCTTCGACGACCGGGTGACCGGTCGCCTCGACTCGTTCGCGCCCGGTGCCAAGGTGATCCACGCCGACATCGACCCCGCCGAAATCGGCAAGAACCGCGAAGTTGACGTCCCGATCGTCGGCGACGTCCAAGCCGTCCTCGTCGACCTGCTGGACGCGCTGCGGGCCGAGCTCGCAACGGGCAGCGACAAGCCGGACCTGACCGCGTGGATGGCCTACTTGGATAATCTCCGCACGACGTATCCGCTCAGCTACGACGGCCAGTCCGACGGATCACTGTCGCCGGAGTTCGTCATCGAGGAACTAGGCAAGGCCGCAGGACCGGACGCCGTCTACGTGGCGGGCGTCGGCCAGCATCAGATGTGGGCCGCTCAGTTCGTCAAGTATGAGAAGCCCCGCACCTGGCTGAACTCGGGTGGTCTGGGCACGATGGGGTACTCGATCCCGGCGGCGATGGGCGCTAAGGCCGCCGCTCCGGAGAAGGAAGTCTGGGCGATCGACGGCGACGGCTGCTTCCAGATGACCAACCAAGAGTTGGCGACGTGTGCGATCGAGGGCATCCCGATCAAGGTCGCACTCATCAACAACGGCAACCTCGGCATGGTCCGCCAATGGCAGACCCTGTTCTACGATCAGCGCTACTCGAACACCGATCTGTCGACGCACAGCCGGATGATCCCCGACTTCGTCAAGCTCGGCGAAGCGCTCGGTTGCGTCGCGATCCGCGTCGACAAGGAGGAGGACGTCGCTCCGGCGATCGCCAAGGCACGCGAGATCAACGACCGCCCGGTCCTCATCGACTTCATCGTCGGGAAGGACGCTCAGGTGTGGCCGATGGTCGCTGCTGGCACCGGCAACGACGAGATCATGGCCGCCCGGGACATCCGCCCGCTGTTCGACGACGACGAGGCGGCAGCCGATCCGGTCGACATCCACGAGACTATGAACCGGGAACAAGCAGGGAACCGGGAACAAGCAGGCACGGAAGGGAAGGATTCGCTGTGAGCACCACCCACACACTGAGCGTCCTGGTCGAGGACCGGCCGGGTGTGCTCGCCCGAGTCTCCGGACTGTTCTCGCGCCGCGGCTTCAACATCGCGTCGCTGGCCGTCGGCCCGACCGAACTCAAAGGGATCTCGCGCATGACCATCATGGTCACCGTCGACGACTTCCCCCTCGAACAGGTGACGAAGCAGCTCAACAAGTTGATCAACGTCATCAAGATCGTCGAGCAGGAGCCGACAAACTCGGTCTCCCGTGAACTCATGATGATCAAGGTCCGCAGCGATGCGACCAACCGCAGCGAGGTCATCGACGTGGTCAACCTCTTCCGTTCGAAGGTGATCGACGTGTCACCCGAGTCGGTGACGATCGAGGCGACCGGTACGTCGGAGAAGCTCGAGGCACTTCTGCGGATGCTCGACCCGTACGGCATCCGGGAGATCGCTCAATCCGGCGGAGTAACCCTCGGCCGCGGACCCAAGAGCATGTCGGCCAACCGCTAGCGGGACAATAGACGACGACGCCCGAGGGCGCGGCGCGAGCCGTCGAACCGGGCTGCGATAAGCACAACACCTAAACACCATTCGAAGGGAATTGCTGTGGCAATCGAACTTTTCTACGACGCGGACGCCGATCTGTCGATCATCCAGGGTCGCAAGGTCGCCGTCATCGGCTACGGCAGCCAGGGCCACGCCCACTCGCTGTCGCTGCGCGACTCGGGCGTCGACGTCGCGATCGGTCTGCGTGAAGGCTCGGCCTCGCGTGCCAAGGCGGAGGAGCAGGGCCTCAAGGTCATGTCCGCGGCTGAGGCATCCGCCTGGGCCGACGTCATCATGGTCCTGGCTCCGGACACCAGCCAGGCCAAGATCTTCACCGAGGACATCGAGCCGAACCTGAAGGACGGCGACGCACTGTTCTTCGGTCACGGTCTCAACATCCACTTCGACCTGATCAAGCCGCCGGCGAGCGTGACCGTCGCGATGGTCGCGCCGAAGGGCCCGGGCCACCTGGTTCGTCGTCAGTTCGTCGACGGCAAGGGCGTGCCTTGCCTGATCGCCGTCGAGCAGGACCCGAAGGGTGAGGGACAAGCTCTGGCCCTCAGCTACGCGAGCGCCATCGGCGGCGGTCGCGCGGGAATCATCAAGACCACCTTCAAGGAAGAGACTGAGACCGATCTGTTCGGTGAGCAGGCTGTACTCTGTGGTGGTACCGAAGAGCTGGTCAAGACCGGTTTCGAGGTCATGGTCGAGGCCGGTTACGCGCCGGAGATGGCCTACTTCGAGGTCCTGCACGAGCTCAAGCTCATCGTCGACCTCATGTACGAGGGCGGTATCGCCCGGATGAACTACTCGGTGTCGGACACCGCTGAGTTCGGCGGCTACCTGTCGGGTCCGCGCGTCATCGACGCCGACACTAAGGAGCGCATGAAGGCAATCCTGACCGACATTCAGACCGGCGAGTTCACCCGCCGTCTGGTCGCGAACGTCGAGAACGGCAACACCGAGCTCGAAGGCCTGCGCAAGCAGAACGCTGAGCACCCGATCGAGGTGACCGGCAAGAAGCTGCGCGACCTGATGAGCTGGGTCGACCGCCCGATCACCGAGACTGCATAGCCTCTCACCGAGGCGCTGTGTCAGGCCCTGTCCCCGAACCGTCGGGGGCGGGGCCTGACGCATGTGCGGCCCCTCATGCGAAACCACGGGGCCATCGACAACCGTGACAATGGGGCATGGCATGGTATGTGTGGAACAGCTCACATCCGACAGGAGTTTACGATGCCCGGAGTCCACCACACCGTCCGCACCCAGGTGCCGCGCAGCGAGGTGTTCGCCTATGTCGACGACCCGAACACTGTCCCGCAGTGGATGTTCGGCGTCACCGCGTTCGATCCGGTCGGGGACCGGTCGCGCGGGCTCGGCACCGTATACGACGCTGTCATGAAGGTCGGGCCGAAGGCGCTCTCCGCGCAGCTCGAAGTGACAGTGTGGACCGAGAACGAGGAGCTGGTGCTGTCTTCGGTCGCGGGGTTCGACGTGACGACGCGTTGGCGATTCACCGACGGTGACGGCGGTTCCACGGTCGTCGACGTCGACTTCGACTACAGCCTGCCGGGCGGACTGGCCGGTCGAGCATTGGCTGCGATCATCGAACCGTTTGTCAGTCAGGCCGTCCGGCAGACCGAGCAGGCGTTGCGCGGCGCGCTGGAACGCCCGATCCACACGTAGCCGCACCTTCGGGCCCGGTAATATCCGGCGGGCGGCGCAGGCCGCGCCCGCATTCCGACCGCGAAAGAAGCATCGATGACCGAGATTCGACACCAGGCCACGATGGAGGGCTCGCGCGCAGCAGCGTTCGCCTTCGTCAACGACTACCGCAATGTGCCGAAGTACATGTTCGGAGTCAGCGAATTCCGCCCGATCACCGAACAGACCAGCGGTAAGGGCTCGCAGTTCGTGACCGTCCTCAAAGTCGGTCCGAAGACACTCGAATCGACGGTCGAGTGCACCGAATGGATCGAGAACGAACTCATCACGATGACGTCGATCAAGGGCTTCGGGGCGGGCACGCAGTGGCGCTTCGCCGATGGTGACGAACCCGGCACGGTGAGCGCCGACATCGCGTTCGACTACACGCTCCCCGGCGGTGTGGCAGGCCGAGTCCTCGGCGGACTCCTCGGCCAGTTCGTGACGCCCGCCGTCAAGCACACCGACTCCGTCATGCGTAAGCACCTCGCCGAACACAGCTGACCCGCGACTCCGCTCGATCGGCGGCGAAGGCAGTGCACACGACGACAGCGGCGGCCCTCCACAAGGAGGGCCGCCGCTGTCTCGAACTACCGAATCGGTCGTCTGCTACACGGGCTTGAAAGCTCCATAGCCGAGGCGGTTCAGGCGCGTCATGATCGCCTTGCTGCTGGTTCCGGTCTCGGGTCCGACGCACGACAGGAAGTAGTACGCGTTCACCATGCCGACGAGCCGGTCGCCGACGACCACGGGGCTGCCCGAATCGCCTTCGATGACGCACATCTGGCTGATGTGGCGGTCGCCGATCGACGTCCAGTTGACGCCGCAGGTCTTACCCGTCGTACGGCCGGTCTTGCACAGCACGGTCGGGAACTGCGGTGCGCGGGTGTCGACCCGACGGATCGTCACACCGTTGACGGTCGGCACCGGATTCACCTTCGACGCGTCCAGCTTGATGATCGCGATGTCGATATCCGAGCTGCTGTACGCGAACGTGCCGATCTGGCCGCGCTGCTGGTAGCGCTCGGACAGCACCCGCTGTCCCGGCTTACCGCAATGGCCCGCCGTCACGGCGATCAACTCGCCGCGATGCGAACCCGACGTCGGGCGTCCCACGGTGGTCACCGTGCACGCTGAAGCCGAGTTGCCTCCCTTGAGGATCAGGATCCCCGAGCCCCCTCCCAGCGGGACCTTTCCCGCGGCGTCGGCGGTACCGACCCCGATGCCGATGAGCGACGCCATCGCAGCCGTGACGACTGCGATGAGAATCGTCAGCTTCTTCATATTCACTCCACTCGCGTGTTGTCCTGGGGTCCCGACGCAGTAGCGCAGACTTCCCCACCTTAGATGCGCGATCCTGGATGAACCCAGCCCCGAGCGCGATCCTGCACAGGTCGTGATGCAATCGATACGACGCTCGCAATGTACCGCCCTCGGGTGTCGGACGCCACATTCGCTGGTGGGCCGATGCGTGAATCGGGTCTGCGGGCTCTAGAATCTCTAGGCGTGTGAATCGTCGTCCGGCGCAGCCTGACGGCGTCCGTCCCCGAGAGCTCTGGAGAAACCTGTGACCGATGCCGGCCGCCCAGTCGTCCTGATCGCCGACAAACTTGCGCCTTCGACCGTGGAAGCACTCGGCGGCGACGTCGAGGTCCGCTGGGTCGACGGCCCGGACCGCCCGAAGCTCCTCGAAGCTGTCGTCGACGCCGACGCCATCCTGGTCCGTTCGGCGACCACTGTCGACGCCGAGGTGCTCGACGCGGGTAAGAAGCTGAAGATCATCGCACGCGCGGGTGTCGGCCTGGACAACGTCGACGTCCCGGCGGCGACCGAGCGCGGCGTGATGGTCGTCAACGCTCCGACGTCGAACATCCACTCGGCGGCCGAGCATGCGATCGCGCTACTCATGTCGACCGCTCGCCAGGTCCCTGCGGCGGACGCGACACTGCGTGAGCACACCTGGAAGCGGTCGTCGTTCTCGGGTGTCGAAATCTTCGACAAGACGGTCGGAGTCGTCGGCCTCGGCCGCATTGGTCAGCTTGTCGCAGCGCGCCTGGCCGCATTCGAGGCAAAGATCGTCGCCTACGACCCCTACGTGTCGGCGGCCCGCGCAGCACAGCTCGGCATCGAACTGTTGCCCCTCGACGAGCTCCTCGAGCGCGCCGACCTCATCACCATCCACCTGCCGAAGACGAAGGAGACCGCGGGTCTCATCGGCGAGGAGCAGCTGAAGAAGGTGCGCAAGGACGTCATCATCGTCAACGCCGCACGCGGCGGCCTGATCGACGAGGCCGCGCTCGCCACCGCGATCACCGAGGGCCGCGTGCGCGGTGCCGGACTGGACGTCTTCGGCTCCGAGCCCTGCACCGACTCGCCGCTGTTCGAGCTGCCGCAGGTCGTCGTCACGCCGCACCTCGGCGCGTCGACCGCTGAGGCGCAGGACCGCGCGGGTACCGACGTCGCCAAGAGCGTCAAGCTCGCGCTGGCCGGTCACTTCGTCCCCGATGCCGTCAACATCACCGGCGGCCCGGTCGACGACGAAGTGGCCCCGTGGCTGGAGCTGTCCCGCAAGCTCGGCGTCCTCGCGGGCGTCGTCGCAGGCGGTATGCCGACCGGCCTGACCGTCGAGGTCCGCGGCGAACTGGCCTCCAGCCCCGTCGACGTCCTCGGCCTGTCCGCGGTCCGCGGCCTGTTCTCCGCCGTCGTCGATGAGCCGGTCACGTTCGTGAACGCACCGGCCGTCGCATCCGAGCGCGGTGTCACCCACGAGGTCGTCACCGAGTCGGAGAGCCCGAACCATCGCAGCCAGGTGGATGTGAGGGCCGTGTTCGCCGACGGCAGCGTCGTCAACGTCGCGGGCACCCTGACCGGTCCGCGGTTCGTGGAGAAAATCGTCAACGTCAACGGACGCAATCTCGACCTGCGTGCGGAGGGCCGCAACCTGCTCGTCAGCTACGGCGACCAGCCGGGCACTCTCGGCAAGGTCGGCTCGCTGCTCGGCGATGCGGGCGTCGACATCGAGGCTGCTGCCCTCGCGCAGGACGCCGACGGCGACGGCGCGACGATGCTGCTGCGCGTCGACCGGGAACTCGGCGACGACCTGCTCGCGTCGATCGGCGAAGCGATCTCCGCCACTCTGATCAAGCAGGTCGATCTCGGATGAGCAGCATGAAGCTCGCCGTCATCGGCGGTGACGGGATCGGTCCCGAGGTCACCGCGGAAGCACTGAAGGTCCTGCGCAAACTGCACCCGGAGGTCGAGACCACCGAGTTCGACTTCGGTGCCCGCCGCTACCACGCGACCGGCGATCTGCTCACCGACGCGGACCTCGCCTCGCTGCGTGAGCAGGACGCGATCCTGCTCGGGGCGATCGGTGACCCGTCGGTGCCGTCTGGCGTCCTCGAACGCGGCTTCCTGCTGAAGCTGCGGTTCGCGCTCGACCACCACGTGAACTTGCGCCCGTCCATCCTGTTCGACGGCGTCACGTCGCCGCTGGCCGGCGATCCGGCCATCGACTTCGTCGTGGTCCGCGAGGGGACGGAGGGTCCGTATACGGGCAACGGCGGCGCGATCCGCGTCGACACCCCGAACGAGGTCGCGACCGAGGTCAGCGTCAACACCAGATTCGGGATCGAACGCGTCGTCCGCGACGCCTTCGCCCGCGCGCAGTCGCGCGGCAAGAAGCTCACGTTGGTACACAAGACCAACGTGCTCACCTTCGCGGGCTCGATGTGGGCGCGGACCGTCGACGAGGTCGGGACGGAGTTCCCGGAGGTCGCCACCGACTACCTCCACGTGGACGCCGCGACCATCTTCATGGTCACCGATCCCGGCCGCTTCGACGTGATCGTCACCGACAATCTGTTCGGCGACATCATCACCGACCTCGCGGCCGCAGTCTCCGGCGGCATCGGTCTGGCCGCGTCCGGCAACATCGACGCGACCCGCACCAACCCGTCGATGTTCGAGCCGGTGCACGGCAGCGCACCAGACATCGCCGGTCAAGGTCTGGCCGATCCGACCGCCGCCATCCTGTCGGTGGCTCTGTTACTGCGCCACCTCGGCGACGAAGAGGGGGCAGTCCGCGTGGAGAAGGCCGTCGCCGCCGACGTGGCGTCGCGCGGCGAGTCGCGCGGTTCGACCTCCGAGGTCGGCGACCGGATTCTCGCAGCCGTCTAGGCCACGTCGTCGTACCAACGCGTATGGCGTGAGGACTCGCCTTAAACAGCCTGTTCCCGCGCAATACTCGTTGGTACGACGGTCGCCAACCTCCGATGGTGGTCGCCGCGGCGAATCATCTCCGCGAGCAGGGGGCCGACGACGCGCCATTGGTGCACCACCTGTTTGTAGGTGAGCCGGATTGGGTCATAGCCGAGTGCCCGTGCGTGGAGGTCGCGGAGACGGTCGTTCTCGAAGGCGTGCGGGTCGGCGTGGTACTCGAATCCGTCGACTTCGATAAGCATGGACCGCCCGACGACGAAGTCGACCTTGCCGACGCCTGGGATGAACACTTGGGGTCGGATGCTGAGATTCGGTGCCCGCAGGCGAAGCCTGACCATGGATTCGGTCCCCGAATCGGCGCGCCCGTCACACAGCTCGAGGCTGCGGACGACGCCCCTAGGGTGCGTAGCGAAGAGAACGGCGAGATCCGTCGCCGACATCAACTGCCTGTTCAAGACCGAGTCGCAGATGACGACGAAGTCCTCGGACGGCAGACATCGCGCCGCGTGTAGTAGCGCGGTAGGCAGATCGTCGATCGCTTCGCACTCCGCCGGTTGTCGACCGTGCTGCCTGCACCAGTCCGGGCGCAGGCGTGACGTCGCGTCGTTGCCCCGGATGTGGAGTCGGTCGGTCGGCGGAACCCAGACCCCGTGCTTTCCGAGCGCGGATGCGCACGTGAGCACTCCGCCCGCGCGAACAGCGCGCACGACGTCGGGGTCGGCGTCGAGCCTGGCCCACCAGCGTCTGCGCAGACTGGCCAGTCGGCCGTCAGCTATCGCCCGATCGACTTCCCGTCGTGGCCAGCGCGCCAACATCTGCCCTCGTGAATAGACCCCCGTGTCCATGGGGTGATTCTCGGCCCTGTTCGCCCGGTATGTGCGTAAATCGTTCTTGTCGTCGTACCAACGCGTAAGCGGCGAGAACTACGCTGAAACTGCCAGATCGGCTGGTCTACTCGTTGGTACGACGGGCCGGGTCCTTCGGGACCAGGCCGATTGCGATCAGGGGCGCGATCGCGGCGATCCCGAAAGCCGCCGGGTAGCCGGTCGCGTCGATGAGTCGCCCGAACCCGGCAGTGCCCGCGGCGGTTGCGACGTACTGTGCGGTGTTCTGCACGCCTAGGCTGCGCCCACTCCACGACGGCCCGGCGTACTCGGCGATCGCAGTGAACGCGAGGCCGTTGTCGGCGACGGCGCTGACGGTCGCGAACACCATCACGGCCGCGGCCACCGGCGAGTCGAGCCAGTCGGTCAGCGCCAGCAGGGCTGTTCCGGCGCCCGCGGCGATCGCGACCACGCGGATCGGCTTCATCCGCGAGCCGACGACGTCGGATGCGCGGCCCGCGACTATCCGGCCGATCGCGCCGAGCACCTGGGTGACAGTAACCAGTACGCCGGCCGTCAACGGCGACCACCCGTGGCCAACGATCAGCCACGCGGGCACGAACGTCCACAGCATCGACTGCGGGATCACCAACAGGACGCTCACCGTGTGGACACGTTGCAGAAAGCTGCTGCGACGATACGGGTTGGCGTCGGGCGCCGATCCGGTCGCCGCCGGCAGTGGTGGGTCGACGATGGCGACGGCGACCGCGACGAGGCCGAGTGCGGTCACGGCGACGGGTACCGCGAATGCGGCGGCCAGCCCCCAGATCTGGGCGAACACGGGCATGGTCAGCGCGCACACACCGATGCCGAGCGGCTGCGCCATCTGGCGGATCCCCATCGCGGTGCCCCGCAGGTTCGCCGGGAACCATCCGACGACGATTCGTCCGCTCGCACCGTTGGCCGCGCCGGATCCCAGCCCGCCGAGCAGCAGGGGAGCGGCGAGTGCCGCGAAACCGCCACCGGTCGTCGCGACGATGAGTGCACCGACGGTGCCGACCAGCGTGATCAGCAGGGACACCAGCAGTACGCGTCGTTCGCCGAACCGGTCGAGGGCTGCGCCCCACATGATGATCGTCAGGGTGAGACCGATCGTCGGGATGGCCGCCAACGTCGCCGCATCCGAAAGTGACATCCCGTGTTCGCTGTGTAGTTCGGGGATGACGTAGGCGACACCTGACGTGGCGCACGTCGTCGTCATCGCTGCGATGAGTGAGCTCGCGAGCATCGTCCATCGCTGGGTCGACGAGACCGAGAGCGGTTCGGGCATGAAAGCCTCCCTGCGTTCACTACTGCTGGTCACCGGTGTCGAGCAGCAAAATATCAGTATCAAATAGTGGGATTAGTGTTTCATAGTATAGAACACGAACTTCGGTGCGATAGTCTTCGGGGCATGAAACTCGGTCGAGTCGCAAGTCCGGACGGCGTCGCATTCGTCGCCGTCGAAGGCCCCGAAGGTCAGGAGACCGCCCGCGAGATCGCGGAGCACCCGTTCGGTGACCCGACGTTCACCGGACGTGAATGGAAGCTGGCGGACACCCGTCTCCTCGCCCCGATCCTGGCGACTAAGATCATCGCGATCGGCAAGAACTACGCAGCTCACGCCGCCGAAATGGGCGGCGAGGCTCCGGCGGACCCGGTGATCTTCTCCAAGCCGAACACATCGATCGTCGGCCCGGGCGCCGCGATCGTGCGACCACCGTCGTCCGAGCGCGTCGACTACGAGGGCGAACTCGCCGTCGTGATCGGCCGTCCCTGCAAAGATGTGCCCGCGGCGAAGGCCGCCGACGTCATCCTCGGCTACACGGTCGCCAACGACGTCACCGCACGCGACCAGCAGGCGCACGACGGACAATGGACGCGTGCCAAGGGATACGACACGTTCTGTCCACTCGGCCCCTGGATCGTCACCGACTTCGATCCTTCGGACGTGGTCGTCCGGACCGAACTCGACGGCGTAGAGAAGCAGTCGAGCCGCACATCGCTGATGCTGCACACGGTCGGCGACATCATTGAATGGGTTTCGCGGGTCATGACCCTGCTGCCCGGCGACGTCATCCTCACCGGCACGCCGGAGGGGATCGGCCCGATGACCGCGGGACAGTCGGTGTCGGTCACCGTGGAAGGCATCGGGACGCTCACCAATCCGGTGATCGACAAGTGACCCGCCCCGGCCGGGTCGCGCCGACCGTCGTCCGCCGGGGGGACGTCGCGCTGTCGTGCACCGAAGCCGGCAGCGGACCGCTCGTGGTGATGGTGATGGGAACTGGCAGCCCGGGCCGAGTCTGGCACGCGCATCAGCAACCCGCCCTGGTCAAAGCGGGTTTCCGAGTGGTCACCCTCGACAACCGAGGGATCGCGCCGTCGAGCGAATGCGGTGCGGGATTCACCCTCGCCGACATGGTGGCCGATACCGCTGCGGTGATCGAGCACTTCGGCGGGCCGGCGCTCGTCGTCGGGACCTCGATGGGCGCGCGCATCGCGCAGGAGCTGACGTTGACTTGCCCCGAGCTGGTCCGCGCCGCCGTCATGCTCGGCACGTACGGGCGTCCGACGCCGTTGATCACCGCGTACAACGAGGGGGAGAAGGCGCTCATCGATGCCGGGCGGACGCTGCCCGACGAACTCCACGCTGCACTCAGTGCGCACATGAACTTGTCACCCGCGACACTGGCTGACGATCGCTCGGCACGCGACTGGCTCGACATCATCGGTTTCGGCGGACAGTCGCACACGGCGGGTCTGCGCGCCCAGCTTGATCTTCCAGAGCGTGACGAGAACCGACTGTCGGCGTATCGCGGCATCACGCGGCCGTGCCTCGTGGTCGGATTCGCCGACGATCGCACGCTGCCGGTGTTCCTGGCACGCGAGGTCGCCGACGCTATCCCGAGTGCGCGCTACGAGGAGATCGCCGATGCGGGCCACTTCGGCTACTTGGAGCGGCCGGACGAAGTCAATCGACTGTTGATCGAGTTCCTGACCGCGAACTAGTCCCGTGCCGTCATTGTTCGCGGGCCCGCATCGAGACTGCGGCCAGTAGTGCGGCTGCGGTGGCGGCGTCGTCGATGGTGATGACGAGCGGTCGGCTGTTGGTGCGCGTGATGGCGACGGCGGTGCCCGACCGCAACACGATTCCCATGCGGCCGCGCGAGAAGCGGATGCCGTAGCCGCCGAAGTCGCCGATCGCCCGCACGTCGATGACGGACACGTCCTCGATGTCGTGCGCGGGTACGTGCCAACGGGGGAGACCCGCGATCGAGCGGACTGTCAGGCCTGTCGAGTCGATCCGGACGTGGTAGGCGACGATGGTCGATATCGCGGCGATTGTGATCACGACGATGGCGATCGCCGCCCAGAGCGCGCTGGTCGACCCGCCGTTCATCCAGGCGACCAGCATGCAGATCAGGGCGAACACGAAGATGAGTGCGGTCACCACCAGAATGCCGCGGGAGGCTGTCACGGTGTGCAGCCAGACGGCACGGCCGCCGGGCGCGAGTCCCATCGGTTCAACGCGCCGACCCGGTTCGGCGGGCGGATCGGTGGGTTGGACGTACCAGCCGACTGCACCGACGAGAAGTGCGGCGATCGCGGCGATGCCGATCAGCGACACCGGCGAGGCCGTGTCACCGTCAGTCTGGGCGACGAGGGTCCCGGCGAAGATCACCGCTGTCGCGGTGGCGAGGGCGGCGGACGCTGTGGACACCCAACGAAACGTTCCGCCCGGCGTGCCCTCCCGCAGTTGGCGATAGTTGACGGCGGAGACGCCGATCGAGACGAGGCCGACGACGATCGCGCCGATCACCATAGTCCACGGCGAACCCCATCGGTCGGCGTCGCCCGAGGCGTTCCAGTGCACGGCGACCTCGGCGGGGAGCTCGGCTATCGCCATCGCCTGGACGACCACCGCGATCAGCGTGACCAGTGCGGGGGTGACGAATCCGACGGCGACGTACGTGAGTCGCCTGCGAGTGGCGGAATGGTCAGTCGATGGCACGGGTTGCCTCCTTGACGAGTGCGGACAGGGTTTCCGGGCGCAGTCCTGCGGCAGCGGCCTTCGCCGCGAGGGCTTCGATGTCGTCGTGGACGGCGGACAGGGTGGCGGAGGCCGCGGTGAGCACCGCGCCTCGACCTCGGCGGAGTTCCACCAGGCCCTCGTCGCGCAACTGCTGGTAAGCGCGTAGGACGGTGTGGACGTTGACATCGAGCGCGGCAGCGAGTTCCCGAGCGGACGGGAGCCGGTCGCCCGCGCTCGACCGGCCGGCTGCGACGTCTGACCGGACGCTGTCGGCGATTTGGGCGAAGATCGGCGCATCACTGGTGGGGTCGATGTCAACGAGCACATAATTAATCTAGTTCAACTAGAATAATAGAGTCAATAATGTCGAGACCTGCCCGACGCCACGCCGGGTCGATGACATAGGCTGACCTGCATGACCAGTGCTGACAACGTTCGCGTCCGCTTCTGTCCGTCTCCCACCGGAACCCCGCACGTCGGCCTCGTGCGGACGGCTCTGTTCAACTACGCGCAAGCCCGCCACACGGGCGGAACCTTCGTGTTCCGCATCGAGGATACGGACGCCGCGCGCGATTCTCAGGAGTCGTACGACGCCATCGTCGACGTTTTGCAGTGGCTCGGACTCGACTGGGACGAAGGACCGGGAGTCGGTGGTCCGTACGGTCCGTACCGACAGTCCGAACGCAAACAGTTGCACCTCGACGTCGTCGCGCAACTCGTGGAGTCCGGTGACGCCTACGAGGCGTTCTCAACGCCGGACGAGGTCGAGGCGCGGCATAAGGCTGCCGGGCGTGACCCGAAACTCGGGTACGACAACTACGACCGCGACCTCACCGACGAGCAGCGCGCCGCATACCGCGCCGAAGGCCGCAAACCGGTGGTGCGCCTGCGCATGCCCGACGAGGACCTTGCGTGGGACGACATGGTGCGCGGCACTACGACGATCAAGGCGGGCACGGTTCCGGACTTCGCGCTCACCCGCGCCAATGGTCAGCCGCTGTACACGCTGGTTAATCCGGTCGACGACGCGATGATGAAAATCACGCACGTCCTGCGCGGCGAGGATCTCCTATCGTCCACGCCGCGACAGATCGCGTTGTACCGTGCGTTGATTCGGATCGGCGTCGCCGAGGCGGTCCCCGAGTTCGCGCATCTGCCGTTCGTCATGGGGGACGGGAACAAGAAGCTCTCCAAGCGTGACCCGGAGTCGAGCGTGTTCCACCATCGCGACCGCGGCTTCATTCCCGAGGGCCTCCTGAACTATCTCGCGCTGCTCGGTTGGGGCTTCTCTGGAGACGAGGACATCTTCAGCCTCGACGAGATGATCGCGTCGTTCGACGTCCGCAACGTGAATTCGAATCCGGCGCGTTTTGACCAGAAGAAGGCCGACGCCATCAACGCGGAGCATCTGCGTCGTCTGGTTCCCGCCGACTTCGCCGGACGGTTGCGGGCGTTCTTGGTGGACAGGGGCGATCTCGTCGAGCCGATCGACGACGAGCAGTTCGCTGTGGTGGCCGACCTCATCCAGACTCGCATCCAGGTGCTTGGCGACGCATGGGGGCTCATCAAGTTCCTGTACATCGACGACGCCGACTTCGCCTTCGACGAGAAGTCTGCCGCCAAGAACCTCGGGGCTGACGCGGTGCCGGTTCTCGATGCGGCGATCGCCGCGTGCGAGTCGCTGGAAACCTGGGGTACTGACAACGTTGAGGAGACGCTCAAAGCGGCTCTCGTGGAAGGGTTGGAGCTCAAACCGCGCAAGGCATTCGGTCCGATCCGTGTCGGCGTCACGGGTGCGGCCGTCAGTCCTCCGCTTTTCGAGTCAATGGAACTCCTCGGTCGCGAGAAGAGCCTCGCACGCTTGCGACTCGCCCGTGAAACCGCGCAAAAGCAGGCTTGACCTGACGATTTGCACTTAGGGGTGGGGTTATTGGTAATGTACTCCCCGGCCAGGAAAGCGCCGGTTCAATGAATGTGGCCGACGCAGTCCGGGTCAAATCCCTTGGGGTATGGTGTAATTGGCAACACAGCGGTTTCTGGTACCGCCATTCTAGGTTCGAGTCCTGGTACCCCAGCGAAGTTCGCGGCGTGATAAGCGAACTTTACAATTGAAGAATTGTTCTAGGGCCCCGTCGTCTAGCGGCCTAGGACGCCGCCCTCTCAAGGCGGTAGCGCGGGTTCGAATCCCGTCGGGGCTACATAGAGCGAAGGTCCTCACCGAAACCGGTGAGGACCTTCGTCGTTGTGGCGGTCGAGACTCTCAGTGCTCGTAGAACTGTGCGGTCGAACCGGCCAACGGCATCGCGGGCAGGCCGAGTTTGCGGTGGTCCCACGACCTGACGCGATCGGCGACCACGCGGACGGCGACGCGTTTGTGCATCATCGCGTCGACGGCCGGACGTACGTCGTCGGTATACGGCCCGTTGTACCGTTCCCAGACACCGATCCCGACTTTCAGACATGTTTCGGGATCGTCGTGGATCTCGGCGTGCCCGGTGATGCTGACGCCGCGCAGCGTGTCGTAGGTGATCCCGTCCTCGATGGAGACGGTCACCCGGGGGTCACGGCCCAGGTTGACGGCCTTCTGTGACTTCGCCTTGGTCTCGACCCAGATCTCGCCGTCGATCACGGCGAACCACATGGCGATTAGGTGAATGCCGTCCTTGCCGTAGGTGGCGAACGTTGCTGTTCGGTGTTCATTGATGAAGGCGGTGATCTCGTCGTCGGGCATGACGATCTGACCGCGTTGGTTGGTTCCCATGTCTGAGAACGTAACTCACAAACGTGCGCTGATGGCCGATGCCGCGGAGATCAGCTTCTCGGCGTACTTCTCGCCGGGTTTGCGGCCGAGGCGGCCGATCGGGCCGGAGATCGACACGGCGGCGATCACGTCGCCGGCCGAGTCGTAGACGGGCGCGGATGCGCTCGCGACGCCGTCGACGCGTTCGGAGACGCTGTGCGCCCACCCGCGACGTCGGATCTCGGCGAGTGTCCGCTCGGTGTATGCAGAGTCGAGCAACAGCATCGCGCGGGTATCCGGAGCGGCCCACGCCGCGAGGACTTTGGCGGCCGAACCCGCCGACATGGTGAGGCGGGTTCCGACGGGGACGGTGTCGCGCAGGCCGGTCGGCGGCTCCGATGCCGCGATGCACACACGGACGGCGCCCTCTCGGCGATAGAGTTGTACTGACTCGCCGGTGGCCTCCTGCAGCCCGGGAAGCACCAGCAGCGCGGCTTCGCGCACCTGATCGTGGGCGGTCGCGGCGAGCCGAGTCAACGCCGGACCGGGTACCCAACGTCCGGAGTCGTCTCGGGTGAGGAGTTCGTGGACTTCGAGTCCGACCGCGAGGCGGTGTGCGGTAGCGCGCGGCAGACCGGTGGCCTCGCACAGCTCGTTGAGGTTGCGGGGTGCGGCCGCGACGGTGTGCAAGACCGCCACAGATTTGTCGAGCACGCCGATTCCGCTATCCTTTCCCATAGGACGATACTAGCTGTCCAAATACTGAGATCAAGCATCGGTGGGTCGACCGCCGAAGGAAAGAACCGAGTGGCTCATGAGTGAGAAGAACGCGAAGCCGCGCACCCTGGCCGAGAAGGTCTGGGACGACCACGTCGTCGTTCCGGGTGAAGTGGACGCGCACGGCAATGCGAATCCGGACCTGATCTACATCGATCTGCACCTCGTGCACGAGGTGACGAGCCCGCAGGCCTTTGACGGTCTCCGCGTGGCTGGCCGAAAGCTCCGCCGCCCGGACCTGACCATCGCGACCGAGGACCACAACGTCCCGACCGTCGACATCTTCAGCCCGATCGCCGACCAGGTGTCCGCACTCCAGGTGGAGACGCTGCGCCGCAACTGCGAGGAGTTCGGCGTCCGCCTGCACCCGATGGGCGACGTGGAGCAGGGCATCGTGCATGTCGTCGGACCACAGCTCGGATTGACTCAGCCTGGTATGACGGTCGTCTGCGGTGACAGCCACACGTCGACGCATGGCGCGTTCGGTGCGCTCGCGATGGGCATCGGCACGTCCGAGGTTGAACACGTGATGGCGACGCAGACGCTGTCGCTGCGGCCGTTCAAGACCATGGCGATCACCGTTGACGGCGAACTGCCGCCGGGAGTCACGAGCAAGGACCTGATCCTCGCTGTGATCGCCGAGATCGGCACGGGCGGCGGCCAGGGCCACGTCCTCGAGTACCGTGGCCCGGCCATCGAGAAGTTGTCGATGGAAGCCCGGATGACGATCTGCAACATGTCGATCGAGGCCGGCGCGCGCGCGGGCATGATTGCCCCGGACGTCATCACCTACGAGTACTTGGCGGGACGCCCGAACGCGCCGACAGGCGACGACTGGGATGCGGCGGTCGAGTACTGGGACAGCCTGCGCACCGACGCCGGCGCAGTGTTCGACCGCGAGGTCCACATCAACGCAGCCGAACTGACTCCGTTCGTCACGTGGGGGACCAACCCGGGGCAAGGCCTGCCGTTGGGGGCGAGCATCCCGGACCCCGCGGAGATCGTCGACGAGACCGAAGCCACCGCGGCTGCCCGAGCCATCGAGTACATGGGTCTGACACCGGGCGTCCCGCTGCGTGAGGTCGAGGTCGACACCGTCTTCGTCGGCTCGTGCACTAACGGCCGCATCGAAGACCTGCGTGCGGTCGCCGAGGTCCTCTCGGGACGGAAGGTGGCCGACGGAATGCGGATGTTGATCGTGCCGGGCTCGATGAAAGTGCGCGCGCAGGCCGACGAGGAGGGTCTCGGTGAGATCTTCACCGCGGCGGGTGCCGACTGGCGGATGGCCGGCTGCTCGATGTGCCTCGGCATGAACCCCGATCAGCTGTCCCCGGGGGAGCGGTGCGCGTCCACCTCCAACCGCAACTTCGAAGGCCGCCAGGGCAAGGGCGGACGCACTCACCTGGTGTCTCCCGCCGTGGCCGCGGCGACCGCTGTCCGCGGTCGCTTCGCCGCTCCCGCGGACCTGGTCTGAACTCGACGAGCCGAGAAGGAAACTGAGATGGAAGCTTTCACCACGCACACCGGCATCGGGGTTCCGTTGCAGCGCAGCAATGTCGACACCGATCAGATCATCCCCGCGGTCTACCTCAAGCGAGTGACGCGGACCGGCTTCGAAGACGGTCTGTTCGCGAGTTGGCGCACCGACCCTGGTTTCATCCTCAATAACGAGCCGTGGTCGAACGGCTCCGTCCTGGTCGCCGGGCCCGACTTCGGTACCGGATCGTCGCGCGAGCACGCAGTCTGGGCGCTCATGGACTTCGGGTTCCGGGTGGTTCTCTCGGCGCGATTCGCCGACATCTTCCGCGGCAACTCCGGGAAGGCGGGCCTCCTGGCCGCCCAGGTCGAACAGTCGGACATCGAACTGCTGTGGAAGCGCCTCGACGCCGAACCCGGCTTGGAAGTGACTGTCAGCCTCGAAGAGATGACGGCCACCGCGGGCGATCTCGTCGTGGGAATCCAGGTGGACGACTACACGCGTTGGCGACTCATGGAAGGCCTCGACGACATCGGCCTGACCCTGCGTGAAGTGGACCGGGTCACCGAGTACGAGAAACGTCGCCCGTCGTTCAAACCGGTGACGCTCTGACCAAGACACGATGTGACTGACCCCCGTCCCGACGCCGAATCCGGTGTCGCGGCGGGGGTTCGGCGTCGAGCTGACTCCGACATTTTTCGGAGAGTCTGTGTGATCCCGGACATATTTTCCTCTACCGTGTGACATAGCTGGCGAGCCGAGTCGGCGTGATCCGCGGAGGTTTGAATGAACAAGGCAGAACTCGTCGAGGAATTGGCTAAGAGCCTCGACGCTGATCGAAAGACGGCGAACGCCGCTGTCGAGCACATGATCGACACCATCGTTCGCGCCGTGCATAAGGGTGAAAGCGTGACGATCACCGGCTTCGGGGTCTTCGAGAAACGCAAGCGCGCAGCGCGTGTCGCTCGGAATCCGCGCACCGGCGAGACCGTGAAGGTCGCGGCAACGCAGGTTCCGTCGTTCCGTCCGGGAGCACAGTTCAAGGCGATCGTCTCCGGCGAACAGAAGTTGTCGGCTGGCCAGCCCGCGGTGAAACGCGCAGCCCCCGACGTGGCACCGGCCAAGAAGACCGCAGCAAAGAAAACCGCAGCAAAGAAGACTGCAGCAAAGAAGACTGCAGCCAAAAAGGCGCCAGCGAAGAAGGCCGCAGCCAAGAAGACCGCAGCGAAAAAGACCGCAGCCAAGAAGAAGTGACGCCGCGCGAGTTCAGTCCGCGAATGGGCCGTCGATGTGGTCGATCGCGATGAGCCGCTCACCCCGCAGCGTCAACACCCACACGCTGCCTTTCCGGTTCCGGGCGGCGGGCAGCGTGACGTCGTCCCGCTCAGCCCACCGGGACAGTACCGGCGGAATCACTTTGCCCTGACTGCAGATTGTGCGCACCGCGCCCTTCTTCCCGGCGAGTGCGAGGAGCCGACTGTACGCCGCGTCAGGGTCGACCGCGTACGCCTCCTCGGTGAGTGCCGTCTCGACGCCAACAGGTCTGCGGAGCGCTTCGGCCAGCGGCTGGAGGGTCTGGACGCACCGCAGCCGGTCGGCGGCGTGCAGGTGATGTGCGCCGAACAGCCGGAGGAGATCGGTGAGCGCTGCAGCCTGTCGACGGCCCTCGGCGTCGAGCGGACGGTCCCGGTCGTCGCCGTGGAACGCGGTCCGTCTGCCTGCCCTCGCGTGTCGCACCAACAGCATGGTGTGCAATTCGTCGACGTGGTGGGATGCGAATACTCGCAGCACTTTCCGGTCGGCGGCGTAACTTACCGAGCCGATAGCGTCGGACACCGGTAGCCAACGCAGAGCGTCGCACTCGTGGTTCGCGACGAACTCGCCGCCCGTCGCGGCCACCGACCAGTAGCCGACCTTCTTGAGCGCTCCCGAACCGAGCCGGTATTCGACGGTGACGAGGCGGTGACCCATCCGGATCTGGTAGCCGGTCTCCTCGACGAGTTCGCGTGCAGCGGTGGTGACGAGCAGTTCGTCCGGCTCGGCTTTACCCTTCGGCAGCGACCAGTCGTCGTACCGCGGCCGGTGGACCAGGGCTACCTCGATGCGACTGTCGCCGGGCCCGTCGTTCGCGCGGCGCCACAGGACACCGCCTGCCGCCCACACCACTTTCTGCGACGACGACATCGGGCTACTTCGACTCCACGTTGTGGCGGGTACGCTGCGCCATCCGCCGCTGGTGGTCGCGGACCTCTTCGCCTGCGGCCGGCTGAGCCTCCCATCGACCTTCCAGGCGCAGTTCCCAACAGCGGGTACGCGTGTCCATCGCGGAGTCGAAAATGTCTTGCAGGTCGGCGACGAGACGATGATCGCGCACCTGGACCATCACTTCCACTCGACGGTCGAGGTTGCGGTGCATCATGTCCGCACTGCCGATCCAATGCTCGTCCTGCGCGCCGAAGTGCAGGATGCGTGAGTGCTCGAGGAACTGGCCGAGGATGGACCGGACGACGATGTTCTCGCTGAGTCCGACGATCCCCGGTTTGAGCGCGCAGATTCCGCGGACCACGACGTCGACGGGCACGCCCGCGCGCGACGCGCGATAGAGCGCGTCGATCACCTGCTCGTCGACGAGGGCGTTGGCTTTGAGCTGGATGCGCGCGCGCGTGTCACCGTTCTCGAAGGCGCGGATCTCACCGTCGATCCGCTCGATGATGCCCTTGCGGATGCCTGCGGGTGCGACGAGGAGATTGCGGTATTCCTGTTTACGCGAATACCCGGTCAACGTGTTGAACAGGTCGGTCAAGTCGGCTCCGACCTCCGGTGCCGCGGTGAATAGGCCGACGTCTTCGTACAGGCGCGCCGTCTTCGGATTGTAGTTGCCGGTGCCGATGTGGCAGTAGCGGCGGATTGTCGAGCCCTCGCGCCGCACCACCAGACACGTCTTGCAGTGCGTCTTGAGGCCGACGAGACCGTAGACCACGTGCACGCCTGCCTGCTCCAGTTTGCGTGCCCATTTGATGTTGGCCTGCTCGTCGAACCGCGCCTTCAACTCGACGAGGGCCACGACCTGCTTGCCCGCTGCCGCGGCGTCGATCAACGCGTTGACGATCGGCGAGTCACCGGATGTCCGGTACAGCGTCTGCTTGATCGCGAGGACGTGCGGGTCGGCGGCGGCCTGCTCGATGAAACGTTGAACACTCGTCGAGAACGAGTCGTACGGGTGCTGGACGAGGACGTCGCCGTCACGCAGCGTCGAGAAGATGCTTTTGGGGGTCTCCCGCTCGCCGAACGCGGGATGCGTCTTCGGGACGAACGGTCGTTCCTTGAGGGCCGGGCGGTCGAGGCTGTACACCTGCCAGAGGGCGGTCAGGTCGAGCAATCCGGGGATCTGGACGACGTCGACGGCGGCGACGTCGAGTTCACGCAACAGCATCTCAAGCATGTGCTCGGTCATGTCGTCGCCGACTTCGAGGCGGACCGGCGATCCGAAACGCCTGCGCGCCAATTCGCGTTCGAGCGCCTGCAGGAGGTCTTCGTCGCGATCCTCGTCGACCTCGAAGTCGGCGTTCCGGGTCACCCGGAACAGATGGTGGTCGACGACGTCCATGCCGGGGAACAACTCGGAGAGGTTCGCCGCGATCAGCTTCTCCAACGGCAGGAAGAGCACCGGAGCCTGCGCGTCCTCGGGTGCCCGGTCGGAGTCGCCGGTCAACGTGTTGACCCGGATGAACCGGTTGACGTTGTCCGGCACTTTCACGCGCGCGAAGTGCTCGCTGCCCTCGATGCGATCACGGACGGTGACGGCCAGATTCAAACTCAGACCGGAGATGTACGGGAACGGGTGCGCGGGGTCGACGGCGAGCGGGGTCAACACCGGAAACAGTTCGTTGTGGAAGTGCTGCCGCAGCCGCGACTGCTGATCCGTGGTCAGCTCGGTCCACTCGACGAGGCGGATGTTCTCCGCTTCCAACGCGGGCGCCACCGAGTCGATGAACACGCGCGCGTGGCGGTCGGCGATCTTCTGGGACCGGGACGTGATCATCTGCAGTTGCTCACGCGGGGAGCGACCGTCGGCCGACCGCACGCTCAATCCGGTCTCGTCGCGTCGTTTGAGGCCTGCCACGCGGACCATGAAGAACTCGTCCAAATTGGACGCGAAGATCGCCAGGAACTTGGCGCGTTCGAGGATCGGCATCGATTGGTCTTCGGCCAGCGCGAGGACCCGCGAGTTGAAGTCGAGCCAACTCAATTCCCGGTTAAGGTAGCGGTCCGCGGGGAGGTCCGCGTCGACCTCGGGTGTCGCGGTCTCGGCGGGCAGTGCCGACGGCAGCGCGGTTAGGGAGGCGGTCTCGATATCGTCGGCGGTACTCACCGGTTCATTGTGCCGCATCCGCGGCGCGCTGTCCTGTCGAACCGATCGGCGTCCGCGGTGTGGCGGGCGAGCGCCGCACGCGTGCGCGGACCGAGCCCGAGCCTGGCCGCGACAGCGAGGTCGTCCGGGGTGTCGATGTCGGTGCGGAGGTCGGCCCAATGGCGGTGCTCCGGATCGAGTTCGACAGCGCAGGCATCCCGGTGGCGGTGCGCCGAATCGATCCCGAATCGGGGCGTGAAGCCGGCGGTCGCGACGAGCAGGACGGTCCCGTGGCCCGACCTGTCGGCGACGAACGACGCCGGTGCTCGGGTCAGTGCGCGGGCCCCGTCGTCGAGCGCGGCGGCCAGCGAGGCCGGGCGCAGCGCGGGCAAGTCGGCCTGCAGGTACGCGGTGCGGCCGACTGGCAGGGCGCCGTGCGCGAGCGCGGCGTTGAGCGGGGAGAGTCCCGTGATCGGCTCGGGCTCGTCGACCGGCATCGCACCCCGATCTGCGACGAGACGAAGCACGTCCGGATCCGGGCTGACGACCACCGCGTCGGCTCCGACCGCGGCGACGGCATCGAGTGTGTCGATGAGCATGGCCGAGACCAACGCGGGACGGTCGGCGTCCTTGGGGAGCGGAGTCAGCCGCGACTTCGCGTCCGACAACGATTTCACCGCGAGCACGACCGTGCCCCGAGCCGACGTCGACGCTGCAATGGACATGCCAACCATGGTGCAGCACCGGGAGCGCCGACGCGTCGATCGGGTCGATCCGAACCGGACACGAGTACAGCGACATGGCTTACGCTGGACGCACTCTCGTGTGGACCGGTGGAGGAGTTGCGTGTGCGTGCAGTGGTGATGGGATCTGGCTCGTGGGGAACCGCGGTGGCGAAGGTCTTGGCGGACGCCGGGAACGACGTCGTGATGTGGGCTCGCCGACCCGAGTTGGCCGAGCAGATCAACACCGGCCACGTGAACGGCGACTATCTGCCCGGTATCGAACTGCCGCACTCGCTGCGAGCGGTCAGTTCACCGACGGAAGCGCTCGCCGGGCGCGAACTCGTCGTGTGCGCTGTCCCATCGCAGTCGTTGCGGGACAACCTGTCCCAGTGGCTCGACGACCTGCCGTCCGAAGCGATTCTGCTGTCGCTGGCCAAAGGCGTCGAGGTCAGCAGCGGCAAACGAATGAGCGAAGTGATCGCCGAGGTGACCGAGTTTCCGGCTGAGCAGATCGCGGTCCTCTCCGGTCCGAACCTGGCGCGGGAGGTCGCGCAGGGCCAGCCAGCCGCCACTGTCATCGCCTGCGCCGACGAAGACCAGGCCAAGCGGGTGCAGGCGGCCTTCGCGACCGGCTACTTTCGGCCCTACACCAACACCGATGTCGTCGGATGCGAGATCGGCGGGGCGGCCAAGAATGTCATCGCGTTAGCGTGCGGCGTCGCGTCGGGCCTCGGATACGGCGAGAACACATTGGCGACGATCATCACGCGCGGGCTCGCTGAGACCATTCGGCTCGGCGTCGCACTCGGCGCCGACATCACGACGCTCGCAGGCCTCGCCGGAGTCGGCGACCTCGTCGCGACCTGCTCGTCGCCCCTGTCGCGCAACCGAACGTTCGGCGCCCGACTCGGTGAAGGCGCGAACCTCGAGGAAGCGCAGGCCGCGACCAACGGCCAGGTCGCCGAGGGGGTGAAGTCGTGCCGGTCAGTGCGCGCCCTCGCGAAGGCACACGGTGTGGAGATGCCGCTAACCGAAGCGGTCTACCTGCTCTGCCACGAGGGAATGAGCGTTCAGGACATGGTGACGAACCTCCTGGGGCGCTCCACCAAACCCGAGGTATACGGACCCGCTTAACCCCCGTGGGAGTCGGTCTACTTTCCGAAGTCCAGCGGCGCGCGGGTCAGCTTTTGCGCGACCAGCGTCGAGACATCGGTGATCGGCGCGTTTCCGGACCCGGACGGCAGCCACATCGCCACATACGGGCGGTGGTCGACACTGACGTACGCCTGCCCGCGGCCCTCGACGCTATCGGTCATGAACCACTGGATCGCGTCGATCACTTGCAGCCCGCTCGTCGGGGCGAGCTCGTCCGGGCGTGCCACACCGCAGCGGACGACGATCGGGTCGGAGCCGTCCATGCTCCAGCGCACCGTGGTGCCGTCGACGGACTTCCCGTCGTAGTCGCCGAGCGTCTCGGGCAGCGCGTCGAGGAAAGCCGGGCACTTGTCCGCGTCGTCGCCCTGTGCCGTCGAATACTCGTCGACGGGGATCGGTCCGGAGTCGGGCCGAGTCGAGAACTTGAAGGCCGCGAAGGCGATGAACACGCCGATCACCACCACCGGGACGGCGACCAGGGTCGCAATGAGCGCGGGGCTCAACGGTGAGCGCTGATCCTTGTCCGGAGTTTCGGCTCCTGAGGTGTCGGCCATGGTTGTCAGGATAGCCAGCGCCGCTGTGTGACCCGGCTCGCCAGTAGGATCGGGCCGGTGCAGACAGTGAGTGAGATCGGTGAACGGCGCCTGATCGCGATGTTCACCGAGGCGGCGGCATCGACCGGCGACGACGTGGTGATCGGTTCGGGCGACGACGCCGCGGTCTTCACCGCGCACGGCCCGGTGGTGGTCAGCACTGACACCGCAGTCGGGGGGCGACACTTCCGGTTCGATTGGTCCTCGCCCGAGCAGATCGGTGCCCGCGCAGTGGTGCAGAGCGCCGCCGACATCGCGGCGATGGGCGGCCGCCTTACCGGCGTCACCGTCTCGCTCGGCTGCCCGTCGGAGACACCGGTCGATCGGCTGCTCGCCGTCAATTCAGGCATCGTCGACCAGACGCACACCTACGGCGCACGCGTCCTCGGCGGCGATCTCGTGTCGTCGCCGACCGTCGTCATCACGGTCACCTCGATCGGGGTGCTCGACGACGTCGCACCGGTCACGTTGTCCGGTGCGGGCGCGGGCGAGGTCCTGGCCGTGAGTGGACCGCTCGGCGGCGCGGCGGGCGGCCTCGCCGTGCTTTCGGCGGTCGAGCACGGGGCGGATCCTGCTCTCCTCGAACGACATCCGGTGGCTTTGGCAGCCTATCGGCTGCCGCAGCCGGATTTGGGCGCCGGTCCGCGCGCCGCTGTCGCGGGCGCGACGGCGATGACCGACGTGTCCGACGGTCTCGTGGAAGAACTGGTGACATTGGCAGCGTCGTCGAACGTGCGGCTGGACGTCGAATCGGTGTTGGTGCCCCGCGTCGCAGGGCTCGACGCGGTCGGCGACGATCTCGCTGTCGACCCGGTGCGCTGGGCGCTCGGCGGAGGCGAGGACCACGTCCTACTGGCGGTGTTCCCCGCAGGAACGCTGCCCGCGGACTGGACGCGTATCGGGGTCGTGTCGGTAGGCGACGGCGCGTTCGTCGACGACGAGCCCGTGGGCTCGATCCGCGGCTGGCAGTCATTCACCCAGACGTGATCGCTGGGGCGCGCCAGTGATTAGATGCATGCATGGCTGTCTATGCGCTCGGCGATCGTGAGCCGACCCTTGGTGACGACGTGTTCATCCATCCCGACGCGACGGTGATCGGCGCCGTCACGTTGGGCGACGGAGTCTCGGTGTGGCCGGGCGCTGTCCTCCGCGGCGACTACGGAACCATCACGGTCGGCGCGCGCACCAATATCCAGGACGGCACCGTCGTGCACTGCACGTTCACCGAGCCGACCGTGATCGGTGCAGGCTGCGTCGTCGGCCACAACGCGCACATCGAGGGAGCCGAGATCGGTGACGAGTGTCTGATCGCCTCCGGGTCGGTGGTGTTGAATGGGTCGACGGTCGGTTCCGGTTCGATCATCGGCGCGGGCGCGGTCCTCGCGTACGGCTCGACGGTGCCTGAGCGGTCGATGGCGCTCGGCGTGCCCGCGAAGGTTCGCGACGGCCACGTCGTCCCGGAAGGTCACCTGGCGGCGAACACCGACCTGTACTACCAGAACGCCCAGTTCTACCGGGCCAACCTGCGCAGGATCGACGGATGAGCCCCAAGCCACTCGATGAACTGGTCGATCCCGGGTGGGCGCAGGCGTTGGCGCCCGTCGGCGAGCAGATCGCCGCAATGGGCGAGTTCCTGCGTGCCGAGAACGAGGCGGGCCGCCGATACTTGCCCGCGGGTGCGAACGTGCTGCGGGCATTCAGCCAGCCGTTCGACGAGGTCCGGGTACTCATCGTCGGACAGGATCCGTATCCGACGCCGGGGCACGCCGTCGGCTTGAGCTTCTCCGTTGCGCCCGACGTGCGACCGGTGCCGCGGTCTCTGCAGAACATTTACACCGAGTATTGCGACGATCTCGGGCATCCTCGGCCGTCGACCGGCGACCTCACCCCGTGGGCTCAGCAGGGTGTCCTACTGTTGAACCGGGTCCTCACGGTGATGCCTGGCGAACCCGCATCACACCGCAGCAAAGGCTGGGAGATCGTCACCGAGTGCGCGATCAAAGCGCTCGCCGCCCGCGACGAGCCGCTCGTCGCGATCTTGTGGGGCAACGACGCGCGCAAGCTCGCCGAATGGATGCCCGACGTGCCGACCATCGAGTCGGTGCACCCGTCGCCGCTGTCCGCGTCGCGCGGCTTCTTCGGATCGAAGCCATTCAGCCGTGCGAACGAGGAACTGCTCGACCTCGGTGGGGAACCGGTCGACTGGCTGCTGCCATAAACGGGCGTTAGCGCACCGAACCGAAGTCGGGTGCGCGTTTGGCGATGAACGCGTCGACGCCTTCGACGCCCTCGGCCGAAGCCGACAGCGCGGAGATCGACTTCGCTTCAGCGGTCAGATGGTCGGTGAGCGTCCGGTCGGCGGAGTCGCGGACGAGGCGGCGGATCGCAGCCATCGAGCCGCGCGGCCCGGCGGCGAGGCGCGCCGCCGCGGCGTGAGCGGTGTCGATGACCGCATCGTCGTCGACGACGTCGGCGAGGAGCCCGAGGTCGAGCGCGCGCTGGGCGTCGATGATCTGGTCGGTCATGATGAGGTGCCGGGCACGCGCCGGGCCTACCGCCCGCGGAAGCGTCCACGACATGCCGCCGTCGGGTGATAAGCCGATGCCCGGGTACGCCGGACGCAGCCTGGTCTTGGTTCCGCCGATCGCGACATCGGCGTGCAGCACCATGCTCATACCGGCGCCCGCGGCCCACCCGGTGACCGCCGCGACGACCGGCAGCCCCGTCTCGTACAGCAGGCCAATCATCTGGTGGAGGTCGTCGGCGAGGCCGCGTAGATATTCGGCGCGGTCGTCCGCCGCCGCGAAGGCGCCGACATTCCCTCCTGCGCAGAAATTCTTGCCGGTCGATGCGAGCAGGATCGCGCCCGCGTCGACCTCTCCGCGCGTCACCCGACCGAGTTCGGCGACAGCGGCGAGCACCAGGGCGTGGTCGAGTGCAGTCCCATTGTCGGCGGTGGCAAGCGGAAGCGTGAGCACTCCGTCGTCGAGGGTGATCAAGTCACTGGGGGAAGTCATGGAAGGCAGCTTACTGAGCGGTCCGGACACGACGATCGCCGCCCGGTGAACCGGACGGCGATCGTGGAAAACTGTGTAGCGCGGTGAACCTCAGACGGTGGCGAACCTCAGACGGAGGTCTTGCCTGCCTTCAAGCAGGAGGTGCACACGTTCTTGCGCTTCTTGTTGCCCGGGGCGACCTCGACACGCACAGACTGGATGTTCGGGTTCCAGCGGCGGTTGGTGCGCCGGTGCGAGTGCGAAACCGACTTACCGAATCCGGGGCCCTTGCCGCAAACGTCACAAACGGCAGCCATAGCGAACTCCCTTGGTAGATAATGGTCTGGTCTCTTCGCCCACACGGCGCGTAAGCGATCACGCAGCCGGAGTAGGCAACCCGACAAGAGTAACCCGCGATCGGGTCCCAGCCAAATCCTGGCTGTCCGGTCGAGTGAGCTGCATCGGTGTCCGGCGGCACCGGTAACCTCGGACACGACTCTACGTTTCGGGGGTGGACTAATGGCCTACGGCGGTACCGCGGTCAATCCGCAGTTCATTCGCGATTGGGCGGCCGCGTGCGCGGACGGCCTCGCGGTCTCACGCGGTGAGATCAACGATTTGAACGTCTTCCCGATCCCCGACTCGGACACCGGAAGCAACATGGCGAACACCATGGCCGGTGCGGTCACCGCGCTCGACGGCGTCGACGTGGACGCTGATCTGCAGACGGTCACCCGCGCGCTCGCCGACGCCGCTGTCATGAGTGCGCGAGGCAATTCCGGGATCATTCTCGCCCAGTTGTTCGTCGGGCTCGCCGACGCCGCCGACCTCGCTGTCGCCGAGAACGATCTCGGATTCAACCGGCTGTGCATCAACGGGCTCCGGTTGGCCGCGCTGTCGGCTCGACGCGCCGTCGCCGAACCCAAAGAGGGGACCGTCCTGACATTGCTGACCGTCGCCGCGCAGGCGGCGTCGGAGAACGCGGCGCGCCCGCCAGCCGATCTCGTCCGCGCGGTCGCGGAGAACTCGGCCGAAGCGCTCGATCTCACGACCGCTCAGCTGCCCGAACTGGCGAAGGCAGGCGTTGTCGACGCGGGTGCCCGCGGGTTTCTGGTGCTCGCCGACGCACTCGTGTCGGTCGTCACCGGTGTCGCCAACAAGCGCCGCGCATATCGTGGTTCGCTGAGTGGCCCGGGCGGGCTGCAGGTCGGCGACTGTTCGGCAGACGGCGACACCGACTTCGAGGTCATGTACCTCCTTGACGGGGCGGACGCCGCGCTGATCGCCGGACTGCGCGACCGCCTCGGTGAGCTCGGGGATTCCGTCGTCATCGTCGGCGACAGCTCGGCGGGGTCCGAGCAGTTCTCCGTCCACGTCCACACCGATGAGCCGGGGGCCGCCGTCGAAGCAGGCCTTGCGCTCGGCACGGTCCGCGACATCCGGATCAGTTGTTTCATGCTCGACGCTTACCGGGCCACGCCCGGCGCGAACGAGCCGCCGCCCCGATTCAAGCGGGCCGTGGTGGTCCTCGTCCGGGGCGACGGCGCGGAAGAACTGTTCACCGCGGCCGGCGCATCCGTCGTGCGCGCCGACCACGGCGTCCACCCGTCGACGCTCGGTGAAGCGATCCGAGCGACCGACAGCGCGCATGTCGTCGTCATGGGCAACGGGATGATGTCGTCGCAGGACCTCGTCACCGTCGGCGCGCACGCCCGGTCGACGCAGCGATCGGTGGTGTTCCTGCCGACGATGTCGATGGTGCAGTGCCTGTCGGCACTCGCCGTCCATGATCCCGGCGAAGAACCCGATGTCGACGCGTTCGCGATGGCCGAAGCCGCCGCGGCCACCCGGTGGGGTTCGCTCGTCCGGTCGACGTCGAAGATCATGACCCTCGCGGGCACCGCCGAGATCGGCGACACCCTCGGCCTCATCGGCTCCGACGTCCTCGTCATCGCGAAGGAACAGGCACAGGCGGCGACCGCACTCCTCGACCTGATGCTCTCGACCGGCGGCGAGATGGTGACCGTCCTCGCGGGCTCCGACCTCGCCGACGACGCGCGGATAGCGATCGAAGGGCACATCCGCGCCCACTATCAGGGCATCGAGCTGGAGGTGCACGAGGCGGGCCAGACCTCGCATCTGTTGCAGGTGGGGGTCGAATGATGTTGACGACGGCGGCACCGCTCACCGACTCGTCGATCGACCCGAAACTCGTCACGAAACTCGCGGGCCTCGAACTGACGACTGTCGGCGAACTCCTCCGCTACGTCCCGCGCCGCTACATCCGGCAAGGCCAGGTGTCGGCGACCGAACGCCCCGAACCCGACGAGTGGATCACCGTGATCGGGCGCATCGAAAAGTCGCAGATGATCGCGATGAAGCGGCGGCACGGCAAGTTCCTCAAGATCGTCGTCAACGACGGACACAACCGCTACGAGGCGAGCTTCTTTAACGCGAAATACATCCAACGGGTGCTCGTGTCGGGTGTGCGTGTGGCTCTCGCGGGCAAGGTCAAGTACTTCAACAACCAGATCCAGCTGTCGCACCCGGACTGGCTGGTGCTGCCCGACGACGGGATGGACGTGCACGGCACGTCGATGATGGCTGAGCTCCTCGCCGACGAACGCGGCGGTGACGACGATGTCCCGGAGACGTTGACCGGCACCGCCGACGATGTCGAACACTTCAGCCGCGCGATCATCCCGATGTACCCCGCAACTCGCGACGTCCAGACGTGGGAGATTTGGCGCGCCGTCCGGCAGGTCATCGCCGACACCGTGCCCGCGGCCGACCCGTTGACGGACGAGCAGCGGAGCACTCGAGGATTCATCACCAGCGACGAAGCGATCCGGAACGTCCACCTCCCCGAGTCGATGGACCAGGTGGAGCAGGCCAGGGACCGACTCAAGTTCGATGAGGCGCTCGCCGTGCAGACCGCACTCGCGCAACGTCGGTCCGACCTCGGCTCCGAGGTGGCGATCGGCTGCCGCCACGTGCCGGGCGGACTCGAAGACCAACTCGCCGAACGACTCCCGTTCGAGCTGACCGCTGGACAGCGGACGGTGCTGGCCGAGATCGGCGACGACCTCGCGGTCGACCACCCGATGAACCGACTGCTGCAAGGCGAAGTCGGTTCCGGTAAGACCCTGGTTTCCCTGCTGGCGATGCTCCGCGTCGTCGATAACGGTCACCAGTGTGCAATCCTCGCTCCGACCGAAGTGCTTGCCGCCCAGCATTATCGGACGGTCATGACGATGCTCGGCGACCTCGCGCGCGGCGGCGAGCTCGGTGCCGCGGACGGGGCGACCCGCGTCGGACTGCTCACCGGATCGCTCGGTACCGCCGCGAAACGGCAGACGCTACTCGACGCGGTGACCGGCGACTCCGGCATCGTGATCGGCACGCACGCACTCCTGCAAGGGCACGTCGAGTTCTTCGACCTCGGTATGGTCGTCGTCGACGAACAGCACCGTTTCGGCGTCGAACAGCGTGATGTGCTGCGCGGCAAAGGGCGCGACGACCGTCGCCCCCACTTCCTCGTCATGACGGCGACGCCCATCCCACGGACCGTGGCGATGACGACATTCGGCGACCTCGACACGTCGATGATGACCGAACTCCCGCGCGGACGGCAGCCGATCAAAACGACCGTCGTCCCGATGAGCAAGCCGATCTGGGTCAATCGGGTCTGGGAGCGGGCCAACGAGGAGATCGAGGCCGGTCGGCAGGTGTATGTGGTGTGCACCCGGATCGGCGACGAGGAGTCGAACAAAAAGGCAAGCAGGAAGAAGGCGGGCGCGAAGGCCGAGGAGAAGGAGGACGACACCGTCTCCGTTCTTCAACAGGCTCAGATGCTGGAGACCGGACCGCTCGCCGGGCGCCGAATCGCGGTGCTGCACGGTCGGATGCACCCGGACGACAAGAACGATGTGATGGATGCGTTCACCCGCGGCGAACTCGACGTGCTCGTGGCCACCACGGTCATCGAGGTCGGCGTCGACGTGCCGAACGCGACGACCATGGCGATCGTCAACGCCGAACGTTTCGGTGTGAGCCAACTGCACCAGTTGCGCGGCCGCGTCGGCCGCGGACAACATGCCGGACTGTGCCTGCTGATGACGGCGGCGCACGATTTGTCGGCGTCGGCGGAACGGTTGAAGGCTGTCGAAGCATCGAACGACGGGTTCGAGTTGGCGATGGTCGACCTTCAGCAACGCCGCGAAGGCGACGTCCTCGGTGCGCTCCAGTCGGGCGGTAAGTCGTCGCTCAGCTTCCTCTCGCTCATCGATGACGTCGAGGTGATCGCCGACGCCCGCGACCTCTCCGAGTCGATCGTCGAGGCCGACCGCGACCTCACCGACCATCCGGCCCTCGCCGACCTGGTCCGCGCGATTCTCCTGCCCTCCCGCGCGGAGTACCTGGAGAAGTCGTAGGCGGTCCCCGGAACCGCAGACTCGCCTCATGCGTCTGACCTTAGGGGGGGGCGCGATGCGGTGGAGGGATTGGCGGGCGCGTCGACGCGACGGTGCGGTGCGCTTGACCATCGGGCAGTGGGGTGTCGTCACGGTGTTCGCCGTCCTGGCGGTCGTGGTTGCGGTGGGCGTCGGTCCGCCGCGCGGAGACGCCCCGCAGGTGCCGGCCGCCCGTGTCGCGCAGGCGTCGACGGTGTTCGCGGCGCTGGAGGTGGTCCCGGTCAGGCCGCCGCACGACGCCGCTTACGATCGTGACGCGTTCGGCACGGCGTGGACCGACACCTCGGATGCGCGTGGCTCGGGCAACGGCTGCGACACCCGCAACGACATCCTGGCCCGCGACTTGGACGTGTCGGGCCAGGTGGCGATCGACTCGTGCCCGCGTGCGGTCTCGTCGGGGGTGCTGACGAGTCCGTACACGGGACGGTCAGTCGTATTCGAGCGGGGACGCTCGTCGGCCGCAGTGCAGATCGACCACGTCGTACCGCTCGCGTACGCGTGGGACATGGGGGCGAAGGACTGGCCGCGCGGGCTCCGCACCGCATTCGCGAACGATCCGGCGAATCTCGTCGCCGTCGACGGTGGCAGCAATCAGGCTAAGTCGGACGGCGAACCGGCCGTATGGATGCCGCCGCTCGACGGCTTCCGCTGCCAGTACGCGGTGCAGTTCGTCACCGTACTGGGCACGTACCACTTGCCGGTGGACGACCCGTCGCGTGTGGTCCTCGCCGCGGCGCTGGACAGGTGTTGATGTACTAGCGGTCAGCCGAGCATTTTCTTCATAGCGTCGATCTCCGTGTTCTGAGTTTCGACGATGCGGCGAGCCATTGCGACGGCGTCCGAGTTCTGGCCGGTGTCGACCTCGGTCTGCGCCATCGTCACGGCGCCTTCGTGGTGACCGATCATCTGCTGGAGGTAGAGGCGGGCGGCGTCGGCGCCGGGAGCGTTCTTGAGTTTCGCGAGGTCGGCGGCGGAGACCATGCCGTCCATGTGATGTCCGCTCATGTCGGCGTCCACTGGTGCGCCCCAGTCGCCGAGCCAGCCGGTGAGCTGTTTCACCTCGGGCGCCTGCGCGGACTTGATCGACTCGGCGAGTTCCCGGACATCGGCGGGCACCCCCTCCTTGTCAAGGAGGATGTCGCTCATCTGTACCGCTTGTCGGTGGTGGGGGATCATCATCTGAGCGAACATGACGTCGGCGTCGTTGTGCGAGCCCGGTGACTGAGTTCCGGAGGATACCGGCATCGACATGGATGTCGTCGATACATGGCCGTCATGACCGTCGTTCGTCGCATCACCCGAGTCGGAGCAGGCTCCGAGAACAGTGACGGCGGCCAGGGCACCCACTCCGGCGGCGATCGTCCGGCGGGTCATCGGGCGGGCCTTCTTCGTGCGGTCGTCCATCGGGCGGTCCTTCTCTCTAAGCGGCATCGGAAGTACCTCACCGAGTTTTCCTGGGAAACCGGCGGATTCGGCCAGACATCGCCTCAAGGTTTCCTCAAGGCGACCCAAGGCCATGATGGACTCATGAACCGTCATGGTGCCGCGGATCGTGCGGCGGGACCCGCACACAACCTACGTGCGATGGTCGTCGACGACGAACCCGATCTCGCACGCCTCGTCGCGTCGTACCTGACCCGCGACGGATTCGAGGTCACGTTGATTGGCGACGGCGCGCAGGCCGTTGACCTAGCCCGGAGCGTCGACCCCGATGTGATGGTGCTCGACCTCGGTCTGCCCGGGCTCGACGGCGTCGAAGTGTGCAGGCGCCTACGCGAGTTCTCCGACGCGTACGTGGTGATACTGACCGCGCGCGCCGACGAAGTCGACACCCTCATCGGACTGTCGGTCGGTGCCGACGACTACATGACGAAGCCGTTCAGCCCGCGCGAACTGTCTGCCCGCGTCCAAGCGCGGATCCGTCGCCCCCGCGCAGGCCTCGGCGGGCCTCAGGCGGTACGGACGGACCGCGAGACGCGCGTGTTCGGCGATCTCACGATCGATGTCGCCGCACGCGTCGTGACGGTCGCCGGTACGCAGATTCATCTGACCCGAACGGAGTTCGACGTTCTCACCGTCCTGTCGGCCGATCCCGGGGTTGTCGTCACACGCGGTGCACTCGTCGACGCCGTCTGGCGGACCGGGTGGGACGGAGCCGACCACCTCGTCGACGTCCACATCGGCCATCTGCGTCGCAAACTCGGCGACGACGCCGCCCGAGGCGACTACGTGACGACCGTTCGGGGCGTCGGCTACCGGATGGGGACCGGCCGGTGACGCGCCCGCCACGTACCAGGTTCGGCACCAGACTGTTCCTCGGGACGACGCTCGTCGTGCTCGTGTGCCTGGTGACGGCGACCGTGGTCGCCGTCGTCATCGCGCCGAGCATGTTCCACGAACACCTCCACCAGGCAGGCATCTCCGGAGACGACGGGCTGACCGACCACATCGAGATGGCGTTCCGTGGCACCCTGCTGCGCGCGTGGGCGCCCGCTGCGGCAGTCGCCGTCGTAGTGGCGATAGTCCTGAGCTGGTGGGTGGCCCGCCGCGTGGAACGGGCGGTCGGGGAACTATCGACGTCGACAAGCAGGATCGCCGCGGGCCGCTACGAGACGCGGGTCGACGCGACCGGACTCGGCCGCGAGTTCGCCGAACTCGCCGACGCGGTCAACGAACTCGCGCGACAGCTCGACGAGACCGAGACGACGCGGCGGCGGATGGTCGCCGACCTCGGGCACGAGATGCGCACCCCGATTGCGACCATCGAATCGCACCTGGAGGCCGTCGAGGACGGTGTCCGTGTCGCCGACGCGGATACGATCGGCGTCCTCCTGACGGGCACGCGACGGCTGCGCCGTCTCGCGGAGGATTTGAGTGCGGTGTCCCGAGTCCAGGAGGGCATCGATCGGATCCGGCCCGAACCGACGGGTGCGCGACGCCTCGTGGATGCGGCCGTCGCGGCCGCGGCTCCGTCGTACGACGACGCGGGGATCGCGCTGGTCGCGAGCGGAGACGATATCCCGATGACTGTCGATCCCGCCCGGATCGGCCAGGTCCTCGGCAACGTGTTCGACAACGCGCGCCGCCACACCCCGGCAGGTGGCACCGTGACCGCCACGACGGCGCAAATCGGACCGGACGTCGTGTTCACCGTTGCCGACACCGGCCGAGGGATAGCGGCCGAGCACCTGGCGCACGTCTTCGACCGGTTCTACCGCGCCGACGACGCCCGCACCCGGCGCGACGGCGGGAGTGGGATCGGCCTGACGATCGTCCGCGTCCTCGTCGAAGCGCACGGCGGATCGGTGACGGCGTCCAGCGCCGGAGTGGGCGCCGGCGCGGTGTTCACAGTGGTGCTCCCCGCCGCGGGACCGGCCGACGCCGAACCGTCGGGCCACCCCGCTAACCTGGACTCATGAGTGCACCTACCGACACCGACGTCGTCGCAGCCGTCACCGGTCTCGCGGCCGCAGCGAAGAAGGCTTCGCGAAGCCTCGCCACCCTGACCACCGCGCAGAAGGACACCGTCCTGCGCGCTGCCGCCGACGCCATCGACGCGGCCGCGGACACGATCCTCGCCGCCAACGCCGAGGACGTCGCCCGCGCGGAGGAGGTCGGGACCGAGGCCGCGCTCGTCGACCGACTTCGTCTCACCCCGGAACGCGTGGCGGGCATCACCGGCGGACTTCGTCAGGTGGCGGCGCTGCCCGATCCGGTCGGGCAGGTCGTAACGGGCAAGACCCTCCCCAACGGTCTCGACCTTCGACAGATCCGGGTGCCGCTGGGTGTCGTCGGCTTCGTCTACGAGGCGCGCCCGAACGTGACCGTCGACGGGTTCGGAATCGCGTTCAAGTCGGGCAACGCAGTGCTGCTGCGTGGGTCATCGTCGGCGGCCACTTCGAACGCGGCACTCGTCGACGTCGTGCGCGGGGTGCTGTCCGACAACGCCGTCAGCCCGGACGCCGTCGCTCTGCTGCCGAGCGAGAGCCGCGACAGTGTCACCGCGCTCATCCAGGCCCGCGGGCTGGTCGACGTGGTGATCCCGCGCGGCGGAGCCGGACTGATCTCGGCCGTGGTCCGCGACGCAACCGTCCCGACCATCGAGACCGGTACCGGCAACTGCCACGTCTACGTGCACGCCGACGCCGACGTCGACATCGCGACCCGGATCGTCCTCAACGCGAAGACCCGTCGCCCCAGTGTGTGCAACACCGTCGAGTCCGTTCTCGTCGACAAGGCGATCGCCGCCGACGCCCTCGCGCCGCTGACGTCGGCGCTGCAGGCCCAGGGCGTCGTCATCCACGGCGACGAGCCGGGCATGGAGCCGGCCACCGAAGAGGACTGGCACCGCGAATACCTGTCCCTCGACATCGCGGTGAAGGTCGTCGACGGACTAGACGAGGCGATCGCCCACATCGACACCTACGGCACCGGCCACACCGAGGCCATCGTCACCACATCGCTGCAAGCGGCGCAGGAGTTCACTGCGCGGGTCGACGCCGCCGCCGTCATGGTGAACGCGTCGACGGCGTTCACCGACGGCGAGCAGTTCGGTTTCGGCGCCGAGATCGGCATCTCGACACAGAAATTGCACGCCCGCGGACCGATGGGTCTGACCGAGCTGACCTCCACGAAATGGCTTGTGTGGGGCGACGGACAGGTGCGTCCCGCATGAGCGGCAGCGACATCGTCCCCGTGTTCACCGGCGCGGCCGACGTCGCCGCACGCCTGGCCGATACCGGGTATCTCGCCGACGGCCCGACGTCGACTACGACATTCCTCGCCGACCGGCTCGGCAAGCCGCTCCTCGTGGAAGGCCCTGCGGGGGTCGGCAAGACCGAACTGGCTCGTGCCATCGCGCAGGCGACGGGCGCCGAACTGATCCGTCTGCAGTGCTACGAGGGCATCGATGAGGCGCGCGCGCTCTACGAGTGGAATCACGCTAAGCAGATCCTGGCGATTCAAGCCGCCGGAAGTCGTAACTGGGACGCCACGAAGAACGACATCTTCTCCGAGGAGTTCCTACTCGCGCGGCCTCTGCTGACCGCGATCTCACGGACCGAGCCGACCGTCTTGCTCATCGACGAGATCGACAAGGCCGACGTCGACATCGAGGGTCTGCTCTTGGAGGTGCTCAGCGATTTCGCGATCACCATCCCGGAGATGGGGACCGTTGCGGCCGCACGCCGTCCCATCGTGCTGCTCACCTCGAATGCGAACCGCGAACTGTCGGAAGCGTTGAAGCGTCGGTGCCTATATCTGTACATCGACTTCCCGGACGCGAACCTCGAACGTGAGATCCTGGCCTCACGAGTCCCGGAGCTGCCGGAGAAGGTCGCCGAGGAACTCGTGCGGGTCGTCGGCGTGCTGCGCGGACTCGACATCAAGAAGAAGCCGTCGGTCGCCGAGACCATCGACTGGGGCAACACACTCCTCGCGATGACCGCGGGGAACGGCGCGAACAGCGAAGAGTCGGCGCTGGAGGCCATCAAGGGCGGACGGCTCGACGAATCGCTGATCGCCAAGACGCTCGGGGTCGTGCTCAAGCATCGTCCCGACGTGACGACGGCGATCCGCGAACTGAAGCTGGGCTGACGCGTATGGGCGCCGAGGCGGTCGTCGACACGCTGACGGGATTCGTCGAGGATCTGCGCGGGCGGGGCATCACCGTCGGGCCGTCGAACCTGATCGACGCGGGACAGGCCATGACCGTCCTCGACCTGCTCGACCGTGAGTCGCTGCGCGAAGGACTCGCGGCGACCCTGTTGTCCGACCACAACCACCGCGACACGTTCGACCTGTGTTTCGAACTCTGGTTCCCGCTCGGCAATGCGGCGCGACTGGAAGCGTTCGAGATGCCGAGCGACGAGGATGGCGGCGTCGACGTCGAGGCACTGCGTGAAGCGGTCGTCGACGTCCTCGCCGACCCGGAGGCGATGGTCGACGGACGTTTCGACCAGTTGGTGGCGGCGATCGTCGCCGAGATGGGGCGATACGAGTCGGCGCGCGGCGAATCGTATTCGGTGTATCAGGCCATGTCGCAGATCTCGCCGCAGACGTTGATCGCGCGGATCGCCGCCGCGATGGCTGGCGGCCAAGAGGGCGACGGTGAACGGGCGGGCACCGACGCCCTCAACCGGCAGGCCGCCCGCGGCGCGACCGACCGGTTGCGCGAGGCCGTCACTACCGAGACGCAGCGTCGCATGGCGGACGTCCGCGGACGGGACGCGGTGTCCTCGTACGCGGTGCCGAAGCTGCCCGAGAACATTGACTTCTTCTCGGCGAACGCGCAGGACATGGTCAAGATGCGGCGCACCATCGACCCGATCGCGCGGCTGCTCGCGTCGAAACTGGAGTTCCGGCGCCGCCGCAACAAGCACGCGGCCGTGGACGTGCGCGCCACCCTCCGCGCTTCGATGTCGACCGGCGGTGTGCCGATCGACCTGCGTCGCCGTAAACCACGGCCGGGTAAACCCGAACTGATCGTCATCTGCGATGTCTCCGGTTCGGTCGCCGGGTTCAGTCAGTTCACCTTGCAACTCGTGTACGCGCTGCGCCAGCAGTTCTCCAATGTGCGAGTGTTCGCGTTCGTCGACACGGTCGACGAGGTGACCGACTTCTTCGCCCACAGAAACGACGACACGCAGTTCGGTGCCCGGATGACCGAGATGTTGTCCACGGCGCGGATCAGCACCCGCGACGGGCACTCCGACTACGGGCACATGCTGAAAGGGTTCGCGCAGACGTATCTGGACTCGTTGACCCACCGCAGCGCGCTGCTCATCCTCGGTGACGCCCGCAACAACTTCCGGCCGGCGCACGCCGATTCGCTGGCGAAGATCCGCGAACGAGTCCGCAACGCGTACTGGCTCAACCCGGAACGTAAGCAGGCGTGGGATTCGGGCGACTCGTCGGCGAGCGTCTACGCTGCCGAAGTCGACATGTTCGAATGCCGCAACGCCGATCAACTCGGGCGCGTGATCGCCGACCTGCTGCCGGTGTGAGGCTGCTACCGGTGTGGCATTGGGGCGCACCGCGTAAACTCACCGACCATGTCATCGGAGACTGCGCGACCGCGCCGGATCGGCGTCATGGGCGGCACGTTCGACCCGATCCACAACGGCCACCTCGTCGCCGCGAGTGAGGTCGCCGACCGGGTGAAGCTCGACCAGGTGGTCTTCGTTCCGACCGGCCGGCCGTGGCAGAAGGAGGGCGAGCACGCCTCCGATCCGGCGAGGCTGGTCAGCCCGGCCGAGCACCGTTATCTGATGACGGTCGTCGCGACCGCGTCCAACCCGCAGTTCACGGTGAGCCGCGTCGACATCGAACGCGAAGGGGTCACCTACACCGTCGATACGCTGCGTGACCTGCGCGATGCGTTCCCCGACGACGAGTTCTACTTCATCACCGGTGCCGATGCGCTCGAGACCATCCTGACCTGGCATGATTGGGAAGGACTTTTCGAGCTCGCGAACTTCATCGGCGTATCGCGACCCGGATACGAACTCAACGTCAAACATCTGACCGAACATCTGGCGACCAAACCCGCCCGGTCGTTGCAGCTGATCGAGATCCCCGCTCTGGCGATCTCCTCGACCGACTGCCGCGTCCGCGCCGCTGCGGGACGACCCGTCTGGTACCTGGTACCGGACGGCGTCGTGCAGTACATCGCCAAGCACGGTCTGTACCGAAAGGAACCCAGTGAGCGCGACTGAAGAATCCATCTCGATGGCGACCATCGCCGCCCACGCGGCCGTCGAACGGCTTGCGACGAACGTCGCCGCGATCGACGTCTCCGAACAGCTCGTCATCACCGACATCTTTCTGATCGCGTCGGCCGACAACGAGCGCCAGGTGACTTCGATCGTCGAAGAGGTCGAAGACAAGCTGCGCGAAGCCGGCCATCAGCCGCTCCGACGAGAAGGCACCAGGGAGGGCCGCTGGGCGCTCCTGGACTACGGCGCGCTCGTCGTACATGTCCAGCACGATGACGAACGCGACTTCTACGGTCTGGAACGGCTCTGGAAGGACTGCCCGCTGGTCGAGCTCGACGGTGTCGAGCCCGCAGCCCGACCCGAAGGCGACCGCGACGACGAACTCGTGCCGGGCTCGGAGTGAGAGGCGAACCGGATCCGGGCGATTCCAGCGTCGAGCGGCTGACGCCGCGAGTACGCCGCCTGATCTTGCTGCGCCACGGCCAGACCGTCTACAACGCGACACAACGGATGCAAGGTCAGCTCGACACCGAACTGTCGGATCTGGGCGTCGAACAGGCGCGTGTCGCCGGACAGTCGATGGCCACCCGATCCCCGTTGGTGATCCTGGCGTCGGATCTGCGTCGTGCACACGAGACGGCCATGGCTGTCGGCGCGGTGACCGGTCAAGACGTCACGACCGATCCACGCCTGCGTGAGACGCAGCTCGGGGACTGGCAGGGCATGACCCATACCGAGGTCGACGCCGAGATGCCTGGTGCGCGCCGGTACTGGCGTGACGATGCGACGTGGTCGCCGCCAGGCGGCGAGAGTCGCGTCGACGTCGCCGCACGTATGGTTCCGGTGGTGACCGAACTCGTCGCGGGCCTCGACGACTGGGGGAATGGCGGTGATCCCGACGCCCCCGTCGTGCTGGTGGCGCATGGTGGATGCATCGCCGCGTTGACCGCGAGCCTCCTCGGGCTGCCCGTCGCCAACTGGCCGATCCTCGGCGGTCTCGCGAACACCGCATGGGTCCAGCTGTCCGGGCATTCGACGACCGACGCGGACGCACCCGTGTGGCGGCTCGACGTGTGGAACGCGTCTGCCGAATCGGCTGTCCAGTAACGTCAGAGCCGCCAACAGCTAGGAGCACGCGTGTCCGGTTCGGTACTTGTCCTCGGGGACTCCTTGTCGTACTACGACGAGACGGGCGGGCTGGCCGCCGACGATCGGCGGATCTGGCCGAACATCGTCGGCGAGCGGGTCGGGCGTCGCGTCGAACTCTTCGCCCGCATCGGATGGACGAGCCGTGACGTGTGGTGGGCGACGACGCAGGATCCGCGGATCTGGGCCGAACTCCCGCAGGCCGACGTCCTGGTCCTCGCGTACGGCGGGATGGACTCGCTGCCGTCTCCGCTGCCGACGGCACTGCGTGAACAGATCAGATACATCCGACCGGCCGCGTTGCGTCAATGTGTGCGCGGCGCCTATTCGTGGCTGCAGCCACGACTGTCGCCGCTCGGCTGGCCGATGGCGTTGCCACCCCGGGTGACCGTCGACTATTACGAGAAAGTTCGCGCTGCCGTCGCACATCTGCGGCCCGACCTGCCGATCGTCGTCTGCCTGCCGCCGACGCACGACAGTCCCTACTACGGCAACGCACACCCTGGACGCATCGCGACGACCACCGCCATAGAACGGTGGGCGCGCGCACATGATCTGCCGACGGTGTCGTTCTACGAGACGACCGCGTCCGCGTTCGCCGACCCGGATACGACGATGAATCCCGACGGCATCCATTGGAGCGTGCCAACGCACGCCGCGATCGCCGAAGTGACCGTTCCCGTCGTCGAGGCAGCGCTCGCGGCGGAACCGACACCGGCTAACGTGTAGTCGTGCCTGTCGTCGTCGTCACCGACTCTTCCTCGCGGTTGCCTGTGTCACTGGCCGACGCCCACACGATCACCCAGGTCCCGCTGCACGTGACGCTCGCTGACGGGACCGAATACCTCGAAGGCTGCGACGACGTCCCGCCCGATGTCATCGCAGCTTCCGGAGTCACCACCTCGGGGGCGAGCCTTGCCGATCTGCGTCGCGCCTACGAGGAGGCGGTCGAACGCAGCGACGGTGACGGCGTGGTCGCCGTCCACATGTCACGACGACTCTCCGGAACGTGGAGCGCGGCCCGCCTCGCCGCCGACGCCGTCGACGGTGGCGTGCGCGTAGTCGACTCGCGGTCGGTCGGTGTGTCGCTCGGATTGACGACGATGGCGGCGGCACAGGCCGCCGAGTCGGGCGCGTCCCGCGACGAGGTGTACGAGGCGACGGTGCGGGCCGCGGCGACGGCGGAGTCGATCATGTGTGTGCAGAGTCTCGACAATCTGCGCAACAGCGGCCGACTCAGCCTGACCGGGCACCTGTTGGGTTCGGCGTTGTCGATCAAACCGATCCTGCACATGTCCGACGGACTCCTTGCCCTGCGCGAACGGCACCGGACGATGACGAAGGCGATCGCAAAAATGGTCGACGCCGCCGTCGAACTCGCCGACGGAGACCCGGTCACGCTCGGCGTCCAGCACTGCCAGAACCCGGACCTCGCGTCGGAAGTCCTCGACACGATGCTCGAACGCCTCGACGACGTCACGTCGTCCTTGACCGTCGACCTCGGTCCCGTACTCGGCGCGCACGTCGGCCCCGGTGCCGTCGGCGTCGCCCTCGGCTTCGGACTCGACCCCCTCGACTGACCCTCTCGATGCGCCACAGCTGTTGACAGACAGCCTGCTATCCACAGTTCTGCTGTTTCATCGGTTCTCGCCTTTCGTGATGTTGCGGCCCGACCTACCGTCCACACATGGGGATGGAACTGCGGGCGGGCCGGGACCGCGACTCTGGGCCGGATCGACTGTCACGACTGATCAGTGCGCGCGCCAACGTGCCGCCAGGCGAACTCGACGACCAGAGCGACGATGTAATCGCCGACCGATGGGGCGAGACGGCGATGCCCGACTGGCTCGACACCCGACGGGGTAGACAGACGTGGAACACGCGCCGATCATCTGGATTCGAATGTCTCGACGACGAGAACCCGGACGAGACGGATGACGATGAGACGGGCGACGAGTGGGAGCCGCCCCGTCGGCGCTGGACCATGCTCCCTCCGGCGGCACTCGGACTGATCCTGGTCGGGCTGATCGGATGCGGTTTCGCCGGCTACTCGCTGCTGAAGCAGAACGAGCCCGCAGCCCCTTTGGTGGCTTTCGACGCGGCCGATTCGATGACCCCGTCCACGCCCGATGTTCCGGTCGCCGCGAGTGAGAAGAGTCCGTCGGCTGAGGCCGTCGTCAGCGTGGTCGGTCTGGTGCACCGGCCCGGCCTTGTGCGACTGCCGACCGACTCTCGGGTGGCCGACGCGCTGGCGAGGGCGGGAGGCACCCGCCCGAACGCCGACACGATGAGTCTGAATCTGGCACAGATCGTGCACGACGGCGACCAGATCCTAGTTGGACAGAAAGGCGACGGTCAGGTCCGAAGCGCGGTGGTGGGTTCGGGCGGGTCGGCGGCGACAACGACTTCGGGCGGGACGTCGGGTTCGGGTTCGGCCGGTTCGGGAAAGTTGGTAGACCTGAACACGGCGACCGAGGCCGAACTCGATGCGCTGCCGGGGGTGGGGCCGGTGACGGCGCAATCGATCATCGCGTGGCGGGCGGCCAACGGTGCGTTCTCGTCGGTCGATCAACTCGCCGAGGTCGACGGTATCGGAGAAGGACGGCTAGCCAAGCTGCGCCCGCTCGTCACCGCCGGCTGATGGTCGACCTCCGGCTCGCCGCCCCTGCGGCAGCCTGCTGGGCCACTACCGTCGTGACACTCCTCGTGCCGACGAGCATGTCGCGAATCATCGTCGGACTCCTCGCCGTCGGAGCGGTCACCGCCGGATGGTGCAGTCGCGATGCGCGATGTAGACAGACGGCGGTGACGGTTGCCGCGGTCTGCGGCGTCGGCGTAGCGGCGGGCGTTGTGGTGCTGCTGCGGATCGCCGCCGTCGACGCGGCCCCGATAGCCGACGCGGTCGGTAAGCCCGTCGTCGAGATGACCGTCGCCGGAGACCCGATGTACTGGCCGGGTCAGCACCGATTCACTGTCGCCGTCCGGGTGGAGGCACTGGCGGGGCGCGTTCAACGTCCGGTGGCCGCGCGGCTGGCCGCGTCGTCGGACATCGGTGATCTGCTGCCGGGGGAGCGGCTGTCGGCGCGGATCCGGGTCGCCGCGGCGGCTGTGCCCGGCCGAGATCGACTCGTCGCCGCCGATCTCACTGCGGTCGGCGACGTGAGCAAGCGCGGTGACGCTCCGTGGTGGCAGCGCGCGGCAGGCAGCGTACGGCTCCGGCTTCGGGAGATCGCAGCCGACGCGCTCGGTGGTCGGTCCGGCGGGCTGCTGCCCGGCCTGATCTTGGGCGACACCGGCGGACTCGACCAGGACACCCGTGACAATTTCCGAGCGTCCGGACTGTCGCATCTTTTAGCGGTGTCCGGGGCGAATCTCGTGTTAGTGGTCGGTGCGGTTTTGCTGTGCGTCCGGGCGTTCGGCGCTCGGCCGCGCACGGTGTTCGTCGTCGGTGTGGTCGCGGTGGTCGGGTTCGTGATCTTGGTGCGCCCGACTGACAGTGTGCTGCGTGCGGCGGTCATGGGTGGTGTCGGGTTGGCTGCGGCTCTGTCTTCGAGACGGTCGCAGGCGTTGCCTGCGCTCGGCGCCGCAGTCATCGTGGTCGTCTTGTGGTGGCCGGAGATGGCGTTGGCGCCGGGATTCGCGCTGTCGGTGGCGGCGACCCTCGGTCTGGTTCTGTGGTCGGTGCCGATTCGTTTCGCGATGACCAACCGTGGAGTTCCCGAGTGGGCTGCCGCGCTGGTGTCGATGACGGTGGCCGCGCAGATATTGACCACTCCACTCGTCATCGCAATAAGCGGCCAGGTCAGTGTCTTCGCTGTGCCCGCGAATCTTCTTGCGGCCCCTGTGGTTCCGTTGGTCGGCATCGTGGGGACACTCGCGGCGGCGGTCGGAGCCCTCGGCCCGCGGTACGGCCCGCAGAGTGTGCTCGCCGAGTTCCTGGTGCGTGCGACGGGGCCGCCGGTCCGGTGGCTTATCGCGATTGCGGATCGTCTGGGCGGTCCCGGTTGGGTCTCGCCCGAGGTGCCCGGTGTGGTTGTGGCAGGCGCGCTCGTCGCGGTCGCCGGAATCGTAACGATCCTGCACCTTTGTGGCTGGTGGGGTTGGTGATACGAATGATTGTCGCCATGATTTAGCGATGAGTACTGTATTGCGTGCCGGTGCGGCGTTGGCCTCGGTAGTGTTGCTCGCCGTGGTCGGACCGCTGCTCGCGAGCCCCGGCGTCAGCGGTGCTGAACCGCCGGAGCAGTGGCGGTACACGATGGTCGCGTTCAGCAATGCCAGCGCTCGGGACATGGACGTGTACGAGTCGGGCGACGGCACGCAGTTCCGACTCGCCGCGAAGGCGGCGTACCGGCCTGCGTCGGGATACATCCGAGACGCGAGCATCATGAAGCACACCGACGGTCTGTACTACGTCACCTATACGACTGCGGACGGTGCGAACATCGGCTTCGCCCGCAGCGCCGACCGCGTCACCTGGACTCAGATGCGAAACTGGCCCCTGCCGCTCTGCTGTGCCTTCCTACCGGGAACCGGCGACGGGAAGGGGCCGGTGAACCCGTTCGGCTTCACCGGCTCGGCCGGTTTCAAGGACGGCCCGTCGCTCTCGCCGTTCGTCACTAAGGCGTGGGCGCCTGAATGGTTCGTCGACGGCGGTCGGGTCAACATCATCGTCTCCCTGTCGACCGGGGGCGGATTCATGCCGTACGTGATGACCGCGCAGGACCGGTCGCTGCAGATCTGGAGTCTGCCGGTTCCGATCCTGAGCATCGGCACCGACCATATCGACACCACGGTGGTCAAAATCGGGTCGACCTACCACGCCTTCACCAAGAACGAGACGAAGAAAGTCATCGAGCACGCCGTCGCGTCCTCGCTGACCGGCCGCTATTCCTTTGTGAAACCGGGTGATTGGGGGTCGCTGGTGGAGGGTCCCGCGGTAGTCGAGCTGCCTGACGGCGCCTGGCGGCTGTATCTCGACTCCTACCGCGATGGCCGGTACCTCTACTCCGACAGCACTGACGGACTGCGCACCTGGTCTGAACCGAAGGCTCTGCCAGTGTTGTCTGGGGCCGTGCGGCACATCGGCATTCTGCGCGAACGGGCCTAGGTGTACTTAGAACACCATCACTCGGTCGAGTCCGCTCGCATCGGCGGGCACGCGCCATCTTTGGCGATCAGCTCGTAATGCCATAGCTCGTTCGAGTAGACCTGGCAGAGGCCGAACTCGGCACCGCGCCGGCTCATCCAATCGGCGGCGTCGGTAGGTCCGATGTCGACGGCGCGACCGTGAATATGCTCGGACTCGGTCGACGGCTTCACATGGGTCGCCGCATACTCCTCGCCCTTCTCTTCAATGGTTTGTTGACGAAGTCTGTCCTGTAGCGCGACACTGCGCCAGCCTGAGGTGATGCGCACGTCGACGCCCTCACGTTGGGCCCGTCGAGTCGCCGAGCGAACGGCTGTGCGCAGGCCGTCGTCCAACTTCTGAATCGCCGGGACATCGGCGAACGGCGAGATCGGGTCGCTGTCCGGGATGTAGCCGTCTACATCGCCGGATGCCGACGGAGTCGATGCCAGAGGAGCGGATGTCGACGGGGCGGACGCGGACGGGGCTGGGGTCGCGCTGGATGGGCCGGATTCCAGGTGGGTCACCACGAGCGCGACGGTGAGCGCGACCGACACCGCGGTGGCGGCGATGATCAAGCCCCAGAGGAGCGGCGATCGGAATCGGCTGCCGGACCTCGCATTGTCGATGTTCATTCCAATGATGCTCGACTAGCGGTGTCGCCGTTGTCCGGCGGAGATGTCGTACGGATGTGTCAATGTTGTAGCAGTAGGTGGCTCGAGTCCGGGTCAGTGCGGGGATGAAAGGATGGACCGGTGAGTGATCGACTGTTTCTCCTGCTTGGTGACGACGACTTCCTGACCGGACGTGTGATCTCGCGTATCAGTGCGGAGCGAACCCGCGAGTCGGGTGCCGACGTTCCAGTGACCAGAGTGCGGGCTGGCGAGGTCACGGCGCCCGAACTCGCCGAGTTGTTGAGCCCGTCGCTGTTCGCTGACGAACGCATCGTCGTCATCGAGGCGGCCGACGCCGCGGGCAAAGAACCTGCCGGGCTGATCGTCGGGACAGCCAAGTCGGTGCCCGAAGGCATCACGATGGTCGTCATCCACTCCGGTGGCGGACGTCAGAAGTCGATGGTCGGTCTCCTCAAAAAAGAAGGCGCACAAGAGTTCGCGTGCACCGCACCGAAATGGCCGAACGAGCGAGTCGACTTCGTGCGCGCCGAGTTCCGCGAACTCGGCGTCAAGGTCAGTGCCGAAGTGGTCGAACTCGTCACCGAGATGGTCGGATCCGATCTGCGCGAACTGTCTGCTGCCTGTCACCAACTGGTCGCAGACACAGGCGGGAGAGTCGACGCAGTCGCGGTGCGGACCTACTACACCGGACGTGCCGAAGTGACCGGCTTCGAAGTCGCCGACAAGGCCGTCACTGGCGATCTCGCCGGTGCGATGGAATCGCTTGCCTGGGCTGCGCATCGTGGAACCGCACGCGTGCTGCTCGCCGACGCCCTCGCCGAAGCCGTGTTCGGGATCGCCCGCGTCCGTTCACTCGGTGGCACCGACAAGTATTCGATCGCATCCGAGCTCGGCATGCCGCCGGGGCGTATCGGCAAGATCCAGGGTCAGGCGCGCGCATGGGACTCCGAGTCGATCGGGAAGGCGATGCTCGTCGTCGCCGACCTCAACGGCGACGTGAAAGGCCAAGCCGCCGACATGGATTACGCCGTCGAACGTGCAGTGTCACAGGTCGCGCAGTTGCGGCCGAGGCGGGGACGATAAGGGACGGATCAATCGACACGGAAAGAACCCCGACGGCCGCGTGGACACCGTCGGGGTTCTTTCCGTACTACATATGAAGATCGTCAAGCTGCGGGCCGGAGCCCGCGAAACGTCAGAGCTTGTTGACTGCCACAGCCATGGCCGACTTCTTGTTGGCGGCCTGGTTCTTGTGGATGACGCCCTTGGACGCGGCCTTGTCGAGCTGCTTGCTCGTGTCGAGGAGCATCTCGGCCGACTTGTCCTTGTCGCCGGTGGCGACGGTCTCGCGGAACGTGCGGATCGAAGTGCGCAGGGCCGACTTGATCGACTGGTTGCGCTGACGGCGCACCTCGTTGGTCTTGTTCCGCTTGATCTGCGACTTGATGTTTGCCACGCGAATTCCTTCTCGTCGTTGTCAGCGGCCGTTCGGCCGTCCGTACTGTGTTCTGGGCAGCGCTCCGCGACCGAGAAGTCGGCGTCAAGCGCAACAGCGGTCAACGATACCAGCGCCGGGGTAGCCACCCAAATCGTGAGGACGAGCGAGCCGAGCGGATTCGGCTCACCGTGATCCTAATAGGGTGGCAGGCATGTCAGTCGTCTACGTCCACGTCGGTCTGCCGAAGACCGGCACGACCCACATCCAGGGTCGTCTCTGGCGAAATCGGGATCACGCGATGGCCGCAGGCCTGTTGTATCCGGGCGTCACCATGGACGACCACTTCCATGCCGCGACCCACCTGCAGCCCGAGCGATATCTCGACTGGGCGCGACCTGAACACGCCGACGCATGGCCTGCCATGATCGAGCAGATGCGCGCATGGCCGCGACGCTCCCTCGTCTCGCACGAGTTGTTCGCCAACGCCGGACCTGACCGGATCCGCGCACTGGTCGACGACCTGTCGTTCGCCGACGAAGTACACGCGGTCCTCACGGTGCGCGACCTCGGGCGGCAAGTTCCGTCGGTGTGGCAGGAGAATGTCAAGAATCAGCGTCGCGCGACCCTCGACGAGTTTCTCTCGTCGATCAGCGGGGGGCCCGACGCGTCAGGTGACGAACCGTTCTGGGAGTTCCAGGACTATCGACGTATCCTCGCGGATTGGTCGTCGGTCGTCGGAGCTGACCGCGTCCACATCGTGACCGTCCCCGCCAAAGGGGCCGCCGCACCCGGCGACGGACTGTGGGAACGGTTTCTGCGCGTCGTCGACATCGATCCGGTCGTCCTCCCGGAGCCGCCAGTCAGCGACAACAGTTCGCTGTCGGCGTCCCAGACCGAGTTCCTACGCCGCCTCAACACGCGGCTTCAGCCGACCGACGTCGAATGGAGTCGATACGAGCGGCTCGTCAAAAGCGTCCTCATCCACGAGGTGATGTCCAACGTCGACGGCGGCGCACCCATCGGATTGGCCGCCGACCAGCTCGCGTGGGTCACCGACTACTCCGAGGAACTCGTCGCGGCCGTCATCGCAGGCGGATATCCGGTGTCGGGGACGGTCGACGACCTGCGCGTCACGACCGGTGGCACCGACGCGCCGCCGGTCACCGACCAGCAGGTGTTCGACGCGGCACTCGACGCGATCGCCCAATGGGTCAAGGCGTCGACGATCGTCGATCCGCCGGTCCGCTTGAAGACGCGAGTCGGCAATGTGGTGCGCGCCGTCCGACGTCGAGCGCAGGCGCTTCGACGCTAGCCGTCGACATTCAGGTGCGAGCGCGATCGGACCCGGTCATCGGCTCGCTGCAAACTCTCGCGCTGCGGGAAGCAGCCAGTCGTCGACCGCGTCCGCCGCGGTGGGTCCGACGCCGCTGCGGTCGGGTTTCAGACTGTGGTCGGCCTTCTCGATCTCGACGAGCCGTACCGGTCCGCCGAATGTGGGCAGCACGGCCGCGAACTCATCGGACGTGCCGAACGCGTCTGATCTGCCGTGCACGATGAGCGTCGGGACCGTGATCCGCGGGAGATGCTCGGTCCGCACCTTCTCCGGCTTCCCCGGCGGATGCAGCGGATACGAGGTGAGGAGCAGGCCGTCGGCGATCCTCGGATCGTCGGCCGCGGCCATCGATGCCTGGCGCCCGCCATACGACTGTCCACCCACGATCACCGGACCGTCCCCGCCGACCTTCTGACGGAGCAGCGCGGCCGCGGCCGCGATACCGTCCCGATCGGCCGCTGCCTTCGACGGCGACGGTGGTCCCTTCGGTCGGAGCTGGCGGTAGGGGAGGTCGATTCGCGCGACCGCGAACCCGCGGTCGACCAGCGCGTCGCCGAGCACGCGAAGGAGCACGGACTGCCGGTCGCTGCCCGCACCGTGGGCGAGCACGATCAGACCGACCGGATCGTCAGGCGAATCGAGGTCGGCGACAACGGATCCGGCAGTCACAGTGGTGGCGTTCGTCACGCCGGCGACATTACCGTCACGTCCGTACGTCGGTGAATCGTCGCCCGCCGGGTCGACGTGCGAAACTGGAGGGTGATTTGTGTGCCGGACCCGGTCCGGCCCCGCCGCCCGAGGAGTGAGTTCGATTCCCAGCTTCGCAGACACGACGTTCACCGATCCCGCGAAAATCAGGAACTTCTGCATCATCGCGCACATCGACCACGGTAAGTCCACACTGGCGGACCGCATGCTGCAGCTGACCGGCGTGGTCGAGGAGCGGGCGATGCGTGCGCAGTACCTCGACCGCATGGACATCGAACGCGAACGCGGCATCACCATCAAGGCGCAGAACGTGCGCCTCCCGTGGGTGGTGGACGGCGAGGAGTACGTCATCCACCTCATCGACACGCCTGGGCACGTCGACTTCACTTACGAGGTCTCCCGTGCGCTCGAAGCGTGCGAGGGTGCGATCCTGCTGGTCGACGCGGCGCAGGGGATCGAAGCGCAGACGCTCGCCAACCTGTATCTGGCGATGGACAACGATCTGACGATCATTCCAGTCCTGAACAAGATCGACTTGCCCGCGGCGGACCCCGACCGGTACGCGTCCGAGATCGCGCACATCATCGGCTGTGAACCAGAGGACGTGCTGCGCGTCTCCGGCAAGACGGGTGAAGGCGTCTCGGCGCTGCTCAACGAGGCGATCCGCCAGATTCCGGCACCCGTCGGCGACGCGGACGCGCCGGCCCGCGCGATGATCTTCGACTCGGTGTACGACACGTACCGCGGCGTCGTCACCTATGTGCGCGTGGTGGACGGGCGGATCGTTCCGCGCGAGAAGGTCTCGATGATGTCGACCGGTGCCACGCACGAACTGCTCGAGGTCGGCATCGTCTCGCCCGAACCGAAGGCGACCAAGGGACTCGGCGTCGGAGAGGTCGGTTATCTGATCACCGGCGTGAAGGATGTCCGCCAATCGAAGGTCGGTGACACCGTGACCACCGCGCGCGGCGGTGCGGGGACGCCGTTGACCGGCTACCGGGAACCGCGTCCGATGGTCTACTCGGGTCTGTATCCGATGGACGGCTCCGACTATCCGGTGCTCCGTGAAGCCTTGGAGAAGCTGCAGCTCAACGACGCGTCGCTGACGTTTGAGCCGGAGACGTCGGTGGCGCTCGGGTTCGGTTTCCGCTGCGGCTTCCTCGGTCTGCTGCACATGGAGATCACGCGCGAACGTCTCGAGCGCGAGTTCGACCTGAACTTGATTTCGACCGCCCCCAACGTCGTATACCGCGTGGTGATGGACGACGGCGCCGAGCAGGTCGTGACCAACCCGTCCGACTGGCCGACCGGCAAGACCCGCAACATTTACGAACCGGTCGTGAAGACGACGGTCATCGCGCCGAGTGAGTTCATCGGTTCGATCATGGAACTGTGTCAGTCGCGGCGAGGTGAACTCGGCGGCATGGATTATCTGTCGGAGTCGCGTGTCGAAATGCGGTACACGTTGCCGATGGCCGAGATCATCTTCGACTTCTTCGACGCACTCAAGTCGCGGACCCGAGGTTACGCGAGCCTCGATTACGAGGAGTCGGGCGAACAGGAAGCCGACCTGGTGAAGGTCGACATCCTGCTGCAGGGCGAGGCCGTCGACGCGTTCAGCGCCATCGTCCACAGGGACGCCGCGTACGCGTACGGCAACAAGATGACAAACAAACTCCGGGCGCTGATCCCACGCCAGCAGTTCGAGGTTCCCGTGCAGGCAGCCATCGGATCGAAGGTCATCGCGCGCGAGAACATCCGTGCGATCCGCAAAGACGTCCTCGCCAAATGTTATGGCGGTGACATCAGCCGTAAGCGGAAGCTGCTCGAGAAGCAGAAGGAAGGCAAAAAGCGCATGAAGACCATCGGCCGTGTCGAGGTTCCGCAGGAAGCGTTCGTGGCCGCGCTGTCCACCGACGAGGCGGGCGACAAGCCGAAGGGCAAGTGACGCGATGAACCCGGTCCTCGCCGACTCCGGTCTGCCGTACGGCCTGCCCGACTTCGCGTCCATCTCCGACGCCGACTTCCTGCCCGCCTACGACATCGCGTTGGCCGAGCATCTCGCCGAGATCGACGACATCGCGCGCGATCCCGATCCGGCGACGTTCGTCAACACGGTCGAAGCGTTGGAGAACTCCGGGCGCGCGCTCGCGCGGGCAAACGGGATCTTCTTCAATCTCGAAGGGCCCGACAGCAATCCGGTACGTCAGAAGATCGCGCAGACGCTTGCGGTCCGGCTCACCGAGCACGCCAACGCCATCGCGATGAATCCACGGTTGTTCGCGCGGATCGAGGCGGTCTACGCCGCGCGCGATGAGACCGGTCTGACCGAGCCGCAGCGTCGACTCGTCGAGCAGCGGTACCGGGACGCTGTGCGTGCGGGCGCCGCGCTCAACGAGGCGGGGCAGGCGCAGATGCGGGAGTGGTCGTCGCGGCTGGCGACGTTGACCACCGATTTCGGGCAGCGTCTCCTCGACGACACGAATGCGTCGGCGGTCGTGTTCGACGACGTCGCAGACCTGGACGGGCTGTCGGACGGCGAGATCGCTGCCGCGCGAAGGACTGCCGTCGACGCCGGGCGCGACGGCTACCTCATCGCGTTGGAGTTGCCGACGAGCCAAGGAAGCATCGCCAAGCTGACCAGTGCAGATGCCCGCCGACGCGTGTTCGAGGCGTCGACTCGTCGATGCGCGCGCGGCAATGAGTATGACACCCGCGACACGGTTCGCGAGATCGTGGAGCTGCGTGCCCGCCGTGCACGACTCCTCGGTTACGCCGACCACGCCGGATACGTGATCGCCGAACAGACGGCTCCGAGCCCGCAGGCCGCAGCCGACTTGCTCGCTGACCTCGGCGGCGCGGCGATGGCTGCGAGTGGCCGGGAACTCGACCGCGTCGCCGACGGTGCCCAGTTGCAGCCGTGGGACGTCACGTACGCGCTCGCCGCGTCGCAGCGGGCGCGCGGGGACGTCGACATCGACGAGTTCGAACAGTATTGCGAACTCGAATCGGTGCTGCGCGACGGTGTCTTCACGGCAGCGCACGCGCTGTACGGGCTCACCATGACAGAGCGTCCCGACCTGCACGGATACCATCCGGACGTCCGCGTGTGGGAGGTCACCCGCGACGGTGCGGGCGTCGGGCTCTTCCTCGGTGACTTCTTCGCCCGCCCGTCCAAGCGGGGCGGCGCATGGATGAACAATATCGTCGACCAGTCCCGCAGTCGCGGGACGTCGCCGATCATCGTCAACGTGTCGAATCTGACCAAGCCGGACGACGGCGAGAAGTGCCTACTGACGCTCGACCAGGTGGTCACGGTCTTCCACGAGTTCGGCCACGCCATTCACGGTCTGCTCTCTGACGTCGACTACGTCTCCCAGTCGGGAACGTCGGTGCCCCGCGACTTCGTCGAGTTCCCGTCGCAGGTCAACGAGATGTGGGCGTTGCACCCGGACGTCGTAGGCGGCTACGCCAAGCACTATCGGACAGGTGAGCCAGCACTGCCTGCCCTACTCGACGCGGTGCGCGCCGCGACGGCCACCGAGACCGCCCACTCGACCGTCGAGTATTTGGCGGCCGCTGCACTCGACCTCGCCTGGCATCGCCTCGGTCCCGACGAGATCCCCGTCGACGTCCTCGCCTTCGAGGAGCAAGCGCTGCGGGCGGTGGGCCTGTGGTCGGAGTTGATTCCGCCGCGCTACCGCACCACATATTTCAACCACGTATTCGCGGGCGGCTACTCGTCCGGCTACTACTCGTACGTCTGGTCGGAGGTGCTCGACGCCGAGACCGAACAGTGGTTCCTGGCAGGCGGTGGACTCGACCGTGAACTCGGCCGGGCGTTCGCCGACGCTGTACTCTCACGCGGCGACAGCGTGGACCCGGTGCGCGCGCACGCGACGATGCTCGGTCGCGACGCCCAGGTCGGACCGCTGTTGGCGCGGCGTGGTCTCGCCGCGCCCGGCGAGTAGGGTGACGGCATGAGCGGAGCACTGGCGTGGTGGGACTCGGTGGAGGAGTGGCTCACCGGCCTCCCGTTCGTCCCTCAGCTCGTGGTGTTCCTGTTGGTCGCGATCCCGCTCGCGACAGCCATCGCCTTCGGGGTCAACTATCTCGTCGGCAAAGTGTTCGCAGCGTTCTCTCGACGCGATGTGGGCGACGATCACGGATTGGGTATCTAAAAGTCATGTTCCGTTCCAAAGTGACCATGGCGCTCGTCGCGCTATTGATTCTCGTCATTATCGCGTGGTTGATCCTGCGCTGAGCCGAGCTGGTCGACGCTGATCACTCGGTGCAGCCGGGCCAACGTCTCGCGGCGGTGCGTCGCGACGACGAGGGTTCCGGGGAAGTCGGCGAGTACCGCGGACACGGCCCGTTCAGTCTCGGGGTCCAGGCTCGCGGTGACTTCGTCGACGAGAAGCACGCGAGGACGACGCACCAGCGCTCGAGCCAGCGCCAGGCGTGCCCGTTGACCGCCGGACAGTCGTAGCCCGGACTGCCCGAGCTCGGCGTCCAGGGTGATCCGATCGGCGACGCCGACCGTCTCCAGAGCGGCGGCCAGCTCCGCGTCGTCGCGTGGGGGAGCACCGCGAAGAAGGTTGTCGCGCACCGTGCCGGAGAACATTGTCGCGTCCTGATCGACGACGGCGACGACGCGACGGAGTTCGGCGTCTACGACGTCCGGCAACGGCACGGAACCGGTACGGCCGACGAGACTGATTCGCCCGCCGACCGGGTCGCGCAGACGTGCCGCCAAGGTGAGGACGGTGCTCTTTCCTGATCCGGACGGGCCAGTGAGTCCGATGTGCTCGCCCGCCTTCACGTGGAGCGTCAACGACCCGATCACGTCGCGGCCACCGTCGTAGGCGAACCGCACCCCGTCGAAGTCCACGCCGAGCGGGCCGTCGGGAACGGGTATTCCGCTGGCTGGTTCAGGGGTCGCCGTCGGCGCGGCGATCTCGTCGGCGACCCGGACTGCGTCGGCGGTCAACGGGTGAAGCCGAGTGAGGGTCGACGCAGCGTCCGACGCTGCGGACACGCCCGCGAGCGCGAGCGCGACCAGTGCCGGTAGTAGTGCCGGAGCGCCGTCGGCGGCAGCGAGAACGCCGATGGTGACCGCGGTAACGACAACATCACGGACCGCTTCGCTGCGTCGCTCGATCAGTTCTCGGCGTCGATGCACGAGGCTCGCGCGGTCGGTGGCGTCGGCCACAGTGTCGACGATCGGCTGCGTGATTCTGTACGAGAGGACCTCCCGCAGCGCTCCGAGCGCATCGACGACCCGGACGGAGACGACTTCCCGGGCCGCGTCGTCCGCTGCCCCGAGACGCTGCGCGGTGCGGGCCCATGCCGACGAGGTGAACAAGACGAGGACACCGCCGATCGCGGTGACGACGGCCGTGGTCGGGGCGAGAGCTGCGGCCACCGCGACCGAGCCGACGAACACGACGACGGACGCGCCCAACTGCGCGACAGTGTGTGCGTAGAAGAACTCGAGCCGTTCGATCCCATCCATCACGATGCTCGCGGACCGTCCCGAATGTGCTCGACGGTGCGCACCCGCACCGCGTGCGTACGCGTCGAACAGCACGGTCCGAAGCCGGGCCAGCACCCGGTAGGCGAGCGCGTGCGAGACGTCCATCTCGTGCCAGGTCAGGACCGTCCGGGCGATCACCAGGAAGGTCACCGCGCACCACCACCAGGCTGATGGGGCGACGCCGTCGACGACGGCGTGGCCGACCCCGGCCGCGATGAGCACGGTCAGCGCGACGAGGGCAGCCGCGCTCGTCGTCGCGGTTGCGAAGCTCCAGCCCATGGCTCGCCTCTCCGGCCGGAGAGCCGGGACCAACCGGATGAAGGCGTCCATCGACGTCGGCCTACTCATCCGGCCTCCCTGACGAGTACTCCGCCGTCGAGGCGGTACACGTCGGGCACGGCGGCGAGCGACTCCGGACGGTGGCTGACCATCACGACGATGCGGTCCGCGGCGACCCGGTGCAGCGTGTCGAGGACGCCGGCCGCACGTTCGGCGTCCAACGCGCTCGTCGGCTCGTCGACGAGGAGTACCGGCCGCGCCGCGAGCAGCGCCCGAGCCAAGGCCAGTCGTTGTCGTTGACCGCCGGACAGGTTGTGTCCGTTCTCGGCGACGACGGTGTCGAAACCGTCGGAGAGCTGCTGGACGTCGACGAGGACGCCCGCGTCGCGGCAGGCGTCCACCATCTCTGAGCGGGTGACTGGCCGCGCCGCGCCGAGATTGTCGGCGACTGTCCCGGCGAAGAGCACCGGGTGCTGTGAGAGGACGGCGACGTCGCCGGGGTGCAGCGGACGGCCGTCGAGATAGATCGACCCGACGTCGGGGCGGAGGAACCCGAGGAGCACGTCGAGCAGCGTCGACTTCCCGGCCCCCGACGCGCCAACGATCGCGCTGATGGTGCCCGTCGTCGCGGCCAGCGTCAGCTCGTCGAGCACCGGTGCGGCCGCCCCCGGATAGGTGAACGACACCCCGGACACGCGCAACTCGTGCGCGGACCCCGACAGCCGGGTGGGCTGCGGTTCGACGACCGACGGTGCGGCGTCGAACGCGCCGATCCGCTCCAGGCCGACGATCGCGGACACACCGAGGAATCCCGCGTGCCAATGCTTGGACAGGTCGCGGACCGGCCGGAATGCCTCCGAGGCCAGAAGCAACACCAGGTAGACCTCCATCGTGGGCGAGTGCCCGGTCGTCGCCGCGCCGATCGCCGCGGCGGCCGCCGCGAACAGACCGGCTTGGACCGCGAAGTCGGTGACACCCGTCTCGGCGAGCGAGACCCGCATGCTGCGCTCGGTCGCGGTCCGCAGTGCCTCCGACCGGCGGCCGATCGCGACGCGAGTACCTGGCACGTCGCCGAGCACACGCAGGGTCGGCATGCCGCGCAACGATTCGAGGAGGTCGGCGCTCAGCGATTCGTAGGAGTCCCAGTGCTCGCGGCCGCGGCGCGCTGACAGCCGTCTCCACACCTTCGGACCGAGTAGCGCGACGAGGACGCCGACAGCGACAGCGGCCGCGGCGATCGGCGCCAAGAACAGCAGCGCGACGATGACCATCGGGCACACGACCGCCAGCTGTGCGAGCGCCGGTATGTATTTGGCGACATAGGAGTCGGTGCCGTCGACCCCATCGGTGACGGTGGCGCGCAACGTTCCGTCCCGCACCGTCTCGTCGTGCAGACTCGCCGGCGACAGCACCGCGGTGAGCGCTCGCCGACGGATCGCGGCTCGCACCCGGCCACCGAGTCGGGCGGCGACCGACGTTTGGGCGAGCATCGACGCCACCCGGATGCCGAGGATCACGACGATCGCGCCGAGCGCGACGACGACGTCGCCCCGACGACCGTCCACCGCGGCGGTCATCGCCCAGGCGACCGCGATGGCTTGTGCGATGTAGGTCGCCGAGATCGCGGTCAGCAGCACGACGGCGCCGGCCAGCCACGTGGGGAAGCGCGCGGCTTCGCGCCAGAGCACCCGGACGACCATCATCGGCGTTCCTCCGTCGCCCGTCGATCGAGTGACGCCACGGCGTGCACCGGCCACCGGCCGCCGACGAGTGTCGTCCCGGACACCGGCCGGCACGTTCGACGGCCGTCGAGCGCGTGCCGGTACACCAGGTGAGCCGCTGCGCGATGCACTGACCACAACGCTGCCAGCAGGGTCTGCGCGTCGTCGGTCGGCGACACCGTCCACGATCGCACGTGGTCGGCGCCCAACACCCAACGCTGCTGTGACGCCTGTGCGATCGTCACCGTGCCGTCGGTGGGCCGCTGTCGGCCGATACGGGACGCGAAGTCCGCAACGGCGGGAGACCGCCTACTCCGCAAAGCCGTCCGCCGAACCTCGGACACCGCGGTCCGGTGGGAGAGAGTCGTAGCGGCGAGGGCTATCTCGGGAACGAGGCCGGCGTCGGTCCACCGGTTCGTGTCGGTGGCCGGTGCAAATCCCAGTAGCGACCGAATCCGGCGATCGGGGCCGAGCATGACCGGGGTGTGTGTCGCGCACAGGAACTCGACAGCGGCGACGGCGTAGGCGGTGTCGGCGATCCACAGCGGCCACGATCGATGGCGGTACCGTGAGTACGACCGCCCAGGAAGGACCGTGAACACCAAGTGTGTCCGGTCCGATCCGGCGCCTACCGGTCCTCTGCGCAGCAGCGTCGCCGAGTTGTCGTCCAGGACGTACCGTCCGGGATCGAGCCCGTCGAATCCGACGTCGCCGACTACGAGGTGAGTCTGGACCGGGTATGCGCCGCCCGCCGACGGCACCGGTCGGCGAGCTACGTGCGAGCGTGCTCCGTCGGGGAGCATATGCGGTCCGCCGTCGTTCCAGAGGCCGTCCAGCAGTGCGGCGACGCGCGGCGGTGCCACGACGGGCACTGCACCGACCGCCGCCCACGGGTTGGTCCGCGGGCCGGGCGGCACGGGTTGGCCTGGATCAGCGGGCGTCCACGCACGCGCCAGGTCGTCGGGGATCATCGGCTCACATGTGGGGCGGCGGAACGAGCGTGAACTCGTCGGGCCGACCATCGAAGCGGGACCGCCATCCGCGGTCGAGAGCGCACTCCCGAAACCGCGGCATACCGAAGTAGGAGAAGGCGGCCGGAGCATTCGGGACCAGGCCGGTGACGACGGTCCGCACCACTCGGAGCGGTGTCAATGCGACATCCGAGGTGGTCAGGTCGCGGGTGATCACCCGATGACCTCCCGCAGCCAGGCGTCGATACACCTCCGGCATGTCGACTCGCGGCACCGGAGCCTCGTTCAGCGGAAGCACCCCGCCGACCGGGGCGGTGAACCGGCGAGCCTCCTCATGCACGCGGGGATCGAGCCAGACCTGCACGTGCGCGCCGAGGTCGACGATCCGCTCGCATTCGGGGCCCGCCGCGTCCAGGTAGGACCGGTCCGGTCGGAACGCCAATTGCAGGCCCGCCGCCATGAGTCCTTCGCCGACCGCGCGGAATACCCAGCCGTCGGCGTCGGTGCAGCCCTGCGTGTACAGCCAGGTGTGCACCGCTTCCAGCACGGCTTTGCGTGCAGCCTGAGCGGGATCGAGCGCCGCCGAGAACCCGGCGGCGTACAGTCCACGCACCGGATCGTGGACAAGCGCGGCGATTGCCGGGGCGAACTCGGACGGCATCACGGTCAGCGACACGTCGAGGTTGGCGCCTGCGAGATCGTCGATCAAGCCGGGGACGCTCTCGGGATCGATGCCGACCGTCGGGCCGTCCAAGTGCCACCACACCTCCAGCGCATCGCGTTCGACGACCTCGATGACTCCGCGGTCGCGCGCGTCGTCGACGCCCTGACCGGTGGCGATGCCCGCATAGTTGAGGTGGTGGATGCGCGGCAGGTGCCGGAGTCGGGCCTGCCGCCAGTTGAGGTGCACGAGCGACGCGGGCAGCCACACCGGCTCCCCTCGATCGTCGACGCATTTCGACCACAGGGTCGGGGTGTCGTCGGTCAGACGCGCATATGGGAAGCCGGTTCGTGCGTGCTGCCAGTCGGCGAACCGGGGAAGCTCGGAGAGATCGATCGGCGTCCGGCCGCGTCCGAGGAGGTCCGCGCGGGTCGCGACGGCGAGGTCGTCGCCGAACTCGGCGGGAAGCCAGTTGCCGCAGTAGCGTTCGACGCCTTCGGCGACGGCCGCGATCCAGGCGCGGTCGGGGTCGTCGAACGAGGTTCCCAAGGACACGCGGTCGGCGGGCCAGTCACCGAGTAGACGAGCATCGGCAACGGCCGCTGTCATGCCGGTGTACGCGGTCGGCGCGCCTGCCGGGTGCGGCACGTCCCGCACCGATCGGATGACGCCGCATTCGGGATCGACGAGGACGGCGACGGGCAAGGGTGCGCTCACGGGAGGGTCCTTTCGTGACGCCATGTGTTGGCGGCGGCGTCGAATGTCGACGAGGTCGGTCGGTGGGCGTGGAGGATCGAGGTCCACGGCGCCGGACGCCCGGGCAAGCCTTGCGAAGCAAGCCACGGGTCGATGACGGCGCTCAGCCCGCGGCCGACTCGGTGTCCCCACGGGCCGACGGCGAAATGGGCAGGCCCCGGCCAGTCGCGTGCGAGGCGCCGTGCGTCGTGGTCGAAGAAGTCGTGATGGCCGCTGAGAACCAGGAGTGGAGACGTGATGTCGCGGAATCTGCGGGCGACGTCCACCGGGACGGCCGACCAGAGGTCGCGCCACGCCTGTTGTGTCGGTTCCGGCCAGCCCCATTCGGTTGCGGCAGCGCGTCCGCCCGCCTCGTCGACTCGTGTTGTGCGGGCATCGAGTTCGGCATCGGTCAACGGCGGCCGGCTGGTCCGGCCGTGTCCGTGTTCGTGCCACCAGCCGACGCGGTGGCGGGTCTGTGGAGCGCCGTGGGCGTCGACTGTTGTCTCGGCCGGGCCGAGCACCGGGACCGCGGTGATGACCGCGGCCACCTCTGCGGTGGCCGTCTGGGTGGCCTCGAGCGCGGTGTGTGCGGCGTACGACGCCCCGTACACGAGGATCGGGAGGCCTGGTCGGGCGTCGGCGACGGCGTCGACGACCTCGCCGCCGTCGGCGGACTCGTGGCGGTACGGCACCCACGATCCGCCGGATCGGTAGCGTCCGCGGACGTCCTGAATCAGGCATTCGTAGCCGCGGTGAGCCCACGCTCGGCCGGTCGACTCGTGGCGGGCGGCGTCGTACGGCGTGCGGAGCACCACGACGCCGCCCGGGTTGTCGCACGTCCACGACAGTCCGCGCAGCACGGTTCCGTCGCGGAGGTTGACGATGTGGTCGTGGGCGCCGGGCGGGATGGGCGTCGAAGACCCGGTCATCGGGGTGCGGGCTCTGGGTAGGGAAGCACGGGATGCTCGGAGACGCGGCCGGTCGCGGCGATGTACTTCCACAAGGTCCGTCGATAAGTGGTCAGGAACGGGTCGTCCTGGGCCCAGGCGAGGGCGACGGCGAGGAGTCGATCGGCGACGCGGACCCGTTCGAGAGCGGTCGGCTCGGGAGCGGCGGAGCGGACGCCGCGGTGCCATCCCTGTGAGTGCCGCGGCACGGGTTGCGCGGCGAGGCGGCGTCGGGCCACCTGCCGGGCGGACGGATCGCTCGGCGTGGTGGAGACGGGATCGACGAACCATACGGAGTCTTCGCGGTACGCCCGCAACCAGGCGACGCCGACGCGCGGCAGATCGTCGAGGTGGTCCAGGTGGGTCGGATCGTCGGTGACGGCCACGACGAGTGCGATGGCCGCCGGATCGACGGCCGCTGGATCGACTGCGATGGCCTGCTCGTGGCGTTGGACGCGGACGCCGATCTCGTTGAGCGCCGTCGTGATGTCGGCGACGATCGGCCCCGACCCGATCACGGCGACGTTCCGCCGGTGGTCCGGCCAGCGTGACTGGGCGTCGGCGCGCTCGCGATCAACGATCTCGTCGCGCAATCGTTCCACATAGTCGTCGACGTCCGCGTTCGGGTGGGCCGCGTTCTGGTGGGCCGCGTTCTGGTGGGCAAGGCCGGCCAGGTGGGCGACAAGGTCGCCGGGGGGATCGATGAGGTGGTGGAATCGGCCGGTGGCCGTACGCAGCACGGTGTCGCCGCGGGCCTCGTCGTCGAAGACTACTGCACCCGTACCGGTGACGGGGGCGACTGTTCGGTCGGGCAAAGCGGGATCTCCTGGCGAGGGTGAACGGGCGAGACGCCTCGGGCGAGCGGGGTCGAGACCGCCCGCCCGAGGCGCGGGCTCACGGATCGACCGTGAGATGTCGAGTCAGTCGAACGGGTTGTCCACGAGGGCGTTCGAGTGGCTTGCCGACAGGTGAGCCAACTGCTCGGGCTCTTCGATCTCGGCGATCAGCTGTGCGTCCATGGGACGTTTCCTTTCGTTGTGGAACGGTCCGACCGGTGTCGGCCGCGTCTGCCGAAGCAGACCCGCGCAACCGTACTTGATAATGGAAACCAATTGCAATAACTTTCATCGGGTGACTTCCTCTGAACTGATCGTCGCCGACCACCGTGCGGGTCTCGTCTACCGTCTCGTCGACTCGGACGTGTCCGTCGTCGACGAGGGGATGGCGGCCGAACACGCAGGCGTGCTCGCGGTTCCCGGCGGTGGATGGGCGTACGCGGACGATCTGCGCGGTGAACTCGTCGTGCACACCGGCGGGCGGCGGCGCACCGTTCCGATCGCGATCCCCGCCGAGCACCTGTCGTGCGACGACACCGGGCGGTTCATCGCCGTGACCACAGGGCTCGGTGCGGACCTGCGGCCGTGGAGCGACGTGTACACCGTGGTCGACCTGGCCGCCGGACGGACCATCCGAGTGCGCGGTCGGGCCGGAGAACCGGGTGTGGGTGTCGTCGCCGATCAGACCACCGGTCAATCGCACGTCGTGATCGCGCACCGCGAACCGGGGGCCGTGGAGGCGATGTCAGTCGACGCCTGCTTGGCGGCCGGACCGCACGTCCCGCGTATGACAGGCCACGTGACCGACGCGGTCGGCGACGACGGGCACGGCGTTGCGGTCGATCCGGTGTCCGGCGTGTTCGCGGTGGCGACCGGACGTGGTCTCGAACGGTTCGTCGTCGACCGGGCGGTCCCTCGCCCCATCGGGGTCGTCGAGTGGCCGGTGACCGGCCGCGCCTACTACCTCCGATTCGACGCCGCGACGGGATCCGCATTCGGCGTGGTCCGCGGAGGTTCCGCCGATCCTGAACAATGGCTCCACTGGACCAATCATCTGGTTGCCGTCGATCTCACAACCGGACAGACTCGCACGGCAGGCCTGCCGTCCGGGTTGGCGTTCCGGTTCGGTCTCGGCGGCTCGCGGGCCGCTGTCGCCACGATCCATCCGGACGGCGACGAGTTGACTGTGATTGGCGCGGGGACAACGGATCTCATCGCGGAACAGACCGTCGACCTGCCAGCCATGTCGCGACCGCCGCGACCGGGAGCGGTGCCGTGGGACCCGCCTGCACAGCGACGGTCGGTAGCCGTCCACCCGGCAGGCACCTCGATAGCGGTCACCCGCGGCGGAGACGGCGAAATTCTCATCGTCGACGACCACGGGGCCACGACGGTCGCGGTCGGGTCGCCGCTCGATCAAGGCGGTCTGCTGCACTGGACCGGCGGCTCCATCGACCTGGTCGGCCGGTGACGGCGATGACCTGGACCCGCGCGCGCTCCACGACCGGGCTCGCCGCCGCTCTGCACCGGTGGGAGCGGGTTGGCCGACGATCTTTGCCGATCGACGGATTCGAATTGGTTCGACTACCCGGACAGGCCCGCCGCGGCCTGTACCTCGCGGCGAATCACGTCCCGGTCCTCGAACCGGACGGCCATATCCTCGCCTGGTCGGCGGCGCCGGATCGGTCCAGCATCGCGGTCCAGCTCGCCGCGAGCGCCGACGAAGACGCGGCTCTGGTGATCGTCGACGTCGCATCCGGCACAACCATCGAATTCGGCGACGTCCGATGTCGCTACGACCCGATGCTCTGGGACCGGACGTCGTCGCGACTCTCAGTGGTCGCTGAGGGCAGTCTGGTCGACGTCGATGTCCCCGGGGAACGGGTCGCCGGTGTTGACGTACTGCCGGTGGGCCGATGGAGACTGTTTCCCGGCGGTGAAGACGGGTTGCTGGCCCACAGTCGACCTGGCAGACCGACGACGATCCTCGACCGGTCGACGAAGACAGAGATCGCTCAGGCCCGAGCCGTCACCACGATCGTCGACTGCGACGGTGCTGCGGTGTACGGCGACGGTCGTGGTCTGCACGCGATCGCCCCCGCGAGCGGTCGACGCCTCTGGGACTGGTGCGACCCGGACATCACCCCGACGGGTATCGCCGTGTCCGGGGACCGGCTGCTCGTCGCGGGCGTCCGAGCCGGCCGCGGCGTTCTTGCGGAGGTCGTCTCCGGCGTCCAGATCGACGAGATCGACCCGGAGGATTCCCTCGGTCCGGTGACCGTCAGCGCGGTGGCCGCCGCGCACGATGGGTTCGTGGTGCTGGTCGAATCCTTTACCCGGCCGCCGACACCGATTCGGCTCGACGATGTCCGAGGTGGCCGGCGTCCCGCGTCCCCAACGTCCACCCGCTGGCTGACCGTCCCGGCCGACGACGGCACCGACCTTTCGGTGGCGGTCGCCGCTCCAGCCGGAGACGACCGTCCACGGCCGATGATCCTGACCTGCTATGGAGGGTTCGGACAGTGCGCTCTACCGGAGTTCGAGCCGACCGCGGCCGCCTGGGTCGAATCCGGTCGATCGTATGCGGTGGCACAGGTCCGGGGCGGCGGTGAGCGCGGAGCCGCGTGGCGGGCGGCCGGCTACGGTCCACGTAAACGCCGCGGAGTCGACGACCTGACGTGCGTCGCGCGGGGGCTCGTGGAATCCGGCCTCACGACGCCCGACCTGCTTGTGCTCGCAGGCGCGTCTCACGGGGGAGTCCTGGCCGCATCGTCCGCGTTCGGCGCCCCCGACACGTGCGCGGCCGTCGTCGCGACCGCGGCGCCCCTCGACCTGACCAGACTCGACGAGCACCCGCTCGGACATCGGTGGGCGGACGAGTTCGGCGCGGACGGAACGGTTGCCGGGGACGCACGCCTGGCGTCGTTGTCTCCATTGCATCGAGCTGGCCGGCTCGCTCGGGCAGACAACGTGCCTGCGTTCCTCGGCATCGTCCTCGGCGAGGACACCCGGGTCGCGGCCGACGCCACCCGCCGCGTGGTCGATACGCTCCGCGACGTCGGCGGCGACGCCGAACTCTGGCGACGCGACGACGCGGGCCACGGCGGCAATCATTTGGACGCACTGCACGCGATGGGTGCGCGACTGCTCGCGTTCGCCGCCGACACGACGTGCGAGGCCGACGCATGACGGCGACGATCCGCACGCGGATCCTGCTGCCCGTCCTCATCCTCGCGCTCCCGCTGGTGGTCATCGGTTCGGCGAGCATCGGAACCATCGACGTGTCCGTCGGGGAGGCGGCCCGGGTGATCGTCGGCCACCTGATCCCGGGTATGCCGTGGATGTCTGACGGATCGCTTTCAGCTGTTCAAGACAGTGCCGTCTGGGATTTTCGGCTGCCGAGGACGTTGCTGGCGGTGCTCACCGGAGCCGCGCTGGCGTTGGCCGGCGCACTCATGCAGGCCGTGGTGCACAATCCGCTCGCTGAGCCGTACATCCTTGGGGTCTCGGCAGGCGCGGGGGTCGGCGCGGTGAGTGCCATCGTCTTCGGCGTCGGCAGTGCGGTCGGGATCGGTGGGGTGGGGATCAGCGCGTCGGCGTTCTTCGGTGCGTTGGTCGCGACCGTGGCCGTCTATCTGCTCGCTAGCAAGTCCGGTCGTATCGCGCCGCAACGACTGATCTTGGCGGGGGTGGCGCTCGGCGCCTTCCTGTCGGCGATCACGAGCTATCTCACCGTGTCGACGGACGCGCAGAACGTCTACTCGATCATGTTCTTCCTGCTCGGTTCGGTCTCCGCCGCCACCATGGGCCATCTCGTCCTGCCCGCGGTCGCACTCGGCGCCGTCGGCCTGTTCGCGGCGCTGCGAGCGAAATCGCTCAACGCGTTACTCGTCGGCGACGACGCGGCGTCATCGTTCGGGGTCGACGTGAATCGGTTGCGGACTGTGGTCCTCGTCGCGTCGGCGCTGCTGACCGGCTCGGTGGTCGCAGTATCCGGCGGCATCGGTTTCGTCGGACTCGTTGTCCCCCACGTGGCACGGATCGTGGTCGGATCCGATCATCGGCGGATGCTGCCGGTGGCGGTATCCGGCGGTGCGGTGTTTCTCGCGGTGTGCGACCTCGCGGCACGCACCGTGGCTCAACCGACCGAAGTTCCGTTGGGTGTGCTCACCGCGATTGTTGGAGCACCGTTCTTCCTCTGGCTGCTGCGTCGAGACAGCGCGGATGCGGTGGGGGTCGGCCGATGAGAGTCGATGTTCAGGGACTCGGTGTCCGTCGATCCGGAAGTCTGGTCGTCGAGGCAGTCGATCTGTCGGCCTCTGCCGGGACGGTGCTCGGTGTGATCGGGCCGAACGGCAGCGGCAAATCGACAATGCTGCGCGCGGTAGCGGGTCTGATACCGATCGTGACCGGCCGCGTCGAGGTCGGCGGCACGGATGTGACGGCGTTGTCTCGTCGCGATCTGGCCCGCCGTATCGCCGTGATGGCGCAGGAGAGCGCCGGCGAGTTCGATATGACGGTCCGCGACCTGGTGCTGCTCGGTCGTCTCCCACATGGACGAGGGTTCGGACGCGACTCGGCGCATGACGTCGACGTGGCCGCCGACAGTCTCGACCGGGTCGGCGGCCGCGAGTTGGCCGGTCGGTCCGTCGCGACGTTGTCCGGCGGGGAACGTCAGCGAGTGATGCTCGCGCGCGCCCTCGCTCAGGAGACCCCGATCCTCGTGCTCGACGAGCCGACGAATCATCTCGATATCGCGCATCGACTAGACCTGCTCGCCCTGATCCGCGAGACGGGTCGGACTGTGCTCATGGCGCTGCACGACCTCGATCTCGTCGACGCGGTCTGCGACGAGGTCGCGGTCCTCGACGGCGGTCGCCTCGTAGCGCACGGGCGACCGGCCGACGTGATGAGCGTCGATTTGCTGCACAGCGTGTTCGGTGTGGCCGCGACCCCCGTGGCGCATCCGGTCACCGGTCGCCGCCACCTCATCTTCGACAGGCCGACTGACCCGACCGGCGGCCGCACCCCACCTAGCGGAACCCCAATGACGGAATCCCAGCAGAAGTATCCCAGCAGAATTCCAGTAGAGGAAGCGAAATCTCCATGACATCACTCAGACCTGTTGCCATCCGATCGTCCCGAATGTTCGGCGCGGCGACCGCGGCCCTCGGCGTCGCCTTCCTGGCCGCATGCGGCGCTGGAGTCGAATCGGATACGGTCTCGGCCGAGGGGGGCTCCGCTGTCACGATCACCGACTGCGGACGCGACCTCACCTTCGCGTCGACGCCGAAGCGGGTCGTCGGCATGATGCCGACGCAGACCGATCTGCTTCTTCGGCTCGGGCTCGGTGACCGTCTCGTCGGACAGGCGCAGACGTCGGTCTCCGACTTGCCGCCGGACGTCGCGGCGCAAGCGCGGAACGTCCCCGTCCTCAGTGCCGATGCGCCGCCCTCACGCGAAACCCTCCTCGAGGTGGAGCCGGACCTGGTGGTCGCGCCGACATCCTACGAGTTCACCGCCGAACAGGGTTTCGCCGACGTCGGCCAGATCGAACGCAGCGGCGCGCACGCCTATATCGCTGCCGGCGGGTGCGCCGACCGTCGGAGTACCGCGAAGGTCACTGACGTGCTCACTGACATCGACAATCTCGGGAAGGTGATGCGGGTGCCCGATGCCGCCACCCGCCTCGCCGACGACAGTCGGCGACGTCTGGCCGCGGTCGATACGGCGATCGACGGCCGATCCCGGCCGACGGTGGCGCAGCTGTATGTCGAAGGCAATTCGCTCACCGCGATCGGTGCGGGCGTCGAAGCCGACATCATCGACCGCGCGGGCGGGGCGAACGTCTTCGATCCGAAGTCGCCCGAGTTCGCCGACTTCTTCGCCGCCGAGATCAACCCGGAGGAGATCATTTCGCGTGATCCGCAGGTCATCGTCTTCGGGGTCACCGACGCTCGCCACGAGCAGCGCACGCGGGACTACCTGCAACGCAGATTCGGCAGCCTCGGCGCGGTTCGAGACGGCAGACTCATCGCGGTGGCGGAGAGCGATCTGCACCCCGGCTCGCTCGGCAACATCGGCGCGGTGGAGAAGATCGCGCGGGGCCTGCACCCCGACGTGTTCTAGGTCCGGATGGACGACGCCCAGCGTCGACGCGAAAGCGAGAGTTCGAATCAGTGTGAGCGCAATGCCGTTCTACGTTGAGGTGCAGCTCGCACGTTGTTAGCGTCATCGCGTGAACTCGGAGAAGACCCATCGGCGCATGCGGCGTCCGCGCCGGACAATCGGCTGCCTCGCGGTCGTCGCGGCACTCGTCGCCTCGGTCGCGGCGTGCGGCGGCGGATCGACGGACGAGCCGGGCGGCATCGACATATCGTCGGGCAGCCGGCACGTTAACCTCGCCGCGTACGCCGTCCCGAAAGTCGGCTTCGACATGGTGATCCCCGCGTTCCGTGAGACACCCGAAGGTCACGACATCGGCTTCTCCCAGTCGTACGGCGCGTCCGGTGACCAGTCGCGTAAGGCCGCCCGCGGACTGCCCGTCGATGTCGTCAACTTCTCCGTGGCGCCCGACGTGACGCGTCTGGTCAAGGCGGGAGTCGTCGACGAGGACTGGGAGGACCAACACCCGAACAAGTCGGTCGCGTTCGGTTCGGTCGTCGCGCTCGTCGTCCGCGAGGGTAATCCGAAGAACATCCACTCCTGGAATGATCTGCTCAAGCCGGGAGTCGAGGTCGTCACCCCGAACCCCGGCAGCTCCGGTTCGGCCAAATGGAATCTCCTCGCGCCGTACGCTGCGACGAGCGACGCCGGGAAGAACCCGGATGCCGGTCTCGGGTACGTCCGGGACCTGGTGCGCGACCACATTCACGTGCTCCCGAAGTCGGGACGTGAGGCGACTACGACGTTCCAGCAGGGGCAGGGCGACGTGCTGATCAGCTACGAGAACGAGGCGATCATGCTCGAACGGGGCAACGCGAGCGCGCCTGCGTCGCAGCGTGTCGAGTACATGGTTCCGTCGAACACGTTCCGCATCGACAATCCGGTCGCCGTTGTCAATACGAGCAAAGACTTGGATGCGGCGCGGACCTTCGTCGACTACCTGTTCACTCCGCCCGCGCAGCGGCTGTGGGCGAAGGCCGGTTTCCGGCCGACCGATCCTACGGTCGCAGCCCAGACCAGAGGCGACTTCCCGGGCGACATCTCACGGCTGACGACGATCGAGGATCTCGGTGGCTGGAAGGACGTCGACAAGAAGCTGTTCGGATCCGACGGCGCCATCACCGCCATCTACGACGAGGAGGCGGGCAGTTGAGTACCGCAGAGACCACTGAGGTCCCCGCCGGGATCAGCAAGGGGCGTCGGACGAGCACCGGGCTGACCGTCGGCGTCGCCGGACTGTGGCTGAGCATCATCGTGCTGCTGCCGTTGGCGGCGATCGCCGCCCAGTCGTTCGACGACGGGCCGGCCGGATTCTGGGACGCGGTCACCGCGAGACCTGCACTGCAGTCCCTCGGCATCACCGTGGTCGTGTCGCTCGTCGTCGCGATCATCAACGTCGTCTTCGGCACGTTGATCGCGTGGGTTCTCGTCCGCGACGAGTTTCCCGGCAAGGGGTTCGTCAACGCGATCATCGACTTGCCGTTCGCGCTGCCGACGATCGTCGCGAGCCTCGTGCTCCTGTCGCTGTACGGGCCTAACAGCCCGATCGACATCCACCTGTCGGCGACTCAGCCCGCGCTGGTCATCGCGTTGACGTTCGTGACGCTGCCGTTCGTCGTCCGACAGGTGCAGCCGGTCCTCATGGAACTCGACCACAGCGTCGAAGAAGCCGCATCGGTGCTCGGTGCGAGCAACCGGGTCATTTGGACCAAGATCGTCCTCCCGGCCCTGCTGCCGTCGATCCTGACCGGTGCGGGTCTCGCCTTCACTCGCGCGATCGGCGAGTTCGGTTCGGTCGTTCTGATCGGCGGCAACATCCCGGGTAAGACGCAGGTGTCGTCGCAGTACATTCAGCAGCAGATCGAGGTCGACGAGCCGGTCAACGCGGCCGCTGTCTCGGTCGCTCTGTTGGTGATCGCTTTCGTCGTCCTGTTCGTTCTGCGCGTCGTCTCGCGCATCCAGACCCGTCGGGAGGGCTCGGAGTAATGATCGTGTCGAGATGGACGCGGCTTGGGCTGCGCAGTATCGCTTTGATCTATCTGTTCGTTCTCCTACTTGTTCCGGTCGGCCTGATCTTCTGGCGGTCGTTCGAGCACGGCTTCGGCCAGTTCTGGGAGTGGATCACCACGCCCGCCGCGATCTCGGCATTGCAGCTGTCGCTGTTGATCGTTGTGATCGTCGTCCCGCTCAATGTGATTTTCGGTGTGGTGACGGCACTCGCGCTTGCCCGCGGACGTTTCCGCGGCAAGGGAATTCTGCAGGCGGTCGTCGATCTGCCGTTCGCTGTTTCCCCGGTGGTCGTCGGCGTTGCGTTGATCGCCTTGTGGGGCGCGGACGGTTGGTTCGGCGGTCTCGAGTCGCTTGGCATCCGGATAATCTTCGGCCTACCGGGCATGGTGTTGGCGACGACGTTCGTGACGTTGCCGTTCGTGGTGCGCGAAGTGGAACCGGTGCTCCGGGAGATCGGTACCGAACAGGAAGAGGCCGCCGCGACGCTCGGCGCCACGGGATGGCAGACGTTCTGGCGGATCACCCTGCCCGCCATCCGGTGGGGCCTGACCTACGGTGTGGTGCTGACCGTGGCTCGCGCACTCGGCGAGTACGGCGCCGTCACCATGGTGTCGTCGAACTTTCCAGGCGTCTCCCAGACGCTGACTCTGTTGGTGCACTCTCGGTACACCGATGACTACAACGAGTTCGGCGCGTACGCAGCCGCGACTCTGCTGATGCTGGTGGCGATCGTCGTGCTGGTCGTCATGACCATCGTCGAACGACGCGTACAAGGACGGGTGGCCGACGCGAGCGCGTCGATCGTCGAAGAGGAGAAGAACTGACATGTCCATCTCGGTGATCGGTGCTAATAAGAGGTACGGGGAGTTCGCGGCGCTCGACAATGTGTCGATCGACATCCCGGAGGGGTCTCTGACGTCGCTTCTCGGGCCGTCGGGGTCCGGCAAGTCGACGCTGCTGCGGGCGATCGCAGGCCTGGACACGCTCGATTCGGGCACGGTCAAGATCAACGATCGTGACGTGTCGAAGGCGTCGCCGCAGCAACGCGACATCGGTTTCGTGTTCCAGCATTACGCGGCGTTCAAACATCTGACGGTGCGCGAGAACATCGCGTTCGGGCTGAAGATCCGCAAGCGGCCGAAGAACGAGATCGAGAACAAGGTCGACGAACTGCTGGAGATCGTCGGATTGACCGTCTTCCAGAAACGGTACCCGGCGCAGTTGTCCGGCGGTCAGCGGCAGCGGATGGCGTTGGCGCGGGCACTGGCCGTCGACCCGCAGGTGCTGTTGCTCGATGAGCCGTTCGGGGCGCTTGACGCGAAGGTTCGTGAAGACCTGCGTAGATGGTTGCGGAAGCTGCACGACGAGGTTCACGTCACCACGGTGCTCGTCACGCACGATCAGCAGGAGGCGTTGGACGTCTCCGACCGGATCGCGATCCTCAATAAGGGGCGGATCGAACAGATCGGCGCGCCGGACGAACTCTACGACCACCCGGACAACGTGTTCGTCGCGTCGTTCCTCGGTTCGGTGTCCAAGTTGAACGGCGAATTGGTCCGTCCGCACGACATCCGGTTGGGGCGGACGCCGGAGATGGTGTTCCCTGGGCCGGACTCGTCATTGGACACCGGAGTCGTCAAAGCCGAGATTCTCCGGGTGGTGAATCTCGGCTTCGAGACGCGTGTCGAGTTGAAGGCTGCGACGACGGGCGAGGAGTTCTTGGCGCAGATCACGCGTGGCGACCAGAACGCGTTGAATCTCCTCGCGGGCGAGGAGATCTACGCGCGGGCGACCAAGGTTCCCGAACTGGATTGACGAACGGCTACCGTCCCGCGGTGCAGGCCCATGCCCGGATGTGGGAGCCGGGACCTGCTTGACGTTTGGCCGCGCGCTGGGCGCCGGCCCGGGTCGCATAGCCGCGGGCGGTTCCGACGCGAGTCCGCGTCGAGGTGAACTTGTAGGCCGCGGCACCGCACGAGCGGTAGAACGTGAACCAACCGCAGTTCGATCCGCAGCGTGCTTTCGCTGCACGTTGCGCACCGTTCTGGGTGTGGTAGTTCACGGCGTACGCGGTCCGCCCGTTGTAGTTCCAGGCGATGGCACCCCAGTAGTTGCTGGCGGCGTCCGCGGTAGGGGCGGCGCCGGGAAGCATGGTTGCGCCGGTGGCGAGCGATGCCGTGATCGCGAATGCTGCGAAGAACTGACGAAGTTTCATGCGATGACAATACTCAGGTGATGCTCAGGTTCGCCTACTCGGACACGGCATATGTCGGTCGTTCGATATACCCGCGGGGAGACGGACCCCGGATTGGCAGTCTGCGCAGCTGCGGAATCGGTGGGGCAGACTGGGAGCCGACCGCACCGCAACTCCTTGGAGGTTCCATGCCGATCGACCCGAAAACGCAGGCTCTGCTCGACGCGATAGCGGGTGCGACGCCGATGCACGAGATGACGGTCGAACAGGCGCGGCGTGCGTTCGACAAGATGAGCGTGCGGTCGGGTCTGCCGCCGGTCGAGGTCGGTGAGGTCGTCGAGCGGACGATTCCGGGGCCTGCGGGCGACATCGCGGTTCGCGTCTACACACCGGAGGGGGACGGACCTTTCCCGGTGCTCGTCTATTTCCCCGGTGGTGGGTTCGTTGTCGGCTCGCCGGAGTCGGTGCACGGCCCGTGCACGATCTGGTGTGCTCAAGTCGGCGCGGTCGTCGTCTCGGTCGACTATCGAAAAGGACCGGAAAGTGCGTTCCCGGCAGCGTCCGACGACGCGATCGCGGTGACCCGCTGGGTCGGCGATCATGCGGCCGAGTTGGGTGGCGATCCGTCGCGCATCGCCGTGGCGGGCGACAGTGCGGGCGGCACTCTGGCCGCTGTCGTCGCGATCGACGCCCGTGACAATCGACGCAGGCTGGCCGGGCAGGTGCTGATCTACCCGGCGGCGGACATCTCCAAGCCGTATCCGTCGCTCAAGGAGAACGGAGAGGGTAAGTTCCTCACGGTCGACTTGCTGCGCTGGTTCGGCAAGAACTATCCGTCCGACCCAAAGGATTGGCGGGCGTCGCCGATGCTCGTCGACGACTTGTCGGGGGCGGCGCCCGCTTTCGTCGTAACCGCCGAATACGATCCGATCCGCGACCAGGGCGAGGCGTACGCACAGCGTCTCGCCGATGCGGGCGTCCCGGTTCAGGCTCGCCGCTACGACGGGCAGATCCACGCCTTCGTCGCCAATCTTGCCGGCGTCGCAAGCCTCGGCAAGACCGCCGTCGACGACATCGGCGAATACCTCGACGGGATCTTCCACGACCAGTGACGGAAAGCTACACCGAGACTGTCGTCGCGTGCTGCACGTACGACGCGGCGATGGCGTCGATCAATGCCGGATGAGCGCCGACCGGGCCCGCGACTACGGCGGGCGAGTCGAGCGCATCGAGGGCATGTTCCACGCGTTCGGTGAGGAGCCCGGCCGACAGGAACAGTGGGCTCAACGCGACCCGCGCACAGCCGCGGGCTAGCAGGGAGCCGACGGCGTTTCGCACCGCTGCTCCGTCACGCCCGATCCGTGTCGCGAACACCAACTCGACGGGCTGCCCGAGTGTCGAGGCGAGTTCATCGGCGCGGGCCGAGATCGACGCGTCCGATCCAGGATCGGAGGAGCCGACGGCGATCATGAGGACTCCGTCGTCGCCACGCAAGCCTGCCTCGGTGAGGCGGTCGACGAGGACCGGGACCGGCGAATGGACGCCGACGACGTCGGTCTGGCGCACCGACAGCGACGAGTTCGACGCACACGCGTCCGCGACGATGCCCGGCAAGTCGACCTTGCCGTGGAAACCATTGCCGAACAGCAGCGGAACGACGACAACCGCACCGGACAGCCCAGCGAGGACGTCGCCGATCAGCGGCGCGGTCAAATCGAGATAGGCCGATTCGACGCGCACGCCGGGCAGCGCGACGCGGACCGTGTCGGCCACCCGGCGGGCGGTCGCATCGAATCGAGGGTCTCGGCTGCCGTGCGAGGCCAGCACGAGAGTGGGCGCCATCAGACTGCTGCAGCCTCGGGCAGGTGCAGCGGTGCCAGCGCGTCCCCGATAAGTCCGGCTCCGAGCGTATTGCCGCCCTGCGGGTCGATGATCAGGAAGCTGCCCGACTCCCGGTCGACCTGGTAGTCGTCGGCGGCGATCGGCTCGGCCGTCATCAGTGAGATGCGTCCGATCTGGTTGAGCTCCACCGTTTCCGGCGCGTCGATCACGGTCAGATTCTGCTCGTCGAACAGTGCGTCGAGGGACCCGATGATGACCTGCGTCGTCCTCGTACCGTGCTTGAGAAGCAGCCGTGCGCCCGGGCGCAACGCCTTCTCGGCCAGCCAGCAGACTGTGGCGGTGAACTGCTGCGCGGCTTCGGGTGCGTCGCCCACCGATGCGATGAGGTCGCCGCGCGAGACGTCGATGTCGTCGGTTAGCAGCAGGGTGACGCTACGTCCGGTATGTGCCGTCTGCAGTTCGCCGTCCGCCGTATCGATCTTGGCGATCGTCGAACGGACGCCCGACGGCTGGACGACGATCTCGTCGCCGACCGATACCCGACCGGCCGCGATCTGGCCGGCGTACCCGCGGTAATCCAAGTACTCGGGCGTGCGGGGACGGATCACGTACTGCACCGGAAAGCGAAGTCCGACATCGCTGCGGTCGATCACGTTCGGCACCGTCTCCAGGTGCTCGATCAGGGTCGGCCCGTCGTAGTACGGCGTGTTCTCCGACCTGATGGCGACGTTGTCGCCGTGCAGAGCTGATACCGGGATCTCCTGCACCTGATCTGGCGTGTAGCCGAGCGCCGCGGTGACCGAGTTGAAGTCGGCCGAGATCTGCGCGAACACCTCGGCGGCATTGTCGACGAGATCGATCTTGTTGACCGCCAATACCAGGCGCGGCACACCGAGTAGTGCCATGACCGCCGCGTGGCGCCGAGTCTGCGCGACCACACCGCTGCGGGCGTCGACGAGCAGGATCACGAGTTGCGCGGTGGATGCGCCGGACACCGTGTTGCGGGTGTACTGGACGTGGCCGGGGGTGTCGGCGAGGACGAACGACCGGTTCGGCGTCGCGAAGTAACGGTAGGCGACGTCGATCGTGATGCCCTGCTCACGCTCGGCGCGCAGACCGTCGACCAGCAGAGACAAATCGGGAGTGTCCATACCGCGGTCGACGGAAGCTTTGGTGACGGCGTCGATCTGGTCGGCGAGCACCGACTTCGTGTCGAACAGGAGACGGCCGACGAGTGTCGACTTGCCGTCGTCGACGCTGCCCGCCGTCGCGATGCGGAGTAGGTCCGGGGCGGGCGCAGCCGAGGCCTGGGCGACCCCCGTGTTCGATGCAGTCATCAGAAATATCCTTCACGCTTGCGGTCTTCCATGGCGGCCTCGGAGACACGGTCGTCGCCACGGGTGGCACCGCGCTCGGTGAGGCGCGACGCTGCGACCTCGGCCAGAACGGACTCATTGTCGGCGGCCTCCGACAGGACGGCCCCGGTGGTGGAGCCGTCGCCGACGGTGCGGTAGCGCACCATGCGGGTGTCGACGGACTCGCCGTCGCGGGGACCACCCCACGGACCGGACGTCATCCACATGCCGTCGCGCTCGTACACCTCACGCTCGTGCGCGTAATACAGCGGGGCGAGGAGGACCTGCTCGCGGGCGATGTACCGCCACACGTCCAGCTCGGTCCAGTTGCTCAGCGGGAACACGCGCACGTGTTCGCCCGGAGCGTGGCGACCGTTGTAGAGGTTCCACAGTTCGGGACGTTGCCGCTTAGGATCCCACTGGCCGAATGCGTTGCGGAGCGAGAAGATCCGCTCCTTGGCGCGGGCACGCTCTTCGTCGCGGCGGGCGCCGCCGAATACCGCGTCGAAACGGTTCTCGGTAATCCCGTCGAGCAGGGGGATGGTCTGCAGCGGGTTGCGAATTCCGTCGGGCCGCTCGGTGAGACGGCCGTCGGCGAGGTAGTCCTCGACCTTGGCGACGTGCAGGCGCAGATTGTGGCGTTCGACGATCTCGTCGCGGAACTTGATGATCTCCGGCAGGTTGTGCCCGGTGTCTACGTGCAGCAGCGAGAACGGCAGCGGGGCCGGCCAGAACGCCTTAAGCGCCAGATGCAGGAGGAGCGTCGAGTCCTTGCCGCCGGAGAACAGGATCACCGGGCGTTCGAACTCGCCCGCGACCTCGCGGAAAATGTGGATCGACTCCGACTCGAGCGCGTCGAGGGTAGTGAATTCGTCAGCCGACGTGTCCACGGCCGTCGGCCGGACGAGCGGAGTGAGAGGGGATTCATCGGAAATGGTCATGACGCGTGCAACCCGCATTCTGTCTTGGTGCGCCCGGCCCAACGGCCGCTGCGCGGATCTTCTCCGGCCTTAGGTTTGACGGTGCACGGCTCGCACCCGATGGAGGGGTAGCCCTCGTCGACCAATGGGTTGACGAGGACGCCGTTCGCGTCGATGTATTCCTGGAACTCTTCGTCCGACCATGCGGCGAGCGGGTTGATCTTGACGAGCCCGAAGCCTTCGTCGAACGAGATCAGCGGCGCATTAGCGCGCGTGGGGGCTTCGACGCGGCGGATACCGGTGATCCAGGCGCTGAACGGTGCGAGCGACGCCTTGAGTGGGACCACCTTGCGCAGTCGGCAGCATTCGCCGGGCTGGGACGCGAACAGGTTCTTGCCGAGCAACTCGTCCTGCTGTTCGACAGTCTGCTCGGGGGTGACATTGATGAGGTCGAGGTCGTACACGGCAGTCACCGCATCGCGGGTGCCGAGGGTCTCGGCGAAGTGGTACCCGGTGTCGAGGAACAGTGCTTTGAGCTGCTGCCCGTCGATCGTCGCCGGGTCGATAGCCTTCTTGGCGACGTCGATGAGGACCGCGTCCTGCATGTTCGCAGCGATCACGAAATCGGTGCCGAAGGTTTCGGCGGTCCACCGGAGCAGTTCCTCGGCGGACGCGTCCGGCCCGAGCTGCTGCGCTCCCGCTTGCGCGATCGCACGCAGTTCGTCGATCGATCGAGCGGACCCGGCTGCCGATCGAGCGGAGTCGAGATCAGTACTCACAATTCCTCCTACCTGAGCTTCTCGTCGTCGGCGCGGACGGCCCACTCGGCGAAGCGTTCGCCGTCGTTGCGCTCGGTGACGAAGTTGCGGACGACGCGCTCGATGTAGTCGGTCGCTTCGGACGCGTAAATCTTGTGTTGACGCAGCTTTCGGCCGAAGCCGCTGTCGAAGCCGAGGCTGCCGCCGAGATGGACTTGGAAGCCTTCGACCGGGGTGCCGTCGTCATCGATGAGCTGGCCCTTGAGACCGATGTCGGCCACCTGGACGCGAGCGCACGAGTTCGGGCATCCGTTGAAGTTGATGGTGATCGGAACGTCGAGGTCTTTGTTGAGTTCGGCGAGGCGGCTCTCCATCTCCGGGACGAGCGCCTGGGATCGGCTGCGGGTTTCGGTGAACGAGAGCTTGCAGTACTCCAGACCCGTGCAGGCGATCAGGTTGCGGCGCCACACCGAGGGACGCGACTGCAGGCCGACGGCGGTGAGCGCCTCGTCGAGACCGGCGATCTTGTCTTCGCTGACGTTGACGACGACGAGCTTCTGGTACGGGGTGAGGCGGACGCTGTCGCTGCCAGCGGTCTCGGCGGCGTCGGCGATCGCGTCGAGAACCACGTCCGAGAGTCGACCGGACACTGCCGAGAAGCCGACCGCGTACTGACCGTTCTTCTGCTTGGTGACGCCGACGTGGTCGATCGGCTGTTTCGGTGCCTCGGGTGCCGGCCCGTCGACGAGCTTGCGGTGCAAGTACTCGTCTTCGAGGACCTGACGGAACTTCTCCGGACCCCAATCCTTCATCAGGAACTTGAGACGCGCCTTGGAACGCAGTCGGCGGTAGCCGTAGTCGCGGAAGATCGCGACGACACCCTCCCAGACGTCCGGGACCTCGTCGAGCGGCACCCACACGCCGAGACGCTTGGCGAGCATCGGGTTGGTCGAGAGGCCGCCGCCGACCCAGAGGTCCAGTCCGGGACCGTGTTCGGGGTGTTCGACGCCGACGAAGCTGACGTCGTTGATCTCGTGGACGACGTCCTGCAACCCGGAGATCGCCGTCTTGAACTTGCGGGGGAGGTTCGAGTACTCGGGGTCGCCGACGTAGCGCCGTTTGATCTCGGCGAGCGCCGGGCTCCCGTCGAGGACCTCGTCGACAGAGAGGCCCGCGAGTGGGGAGCCGAGCATGCCGCGAGGGCAGTCGCCGCACGCTTCGGTGGTCTCGAGGCCGACTTCTTCGAGGCGACGCCAGATCTCCGGGACGTTCTCGATCTCGATCCAGTGGTACTGGATGTTCTGGCGGTCGGTGACGTCGGCGGTGCCGCGGGCGAAGTCGCGCGAGATGCCTGCCAGTGCGCGGACCTGCGGGATGGACAGTTGTCCACCGTCGGTGCGCACACGCATCATGAAGTACGGGGCCTCGAGGATGTCGATGTTGTCATCGTGGGTGTACGTGCCGTCGTAGCCGTCGGCGCGCTGCGTGTACAAGCCCATCCAACGGAAGCGGCCACGGAGATCGGCTTTGTCGATGCCGTCGAACCCGACGTGCTGATACGTGTCGAGGATGCGTCGTCGCACGTTCAGCGGGTTGTCGTCACGCTTGGACTGCTCGTTCGGGTTGAGCGGGGTTCGATAGCCGAGGGCCCACTGGCCCTCGGACTTTCGCTTGGTTGGCCGGGCCCGCTTGCGCGGCGCGGCGGCCTGCGCGGCCTGGTCGGCCGACTCGGTTGACGTGAGCGTCATCGGATCTCCTGATGGCATGCTGCGGACAGGGCAGCACTGCTGTGGGCTGGTACTCAGGGGTGAAGTGACGTGAACTCGGCGTACCGCAAGAGGGCAGCGTAGCCGGAGTGGCCGTCGGTCAGAGCCGACAGAATGCGCTGTTGACGCGCTTGAGATCAATGTGCCGCCGTTCGGCGAGCCACACTCCGGGGAAAGTCACGCTCTCCATCATGCCACGATCCGATGTAACGCGTCTACTTGGGGATATTTTGCCTCACGGTGAGGATTAAGTCCTTTTGTGGGTCGAGCCGGTCCCGTCTGCTGGTCGAACACAGGCGAGACGCCGCGGTGCGTCATCATAGAGGTGTGGCGATCCGACAGGCCCCCGAGGCGCTTTCAGACCAGGCTCTGGCAGCCCTTCATGACGTCGATGAGGGCCGTCCGTTCGGCCTTTACCTGCACGTCCCGTTCTGTGCGACGCGGTGCGGCTACTGCGACTTCAACACCTATACCGCTGGCGAACTAGGTTCGTCATCGTCGCCGCAGTCATGGATGGAGGGGGTTCGCCGGGAACTCGACGCCGCCGCGGAGCTGCTCTCGCCTGTGAGGAAGGTCTCTACAGTATTCGTCGGTGGTGGCACGCCGTCGTTGCTCGGCGGCGACGGTCTCGCAGATCTGCTCGGCGCGGTCCGCGACTCATTCGATCTGGCGCACGGCGCCGAGGTGACGACCGAGTCGAATCCGGAGTCGACGTCGCCGGAGTTCTTCGCGACGCTCCGAGGCGCCGGCTACACCCGGATCTCGCTGGGGATGCAGTCGGCGGCCCGCCACGTCCTGGCGGTCCTGGAACGCACGCATACGCCCGGTCGCGCACTCGCCGCCGCGCGCGAGGCGGCCGACGCCGGGTTCGAACACCTCAACATGGATCTGATCTACGGGACGCCGGGGGAGAGTGACGACGATCTCGCCGCGTCCATCGACGCGGTTCTGTCGGTGCCGATTGATCATGTCTCGGCATACGCATTGATCGTCGAGGACGGAACGGCGTTCGCGAGGAAGGTGCGGCGCGGTGAGGTGCCGATGCCCGACGATGATGTCCTCGCCGCTCGCTACGAGATGCTGGACGAGCGACTCACGCAGGCCGGACTCACGTGGTACGAAGTCTCGAACTGGTCTCGCGCGCAACGGGATTCAGGTCTGCCGGAGACCGAGTCGGCGTGCAGGCACAACGAGATGTATTGGCGAAGCGACGACTGGTGGGGCGTCGGTCCCGGCGCACATTCGCACGTGAGGGGCGTGCGGTGGTGGAACCAGAAGCATCCGGCCACCTATTCGGCGTCGCTGGCGAGCGGCGCATTGCCCGTCGCGGGACACGAGATCCTGACCGCCGAGGACATGCACACCGAGGCGGTGATGCTGCGCTTGCGGATGCGCGACGGGCTGGCCCGCGCTGTACTCGACGATCGTGAGCGCATGCGGGCCGACGTCTCTGTAGCGGCCGGCCTGCTCGTGCGCCGCGGGGACGCTTATGTGCTCACTGATCGCGGGCGGTTGCTCGCCGACGGTGTGGTCCGCGACATCCTCGATTGATCCGCGAGTCGAGTCAGCCGACTTGGTAGACGCCTGCGCCGGTCGCTACGAGCTGATCGTCCGTTCGTGTGCGGATCTCGACGGCGCAGTGCGATAGTCGGCGGCCGCGCCGCAATCGGGTGGCGACGATGTCGATGTCGTCGTTCATCGCCGGTGCGATGAAGTTGACCGACATGGACACGGTGACGCCGCGCAGCTGCTCCGGGACTGGTCCGTCACCCGCCCATGCGGCCGCCATGATGCCGAGATCGACGCATGCGCTGATCGCGCCGCCGTGGACCATCGGGCCGACCGTGGTGTTGGCGTCACGGAAGGGCATGCGCAGGTGGGCGGTCCCTTCTCCGAGGTCGATGATCCGCACGCCGAGCGTCGAGATGAACGGTGATGTCGGGAACAGGGCGCGCATTGTCTCGGTGCCGGTAGTCGATTCAGTGTCGGTGCCGGTGGTCGGTTTAGGCATTGCGATCTCCTAGCAAGTCGTAGTCAGACTATGAAAACATAATTTGACTACGAAAACATAGGTGAATTACGGTTCGGGTATGACCGCACCGCTTATCGAGCCTTCCGACCGACGACGCCGTCGAACTCACAACGCGGTGCTGGACGCCGCTGCCGATCTGTATGCCAGCCACGGGTTCCGGGAGACGTCGGTCGACGAACTCGCTTCGGCGGCCGATGTCGCACTCAGTTCCATCTACGCGAATTTCCCCGGCGGAAAGGCGGATGTCTACGCCGCACTTGCCTGCCGAATCGCGCGGCAGCACGCCGACGAGATGGCTGCGGCCATCGCCGCCGCGCGCGAACCGGTGGAACTCGCTGTCTTCGACGCCTACCTCCGTTTCCACGCCGACGCTCCGGCGGCATTCCGCATCCTGGGCCTGTCAGATCTGGGGCGGGACGACTCCGAGCTCGTCACGCAGGCACGCCGGATCGTCCGCGACCTGCTCGGCGGCGTCCTGGACGCCACGGTGGCCGCATCGACTCTCGACGCCGGGTCGGCACGCGGTGAAGCCCTCCGGCTGTGGGGGACGGTGAACGGGTTGATCGCGCTGCGAACGCAAGGGTTCGCGACAGCGAGTGAGGTCGAGGACCTTCTCGCGCCGGTGCGCGCCGAGTTGGCCGCGCGGATCGCCGAGTCAGGAGAGGGTGCCCGGTCATGAGTGTCGGTCCAGTCAGGCGAGTCGGCGAACTGACCGGTCGGGAACGACTCGCCGCCGCGGCATCGGCGACCGCCGCCGTGACCACGGCCGTGCCCGGCTATCTCCGCAGGGTTCGCGTCGAATCTGGCGGGGAGCCGGTCCGACCGCCGGATTCTCGGTATGCGATGGAGGTCGCTGAACGTGCCGCCGATCAACTGGCGCCTTCCGTCCTCGCGCACAGTCGACGATGTTTTCAATGGTCGATGGCCTTCGCGGGAATCGACGATCTGCGCACCGACCCGGAGCAGGTGTGGGCGGCGGCGATGCTGCATGATCTCGCGCTCGGCGGTCCCGACGTGCCCGGGTACGGATGCTTCGCGGCGATCGGCGGTGAGGCGGCAGCCCGGCTGGTCGCGCGTCACCGGCCCCCAGCCGACGCGGACGTCGTCCGTGACGCGATCGCCGTCCACTTCCATCCATCGGAGCCGGACGAACCGGTCGCCCGCTGCCTCCACTCGGCGGTGAATCTCGACGTCGTCGGCTACCGGTTACGGGAAGTCGATCCGGCGTTGGTCGCGACGATCGAAGCCGAGCATCCGCGTCACGGATTCCATGAGGCATTCGCCGACGCGATGCGGATCGAGACCCGCCTCCGGCCGCATTCGAGTGCTGCGGTGCTGTGGCGAGTCGGCGCTCGGCTGCCGATGGCATTGAATCCGCTGGCACGCTGACCGCGGACACCCTTGCCGACCTAGTCCAACCGGTGTGCTCCGGGTGTCCGCGGGCGCCGCGGGTGAACGGGAAGCGGCGACGACACCGGCCGGAGGGGCGCCGTCGTCTCCACCCCGGACTCGTCGGCACCGGGCACTAGACCGAAGCGCAGCAGGTGCTCGTCGAAGTCGAACAGACGGGCGTGGATGAGCGTCCGATTCCGCAACGCGGACCGAACCGCGCGGTGCAATCCGTCCTCGAGATACATCACACCCTCGTATTGGACGATGTGGGCGAACAGGTCGCCGTAGAACGTCGAGTCCTCGGCCAACAGCTTGTCGAGTGCGAGCACGGTCGTCACGGTGGTCAGCTGGTCGAGGCGAAACTGGCGGGGCGGGATCTTGGCCCAATCACGTGGGGCGAGACCGTGATCGGGATACGGCCTGCCCTCGTGTACCCCCTTGAAGATCATTGCCCGCCTGGTCTTTCCGTCAGTTTCGTAGAATGGTCGTAGTTCACTGTATGCAAACTGTGTGAGGAGGTGCCTGTGTCGAGTACAGACGACCGTCGCTTTGAGATTCTCCATGCCATTGTCACCGATTTCGTGGGGACTCAAGAACCGATCGGATCGAAGGCCCTCGTCGACCGGCATCACCTCGGCGTGTCGAGCGCCACGGTTCGCAACGACATGGCCGTGCTCGAAGAGCAGGGCTACATCACGCAGACGCACACGAGTTCCGGGCGGGTGCCGACCGATAAGGGCTATCGACTCTTCGTCGACCGGATCAGTGAGATCAAGCCGCTGTCGTCGGCCGAGCGCCGCGCCATCCTGTCGGTCCTCGACTCCGGAGTCGACCTCGACGACGTGCTGCGCCGCAGTGTGCGACTACTGGCTCAGCTCACGCGGCAGGTCGCCGTCATCCAGTACCCTGTGCTGTCGACGGCTCGCGTCCGGCATCTGGAAGTGGTCGCGCTCAGCCCGACACGTCTCCTGCTGGTCGTCATCACCGACAACGGCCGCGTCGAACAGCGGATGGTGACGCTCCGCGAAGCGGGCGACGACGACACGCTCGCACGACTGCGCACCATGTTCTCGCAGGCGCTCGACGGGCAACGCCTCGAAGACGCGTCCGTCGCCGTCGCCGACCTCGCCAGCCAGGCTCCGCCGGAACTGCAGGAACAGGTCGTCACGATCGCGACGGTGCTCGTCGAGACTCTCGTCGAACGTGGGGAGGACCGGCTCGTGTTGGGCGGAACGTCGAACCTGGCGCGATCGGCCGCCGACTTCACGCCGGCGACCGGCGGCATGGATACCGTGCTCGAAGCGCTCGAAGAACAGGTCGTCGTCCTCAAACTGCTCGCGCACACCCAACGCACCGGTCAGGTGACCGTCCAGATCGGTGAGGAGACCAACACCGCGAACCTGCGCAACACGTCGGTCGTCTCGACCGGGTACGGTGCTTCGGGCACTGTGTTCGGCAGCGTCGGTGTGGTGGGACCCACCCGGATGGACTATCCGGGAACAATCGCGTCGGTCGCTGCAGTTGCGAAATATGTCGGCGAAGTGCTCGCCGACCGATAGAACTATGTGAAGCGTAAGGACTGTATTCGCTGTGGCTCGTGACTACTACGGAACTCTCGGCGTCTCCCAGGGGGCGACGGATCAAGAGATCAAGCGCGCCTACCGGAAGCTCGCCCGTGAACTCCATCCCGACGTCAACCCCGACGAGGAAGACCGCTTCAAAGAGGTGACGACCGCGTACGAGGTGCTCTCCGATTCGGAGAAGCGTCGCGTGGTCGACGCGGGTGGCGACCCCCTCGCGGGTCCGGGCCAGGGCGGCTTCGGTGGCGACCCTTTTGGGTCAGGCGGCCTCGGCGACATCTTCCAGACTTTCTTCGGCGGTGGCAGTGGCGGCGGCGGTTTCGGCGGCGGACGCGGGCCCCGCGGGCGCGTCCGCCCCGGTGAAGCCGCACTCGTCGGCGTCACGCTCGACCTCGACGAGATCGCCGAAGGCGCCCGCAAGGAGATCACCGTCGACACCGCCATCCTGTGTGATTCGTGTACCGGTTCCGGTACACGTGGCGACTCCAAGCCGGTCACCTGTGGTACCTGTCGGGGTGCGGGCGAGATCCAAGCCGTGCAACGGTCGTTCCTCGGCCAGGTGATGACGGTCCGCGAATGTCCCGAATGCCACGGCGCAGGCGAGACCATCCCCGACCCGTGCCTCAAATGCGGCGGCGACGGCCGAGTCCGCTCGCGCCGCACCCTCACCGTCAAGATTCCGGCTGGGGTCCAGGAGGGTATGCGTGTCCGACTCACCGGCCAGGGCGAAGTCGGTCCCGGCGGCGGGCCCGCAGGAGACTTGTACGTCGAGGTCAGCGAAGCGAGCGACGATGTGTTCGTCCGCGACGCCGACGACCTGCACTGCACGGTCCGCGTCCCGATGGTCGACGCCGCTCTCGGCACCGAGATCGAGGTGCCGACTGTCCTCGGCAGCGTCGCCACCGTCACCGTCGGCCCCGGAACCCAACCGGGAGCCGTAGTCAAGGTCCGTGGCCACGGCATGCCGCATCTGAATACCGGAATGCGCGGCGACCTACACGCACACCTAGACGTCGTGGTGCCGCGCAAACTGGACGCTACCCAGACCGAACTGCTCACCGGCCTGCGCGAGGCGATCGACGACGACGTCGAACTCGTTAGCGTGAGGTCCAAGTCGGCCGGTTCGGGCGGACTGTTCTCCAAACTTCGCAACGCTTTCGCAGGCCGATGACCCCACCGCTCTTCTGGGTCGACGACGTCCCCGCCGCAGGCGAAGAGGCGACGGTATCTGGCTCGGAAGGTCGACACGCGGTCACCGTGACGCGGATCAGACGCGGCCAGCGGGTGGTCCTCGGTGACGGTCGCGGCACACTCGCCGACTGCGACGTGCTCGGGACGTCGGGCAAGGACCGGCTGACGGTCCGCGCCGGACGCGTCGAGTTCGTGACCCGACCCAAACCGCTCGTCACCGTCGTACAGGCGCTACCGAAGTCCGAACGCGCGGAACTCGCCGTCGACCTGATGACCGAGGCAGGCGTCGACGTGATCGTGCCGTGGCAGGCCGCCAGGTGTGTCGCGCGGTGGGCCGGGTCGAAAGCCGAACGCGGCGTGGACAAGTGGCGGTCCGCTGCGGCGACCGCAGCCAAACAGGCGCGACGGTCGTGGATACCGGAGGTCGCCGATCTGGCCACGACGATGGATGTGCGCGAGCGGTGCGCACGTGTCGTCGGCGACGGCGGCGTCGTCGCCTTGCTCCACGAGACTGGATCGACGCCGTTCCGGTCGCTCGAATTCGCGGCCGCGTCGGAGATAATCCTGGTGATCGGCCCCGAAGGCGGCCTCGACGACGCCGAGATCGAAGACCTGACGGCGCTCGGCGGGCGGCCCGTCGTCCTCGGCCCCGAAGTGTTGCGGACCGCGGCCGCGGGCGCCGTCGCACTCGGCGCACTCGGTGCGGTCACCGATCGTTGGAGTCGATGACCGGTGCGCCGAATCAAGATCCCGTACGGTGAGTCGCCGAGCACGTTCGGTCACCTGTACCTGCCGGGAGAAGGATCGCGCGGCCCCGGACACGCCCCGCTGGTCGTCCTGGTCCACGGCGGCTACTGGTCAACCGAATACGCGTTGGTCGTCTACACCGGTCTCGCGCGAATGTTGACCGAACGCGGAGCCGTCGTATGGAACATCGAATACCGCCGGGTCGGCGAACCGGGCGGCGGCTGGCCGAACACTGGTCGTGACGTGGTCGACGCGGTCAGCGCGCTCGACGGCCCGGTCACCGATCAGCTGGCGACGGCGGGGATCGACGTCGACCGGGCGCACGCGTCGATCGTCGGACATTCCGCGGGCGGCCAGCTCGCCGTGTATGCGGCGGCCCGTCTGAGCGGCGCCACCGAACGATTCGCCTTCGGCACGGTCATCGCGCAGTCGCCGGTCCTCGACTTCACCGAGAGCGGCGCGTTCGACCGCCCGTCGGTCGTCGACCTCATGGGCGCGCCGTTCGCACAGATTCCGGACCGCTACCGGGCGGCGTCCCCGTCTGAACTGGAGCCGTTCGCCTCGACGGTCGCGGTCATCCATACCGTCGACGACCGGTCGGTGCCGATCGAGATGAGCAGGCGCTACGTCGCGGACGCTGTGCGGCGAGGCCAGCGTGCCGCCCTGTACGAGGTTCCCGGCGAAGGCCACGACGCCTTCGTCGACCCACGGTCGGCGGCCAGTCGGCAGACGCTCCGTGTGCTGGGGATTTAACGCGATGCCCGCCGGACAGTCCGGCGATAGGATGAGGGAGTGACGAACGTAGTGAGTGGCAGGCCGAATGACTGAGACGGGCGACGATCTGGCCGACGCGGCAGCGAGCTCGAAGATCGAGGTGCCGCAAGACCTCGCCGTCGGGCTTCTCGGCGCGACCGACGTCAACCTGCGGACCTTGGAAGCGCAGCTGCCCGCCGACATCCACGTCAGAGGCAACCGAATCACTCTCAAGGGTGCGCCCGCCGACGTAGCCGCATCCGAGCGAGTGATCGCGGAACTGGTGAAGGTGGTGCGCGGCGGGACGACGCTGACCCCGGATCTCGTCCGGCAGAGTCTGTCGATCCTGTCCGTGTCGAACGAGTCGCCAGCCGAAGTGCTCAGCCTAGACATCCTGTCGCGGCGCGGTAAGACGATCCGGCCTAAGACGCTCAACCAGAAGCATTACGTCGACGCGATCGACAAGAACACGATCGTCTTCGGTCTGGGTCCAGCAGGCACCGGAAAGACATATCTCGCGATGGCGAAGGCCGTCCAGGCGTTGCAGAACAAGGAGGTCACACGGATCATCCTGACGCGTCCCGCCGTCGAGGCGGGGGAGCGGCTGGGCTTCCTGCCGGGCACTCTCAGCGAGAAGATCGACCCATACCTGCGACCTCTGTACGACGCGCTACACGACATGATGGATCCCGAAACGATCCCCAAGCTCATGGAGGCCGGCGTCATCGAAGTCGCGCCGCTGGCGTACATGCGTGGCCGTACCCTCAACGACGCGTTCATCATCCTCGACGAGGCACAGAACACGACCGGTGAACAGATGAAGATGTTCCTCACCAGGCTTGGGTTCGGCGCGAAGATGGTCGTCACCGGTGACGTAACCCAGGTCGACCTGCCAGGCGGGGCGAGGAGCGGACTGCGAATCGCCGCCCGCATCCTCGACGGCATCGACGACATTCACTTCGCCGAGTTGACCAGCTCTGACGTCGTGCGTCACCGTCTCGTCGCCGACATCGTCGACGCATACGGTCGGGCCGAGGAAGACAGAGACTCGGCGGGGCCGCGCGATGTGGCGAGCGGCAACCGCGCCGCCAGGAGAGACGGCATGCGCCGGACCGACGGGGGACACCGCCGATGAGCATCGAACTGTTCAACGAGTCGGGCGTCGACGTGCCCGAACAACTCGTCATCGAAGCTGCGCGCTTCGCGATGGCGCGCATGGAAGTCCATCGGGGCGCCGAACTGTCGATCACCCTGGTCGACTCGGAGGCCATGGCCGACCTGCACGTGCAGTGGATGGACTTACCCGGTCCGACCGACGTGATGAGCTTCCCGATGGACGAGTTGACGCCCGGCGGGCGCCCCGACGCGGCCGACCCCGGTCCGGCGATGCTCGGCGACATCGTGATCTGCCCCGAGTTCGCGGCGCAACAGGCCAAGAGTCAACGGCACAGCTTCGAACACGAAGTCGCTGTCCTCACCGTCCACGGGGTCTTGCACCTTCTCGGATTCGACCACGCCGAACCCGAGGACGAGAAGGAGATGTTCGGGCTGCAAGGCCAGATCATCGTCGACTGGTATTCAGCGCGCGACGACCGCGTCCGACTCCAGGCGCAAGCCGAACGTGACGCTCGGCTGCTGCGCAACACCGGCTTCTCCGGCGACATAGGCGGACGCTGAACTCGTGATGCGTGACGTGATCTTCCTGATCGGAGCCACCGCTCTGATCGCCGTCGCAGGTCTGTTCGCCGCAGTCGATACGGGACTGCAGACGGTGTCTGCGGCGCGCGTCGACGACATGGTCAAAGAGGAGCGCGGCGGTGCGAAACGACTCCGCACCGTTCTCGAGCGGCGGGCGACCTACGTCGGCCTCGCCGTCCTTCTCCGCGTGTTCGGCGAAGTAGCGGCGATCGGCCTCGTCGCGGTGACAGCGGTCGACGGGCTCGGCACCGGTTGGGGGATGACCGTAACGGTCATCGTGATGACCGGTGTGTCCTATGTTGCGGTCGGGGTCGGGCCGCGCACGCTTGGGCGGCAGCACGCCTACTCGATCGCCCTGGTCGCGGCGCCCGTCTTGACCGCGATCGGGGTGCTGTTGCGCCCGGTGACCCGCATGTTGATCCTCGTCGGAAACGCGCTCACTCCCGGCAAGGGCTTCCGTAACGGTCCGTTCGCCACGGAAGTAGAAGTCCGCGAAGTGGTCGACCTCGCCCAGGAGCAAGGTGTCGTCGACGACGACGAACGCCGCATGATCCAGTCGGTGTTCGAGCTCGGCGACACGAACGCGCGCGAGGTGATGGTGCCGCGCCCGGAGATGGTGTGGATCGAGTCGGACAAGTCCGCGACCCAGGCGATGAGCCTCGCCGTCCGGTCGGGCCATTCGCGGATCCCGGTGATCGGCGAGAACCCCGACGACATCGTTGGCGTCGTCTACCTCAAGGACCTGGTGGAGCGGATGCTGCCGAAGCTGCCCGTCGCCGGATTCGACGTCGGCGCGGTGATGCGGTCGGCGGAGTTCATCCCCGACTCCAAACCGCTCGACGACGTGCTCGAAGACATGCAGGCCAAGCGGAATCACATGGCTCTCCTCGCCGACGAGTACGGCGGCGTCGCAGGCCTGGTCACGATCGAGGATGTGCTCGAAGAGATCGTCGGCGAGATCTCCGACGAGTACGACACCGACGAGGTCGCGCCGATCGACAAGCTGGGCGAGGACAAGTACCGCGTTTCCGCGCGACTCCCCGTCGAAGATCTCGGTGAACTGTTCGGCATCGAGATCGACGACGACGAGGTCGAGACCGTCGGCGGCCTCCTCGGTCTACGGCTTGGCCGGGTCCCGCTGCCCGGCGCGAAAGTGAAGTCGCACGGGCTCAAAATGACAGCCGAGGGAGGCCCCACCAAGTCGGGCCGCCAACGGATAACGACCGTCGTCGTGCGACGTGCCAGGAAGAAGTCGGCAGACGGTGTCCGCGAGGAGTGGGGCGAAGACGATACGCTGCACGAAACGCAAGACTCATCGATCGGAGACACCGCTTGAGCAACCCCACGTCGTCGCAACCCGAATTCCGTTCGGGCTTCGTCTGTTTCGTCGGCCGCCCGAACACCGGCAAGTCGACGTTGACGAACGCGCTCGTCGGCGACAAGGTCGCCATTACGTCGAACCGTCCGCAGACCACGCGGCACGCGATCCGCGGGATCGTGAACCGGCCGGACGCTCAGCTCGTCCTCGTCGACACGCCGGGACTGCATCGCCCGCGGACCCTTCTCGGGCAGCGACTCAATGACCTGGTGCGCGACACCTATTCTGAGGTCGACGTGGTCTGCGTGTGTATTCCGGCCGACGAGGCGATCGGTCCCGGTGATCGTCGGATCGTCGACCAGGTCCAGACTGTCGCGCCGAAGACCCGCAAGGTCGGAGTCGTCACCAAGATCGACCGGGTGGGTCCGGAGAAGGTCGCTAAGCAGCTGATGGCGCTGTCGGCGCTGATGGGACCCGATGCCGAGGTGGTGCCCTGCTCGGCAAAGTCGGGCAAGCAACTCGACACGCTCGCCGACGTACTCGTCTCACTGTGCGAGGAGGGGCCCGCGTTCTATCCGGACGGCGAACTGACGGACGAACCCGAGCAGGTGCTGATGGCCGAATTCATCCGCGAGGCTGCCTTGGAGGGCGTCCGCGACGAACTGCCGCACTCGCTGGCCGTCGTCATCGAAGAAGTCGTCCCGCGCGACGGCTCGGACGTGGTGGACGTGTACGCGCACCTGTTCGTCGAGCGGGACAGCCAGAAGGGCATCGTCATCGGTCACAAGGGCGCCCGGCTCAAGGAGGTCGGGACGGTCGCCCGCGGCCAGATCGAACGGTTGCTCGGAACCAAGGTGTACCTCGACTTGCACGTGAAGGTCGCCAAGGACTGGCAGCGCGACCCGAAACAGTTGGGCCGCCTCGGCTTCTAGCGGAGTCGCCCCCCTGGACATTCGCTCCCCACACGGGCACGGTGGACGCATGCCACGGATCGATCTGCCCGCAGGCCCGATCGACTACACGGACACCGGCGGTGATGGGCCGGTGCTGGTGTTCGGTCACGGGCTGTTGATGAACGAGACGCAGTGGCGCGCGGTGATCCCGCTGCTCGAGGGCTTCCGCTGTATCGCGCCGACGTGGCCGTTGGGCGCGCATAGACGTCCGATGAAGCCGGACGCCGACTTGTCCCAGTCGGGTGTCGCCAACGTGATCGCCGATTTCCTCGACGCGCTGGATCTGGACGAGGTCACATTGGTCTTGAACGATTGGGGCGGCGGCCAGTTCATCGTCTCCGAAGGGCGTGACCACCGGCTGGCTCGGCTGGTGCTGGCGTCGTGCGAAGCGTTCGACAACTTCCCGCCGAGACCCGCCCGTCCGGCGTCTGCGCTGTGTCGGCTTCCGGGCGGGGCATGGCTGCTCATGCAGATCACACGGACCGCGTTGTTCCGGCACGGACATATGGCGTACGGCGGGCTCGCCAAGAACGCGATCCCAGACGACGTGATGGACGACTGGTTCGCGCCTGCCCTGCGTGACGCCGATATCCGCCGCGATCTCGCGAAGTTCGCGACCGGCGCGCCGTCGAAGGCTGTCTTGAATGCCTGGCACGACGACGTGGTCCGTTTCGACCGGCCGGTGCTGTTGTTGTGGGCGGTTGAGGACTCGATGATGCCGATCGGTCATGCGCGGCGGATGGTCGGCGAGTTCCCGAACGCGCGTCTGGTTGAGGTCGCCGACTCGTGGACGTTGCTTCCCGAGGACCAGCCTGAGCGGGTTGCGACGGAACTGGCGGACTTCGTCAGGACGACCTGACGCGAGTCGATCCCACGTTTGTCGGGGGCCGGTGAGAGAATGTCTCAGTGAGGTTCTATTCCGATGAAGCGGTGGTGCTGCGTCAGCACAAGCTGGGCGAAGCCGACCGCATCATCACCTTCCTCACCGCCGAGCACGGACTGGTGCGTGCGGTGGCGAAGGGCGTCCGACGGACACGGTCCAAGTTCGGTGCGCGTCTAGAGCCGTTCGCCCACGTCGACGTCCACTTCTATCCGGGACGCAACCTCGACATCGTCACTCAGGTGCACAGTCTGCATGCGTTCTCCGACGACATCGCCTCCGATTACGGTCGATACACGACGGCGTGCGCGGTGCTGGAGACCGCTGAACGTTTGGCGGGCGAGGAACGTGCTCCCGCCAAACAACTGCACCGGCTGACGGTCGGCGCACTGCAGGCGCTCGCCGAGAACCGTCGGGAACGGCAGTGGATCCTCGACGCGTTCCTGCTTCGCGCCATGTCTGCTGCCGGGTGGATGCCCGCGCTCGACGTGTGTGCGCGGTGCGCGCAGCCGGGTCCGCACCGAGCGTTCCACGTGTCGGCAGGCGGGGCGGTGTGCGTCCATTGTCGTCCGGCGGGCGCGGCGACGCCGTCGGTCGGCGTCCTCGACCTGATGGAGGCGCTCGCGCGCGGCGAATGGGGTCACGTGTCGGAGGCCTCCGACTCGCAGCGCCGCCAAGCGACGGGGCTGACCGCGGCTCATCTCCAATGGCACCTGGAGCGTCAACTCCGGACGCTGCCGCTCATCGAACGACATGCGCCGCACCGATCAGTGGCGCAGGAAGACCAGGTTGTCTGATGGCCCGATTCTCACGCGCATCGTCCGGAGCGCCCGCCGATCGCGTTCCGTCGAGCTCTGTTCGTCCGCCGGATCCGCATCCGTCGGGTGCGACCCCGCCGATCATTCCGGCCGAGTTCGTGCCGAACCATGTCGCGCTCGTCATGGACGGCAACGGTCGGTGGGCGCAGGATCGCGGGCTGCCGCGTACCGAGGGGCACAAGCGAGGCGAGGCCGTACTCATGGACTCGGTGTGCGGATCCATCGAGATCGGTGTGAAGTGGCTGTCGGCGTACGCGTTCTCGACCGAGAACTGGTCGCGGAGTCCGGACGAGGTCAAGTTCCTGATGGGCTTCAACCGGGACGTGATCAGGCGGCGTCGTGACGAGATGAACGAGATGGGGGTCCGCGTCCGCTGGGCGGGCCGCCGTCCGCGCTTGTGGCGCAGTGTCATCAAGGAACTCGAGGTGGCCGAGGAACTCACCAAGGACAACTCCGTTATGACGCTCACGATGTGCGTCAACTACGGTGGCCGCGCCGAGATCGTCGACGCGGCCCGCGAACTCGCGCGGCGGGCGGCGCGCGGCGAGATCGACCCCGACCGGATCACCGAGTCGAGCTTCGCCAAGCACCTTGACGAGCCGGACATGCCCGACGTCGACCTGTTCCTGCGTCCGTCGGGCGAGCAGCGCCTGTCGAACTTCCTGTTGTGGCAGAGCGCCTACGCTGAGATGGTCTATCAGCAGAAGCTGTTCCCCGACTTCGATCGCCGCGACCTCTGGGACGCGTGCCTCGAGTACGCCAAACGCGATCGCCGCTTCGGCAGCGCATAGCGAGGTTCAGTCGTCAGTCGTCCTGGACCGCGGTGTATTGAGCGAGGAGTTCGACGAGGCTCGTCTCGAACCGATCCGCGGTGATGCCGGTGTCGTTCAGCGGCCCGGAGCCGTTCTCGTCATCGAACAGGGCCAGAACGATGTGTTCGGTGCCGACATAGTTGTGGCCAAGGCGAAGAGCGTGCCGAAACGTCAGTCCCAAGACCTTTTTCGCAGCGGAGTCGTACGGGATCAATTCGGGGACCTCGACCGCGTCGGGAAGTGAGTCGCGGACAGACTTCTCGAGTGCGTCGGTGTCTAGACCGATCTGACTCAGGACGGCGATCGCCAGGGATTCGCGGTCGGCGACTAGTCCGAGCACTAGGTGGACGGGAGTCACCTCGGGGTTGCCTGCAGCTTTCGCCGCATTGTGTGCGGCAGCGAGGAGGTTGCGGGCGCGTGGTGTGAAGCGATTGAAGCCTTGCGACGGGTCGAGGTCGCTCGACGTTCCGGGATCCTTCGGCGTGAATCGCTTCTGGACGGCTTGTTTGCTGACCCCCATGCTCGTTCCGATCTGGGTCCATGAGGCTCCGCCGCGCCGGGCCAGGTCGACGAAGTGTCCGATCAGATGATCGGCGACCTCGCCGAGATGGTCTGCGGCGAGGACGGCGTCGCTGAGTTGCTCCAACGGATCCTGGTGGACGGTCTTGATCGCCTCGATCAAGTCGTCGAGGCGGACGGGCGGATTGATTGCTGTGTTGGGTACCATGCCGTCAACTGTAGGTTGACGATCACATATCGTCAACCAAAGGTTGACGATATGTGTGCTTCCGAATGGTACGCGAGGTCACTAGGCGCGACCGGCGCCGCAGTCGGCGCAGGTACCGAAGATCTCCACCGTGTGGGTGATGTTGGAGAAACCGTTCTCGGAGGCGATCTTCGACGCCCACTGTTCGACGGGGTCGGCCTGCACTTCGACGGTCGTGCCGCACTCGCGGCACACGAGATGGTGGTGGTGCCCGGACGAGCAGTGGCGGTAGCGGGTCTCACCCGAACCGTCCCAGATCGCATCGATCCGTTCGGCCTCGGTGAGTGCCTGAAGATTCCGGTAGACGGTGGTCAGGCCGATGGACTCGCCACGGTCGCGCAGCTTGTCGTGCAGTTGTTGTGCGGAGAGGAAATCGTCGGTGGCCGATAGAACGTCGGCGATTGCCGCGCGCTGTTTGGTGGAGCGCTGACCGGTGACCGGCTTCGCGGACTTGGTGCTCACGCTTGTCCTTCCCGACGCTCGGTGGCGTGCACTAGAGCGTCTACGACGATGTGTGCGACGTGGTCATCGGCGAGTGCGTATTCGATCTCGCGTCCTCGACGTGTCCCCACCACCACACCAGAACGCTTCAGAACACTCAAATGCTGGCTCACCTGCGGCTGGTTGAGATGCAGCGCGTCGACAAGTTCGTGGACGCACATCGTGCGGTCTTGCAGGCTCAGCACGATCGCGACACGGGCCGGCGCCGATAGCGCACGCAGCAGATCGCTCGCGGCGGAGTGGGCGGCGTGGTCGCCGACAAGGGCTGCGGGCGCGGTCGGGGAAGTCATGCCACCATCTTATGGGAATTGATTGTCATTTCGCAGTGGCCTCGTAAGGCATCTCGTCAACACCCGGATGTTGCGGAGCTGGCTCAGCACGCAGCGACCGCGTAGCGACCGGTCGCCGAATCGGAGGCGACCAGCGTGCCGTTCACGTAGACCCGACACGCCGCGCGGTAGCCGCTGGTCTGAATGGAACTGCTGGCGAGTTGGTAGGTGGAGCGTGAGGTGAGGGTGAGGGAACCGCTGTACCAGCCCTCTTCGCCCGAATGCGACGGGAGTTTCGGGCTCTCCATGGTCTGGATGTCGTTGTCGGCGTCGAAGTAGGTCAGGGATTCGTTCACCTGGTGATCGCTGTAGAAGTAGTACGCCACGGCGTCGCCGACAGTCGGGTCGCTCGGGCTCGCGGAGGCGTTCGCGGCGGCCGGAACCAGGGCGGCTGTGGCCGCAGTGGCGGCGATGCAGAGGCGGGTGGAGAACTTCATCGGGGCTCCTCGGGGGTGTTCGGTCGGGCGGGATGTCCGACCGGTGAGATGAAGCTACGACGCGCCTACGACAATTCTTCGCTATTCGGACGTTCGCACGACACCGCGCATTCGGGCATCACGTATGCGATCAATGTGATGTCTCGACAACCGACTACCCTGTAAACGAACCCCTTGCCCCCTACGTCGTGGAGATCAGTTAACCGTGGCTGTCCAGTCCAAAGTCGATGCTGTCGTCAACCTCGCCAAGCGGCGCGGTCTGGTTTACCCCTGCGGTGAGATCTACGGCGGAACCAGGTCCGCCTGGGACTACGGCCCGCTCGGCGTGGAGTTGAAGGACAACATCAAGCGCCAGTGGTGGCGCACCATGGTCACCTCTCGCGAGGACGTCGTCGGTCTCGATTCGTCGGTCATTCTGCCGCGCCGGGTGTGGGAGGCGTCTGGACACGTCGAGGTCTTCACCGATCCGCTGATCGAGTGCACCAACTGTCACAAGCGCCAGCGTCAGGACCATCTGCAGGAGGCGTACGCGCTGAAGAAGGGCATCGACGATCCGGACTCGGTTCCGATGTCGGAGATCGCCTGCCCCGAGTGCGGTGTCAAAGGGCAGTGGACCGAGCCGAAGGCGTTCTCCGGTCTGCTCAAGACGTTCCTGGGCCCGGTCGACGATGCGGCGGGCTTGGCCTACCTCCGCCCGGAGACCGCGCAGGGCATCTTCGTCAACTTCAAGAACGTGATGACCACGGCGCGCCGCAAGCCGCCGTTCGGCATCGCGCAGATCGGCAAGAGCTTCCGCAACGAGATCACGCCGGGCAACTTCATCTTCCGCACCCGCGAGTTCGAGCAGATGGAGATGGAGTTCTTCGTCAAACCGGGCGACGACGAACAGTGGCACCAGCAGTGGATCGACGCCCGCTTCCAGTGGTACGTCGACTTGGGCATTGACCCCGAGAATCTGCGTCTGTTTGAGCACCCGGCCGAGAAGCTGTCGCACTACTCCAAGCGGACCGTCGACGTCGAGTACAAATTCGGTTTCGGCGGCAACCCGTGGGGCGAGCTCGAGGGCGTCGCCAACCGGACCGACTACGACTTGTCGACGCACAGCGAGGCGTCCGGTGAAGATCTGTCGTTCTTCGATCAGGCGACCGGCGAACGCTACACCCCATTCGTGATCGAGCCGGCCGCCGGCCTGGGTCGCTCGATGATGGCATTCCTCGTCGACGCCTACACCGACGAAGAGGTGCCGAACGCCAAGGGTGGCACCGACACTCGTACTGTCTTGAAGCTCGATCGTCGTCTCGCGCCGGTGAAGGCCGCGGTCTTGCCGCTCTCGCGCAACGAAAAACTGTCGCCGAAGGCTCGCGATCTCGCCGCGGAACTGCGCAAGTACTGGAACATCGATTTCGATGATGCGCAGGGTATCGGCAAGCGCTACCGCCGCCAGGACGAGATCGGCACACCGTTCTGTGTAACCGTCGACTTCGACACCCTCGATGACCAGGCGGTGACCATCCGCGAGCGCGACACAATGGGCCAGGAGCGGGTTGCCCTGGACAAAGTCGTCGAATATCTCGGCGGCAAGCTGATCGGCGCCTGAGTGCTGCTCGACTCGTCGCGAAGGACGCCATGAACCCGAAGATCGTGATGCTCGTCAGCGGCGTCTTGATGCTCATCGCCGCAGGAATGATGGCTGGTCAAGGCGAGTGGCTGATGTTCGGCATCGTCGTGCCAATCTGGTTGATCGTGCTCGGCGCGTGGCTCTACCGGGAACGGACTCGGTAGCGCGCGTCAGTCGAGTGCGGCGACTACCGCCGACGAGCCGGCCCACTCGGCGACGAGGGTCGCGCCGCCGGCGCAAGGAGCGGACACGTCGTAGGTCAGTCGCAGGGCCGATTCGGGCCTCGCTTCGCCGACTACGGTCAGCACCGTCGTCGTAGGCAGCGGTTCGACGGTCGCGTCGGCGCGGTGCAGTTCGAGGGCGGACTGTTCCTGTCTGCCGCGCAGAGCGCGGGTGAACACGTCGACGGCGACCGGGTCGTCGGGGGCCGCGTACACCCAGCGCCGCCCGAGTACCGAATGGTCCATGGTCCCGACGGGTTTCGCGCCGTCTAGCGGAGCACCGCGATAGGTCAACGGAACGTGGAATACGTGTCCGTCGCACGCGACTAGGTGCGCTTCGATACCGACTTGGCCGTCCGGGTCGTCGAACCGGTAGGCCGCGAGCCGTTCGACCCGGCCACCCCGACCGAGCCCGGCGCCGTCCAGGAAGTCGTGGATCAGTTCCTCTTTCGACGGGGACAGGGTCGCATCGTGGATCACAGCCATGCGTCGACGGTAACTCGCGGACGGCGGTGCGGCCACCGTGCTCGAATCCGCAACGAGTCGCGTCAGTCGGTCAGTGCTCTGAGTGCCGCCACCTCGTCCTGCAATTCGTTGATGCGGTCGATGTAGGGCTGCACGCGTTCGCGGACCTGCACGTCGGTGTACTGGGGGACGAGACTGCGCGAACAGTTCCAGTCGAACGCTTCGACGTCGATGACGATGCTGCGTTCGCAGACGGCCGAGATCGCGCCGTCGTCCACGCGGCGCAGTCGTTCGAGTAGGTCAGCGTCGTCCGAGACGATGGCGCGCCCGAACACTTTGAGGCGTTGGCGGAGCGGGTAGTCGGCGACGAACAGAGCGACGCGCCCGTCGGTGTCGATGTTGCCGGTCGACACGAACTGGCGATTGCCACGGAAGTCGGCGAACGCGATCTGGTTGCCGCCGAGATGGTGGACGAATCCGACTGGGCCGCTTCGGTACTGGACGTAGGGCCAGCCGGATTCCGTGACGGTCGCGAGGTGGAACTGAAACGCCGAGGTGAGCATGCGCAGTTCTCGGGAGGTGAGCTCTTGCGGGCCGTCGTCGGCGCTCAGCGGTGGGGGATCGGCGCGACGTGACGTGGCGTGCTGTCGGGCGCGCGCCGCGTCGCCGTATGCGATTGTCTGGTAACGGCTTGCCATACTCTCCAGTCTTACCGATCGAGTCCGCATCAGCGGGCGAACATGTTCTATTTCTCCTGTATCGTCCACGTGCATGGATCGTCTCAGCGGCCTCGACGCCAGCTTTCTGTATCTGGAGACACCCGAGCAGTTGATGCACGTGTGCGCGGTGATCGTCCTAGACACGTCGACGATGCCGAACGGCTACTCGTACAAGGAATTTCGGGCGACGCTTGAAGAGCGTGTGAAGAAGCTGCCGCCGTTCACACGCCGCGTGCGCCGCGTCCCGTTCGATCTCGGGCATCCGGTGTGGGTTCAGGACGATCACTTCGACATCGCCCACCATGTGCATCGGATGGCGTTGCCGGCGCCGGCGGGCTACGACGAGTTGATGGACACCACCGGACACTTTGCCGGGCTGCCGATGGATCGTGGTCGGCCGCTGTGGGAGATGCTCGTGATCGAGGGGTACCACGGCCGCGACGGCAGAGAAGAGGTCGTCGTCATCACCAAGATGCACCATTCGACGGTCGACGGTGCGTCCGGCGCCAATCTGATCTCGTACCTGTGCAGTCTCGAACCGGATTCGCCTGCGTTGGTCCCGGCCGACGCGGGTCGTAATGAGCGGGGGCCCGGCGGCCTGGAACTGGTGGGGCGCAGCGTGCTCGGCACGCTCGCTCGGCCGCTGGCGCTGCCGAGGTTGGTCCAGCCGTCGATCGACTTGATTTCCGACACGATCGGCCGTGCTCTGGCCGGGACGACGATGGCTCCGCCGTTCACGGCGCCGCGCACCTCGTTCAACGGGACTATCGACGGGCATCGGACGACGGCGATCGCCGATCTGTCGCTCGCCGACATCAAGGCGGTGCGTAAGGCGACCGGGGCAACCGTCAACGACATCGTGTTGAGTGTGGCGGGTGGTGCTCTTCGTGCGTATCTGCGTCAGCGCGGCGAGCTGCCGGACGCCCCGCTGCTGGCGTCGGTGCCGGTGTCGGTGCGCGAGGAGACCAAGCGGGAGAACGGCGCCAACAAGGTGTCGGCGGTGTTCATGCGGTTGGGTACCGACATCGAAGATCCGATGGAGCGGCTCGCGTCGATGGCCGAGTCGAACAAGAACGCGAAGGACCACCATAAGGCGATCGGTGCGGACACCTTGCAGGACTGGGCTGAGTTCGCCGCACCGCGCACCTTCGGTCTCGCGATGCGCGCCTACGCGGGCATGCGGTTGGCCGAGAAGCATCCGGTGATTCACAATCTGGTGATCTCGAATGTGCCCGGCCCGCCGATGCCGCTGTATTTTGTCGGCGCGGAGATCGTTGGCATGTACCCGTTGGGGCCGGTCATGCACGGCGCAGGGCTCAACATCACGGTGCTGTCGAAGAACGGCGTGGTCCATGTCGGGATCATCGCGGCCAAGCAGAGCATGCGCAGCCCGGAGAAGCTGGCGGTCCACTTCCCGGAGGAATTGAAGAAGCTGACTGATGCCGTCTCGCAGGGGGCGACTGACGGCTCCTAGTCGACGACGGCGTCGCTAAACGACGGCGGATCGCCGAGGAACGGCCGGTGCGAAGGCGGCTGGTTGCCGTCGACGTCGGTGACGCCAAGTTCCTCGGCCGCCTCGGCTCCGATCAGCACCCGTCCGGTGCGTTCCATGAGTCGCGGGTCGCGGTGGAGGGCGTCGATGACGCGTCCGGGAAACTCGACCGATTCGGCTGTGGCCGCGAGGCCGGAGTAGAGGTCCGGGTGCGCGTCGAACGCGGCCATCGTCCGCTCGGTCTTCAGCAGCCCCATCCACAGGGAGACGACGGCCACGTCGAACGGTCGGAAGTCGACGGCCATGTCATGCGCCATCTTGTCGACGGCGGCCTTGCCTGCACCGTATGCGGGCCCGTGCATGTAGGCGGTTCCGCCGAACGACGACGTGTTGACCACGAGTCCGCCGGGGGCGAGTAGGGGAGCAGCGTAGTACGTGGCGACGTACGCCGATCGCATGCCGACGTCGAACAAGTCGGTGAGGTCGAGCGGCTTACGCCAGAAGGGCCCCTTCTTCGTGAGGGCCGGCGGCAGCGTGATCGCATTGTTGACGAGGATGTCGACTCGTCCTTGATCGGAGCGGATCTGTTCGAAGAGGGCGGCCACCTGGGCGTCGTCGGCGTGGTCGACGACCATCGGAATGCCCGTCCCGCCGCGGCGGGTCACCTCCGCCGCGGTGTCCGTGACGGTTCCGGGCAGGTCGGCTCCGCCTGCCGTGGTGGTTCGTCCGGTCACGTAGACGGTGGCGCCGGTCGCGCCGAGGGCGAGTGCGATGCCTTTGCCCGCACCTCGGGACGCTCCGGTGACGACGGCGATCCGCGGCGTGCTCATGGGGACTCTCCTATCGAGCGGTTCTCGGTCCATCTGGCGAGAACTGTGGTGGTGGCTTCGGTGAGGACGGGTACGAAGGCGTCGGCGTTCATCACACAGCACGCGTGGCCCGCGTCAACTTCGTGGAGTGTGGCGCCCGGAATGCGCGCGGCCATCTCCCTCTGACGTTTCGGCGGAATCGCCTTGTCGCGCAATGGGACCACAACGGCCGTCGGCACGTTGACCTCACATATCCACGGTCGGCTGTGGTGGCGGCCGATCGCGGCGAGGGCGTGCGCCGCTGCGAGCGGACGGGTGGAGCGGAACTCGGCGAGCGCCCAGCGGTGGATGTCGTCGCGGGGATCGACGCGTTCGGGGTCGCGACGCCGTTCCAGACTGCGTCGCCGGGTGGCGACCACCGAGGCACTGACACTCTGGTGCACCAGTCGTTCGGCGAAGTTCGCCTGGAGTCGGTCCGCGCTCGCGCACAGAACGAGTCCGCCGACCCGCTCGGGATGTTGTCGCCAGACGAGTTGCGCTACCAGAGAACCCATGGAGAAGCCGGCGATCATCGCGGTGTCGATGCCGAGTTCGTCGAGGACGGCGGCCGCGTCGTCGGCGCAGTCGTGCAGGCTGAATGAGTCGGTGTGGATTCCGCGCCCGTGTAGCCGTTGATCCATGGTGATGACGCGGAACCGCTTCGACAGCGCGCCGATGCTGGGAAACCAACTGAGACGCCCCGTGGTCGACAGGGCGTGCAGCAGAAGAATGGCTGGCGCGCAGGCGGAGGGTCCCGGCGTGTCGGTGATGAAGGTGGTGCCGCGTCCGGGGAGGTGCAGCATGCGGCCGTCGGGTACGTCGGTCATTGCGATACGAACCGATGCGGGCAGCCGCGTGCCGAGATCGCGACGCTGCTTCGTCATGGCGCCCCTTCGAACCGCTGAACTGAAACAAGTTCTAGTTCGGGTCACTATGCCACAGTTGCGCGGGCGGCTCGAACGTACGCGATTCCACGTGTCGGATGGGCGCGGGCTGAGTCGCCGCTGTGTCGTCTGAACGTACTAACCGGGATGGTTAAGGGGAACCTGAGAAATTTGGGGTGTTTAGTTGCAGATGAGAGCTGCTCTCCCGCTCGCATCCCATTTACAGGAGCTCCCATGAAGATTCGTCTCGCCCTCGCCGCTGTGGCGGCGTCTGCGGCCCTACTGGCCGGTGCTGTCGGGGCGCCTGCCGCGCAGGCCGCACCCAGCACCGATGCAGTGGCCGCGAAGGCCGCGCTCGACTCGATTCAGCCCCAGCCGACCGACGCCGCCGACGTCATCGACGGCATCGCAGCCGCGAACGCCGTCCTCAAGCAACTCGGCATCACACCGTTCACGCCCACCATTGGCGCCTGCACCGACTTCACGTTCCCGCTGGCGTTGGGAGGCGCAGTCGCGGGGCCGTACACGCCGGGCATCGGCAATCTGAGCCGCGAGTTCCTAGGTAAAGAGATCGACCTCAATGCGGTCAAGCGGGGCGAAGTCCTTTACGGCTTTGTTCCTGTCGGAGTATTTAATGACACCGCCGACAAGTCGGGCATGCGTGTAGCGTGGTTCAACGTCAACACGTTCAAGGGAAGCCTCAGTGAGCCGATGGGTGGCATCACAGACGTTATCGTTAATGCGGTGAAGAAGCGCGCCGCAGCGGTTCCTGACCCGTTGGGTCTGCTACCAACCGTATTGAACCCCGCGTTGGATGGACTAAGGGCGAGTCTCGGTAACATCCTCCCTTCTAACGGCGTTCGCGGTGGTCTCGTCGACACCGGATCCGGCACCGTTCTCTCCGCGATCTACGGCACGGTGAAGAAGGGCGACGCGACGTGCTTCTTCTTCCCGTCGCTTGGCATCGCGACCGCGAAGTAGCGGACGAACCGATTCTGTGCCCGGGGCGACCTCACGGTGGTCTCGGGCACAGTCGTTTCGGCCCGAAGTTATGATCGTCAATGCCAGCGCGCCCGACACGTCGGGTAAGGGAATCCGGTGAGACTCCGGGACTGACGCGCAGCGGTGAGAGCGACGCACCGGACAACCATGTCACTGGGTCAACGCCTGGGAAGACGTCCGGCCGCGGTAGACCTCGAGTCCGAAGACCTGCTGGCTTCCGCGGGAGAAACCCCCGTGGGATCCGCAGGCGAGCTTCGCGTTCTGAGCTCGCGGCCCCGAAGGACCCGATGTCTCGCCCCTCCCGTACGCCGTTGATCGGCGCCGTCGTATTCGCCTCCTCCATTGCTCTGCTCGCCGGCTGCGGCTCGTCGGCTGACGCGCCGCCGTCCGGCCAGCCGTCCGAAGGCTTCCCGGTCACGCTCGCCAACTGTGGTGACGATGTGACCGTCGATGCGCCGCCGCAGAGCATCGTCTCCCTCAATCAAGGCACCACCGAAGTGCTGCTGTCGCTCGGGCTCGCCGATCGCATGGCGGGGACCGCGACGTGGACCGACCCGATCCTGCCGTCGCTGGCGACAGCCAATGAGAAGGTCAAGCGCATCGACGACAACTGGCCGTCGTTCGAAGCGGTTCTCGCCGAGGAACCCGACTTGGTGACGGCATCGTTCGGATCGACCTTCGACAAGGGTGGGACGGCACCGCGTGCCCGGTTCACCGAACTCGGCGTCCCCACTTACCTGGCGCCCGCTGATTGCGAGGGCAAACAGGCGACTGGCGGTGACGGTTCGCGCAGCACGGCGTTCACCCTCGATCTCGTCTACAAGGAGATCACGCAGCTCGGCGAGCTGACCGGCACGTCGGAGAAGGCTGCCGAGGTTGTCGCCGACCTGAAGCGCCGGGTGGCGGCCGCATCCGATTCGGTGCACGCCGAGGGTACGACTGTCCTGTACTGGTTCTCCGATTCGGAGTCGCCGTACATCGCAGGCTGTTGCGGCGCCCCGGGCGTCGTCAGCAAGGCGCTCGGCCTCAAGAACGTCTTCGACGACACACGTGACGAATGGCCGCAGATCGGGTGGGAAGAGGTCGCGAGCCGTAACCCGCAGGTACTCGTTATCGGTGATTTGACGCGCGACACGCAATCGGGTGAGTCGGCGCAGAAGAAGATCGACTTCTTGGAGTCGAACCCGGTCACCCGCGAGATGGACGCAGTGAAGAACAAGCGGTACATCATCGCGACCGGCGCGGAGATGAACCCGTCGCTACGCACCGTGTACGGCATCCAGAATGTCGCGGACGGACTGAAGAAGCTCGGCTTGAGCAAGTGACGGGGGTGCGGACACGGCTCGGCGCCGTCGTCGCGCTCTGGTTCGGCGGGCTGACGCTTCTGCTCGTGTCCATCGGATTCGCGATCACCATCGGGCCGTCCGATCTAGGCGTGTCCGATGTGGCGTCGTCTGTGCGCGCCGAACTGTTCGGCGGCGACTCCGGATTGTCGAAGTTGCAGGAGTCGATCATCTGGAAGCTGCGTCTGCCGCAGTCGGTGCTCGCCGCGGCGTGCGGTGCGGGGCTGGCCGTCTGCGGCGGCGTGCTCCAGTCGCTGCTGCGGAATCCGCTGGCCGATCCTTTCGTCCTCGGTGTGTCGTCGGGCGCGTCGGTCGGTGCGGTGTCGGTGATCCTTCTCGGGTTCGGCGCCGGTGTGATCGGCATGGCTGGTGGCGCGTTCGTCGGGGCGCTGGCGGCGTTCGCACTGGTCCTGCTTCTTGCTCACCTCGCTGGAGGCACAACAGACCGGGTCGTCCTCGCCGGTATCGCCGCCACCCAACTGTTCTCGGCGTTGACGTCGTTCGTCGTATACACCTCGGCAGACGCCGAGCAGACGCGCGGCGTGCTGTTCTGGCTGCTGGGATCGTTGTCGTCGCCGTCGTGGACTGAAGTCGCCGTGTGCGGTTCGGTGACGGTCGTCGGCCTCGCCGTCTGTCTGCTGTCTTCGGGTGCGTTGGACGCGTTCGCGTTCGGCAACGACGCGGCGGCGTCGCTCGGTGTGCACGTGGCCCGCACCCGTTTCGTTCTCCTGTGTGTCACCGCGCTCATCACGGCGGTGGTCGTGAGCGTGTCCGGGGCGATCGGCTTCGTCGGGCTCGTACTGCCGCATGCGGCGCGGGCGATCGTCGGTGTCCGACACCGTGTCATGTTGCCGACACTGGCGATCATCGGCGCGCTATTCCTGGTGTGGGCCGACGTCGCCGGACGCGTGGTCATCGCGCCACGAGAACTGCCGATCGGCGTCATCACCGCGATCGTCGGCGTCCCGGCGTTCGTGGTGGTCTTGATCCGTCAGGGGCGTCGATGATGCTGCAGGCACAAGGAGTCGGCTGGGATATCGGCGGGCGGACCATCCTCGAGGACATCGACCTGACGGTCGTTCCCGGGGAAGTGGTCGGGCTGATCGGGCCGAACGGCTCGGGAAAGTCGTCGTTGCTTCGGCTGCTGGCCGGGCTCCGGAAGCCGAGTCGCGGCATCGTGCGACTCGACGAGACGAGTATCGCGAAGCTGCGGCGGCGGACGGTCGCGCAGCGGGTCGCGTTCGTCGAGCAGACAGCGGCCACCGATCAGAATCCGACGGTCGCCGACGTCCTCGAACTCGGTCGGACACCGCATCGTCGGACGTGGGCGGTCGGGTCGGCGTGGGATCGACAGATCGTTCAGACGGTCGCGCGGGAGACGGAGATCGACGGCATGCTCGACGAGCGGTACGGCTCGCTGTCGGGCGGCGAACGTCAACGTGTTCAGATCGCGCGAGCGTTCGTGCAAGAGCCGGAGGTGATGATTCTCGACGAGCCGACCAACCACCTCGACATCAAATACCAGTTGAACCTGCTTGAGTTGGTTTCCACTCATGTGCAGAACACCGACGCGTCGGCGATCATCGCCGTGCACGATTTGAACCTTGCCGCGATGTTCTGCGATCGAATCATCGTTCTGGCCGGCGGCCGCGTGGTCGGGGAGGGGACACCGGGCGACACCATCACCGAGAAGGTCATCGGTGATGTTTTCGACGTGCGGGCGCGGATCGTCGACGACGACGGTGTGTGGGTTCGGGTAGGCCGACCGTACTACGATTGATTCGATGCCGTCAGATGCCCCGAAACCGCGCGATGTGCCGGTGATCGGGCTGCTCGGACCGATCAATGTAGACGGCCACGATGTGCCCGGGGTACGGGCCAAACGGCTTCTCGTCGCGTTGGCGGCAGCGGACTACCCGGTGTCGAGCGACCGACTGATCGACGAGGTGTGGGGCGACGACCCGCCCAAAGCGCCGCAGGCGGCTCTCCACACGCAGGTCTCCCGACTGCGGACGTTGGTGCGAATCAGCGGATCGGACGGACGGTATCGACTAGAAGACGCCACAACCGATTTGAAACTCGCCGAACATGCACTGGCACAGGGTGATTCCGAATGTGCCGCGTCGTTCTTCCGTGGTGAACCCGCCGAGGGGGTGCGAGCGGAGGCCGAACGTCTTCGACTGCGAATCGATGACCGCCGTATGCACGACTCGCTCGCTTCGGGCGACTGGGCGACTGCCGGGCGGTTCGCGTCCGCCCGCGCGGAAGCCGACCCGATCGACGAGGCGGCCCACATCGTGTGGATGCGTGCGCTCGCGGGTAGCGGGCGAACATCGGAGGCGCTGGCGGTGTTCGCAACTCTGCGCCGCTCGCTCGCGGAGGAACTCGGCGCCGACCCCGGAGCCGAGGCGACAGCGCTCCACACCGAATTGCTGACCGGTGCCACGAATCCGGGCCGTCGTTCCCCGAAGCTCCGGAATGAGGCGCTCATCGGCCGCCACGGCGACCTCGCCGCGCTGACTCGACTCATCTCCGAGCATCGGGTCGTGACGGTGCAGGGGCCGGGCGGGGTCGGCAAGACATCCATCGTGTCGGCCGTCGGTGATGTCTTCACGGACCGCGGAACGTCGGTGTACTTCGTGCCGCTCGCCGCGGTACGCGACGCCACCGACCTTGTCGGTGTCGTGGCGGCGACGTTGGGCGTCGGCGAATCGGACGTGCGGACCAGTGCGGTGCCCCGGCTGGTCGGCGACTTGTCGCAACGACTCGGCGATGCGCTCAGAGGCAGCGACACGCTGCTAATCCTCGACAACTGCGAGCAAGTGATCGACGCTGCGGCGGCGCTCACCGGAGAGCTGATCGCGACTCTGCCCGACCTTCGCGTTCTGGTGACGAGCCGATCGCCGCTGCTCATCACGGCTGAACAGATCTACCAGCTACCCGTGCTTCAGACGTCGGGCGCCGAGTCGGCCGGGGTGGAACTGTTCACGTTGCGCGCCCGCTCCGTACGCCCGGACGTCGTCCTCGAGCCGAATGCTGTCGCGACGTTGTGCGCCCAACTCGACGGTCTGCCGCTGGCGATCGAGCTCGCTGCCGCGCGAATCCGAGTGATGAGTGTGGACGATGTCGTCGCGGGGCTCGCGCAGCGGTTCGCACTGTTGCGGTCGGCGGACCGGACGGCCCCGGATCGCCACCGCACGCTGGAGGCGGTCATCGAGTGGAGTTGGGATCTGCTCGACGATGATGCGCGTGTCGCGCTGTGTCGTACCTGTTTATTTCCGAACGGTTTCGGAACGGCGGCCGCCGGGTATGCGACCGGAATGTCGGGGGTGGCGTTGGCGGATGCGTTGACCGCTCTCGTTGATCAGTCGTTGTTGCAGGTCTATGAGGTGGACGGGCATACGCGGTATCGGATGCTCGAGATGGTGCGTGAGTTCGGCGAGGAGCGTCTCGCGGATGCGGGGGAGACGGCGGCGACCGTCGCATCGATGTCGACGTGGGCGCGCGTCACCTGCGGCGGACTGCGCGCTCGGTACAGTCACGTCCCCGACCGAGTGCTCATCGCCGAGACTGCGGCCGAGACCGAGAACTTCGTGTGGGTGTTGCGCCGAGCGATCGACGCCGCACCGGAGTCCCGTATGGCGGTCGAGACGATCGTCGACGTATTTCCGGTGATCGCGGTGTTCTGGGCGAGCCGGGGGCTGCACGCGGAAGCCGCGTCGTGGTCCGCGCGTGTGGTGGACGCACTCCCGATCCCGAGCCAGGTTGACGAGCGTCTCCGTCAGTCGTGGTCACTGACGGCGATCATCTCCGCCGTTCACCTGCTCCCGATTGCGGCGTATCGAAATCTCGCGCGGGCGATGCTCATCCTGCGTCGATTGCATCGGCCGGAGCAGATGTACACCGATCCGATCGAGTTCGTTTCGGCGGTCCTGTTGGCGCGGCGGAAGGCGGCCGGCTACCGAATCGTGTTGCGCGGTCTGCAGCCTGGGCGACCCGAGCTGGTCCGATGGGCGGCGTTGAGCATCCGGTTCAACATGCGGGAGAACATCGGTGATCTCGATGGGGCGCTGCGCGACAGTTTGGAAGTGTCGGCCAGCGCCGGTGCGGCGCAATCGTTCACTTCCGCGATGACCGATATGACGACCGCGAGCCTCCTCGGCCAGCAAGGACATTGGGCGCAAGCCTTGGATCTGTATCGGCAGACCGCCGCGACCTTCGACGACCTCGGCGCGGACGACGACGCACAGCAGGTGAGCGTCTACATCATCGCAACGCTGCTGGCGCTCGGCGACATCGACGGCGCACGGCGGCAACTCGACGACTTGACCGGTGGGTGGCGGCCTGGCGATCCGACGCCGCAGGGAAGCGCCGAAGCTGTCGCCGGGATGATGATGGTGTTCGCCGAGTACCAGCGGGTCTCCGGGACCGCGTCCGATGAAGCCGTCGCCGCGCTCTCCTGCCGCGCGGTGGAACTGCTGATCGGCGAGCAGGCGACCGAGCGACGCGACCCGGGTGTTCTGGGGATCGTCACCGCAGCCGTCGCGGGACTGATCTGTGTGGGAGCGTACGACCGCGCCGAGACGTACGTCACTGAGGTCGCCCGCACACTCGCTCCGGTCGGTGTCGGTTGGATCGACGTTCCACAGACGGCAGGCGTCGTCTTCGCGTGCGGTGCCCTCGCGTGCATCGCGTCGCCCGGCGACGAGATCGGGGCCCGTTGCATGGCGTTGGCATTGCGGCTCGGCGCGCGACACGACTACCCGGCAGTCCACGAATTACTGGTCGACGCCCCGCGTCTATCTGGCTGCAGCGCCGACCAGTGGGCGCACATCAGCTCGTCTGCGCACCGATTGGCGCGCAGACGAGCTCTCGACGAAGCGCTCGGCTACTTGGCGCTGCGAATGTAGGCCCGGACCGCGAGCGGTGCGAACACGGCGATCAAGATCGCCGCTCCAAGCAGGCTCCATAAGACGTGCGTGCCGACGTGGCCGTCATTGCACAGCTCGCGGATCGCGGTGATGAGATGGCTGATCGGGTTGATGTTGACGAAGCTCTGCAGCCAACCCGGCATGGTGTCGACCGGGACGAACGCGTTCGACATGAACGTGAGCGGGAACATGATCAGCATCGAGATGCCTTGTACCGCAGAGGCCTTCTTCACCAGGCAACCCATGAGCGCGAAGATCCACGACACGGCGAAGCTGCAGATCAGTACGAGGACGAGGGATCCGAGGACGCCGAGGGGCTCGGGTCGCCAGCCCATCGCGATACCGACCGCGAACGTGATCGTTGTGGCGATCAGGTAGCGGACGACGTCGGCGAGCAGAGCGCCGGCGAGTGGGCTGATACGGGCAATCGGCAGGGACCTGAATCGGTCGAACACCCCCTTGTTCATGTCTTCACGGAGTTGGGTTCCGGTGACGATGGACGTGGTGATCACTGTCTGGACGAGGATGCCGGGGACGATCACGGGCAAGTAGCTGGAGATGTCACCGCTGATCGCACCGCCGAAGATGTATGTGAACATCAGCGTGAAGATGATCGGTTGCAGGACGACGTCGAAGAGTTGTTCGGGGTTGCGGGTGATCTTGATGAGACCGCGATAGCCGAACGAGAACGACTGTCGGACGGTCTCGGTGAGAGTCACCGAGCGTCGAGGTTCTCGGATCGTGTCGATCCCGATGGACGTGGCAGTGGATGTGGCGGTGGCAGTGGCTGAAGTGGTGGTCACGAGTCAGGCCTTTCCGGTGATGGTCAGGAACACTTCGTCCAGGCTCGGCTTGGAGACGGCGATCTCGTCGACGGTGATGCCGCGGTCGCGGAGGGCGACGAGCAGGTCGGGCACGAGGTCCTGGCGGTGCAGTGGTGCGGTGACGCGACCGGCTTCGGCGCTGAGGACCGCGGTCTCGCCGAGTACTGACTCGGCGAGACCGGCTACAGCGGCCGCATGGTCGCGGTCGGCGGGGGCGATGGTTAGGGTGCTGGTTCCGACCGATTGTTTGAGCTGGTCGGCGGTGCCGTCGGCGATGACGCGGCCGCGGTCGATGACGGCGATTCGGTCGGCGAGCTGGTCGGCTTCGTCGAGGTACTGAGTGGTCAGCAGGACGGTGCAGCCGTCGGCGACGAGCGTGCGAATCGTCCCCCACATTTGGGCGCGAGTACGCGGATCGAGTCCGGTCGTCGGCTCGTCGAGGAACAGTAGAGGCGGCGTATCGATCAGGCTGGCAGCCAGGTCGAGGCGCCGTCGCATACCGCCGGAGAACTCCTTCAGCGGTCGGTCGGCCGCTTCTTCGAGCGCGAAGTCGGTCAGGAGTTCGTCTGCGCGCGAACGGCATTGCGCGCGTGACTTGCCCAGGAGCCGACCGAAGAGCATGAGGTTCTGTCGCGCGCTGAGGTCTTCGTCGACCGACGCGTACTGTCCGGTGACGCCGATCAGTGAACGCACGGAGACGGCGTCGCGGACGACGTCGAACCCGAAGATGCTCGCGCTGCCGGCATCCGGGCGTAGGAGGGTGGCGAGCATGCTGACCGTCGTGGTCTTGCCTGCGCCGTTGGGGCCGAGGACGCCGTAGACCGAGCCCGTCGGGACGGCCAGATCTACGCCGTCGACCGCTGTGGTGGCGCCGAAGTGTTTGACGAGCCCACGTGCGTCGATCGCGAGATCGGCGGCCGGGCCTTGGCTAGAGGCGGCTGTCTGCGCCGAGAGTGTCGTAGTCATATTGACGACGATGCGCGGTCGGTCTGTCGTCGGGCTCACGTGCGCTTACACGGTGCTGTCGTGACGCGTTCGGATGAGGCATAGTAGACGGCAGTGCACGTCGCGCGGGCAAGGGGTTCGCGATTCAGGCGTGCAACAGAGAGTGAGTTTGTGGTGGCTGTCAGCGGCAAAGTTGTGCATTTCGACTCGAATCGCGGGTTCGGATTCCTGGCACCGGAAGAGGGCGGGGACGACGTGTTCCTGCACATCAACGACATCAGCATCGACGAGAACCTGCTGCGCCCGGGCGCGGTCGTGGAGTTCGACGTCGAGAGCACCGACCGTGGGTCGAAGGCGACGAACGTCAAGGTGACCGAGGAAGCTCCGGCGGGTGACCCCGCTGTCGAGCGCGCCCACCGCCGCGACGACAACCGTGGCAAGTTCGGCGACCGGGATCGCGGTGACCGTCGTGACCGATTCGATCGCAACGACCGCAACGATCGCGGCGATCGCGGTGCCCGAGACGACCGTGCGCCGCGTCGCCCCCGCCATGCGGGCGGCCCGCTGTCGAACGAGATCACCGAGTTGCTGCTCGACTCGTCGCCGGACCTGACGGCACGCCAGATCACCTCGATCCGTTCGCGGATCCTCGACCTGGCTGCTTCGCGCGGGTGGTCGAACGATTAATTCGGCCGCGTACGGCGCTCACGATGTGGAGCGAATGGTCGTCGAAGGGCACAAGCTCGCCGACACCGGTTCGCCCGCCGAGCATCGGAGCGACTTCTCGCGCGACCGCGCCCGAGTGCTGCATTCGGCAGCGCTTCGGCGTCTCGCGGACAAGACGCAAGTCGTTGGTCCGCGAGAGGGCGACAACCCTCGCACGCGTCTGACGCATTCGTTGGAAGTGGGCCAGATCGGCCGCGGTATCGCGGTCGGTCTGGGCTGCGACCCGGACCTCGTCGAGCTGGCCGGGCTCGCCCACGACATCGGGCACCCGCCCTACGGGCACAATGGTGAACGGGCGCTCGAAGAGGTCGCGCGCGATCACGGCGGGTTCGAGGGCAACGCCCAGAACTTGCGGATCTTGACGGCACTGGAGCCGAAAGCGCTTCTGCCGAACGGGGAGAGCGCCGGATTGAATCTGACGCGTGCATCACTCGATTCGACATTGAAATATCCGTGGTCGCGGCAATCCCCGGGCAGCAAGTATGGCGCGTATGTCGAGGACGAGCCGGCCCTCGCATGGGTGCGCGCCGGAGCCCCGGAGGGCCGCCGCTGCCTCGAAGCCCAGGTGATGGACTGGTCCGACGACGTCGCCTACTCCGTTCACGACCTCGAGGACGGTGTGATCGGCGGACGGATCGATCTGCGCCAGTTGGGTTCTCGTGACGACCAGACCGAGCTCGCGGAGCTCGGCATGAAGTACTTCGGCGGCGACGATCCCGCCCCGCTCGTCGACGCTGCGCAACGACTGTCGGAGATGGACATTTTCGCCGGGCTCGGTGAGTACGACGGTTCGCTCGACGCGTCCGTCCGACTGAAACGACTCACATCCGAATTGATCGGGCGGTTCGCGACCACCGCGATCGCGTCGACGCGCGCAGTGGTGGACGACCAGCCGGTCTGCCGGTACGACGCCGATCTGTCCGTCCCTGACGACGTGGCCGCCGAGGTCGCTGTCCTCAAGACCGTTGCGTTGCGCTTCATTTTTTCCGACCCGCGCCACCGCGCACGACAGGACCGCCAGCGCGAGCGCATTCACCGGGTCGCCGAAATGCTGTTGGTGACGTCACCGGGTGGCCTCGACCCGTTCTTCGTCGCCCGGTGGAAGCTCGCGGTGACCGACGACGACAAGGTGCGCGTCGTCGTCGACCAGATCGCGTCCATGACTGAAGGGCGACTGGAACGCCTGGATAAGTCGAGTGCCGAGGTGCAAGCGCACTTGGGTTAACGGTGCAGGCGCACCTGGGCTAAAGGAGGCATCCGTGTACGGACCGCTGTTGGCATCGCTCACCGACGACCTCGATCGCGATGCGGTACGTGTCGGCGACGTCACGCTGACTCGCCGGGAACTGCTCGGCGCGGCCTCGGTCGTCGCTGAGGCCGTCGCGGGCCGGGATGCCGTCGCGGTCAACGGTGCCGCGAGCATGGAGACTGTCGTCGCGGTGGTCGGGGCCCTCATGGCCGGGGTGCCCGTAATACCGGTCCCGGCCGATGCCGGTGAGTCCGAACGTGCCCACATTCTCAACGACAGCGGAGCCCAGGTGTGGCTGTGTGCAGCCGACGTCGACGTGGCGGCGCGTAGCGATTCGGTCTTCGAGGAGCCGGATGAATCGGCTGTCGGACTGATCGTCTACACGTCGGGAACCACCGGGAAGCCGAAGGGGGTCCGACTCTCGCGGCGTGCGCTGGCGGCGTCCATCGACGGCCTCGCCGACGCCTGGGAGTGGACTTCCGAGGACACGCTGGTCCACGGGCTCCCGCTCTTCCACGTGCATGGGCTCGTCCTGGGGGTGATCGGTGCACTGCGCGTCGGGTCGCCGCTGATCCACACGGTGCGCCCTACCCCGACCGCCTATGCCGAAGCAGGCGGAAGCCTGTACTTCGGCGTGCCGACGGTGTGGAGTCGAGTCTGCGACGATCCGTCTGCCGCGCAAGCACTCTCGTCCGCGCGCCTATTGGTGTCGGGGAGTGCGCCGCTGCCGGTCCCGGTGTTCGAGAAGCTCACCGAACTCACTGGAACCGCCCCGGTGGAACGGTACGGGATGAGCGAGACGGTGATCACGCTGTCGACCCGAGCAGACGGCGAACGTCGGCCGGGATGGGTCGGTGTGCCGATCGACGGCGTACAGACTCGGATCAGAGGCGAGGACGGGCGGCTCGCGCCGCACGACGGCGAGACGTTAGGCGAACTCGAAGTGACCGGACCGACCGTGTTCGACGGATATCTCGGCAATGCGGAAGCGACCGCGAAGGTGACGACCGACGACGGCTGGTTCCGTACCGGCGACATCGCGGCGATCGACACCGACGGATTCCATCGGATCGCTGGCCGAGAGTCGGTCGACATGATCAAGTCCGGCGGCTACCGGATCGGGGCAGGGGAGGTCGAGCACGTGTTGCTGTCCCAGCCGGGTGTCCGTGACGCCGCGGTCGTCGGCGTACCCGATCCGGATCTCGGGCAGCGCATCGTTGCTTTTATCGTCGGCGACCTCGCTAGACCAGACGATCTCATCGGGGCGGTTGCGGCGGAATTGTCCGTGCACAAACGTCCCCGCGAAGTCCGCGTCGTCGACGAACTCCCGCGCAATGCGATGGGGAAGGTGCAGAAGAAGACGTTGCTGACCGGGTGGTAGATGAATGTCGGCTCCGCTGACTCGCGGACCGTCAGAACAGGCGTTTGAGCAGGTTGGTCTCGGCGAGATCGAGGATTTCGTCGCCGCGACCGGACATGACGGTCCGCAACGCGTACAGGGTGAAGCCCTTCGCCTGGGCGGCGGTGATCGATGGTGGGATCGACAACTCCTGCCGGTCCGTGCGCACATCGAGGACGGCCGGACCGTCGTGGGCGAGGAAGTCGTTGACGGTCTGCGGCAGTTCTTGCGAGTCGATCGCGCGGAAGCCGCGGATACCGATGGCGTCGGCGACGCGCGCGAAGTCAGGGTTCTCCAAATCGGTGCCGAACGTGACGAAGCCTGCCGCCTTCATCTCCAGTTCGACGAAGTTGAGTGACGAGTTGTTGTACACGACCACCTTAACCGGAAGCTTCGCCTGCACGAGCGTCAGGAGTTCGCCGAACAGCATCGCCAGCCCGCCGTCGCCGGCGAGGGCGATCACCTGACGGCCGGGAGCGGCCGACGCGATACCGATCGCGTGCGGCAGCGCGTTCGCCATCGAGCCGTGGCTGAATGAGCCGATCAGCCGTCGTCGTCCGTTCATCTCCAGGTAGCGGGCCGCCCACACGACAGGTGAGCCGACGTCCGGCACGAAGACCGCGTCGGCGTCGGCACCGTCGGAGAGGAGCTTGGTCAGATACTGCGGGTGGACCGCATCGCCGGGATCGGACGGCGTGGCCAGGTCGTCGAGTGAGGCTCGGGTGCGGCGGTAGTGGTCGAGCGACTTGGACGCGTGCTTGCCGTCGCGGCCGGGGTTGATTAGTTCGGTGAGCGCGGGCAGCGTGTCGCGTGCGGACCCGAGAAGTGGAAGGTCGACGCGGGTTCGTCGACCGATCTGGCTGCCCCGGATGTCGAGTTGGATCACGTATGCGTCCGACGGCAGGAACTGAGAGTACGGGAAGTCGGTGCCGACCATCACGAGCGTGTCGCAGTGTTCGACGGCACGATAACCGGAGGAGAAGCCGAGCAGGCCAGTCATCCCGACGTCGTACGGGTTGTCGTATTCGACGAACTCCTTGCCGCGCAACGCGTGCACGATCGGCGCCTGCAACGCGTCGGCGAAAGCAACGAGTTCATCGTGCGCACCCTGGACTCCGGCGCCGGCGAGGATCGTCACCCGGTCGGACTCGTTGAGTTGCGCGGCCGCGATCGCCAGTGACTCATCGCTCGGCCGGACCACGGACTCCGCGGCACGGATCCGCGTGACTCGCTCGGGTCGCTCGAACTCGGCGAGGAACAGTTCGCCGGGGATCACCAGGACCGATACGCCGCGCTGTTCGATCGCGGTGCGGATCGCGATGTCGAGCACATAGGGCAGTTGGTCGACGGTGTTGACGGTCTCGCAGTAGGCGCTGCATTCGGCGAAGATGCTTTCCGGGTGTGTCTCCTGGAAGTAGCCGGTGCCGACGAGAGCGCCGGGGATCTGCGCGGCGATCGCGAGCACCGGGACCCGGGACCGATGTGCGTCGTACAGTCCGTTGACGAGGTGGAGGTTGCCGGGCCCGCAACTGCCTGCGCAGACCGCGAGCGAATCCGTCATCGCAGCTTCGGCGGATGCCGCGAACGCGGCGGCCTCCTCGTGGCGGACGTGCTGCCAAACGATGCGTGGATGCTCGCGCAGTGAATCGGTGAATCCGTTGAGCGAGTCTCCGGGGATGCCGTACACCCGCTCCACTCCGGCGGCTTCGATAGTCTCGACGATGAGGTCAGCGACGGTGTAGCTCATGGCATCCAAAGGTACGCTGCCTTCGCCCCTCCAACGCGAGGTCGGTCAAACCGCCTGGTCACTCCAACAAGCCGCGCACATCGGCGACGGTGATCTTCCCGGAGAACGCGGAGCCGTCGTCGATGAGCGCGTCGAACAGTTCGCGTTTGCGGTTCTGCAGGTCGACGACCTTCTCTTCGACGGTGCCGGTGGACACCATCCGGTAGACGGTGACGGCGCGCCGCTGGCCGATGCGGTGGGCGCGGTCGACGGCCTGCGCCTCGGCTGCCGGATTCCACCACGGGTCGGTCATGAAGCAGTAGTCGGCTGCCGTCAGGTTGAGGCCGAATCCGCCGGCTTTCAGACTGATCAGGAACGCGCCCGTGTCGCCTGCCATGAACTGCTCGATCTGTTCGGCGCGTTTGGTTGCCGACATGGCGCCGTCCAGGTAGCTGTACTCGATGCCGTCCCGCTCGAATCGGGCGGCGACGAGTTTCAGGAACCCAGTGAAGCTGGAGAAGATCAACGCGCTGTGGCCTTCGGCGGTCAGGATCGGAATCTGTTCGGCCAGGTATGCGATCTTCGTCGACTCCAGAGCCGCATGCTGTCCGTCGACGAGGCCCGGGTGCAGGCTGAGCTGACGGAGCTGCGTGAGAGCACGCAGAATCCTGATCTGGTTGCCCTCCCAGTCGTCGAGGAGGCCGAGCATCTTTTGGCGTTCGCGTGCGAGGAACCGATCGTAGACCTTGCGGTGTTCAGCGTCGAGGTCGAGGGGAAGCAACTGTTCCTGTTTTGCGGGCAGATCTGCGAGGACTTGACTCTTTGTGCGGCGCAACATGATCGGACGGAGACGACGCCGTAGGACGGCGAGACGTTCGGGCTCTTCGCCCTTCTCGATGGGGTCGGCGAAGTGTTCTTTGAATGTTTTCGGCGAATTGTAGAGTCCCGGCGCGACGATCGACACCAGCGACCACAACTCCATCACCCGGTTCTCCAACGGAGTACCGGTGATCGCGAGCTTGAAGCGGACGGGTAGACGTCGCGCCGCCTGGTGAGTCTTCGACGTGTGGTTCTTCACGAACTGCGCTTCGTCGAGCACCATCCCCGACCAGGTGAGCTCCGCGAACGCGCTGTAGTCGATCCGCAGCAGCGCATACGAGGTGACGACGATCTGTGCGTCGCCGACCTGTTCGGTGAGGGGGACACCCGCGCGCCTCTCCGTGGACGCGACGGTCGCGACCTGCATACCGGGCACGAATCGGCGGACCTCGGCTGCCCAGTTGCCGACGACCGATGTCGGCGCGACTACCAGGAAGCGCGCACCGGGGTCGTCGTCGATGATGTGCTGGAAGAGAGCGAGTGTCTGCAATGTCTTGCCGAGGCCCATGTCGTCGGCGAGGATGCCGCCGAGTTCGTTGTCCCACAGGAAGGTGAGCCAGTCGAGGCCGTCACGCTGGTAGCCGCGAAGCTCCGCGTTCAGACCGGCAGGCGGCGTGACCGGGGCGGGTGGTCTCGCCGTCGCGAGGGCGGTGAGGCGCGCCTTCCATTGTGCGAGTTGTTCGTCGACCACCCCGAGTTCGAGTAGTTCCTCCCACAGGGTGACGTTCAGCGTCGTCGACGAGACGCTGTCGCCGGCGAGGTCGCCGAGTTCACGTGCTTCGGCGAGACGTTCGCGGAGCGTTGTCAGTTCGGGGGTGTCGAGCGGAAAGTAGGTGCCGTCCGACAGCAGCATGTGGGTCTCACCTCGGGCGAGTGCGGCGATGACGTCGGAGATCGGGATCCGGTGTTCGTCGACGTCGAGGGTGATCGACAGATCGAACCAGTCGGTGGTCGCGTCTCCACTGAACCGCAGGATCGGCGCGTCGTCGGGGCGACGGTAGTCGGGCTGGTCGCCGACGATGTCGACGTGGACCTTCCCGCCCGCGACGAGCTCGGGGAGGACGTCGCCCGTCAGGACGGCTGCCTCGATGGGGTCGAGCGACCACTCGCGTACCAACTGGTCGACGGGTAGGAAACCGAGTGTGTCGGCGACGGTCGGCGCGTCGGACAGCCGTTGCCGAAGGTCGACGAGTGTGGTGGTCTCGTCGCGTCGCGGAGTCTGGTAGATGCGGCGCGTGAGACGTTCGGTCGTCTCGTCGAACCATGCGCGGTACACCTGGGCGACCGACGCCAATTCCGGGCCGAGCGCAGTCCACATCTTGTGTTCGTCGGCGCGCCGCCGGACCCGGCGGGGATTCGTGTGGTCGGTCGCGGCGCCGCGAATCGATTCGCCGTCGGCGATGTACTCGGCTTCCCACCGGGTGGTGGCACCGTGCCCGGTGAAGTCGACGACCAAAACAGGATGCGGGCCGTCGACGTCGCCAGGCGGGAAGACGTCGTCGCCGAACGTGACCGCTCTACCTGCCGACAAGGTGTCGAGTGAGGCTCGGAACTCGTCGACGTCGTCAGCGGGGACGGTGACCTCGGTGCGGCTGGTGAGGAGCATCGCCTCTGACGACGTCAGGTTCGCCAGTGGGCCGAGGCTCAGGTGACGGTCGGCGAGAACAGCGACGCCGTGCGGTCGCGGGGAGCCGATCAGGTGGACGTGTTCGGGGGCGGCGGGTCGGCCACCGACCAGCACTTCGACTCCGACGTTGAGGTGCTTCTGAAACCGACCGACGTGCAGTCCGGTCGTGATCCCGGCGTCGAACGCGACGGTCTGCGGTTGCCCCCAGCCGCCTTTGCCGATGAATTCGATACCGGCGTCGGCGGCTTGGGCGAGGACCGGCCAGATCCGTGCGGGCGCCGACGACACAGGCAGGATGTCCGGCGGAGTGGACCGTTGGGTGCGTGCGGCGAGGATCCCACCGATGTCGACGAGAAGTGCGAGCGCAGTCGGATCGTGGTTGTCGCCGGGACGGCGTGTGGTCAGCAGCGATTTCCACGTGACCCGCGCCGCGACCCATCTGCCGCGTGCCCCGTGCGTCATCGGGCGCGCGTAGACGCGACGGTGTCCGCGCGCATCGAGATCGAGCGAGAACTGGATCGCGAGCGGCAGCTCGGGGCCCGAGTCGGTGCCCGGTCGAGCTGTGGTCGCCGGGGCGGTGATCTCGTCTACGAGGGTTCGCCAGCGGCTCATCTCAAGCGCTCCGGTCGGCGGCCTCGGGGGTTGTGCCGGTGGTGTCGGCTCCGACTTGCTACCGGCGGTCGCCGTCACGATGAGGGCGACGCAGTGTTTGCAGTAAATGCCGACCGGGCACGTGCACCGGGTGGTGACTTGCGCGTGCGCGCCGTTGAACACGGCGTCCACCGTGCAGTCGTAGGTTCGCCCGCCGCTGCCTTCGGATCGGCCGGACAATGTGCCCGCGGACCACGAGATCGAGTGCACGAGTCCTGCCTGCGCGTAGCCGCGGCCGCGGGACAGACTTCCCGTGTCAAAGAATGACAGGATCTGTGAGGTCTGTTGCGGGGTCCAGCGAGTGGTTGGCATCGGTGTTAAGCCTATCGACGGAAGCGACCTCGACGGTCAGCGCCCAGGAGGAGGCGGAGCGTGGTCTCGTGGCTGCCGCCCAGATCTCGTCTGGCCGCGCTACGCCTTGTCGATAGCCGCGAGTGCTTCCTTGGCTGCCGCCAGTTCGCGGCTGAGTTCTTCGACGCGGCGTTTGGCTTCTTCGCGGGCCGCGTTCAACACTGACGTGACGGCGTCGCGGGCGGTGGCGTCGCCGAGTTCGCGGACCGCCGCGTCGACCGACTCCGGGGTGACAGAGCGTGATCGCTGTGGCTTCTTCGCTCCACGGGTCAGTGCGACGGACCATTCGTTGTCGGCGTTGCCGTGGATCGTGACGGTAAGCGATTGAGTCGCCTTCTTGGGGGTGCGGGGTCGCGGCTTGGGAGCGGGCGGCACGGTCGCCGGGGCAGCAACTGGAGCGGCAGCCGGAGCCGGAGCCTTCCGCCGGACGGCTTTTTTCGCTGGTTCGGGCTGCGGCGGCGCGGTCTTGGTGATCCGCAGTTCGTCTGCCTCGTAGGGGAGTTCGTCGTCGACGCCGCGCGGACGGACGGTGACGGTCGTGCCCGCGATCGATACGACTTTCGCTGAACTCCCGGCGTCGAGACCGAGGCTGGGTACTCCTTCGCGGAGATAGACCGTGGCTCGTCGCCCTTCGGTCAACGCGGTGGCCAGCTTCGTGAGGTCGTCGGAGGTCAACGATTCGGCCACGGGGGTGGAGCGGCGGCGCGGCGGCATGGGCTGGTCCTTCTCGTCAGTTCCGGTACTGACACCACTTTCTCACACCACTCCGACTCGATCGCACAGGTGTGCGACTCGTGTCGGGGCCTGCGAGTCGGTCACGAACCGCTGTACATCTCCCAGAAGCGTGCGCGGAGTCGGAAGCGGACGCCGTCATCCAAGTCGTATACGCCGAGGGCGTCGGACGCGTCGAGGAGCATCGCCCGATCGATGTCGCGAGGTATTGACGGCTTGTCGCGCTCGAGCGTGAGAATCGTTTCGGGAGTTGCACTTTCGCGGAATGACGACAGAACCCGCGCGACGACGCCGTCGACGATGTCGTCGTTCACCTCGGCTTCGTAGCCGGGCATCACGAGGCCGGTGGAACCGGTGATCGAACTGTAGGCCAGGACCTCGGTCGGTTCACGGCACGGTTCGGGATGGTGTCGCGCGGCCACCGCCACGTCGAGCGGAGTCTTCGTCGCAGGCGGGCCGGGTTTCGGTCCCGGCTTGGGCGCGGCGACCGGGGCGGGTTCGCTTCCGTCGCCTTCGGGTACCGGCGGCTGCTCGATCTTGACGATGGCGTCGTCGATCGTCGCGCCGTCAATCGTGTGGATGTCGTCCGCGGCTCGGATCAGGTGCCTGCTGACCCCGTGGGGTTTGCCGTCGCGGATCGGGACGGCGAGCAGGTTGACGAGGATGCCGTGCACCTGTGACTCTTCGACGGCCTCGGTGAGGTCGTCGTCACCGGAGATGAGAAAGAAGACGTCGGAGGCGTCGTTGCGCGCATGGGTCACAAGATCGAGCCCGATGCGGAGGTCGACGCCCTTCTGTTCGCCGTCCATGCCGAAGCGGCCGAGGCGGAGTTTGACACGGGGGATCTCGCCGATCCGTTCCTGCCGCGCGTCCGGTACTCCGTTGCGGGCAGAGTCGTACCAGTGGACGCGGAGCAGTGGGAGACCGGACTGCTTCTCGGCGGTGCGAACGAGGGACTCGATGAGTTTCAGGTACTCGACATGGATGCCGCTGCGAAGCGACGTCCCGGTCACTCTGGTCGCCGCAGCGGCCAGCAGGTAGCCGGCGTCGATGTATAGAGCACAGGTCGATCGCATGGCGTTCACTGTGTCACGGCCGACGTGTTGAATCAGGGACTTCCGGGGAGTCGCAGATGTCGCCGGTCACGGCGTGCCGTCGCGGGGGAGCACTCGGATTGGGAAGAGTACCGCGCCGAGCGGTTGGACGCGGCTGAGTAGATTCGCGCCCTTTACAGACCTTTCGTGCCCTTTACAGACCTAGCGACTTTGCGACGATCGACCGCATGACTTCGCTGGTCCCGCCGTAGATTCGGCTCACGCGGGCGTCGGCGTAGAGCCGCGAGATCGGATACTCGGACATATAGCCGTAGCCGCCGTGCAACTGCAGGCACTTGTCGACGACACGAGCCTGCATTTCGGTCATCCACAGTTTCAGCGCGGCGGCGTCGGAACCAGTGAGTTCACTCGCGTCATGTGCCTCAAGGGCGTTGTCGAGGAAGGCTTGACCTGCTGCGACGTCCGCAGCACAGTCGGCGAGCACGAACTTCGTGTTCTGGAACGACGAGACGGGTTGACCGAACACGTTCCGCTCGGACGTGTAGTCCCTGGCCAACTCGACGGCGTGCGACGCTGCCGCCCATGCGCCGACGGCGATCGTCAGACGTTCCTGCGGCAGATTGTGCCCGAGATAGCCGAACGCGCTGCCCTCGTCGCCGAGGAGATCAGTGACGGGCACACGTACATCCGAGAAGGACAGCTCGCAGGTGTCTTGGGCTTTGAGGCCCATCTTCTCGAGGATTCGCCCCACTTCGAAGCCCGGACTAGTCGTGTCGACGACGAGGATGCTCAAACCTGTCCTGCGGTTGTCCGGATCGGCAGGGGACGTGCGCGCGACGACGAGTATGCGGTCGGCGTTGTAGCCACCGGTGATGAACGTCTTCGCGCCATTGAGAATGTACTCGTCGCCGTCGCGCCGCGCGGTCGTGCGGATGCCTGCGAGGTCTGAGCCGGTCCCCGGTTCGGTCATCGCGATCGCGGTGACGAGGTCGCCGGCCACGAAGTCCGGCAGCCACCGCTGCTTCTGCTCGTCGTTCGCGTACTTGAGCAAGTACGGCAGGACGAGATCCATGTGGACGCGCAACGGTCCCAGGCTGATGTGCGCCCGAACGGCCTGTTCGGTGACGATCGCGTTGAACTTGTACGACTCGACGCCGGCTCCGCCAAACCGCTCAGGCACCTGGATGCCGATGATGCCGAGCGCGCCCGCCTCCCGATAGAAGTCGCGCGGAGGGTGCCCGGCCGCTTCCCAGTCCGGATAGTGCGGCGTCACCTTCGTCTCGAAGAACTGTCGGACAGTGTCGCGGAATGCTTCGTGCTCATCGCCGAAGATGGTGCGCTTCAAAGGGATTCCTCCCAGTGGTTCTGGATGTCAATAGTAGCGATCCTCGCACGTGCATGACCGAGCACACGGCGAATCACGAGACCCACATAGTACGCAGAGATAGAAAAGATATTCGATAAAACTATTGGATAGGTCACGATAGCAATCTAAAATTAGAACATAAGTTCGATATAGGTCCAGGGAGGGGGAGACGATGTCGGAAAGCGTGTGGTCGAGAGTCGACCTCCGGCCGATCGGGGTCGGTGGGAAGGCCGACGGTGCGGTGGTGCACGCGTTGCATGCTGGTGAAGGCCTACTGATGTTCCTGCGATTCGAGGCCATCTACGCGATGCTGTCCGCTACGGCCGACGAGGCCGACGTGGGGCTGGACGCGGTAGATCGTCGGGTAGTTGACGTGTTCGCCAGCGTCGCTCGCGAGGTGTCGACGGTGTTGTGTGTGGCCGCGTCGACGGCGGACCGCCAAGTCCACCTGGCCGTGGAGGCGGCCGAACGGTTGCCGCAAGTCGCTCGGCTGATGCGGGACGGCGTGATCAGTGTGGCGGCGTTCGGCGACATCGTCCTGCAGGCGACCGGTGTCGCCGATGCCGACCTGATCGCGGCAGTTGATGCCGCGACCTCCGCGGATCTGCGGGAGATGGGTGGCGTATCGCGTACCGACGCGGCGAACGCCGCGCGCCGCTCGGTCGCCGAGCTTGACCCCGACGGGGTGCGCGAACGTCGCCAGATGCGTGGCAAAGGCATCACGGTCTCACACGATGTGGACGGCTCGGATGTGACGATCGCGACGACGCCCAAAGACGCCGCGGTGATCGATGCCTCGGTGAACGCGGTCGCTGACGCGGTGTGTGGGAACGACCCGCGCACGCGTGGGATACGGCGCCACGATGCGGCGGTCGCGCTGTTGACCCACGGTGAGTTCAGATGCGACTGCGGTGACGCCGATTGCGCGGCGACAGCGTCGGATTCGGTGGTGGCGGACCGGTTCGCGAAGGTCGTCGTGCACGTGGTCGCCGACTCGTCCACGCTCGCCGGCGAATCCGAGAAGGCCGGGTGGTTGGACGGATTCGGTGTCCTCGACGCACACCATGTGCGGGAAATCGCGGCACAGTCGGACGCGGTGGTGCGGCCGCTAGACATCGCGGGACTGGCCGACGGCGCCGCGCAGGCCGGGAACTCGTACCGTCCGACCGCGGCGTGCGATACGGCGGTGCGTGCCGTGTTCGGCACGTGCACCGACCCGGGATGTGCTCGGCCGGCATGGCGGTGCGACCTGGACCACCAGGTCGAGTTCAACCACGCCGACCCGGCGGTCGGCGGCGCGACGTGCCCGTGCAACCTGAACCCGAAGTGTCGGTTCCACCATGTCTTGAAGACGTTCGCCGGTAACTGGATCGACGATCAGGTGGTGGACGCGAACGGGGTGATCTGGACTGAGGTGACGACGCCGACCGGCTTCACAATGCGCTCACGCGCCCGAAATCAATGGCTCCTACCGGACTTGGGGCTCGTGCCGTGCCGCCACGGTAACCCGGCGGCACCCGGCGTAATCGACTACGACAGCCAACCGGAACGGACCAGGACCCGTACACAGGCCAAGCACGCGCACCGAATGCGGATACGGTCGCACCGGCGGTACGTGCGGGCATGCGCCGAAGCCGCGCGGCTCGTCACCGTCGCGCACGACGGTGAGCCGCCGTTCTGAGGTCAGCTCTTCTTCGTCCCGGGCAGAATGCCGGCGTCGATGATCTTCTTGACGAACGGGCGGGTGCGGTCGACCAGGTCGGCGAGACCGTCCGGGAACGCGGTGCCCGAGACGGCGTCCGTGCGAGCCTCGATCTCCTGGTAGAGCGCGAAGCCGGCATCCGTCAGGCGAGGGGTGTCTCCCGACGGCTCGATCAGGCCACGAACGGCGAGCCGCTCGACCGCCTCCGACCATTCGTCGTCTGACCATCCGCGAGTCAACTGGAAGAGCTTGCGGCCGAGCACCCGACGACGAGTCGTCGGATCGGGAAGTTCCGACTCGTGGAACACTCCCGCGTCGATCCCGTCGAGGCCGTGCGATACGAGTTCGGCGATGTGATTGTCACCCCGCCACTCACGGACGATCGTCCACGTCCGCCACAGGGCGAGATGTGGTTCGTCGGGGACGGGAGTCGACGCCCATGCCGCCGCCAACGGGCGACCCGAGAAGGGCAACACATCAACGACCGCCTGAAATTCAGGGACCAGCGGAGCGAGCTGCGCGCAGTCGGCGCCCAAGATCGCGAGGAACTGCTCGTCGAGCATCTCGTAGCGGCTCGCGTCGACCGCATCGAGACCGCGGGCATGGGCAGCATCCCACGCCGAAGCGATCAGTGTCGGCGAGAAGTTGTAGAACGTCGCAGCGACCAGCGACGCGGGAGCACCCGCGAGCGGCGCGCCGCGCCCTCCGACGTAGAAGGCGTAACCGTCCAACCCGAGAGCGTCCTGAGCACGCCCGACACCAGGATTGAAGTACGCGATGACGTGTAAGGGTTCCAGACTCTCATAGGCACGGCGGGCGACAGCGGCAGTGGGGTCAAGCGACATGACCTCCACTGTGCCAGTTCACACCGTCTCGCGTGTTCGTCTCGACTCGCGGTACTGCTCGATCGTCAGGCATTGCAACTGCGAATAGCTTCCGCCCCGGTTCTCGACGTAGCCGACCGCCGACACGAACGGCTCGATCGTGTAGATCTTCGTCAATGGGGTGACGATCAACAGTTGCAATCCGAGCTTCGCGAACAGCGAGAGCGCGTAGCGTGCGGAATCGTCCGAACCGCGCCCGAACGCCTCATCGATGACCACGAAACGGAAGTCGCGCGAGCGCGTCGCGCCCCACTTCAGGTCGAACTGGTACGCCAGCGATGCTGCGAGGATCGTGTAGGCGAGCTTCTCCTTCTGCCCGCCCGACTTGCCGTCCGAGTCGGTGTAGTTCTCGTACTCCTCGTCATCGTCGACATGGCGTTCCGACGCGGCGAACGTCACCCAGCTCCGGACATCAGTGACCAACTCGGTCCACCGCCGGTCGACGTCGGCGAAACCCTCCCGGCCGCGGAAACGTTCGACGATCGCCTTCACCAAGAGGAACTTCTCCTCCGAATACTGCTCCTCTTCGGCACCGATCTCCATCTCGCCGTCACTGCACCGACGCAGGTCGGCACGGAACTCCTTGATCTCCTGCGACGTACTCGGGTTCACCTCCAGACGGATGTATCGACCCGGGTTGTACTCGATTCCCGACAGTGACTCGTTGATCGTGTCGATCTTCGACCCGATTAGATGCACTTCCTTGTTGAGCTTTGCCGCGAAGATCGCGATGTCGCGGATCGCATTCGTGTTCAAGTAGTTCTTGAAGTCGCTCTCGAATCGAGGCAGATCGTCGTGCGCCAATCGGCGGTGCAGTTCGCGGTACTCATCCGCCGACGCGATGTCCGGATCGAACTCGGTCGTCAAGATCGGATAATTGCGGTTGAACTCCGACATCCGATTCACCACGCGCGTCGAGAACGTGCCAGCGCGCGAGGTGTGCTGGTCGGCCGCATCCGTCAACGACTCCGTCAACGAAGCCTCCAACTCGGCGCACAAGTCGACGGTCAGATCGACGTCGCCGATCGACACCGTGATGGCGTCGAAATGCGTCGCGGCGTCGGCCGAACCCGGCTCGGCGGACACGAGCCGCGCCGAATCGCGGGTCTGTTCGCCCTGGTTGCGGGTCATCTCCAGCCGGGACACCTTGTCGCGAAGGCCGTCGCGTGTCGCGTCGGCGACCGACAACTGGTCACGCGTCGACGCGACCAGTTCGGTGACCTCAGCCAACTCGTCGGACGAATGCTCCAAGTCGGTCTTGCGGTCCGTCAGCTCGGCGACCCGCGCGGCCGCCGACTCCCAGTCGAGAGCATCGAAACTCGGGTACGCGTCCAGCCCGGTGAGCGCGTTACGGCGATTCATCAGCCGGCGACGCGAATCCTCCAGCTCTTCGATCCCCGAATCGATCCGATTCAGATCGTCCTGCACGCGTTGCCCGGCGGTGAACAGCGCGTTGACCTTCTGCTCGTTGCTCCAGCCGAGGACGTAGTTGCGACGGTCGTCGACGCGTTGCGAATCGTCCTTCTCGTGCCGTCCGCCGCCCGACCGGACCTGGCCTGCGACGGTCACCGCGTAGTCGGCATTCCGGAACTCGTCGAGGGTTTCGGCGCACGCATGTCGGGCCCGTTCGAAGAGCCGACGCTCCACCCAGGCGTAGAACGGCCCGTCCTTGATGTCGAGCTTGTGGACGAGCGCGTTCGCCGGAGGCGTCGGAGCAGTCCTCGATGAGACACTTTCGGGCACTTTGAAATAGACGAGGCGACCGCCGAGGTGGTTGGCGTCGATCCACGCGGAGACCTTGTCGTACCGGTCGGCCGACACCAGAAGGGACAGCCCGAACCCGCGGAGTACGCGTTCGGCCGCACCCTCCCAGCGGCTCTCATCGGGTCGGACACCGATCAACTCGCCGACGAACGGGAGCTCGTCATGCGTCAAGCCGACGCCGGCACAGATCAATTCCCGCATCCGCAGGTTACGTTCGGGGATGTTGCTCGTCCGACCGCGCAGACTCGCGATCTCGCCCGCGACGCGTCGCCCCTCGCCGTCGATCTGACGTCGATCGACGACCAATTCTGTGATGCCGTTGGCGACGTCCGCGATCTCGGCGTCCAGCGCATCGACGGCGTCGGCGACCTCGCTGCGGCGCTGCTCGAATTGGCCGCGCTCGGCGACCGGCGCGAGCCCGGAATCGTCGAGGAGACCCGTGTACCGCTCGTGGGCGGCCGCGCGCTCGTCGCGTTGGCGCTGAGCTTCGACGATCTGAGCCTCCAATGCGGCAATGTCGTTGCCACCCAGGCCGGCCTGTCGAAGTTCCAACTCGCGCAACGCTATCCGCAGGTCGGCAATGTCGCGGTCGACGTCCTCTAACGCGCTTCGAGTGGCGGCGAGGTCACGGTTCGACTCGGCGAGACTAGTTTCGAGGAGATCGCAACGGCGATCCGCGAAGTAGAACCGGAGGGCGCCGCGACGATGCCGCATCTCCGCGGACATCTCGATGTGGCTCGTGTACTTGTCGTAGTCGGCGAGCAAGGGTTCGAGTTCGGTGAGTTGCCGCCGCGCCAGGACGACGGCGTCGTGCGCAGCCGTCAGATCCTCGAAGTGAGCCACCATCGTGTCGACCCACCCGGTGGAGTCGAACGGTTCGAGCATGTGGTCTCGGACGAAGTCGTTGAGGTTGCCGACTGCTTTCATCGACACGGTTTGATGGAACAACTCCATCGCCTGTTCGGACCGCACCGCGAGGCTGCGTCGATAGTCGCGTCCGTACTCGGGGAAGTGCTCGTGAATACGAGTACCGGTGTCTTTCAAACGTTTCCGCAACGCACGGAGGTCGGTGCCGAAGTCAGCGAAGTCGGTCGCGATGTCGAGAGCCCGGTCGGTGACGGTGAAGAACCGCTCCGGCTGCCCGCTGTCGTGGCGCATCGAGAACACCTGCGCGAGGGTGACCGTCTCGTCGTAACCCTTGTTGGCGAACACCCCGAGAATCACCGAATAGTTCGACATGCCGCGCAACGCCACGGGGCGGGACGACCCGGACGCGTCGTTGCGTTCAGACTTGTAGTGGCCAAGCACATACGAGCGAAGATCCCGTTCGCGCGCCTCCGCGCCGGCCGCCTTGTTGTAGGCGATGCGATGGGCAGGCATTAACAGCGTGGTCAGAGCATCCACGAGCGTCGACTTGCCGGAACCGATGTCGCCGGTCAACAACCCGTTCTCGCCCGCGAGATCGAGTGTCCATACTCGTTGGTCGAAGGTTCCCCAGTTGAACACCTGGAATTTCTGCAGCCGGAAGCCCGAGCCCGACGACTCGGTGTTCTCCAGTTCTGTCGCGGCGAACAGCCCCGTCATCGCGTCTCCTCCCGTGCGATATCGGCGTACTCGGCCAGATGAGTATCCAGGTCGGCGAGCCATTGCGCGTCGACGAACGCTTTGATGACGCGGCGAACCTCGTACTCCCCGTCTTGCCCCGGCATTCGGCGCAAGAACCCCAGGTCGGTGACACGACGGATCGCGGTATCGGTCTGATCGACCGTCCGCGCCTCATTCGTCGTCGTCGGATAGAACGGCGTCAACAGTTCGCGCAGCTGGTCGCCGGTCAAGATCAGCCGATTCCCGGCATCCGTCGTGTCGTGTTCGGCGAGCCGCTTACGGAGCAACGCGAGGAGTAGCGACGTGTGCAGCGGCAACTGGTGTCGGGCGACCAGACGTGGAATCCCCACTTCGGCTAGCTCGTCGTCGCTCCGCGAACGCAGGAACGCGTAGCCCTCCGCTTCGTCGATCACCACGGCGAGACCGAGAGTCGCCACATAGTCGCTGACCTGGGCGGGCAACCCGACAACGTGCTGCCACGTGGTCTCCGCCGAATCGCGGTAGACGACGCCCTTCATCAGCGACGTCACCGCCAACGACAGATTCAGCTCGTCGCGGGGGACAGTGCGGCTCATGGTGTCTCCTGGAATGGACTCGCCGACTGGGCGGTGAGCGGGCGTGCAAATATGACGCGGGGTACGCCTGCGGTGCGGTGATCGCCGAACTCGTCCGTCCAACTGACGTACTCGGTGGTGTCCTCGTCGAACATCTTGGTGAAGCTCTCGTCGGCCAACGACAGGTAGGTGATCAACTCGGCCAGTCCCTGCGAGAGCGGAGCCTCCGCGAGCACATCGGCGAGCGTCACCTGATCGTGGCGGCGAAGACGTCGCCGGACCTCATCGACGAGCGGAGCCGGATCGATGTGGATCTGCTCGAACAACGCATCCGAATCACCTTCGGCTTCACCGTATTCGATGTCGTCGCTGTGGACGTCGACGGTCGCGGTCGGACGGTACAGGGGACGTTCCATCGGCAGTACGACCGTCGGGGCGGGGGAGTCCACCTCGTGCACGAAGTCGTCGACCCGCTCCTCCCGCAACACGTACGCCGACGCCTCGATGTTTCGCAGCAGGTCCATGACGCGACGGTTCTCCAACCACGCCTGGTCGTCGAGGAATCGCCGCAACTGCTCGGAAAGCTTGCGGACCGTGTCCTGCGCGCGGGTACCGGCATCGAGCCAGTCATGGTGAATATTGGCCATCCGGCCGTCCGCGACGTCCGAGAACGATTGCGCGTCCCGGACGAGCTCGTCGAGTTCGTCGAGCCGGTCCGCCGACAGCAGCAGGTCGTAGAAGGCTTGGAAGCTGCGACCCTGATCGGAGTCGGCGATCATGCTGCGATTGTTGACGATCTCGTCAAGCAGTTCGCCCTTGGTGCCGCGCCAGGTAGCGATGCGTTCACGCATCTGGCGGTCCAACGCTCGGAAGTTAGCTTCGACCTCGCGGAAGTCCGAGAGCAGGGCGCGCGAGACCTCGCTGAACTGCTGGTAGCGGTCGCGGCGGCGCGTCGCGTCGAGGACGCTCACCTCGCCGCGTTCCACCGCGTCGATCTCCGCGTCGATCTCGGCGCGTCGTCGACGCAACTCCGCCAGCCGGACCTGAGGATCGGTGTTGGTGCCGTACACCATCTGCCGGAGCAGGTCGAAAACCGTGTTCAACCGGGACTCGGTGCCGACGAAGTCACGTTCGCGCAGCGACCCGAGCCACGCGACGGCGCGCTCGACGGCAGGCGTCGCATCGTAGTGCGGCTCGTCGCTGTCGATGACGTAGTACTTGCGGAGCCAACCCGCCGACGGTGACGCCCACTCGTCGAGATACGCCTTCGGCGCCCGCGGATAGGTGTCCGCGCCGAGCCGCTGGTTGAGCGAATACAGCTCGTCGTCGAGCAGACTGATCAGACCCGACTCGGAGATCTCTCGGATGTTGTCGTCGATGAACACCCGACCGAGGAACGACAGCACCAGCGGCGCGTTGTCCGCGCGCAGCAGCCTCCACGCCGCGCTGGACTTCCGCACGGCGACGATCTCGTCGAATTGCACTGAGCCAGGGTAGCGAGTGGCCGACCCGATAGGTCAGCCGCGGTGCGCGACGATGTTGAGAAGCGTCCCGTCCGGCGCCCGCACGAAGAACCGCCGCACACCCCACTCCTCGGTAGTGAGCGGATGGACGATCTCGTAGCCGCGTCGTTGAGCCTCGGCATACGCGGCGTCGACATCGTCGGCGTGCACCGACAACGCCGAATCCTCGGGCGCGGTCAGATCCTTCGTGACGAGTTGCACGTGCGCGCCCGATTCGACATCGGTGAACCGGGCCACCCATCCCAGGTTGAACTCCTCGGTCTGCAAACCGAGGAAGTACTGGTAGAACGCCTTCGCCTGGTCGATATCGGCGACCACGATGTTGGTGCTTACCTGCTTTGCCTGCATACGGGGCAGTCTAGGCCCCTCAGATCGGTCGGAAACCCGATCCGATCAGGGACGTCCGGTTGAGCGGACGCAGGATCTCGGTCATCTTGGTCGCGATCATCGGACTGTAGACCGGGAACGCGGGATTGACGCAGGGGATCGAAGGGGTGCCCGCGCCCGCGATGCGCAACGCACCATTCAGCATGCCGACGAGGCGGCCGCCGACGATGATCGGGCCGCCCGAGTCGCCGTGGTCGGCACACACATAGTTGAGTGCGGCGTCCCCGTCGTGGACCAGGGTCGGCCCACAGGTGAACCCGGTGGTGCGGCCAGCCTTGCACACGTTAGAGAACGGCTTCGGGTAAGTACCGATACGCGTGATCCGCGCCTTGCCGACCTGGCGGACCGCCTTGACGCGCGACGAGTTCAACGCGATGACAGCGACGTCGAGACTGTTGCTGCGGGTCACGATGGACCCGATGACGCCTGCCTTGCGGTTGCGTTCGGCCTGGATGGTGTTGCCGATGCCGCCGCAATGAGCAGCGGTGAGACCGACGAGACGTCCGGTGCGGTCATGCCCGACCGCCGTCATGGTGCACAGGGCATTTCCTGCAACGATGATTCCGGAACCGCCTCCGACTGTGGCCCGTGGTGCGGCATCAGCGGGTCCGCTGGGCACCAGCGCCGCGGCGGCGGCGACCGCGGCGACCGCGATCAGCACACGTTTGAACATCTTCACGTCGACAGAACTCCATTTCCAATAGTGAGTTCCGACCCCCGGCCGGCTCGATAGCGATTCAATCACAGCCAACGGCGCCGCAATGTGAGGCGAAGCGCCGCGTCGTGCAGGTGTGCCGAATACCGTTGGCGGCATGTCTACGCGCCCCGACCCGTCGACCATTGCCGTGTTTGCCTTGTCGACCCTGTCCGCCGCACTCGCTCCCGGGATGGTGGTGACCGACCCAGACATCCTCGGGGCGTACCGGTACGACAGGGCGAACGATCCCGACGCGGGCACCCCACTCGCGCTGGTCCGGCCCGTCACAACCGAAGATGTCCAGACGGCGGTCCGTTGGTGCGCCGAACATCGGGTCCCGATCATCACTCGGGGAGCCGGAACGAGCCTGTCGGGCGGGTCGACGGCAGTCGACGGCGCCGTGACGATCTCGACCGAGAAGATGCGGAATCTGACGATCGACACCGCGACGCGCACCGCCGTCTCGCAACCGGGCATGTTGAACGCCGAAGTCAAAGCCGCAGCGGCAGCGGAAGGCCTCTGGTATCCGCCGGACCCGTCGTCGTTCGAGATCTGCTCGATCGGCGGCAACGTCGCCACCAACGCGGGCGGACTGTGCTGCGTGAAGTACGGCGTCACGACCGACTACGTCCTCGGCCTGCAAGTGGTGTTGGCGGACGGCCGCGCCGTCCGGCTCGGCGGCAAGCAACTCAAAGATTCGGCAGGCCTGCCGCTGACGAAACTGTTCGTCGGCAGCGAAGGTCTCCTCGGCATCGTCACCGAAGTGACCCTGCGGCTACTGCCCCCGCAGGCGTCGGCGTGCACCGTCGTCGGGTCGTTCGGGAGCGTCCACGCCGCGTCGGAGGCCGTCCTCGCCGTGACCGCTCAGATCCGGCCCGCGATGCTCGAGTTCATGGACTCTGTGTCGATCAACGCCGTCGAAGACATGCTCAAAATGGGACTCGATCGGGATGCCGGAGCGATGCTCGTCGCCCAGTCGGACGCGCCGGGGCCCGCAGGCACCGCCGAGGTAGAACTCATCGAGCGTGCGTTCGCCACATGCGGTGCGGGAGAAGTCTTCTCGACGTCTGATCCCGTCGAGTCCGAGGCGTTCACCCAAGCCCGCCGCATGGCGATCCCCGCCGTCGAACGCCTCGGTGCACTCCTGCTCGAAGACGTCGGAGTTCCGCTCCCGTCGCTGCCCGCCCTCATCGACGGAGTCGAGGCGATCGCCGCAGACAACCGGGTTGTGATCTCCGTGATCGCCCACGCGGGCGACGGCAACACACATCCGTTGATCGTCCACGACCCGACCGACGCCGACGAGACGGCTCGCGCGAACACCGCGTTCGGCCAGATCATGAGCCTGGCGATCTCATTGGGCGGCACCATAACCGGCGAACACGGTGTCGGCAGGTTGAAGAAGGGCTACCTGCGCGACCAAGTCGGCGACGACGTCATGGACCTCACCACCGTGCTCAAATCCGCGCTCGACCCCGACGGCCTGTTGAACCCGGGCGTGCTGCTGTAGCGGTCAACTGATCCGGTCCAGAATGATCGTCGCGAGCTCGGCGGGGCGCTGGTCGGGGAGCCAGTGGGATGCGCCGTCGATTATCTCGAGGCGGAAGTCGCCGGTCACGTACTCGTGGGCTAGTTCGGCGCCGCTGCGAGCGAGCGCCGTGTCGCCGGAACTCCACACATGGGTGGTCGGCGCGGACACGGTGCGCTTGAGGGCGCCTGGACCGTCGAGCAGCATGGCGCGGTACCAGTTGAGGCCTCCCGTCAACGATGAGCCATCGACGATCTCGCGTTGGACGACTGCGACCTCGTCGAGCGACATGCCGGTCCGTTGCAGGCCGGTCGGCAGCACCGACCGGATGCGGGTGATCACGAGCTCCGGTAGCCACGGGATCTGGAAGAAGTACATGTACCAGGACATGAGAGCCTGGCGACTCCGCGTCATCGACCGGATGAAGGCTCCGGGATGCGGCACGGACACCGACGTCAGCGAGCGCACCAGATCGGGGCGGTTCATCGCGAGCGACCACGCGACGAGTGCACCCCAATCGTGGCCGACGACGTGCACGGGGCCACGGCCGATCTGCTCGACCAACGCCACGATGTCCGCAGTCAACTCGCTCGTCCGGTAATGCCACCGTCCGCGGGGCCGCGCCCGCGGCGAGTAGCCGCGCTGCGTCGGGGCGATCGTGCGAAACCCTTGCGCCGTCAACAGTTCCGAAACCTGCGACCACGACGACGCGGTTTGTGGGAATCCGTGCAGGAGGATCACCGGGTCGCCGTCGGCCGGACCGGAGTCGATGACGTCGAACGTGAGGCCGCAGCGGGTGAAGGTGTCCATGATGGTTCCGAGTCTGCCAGATCCGAGCATCCGGGTGAGCCTTCCCACAGCCCGCCGTCAGGGTTCGAGACCATACGCGCCCGCCGGGTAACTTATGGCTTCACGACGCGTCGCGACTCCCGGCGACGCGAGTAGCAAAAGGTGTGGTGAACAAGCGCGCATGACCGGTTCGGCGGCCCTTCAGGACAACGAATTCGAGAACTGTATTCGCGATCGATACGCCGGCGTGGAGCTCGTCGTCGAAACCGATCCGACGGTCGACGAGATCGGGCGCGTGCACTCCCAGCTCGGGAGGTTGATGTCGCAGATGCCCGCGGGCGCGCACTTCGCGCTCATCACCGGGTATCCGGCCCTCATCGCTACCGCGCTCGTCGGTCATGCCGCACTCCGTGACGGGTCGACCGACTTCTGGGACGGCTTCGCCACCGCACTCGGCGTCGATCGCGATCCGTCGTTCGAAGCCGCCCTCACCGGTTTCGCGGGTGACATGTTCCGTGCCGCCGGACTGCGCGACATCGAGGCGCTCCGCGACCGCGACCCCGTGTGGCTGCTCGAACTGCACGCGGGCATCCCGGCGCACGCCCTCGGCGGCCTCGTCGACCTGATCGAACAGCACGTGTCGGCCGGTCGAGCACCACAAGGCACGGTGGTGCTCGACCACCTGACCGAACCCGGGTTCGCCCACCGCCGCAGGCATCTTCCCCCTGAATTCCGCGCGCTTCTCGACCATGCGCCCGACATCGCCGTCACGTTCCTCGCGCGGATCTGCGCGGTGCTCGTCGCGAGCGTCGCCGAACCTGAGACCTGGGCCGCGTCCGAGCTCACCGCCGCCACCGTCGATCTGCCGCCGACAATCCTCGCGGCACTGCGAAGCCGGTTGGCGCACAAGCCCTTCCTTGACGGCGACCCCGAAGCGGCCGCACTGTGCGACGCCAGATTCCCCGAACTGCGCTACGACGCGGCCGAAGGCACACTCGACGTCGTGGTGCCGCCCGGCGCGGAGCCGACGACGTGGCGCGCGTGGACCGGCGATGCGCCCGAACAAGTTCGGGTCGGAACCGACGAGGCGGGAGTGGTCCCGGTGACGTCGGCTCTCCGCGAATGCGTGCTCGTCAACCTCGACAACGGCGCGCGGCGCGCCATCCCGGTCGTCCTGCCCGGCGACCCGATCGTCCTGTTCGCTCCCGACGGACGCGTCATGTCCCGGCACCGCACCCTCCCCGCGGGCGAGGTTGTCGCCCTCGTCCCCAAGGACGCCGAATTCGCGGGAACGGGGCGGAAGAAGGTCGCCGTCACCGACACCCGCAACGGTCCGTGGGACGGATGGCTCCTGCGAACCCTCGATCTCGCTGGGCACCGCGAGCTGAGCGTCGTCCGCGACGGGCGCCGAGGAACCGCCCGACGGGTACGGCCCGCCGAGAGCCCGAGCATCGAACTCCCCGAGCCGCTGCCTGGGATCACCACACGCGACGGCGACCCCGTCTTCGGTGAGCGCCCACTCGTCGACCTGCCCGCGCACGACGGCGACGACGTCAAAGAATGGCGGGTTCGGGTGCGTCGAGCCGGCGACCTCGATTGGCTCGTCGACTACCCGTGGGCCGCCGAAGACTTCATCACGTCCGCCGACCCGTTCGACGGCGTCGACGCACCGCTCCTCGGCATCTACGAGATCGTCGTCAGCGACTCCTACGCATTGGATCTGCGGCGCGTCGCCGTCATCGCCGAGGGACTCGACGCCGCCAACGAGCCTGCCGTGCGGCTGCCCGCCGCCGACGGCCTCGCCGAATCGACCACCGCGCTGTCCGCCGACGGTGGTCTGACCGTCGACGACGTAGAACTGGTCTTCGGGCCGACGGACGTCGAGAAGGTGACCAGGGTGTCGGCCGGTGAGTCATTGGAGCTGGAGCTGCTCGTGCGTCCGCCGCATGCGCTGGTGCGTCTCGAACGGGCGGGCGTCCCGTCCGCGTGGCAAACCGCGCTGCCGGTGATCGATGTGGAGGCCACCGATCACCGTCGTCTCGCCGTGTATGTCCCCGGCGGCGTCGATGTCTCGTTCGCTCTGCTCGACGGTGACCTCGACATCGTCCGGGAATGGGAGTCCGAAGGGCACGCGGGCACCGAGTTCGCGTTGGCGACCAAGCAGATCGCCGAAGCGTCTCGACGCCTGGTGAGCGGCACGCTCGTCGCCGTCATCGAAGACGCGGACGGCAGTACCGACGAGGCACCGATCGCCACCGTCACCCGTGGCGCGGGAGAAGCGGCCCAGGCCGCACCGTCGTCGGCGCCGGTCGTAGACGAGTTGACCGCCGCATGGATGCTCCTCGACACCGAGCAGGCAGCGGACGCCGAGAGTCCCGCGCCGTCGGTTGACGTGCTGATCGCCGACCCGACCGCGTCGCTCGTCGCGCTTGGTGACAGCCCCGTCGCACCACGCCGGATCCCGGCCCTGCTCATCCGCTCGGGTCTCGCCGAGCAGCCGTTCGCGCCGAGCGACCGGGCGAGCGCGTCACACCCGAACCCGTACGTCGGCTGCACCATCGCGATGTCGGCGATCGTCGATCCGGCCGCATCCGATCGCGACGAGATCCAGTCGTATCTGACTACGCGCGGCGGCGACGAACTGCTCCGCCTGCTCGCGACGGGGCGCATGAGCGATCCCCGGACCGGAGTCCTCGACCGCAACGTGATGGCTGTCGAATCCATGGGACGTGACCAGGTAGACATGCTGTTCGAGCACTTCCGTCTGGTGCCGGGGCCGGTCCTCGACCTCGACATGCGTACCAGTGCGACCATCGACGCGTTCCACCACCGCATGGAGTGGATGGCCGACCCGATCAGCGTGGAGGCTCCGCGGCACGTCAACACGATGCTGCGGGACGTGCGTCGATCATCGCCTGAGATGTACGACCTCATCGCCGCACGCAATGAAGCGCTCGACGGTGTCGACACCGGGGCCAATCCGTGGATGCTGCTGTCGATGCAGTCGATGGCGTTCGCCGCCGTCGCGCGACTGCAAGCCAACGATTGCCTCAAGAAGGGCGGCCTGACCGACGAGGGACGAGCCATGTGGGCGGCGCTCGCCGACTACTTCCCGGGAATGGTGTCGGCCGACCTGCTCACGGCGAACGCGGTCGCCGTGCGAGCCGCTGCGCTCGCCGCCGTCAAAAAATAGACCTACAGGCGCAGCGCGTCGGCGTCGACTCCCGCTTCGCGCAGCAGCGCCTTCCGCAGACCGGAACCGGTCTCGTAACCCGCCGCGTACGCGGCGCGCGTCACCGACGCGCCTTCGCGCAGACGGTCGACCGCCACGTTCAGGCGTGAACGGACCCGCCACTGTCGGAACGGGATACCGGTCTCGGCGACGAACAATCGCTGCAGGTGGCGTCCACTGACTCCATGTCGTGCGGCGATCTGATCCAGTGACTCCGACGAGAACGGAAGTTCGCGCGCTACTGCGGCCGCGACCGGGTGCGTCGGCGCGGGCAGCGAGAACCACGGCCCACGCAGCCGGGTCAGGACGTCGTCGAGCGCAGTGCGGAACACCTGTACTTCAGTGTCTGTGGTCGGCGCGGCACCGAGGATCGCGGTCATCACGGCGGTGACCGCCGGAATCGCGCCCAGGCGGTGCACGGGTTCGGGCGGGAGCGTCGACGGGGACAGTATCGGGCCGAGGACCAGACTGCCGGGGGAGTAGCGAGCCGAGTGCGGCACGTTCGGTGCCAGCCAGACCGACTCGTGCACCCCGAGCATCACCTGTTCGCCGTCGATTACCAGCCGCGCCGATCCCGCGCCGACGTAGACGAGGTGGGGTTCGTCGTGCGTGTGGGTGTCGTGGCCGAGGAACCGAATCGAGTTCTCGGGGACGATCGTCGCGAGACGCCCGGGCACCTGGTCCATGCACCCTCCTTTCAGCGTGTGGGCGGCGCCGCCATCGTGTCGGGTTGGTTCACAGGTCGTGTCAGGTGCGGACCGAACTCACCCGAAAATACGATTAGCTTAGTCTAGCCTAATAGGCCTCGCCTGACAGACAACGACAAGTAGGTTCACATGCGTCCCCTTCGTGCCTCCGGAGCAGCGATTCTCGCGCTCCTGACGGTTCTCGTCCTCGCCGTCGCCGGTTGCTCGTCGGCCGACGACTCCGCCGATTCTGACGGCGGTGAGCGAGTGGTACCGACCATCAACGGTGACGTGCGGATCCCGGCGAACCCAGAGCGGGTCGTCGTGCTGAATTATGCACTGGCCGGCTACCTCTACGACCTCGACGTCCCCGTCGTGGCGACCACCACCGAAGCGACCGATGAGAAGGGCGAATTCGCCGAGCAGTGGGCCGACGACGCGAAGGAGCAAGGCACCGTCCTGCTCCCGTGGAGCGTCGACGGTTTCGACATGGAAGCGATTCTCGAGCAGGACCCCGACCTGATCATCGCGGGCGGCATCGGCTTCCCCTTCAAGCACGCCACCGCCGCATACGACGAGTTGAGCAAGATCGCGCCGACCGTCGTCGTCGGCGACGACCTCACCGAGTGGCAGTCGCAGTACGAGTTCATCGCCGACAAAGTCTTCGGTAAGCCTGAGGTGTACCAGGACGCCGTCGAGGAGTACGACGCCCGTATCGACAAGGTCAAGAGCAACATCACGGTGCCTGAGGGCGAATCGGTGTTCTTGTCGATGCTCGCCGACGGCCGAGCATACGTTCTCATCGAAGACCGCGGCCTCCCGAAGGAGTTCGCCAAGGTCGGCTTCCGTCCCGCACCGCTGTTCGCGACCGGCAAGTATCAGCCGTACACCAAGGACGGCGACAGCTTTGAGCTGTCGACCGAACAGATCGGTCAGGTACTGACCCAGCCGACCCTGTTCGCCGCTGGATTCAATGCCGACGTCACGTCGATCGAGCAGATGCGCAAACAGCCGATCTGGGCGGCGCTGCCGTCGTTCCAAAAGAACCAGGCCTACGACCTGCCGTACTGGACGCAGCGCAGCGACTTCGATGAAGCGATGAAGACCCTGGACATCATCGAGGCGAAGTTTGGAAAGAAGTAGCCTCATGGCACAACGCCGTATCGTCCCGCTCCCACTCACCCTGCGGCGGCTCACTGTGTCGAGTACCGAACCGATCACACCGCGGATGCGGCGGGTGAGGTTGGGTGGTCCGGAGCTTCGGGAGTTCGAACGCGACGGGCTGACCTTGCCCGCGCTCGTCTGCCCGGGCTTCGACGACCACGTCAAACTGATCTTCGCGTCGAGCGGCGACGTCGCCGACGTCTTGCCGAAACAGGTCGAGCAGGGGATCGAGTGGCGGGCGTCGGAAGCCCTCGAGACGAGGGACTACACACCCGTCCAAGTCGACCTGGAGCGCGGTGAACTGACGTTGGACTTCGTCGTTCACACGGCAGGTGCGGGCCAGGGGCACGGCCCGGCGGCCGGCATCGGTGAGACGTGGGCCTGTGCGGCGCGTCCGGGCGACGAACTGTGGTTCGTCGGCCCCAAGTCGTCGACCGAGATACCCGACGACGTCGACTGGATTCTCCTGGCCGGTGACGAGACCGCCCAGCCCGCCGTCGAGCGGTTCCTGGCCGAGCGACCCGTCGACGTGCCCGCACGAATCGTGTTGGCCGTCGGCGACGAGTCGGCGCGCCGTGACTTCTGTCTCGGCCCCGACGACGAGATCACTTGGGTCGTCGCAGCGGCAGGCGATCGCGAGATCCTCGCCGCGGCCGTCGCCGATGTGACGCCGCTCCCCGGGCGGCCATACGTCTGGGCGGCCGCGGAGAGCCGGGCACTCCTGCCGATTCGAAAGTTCGCGTCACGCCAGCTCGACACGCCCAAATCCCATCGGGACATCACCGGCTACTGGCATCTGACGGACGTCGAACCGCAGACCGCGCCAGACGACCGCCCACAGGCGACCGCGACGCTGCCGCTGGTCACGTCTCCCGTCACCTGGTTCGCGGTGCGCGCGGCACTACGGTCGGGACTATTGGAAGCCATCGACGTCGAGCATCCTCGTCGGTCCAGCCTCACCGAGCAGGCTCCGCTCGTCGACGTGCTGCTCGCATGCGATGTTCTCCTCGACCGCGACGGCGCACTGTGGCTGACCGACACCGGCGAGACGCTACTCGCCGACGAGCATGTCGCCGAGGACTTCGACGGGGTATCCGCCGACCAGATGTTGGCGCTGGCCGATCTCGCCGACGCGCTCGGCACGGGGCGCCCGGCGTGGCAGGTGCGGACCGGACAGACGTTCGCCGAGACCGCGGCCGCCCAGGAGGAAGTCAGTGACGAACTGGTGGACCGCAGCTCGGGCCGCGTATACCTACTGCCCGCGATCACCAGGTTGCCCGTGTTCACCCGACAGCGGCTCGGGTTCTGCGGCCCCGGTGCCGACGTAGTCGCCGACGGGGTCGGCCGCACCGTCGAACCGCTCACGCAGACGTACGACGCCGTAGTGTGCGTCGACGCGCTCGCGAACCGCACCGACGAGGAGGTCGAAGCGTTCCTCCGCGACCTGCGCGACGTGACCGGGGAGGCAGTCGTCATCGAGTCGACGTCGCCGGACGGGCTCGGCGGCGACCCGGCTGAACACGCACTAATTCAACTGGCGACTGTCGGGTCCGCACCGCGTGATGACGCCCGCGTCGCGGAGCTCGCGGCGTCCGCCGAATGGACGGCGACCGACACTGTGTCCGTCGGGTGGGGGACGACCGCCATCACGCTGCGGAGGGACCCCAAGACCCCGTGAGAACCCGGCGATTCGCCGCGTTGGCGGTGGCGCTCGTCCTCCTTGCGGGACTGTGCGTGCTCAGCCTCGCGGTCGGCACCGCGCACCTGCCGCTGTCGACCGTGTGGGACGCGTTGCGAGGATCGGACGGCAGCATCGACCACATCACCGTCGCCGACGTCCGCGTGCCCCGCACGCTCATCGGGATCATGGTCGGCGCGGGCCTCGGCGTCGCGGGCGCCCTCATGCAGGCGATCACCCGGAATCCGCTCGCCGACCCCGGCATTCTCGGGGTCAACGCCGGAGCCGGGTTGGCGGTCGCTGTCGGCGTTGCCTACTTAGGGCTGACCGAGATCGAGGAGTTCATCTGGCTCGCCCTGGTTGGAGCCGTCGTCGCCGCGATCCTGGTGGCCGCGGTATCCGCGCGGGGAGCGGGCGGGGCCACACCGTTGCGACTTACCCTCGTCGGTGTCGCGGTCACCGCGGTGTTCAACGGCGTGAGTCAGAGCCTGTCGTTGGTGAACCCCGCACGCTTCGAGCACGTTCGCTTCTGGGGAGTCGGAACCATCGCGGATCGGCCGACGGGGACCGTCGAGTTCATCGCGCCGTTCATCGTCGTCGGCTTGGTGCTGGCGTTCGCGGGTGCGCGGTCGTTGAATGCGCTCGCCCTCGGCGACGACGTCGCCCGATCCATTGGCGCCCGCGTGCACACCACGAGGATCGCCGGGCTCGTGTCCCTGGTCCTACTGTGCGGTGCGGCGACGGCTGCCGCGGGCCCGATCGCCTTCGTCGGGCTCATGGTGCCCCACGCGGTCCGCCTCGTCTCGGGCGTCGACCAGCGCTGGGTGATCGTGTTCTCGGCTGTGATCGGCCCGTCGCTTCTGCTCGCCGCGGACATCGTCGGCAGGCTGGTGGTGTGGCCGGCCGAACTGCAGGTCGGTGTGGTGATGCCGGTGATCGGCGCACCGATCCTGATCTGGCTGGTGCGACGGAAGGCGAAGCTGTGACGCCCCGGACGGCGGTGAGCCCGCGGACATGGACCGTCAACGTCGTGACCATCGTGGTGATCGTCGCCTGTGTCGCCGTGTCGTTGATGGTCGGACGGTCGGGTCTGACGGTCGCGGACCTGATAGACCTGCTGACCGAAGACGGGAGCGCACGCGATCGTCTCGTCTTCGACTGGCGTGCTCCGCGCGCGTTGGCGGCTCCTGTGTTCGGTGCCTGCCTCGGCGTCAGCGGAATGATCTTCCAGTCCCTCACTCGGAACGCACTCGGTAGTCCGGACGTCATCGGACTTAACTCGGGCGCCTACACCGGCGTCATCGTCGTCCTCATGGTCGGCGGCTCCGGGTTCGGTGAAGTCGCGATCGGTGCGGTCATCGGCAGCATCGTCGCCGCGCTTGCGGTGTTCGTGTTCGCCTACCGCGGCGGCCTCGCCGGATTCCGGCTGATCATTGTCGGGATCGCCGTCAGCGCGGTGCTGTCGTCGTTCAACCATTGGTTCGCGGTCCGCGCCGACCTCGACGAGTCGATGCGCGCCGCTATCTGGGGTGCCGGCAGCCTCAAGGGAATGACGTGGACTCCGCTGGTCGCAGTCACCTGTATCGCGCTCATCCTGGCGTGCGCGCTTCCGCCACTGTCGCATGCGATGCGAGCATTCGAACTCGGGGAGGAGACTGCCGCTTCCCTTGGTGTTCGCGTGGAGCGGACCAAACTCGTGATGGTTCTCGTCGGTGTTGTGTTCACCGCGATCGTGACCGCGGTCGCCGGCCCGATCGCGTTCGTCTCGCTGGCGGCTCCGCAAATCGCGAAGCGCGTGATGCGCAGCCCATCGTTGAGCGTGACCGGGTCGGCCCTTGTCGGGGCGGCCGCACTGTCTGTCGGCGACCTGACTGCGCAACACCTTCTCGGCGACGTGTCCCCACCGGTCGGTGCGGTGACCGTCACCTTGGGCGGCCTCTACCTCATTTGGCTCCTGCTGAGGGAGTAGCTACGCCGAGCAACGGCTGCTCGTCCGGAACGAGCGCGTAACCACGGTCCCACGGCAGTCGGCCGTCACGGTCGGGCCAGACCAACTGCACCGCCTGGAACGACTGGCCGAACAGCAGTGACGTCACCCGCATCGGGGACGCGTCGATCACGTCGATTGCGGTCAGCTGGTAGCCGTTCGTCGATCGCATGCCGTCGATCGTCGAGCCCGCGCCGAAGCCGGGTGCCAACACCGCGCGCGCGGCGGCCTCGTTGAGTACGGCGCCCGCGTGTTCGGGATCGACTCCGGTGATGACGAGTTCGGGGCGTCCGAGCTCGGTGAGCCCGGACGTGTACGCCACTGGCGCGGACGACTCGTCGCCGTACACTCCGGTCACCGCCCACGACCCGGAAGCGATCAGCGACAGTGCGTGACCGATCAGATCGTCGGACCCGGTGCAGCGGGGGTCGAATTCACACATGGTTGACTCCTTTGTTCGTTCATGTGTTCGATCTGAGAGCAACTATAGGAGTCGGGTCCGACAGAACTGTGTCGCCAGGAGAGCGGCTGACGCGAGTGGCTACAGTGGTGGCGTGCCAGGACGTATTCCAGATAGCGACATCACGGCGATCCGTGAACAGACGCGTATCGAGGACGTCATCGGCGACTACGTGGCCCTCCGCAACGCGGGCGCCGACAGTATGAAGGGCCTCTGCCCGTTCCACGATGAGAAGAGTCCGTCGTTCCACGTCCGCCCCAACCACGGACACTTCCACTGTTTCGGGTGCGGTGAGGGCGGGGACGTCTACTCGTTCCTGCAGAAGCAGGAGCACGTCGGGTTCGTCGAAGCCGTCGAACAGCTAGCCGACCGGATCGGTTACCGCATCAACTATGAGGGCGGCGGGACGGCGATCAACCGTGACCGCGGCACCCGCGCCCGCCTCGTCGCGGTGAACGCGGCCGCACAGCGGTACTACGCCGAACAACTCCGCACCCCCGACGCCCAGGCCGCTCGTGACTTCCTCGCCGGGCGCGGATTCGACGGTGCGAGCGCGCAGACCTTCGGCTGCGGATATGCGCCCGCAGGCTGGGACACGATGACTCACGCGCTGCAGTCGCAGGGATTCACCTTCGCGGAGCTGGAGGCCGCGGGCCTGTCGAAGATGGGACGCAAAGGTCCCATCGACCGATTCCACCGTCGCCTCCTGTGGCCGATCCGGAACCTGGGCGGCGACGTCATCGGGTTCGGCGCGCGCAAACTGTTCGACGACGACCAACTCGGCAAGTACATGAACACGCCGGAGACCATGCTGTACAAGAAGTCGCAGGTGCTCTTCGGGCTCGACCTCGCGAAGAAATCCATCGCGAAAGGCCACCAGGTGGTCGTCGTCGAGGGATACACCGACGTCATGGCGATGCAGGCGGCAGGGGTGCACACCGCCGTCGCCTCGTGCGGCACCGCGTTCGGTGAGGACCACCTCGCGCTGATCCGCCGCCTGATGATGGACGACTCGTACTTCCGCGGCGAGGTGATCTACACCTTCGACGGAGACGAGGCGGGGCAGGCGGCCGCACTCAAGGCGTTCGAAGGCGAACAGTCGATCGCGGGCCAGACATTCGTCGCCGTCGCCCCCGACGGCATGGACCCGTGCGATCTACGCCAGCGGTCGGGCGACGCCGCCGTCCGCGACCTCATCGCGCGCCGCATCCCCATGTTCGAGTTCGCCATCAAGGCGCTGCTGCGTAAACACGACCTCGATACCGCCGAAGGGCGGGTCGCCGCATTGCGCGACACCGTGCCGGTGGTGTCGAGGATTCGCGACGTCGCACTCCGCGACGAGTACGCCCGACAACTCGCCGGCTGGGTCGGCTGGGACGACGTCGGCCAGGTGCTTTCCCGGGTGCGCGGCATGGCCAAGTCCGGTCGCGGCAGGCAGAACGGGCGCGCCGGCCGTGGGCGGGTGCGCCCGGAGGCGATGTCGCCGCCGCCCACCGCGCGACCCCTGCCCAACGATCCGCGACTGTGGGCGCAGCGCGAAGCCCTCAAAGCGGCACTGCAGTACCCGTCGATCGCGGGCACGGTCTTCGACTCCCTGCCGGGTGAGTGCTTCTCGGACCCGGCGTACCTGCGGCTGCGCGAGGCGATCGCGGCAGCGGGCGGTGCCGCGAGTGGATTCAGCGGCCCCACGTGGGTCGACGCGGTGATCCAGGCAGTCGACGATCAAGCGTTCACACCGCTCGTCACCGAACTCGCGGTGGAGTCGATGCCGGTGGAGGAGGACAAGATCCCGCGGTACATCTCGAGCGTTCTGGCCCGCTCCCAGGAGGTGTGGATCGGTTCGCAGATCGCCGACATCAAGTCGAAGCTGCGTCGCATGTCCCCGGGCGGCGACGCAGACGGGTACAACGCGCTGTTCGGAGACCTCGTCGCACTCGAAGCGTACCGGCGGAGCCTCCTCGAGCAGACGTTCGAGGCCGGTGCCTGACATTCGGGCAAAGACCCCCGATTCGGAGAGGTCCTGCACGCGCCGGCGACACGGGAATTAACGTGTAACACCGTGTTTCGTTCAGCGCCGACGACCTCGGCGCGGACGTGAAGTGCAACCCGTTGGGAGAAGAACTTGTCTGCACCTACTAAGGCGCGGTCGACGGCGCGCGAGCTGACCGGCCGCGCCATCGTCCTCGGTGGACTCATCACACTCGTGTTCACCGCCGCCAACGTCTACCTCGGCTTGAAAGTCGGACTGACGTTCGCCACCGCCATCCCCGCCGCCGTCATCTCGATGTCGGTGCTCCGGTACTTCCGCGATCATTCGATCGTCGAGAACAACATCGTCCAGACGATCGCGTCCGCTGCGGGCACCCTGTCGGCGATCGTGTTCGTGCTGCCCGGTCTCATCATGATCGGCTGGTGGAGCGGATTCCCGTACTGGACGACGGTCGCGGTCTGCGCGATTGGCGGCGTCCTCGGCGTCATGTACTCGATTCCCGTGCGGCGAGCGCTCGTCACCGGATCGGATCTGCCATACCCCGAAGGTGTCGCCGCCGCGGAGGTCCTCAAAGTCGGTGAAGCGGCGACCGACCGTGAGCCCGGTGACGGCACTAAGGGGGTTGACCAGAATCGCGGCGGCATGCGGGCCATCGTCGTCGGGTCACTCGGAGCCGCCCTGTTCTCCTTGCTGGGGTCGTTGAAGCTGCTCGCGACCGAAGCGTCCGTCGCATTCAAGGTCGGATCGGGAGCCACTATGCTCAGCGGCAGCCTGTCGCTCGCTCTCATCGGCGTCGGTCACCTCGTCGGCGTCGCGGTGGGCATCGCGATGCTCGTCGGCCTGGTGATCTCGTTCTTCGTCATGCTGCCGATCCGCACGTGGGGCGCGGGGCAGGGCGGTGAGTCGCTTCTCGATTTCGTCGACAGCGTCTTCTCCAACGAAGTCCGGATGGTCGGCGCGGGCGCGATCGCCGTCGCCGCGGTCTGGACGCTCGTCACCGTCATCGGTCCCATCCTCAAGGGCATCATCGCTGCCATGGCGAGCGCGAAGGCGCGCAAGGGCGGCACCGAGGTTGACATCACCGAACGCGACATCCCGATCCAGTGGGTCGGGCTGACCGTCGTGATCGCGATGATCCCGATCGGCTGGCTGCTGTGGGACTTTGCCGCGGACTCGCACATCTCCGACTCGCTCGGCGGCATCGTGGCCGTCAGCATCGTGTTCGTCCTCGTCATCGGACTCGTCGTCGCCGCAGTCTGCGGATACATGGCCGGTCTGATCGGTTCGTCCAACAGTCCGATCTCGGGTGTCGGCATCCTCGTCGTGCTGTGTGCGGCACTACTGATCAAGGTGACGCACGGGTCGACGAGTGACCAATCGGAAATCGATGCGCTCGTCGCCTACACGCTGTTCACCGCTGCCGTGGTGTTCGGTGTCGCAACCATCTCGAACGACAACCTCCAGGACCTCAAGACTGGACAGCTCGTCGGTGCCACGCCGTGGAAGCAGCAGGTGGCCCTCATCGTCGGTGTGCTCTTCGGTGCGGCGATCATCCCGCCGATCCTGAGCCTGATGAACAATGCGTTCGGCTTCGTCGGCGGCACCAACGCCAACGGCGCCGACGGCACCCTGTCCGCTCCGCAGGCGAACCTGATGGCGACATTAGCCAAAGGCGTGTTCGGCGGCGACCTCAACTGGGCGCTCATCGGGCTGGGCGCGCTCATCGGTGTCGGCGTCATCGTCGTCGACGAAGCACTCAAACGCGGCACGACGAGTCTGCGTCTGCCGCCGCTTGCCGTCGGCATGGGCATGTACCTTCCGATGGCGTTGACGCTGGTGATCCCGATCGGCGCATTCATCGGCCGCTACTACGACAAGTGGGCCGACCGCGACGCCGTCGACGGGACACGTAAGAAGCGGCTCGGCGTTCTCCTCGCGACCGGCCTGATCGTCGGCGAGAGCATCTACGGGGTGATCTTCGCCGGCATCGTCGCGGCGACCGGCAACGACGCACCGCTGTCGGTGGTCGGCGACGGCTATGGCGATTCGGCACAGATCGTCGGCATCATCGTGTTCGTCCTGCTCGTTGGTGGCCTGTACCGGTACACGCAGCAGCGGGCCCAGCGCGACTTCACGGAGATGTCCCGGTAATGTGGGACCGCCCCGTTAGCCAAGTTGGTTAAGGCCCCGCTCTCATAAAGCGGTTATTCGTCGGTTCGAGCCCGACACGGGGCACGTGAGAGACCCGTTGGCCGCGCCCGACCTGCGTCGATCGTCGGTGGGTTTCGACCTCGTGGTCGCGGTACTCGTCGGACTCGTGGTTGCGGCATCCAACGCGGGGATGGGCCCGCAGCTGTACGTCGCGGGCGGACTCATCGCGATCGCGCTCGCCCTCCGACGCGTGGCGCCCAGCGTGATGATGACCGCTGCGGTCGCGTCCGCAGTGGTCCAGGTCGCGACGCTGTCGGTCACCGCGCTGTCGGTGATGTACGCGCCGATGTTCTTCACCGCGGGCGGACACCCCGACCAGCGCGTCCGGAAAGGCTCGTTCGCCGTCGCGGTCGTCGGTTCGATCGTCGCCGGCGCGGTCGTGCCGCATGCGTACGGCGACTTCGAGGTCGGCGACGGCAGCGCCGTGTGGGGGACGGCGTTCGGGATCGTCGGCAGTGCGGTCTTCGTCGTCGGCGGATGGACGGCGGGCTTCGTCGGATACCAGCGGCGAAGTGTGGCGGCGGCCGAGGTGAGCGAGACGATCGCAGAACTGGAACGGCGACGGGTGCTCGATCGGTACGGCGAGCAGTCCGAGCGGGCACGGTTGGCCCGGGACATGCACGACGTGGTCGCGCATTCACTCGCCGTCGTCATCGCGCAGGCCGAGGGCGCCAAGTACACGCTCGCCGCGAACCCCGATGCGGCGCGGGATGCTCTCGGCATCATCGCCGACACCGCTCGGGACGCGCTCGCCGACGTGCGCACCGTACTGGAGGAGTTGCGCAGCACCGAGACGGTCGGTGAAGTGAGCCGAATCGACCGCGACCAGCTGTTCGCGCGGATGCGGGCCGCGGGGATGACGATCGAGGCGACCGAGACGGGTTCGGCCGACGACACAGACGTGGTGACCGTCCACGTCGCCCATGCGATCCTCACCGAGGCACTGACCAATGCGCTCAAATACGGTGACCTCGCGCGGCCGGTGCGGGTTGCGCACGACTGGACCGACGGGTGTCGGCTCACCGTCGGCAACACGGTGGCCACTGACCCGCTCGCACCGGGCGGTGCGCGACACGGCATCATCGGGATGACCGAGCGCGCCGCCCACGTCGGCGGCAGCCTGTCGAGCACTCGAACCGACGACGGCTGGCTCGTCGTCCTGACCGTACCCGCCTCGGAAGGACTCACCCGATGATCCGTGTCGCCCTCGTCGACGACCAGCCGTTGTTCCGCGGCGGCATCGCGATGATCTTGGAGAGCCAACCCGACATCGAGGTGGTCGCCCAGGAGTCGTCGGCACTCGGCGTGGCGACGATGGTTGCCACCGCGCGGCCCGACGTGATTCTGATGGACGTGCGGATGCCCGGCGTCGACGGCATCACCGCTACATCGGCGCTGGTCCGAGAATTGGGCGACGCGGCTCCACGCATTCTCGTGCTCACGACGTTCGACGTCGACGAGGCCGCCGCATCGGCCATCGAAGCGGGTGCCAGCGGGTTCGTCCTGAAAGACGCACAGCCCGACTTCCTGCTCGCGGCCGTCCGTGCCGTCGCCGACGGGAGCCAGGTTGTCGCCGCGTCGGCCACCCGTCAACTGTTCGAACGGCATCGCACGCGGCGCGCCACCGAACCCGGACCCGAATACGACGGACTGACGCCGAGGGAACGAGAGATTCTCGTACGGGCCGCCCGTGGGCTGTCGAACGCCGAGATCGCGGCGGCTGAGTTCTTGTCCGAAGCGACCGTCAAGACCCACATCTCACGGATCTTCGCCAAATTGGGGCTGCGTGACCGCGTACAACTCGTGGTGTACGCGTACGAGCACGACCTGGTGTGAAACACACCGGGCGTACATCGCGAGATGTACGCCTAACCACCCCTCCGGCGGATGCGTTCGTGCAGTTCAGAGCCATAGCGTTGAGATATGAACAGTATCGAACCCACCGCGGCGGTCACCCTCCGCAAGGTGTCCCGCACGTACGGCGACCCAGCCAATCCGATCCATGCGCTCCGCGACGTGAGCGTCGACATCAACCGGAGTGAGTTCACCGCCATCATGGGCCCATCCGGGTCCGGCAAGTCGACGCTAATGAACGTGATGGCCGGTCTCGACGAGGCGTCGGCCGGTCAGATCTGGTTGGGCGCCAACCCAATCGTCGGCCTCGGTGACACCGCGCGGACCATTCTGCGCCGCACCATGATCGGCTTCGTCTTTCAGTCGTTCAATCTTGTGCCGACCTTGACCGCTGACGAAAACATCCGGCTGCCGTTCGTCCTCGCTGGACACCGACCGACCACCGAGCAGGAGTCGTGGATCGCCCACCTGGTGACCTCCCTCGGCCTGCGCGACCGACTCGGGCACCTCCCGTCCGAGCTGTCCGGCGGGCAGCAACAGCGCGTCGCCATCGTGCGTGCGCTCGCCGGACGTCCGACGATCATCCTCGCCGACGAGCCGACCGGAGCCCTCGACACCCGGACGAGCCGCGAAGTCCTCACCCTGTTGACGACGGCGGCCCGCGAGTACGGGCAGGGCATCGCGATGGTCACTCACGACCCCGTCGCCGCGTCGTACGCCGACCGCATCCTCGTACTGGCCGACGGCGCCATCGTCGGCGAGTATCGGGGCCTGGACCCTCGACAGATCTCCGACCTGCTCATCACGTTGCAGGGGGCGGCAGCATGAGGGCGACCAGTTCGCGCCTGACGGTCGGGTCGCTTCGTGAACTTTCGGCGGTCGGCGTCGTCTGCGGACTCAGCTCCCTGTACGCGACGACATTGATCTGTGCGTCAACGATCCTGAGCACCATGGCGAGAACCGAAGGCGGAAGCGTCGGTCTGCTCTTCGACGTTGTGGCGGGCGTGTTCATCATGATCGCGTTGTTCGTCGCCGCCGTCGTCATCGGTAACGGTGTCGACACGGTGATCGCGGGACGACGCAAGGAACTCGGTCTGCTCCGACTCGTCGGCGCCAGCAGCAGCCAGTTACGCGACTCCCTAGTCTCCGCTGTCGCGAAGGTCGCGGCGGTCGGTGCGGTGGTCGGTGCCGTCGTGGGCGTCGCCGGTGCATGGATCGGCCGAGTGATGCTCGTCCGGCGCGGCACGCTGCCGCGCGCGCACTACGACGTCCTGCCGCCACTCGTCGTGCTCGGGGCGCTCGCTGTCGTCGCCACCGCCGTCGGCGCGGCCTACATCGGATCGCGCTCGGCACTGTCGAGCGCGACTGCGGTCCGGTCGACCCGCGCCGTCCGATCGTGGCTGCGCGACCTCGTCGGAGCCGTCCTCATCGCTGGGGGAGCGGTCCTGCTCGTCGGAGCCTGCTATCTCGGCGAGAACGCGAGCACGGCCGGATTCGCCGTCGCCTTCATCGGGTCGGCGGTCCTCGCGGTCGGGATCATGCTCGGCGCGGGCCGCATCGTGCCCGGTCTCGTCGCACTCGCCGGGCGGTTGGTCGGCAGTTCGCCGTCGGCGGTCATCGCTAGAAAGAACGCGGTCAGCGATCCGCAGCGGACCACCCGGTCGACGATTGGACTGCTCATCGGGGTGACCCTGGTGACGACGATTGCGGGCGGGATGCGGGCGCTCACCGAATCGGTGCACAGCTGGGAAGGGCTGACACCCGATGAGGTCCGCGAGACTCGACAGGTGCTATCGGTGACGTCGAGCGTACTGATCGCCATGATCGCGATCTCGGCGGTCATCGCGGCGGTCGGATTCGTGTCCACCATGTCACTGACCGTGATCAGCCGGACCCGCGAGATCGGCATGCTGCGCGCCATGGGGTTCACCGGCCGGCAGATCCGGTCGATGATCACCCTCGAATCGGTGGCGCTCAGCGGGACCGCAGTGGTGTTCGGGCTGCTGCTCGGAGTGGTGCTGGGCGCAGTCGGCGCGCAGTCGCTCGTCGGCGCCATGACCGGCGGCTTCTCGATCGGCTTACCGGTGCCAGCGCTCCTGACTATCGTCGCGTGCACCATCGTCCTGGTGCTCGCCGCCTCACTCCCGCCGAGTCGACGGGCCGTCGCAGTCTCACCCGTCGACGCGCTGGCCGTCGCCTAGGGTGCGGGCGTCCGAACCTCCGTGGAGGTCTCGTCGTCGATGTTGTCGGGGATCTCGAATGGCTCGGGGAGCACCTGACCTTCGCCGAGGCCTTCCACTTCGGCTTCGCCGCGGACCTTGGTCGACAGTGGGCGTTCGTCGACGAAGAGCAGAGCGATCAAGGCGATGACGGCGAGCGGGACGAAGAACAGGAAGATCGGCAGCAGTGCGTCGTTGTACGACTCGACGATCGGCATCCGGATCTGGTCGGGCAGCGAGTCGACCAGGGCCGGGGTCAGGCTGTTCTGTCCGCCACCAGAACTGCTGAGCTTATCGGCGGAGCCGCCGAGGTTCTCCTTGAGTAGGTCGACCAGACGCGATGCGAAGATCGAACCGACGATCGCCGAACCCAGCGTCGCACCGACCTGACGGAAGTAGTTGTTGGCGGCGGTCGCCGTGCCGACGAACGCTCCGGGGAACTCGTTCTGCACGATCAGGGTGAGGATCTGCATGATGAGACCGAGGCCGACGCCGAAGATCGCCAGATAGATGCACATCTGCCAGTTCGGCGTGGACGGGTGCATGGTCGAGATGAGTGCGAGCGCGATGCCGAGGACGACGGCGCCTGCGAGCGGGTACCGCTTGTATTTTCCGAACCGCGAGATCAACTGGCCGGAGATGATCGAGGTGATCAGCAGACCGCCCATCATCGGGGTCATGTAGAGGCCCGCGACGGTCGCGTCGACGCCGGTGACCATCTGGATGTACGTCGGCATGTAGCCGAGGGCGCCGAACATCGCGATGCCGACCATCAGGGCCGCGATCGTGACGAGGACGAAGTTGCGGTTGCCGAACAACTGCAGCGGGATCACGGGCATGTCGGCGCGCTTCTCCGCGATCACGAATGCGACGGCGAGGATGATGGTCGCGACACCGAGGCCGATGATCTGCGGGCTGATCCAGTCGTAAGTGTGGCCGCCCCACGTGCACATCAGGACGAGTGTCGTGGTCGCGGCGGCGACCAGCCCCATGCCCAGATAGTCGAGCTTGGGTCGCTCTGCGTGGTCGGGCTTGGGTAGACGCATGAATGCGATCGTCGCGGCGATCGCGAGGGCTCCGAGTGGAATGTTCATCCAGAACGCCCAACGCCAGCCGGGACCTTCAGTGAGCCAACCGCCCAGGAGCGGTCCGGCGACCGATGCCACCGCGAAGACGGCGCCCATGAATCCCATGTAGCGTCCGCGGTCGCGCGGAGAGACGACGTCGGCGATTGCGGCCTGCGCCAGAATGATGAGCCCGCCGCCGCCGAGACCCTGGACGACGCGGCCGACGATCAGCCAGATGATGTTGCCTGCGAGCGCGCCGACGACGGAACCGACCATGAACACGCTGATCGCGAAGAGCAGCGCGGGTTTGCGGCCGATGAGGTCGCTGATCCGGCCGTACACGGGCATCACGATCGTCATCGCGAGGATATAAGCGGTGATCACCCAGGTCATCTGGTCGACGCCGTCGAGTTCGCCGACAATGGTCGGCAGTGCCGTCGACAGGACTGTTTGGTTGAGTGATGCCAGCAGCATCGTGATCATCAAGCCGATGAACAGCAGGATGATGTTCTTCTGTGACATCCCGGTCGGGGTGCCCGAGGCCGATGGCGGGGTGGCCGCGTCGGTCGAAGTCATGAAAGGTCCTTGATGGTAGTGCGGAAGACGTTGATCGCGGCGCCGACAGCAGGTGAGTCGGGGTTGTCGAAGACGTCGGGGTCTCGTCCGTGAGCGAAGCGCATGACGGCCATGGCGAGCAGCAGCAGAGCTAAGGCCCGGTCGGCCTCGTCGCCGTCGTAGCGCTCGGCGAGTGCCTTCGCCAGGAGTTCGTGGGCCGCCATGGCGTGATCCTGTGTCCGGGCTTTGAGCTCGGGATGGGCCAGGATGAGGGCGTGCCGTTCGGCCGGTCGGTTCCGGACGCGTCGGGCGCTCGACGCGACCGAGAAGACGATCCGCACCGCACGCTCGAATTGCCCGGGACCGTCGAATAGATGGTCGACGGCGTCGGCCGGGATCGTCGGCTCGCCTGCGCCGAGCACGGCGTCTTCCTTGCTCGCGAAGTAGTTGAAGAACGTTCGGCGCGAGACGCCCGCGCGATCGGCGATGGCGCTGACCGTCGTCTCGGTGAGACCGTTCTCCTGGACGAGATCGATGGCCGCATTGTGCAGACGGAGCAGTGTCTCGGCTCGTTGCCGGTCCCGGAGACCCCCATGAGTTTCTTGCACTAGTGCATTATTGCACGAGTGCAACATTCTTCCGCAAGTGAGAGTGACGGACCTGACTGACGCGGAATGCAGTGGCGGAGAATTCGGTTGTCACCGAGGTGAATCCATTAGCGGACTCGGGTGTCCTGCGCCGCCGGGTCGTCGTCGTCGGCGCGGGACAGGCCGGTCTGTCGGCCGCCTACTACCTCAAGCGCGCAGGTCTGCGGCCGGGCGTCGACCTCGAAGTACTCGACGCGAACTCGACGGCGGGCGGCGCGTGGAGCCATCGGTGGGACGCATTGACGTTCGACCATGTCAACGGCCTGCACGACCTACCGGACTCGCCGCTCGGCGTGGCCGATCCCGCAGAACCCGCTAGGGAAGTGGTCAAGCGCTACTACGGGCGATACGAACAGGAGCAGGCGCTCGGGGTGCAGCGCCCGTGGCGGGTGCGCTCGGTGCGGGCCGTCGACGATCAGGACGCGCACTTCCGCATCGTCGCTGTGCATCCCGACGGTGCTCGCCGCGAATATGCGGCCGGAGCCGTCATCTCCGGAACCGGCACCTGGGATCAACCGTACGTGCCGTGGTATCGCGGCCGTTTCGGTGGGCAACAACTGACCACCCGAGACTTCACCGACCCCGGCGACTTCGTCGGACGGCGGGTGCTCGTCGTGGGCGGCGGGATCTCCGCGATCCAGTTCGTGCAACTACTCGACGAGCACGGCGTCGACACGCTGTGGTCCACCCGCACACCTCCCCGCTGGCGCGAGTGTCCGTTCGACACCGAAGCGGGACTCGGCGTAGAGAACCGGGTGGCTGCTCGGACCCGCGCCGGACTTCGGCCGCGCAGTGTCGTCGCCGAGACTGGGTTGCCCACGAGCCCGTCGGTCCTCGATGCGATCGATCGGGGAGTGCTCGCCTCGCGCGGACCGATCCGTGCGCTGACCTCCGACGGCGTCGACTTCGCCGACGGAACACATGAGGGGGTCGACGTGATCCTGTGGGCCACCGGATTCCGCGCGTCGCTGAGTCATCTTGCGCCGCTAGGGATTCGAGAACGTAGCGGCGGCGTCCTGATGGCCGACGACGATGTCAGTGTCGTGAAGGCCCCAGGGCTGTCCCTAGTCGGCTATGGGCGCAGCGCCTCCACGCTCGGCGCGACCCGGGCGGGACGGCGTGCCGCGCGTCAGGCGATCGCGTTCACCGCGTCGTGATCGCGACGAGCACGCCGCCCAACCGTGTCGGGCGTCCGGTTAGTCGTCGGTCGAGAGGAACTCGCTGACGAACGCGTGAACCCGTCGGGACATTTCGGCCACCTGTTCGGCGCGGACCGCATCGAGGTCGGTGCCTTTGTGGTACGCGGGCGGCAACTTACGGGCGCGCTGTGGGCAACCGAAGTCTTCGCAGACCAGCACGGCGAGAGTGTCGCCATGCCTGCCTCGCGATCCGGCCCGTCGGACGGAGTACAGCAGCACGTCGGCCATGAGCTCGACGTCCCGACACCACGAACACATCGCGCGACGACGTGGTTTCGCTTCGGAGCGGTTCAACATGAGGGTGACGAGTTCGTCGTCGTGTTCGACGACGAGGTACGCGCGACGCGGGATCTTTCGGTCACGCCAGCCGTAGAACTCGCGGTGGGTGAAGTCGATGTCGTCGAAGTCGAGTGGGAACGTGACCTTCGATATTTCGCTCTTGGTGGCGCCGCGGAACGCTGACCGGATCTGCTGTTGGGTGGGAGTGCGCATGACAAGTGGCCTTCTCGTGTCAGAGGAGTGATGAGGGTATGCGGTAGCCGCCGATCACGCGGATCGGCTGCGGGGCGCGGTCATCTGGAAGCGGCGCTGTGCGCGCCGTCGGCTCCCTGAACTCGAATGGACACGAGGACCAGCGTAGGTGCGTACTCGTGCGGTGTCGAACGAATTCGTGCTCGCCGATACTCACGTATCCGCGGTGTCGGGCGACAGCCGCGGCCTTCAGGAATGCCTCGGATGTCGGTGAGTACCGCGGCTGGTCTGCGTGAGGCGACACCCGACCGCTACGCCGCTTCGGGGGGCCGCTCCCGCATTCGACTTTCACCGATCGTTGGGTGGTCGCCCGCACCACGACAGGTCGCCCGACCTGGCGTTCCACAGCGTCTGCGCCTATGTCGGCACTAGGTACGCGCAGACTGGGTGACGTTGAACGAAATCATGCCACGCCTGGGTCACGTCACTGGCTCGAACAGGTCTTCATCTCGCGGTCGGGGCTGGCTGTCTCGCCCTTGCTCGGGAAGTACCAGGCGATCGTGAGGTAGGCGCGTTTGCCGTCGCACATGCCGATATCGGAGGCGATGATGGTGGCCGGTATGTACTGTTCCCGGCCGACTCTGCCGTCTTCTCGGTACGTGCCGGTGCCGGTGCCCTCGGCGGTGTCGCCGCCCCAGCTCGACCAGGTGACGTCGGTGATCCTGCTAGTCGGTGATCCGCCGGCGTACACCTCGGTCGGCTTCTCGGTGCCGTAGCCCCGGCCATTCGGCGGCATCGAGCCCAGCACGATTGTCTCTCCGCCGCTGCGCCCGTCGCTCGTCGTCGGGGCTGTCGTGCCCGCGCCGTCGAAGGTCTCGGCCTTCTCGTTCGCGAGGAATACTCCTGATCCGGTCGTCGTGTTCCAACAGGTCAGGCCGATCATCTCTGATGCGCACACCCAGTCTTCGAAGTAGTACTGCTTGCCGTATTCGACCACCGGGACCTTGTAGCCGTCGTTGGCGGGCTGGTTCATCCAACCGGTGGTGCCGCTACTGGAGACGGGGTCGCCGACGCGGTTGTCCTTGAACTGGAACAACCACTTGCCCTTGGTGCTGCCGGCGAGCGTCTCGGTGCCTAGTGGGCTGTCGGGCCGGTTCATGCTCCGTACGCCGCACTGCCCCTGTTTGCCGTCGGAGTCGGCGGTTTGGAAGTCGCAGCCGATTCCGCCTGTCGGGGTCAGCAGGTGCGCGGACTTCACCTTGCCGTACTTGCTGACGTATGTCGGCAACGCGATCGCACCAGGTGGCCGTGGTCCGCCCGCGCCAACGTACGCGCCCTCGACCGGTGCAGTCGGCTCAACCGCAGATGGTGCTGGAGCCTCGTTGGTGGGCCCGTTGGTGCCGGCCTTTGTGGTGGCCTCAGTGCTGCTCGATGCTGCGGTGTTGGCCGTGCTGTTATCGGACGTGTTGCTCACGACGATGACACTGGCCACGATCGCGACGACGACCACGAGGACCCCGACAGCGATCATTAACGGCACCGATGGCCTACTACCTGACTTCTGCACTGGCGGAGTGGGCGTCGATGGCGGCGGTGCCGAACCCCACGATGGCGACCCCGCGAGTTGATCGAGGCCGGCCGGGTCCAGCACGGGTGCGCTCGGGTCGGCCAGCCGCGCATCGTACTGGGCCCGCAACGACGGGTCCGACAAGATCGCGCGCGCGGTCTGGATCTGATGCTGCGTCGCTGGCTCTGTGGCCGTCGCAAGTCGATCGGTCAAGGTCCGCCAAAGGTCGTCCGACGACGCCCTCGGGTCGAGGCCGAATGATTCGTACAAGTTGATGTGCGCCACGAACGCTGCCCCCAAGTAGTGGTGTTTTGTCCACTATCTAACGATAGTTTTGTCGGATCATCCTGTATTGCTAGGGCTACATTAAGCAAACTGCAGGAGTGATATGAGTCACCTATGTGACGTACTTGGCGCGATCGCGACGTATGTTCATTGTTCCGCTGAAGCGGAAGTCTGTGCTTGACATTCTGGGCATTCCCACCTCTTACGTGCCTGCTCTGTGCTGCGTAGAAGTGACGTAGCGCATCAAAGTCCCAGTTCGGGGGCGGATCAGATAGACTATCGCACAACTAGTTGTGCGTCATCGTTGAGTGTTCGCTCGGTGAGTCCCGGATCGTGTCGCAGAACGTCCTTTGTGTCGCTTCTGTTGTGGTCGGTCGGGTGAATGACGCGCATTGCGCTTTGTCGGATTGTCCGTACTGTAAATCGACGTAGCCGTAGGGCTACGCAATTTCGAAGGGGGGGAGATGCAGCAGCACGCTCGCGTACCCATGCCAGACTGGGGGGATGCCTACTGCCGATACGCATCTGACGTTGCAGCAGCGGCGCGCTCGCGCCGTGCGTAGGGCCGCGTTGGCCGCCGCGCTCGTCGGGGCGCGTCAGGCTGCTGGGATGACGCAGCAGCAACTGGCCGCTGCCGCCGGCATGAGCAGGTCGGCGATCGCCCGCCTGGAGGCAGGTAAGGCGTCCATTGGCTCGGACTTCCTGTGGGACATCGCGATCGCTCTCGGTATGCGTCCCAGCGCGTTGTTCCTAGCCGCCGAGGCAGACGACGCCGCCTCCGAGACGTTCGACGGCGTCTAAACACCGTCTGACCTACACCACCATCACCACCGACGGCTGACCCCGTCGGTCGATCACCCATACCCATGTGAAGGGATACCCCATGCCCGCACCCGGCCCTAATCAGCCCACCGACTACTACGGAGCGCTCGGTCTGCGACCGGCCTCGCCTACGCACGCGCTGGTGTCGCAGCTCTCGCACCGTGCGGCTCAGCTCCCGCCGGGCCCCGAGCGTGATTACGTCGAACAAGCCCGCGCGATTCTCGGAGATCCGAGGAAACGGCCCATCTACGACGGACGGCTCAATGACTCGACCGCGCCCGCGTGGACCCCGCGCGAGCTGCACGAGTTCGCGCTAGCGCAGCCGCCCCGGACTGCCGCGACCGGCGCCCTCTCGATGCTCACCGCGATTCCGCGCCGTGTACTCACCGGCATCGTCGCTGGCCTTGCGGTCCTGCTCGTACTGATCATCGCCCTCGTCTCGTGCAGTGGCAGCGGCAGTGATGACGTCTCTGCCGACACCGCTTCTGGCCTCGGTCCGGAAGCTGCAGCCAGTGCCAGCACCACCGTCGACGCCTCCTGCGAGATCGTCGCGCTCGACGGGGAGATCCCCAACCAGGCCGCGTGGTCGGCCACCAATGACTACGCCCTGCAGTTGACCGGCCAGTACCCCATCGCGTCGCCCCAATCTGCCAGAAATCCAATCTCGATCATCAATGGTGTTCATCAGTACGCCGACCACACCATCGGTGTGCAATCTGATAACCACCGCGACCAAATTGACGTCATGCCGCAATACCTAAGTGTTCACAGCCCCTCTGGCCCACCGGTCAAAGTCATCGAGCAGACCGGCGTCAACATTGACTACACTCCGCTGCCCACGCCGATCAGCAAAAACACTGAGTTCTCCGGCCGATACCGCATCGTCGCCGGTGACGTCGGTGATGACTACCTGCCTACCGTCGGCCTTGCTGGTCAACCTGAAGCCGGCAACCTCTCCGTCCTGTACGGCGTAGCCGACAAATTCCAACCCAACACTGTGTGGCTCGTCATCGACGGTGGAGCGCGACTATTCAAGGCCCAGCTCGTCAAGGGCACGTCCTGCGAGTAGCCCGCTGATCACTGGCGAGGCCCACCCCAGCACGACCCAATGAGATTCACCTGGTCGCACCTACGGCCACCCTCTGATCGCTAAGGATTCACCATGACCACCACGCTCAAGACCCGCATCGGTGCGGCTGTTGCCGCACTCGGCATCGCTGCCGGCGGTCTCGTCGCCGTCGCACCAGCCCAGGCCCAGGCCCAGGCCGCCACGAGCGGCATCGCACCGGGCACGTACTGCGTAATGAACTACGTCTACGGCGTCCTCCCCGTCAAGAACCACGCCACCGTGTACCACGGCAAGCTCATCACCACCCGCACAATTGGCCGCGACTCCTACCGCATCCACGCCACTCGCCATGGCGGCTGGGTCGACCAGCCTGGCTTGCAGCGCGTGACCTACCGCAAGACCGGCACAAAGGTCTACCGCGGGAATATCATGCTCGGCACCGTGCCGATCGGCACGTCGACCTTGTCGAAGAACTGCCGCCGCTAATCGCCTTCTGCTCACGACACGGCCGTCGCTGCACCTGGCAGCGACGGCCGTTCTCGTCTCTATCGGAAGGAACACACCCATGGGCACCTACGACAGCGTTCTTATCGACGGCGTCGAGTGGCAGACCAAGGCCCTCGGCAAGCGGCTACGGACCTCCCGGCCCGGCGACGCCGTCGAGGTTGAGCACGTCGCGGCCACAGACGAGGAGGTGGCGCAAGCCAGCACGTTCGCCTACGCCGAAGTCCCCGGTCGCTACACGATCGAGGTGATGGCGACCGCGCGCCTGCTCATCGAGGATGGGAAAGTCGTCGGGCTGGTCAACACCACCACCGTCGTGCCCGCCGACGCGTTCGACTACCACGGTCGCGACGAGCATGACCGGCTCGCTCATATCTTCGGCGAGCAGCGGCCCCGGCGCACGATGCACATCGCCCAGCCACCTGTCCCACCGCGCCCGCGTCGACCGCGACAGTGAACTGGCGATGCGGCAAATCGGGCTACTACTCATCTCGGAGAATGTGCCAGTAAGCCGGTGCTCCGCGTGATCTGAGCAAGGGCATCGCTTCCACCGAGACCGACCGAGCGCAGGCTTACCGTGATCGCGAGCGTTGTCGAGGATCGGTTAAGGAGGCGCGCACCCCGTCGTCGGCGGGCGGTAGCGGGGTAGACATAGAACGCCAGAGAGGTTGATTCCCTCTGGAGCCGTGTTCTGCGCGGATCTATCACTTGCAGGCGCGGCCGGGTAGCCACTTGAGGCCTTCCTGCCTCGTGAAGTCGTGGTCCCACCACGTTCCGAAAATTCAGCAGACAAACGCAAGCAACCTCACGAACTCGGTGATCTCGTCGTACCCACCAGGCACCCAATCCGGTACTGCCGCTGTCCCGAAAGCGAAAGAAGCCCGCTGTCGCCAGCGGGCTTCCTCAGCTCCCCCAATTGGATTCGAACCAATAACCGCTCGATTAACAGTCGAGTGCTCTGCCGTTGAGCTATGGGGGATTGCTCTTTCTTGAACCGAGATGAAACTTTAGCGTACCGATCGCGTCACGTGCAAAACGACTGGTCGACAGGGTTTCGATGGCGGACGGGGCGGTATTTGGCGGGTGCAACCCGCGGTTGCCGCTACATTGGGGCGCATGTCCTCAACTTCCGGTGGCGATCCGACTTCTCTCGACGGCGACGAATTCCTGGCCGCCAATCGGGCCAAGCGCGAACAGATCCGCATGGAGGAGGCCGGGAACCCGCAGGCCGACGAATCTCAGACCGACGAATCTCAGACCGACGAATCTCCCGCCGCTGAATCTCAGACCGACGAGCCCAGGCCGTCGAAGACGCTCGTCGTGTCACTCATCGCGGCCGTCGCCGTACTCGCCGTTGCCGCCGGCGTTTTCGCGTACCTGGCATTCGGGACCGGCTCCGACGATGGCGACGACCTTGACCAGGCGGGCGCGTTGCGCGACGCGAAGTCGTACGCCGCGCAGATGTTGACGTACGAGGCCGGAAAGTACGACGACCTGGACCGGCGAATCCGAGGGATTGCCACGCCCGAGTTCGCCGATACCTACGTCAAGTCGTCCCAGCAGGCGCGTGCGGCGAACGATGCGGCGCAGGCGTCATCGAAGGGGAGCGCCGAGAACGCCGGAATCATGTCGATAAACGACCGGGAGGCCGTCGTGCTCGTCGCACTCGACAACACGGTGACCAGCCCGCAGGCGCCCGCGCTCGGAACGGGCAGCGGCGCGTACGAGTCGCGGGTGAAAGTCACACTCGCCCGCGACGACGGGAAATGGCTCGTCTCCGATTTCGAGGTGGTCTGACAACGCCCGCATCGGACTTCCCCTACTGCGCGCCGTCGCCGACCAGTACGGCGGCTGAGACGGCGGCGACCGTCTGGGTGTCGACTCCAGGTCTGCCGGTGACCAGGTCGCTGGCGAGGTTGAGGCTGGCGTGGACCAGGAAGCGTGCGGCGGCGTTCGAGCATTCCGGCCGAGCACGCACCACCCAGGTGGCCCACTCGTCGACCGTCGTCCGCTGTTGGCGACGCAGCGCGTGGAGATCGCCGTCGTCGAGCGCGCCCGTCCCGGACAAGTAGATCGCCATGATGTCCGGATCGTCGACGCACAGTTCGCTGTAGCGGGCAGCCAGTGAGACCAACGCTTCGTGCGGCGTCTGCGCTTGCGAGAGCGCGACCGCGACCGCGTCGGTCGCTCGGTCCGCCGTCCGCCAGAGGGCTGCGGCCAGGATCGCGACCTTCGACCCGAAATGGCGGTACACGCCGGAGGCGGGCAGGCCGACCGCTGCGCCGATGTCCTCCACCGTCACCTCGTGGAAGCCCCGCTGCGCGAACAAGGAGACTGAGGCCGCGAGAATCGACTCTCGGCGACCAGTGGGAGCCAGCCCCGCCGGTCGGTCCGCGGTCGGCGCGGGATCGGGGAAGTCGACGTCGAGCAGGGTGAGCGCAGCCGTCGACACGAGCTCGGTCGCGGCGCGTCGACCCATCGCGAGCCGGTGTGTCGACGGGCTCGCCGCGACCGAGAGGGTCGCGACCGCGAGAAGGTCGGCGGCGGGCCTCGACAGCGTGGGACGCGCAGCCTCGATCAACGCACGGAGTCGACGGTGTAGCGCGACTCGAACGTCGCGGGTCCGTGTCCGATCGGCGTCGTGCAGGACGCGTCGCTCCCAGCGGTACAGGTTGCCCGACTTTCGGTGCTCCATCACGGTGTCGGCGAACGCGGCGAGCACTGCGCGTAACTCGTCGCGGGGGTCGGTGTCGTGGGGGACCGCGGTGATCGCCGCGTCCACCACCTCCGAGAGTCTGTCGACGGCGGCTGCGAACAAGTCGTACTTGTTCGAGAAGTGCCGGTACAGGGCAGGCGCGGAGATCCCGACCTCGTCGGCGATGTCGGTCAGGCGTGTCGCGGCAAACCCGCGCGTACCGAACACGTCCGACGCGGTCCGCAGCACTACCTCGCGCCGATCGGTCGGACGGGTGCGCGAATGCCGCGCAACGGCGTCCAGCGGCGTTCGAGAGGTCATGGACGTCGATGCTATCGAATGATCGATGAACTTCTTGTGCAATTGACTTCTCGAAGATAAGTCCAGTTGAAGAGAACTTATGCAGTGAGAAAGTTAATGGATATTCGCATGACCTCGGTCACTGTCGGTGGTAGTGTGTTAGCAATTCGCAAACGGTGTGTATCCGATACGAGGTGTGATGATCAGCGAGACCGGGTGTGTTGGAGGAGTGTGGGACGGCATCGGCGACGACGGCGTCGCGCGTATCGAGATCGATCGTCCGGCGCAGATGAACGCGCTGGACGGCGCGGCGTCGAGCCGCATCATCGAGGTGTGTCACGAGTGGGCCGAACGCGCGGACGTCCGAGCCGTGGTGATCTCCGGTCGCGGCGGATCGTTCTGCGCGGGAGCCGATGTGGCGGGCATGGCCACTGATGCCGCCGCGGGTGGCGGCTTTGACGAGTCGCAGGCTCGGGGGATCATCGAGAACGGCTCGAACCTCATCGGCGCGCTCCGCTCGCTGCCCATGCCCGTGGTCGCTGCCGTCGACGGTGCGGCGGTCGGCATCGGCGCCTCGTTGGCTGTCGCGGCAGACCTCGTCTACGCGACCACCCGCTCGTACTTCCTGCTCGCGTTCGTCAATATCGGTCTGATGCCCGATGGCGGCGCCAGCGCGCTGTTCACCGCGTCGCTCGGCCGAGCCCGCGCGAACGCTATGGCGCTGCTGGGCGAGAAGCTGCACGCCCCCGACGCGTACGCAGCCGGACTACTCAGTGGCGTGGCCGATGATGCCGACGGACTTGACGTACTCGTCGCGCGGGCGACCTCGCGCCTGGTCCGCAACCCGCCGAACGCTCTCGCCGTCACCAAGGCTGCGCTCGACGCGCATGCGTTGGCCGGATTTGATGCCGCGATCGAACGCGAGATCGCCGGTCAGACCCTTCTGCTTCAGTCGCCCGAATTCCATCGTGTGCTCGCCGGCTTCGGCGAGCGCTGACCCGTCGCCGAGTACCGGCCTGTCGACCCGACATCGTCCAGCAGATCCCCGCGCGCCGCGCACAACACCGAGGAGTACCCACATGACCGACGCCCTGGGCTTCGCCCTGAACGCCGAGCCGCAGCGCTCGCGCCGCAACCACTGGAACAATCAGGTCCGTCGCCACTCGGCGATGAGTCCAGACAACGGTGCGCTCCGCTTCCTGGGCAAGACCACCACGTGGCGTGAACTGGACGAGCGCACGCACGCTCTCGCTGCCGCGCTCCGCCGCCGTGGCGTCGAGTTCGGCGATCGCATCCTCGTCGTCATGCTCAACCGCAGCGAGTACGTCGAGATCACGCTCGCCGCGAACCTCATCGGCGCGATCCCTGTCCCGGTCAACATCCGCATGACGCCTCCCGAGATCGGGTTCCTGGTCGCCGACTCGGGTGCCAAGGTGATCGCCACCGAGACGATGCTCGCACCGCTGGCCGACGCTGTCGCGGCGGCGACCGGCGCCATCGACCACACGATCGTCGTCGGCGGGGCGCAGAACGAAGGGCATCTCGACTACGAGGCGCTCATCGCTGAGGACTCGTCGGACCTCCCGGCCATCGATATTCCGGAAGATACCGTCGCGCTGATCATGTACACCTCGGGTACCACGGGAAAACCCAAGGGCGCCATGCTCACCCATCAGAACCTGCAGGCGCAGGCGCTGAACACGCTGCAGGCGTTGAGTACCAGCGCCGACGACATCGGTTCGTGCGTGGCACCCATGTTCCACATCGCCGGGCTCGGCGCGATGACGCCGCTGATCTATATGGGTGCACTGTCGGTCATCCACCCGCTGGGCGCGTTCGACCCGAACGACATGCTCGACACGCTTGAGCGAGAGGGCACCACGTCGATCTTCCTGGTGCCCGCTCAGTGGCAGGCCGTGTGCGCCGCACAGCAGGCGAAGCCGCGTGATCTCAAGTTGCGGGTGATCTCATGGGGCGCGGCCCCTGCGTCGGACACCGTGCTTAACGCCATGAACGCGACCTTCCCGGATGCGATCAACATCGCAGTCTTCGGACAGACCGAGATGTCGCCGATCACTTGCGTCCTCGAAGGCAAGGACGCGCTGCGCAAGATCGGGTCGATCGGCAAGGTGGTTCCGGGCGTCACGGCCCGCATCGTTGACCCGGAAATGAAGGATGTGGCGCAAGGCGACGTCGGCGAGATCGTCTACCGCGGACCCAACATGATGTCCGGCTACTGGCAGAACCCGCAGGGGACTGCGGACGCGTTCCACGGCGGCTGGTTCCACTCCGGTGATCTCGTCCGGCAGGACGAGGAGGGGTTCATCTATGTCGTCGACCGAGCCAAGGACATGATCATCTCGGGCGGTGAGAACATCTACTGTGCCGAGGTGGAGAACGTCCTGTTCGGGCATCCGAGCATCAGTGACGTCGCGATCATCGGCCGCGCCCACGAGAAGTGGGGCGAGGTTCCGGTCGCCGTAGTCGCGCTGGCCGAGGGTGTCGAGGATCTGACGATCGACGACCTCGAGCCGTACCTGAACGACAACCTGGCGCGCTTCAAGCATCCGAAGGACGTCATCGTGGTACCTGAACTGCCGAGAAACGCGGGCGGAAAGGTCGTCAAGCCGTCGTTGCGCGCTGAGTTCGGCAGCAAGGACGAGGCGCTGAAGGGCTGACGTCCTCAACCATATTTCGCCAAAATTGGAACACGTTGCAGAAATATTCTGAAACGTGTTCCAATTTTTGGTTCAGGTGACTACTGTCACAAGGGAGCGCGAATAGCTGCGCGTCCCATGTGATCTGACGTTGCCGACTCAGGCGAAGCGAGGTTGAGAGTGAAGACGAAGGGTGCGCTCCTGCGGGAGTTGAACCAGCCGTGGAAGATCGAAGAGATCGAGATCGGCGACCCGAAGGCCCACGAGGTCAAGATCCGGATGGAAGCCGCGGGCATGTGCCACTCGGACCACCATCTGATGACCGGTGGCATCCCGATGGCCGGGTTCCCGGTCCTCGGCGGCCACGAGGGTGCAGGCGTCATTGAAGAGGTCGGTGAAGGCGTCACCGAATTCGAGGCGGGCGATCACGTCGTCCTCTCCTTCATCCCGTCCTGCGGCAAGTGTCCGTCGTGCCGGGAAGGCGTCGCCAACCTCTGCGACTTCGGCGCCATGCTTCTGCAGGGTGAAGCCGTCTCGGACCACACGTTCCGCATCCACACCGCGGCAGGTGAAGACGTCTATCCGATGACGCTCCTCGGCACGTTCTCGCCGTACATGGTGGTGCACGAGGCGTCCGTCGTGAAGATCGACAAGGACATCCCATTCGAGATCGCCGCGCTCTGCGGCTGCGGGATCCCGACCGGCTACGGATCGTCTACCCGCAGTGGCGACGTCCGTCCAGGCGAAGACGTCGCGATCGTCGGGGTCGGCGGCGTCGGAACCGCAGCCCTGCAGGGTGCCGTGATCGCGGGTGCTCGCAACGTGTTCGCCATCGACCCGGTCGAGTGGAAGCGCGAGCAGGCGCTCAAGTTCGGCGCCACCCACGTGTTCGCTTCCGTTGAGGAAGCGGCGGGCGAGATCGCAAATATTACCGCAGGCGGAATGTGTCGCAAGGTGATCGTCACGGTCGGCGAAGTCCACGGCAAGGACGTCGACACGTGGATGGGCATCACCGCTAAGAACGGCACCTGCGTGTTGACCGGCATGGGCAACATGATGGAGAGCGACGTGACGCTCAACCTGGCCATGCTCACGCTGCTTCAGAAGAATCTGCAGGGCTCGATCTTCGGCGGCGCGAATCCGAAGCTCGACATTCCGAGCCTGCTGTCGATGTACAAGCTCGGCAAACTCAACATCGCCGACATGATCACCCGGGAATACACCCTCGACCAGATCAACGAAGGCTATACCGACATGTTGGAGGGACGGAACATCCGCGGCGTCATCCGGTACACCGACGCTGATCGCTGACCGCTGACCGCTGACCGACCGCCGAATCGAGAAACCCGCCGACTGCAGTCGGCGGGTTTCTCGCGTTCTCCGACCACATCTGCATTAATGTTGCGGCGTGGCCGAGGGCAATGACAGTCGCGCCAAGCGCGGAGCAGAGATCGCCGAGCAGCGGACGACTGCGGGACGTTCGTGGACGGCGACGCCGGAAGCGAAGTCGAAAGCACGCACGCTCCGCGTGGTGGCAGCGGTCCTGTGGCTGATCGCGATAGGCGGCGAACTTGCCGCGCTGTTCTGGGTGCTCAAGCAGGATCCGGTCCGCGTCGGGCTGCTGGTCGTCTTCATCGTCGCGATCGGCGTGTTCGCGCTCGGTGGTTCGCTGCTTTGGAAGAAGGCCAACAGGCTCGATCCCGCGTCCCGTGAGGACACCGTCAGGTTCTTCATTCAGAACCAGCTCGGCGTGATCGTCACCGTGATCGCATTCCTGCCGTTGATCGTCATGATCTTCTTGAACAAAGACATGGACGGCAAGCAGAAGGGGATTGCGGGCGGCATCGCGATCGTGATCGCGGCCGCTGTCGGCCTCGCCTCCGCCGATTGGAACCCGCCGTCGACCGAGCAGTACAGCGCCGAGACCAATGTGGTCAAGCAGCTGACCGGTAGAGACGACGTCGTGTGGGTCAAGGGCGGGTCCGCATTCCATGTCTGCGAAGACGTCCCTGACCTGCGCAGGTCGAAGAAGACCAAGGAGCACGGCACCGTCGCGCAGGCGCACGCCGCGAACATTCCGCGTCTCACCAAGAAGTGGACGTCCGAAGCAATCAATGACTGCGGTTACACCGTCGAGCAGGTCGATGCGGTCCTTGGCGAGGTGGATGATGTGACCTCGACGCTCGACGATGGCCAGTACGTCGAGAAGTCGGGGACGCCCGAAGTGGCCGCACCGAAGTAGGTAACGCGCCTAGTACCGTCGGAGTGGTGAAAGCACTGGCGCAGTTGGAGTCCTGGCCCGCCGACAACGTGGCCGGAGTGGTCGTCACCACAGGCGGTGTCATCGGCCTGTTCGGCGAGACCGGTCGGGTGTACGAATTGGCGTCGGTGACCAAACTCCTCGTCGCACAGGCTGTGCTTGTCGCGGTAGAAGAGGGGGCTGTCGACCTGACTACTCCCGCGGGCCCGACCGGCGCACGGGTGGAGCACTTGTTGTCACACGCGTCGGGCCTGGCATTCGACAGCGACGACGTGCAAGCTGCGCCAGGGGAGCAGCGGATCTACTCGAGCCGCGGATACGAGTTGCTCGCCGACCTGATTGCCGCTGAAACCGGGATCGCGGCCGCCGACTACCTACGCGAGGCGGTCTGCGAGCCGCTCGGTATGACTTCGACGGCGTTGGTCGGCCCCGCCGGGCACGGAGCCCGATCGAACGTCGACGACCTGGCTCGGTTCGCCGCGGACCTCCTCGCACCGACGCTCGTGTCCCCGCAGACGGCGTCGACGGCTCGCACGGTTCACTTTCCCGGCATCGACGGCTTCGTGCCCGGTTATGGCAAGTTCCGACCGAACGACTGGGGCCTGGGACCCGAGATCAAGGGTGCTAAGGAGAAGCACTGGACGGCGCCGTCGCATTCGGCGTCAACGTTCGGTCACTTCGGACAGTCGGGCACGTTTCTCTGGGTCGATCCGACACGCGGAGCGTCGTGCGTGGTGTTGACCGATCGGGCGTTCGGGCCGTGGGCGAAGCCACTGTGGAGCGACTTCAACCAGGGCATACTGGACGAACTAGATTCCTGACCGATGAGGACGGTGCCGTGCGGACACTGACGGCCGATGATCTCGGCCTACTCCTGTCGCTGTTCGCGGTTCTGCTGCTCGCGTTCGGCGCCAATTTCCACTTCTCCCGAAAATCCGTTCGGCGGCACCGCGCGGCCGCACTCGCATTCGTCGGACTGTCGTTTCTCGGTGAACTGTCGACCGTGGTCGCGCTCACGCTGACCTGGGTCGCGTTGTGGAGCCCGGCGGCGTGGGACAGGATCGACGACCTCCTCGTCTTCGTGCCCGGCACGATCGCGATCGCGTGCGCTGTCCTGCTCACCGTCGAATCGGTCGGCTCGCGGATTTTGCACATCCTCAGCGCCGAACGTGACGAGCCGCTCGTCGACCAGCGGGGTTGATCAGGGGGATCAGCCGACGCGCTGGTGCAGCCAGGTCACTTCGGCTCCGGAACCGCCCATCCGATAGTTCTCCAGGGCTTCGTCCCAAGCGGTGCCGAGGACGGTATCGAGTTCGGCCGCCAGGCCTGCGCTGTCGGGTTGATTGTCCATCATCGCGCGCAGCTGCATCTCGCCGATGATCACATCGCCGTTGGCGCCCGTCGAGCCGCGCCAGAGGCCGAGGCCGGGGACATGGCTGAACCGTTCGCCATCGACCCCTTCGCTGGCGTTCTCGGTCACCTCGAAGGTGAGACCCGGCCATTCGCGCAGCGCGGACGCGAGTCGCGCGGCAGTGCCGACAGGGCCAGTCCAATCGACGGTCGCGCGCATGCGACTCGGCTCGGCAGCATCCTGCCCCGACCATTTCAAGTCGGCGCGTGCATCCAACGTCGACGACAGCGCCCACTCCACATGCGGGCACAGCGCGACGGGAGAGGCGTGGATGTACACCACGCCTGTCGTCAGGTCCGCAAACTGATTGAGATTGCGCACTGGTCATTCACCTCCGGTTCGACGAGGAACGTCTTCCCCAAGGCACCGCGTCGAATCGGTAGCACACTGCTGTTAGAGATTATGCCTTGTGAGGTGCGTGTTGCGCTAGTTCTATTTGTTTCGATATGCGCAGGGCGCTCTTAGAGCGGGATGTTCTTGTGCCGGCCGCGTCGGGCGGGAGCGGCGGCGACAGCCTCGGCGATACGGCTGCGGGTGAGGGCCGGGTCGATGATCTCGTCGACGACGCCGATCGACCGGGCGCGTCCCACACCGCCGGCGATCTGCTCGTGCTCCACAGCCAGGCGCTCATGCAAGGCATCACGCTCCTCTTCGGGCGCGGCGGCGAGCGCCTTCTTGTGCAGAATGCCGACTGCCGCCTTCGCACCCATGACGGCGACCTCCGAACCCGGCCAGGCGAAGACGGCCGTCGCGCCGAGAGCGCGCGAGTTCATTGCGATGTAGGCGCCGCCGTAGATCTTGCGGGTCACCAGCGTGACCCTGGGGACCGTGCACTCGGCGAACGAGTGCAGGAGCTTGGCTCCGCGTCGGACGACGCCGTTCCATTCCTGCCCGACGCCCGGCAAATACCCGGGAACGTCAGTGACGACGACGATCGGGACACCGAACGCGTCGCACAGGCGCACGAACCGTGATGCCTTCTCGGCTGCCTCGGAGTTCAAACAGCCGCCCATGCGCAGCGGGTTGTTGGCGATGACGCCGACCGAACGGCCGGCGAGCCTGCCGAAACCGATCGTGATGTTCGGTGCCCATTTGGCCTGGAGTTCTTCGAATGTCGAGATCTCGGTGACGCCGTCCTCGGCGACCTGGAGGTCGAGGAGAGCCTCGACGATCGGGTGGACGTCGTAGGCCCGTCTATTCGACTCGGGAAGCAGCGCACGAAGGTCCGTGTCTCCTGCGGCTGCACGAGCCAGGTCGATCTGGCCCTGTCGGGAGAAGGTGGAGACCAGGCGACGGGCGCGCCAATAGGCGTCCGCCTCCGAGTCGGCGGTGATGTGGCTGACGCCCGAACGCTTGCCGTGGGTGTGCGGACCGCCAAGCTCCTCCATGGTCACGCTCTCGCCGGTCACGGATTTGACGACGTCGGGACCGGTCACGAAGACGCGCCCCTCGGGAGCCATGATGACCACATCGGTCAGGGCGGGACCGTACGCGGCGCCGCCCGCGGCGAAACCGACGACGACGGAGATCTGCGGAATGTAGCCGGAGGCACGCACCATGGCCTCGAACACGCCGCCGACCGCGTGCAGGCCTTCGACGCCCTCGGCCAGGCGCGCACCGCCCGAATGCCAGATGCCGACGACCGGAGTCTGCTCGGCGATGGCGGTGTCGATCGCGTTCACGATGTGAGCGCAACCGACCACCCCCATGGCACCGCCCATCACGGTGCCATCAGTGCAATAGGAGACGGTGCGAACACCGTCGACCTCACCGACGGCTGCCAACACACCCGATCTGTCACGGGGGTGCAGGAGCTCGACGGTTCCCTCGTCGAAGAAGGTGGTCAACCGAAGCAACGGGTCACGGGGATCCGTCGCTTCCTCACGGCCGGGGATGGGTGCCAGTGTGGTCATCGGTTTCTCCTATGCGGGGGAGTGAATCAGTAGCGACCGAACGTCAAGGCGACGTTGTGTCCTCCGAATCCGAACGAGTTGCTCAGCGCGTAATCGATCTGGCCGCGTCGAGCCTCGCCGTGCACGACGTCGATGTCGCCGCACTCCGGGTCGAGCTCTTCGAGATTCAGCGTCGGCGGAATGGTGGAGTCCTCCACCGACTTGACTGTGAGGACCGCTTCGAGGGCACCGACGGCGCCGATCGAGTGTCCCAGCGCCGACTTCGGCGCGTAGATGGCCGCATGGGTGCCCACGGCCGCTTGGATGCCCGCAGACTCTGCGGTGTCGCCGATCGGGGTCGACGTGGCATGCGCGTTCACATGCGTGATGTCCGACTTGGCGAGTCCCGCAGTCTGCAGCGCGCGTGTCATCGCACGCGCATTGCCCTGCCCGGACGGGTCCGGGGCCACCAGGTGGAAGCCGTCGGAGGTGATTCCGGCGCCCAGCAGTCGGGCGTGGATGTGAGCACCGCGCGCCTTCGCGTGGTCCTCGCGCTCGATGATGAGCATGGCGGCGGCTTCACCGAAGACGAATCCGTCGCGCGCCTTGTCGAAGGGCCGCGAAGCCGCGGCCGGATCGTCATTACGCGTGCTCATGGCGCGCATCATCGAGAACGCTGCGATCGGCACGGCGTCGATGTGGCCTTCCACGCCGCCGCACACCACCATGTCGGCGTCACCGAAGACGATGTGCCGCCACGCGTGAGCGATGGCCTCGGCACCCGACGAGCAGGCGGAGACCGGGGTGATGACGCCTGCGCGCGCACCGACGTTCAGTCCGGCGACCGCGGCGGGACCGTTAGGCATCGTCATCGAGACGGCGAGCGGAGATACCTTGCGGTAGTTGCCCGTCGTCCGGATGGCGTTGTCGGCGTCGATCATCGCGTCCGCGCCGCCCATGCCGGTGCCTAGGACGACGCCCAAGCGGTCGGGGTCCACCTCGGGTTCGCCGGCCTGCGCCCACAGGCGCTTGCTCATCACGTGCGAGATCCGCTCGACGTACGCCATGCGGCGGGCTTCGATGCGAGTCACCTCGAGCGACGGATCCTCGACGAGCTTTCCGCCGATACGGACCGGCAACTTGTAGTCGTCGATGTAGTCGTCGGTCAGCTCCCGGATACCGGACTTGCCAGCGACGAGATTTTCCCAGGTCGTGTCTAGGTCAGCGCCCAAGGACGTCGTAGCGACCATGGAGGTCACCACGACGCTGGGAAAGTCCCCACCGCGAGTGGAAAAGTCACGCAGCTCCGCCATCAGGACTGGCTCGCCTCGATCTGGGCAGCGATGGCAGCAGCGGTCTCGGGGTTCTCAGCCTCGAGCTTCTGGACGTAGGCGACCGTGTCGCCGACGGTGCGCAGACCGGCGAGGTCCTCGTCGGGGACCTTGACGCCGTACTTGTCCTCGACCTGAACGGCGATCTCGACCATCGACAGCGAGTCGATGTCCAGGTCGTCGACGAACGACTTATCGAGGGTGACCTCCGAGGGCTCGATGCCGGTGACCTCTTCGATGATCTCGGCGATGCCGGCGACGAGCTGTTCCTGAGTTGCAGCCACGATGTGGCTCCCTTCTAGTTCGTAATGCTTTGCGTATTTCCGGAGATCAGCGGGTTCGCTGCTGGACAAGTCGATGATCGACTCTCCGGTGGCCGGGGGATGCCCGACCGCTATCCAAGTCCTGGGACGTCCTCCAGATCGGTGGGGACGTTGATGGCGCGCGACGGCACACCTTTGAGTTCGCGCTTGGCGATTCCGACGAGAGTGCCTGCAGGCGTCAGTTCGACGATGGCGTCGGCACCCGCAGCGAGCATAGTCTGCGAGCACAGATCCCACCGCACCGGACTGGTGACCTGCGTGGTGAGCTTCTTGAGCGCGAGTGCCCCGTCGCCGACAGGCTGACCGTCTGAGTTCGACAGCAGCGTGTGTGTCGGATCGTTCGGTGTGATCTCGGCGGCCGCGGCAGCGACGGCTTCCTGCGCGGGAGCCATGTATTCGGTGTGGAAGGCACCCGCGACAGCGATCTTGCGGACGCGTGCCTTCTCCGGTGGGGCTGCCACGAGTTCCTCGATGGCGGCGACGGTGCCCGCAGCGACGATCTGGCCCTTCGCGTTGCGGTTGGCAGGAACCAGATCGAGTTCGCCGAGCCGGTCGAGGACGGTGCTCTCGTCGCCGCCGAGGACCGCCGCCATGGTGGTGGCTTCGATTGCGCAGGCCCTGGCCATCTCGCGGCCGCGAATGCCTGCCAGCAGGACGGCTTCGTCGGCCGTGATCACACCGGTGATGGCTGCTGCCGCGAGCTCGCCGACCGAATGGCCTGCGACGACGGTGTCGGACGGGAGGGCGCCGTGGCGTTCGACCAACTCGTCGAACGCGAGGAGCGTGGCCGCGACGATGAGTGGCTGGGTCACCGCGGTGTCGGTGATCTCCTCGGCGGTCGCCGTGGTTCCCAGACGTGCGAGGTCGAGTCCGATCGTGTCGGACCACGCCGCAACGCGGTCGGGGTTCCCCGGAAGCTCAAGCCATTCGGCGAGCATTCCGGGCTTCTGGGAGCCCTGGCCGGGCGCAAGCAACGAAAGCACGTGACTAGCGAACACCCTTCAGCGCTTCAGTGTGGGTGTCGAGTCGTATGAACCTCAACCGTGATCTTTGTAGGGTGTCTACAAAAGTGCTCTGAGTGGCACCTCCATCGTCATCGGCTCGTTATGCGTTACGTGTAGGCGATAGTTCTTCTCAGAAGTGGGTCTTCGTACCGACGATCCGTAACTCGTGTGACTCAAGTGGCCTGTGACGGTAATTCTTGGTGAAAATGTGTCAACCGTCCAACAGTCAGAGCCACTCGAAGGATGTACGCATCCCGCGGGTTACTTGGGTCACGACCGGTGACATCCGTCACTTTTTTTAGTCGATATCGAACAGTATTGGGGTGGATATACATTTCACGCGCACACGACTCGATCGAGCCGCCGCCGTCGAGGTACGCCTCGAGGGTCGTCATCAGGGTGTCGTTGGCGCCACTGAGTGGTGTGACGGACGAGTCGATGAGCATGCGGACGGCGTCGGCGTCGCCGGTGAGCGCGCGCTCAGGGAGCAGATCGGAACTGTGTACGGGGCGCGGAGCGTTCGGCCAGCCGCTGACGGCGCGCACACCGGCGAGCGCTTCGACAGCGGAGGCGTGCGCCGACGTTAGATTGGGCGTCGTCGGCCCGATGACAACGGGACCGTCGGCGAAGTGCTCCAGGAGGTCGGTGAGGAACCGGTCGGACTCTCGTAGCGAGCCGCCGACGACGGCCACCAACGTGCTGCCCTGAACGACGGAGAGCGTGGCGCGGTCGTACTGTCTCGCGGTCGTGTGGACGGCCAATGGAACCGAGACGTTCTGTTCCGGGGGAGGTGTTCCGACGATGACCGTCGCCGGCGAGTCGGACGGCCAGTTCAAAGCTGCTGCGCGGGAGAGGAGTTGCGCGTCGTCGTCGCCGCGGACGACGGCGTCAACGACGAGCGCCTCCATGCGCGAGTCCCAGGCACCCCGGGACTCGGCCGCCGCCGCGTAGATCGCGGCCGCGGCGAATCCGATTTCGCGGCCGTATCGGAGCACGGACTCGGTGAGCGCACGCAACTGTGCGTCGTTGCGTGCCAAGAGCGGAAGCCACTTCTCGAAGAACTCCATCGCCACGCGGACCATCTCGACGGTCTGTAACAGAGTGATGCGGCGCGCCAGATCTTGCGGGACCACCTGGAAGGCCTGCACCGTGAATTTCACGTTGCCCTCGGGATCCTGGATCCACTCGACGAAGTTGACGACGGCCGTCTGCACGACGAGTTGGACGCTCGCGCGCTGCGCGGCGTCCAACTCGCTGAAATAGGGGAGTTGGTCGGACATCGAGTGCACAGCCTCGGTCGCGAGTCGGCCGCTGTACTGCTTCATCCGACGCAGCAGAGTGTCGGGCAGCGCGTCGTGCACCGTCGCGGGTGCAGGGACGTGGGCCCCTTTGTCGGCGAAGACGTCGGTGGCGCGGGTGGACTTCAGCGGCTGGTCGGACACAGTGTCAATCTAGTGTGAAGCACAGCCCCAATCTAGCCCCGGAGTGCCGGTCGACGACGCCGACCGGCACTCCGGCTCCTCAGATACTCGTCGATCAGGCCACGCCGGGGTCTGAGGTCGACACCGGGGCGGCCATCGGATCGGTGATCTGGTACTTCGCGGCCGCATCTGTGGCGACGGATCGGTCGATCTTGCCGTCGCGCGCTAAGGCGACGAGCACGCCGACCGCGATGGACGCCGCATCGATGTTGAAGTAGCGGCGAGCAGCCGAGCGGGTATCGGAGAATCCGAAACCGTCCGCGCCGAGCGTGAGATAGGTGCCCGGAACGTACGCGCGGATCTGCTCCTGCACACCGCGCATGTAGTCCGACGCCGCGACGAACGGGCCTGCCCGCTGACTCAGCACGTCGGTGACATACGGGGTCCGTATCGTTCCCTCGCGCAGTTCTTCACGGTCGCAAGCGATTCCGTCGCGGGCGAGCTCGTTCCACGACGTCACCGAATAGACGTCGGCTGCTACGTTCCAGTCGTCAGCGAGCAGCTTCTGCGCTTGAATGGCGTCGTTCATCGTCACGCCCGACGCGAGAATGCCGGCGCGCAATTCGTGTTCCTGCTCGGCCGGGCGGGCCAGATAGATGCCCTTCAGAACGCCCGCCACATCGAGATCGGCGGGCTCGGCCGGCTGGTGGATCGGCTCGTTGTAGACGGTGATGTAGTAGTACACCTTCTCCGGGGCGGGTCCGTACATGCGCCGCAGACCGTCATCGATGATGTGCGCGAGCTCGTAGGCGAACGCGGGGTCGTACGCGACGACACCCGGATTTGTCGCGGCGAGTAGATGCGAATGGCCGTCCGCGTGCTGCAGGCCCTCACCCGTCAGCGTCGTACGGCCCGCGGTGGCACCGATGACGAACCCGTTGGCCATTTGGTCGGCGGCGGCCCACAGCCCGTCGCCGGTGCGCTGGAAGCCGAACATCGAGTAGAAGATGTACAGCGGGATCATCGGCTCGTTGTGTGTCGCGTACGAGGTGCCGACGGCGGTGAAACACGCGGTGGAGCCGGCCTCGTTGATGCCTTCGTGCATGATCCGGCCGTTCTCGGCCTCCTTGTAGGCCAGCATGAGTTCGGCGTCGACCGAGCGATAGTGCTGGCCGTTCGGGTTGTAGATCTTCAGCGTCGGGAACCACGAGTCCATGCCGAACGTGCGAGCCTCGTCGGGGATAATCGGCACGATCCGCTTGCCGATCTCCTTGTCGCGCATCAGTTCCTTGAAGATGCGGACGAGTGCCATCGTGGTGGCGATCTCCTGCTTGCCCGATCCGCCGGACACGGCCTTGATCGCACGGCTCGTGTCGGGCTGCAACGGCACCGGGGTCAGATGGCGGCGGGGGAGGAATCCGCCGAGTTCCCGACGACGGTCCAACAGGTACTGGGACTCCGGCGAGTCGGTTCCCGGGTGATAGTACGGCGGCAGGTATGGATCGGCCTCGAGTTGCGCGTCCGAGATCGGGACGTGCGTGGTGTCGCGGAACGCTTTCAGGTCGTCGAGGGTCATCTTCTTCATTTGGTGGGTCGCGTTGCGCCCCTCGAAATGACCGCCGAGCGTGTAACCCTTGATCGTGTGCGCCAGGATGACCGTCGGCTGGCCCTTGTGGTTTATCGCGGCCTGGTAGGCGGCGAAGATCTTGCGGTAGTCGTGGCCGCCACGCTTGAGGTTCCAGATGTCCTGGTCGGTGTAGTCCTTGACGAGTTCCGTGGTCCGGGGATCCCGGCCGAAGAAGTTGTCACGGATGTAGCTGCCGTCGTTGGCGCGGTAGGTCTGGTAGTCGCCGTCGGACGTCTTGTTCATCAGGTTGACCAGAGCGCCGTCCTGATCGGCGTTCAGCAGGGCGTCCCACTCTCGACCCCAGACGACCTTGATGACGTTCCAGCCCGCGCCGCGGAAGAACGATTCCAGTTCTTGGATGATCTTTCCGTTGCCGCGGACCGGGCCGTCGAGCCGCTGCAAGTTGCAGTTGACGACGAACGTCAGATTGTCGAGGTGGTCGGACGCGGCGACCTGCGCGAGGCCGCGTGATTCCGCCTCGTCCATCTCACCGTCGCCGAGAAACGCCCACACATGCTGGTCCGTGGTGTCTTTGATCCCGTTGAGGTGCAGATACTTGTTGAATCGAGCCTGGTAGATGGCGTTCATCGGGCCGATTCCCATGGAGACCGTCGGGAACTGCCAGAACTCGGGCATCAGCCGTGGGTGCGGGTACGACGGCAGCCCGCCGCCCATGCCCGCGTGGCTGTGCTCCTGACGGAAGCCGTCCATGCGGTGCTCGTCGATGCGGCCCTCGAGGAAGGCTCGTGCATAGATGCCGGGGGAGGCGTGGCCCTGAATGAACAGTTGATCGCCGCCGCCCGGATGGTCCAGTCCGCGGAAGAAGTGGTTGAAACCGACCTCGTACAGCGACGCCGACGACGCGTAGGTCGAGATGTGGCCGCCGACTCCGATTCCGGGGCGCTGTGCGCGGTGCACCATGACGGCCGCGTTCCACCGGATGTAGGAGCGGAAACGGCGCTCCATGTCCTCGTCGCCCGGGAATTCCGGTTCGAGGTCGGTCGGAATCGTGTTGACGTAGTCCGTCGACGTCAGCTGGGGAAGCGCGACGCGTTTGTCGTCGGCACGCTCGATCATGCGGAGCATCAAGTATCGGGCTCGTTCGGGGCCTGCGTTGCTCAGCATCGCATCGAATGATTCAAGCCATTCGTCGGTCTCCGACGGGTCGCTGTCGGCGAGGTATGACGCCACACCGTCGCGAATCACCTTGACGCGGCTCGACCGCGTTCCGGCGTTCGGTGTGCTCGTGGTCAGGTCAGTCACTTGTCCACCAATCTTCTTCTAGCGCACTGCGATTGTCGGCGGCACGCATCTGCATGACCGTCGGGGTGGTGACGGCCCAATTCATTTTCGAGTACCCAAGGATTCTTGCGTACCGTCACCTCTATCGTGCCCCAAATCACGAGGCGAAGAAACGGATGTGCCGAGTCACACGTTCTACTCTGCGGTAATCTCGACGCATTCGTGTCCACGCCAGGGGGAGTCGCATGCACGGTGTTCGTTCAGCAGTCGTCGGTCTCGCGCTGATCGCTGCCGCGACACTCGTCGCCGGCTGTTCCGGCGGTTCCGATTCGGGGGCTGATGCGCACGCGTCGACGTCGGGCTCCGTCTCGTCGAACGTGCCGTCCGCCGAGCGTCCCGAAGTGGAGAAGGTAGCCGCCATCCAGGTGTGCCGTCAGGTGATCACGTCGGCCGGCGTCATGGTTCGCGACTACAACACCTTCATGAAGGTGCTCAACAAGACGCAGTCATACGACGACGTCGAATCCGAGGACCGTTGGGCTGTCGAGACTCTCAACACGGGAGCCAAGGTGGTCCGTACGACGATCTCGCCCGCGACTCCCGAGGACCTCGTCGAGGATGTCTCGGATTTCGTTGATACCTCGGAGCAACTCGCTGAAGGCATCGAGCGGAAGCAGCGCGCCGGCCTGAACCGGGCATCGCGGGAGTGGGACGACAAGCGCACGGCCGCACTCGACCGGTGCGCAGAATATCTGCCCACTGAGTGAGAGGTCCCATCGGGTGCCTCGCAGTCGGGAACTTGGTCCCGAACATGTGTGTCCACTGTCGGTAAACGTCTGGACCCTCTACGCTTGACCTACGGTTCGCTTCGGCAGGACCTGGAATAATTCAACGATCGGGAGGATGCACGCGGTGGTAGCCGCCACGGACGACAAGGCGAGCAAGCTTGGATTCACCAACGAAATGGTGATCCAGGAACGGGGATGGGACGAAGATACCGACGACGACCTGCGGGCCGCCATCGAGGATGTGATCGACGCCGAGATGCTCGATGAGGATGCGATCGACGTCGTCGACGCGGTGATCCTCTGGTGGCGTGACGACGACGGTGACCTGGTGGACGCGCTGATGGACGCGATCGGTCCTCTCGCCGAAGGTGGATTCATCTGGGTCCTCTCGCCGAAGACCGGTCTCGACGGGCACGTCGACCCGGCGGTCATCGCCGAAGCGGCTCCGACTGCAGGACTCACTCAGACATCCGTCGTCAGCTTGGGCGACTGGTCCGGTGCACGTTTGGTGACGCCGAAGGCCAGGCCAGGCAAGAAGGCATGACCAGTCCCGAGATCGCTGTCACCGGTCCCGTCCCGGTCGGTTCGGTTGCACCGGATTTCGACCTGCGCGACCAAAACAATCGTCGCGTCTCACTGTCTGCGCTGCGGGAGAAGAGCGACGTGCTCGTCGTCTTCTTTCCGTTAGCGTTCACCGGAACCTGTGAGGGCGAACTCGGGCACATTCGCGATAATCTGCCGCGGTTCGCCGACGACACGTTGACGACCGTCGCGGTGTCCGTCGGTCCGCCGCCGACCCACAAAGTCTGGTCGTCGGCGCAGGGCTATCTGTTTCCGATCCTGTCGGACTTCTGGCCGCACGGCGACGTCGCCCGGAGCTTCGGTGTGCTCGACGAGCAGCGCGGCTACGCCAATCGGGGCACATTCCTCGTCGGTCGCGACGGCCTGATCCGTTATGCGGCGATGGTGGGCCCGGGCGAAGGTCGGACCGAAGAGACGTGGACGGCCGCGCTGGCCACACGCGGCTAACCCCCTCTGCCGGGTTAGTTACTGGGTCGTGGCGAGAGCGTCCGTCGACTTGAGGACGCAGCCAGATGACGGGAGGTCCGTCGCCGGGTACACGGTGGCGAGCGCTACGGCGAAGCGGCGTGCGCGTTCGATGTAACCGGCTTCCGTGTAGTGCACGCCGTCGAGGAACCAGTCCTGATGTAGTTCGCCCGCCCAGTCGTACACCCGCAGGTTCGGGTAACGCTTGCAGGCGCGGACGAGTGCACGGTTGAAGTTCCGCATGGCCTTATTGTCGTAGGCCGGGTTCTCGTTCAGCGAGTTGGTCGCGATGGTCGGCCACAACACGGGCTGGCCGGCGAGCGGCTTCATCAGATTGTCGATCCGCATGTCGACCGGACCTTGACCGCCGACTTCGACGTTGGCCGTGTCGTTGATGCCCATCGCGACCACCCAGCAGCCGCGTAGCCCACGGGCGAGGTCGCTGTCGATCGACTCGGTCGCGTTGGGTTCGTCGTTGAGGCGCTCCATGCTGGAGCGGCCGCCCACCACGTCGGACACATACTGCTTCGCGCCGTACTCGCGGTACCGGCCGGACAGCCTCAACGCGGGGTTCGGCTGCATCCCGGCGTCGTTCATACCGATCGACGTCGAGTCTCCGACGTGGATGACGGTGGCGCACTTGGTTCGACGCTGCGCGGCGGGCAGCGTGGGGCCGGACCGATCGGCCTTGGGTGCGTCGTCGACTTCGACGCCGCTGCCCTCGGTGTCGGGTTGGTAGAGCGCGGACACGACCGGTAGATCAGGGTTGAGGTACGAGACCCCGACCATCGCGCTGATCGCCAGTCCCACGACGAGGACGGCCGACGTGACGGCGCGAGCCGGGGAGCGACGTCGTGTGCTGTGGGCGGGCTCCGGCTCGGAGGCATCGGAGTCGACTCCGATGCTGGAGTAGGCCTGTGGAGCGGGCGCAAGATTAAGCACGCTGGGCGCCGACTTCAAGACGGTGATCGCCGTGGGCAATGCGAAGCGGCGAGTATCGGCAGCCGACGGCTCAATCGACCCACCGGGGGTCGCGGGTTCGGGCGGCGTCACATCGACGGGTTCCTCGACGATGCGGGTCGCGGCTACGTCGACGGGTTCTTCGCGCAGTGGCGAGGGTTCGAGCTGGGCGGGGGCTGGATCGTCCCAGGCGGTCGCGGGCTCGGGAGCCTGCTCGTGGGCGTGGGCGTGGGCGTCGGCGTCGGCGTCGGCATCGGCGTCGGGTTCCGCGGTGATGCGGCGGCGAATCCCGGCCAACGTGCGGGCGATGCCCGTGAATATCGTGATGAGTGTGGTCAGGAGTGCAGCGCGCAAGGTGTCCTCCGGAAGTCGGGGAGTGGTGAGGGCGGCGCGGAATCCATATCGACGGATCGGGTCTTCCACGTACCGCCACGACAGCGAGGCCAAGATCAGCGTCGCGACTACCACCACGATGGAACTGACCAGTGGGGAGTCGCCTCGGATGATGCCGGGGAGGAAGGCGACGAGCGGCATGTGCCAGAGGTATATGCCGTATGAGCGCTCGCCGATCCACCGGAACGGCTGTATCGACAGGAGGGTCGCGATGAACGTCGACGGTGTGACCGCGGCGATGAGGACGCCCATTGTCGCGACGGTCAGGACGGCGATGCCCGAGGTGTACAAGCTCTGTGAGCTGTCGTTCGTCGTCGTGCTCAGGTAGAGGATCGTGCCGAGTCCAGCGATACCGAGGGCGTCGATGAAGCACCGTTGGTTGTGCGTCGCTTGGTGCGCACGGGCAGGCCACCAGAAGGCGAGGGCGGCGCCCAGCAACAGTCCGCCTGCGCGAGTGTCAGTGCCCTCGTAGGCGCGCGTGTTGTCGAAGCCGGTTTCGGCGAGTGTGGCGAGCAGATAGAACGAACCGAGCGCGAGGAGGAGCGTCACCACGCTCATCAGCCAGCGGCGGCGCAGCGCGATGTAGAACAGTGCTAGGACAAGCGGCCACACGATGTAGAACTGCTCTTCGATGGACAGCGACCACATGTGGCTGAGCGGGCTGGGGCCACCGAATCGATCGAAGTACGAACTGTCGGATGCGATGGTGTGCCAGTTGTTCACGTAGAACAGCGCCGAGAACGCCTGCCCGGTGTAGGTGCCGAGCTTGTCCGGGACGACGATGGCTGCGGTCACGATGGTCGCTGCCAGGACTAGGACGACGGCGGGCAATAGGCGTCGTGCCCGTCTGATCCAGAATGTCCTGAGTCCGAGTCTGCCGGTCCGTTCGCGCGCCGCGATCAACAGCGATGTGATGAGGAAGCCGCTGAGGGTGAAGAAGACGCCGACGCCCAGCAGTCCGCCGCCGAAACCCGGCACCTGCAGGTGATACAGCAGGACGAGAGTGACAGCTACCGCACGGATGCCGTCGAGGCCGGGCAGATACGTCGACTGACCGTGGATAGGACGTGGCATTGCCGGAAGGCACCCCCTTGTCGCTGCGCGGTGCCGCCGACCAGCGCTCGTTGAAGACGTCGGTGCGGGTCTCGGCCGCGTTACCGCGACGGCACCGACCGTCCATCATAGGCCCTGCAACGAGGGTCTCTGACACGTCGTGCGTCTGACTGACACACGTGTTGGGGGTGTGCGAATGCGCGTGCGTAGTCAGGCGCCGAAGGCGGTGGCGAGTGCGGTCGCGAACAAACGGTTCCGTTGAGCGGTTCCGGTTGTGTTGAAGTGGATTCCGTCGTCGGCGTGCCAAGATGGCTGGGATTCGGCGGCGAAATCGTAGATCTTTAGGTTCGGGTACCTGGTGGCTGCCCGTTTGAGCGCGTCGTTGAACGCGGTCATGTTCTTCGGTGCGTATGCAGCATTGCTCGGATCGCTGGTCATGACGGTCGGCCACAGAACGTTCTGTCCGTCGAGCTTCTTCATGACGCGGTCGATACGTTCGTCGGCGGTGACCTTCGAGCCGACTGCGATGTTCGCTGCGTCGTTGACGCCCATCGCGATGACCCAGCAGCCCCGGTTGCCGCGGGCGAGTTGGGTGTCGATGGCGTCGATCGCGTTGGGCTCGCCGTCGACCTTCTCGACGATGGAGCGGCCGCCGCCCGCGTCGAGCGTGACCTTGTCGACGCCGACGCGCTGATACTGCGGGGTCAGCCGGTCGGCTTCGGCGGAAACCTTCGACGCGCTGTCGATGCCGACGGATGTCGAGTCGCCGATCTGCACCACTTGGGTGCAGGAGGTGCGGCGGTCACCGGTCGGAGTCTTTGGGGTGCCAGGGCGTCCGGGTAGATCGGGGCCGAGCAGGTTGAACAGTGACGAGAGGTCGCTTGAGCCGTTCGGGTCGATCGGCAGCTCCTGAAGGATGGAGCCTGCACTGTCCATGAGTTCGCCGATTGTCGGCTCCGCGGACGCTTGTCCGGTGGTCGCGATGGTGAGTGTGGCGGCGACGCCGACAGCGCTCACGGATGCGATGGCGTGTCGGCGCCACGTCGAGCGCCGTTGGCCGGGGCGATTCTCATTGTCGGTAGTCACAATATTCACAGTAGACAACAACAACCCCATCCGTTTCAACGGATGCGAGGTTGCAGATCGGTCACAGGTCGCCTAGCGGTGGGTGATTTGCGCGACGCTGCGTCAAACTCTCGACGCGAACGGGCGCGTCGAGCAGAGTTGGGGCCGTTGACAAGCGGGTGTGGCTGAGAGGCTAAGCAGCGGTCTGCAAAACCGTCTACGTGGGTTCGAATCCCGCCATCCGCTCCAAATCTAGGGTCCACGGCCAACCCCTCGGGACATGCCGTCGAGCCCCACGAATACCGATGGACACGAAAGTGTGAGAGAATATACGCGTGGGAGACAGGTTTTGTCCCCGCTCTCTGAAGGAAGCAGTAATCAGCATGGCACAAGGAACCGTCAAGTGGTTCAACAGCGAAAAGGGCTTCGGCTTTATCGCTCCCGACTCCGGTAGTGACGACGTGTTCGTCCACTACTCTTCGATCTCAGGTAACGGCTTCCGTAACCTTGAGGAGTCGCAGCGCGTCGAGTTCGACCTCGAGGCAGGGGCCAAGGGCCCCCAGGCGACGAACGTGAGCGCGCTCTAACCCAAGGCTTACGCGTAGACCGCCCCCGATCCGTTCACGGATCGGGGGCGGTCTCGTTGTATCGAGGGGTGCGCGGTGTTGCGCATGGCCGTGCCGCGTTTTCCCCTCGCCAGCTGTCGCGGCGGCGATCGTCGTCCCCGAAACTATTCCCCTTCCGATTCTAGGAGCGATACACCCCGCGTGGTGAGCCGGAAGCGCAGCGGTTTCTTCGTAACCGTTTCAATGATTCCAGCATCGTCTAAGCGCTGTAGTCGCGGGCGGACGAACTGACTCGATCGACCCACAGCGTCGGCGAGGGTATTCGACTTGACGGCCCGGTTCGCATCGAAGTAGTGGGCCTGGCCCAGGGTGAACAGGATTGCACCAATGTCGTCACGACCAACAGGCGGCGCCGACTCGCGATCGAGTCCAACGCTCAGCGGAAACTGCTCATCGTCCAGCAGAACGCGGATACGCGCCTTGATCGTCTCGATCTTCCGCCGCCGCTCGGAGAGATCGAGCAGCAGGCGATGCTGCGCCTCGGCGACTATCTCGAGCATGTCGATCAAGTACGGCGTCAGATCTCCGCGATTCAACGGATTCTCCGCGTCAGCGAAAGCCCGGTAGTAGCGGTCTTTATTGTCGGCGACGGTCGCCGACAACGCCAGGCTCGCATAAGGAGCCAGCACCTGTCGGAGGTCCAGTGCGAGAAGATAGCGCCCAGTTCGGCCATTGCCGTCGTAGAACGGGTGCGTGTACTCGAAGATGAAGTGCGCGACCACCGCCCTGATCAGCCGGGGGATCGAATCGTCGCGACCCTGGCTCAACATGAGAGTGAGCGCGTCATCGATCGCGGACTCGGGCAACACGCCAGTGTGCACGACCTTGGTGCCTGACTCGATCGACACCGGACCTTGCCGGAACCGCCGACCGTCGGGAGCATCCTCGTCACGAATCTCGCCCCGAGTCACCGCGTCGTAGGCAGCCCGGATGTCGTCGAGCGTCTGCGGCCCCTTGGCCTCGTAGTCGCCGATGTCGAGGTAGAGCCGCACCATCTCTAGGAACCGCTTGCTCACGATCGGTTGCTCCGCTAGCACCGCCTTGATCGCCGCGCTGATCTCCCTCCGGGTCGAGCGGACCTGTTCGATGTCGTTGGTCGCCTGGACCTCATCAATCACCATGCGATGTAGATAGTGGGTGCGCGCACTGCTTGGCAGGCCATCCCACTCGGCTCGAATCTTCGGCTCGAAGCTCATGATCCGTTCGATCAGCGCTGCGACTTCGGGCGTCATCAGCGCGAACATCGAGTGTTCGTCGATCATCAGGTCCCAGTGGACGGCGGCAGGAGACTGTCGGCGAGCTTGTTCCTCGGCTTCGGCACCAACGCGATCTCGCTGGTGGAAGATCGACTTCAACGTTCTATACGACATCTGATCTACCCCGTATCGGTACTAATTTCCGGCCTAATCCACACTGTCTATTTGATATAGAACCTATCTTGGATCAAATAGAATTGCGAAGCTGGGCGTCATATCCATGGCCACTGGCCGTTCGAGCATAGGTAGCCGGGCCATGGCTACGCGACACGCTGCCTGAACTTATCGTCGACGTACCCGTGTACTTCCAGGCCTTGTTGATGCGTGAGGTACCCGACTTCTTGTCGACGTCTCCGACTGTGATCGCGGTCGCCTCACCGACCGCATCCCAATTGAACCCAAGCCACCGCGTGAACAGTCGTATTCGTCGTCGCGCGGCTCGGCGGCGGTGCCGCCAGCGGCTGTCGAGTTGGGGTAGCCCGCGATCTAACCCGAAACTTCGAGTTCGAAGGATGCATTTATACAGATAATGGTGCGCGCAAAGGGATTTGAACCCCTGACCGCTGGTGTGTAAGACCAGAGCTCTACCGCTGAGCTATACGCGCCGGACCGTCGTCGTGACGAGCAACGGCTCGCAGTGAACATTATCGTCTCGATGGTGGCATGCCCAAACTGGTCTTCGTAGACTCAGTGGGTCGTGTACTAGCGAGAGGGAATCGTGTGAAGACTCGAGTCGAGAAGGCCCCGATCATTGCCGCGCTGGCTGCGCAGTGGCAGGCGATCGATGACCTTGTCAGCGGCCTGTCGGACGCCGACTGGTCGGCGGACTCGGGTCTGCCCGGCTGGAACGTAGGTGACGTCGTCGCCCACATCGTCGGGACCGAGAACATGATCGACGGCCGGAAGCCCGACGCAACCCGAGACGTCGCCGGGCTCGACCACGTGAAGAACCCGATCGGCGAACTCAACGAGCGCTGGCTCGATCACTACCGAGCCCGCAGCCGCGCCGAAGTCATGGCCGACTATCGTGCGATGACCGCGAAACGTATCGCCGACCTGACCGCGATGGGCGACGACGAGTGGCACGCCGACGCCGTCACCCCTGTCGGCCCCGAGACGTACGGACGGTTCATGCGAGTGCGGACCTACGACAGTTGGGTGCACGAACTCGACCTCCGTGACGCGCTCGGCCTCGACGAGCCGAGCGATCCAGTGCCCGCCGCGTTCGCGTTGGACGAGATGGCTGCGGTAATGCCCTTCCTCGTCGGCAAGAAGGCTTCAGCACCGAAAGGCAGCCGCGTGACATTCGACTTCACCGGTCTCGTGCCGACACAAGTGCACATCGCCGTCGACGGCCGGGCAGCCATCGTCCCCGCGTTGGACGGTCCCGCCGACGTCACATTGCGGACCACAGTCGCCGACTACACACGACTCGCAGGCGGCCGACCGCGAGCGGCCCAAGCCACCGTCCACATCGATGGTGACGTTGCTCTCGGATCGGCAATCGTCGACAGCCTGCACTACATGATCTGAGCGGGTCGTCTAGTCACGCCGGATCTTGCCCGACCCGAACGCGGCGGCGTCACGACCAGTCATCAGCCTCGACGGTTCGGGATCCGAGCGCAGAGCGCGCTCCAAGTCGGCGGAGTCGGGGAGCGGTCCGTCGGCCGCAACGACCACGACGTTCCCGCTGCGCCGCCCCTTGAACATCGCAGGGTCGGAGATCAGTTCGACGTTCGTGAAGACATCCGCGATCGTCGACACCTCCGACCGCACCGACGCCAGATCTCGGCGGCCGCCGCAGTTCGCGATGTAGAGTCCGCCCGGCACCAGCACTCGCTGAACCGCACGGGTGAACTCGACAGTCGTCAGATGTTCCGGAGTCACGCTTGCACTGAACGCGTCCCGCATCACCACATCGCGCGTGTGCTCACGGAGACTCTCCGTGACCTCACGTGCGTCGCCGACCCGGATTCGCAGTCGGGGAGCACGCGGCAGGTCGAACCATTCACGGGCGAGGCGGGCCAGTTCGGCGTCAATCTCCACGGCGACATGTCGCGACTGCGGGTACGCGTGCGACAGATACCGGGGGAGCGCACACGCGGCCGCCCCGAGATGCAGGACGCGCAGCGGAGTCGCCGGGTCGCGATACCGGTCGGCGATCGCGGCGGACGCCTGCCGCATGTACTCGAAGTCGAGATGGTCCGGCCGGTCCGGGTCGATGTGACTGCTCTGCGCCCCGTTGATAGACAGCAGCCAGCCGCCGTCCACGCTGTGCACGAGTTCGGCGGTACCGGTGGAGATCTCGAAGACCCCGGCTTCGGGCGTCGGGCGGGAGGCAGCCATGAACAACGATCATATCGGCGATCGATACGATCACCCGATGCGCCACCGCACCGCCGACGCTGTCGGACTCGCTGCCGGAACTCTCACCGACGCGGTGTTCGCCGACCCGCAGCGCGGACACCCCGTCGCACTGTTCGGGCGAGGAGTCGCAACATCACAAGAGTCGTTCTACCGCGACGATCGGGCACGCGGTGCGATGTTCGCCGGGTGGTGGATCGGCGTCGGGATACTCTCCGGCGTCCTCGCCCGACGTCTCGGCCCAGCGGGGACGGCGGCAGCGGCGTTCAGCGCGCTAGGCGGGACGTCCCTGTGTCGGATCGGTGACGAGATCGCCGACGCACTCGACTCCGGCGACGTCGACGGCGCCAGGGCACTGGTCGCCGGCCTCGTCGGGCGAGACACGACACAGCTCGACGAAGCCGGGATCTGTCGTGCCGCAGTCGAATCGATCGCCGAAAACACGTCAGACGCGGCCGTCGCACCGCTGTTCTGGGGTGCCGTCGCCGGGGCACCGGGCCTGCTCGGATACCGCGCGGCGAACACTCTCGACGCCATGGTCGGGTACCGGTCGGACAAATACCTACAGTTCGGGTGGGCGTCCGCTCGACTCGACGACATCGCGAACTATGCACCGGCGCGGGCCACCGCACTGCTCGTCGGCGCACTGTCCGGTAGGCCGCGTGAAGTGTGGACCGCCGTCCGCCGCGACGCCGGTCTGCACCCCAGCCCGAACGCAGGCGTCGTCGAAGCAGCGTTCGCCGGGGCGCTGAGGATCGGGCTCGGCGGTCAGACCGTGTACGCGCACGGCGTCGAGGAACGACCGCGACTCGGCGACGGTCCGGCCCCCCTTGCCGCCGATCTGCGATCAGCAGTCACCTTGTCTCGCCACGTGCAACGGGCAACCGCGTTGGCGGCGGTCGCCGCGCGAACTATGACCGGAGAAAGACGACGTCACTTGCCGTAGCGCTGGGCCAGCTTCGTCCGGACGGCTTCGTCGGCAGCGGCGGACGCGGAACCGTCGCCGATCTGACCGCCGGACGCGATGTCGACGTCGTTGCCCGACCGGGAGCCCGCCTCGCGGAGACTCTGCCGGACACGCTCACGCTCGGACCGACTCGTCGCCGGGGGCGCCTCGACGACGGCGACGACCTCGCCCTGTTCCGCGTCGCTAGCGCCCTCCGAGCGGCGAGCGCGACGGGCTTTGATCTCGCTGTAGATGAAGTAGGCGGCGCCGAGTGGAACCATCACGCCGAACGCCAGCCATTGCAGGCCGTACGAGAGGAACGGGCCGGATTCGAGTTGGGGCAGATCGATCTCGCCCAACGATCCCGGCTGGCTCGGCGACAATTGGAGGTAGTAGGAGGCCATCGGCACCCCGGTGAGACGTGACAGCTGGGCGGTGTCGATCGTGTACGCCGTCGACTGGCCACCTTCGGCGCGCGGCTCTTTCCCAGGACTGGTGCCCTCCGACTTGCGGAGTCGAGCCGCGATCGTCACCTCGTCCGACGGCGGAGTCGGGACGCTGACCTGCCCGTTCTCACTGGTCGCGACGATGCCGCGGTTCACCAGAATCACCCGGTCGGTGCCGGAGATGCGGAATGGCGTCAACGCTTCAACCGCGGGACGCTCCTGCGAGTAGCGGAAGCGCAGCATCACCTGGTCGTCGGGCAGATACCGTCCGCGCAGCGTCACCTCGTGCCACTCGTTGTTCGGGTCGAGAGGCCGACCGGGTGGCGCCAGTCGGTCAATCGGCACCGCGTCGGTGTCGACGGCCGCACGGATCAGATCGTTCCGCTGCTCGGTGTCGCTGTTCTTCCCCAACTGCCACGGCGCGAGAATCGCGAAACAGGCTGCCGCGAAAGCCACTACGAACAGAACGAGTAGCAGCCATCCGGGCTTGAGGAACGAACGAAGGACGCGCACGTACCCAGGATACGACTCAGTCGCGAGTGGCCAGCGTCTCGTTGGTCCACGCGAGCAGACCGGGGATCGCCGCCTCGACCTGTTCACGAACCAACTCGAAGTCGTCCTGCGTCCCGTAGTACGGGTCGGGAACGTCGTCGCCGTCGGCATCGGGATCGAAACTGCGGAGGAGCCGGACCCGATCGCCGAGACGTTTGCGCTCCAACTCCGACACGTGCCCACGGTCGGCGGCGACGAAGAGATCGGCGGACAGGTGGTCGGGCGTCAGTCCGGACGCCACATGCGCGTCCGAGTAGCCGTGCGCCAACAGTTCGGTGCGGGCGCGGTTATCCGCTGGGTCGCCGACGTGCCAGCCGCCGGTCCCCGCACTCGTCACGCGGACCCGGTCGGACAGACCGGCCTGTTCGACGGCGTGCGTGAAGATCGACGCAGCCATCGGCGACCGGCAGATGTTGCCAGAGCAGACGAAACAGATGTGCAGGGCGCGGCCTGCGGCCGAAGCCCCCGCGTTGTCAGACACCGAGTACCTTTCGCAATTGCGGAACCGTCTCGACGATCCGCTCGTTCTGTCCCGGGGCGCCCGCACGATCGAGGGCGGCCTCCAGTTCTCCTGCGTGAGCGTAACCCCATCGGACGCCGAGCGTCGGGACCCGGCAGGCCGCCGCACCGTCGACGTCGTGCGACCGGTCGCCGATCATCAGCACCCGTCCGGTCCCGACAGGGATGTCGAGGGCGCCGAGAACATACCGCACCACAGACTCTTTGCCGATCCTGCCCGCAGCGTCGTCCGCGCCGCCCACGAACGTGAAATACGAGGTCAAACCGAAATGGTCGAGGATGTTGCGGGCGATCTGCTGGTTCTTGCTCGTCGCGAGCGCCAACGTCCGACCGGCACCGGCCAGATCGGCCAGCAGTTCCGCCATCCCGTCGTACACCGAGTTCTCGAGCCAACCGGTCACGTCGTAGCGGGCGCGGTAGGCGCGTACCGCGGCCGTCGACGTTGTCTCGTCGTATCCGAGCGTCCGCATCGACTCGACCAACGGCGGACCGACGATCGTCCGCAGGAACTCGGCGGGCGGGGCGGGTTCGCCGAGGAGCTCGAGCGCGTGCAGGAACGAACGGCTGATCCCCGGGTAGCTGTCGGTGATGGTGCCGTCGAGATCGAACAGCAGAACCGTGTCCGTCACGGTCGGGGTCGGGGCCGGAATCATGCTTCCATCGTGCACGTAAGCTGGATGATCATGACAGTCGACGTGCCCACCCACCTGTGCGACCGCGGCCGGCACGGCGACGCCGACGCACAGGCCGGGCTCGTCGACTTCGCGGTCAACGTCCGTCCGGGCCCACCCGAGTTCGTGGCCCGGGCGTTGCGCGCCAGGATCGCCGACCTCGCCGCCTATCCGTCGTCGGCGGAGACCGACGTCGTCGTACGGCAGATCGCGGACCTGCATGGGCGTCGTCCCGACGAGGTCCTACTCCTGGGCGGCGCTGCGGAAGGATTCGAGCTGCTCGCTCGCCTGGCACCGCGTCATGTCGCGTTGATCCAGCCGTCTTTCACCGAACCCGAACGCGTACTCGCAGCGTCGGGCGCGCGGATCAGCCACGTCATGCCGGACGCCCCGTGGCGGCTCGCCGACGCTACGGTGCCCGACGATGCCGACCTGGTGGTGCTCGGCAACCCGACCAACCCGACCTCGGTGCTGCATCCGGCCGGGGACGTGCACGCGCTGCGACGTCCGGGGCGGATCGTCGTCGTCGACGAGGCGTTCGCCGACCTCACACTCGACGGCGACCGTCTCGAACCCGAGTCGGTCGCCGCAGAGTCCGCCGACGATCTGATCGTTCTGCGGTCGATCACCAAGACATTCGGGCTGGCCGGTCTGCGCGCGGGATACTTGTTGGCGGCACCAGAACTCATCACCGCGATGACGGCCGGGCGACGACATTGGGCGGTCGGGACGTTGACGCTCGCCGCGCTCGCCGTGTGCCTCGGGGCCGAAGGGCACGAGTATGCCCGCGGGCAGGCGCACGAGGTGGCCGCCGAACGAGCCCACCTCGTCGAACGGCTCGCCGAGATCGGGCTGACAACGCAAGCCGATCCGCGCGCGCCCTACGTGCTGGTGCGGGTGCCGGACGCGTGGCGGTGGAAACAGGAGTTGGCCGAGCGTGGATTCTCCGTGCGCAGCTGCGCCAACTTTCACGGCCTGACCGGCGACCACCTACGGCTGGCGGTACGTCCGCGTGAAGTGTGCGACGCGCTCGTCGCCGCCATGCAAGATGTGAAGAACCGATTCGAGACAGGAGCACCGACCAGATGACTCGCACACTCGCGGACGTGATCGCCCGCCTGGCGCAGGCATATCCGCCTCGGCTCGCCGAATCGTGGGACGCCGTCGGCCTGGTCTGCGGTGATCCCGCTGACCCCGCCGACACAGTGCTCGTGTGTGTCGACGTGACCGACGCCGTCGTCGACGAAGCCGTCGACACCGGCGCTCGACTCGTGGTGGCGCACCACCCGCTGTTGATGCGCGGGGTGACCGGCGTCGGCGTCGACACGGCCAAGGGGCGAATCGTGCACCGTCTCATCCGGGCAGGATGCGGGTTGTATTCGGCGCACACGAACGCCGACAAGGCGCGCCCCGGCGTGTCGGACGCGCTCGCCGACACGCTAGGCCTCCTCGCCACGGTCCCGCTCGCAGCCGAACCGGCTCCGACGCTCGACAAATGGGTCGTCATGGTGCCCGAAGCGAACGTCGACCAGGTGAGCGAAGCGATGTTCGAGGCGGGCGCGGGCGCGATCGGCGAGTACCGCGACTGCCGGTGGGGGGTGGTCGGCACTGGACAGTTCCTGCCGGTGGGCGACGCGTCCCCGACGATCGGCGGAGTCGGTGAACTGACCCGCGTCGACGAGGAACGCGTCGAGATCGTCGCCCCGCGACATGTGCGGTCGGCCGTCCTCGCCGCACTCCGGTCGTCGCACCCGTACGAGGAGCCCGCCTTCGACGTCTTCGAGCAGGCACCCGTCGACAGCGATATCGGCCTCGGCCGGATCGGCCGGCTCCCTGAGCCGATGCGGTTAGACGAGTTCGTCGCCCACGTCGACGCGTCGCTCCCGACCTCGGCCTGGCCGGTGCGTGCCTCGGGGGACCCGTCGGCCATGATCGAGACCGTCGCCGTCTGCGGCGGCGCGGGCGACTCGCTCGTATCGGCCGCGGCCCGCGCGGGCGTCGACGCCTACGTGACGGGCGACCTCCGCCATCACGTAGTCGACGAGGCCCGGCGTGATGGCGGCCCGGCCCTCGTCGACGCGGGCCACTGGTCGACCGAATTCCCGTGGTGCGCCCAAGCCGCCGCACTACTCACCGACTTCGGCTGCGAGACAAGTGTCTTCGCGCCACCTACCGACCCTTTCGGCGTCGTCGCCCGACGACCCGTGTGACAGGAGTGTGCCAATGAAAGCCTCTGCCGCCGCGCAGCGAATGCTGCTCGACCTCGCCGATCTCGATGCGGAGATCGCGAAGACCGCGCACAGCCGAAAGAACTTGCCCGAGGACGCAGATCTCGCCGAACTCGCGACCAAGCTCGACGCCGCCCGCGCGGACGTCGCGTCCTCGCGCGTCGCCGTCGACGACCTCGCGGCGGTCTACGAGAAGTTCGAGCGTGAACTCGCAGGCATGACCGAGCACGTCGCCCGCGATAAGGCGTCCATCGACGCCGGTACGACGGGGCACAAGGCGGTCGCCGAACTCCAGCGTGAACTGGAGTCGCTCGAACGACGCCGTGACGACCTCGAAGGCGAGATGCTCGAGCTGATGGAGCAGCAGGAGGCGACCTCGACCGAGGCCGACCGCGCGGAGGCCACCCTGCTGACGTTGACCGAGAACGAACTCGAACTCGTCGCGGAACGCGACAAGAGTGCGGCGGCCGTCGAAACGCGGACCGCCGACCTCACCGAGCGACGCATCGCGTTGACCGAGTCGATCGATGACAAGCTCGTCGGCATCTACGAGGGTCTCCGTGGACGCGGTCAGGTCGGTGCCGGCCTCGTACAGGCGCGACGCTGCGGCGCGTGCCGAATGGAACTCGATCCGCGCACCCTGTCGCGGATCGCCGCCGCCGACGAGGACGAGGTGCTCCGCTGCGAGGAATGCGGCGCGATTATGGTGCGGACCAACCACTCCGGGCTGCCGGGGCAGGGGCGTCCGGAGTGAGTGGGTCGGCTGCGACCGGCAGCCCGGACTGGCACGGCCAGACCGCACCGCCGACTCGCCTCGTACTGCTCCGCCACGGGCAGACACCGCTCTCGGTGGAACGCCGCTACTCCGGTCACGGCGACCCAGCCCTCAGCGACATCGGCCTCGAGCAGGCGGCCGCTGCCGCGACCCGGCTCGCCGACGCACCGTTCGGCCAGATCGACGCCATCGTCTCGTCGCCGTTGACGCGGACACGTGCGACCGCAGAATTCGCGGCCCGGGTCCTCGGGCTCGACGTGACCGTCCACGACGGGCTCATCGAGACCGACTTCGGCGACTGGGAGGGGCTGACATTCACCGAAGCCGCCGGACGCGACGGCCGACTGCACCGTCGATGGTTGAGCGACGCCGACGTCACCCCGCCCAACGGTGAGAGTTTCGCACAGGTCGGGCAGCGGATCGCGCAGGTCCGTGACGATCTCGTCGACCAGTACGCCGGGCGGACGGTCCTCGCCGTCAGCCATGTGACGCCGATCAAGACGTTCCTGCGCGGGGCGCTCGGCGTCGGACCGGAACTGTTGTTCCGCCTGCACCTGGACCTGGCGTCGTACTCGATCGTCGAATTCTACCCGGACGGCGGGTCCGTGGTTCGGCTCGTGAACGATACGGCGCACCTGCAATAGCCGTCTCGACTTCGCTCGACGGGCGGGCAGGCGGTATCCTCGAACGGCGAACGAGCCGACCGGGCGGCCGCGGCGACGGGACCACGCAGACCACTGCGCAGGCCGACAGCCGAGGAAAGTCCGGACTCCACAGCAGCAGGGTGGTTGCTAACGGCAACCCGGGGTGACCCGCGGGACAGTGCCACAGAGAACAGACCGCCGTCCCGTCCGCGGGACGGTAAGGGTGAAACGGTGCGGTAAGAGCGCACCAGCGACACGGGTGACCGTGACGGCTCGGTAAACCCCACCCGGAGCAAGGCCGAAGTCCGCACCGCGAGCCGGTGCGGATGCGCGAGTGTTCGAGGACTGCTCGTCCGAGCTCGCGGGTTGGCCGCTAGAGGCACCCGGCGACGGTGTGCCCAGATGGATGGTCGCCACCGGTCCGCTACGGGCCGGGACAGGATCCGGCTTACACGTCGGCTCGTTCGCGCACCCCGCGGTACCGCTACATTCAGGTACATGCAGCGCAGAATGTTCGCCCCGACGATCGATTTCGACCGCATTCGCCGGGAACTCGATCTCACCGCCGACTTCCCGCAGGCGGCGACCACGGAAGCCGAGAAGGCTGCGGACCGGTTCGGCGACGGACGCGCCGACCGCACCGACATCGACTTCGTTACCATCGACCCGCCTGGTTCCCAAGACCTGGACCAGGCGCTCCACGTGCAGTCGGACGGCGACGGATTCCTCGTCCACTACGCGATCGCGGACGTCGCTGCGCTCATCGAACCCGGGGGAGCGATCGACGCCGAGAGCCGCGAACGCGGCCAGACGATGTACTTCCCGGACGGGAGCGTCCCGCTCCACCCGCGACCGCTGTCCGAAGGCATCGGATCCCTGTTGCCCGACCAGGTTCGCCCCGCGGTGCTGTGGACCGTCCGAGTCGACGGATCGGGCGACGTGATCGACGTCGCCGTCGAACGCGCGACCGTCCGCTCTCGCGAGCGGTTCGACTACGCGGGTGTGATGAAAGCCCACAACTCAGGCAGCCTGCATCCGTCGATCGCCGCGCTGCCCGCTTTCGGGCAAACCCGACTCGATTGGTCGCTGCAGCGTGGAGCCGTCCAACTCGACCTGCCGGACCAAGAGATCGTTCCGCACGAGGGCGGCCGCGCGTGGACCCTGCAGATGGCGCCGCGCACACCAGCCGACGACTGGAACGCCCAAGTCTCGCTCCTCGTCGGTATGTGCGCGGGCGACATCCAGCGGAAAGCGGGGATCGGCCTATTGCGAACCGTGCCACCCGCATCCGACGAGGCGATCACTGAACTGCGCGCCACCGCACAGCATCTCGGCGTCACATGGGCCGAAGGAGTGTCGCCGGGAGAATTCCTCGCCAGTCTGCCCGCGGACGCGCCGACGACACTCGCGTTGATGACGGTCGGCGCACGACTCATGCGCGGATCCGGGTATCTGTCGCTCGAACCGGGTGCCGACTATCCGGATGCCGTCGTCGTCCACGCCGGAGTGGGCGGCGTCTACGCGCACGCCACGGCGCCACTGCGTCGGCTCGGCGACCGGTACGTCACCGAAGTGTGCCTCGCCGTCACGAGCGGCCGCGAGGTCCCCGATTGGGTGGCGACCGAGCTCGGCTCGCTGCGTAAGACGATGGCGTCGTCCGACCAACGCGCGTCCACCGCGGAACGACGTAGCGTCGACCTCACCGAGGCAGTCGTTCTCGCCGACCAGATCGGTGCCCGGTTCGACGCCGTCGTCATGCGCGATCCGAACGGGGAACGCCCCGCCGAAGTGTTCGTCTCAGCGCCCGCGATCGTCGGTCCATGCACCGGCGCGCCCGCGGCAGGCACCGCCTGCACCGTCGAAGTGACCGTCGCCGACACCGAGAACGCCGTGATCGGCTTTCGCGCCATCGCGCCAGCCGCTCAAAGCTTGCGGTAGGCCTTGACCGCTTTGCGGCCGCGGGACTCTTCGCGGGCGTCGAGGCGCCCGAGGACGAAGAGGGCGGCGGGGCTCAACGGGGTGCGTTCGGCGACCTCGGCCAACCGTGCTCGATTGACTGCGGTGTCGTGGAAGACGCCGAGATGGGTCTGCACCGCCTTCGCGTACGAGCCGATCTCCTTGAACGACGACCGGGGCACTGCCGACGCCGACTCGGCGGTGTAGCGGGTGGCCTTGGCGCGTTTGCGGATCGTGTGAAGCTGTTCCACCCACTCCGGCGACCACGAGTCGAAACCACGCAACGCCTTCTCGGCACGCCGGAGGCGTCGATACGATGCGGCGATCGCCTCGGCGGCCACATCGCGGGCCGGGCTGTCTGCGTCGAGCCCGGGTGTCGGATCAGTGATCAACGCGTCGAGATCGTCCAACAGGGTGAGATAGCGTTCGGTCGACAACGCGAAACGCATCGACCGGACCGCCCGCTCGCGGCGGATGCGCTCGCTCTCGATGAGGGCTTCGCGCAGATCGACTGGAGCGTTCTCGCGTGTCAGCATCAGCTCGTTGGTCTCCAGCGAGACCTCCAAATCCCGGGCGTCACCGAGAACCTCACCGAGAAGCATGAGTTCCCTCGAGATCGGATCGACGACATGCTGTGCGAGGACCTGCGGATACGAGGTGAGGATCGACCGGAGCTTCCGCGCGGCCACCCGCATCTGATGGATGGCGTCCGGGGCGTCTTCGCGCGCCAGCGGATCGTAGGCGAGCAGCGCGTCGCGGTGTGCCGCCAGATCGAATACGACGAGATCCATAGCCGTCGACTTGCGGTCAACTCTGCGTGGCTCGACGACGGCCGGCAGCGAACCGATCGCCCGCGCGAGCTTGGACACGCTCGACGCCTTCTTCGCGCCCGCAGCCCTCAGATAAGCCTTCGCCCGGGTGAGGAGCGCACGGTCGCCGTCGACTAGCTCGAACTCCCACTCGGCCCAGCGTTCGACGCCGCCGCCGGGCAGTAGCGACTCCGCCGACACGAGGTCCTCGCAGAACACGGCGAGTTCACGGCCGTCGGCGTCGAACACGCTCGTCATCGTGCGATCGGTGGTGATGGTCGCGACCGGGACGAGTTCACCGAGTCGGACGGTCGACGCGACCTGATCGCGCAACACCGCGGGAACACCGCCGTCGAAGGCCGCATCGTCGAACGGCACGCCGAGCTCTCGACGGGCCGACTTCACCGTCGACGGACGTTTGAGATGCCATCCACTGTCGATGCCACCGGTCCGGCGCCGCAGCGTGGTGCGGTTTCGGGCAAGGACCGTGTCGGCGGTGTCGTAGTAGGTGGCTTCGAGCAGGTACGTCTGCGGGGTTCCGACGCTCCCGTCGGGGACGAGGCCCGCCAGGTCGGGCGCGGGCAGGCCCGCGTCCACGTCGAACTTCAGCTCGATCTCGAGGGACTCGTGGGCGCTCATGGCGTCAGTGCTCCTGTGCTCAGCCGGTGGGACGTGCGAAATGGTCGGTCGCCTCAACCAGGTGGTGGACGATTCCGGGCTCGAAGGACGCGTGACCGGCGTCGTCGACGACGTGGAGGTCCGCGGACGGCCACACCCGGTGCAGATCCCACGCGCTGCGCATCGGGCACACGACGTCATAGCGGCCCTGCACGATCACCGCGGGAATGTGCTCGATGGCCGCGATGTCCCGCAGGAGCTGCCCGTCGTCGAGGAACCCGTGGTGGGTGAAGTAGTGGTTTTCGATGGTCGCGAACGCGAGATCCCACGGCCCGCCGTCGCCCGCCGCGGGACGTGGCGTGAGATGACTAGTTCGGCCCTCCCAGTCGGCCCACGCGCTCGCCGCCTGTTGCGCGACCTGTTGGTCGTCGCCGTTCAGCAGTCGATGGTAGACGGCGACGAGGTCGCTGCCGCGTTCGTCGTCCGGGATCGGTTCGAGGTAACGCTCCCACGCGTCAGGGTAGATGTTTGCGGCGCCGCCGTTGTAGTACCAGTCGATCTCGCTACGACGCAGCAGGAAGATGCCGCGCAATACGAGCTCGGTGACACGCGCTGGATGCCGTTGCGCGTACGCCAGACCCAACGTCGAACCCCACGAGCCGCCGAACACCTGCCATCGGTCGATGCCGAGGTGTTCGCGCAACGCCTCCATATCGGCGATCAGGTGGTCGGTCGTATTGACCGACAGGTCGGCGCCGTCGCTGATGTGGGGGCGCGACTTACCGCACCCGCGCTGGTCGAACAGCACTATCCGGTACCGCGTGGGATCGAAGAACCGGCGTTGATCGGCAGACGTCCCGCCGCCGGGACCGCCGTGCACGAAGACCACCGGCTTCCCGTCGGGGTTGCCGGTGGTCTCCCAATAGATCTCTTGTCCGTCACCGACGGACAGGTGGTCGGACGCATACGGCTCGATCGCTGGATACAACGTGCGCATGCGCCCAACCCTAGTCATCGGTGCGAGTGAGTCATCGGTGCGTGTGGGTCATCAGTACGAGTGTTCGGGCCCGGGGAACGACGACGCTGCGACCTCGCTCGCGTATTGGCGCGCTGCAGCACCCAACTCGTCGCCGAGCGAGGCGTAACGCTTGACGAACTTGGCGGTCTTACCCTGCGTGTAGCCCGCGGCGTCCTGCCAGACGAGGACCTGCGCGTCGGTCTCGTTACCCGCGCCGATCCCGACAGTCGAGATGGTGAGCTTGCGGGTGATCTGGCCTGCGACGTCCGCAGGGACCATCTCCATGACGACCGAGAACGCGCCGGCCTCTTGGACGGCGATAGCGTCGGCGATGAGCTGGTCGGCGGCGTCGCCGCGGCCCTGGACCCGGTAACCGCCGAGGCCGTTGACGCTCTGCGGTGTGAAACCGATATGCGCCATCACTGGGATGCCTGCAGCGGTGAGCGCGGCGATCTGCGGTGCGATGCGTTCGCCGCCTTCGATCTTGAGGGCGTGCGCGCCCGACTCCTTGAACATGCGCACAGCCGATTCGAGGGCCTGCTGCGGGCTCGCTTCGTAGGTGCCGAACGGGAGGTCGGCGACGACGAGTGCGTGCGGTGCGCCGCGGACTACCGCGCGTGCGAGCGGGATCAGTTCGTCGAGGGTGATCGGGATCGTGGTGTCGTACCCGTAGACGACGTTGGCCGCAGAGTCGCCGATCAACAGGACCGGGATTTCGGCGTCGTCGAAGATGCGGGCGGTGGTGTAGTCGTACGCGGTGAGCATCGCCCACTTGTGGCCTTCGGATTTCCACTTCGCGAGATGCTGAATGCGGACCGGGCGGCGCGGTGACGACGGGGTGGTAGTGCTGGATCCATAGACGGAGTTCTCCGACATGACTTGCCTCATTTCTGCCTCGAGTCCCGCCTGATGCGGGTACCCGGGTTGGTGTGGACGACCTCGATTCTTCCACCGTCGCGGCGGGACCGGCAGGGCCGGATTGGTGGCGTTAGTCACATCTAAGGTCTCGGCAAGCGGGACGGGTCGACACGAACCGGCCGGTGTAACACGGGCGTAACTGCGGAGCACTAGGGTTCGGGTATGGATCGCCAACAGGAATTCGTGCTGCGCACCCTCGAGGAGCGCGACATCCGCTTCGTCCGGCTGTGGTTCACCGACATTCTCGGCTACCTGAAGTCGGTGGCGATCGCGCCAGCCGAACTCGAAGGCGCGTTTGCCGAAGGGATCGGCTTTGACGGTTCGGCGATTGAAGGACTCTCCCGGGTATCCGAGGCCGACACCGTCGCCAAACCCGACCCGTCGACGTTCCAGGTGTTGCCGTGGACGAGCGACGACAAGCACTATTCCGCGCGAATCTTCTGCGACATCACGATGCCCGACGGGACACCGTCGTGGGCCGATCCGCGCAATGTCCTGCGTCGCCAACTGAACAAGGCCGCCGACCAGGGCTTCACCTGCTATGTCCACCCGGAGATCGAGTTCTTTCTCCTCAAGGACACCCCAGACGACGGGGCACCGCCGATCCCCGCGGACGGAGGCGGCTACTTCGACCAGACGTTCCATCATTCGGCCCCTAACTTCCGACGGCACGCGATCGACGCACTCGAATCGATGGGGATCTCCGTCGAGTTCTCCCACCATGAAGCTGCGCCGGGTCAACAAGAGATCGATCTGCGGTATGCCGACGCACTGTCGATGGCCGACAACGTGATGACGTTCCGCTACCTGGTGAAGCAGGTCGCGTTCAACGACAACGTCCGGGCGACGTTCATGCCCAAGCCGTTCAGCGACCATCCGGGTTCGGCGATGCACACCCACCTGAGCCTGTTCGAAGGCGACACCAACGCCTTCCACGATCCTGACGACCCGATGCAGCTGTCGACGGTCGGTCGCCAGTTCGTCGCCGGAATCCTGGAGCACGCCACCGAGATCAGCGCTGTCACCAACCAGTGGGTCAACAGCTACAAGCGACTCGTCTACGGCGACGAGGCACCGACCGCGGCCACGTGGGGCCGGGCCAACCGTTCGGCGATGGTGCGGCTGCCGCTGTACACGCCGAACAAAGCGTCGTCGCGTCGTGTCGAGATCCGCACCCCCGACTCGGCCTGCAACCCGTACCTGTCGTTCGCGGTGATGCTGTCCGCCGGACTCAAAGGCATCGAGGAAGGCTACGAACTGCCCGAGGAGGCCGAAGACAACGTGTGGGCGTTGACGCCGGCCGAACGTCGGGCGATGGGTTACCGCGAGCTGCCCGGCTCGCTGGCCGACGCGCTCACCGAGATGGAGAAGTCCGAGCTGGTCGCGGAAACCCTGGGCGAGCACGTCTTCGACTACTTCCTTCGGAACAAGTGGGCCGAATGGGCGGCGTACCGCGGCCGCGTGACGCCGTTCGAGCTCGAGCGCTACCTGCCGTTGTAAGGGGTTCGAGAGTGAGGAGAGGTTCAGGCCGGTCGGCCGTCCCGAGCCCAGGGCGGCTCGGCCTGCTCGACGAGAACGCGCGCGAGAATCTGACCGCGCTCGGCTGGTCGTCGCCGGACGACGTCGATCTACTGTGGGCTCTGTCGCGTGCCCCAGACCCGGATCTCGCGTTGCGGGCATTGGTTCGGCTGAGCGAGCGGGAAGACGGCCAGTGGCGGGAAGTCGACCGGCTGCTGCGCACGTCGAAACCTTTCCGCGGGCGCCTCCTGTCGGTGCTCGGCGGCTCCGATGCGCTCGCCGACCACGTTATCGCCGAACTCGACGCGTGGCGGCTGCTGGTCGACGACGCGATGCCGACCGTCGAACAGTCGCGGTCCGCGCTGTTGGCGGCCGTGGAAGCGACACCGGACGCGAGCGCCGTAGCCTCCGACCTGACGTTCCGTGCCGGCGTCACCGGCAACGACGCTGTCACCTCGCTGCGCCGCGCCTACCGTGACCAGATCCTGATTCTGGCCGCGCACGATCTCGCGGCTACCGTCGAGGACGAGCCGGTCCTGTACCTGCCTGAAGTCGGCGGCCGACTCGCCGACCTCGCCGACGCGGCGTTGACAGCGGCGTTGGCCGTCGCGATCGCCGACGTCCTCGGCGACGACCCGCTCGAGACTCGCATGGCTGTCGTAGCCATGGGCAAATGCGGTGCGCGCGAGCTCAATTACGTCAGCGACGTCGACATCGTCTTCGTCGCTGAACCCGCCGACACGACCTCGGCGCGGATAGCGGGCGAGATGATGCGGATCGGGTCGCTCGCGTTCTTCGACGTCGACGCCGGGCTGCGACCCGAAGGTAAGTCGGGTGCGCTGACCAGAACCCTCGAATCCCACATCACCTACTACAAGCGGTGGGCCAAGACCTGGGAGTTCCAGGCGTTGCTGAAGGCTCGGCCGATGGCCGGGAACATGAGCTTGGGCCGCGACTACGTGCTCGCGACGTCGCCGATGGTGTGGGACGCATCCGAACGCGACGACTTCGTCCCCGAGGTGCAGGCGATGCGCCGACGAGTCGAATCACTGGTACCCGACGACCACAAGGCGCGGAACCTCAAACTCGGCCGCGGCGGGCTCCGCGACGTCGAGTTCGCCGTTCAACTGTTGCAGATGGTGCACGGTCGGGTCGATGCCTCGTTGCGTGTCCAGTCGACGCTCGATGCACTCGATGCGCTCATCACGGGCGGCTACATCAGCCGTGACGACGGCGCGAACTTCTCCGCGTCGTACCAGTTTCTCCGGCTCCTGGAACACCGGCTACAACTGCAGCGATTGCAGCGGACACACTTGCTACCCGACCTCGACGACGAGCCTGCCGTGCGCTGGCTGGCGCGGGCCGCGCACGTTCGCCCCGAAGGCGACAAAGATGCGGCGCTCGTCTTCCGGCGTGGGCTGCGCCGACAGATCACGCGGGTGCGGCAGTTGCACGAGAAGCTGTTCTACCGTCCGCTGCTCGACGCCGTCGCGCGACAGGACAAGGGCCTGCTGCGGCTCACCGACGACTCGGCCAAACGCCAGTTGGCCGCGCTCGGCTACGCGATGCCCGACCGCGCGCTCGAACACATCCGCGCGTTGGCGTCCACGCCTGGCCGGACCGGAGCCATCCAGTCGATGATTCTTCCGGGGCTGCTCGAGCACATCAGCGACGCGCCCGACCCGGACGCGGGCCTGCTCAATTACCGCAAGCTCAGTGAACAGATGGGCACCACGTCGTGGTACCTGCGTCTGCTGCGCGACGACGGCGTCGTCGCCGAATCCTTGATGCGGGTGCTCGGGACGAGCGAGTACATCGCCGACCTGCTGATGCGGTCGCCCGACGTCATCCAGATGTACTCGATCGGCGCGACCGGCCCCAAACTCACCGAGATCGACTCCGCCGATGTCGCGAAGGGACTGCGGGCGTCGATGCGGCGCGCGCCCGACCTGACGCGGGCGATCGCCGTCGCCCGTTCCCACCGTCGGGCAGAGCTCGCCCGGATCGCGTCGGCCGACATCCTCGGCTTGATGAGCGTCCAAGAAGTGTGTCGCGCGCTATCGATGGTGTGGGCTGCGGTTTTGGACGCGGCCCTCGACAAGGTGATTGAGGAGTCGCTGCGGACCCGTGGGACCGCGGCGCCCGCGCGGATTGCCGTCATCGGCATGGGACGGCTCGGCGGCGGCGAACTCGGGTACGGCTCGGACGCCGACGTACTCTTCGTCTGCGAGCCCGTCACCGGGTTCGACGACTCCGACGCGGTCGCGTGGGCGCAAAGCGTCGCCGAACAGGTGCGGACGATGCTCGGCTCACCGAGCGCCGACCCCCCACTCGAAGTGGACATCGGGCTGCGGCCCGAAGGACGCAACGGTCCGGTGGTTCGCACCCTCGTGTCGTACGCCGCCTACTACCGCCAATGGGCGGAGGCCTGGGAAGTGCAGGCTTTGTTGCGCGCGCACACCATTGCCGGCGACGGCGACCTCGGCTTGGACTTCCTGCACATGATCGACAAGACGCGCTATCCGGCCGGGGGCGTGTCGCCCGACGCGGTCCGCGAGATCCGCCGGATCAAAGCGCGCGTCGACTCCGAAAGGTTGCCGCGCGGAGCGGATCCGGCGACGCACACCAAGCTCGGTCGCGGTGGACTCGCCGACGTCGAGTGGACGGTGCAACTGACCCAGCTGCGTTATGCGCACGACTATCCGTCGCTGCACAACACGTCGACGTTGGAGACGTTGGCGGCGATCGCCGCCGCCGATCTGATCCCGACCGAGCAGGTCGACATCCTCACCGATGCCTGGATCACCGCGACGCACGCCCGCAACGCCCTGGTCCTAGTGCGGGGCAAACCCGTCGACCAGCTTCCTGGCCCTGGACGCCAACTGCGGGCCGTCGCCTATGCGGCCGGGTGGCCGCAGGAGGACGCGACGGAGTTCCTGGAGCACTACATGCGGGTGACGCGCCGAGCGAAGGCCGTGGTCATTGAGGTCTTCGGCGGCTGACCGTTCGGCGGCGTGTGCCAGTTCGGAGATATCGGGCTTCTCCCGTAGGCTTCCGGGAATGGGATCCTTACGTACCCGAATCGGGCATAAGGTCGCTGCCGCGATCGTCGCGTCGGTTCGCGTCGGACAGCAGGTGGCCAAACCTGTACTAGTTTTCGGAAACGAAGTGGTGCAACGGTTCCCGAAGGAACTGGTCCCGCTAGGCAGCGAACAGAACGACGCGCAGGGTCGCGTCGTGTACGACTTCTTCGCGGGCATCGGCCCCGAATTGGCGCACCCGGGCGGCGACCTTCCCGGCGCCAACCGCTGGGGCGAGCCGCTCGATCCCGACCACCCGATCCCGGTGATCCTCGCGCACGGCACCGCGGGCGGTGCACAGACCAACTGGGCGACGTACGTTCCGTTACTGACCGATGCGGGCTATTCGGTGTTCACCCTGACTTACGGTGCGATCGAAGGATCGCGGTGGCCGATCTCGGCGCTCGGCGGTATGCGGCCGATCGAGGAGAGCGCCGCCGAGTTCGGCGCGTTCGCCGAGAAGGTGATGGGAGCGACGGGCTCCGACAAGATCCACGTCGTCGGACACTCGCAGGGCACCCTGGTGCCGAACTATTGGGCGAAGTTCCTGGGCGGAGCCGACAAGATCGGCAAGTACGTGTCGCTCGCCCCGCTTTGGGAGGGCTCGTCGGTGATCGACACGGCGAGCTTGGTGTTCACCGGGGCCAACAAGAGGCTGGGACTCGATCCCGCGACGGTCATCCCGTGCCGTGCGCTCCCGCAGATGATGGACGGTTCGACGTTCATCGCGAAGATGAATTCCGACGGCGGCCCCTATGTTCCGGGCATCGAGTACACGAACATCTCGACGGTGCACGACGAACTCGTCCGACCGTTCACCTCCGGTCAGAAGGCAGGCACCGACGACGTGACGGTGCACAACATCGTCCTGCAGACCGGGTGCGCCAAAGACCTGTCCGACCACCTCGGCATCTGTGGATCGCCCCGCGCGGCCGCCTACGTCCTCAATGCGCTCGACGATGAGCCGACGCGCGTCGTCCCGTGCCAGGTGGTCGCGCCGTTCTTCGGGACTCCGCTGCTGCGCCGGACGGGCGGCGTTCCGGAGTTCATCAAACCGTTTGCGGCATCGCCGAAACGCTCGCCCGCGACGACCCGTTCAGTCGATCAGTAGCCGTCGACGATCTTCAACGCGAAGATCAGGGTGTCGTCGCCCTTGATCCCAGCCTGATCGTTGCCGTTGGGACCGTAACCGTCGGTCGGGGTCATCGCGACGGCCACCGTCGATCCGACCTTCTGGCCGACGAGGGCCTTCGAGAAGCCCGGCACCACGCCCATCGGATTGAATTTGGCGGGTTCGCCCTTCTCGAAGGCGCTGTCGAACGTCTTGCCGTCGCGGCCGTTCACTCCCTGGTAGCAGACCTGCACGTCCATCGCCTCGGTCACCTCACCGCCGTCGCCCTCCTCTAGCGTCTTGACGGTGGTCTCGTCGACGGTGAACGGTCCCTTCACTGTGATGAGGGGAGCGGCGTCATCGGTCGGCGCCACGACCGCGAGCGAGCCCGTCTTGCCCTGCAGAGTCCAGTCGGCCTTGGTGCCCGCAGCGGGGACGTCCTTCGGGCACGAGAGGGCGTCCGACGAGTCGTCGTCCGACGAGCACGCGGCAAGGGTGAACGCGGTGAGTGCCGCGGGAACCAGGATCAGGGGCTTGAGCTTCGTGGTCAGCGTCATGAAGGTCAAGGCTACCGGCAGGTGCCTCCGGGCAGCAGGGCCAGGTTGGCGTTCAACCAGTCGGCGACCCGATCGAGTTCGCGAGTGCCGGTCTCGAATGCCATTTTGGCCCGGTGCGTGCTCATCGAGACCGCCACCTGCTTGCCGTTGGCGACAGTCAACACGCCGATCTGCCGGACGACGTAGCCGCCGTCGGGTGCCTCGCCCCAACCGCCTTTGACGGGAGTGTGGTCGCCCACCAAACGAAGGCCCCACTCCTGGACGCCCGCCACGTCGCGCATCAACTCGAGGACGTGGTCGCTGCCGATCATGCACGGCAGATGCGCGGTCCAGGTCGCCGAATCGGCGAGACTCCACGGCGTCTCGCCGAGCATCGGATAGTCGTCGCCGTGGCGCGGTGCCGGGACCGTCGTCGTGTCGCCGCCCTCCCGAAGGACAGCGGTGAGTTCCTCGGACGCCCCGACCGGCGACCCGAGCGAGCGGGTGAGGACGCGCGCGGACAGATTGTCGGAGTCGATGAGAGCGTTCGCTTCGGTGCGGCTCATCCCATGCTTGCGTTCGGCGGCCAGGCCGAGCGGAACTTTGATCGTCGACCACGCGTCCTGGACGTGCTGATCGCCGAGCAGAATCGTCTCGCCGCCGCCGACAGGGGTGAGTGCGACACCGGTCGGCGTCGTCAGCTTCAGAGCATTGAATGAACGCTGCAGACTTTCGGCGTGGGACAGTTCCGCAGTCGCTGTGGGGGTCGTAGGCGTGTCGTCGTCGCCGTCCCGGCCGAACACGACATAGCCACCCACGCCGAGGACGATGACGACGGCGGTCACGATCACGGCGGCGGCAAGGGCGCGTCTGGAACGGCGTCCGCCGTCGTCCGGCGTCTCGATCCGGTGCCGCCCGCTCATCGACCAGTCCTCTCCCGTGCTGTTCGCAATGTCTTAACGTGTACCGGACGTGGACACTACCTGTGACGTGTCGTCGCGGGCACGCCGCCCCCGACGACGAAACGGCCCGCTCGGAAGAGATCCGAGCGGGCCGTTTCGTAGCAGATCAGCAGTCGTAGTAGAGCGAGAACTCGTACGGGTGCGGACGGATCTGGATGGGCTCGATCTCGTTGTCACGCTTGAGAGCGACCCAGGTCTCGATGAGATCCTCGGTGAACACGCCGCCGGCCGTCAGGTAGTCGTGGTCCTCTTCGAGACGATCGATGACCGCGGCCAGCGAGGTCGGGGCCTGCGGGATGCCCTTAGCCTCCTCCGGCGGAAGCTCGTAGAGGTCCTTGTCGACGGGCTCGTGCGGCTCGATCTTGTTCTTCACACCGTCCAGGCCCGCCATCATCATCGCGGCGAACGCCAAGTACGGGTTGCCCGAGCTGTCGGGGCAACGGAACTCGACGCGCTTGGCCTTCGGGTTGTTGCCCGTCACCGGGATGCGGACGCAGGCGCTGCGGTTGCGCTGGCTGTAGACCAGGTTAATCGGGGCCTCGTATCCCGGGACCAGACGCTTGTACGAGTTCATCGTCGGGTTGGTGAAGGCCAGCAGCGACGGCGCGTGATGCAGGATGCCGCCGATGTAGTGGCGGGCGATATCGGACAGACCCGCGTAGCCCGACTCGTCGTGGAACAGCGGCTTGCCGTCCTTCCACAGCGACTGGTGGGCGTGCATGCCCGAACCGTTGTCACCGAACAGCGGCTTCGGCATGAAGGTCACCGACTTGTTGTTCTGCCACCCGGTGTTCTTGATGATGTACTTGAACAACTGGACGTCGTCGGCCGCGTGCAGCAGCGTGTTGAACTTGTAGTTGATCTCGGCCTGGCCGCCGGTGCCGACCTCGTGGTGGCCGCGCTCAAGCTCGAAACCCGAGTTCTGCAGGTTGGTCGACATCTCGTCGCGCAGATCCACATAGTGGTCGTACGGTGCGACGGGGAAGTAGCCGCCCTTCTGGCGGACCTTGTAGCCGAGGTTCGGGGTGCCGTCCGGGTTGGTCGGCGACGCCGAGTTCCACCAGCCGGACACCGATTCGACCTCGTAGTGGGTCGAGTTCATCTCGGAGCTGAAAGAGACCGAGTCGAAGATGTAGAACTCGGCCTCAGCGCCGAAGAAGCAGGTGTCGGCGATGCCGGTCGAGAGCAGGTAGTTCTCGGCCTTGCGGGCGACGTTGCGCGGGTCGCGGCTGTACGCCTCGCGCGTGAACGGGTCGTGGACGAAGAAGCTGATGTTCATCGTCTTCGCCTTGCGGAACGGGTCGATGCGAGCCGTCGCCGGGTCGGGCAAGAGCATCATGTCCGACTCGTCGATGGACTGGAAGCCGCGGACCGACGAGCCGTCGAACGCCAGGCCCTCGGTGAAGACGTCCTCGTTGAACGCCGCTGCAGGGATCGAGAAGTGCTGCATGGTGCCCGGCAGGTCGCAGAAACGGATGTCGACGTACTCGACGCCTTCGGACTTGATGCCTTCGAGCAGCTCTTCGTTCGTGTTGTACACGGTGGGCCTGACTCCTTAAATCAAACGTCCGGTCAGAACCTCTGACCGCAGGTCGCATCGACCGGATTCGGCAGGTGCGACTCTCACCAAGAAATCTATGGAGGTGAGGTTGCCCGGGCGTCAAGCGAATGTTTCCCCTGTGTTACGTCACGGGCGACGTGTTACAGGCTAGTCGTCGGTCGACGTCGCGTGTGGAGTGATCGGCGCGTGTGTGCCGGTAGTCACGGGAATTGGATCATACGTTTCGCCGACTACGATGGTGCCATGACTGCACGGCGTGAAGAGGAGACGTCCCGGCGCGCGATGGGATCGTGGCTGTCGGGGACCCAGATGCCGGGCGGTGAGAACAACGACTATCGAGGGGAAGACCTCGGTCTTCCGGAGGATGGCACCGGCTCGCTGGCCACCGGTTGGCAACGCGTCCTCGGTCTTCTCGCCGACTGGCTCATCTCGTACGGCGTCGCGTTTCTGATCTTGGGCGGGTGGGCGAACAACATCGGGACCACGGTGCTCATCGTCTGGTTCGTGATCGGTGTGCTCGCCGTGACGTTCTTCGGCTTCACCCCTGGCCAATACATCACCGGCATGCGGGTGGCGCGGGTCGACTTCGGAGCTGAACGCGGTGCCGCCGAGGCTACCGGCGAGGTGGCGCGGGCAGCAGTCGGACCCGTCCGCGCGCTCGGGCGTCAGCTGCTGATCAGTTTCGTCGTTCCCGCGCTCATCAACGACTACAACGGTCGCGCGATGCACGACCGGGCCACCGGCACAGCGTTGGTCCGGACCCGCGGCTGACGCAGTCCCGCCCGTCGAACGACCTGTCCCTGCTAGATCGGGGTGCGGCTGTCGCTCAGCGACGGCGGACGGTGCGGGCGGCGCTGCGCATCTTCGCGCCCTGCGGCATCGGGCCCTTGGGCATCGCGGCACCGGTGCCGCCCTTGGCCTTCAGCGCGGACAGGCGTCCTTCTAGCGCGTCCATGCGCTTACGGTCGATGTTGCCGGGAAGCTTGCGGATGTGACGCTCTAGTTTCGAGAGCGGAATCTCGCCGTCGCCGTTTCCGACGATGATTTCGTAGATCGGGGTGTCGCCGACGACCCGGGCGGCCTTCTTCTTCTCCTGAGACAGCAGTGGCTTGATGCGATTCGCCTGGCCTTCGCCGACAAGGATGACGCCCGGCTTACCGATCACCCGGTGCACAGCGTCCAAATGAGAGGTGCCGACTACGGCCTGCTGCACTCGCCACTGGCCCTTGATGTTGCTCAGTGCCCAACCAGCGGCACCCGGCTGTCCCTCCGCCTTGCGGTACACAGTTTTCTGGACACGACGACCGAAGATGATGAACGAGAGCAGCACGCCGAGGATCAGCCCGAGCGGAATCATCAGCCACAGCGGGCCGAAGTTCGCGAACAGCGACAACACCACGAAAATCGCCGTGACGACGACGATGATCCCCGCCATCAGCGGGATGAGGACCCTGTCTTCCTTGCGCTGCATCTGGAACGCCTGCCAGATCTGCTGACGCCGTTCCTTGCTCGCTGCCTTACGGGCGGCCTTCGCGGCAGCCTTCGCCTCTTTACTCGCCTTGTCTTGCGCCTTCGCCATGCCCACAGTCTACGATGCCCGTTCGAAGGGGCCCGCACACCGGTCGGCGACGGGCGAGGACGGTCAGTTCGCCAGGCGAGCGAGCACGCTCGAGGCTTCCTGCGCCGTCGATCCCTCGGCGGTCAGATGGGCGAGTTCGGGTGGCAGTTCGCGACCATGCCGGGCCATCGCCTGCGCATACAGGCGACCCGCGCGGTACGACGACCGGACCAACGGTCCTGCCATGGCACCGGCGAAACCCAGTTCTTCCGCGTACTGCGAATGCTCGACGAACTCTTCGGGCTTCACCCACCGCTCTACCGGGTGGTGGCGCGGCGACGGACGTAGATACTGGGTGATCGTCACGATGTCACAGCCGGCGTCGTGCAGGTCACGCAGTGACTCCCGGATCTCCTCCGGCGTTTCGCCCATGCCCAGGATCAGATTCGATTTGGTGACGAGACCGAAGTCGCGCGCCTGCGTGATCACGTCCAACGACCGCTCGTAGCGGAATGCCGGACGGATCCGTTTGAAGATGCGCGGAACAGTTTCGACGTTGTGGGCGAGGACCTCCGGCCGCGACTCGAACACCTCGGCCAGCAGGTCGGGTTTCGCGTGGAAGTCCGGAATCAAGTTCTCCACTCCGGTGCCCGGGTTGAGCTCGTGGATTTTGCGGACAGTCTCGGCGTACAGCCAGACGCCCTCGTCGGGGAGATCATCGCGGGCCACTCCGGTGATCGTCGAGTACCGAAGACCCATCGACTTCACCGACTCGGCGACGCGGCGCGGCTCGTCCCGGTCGAGCGGAGCGGGCTTACCGGTGTCGATCTGACAGAAGTCGCAGCGGCGGGTGCACTGTTCGCCACCGATCAGGAACGTCGCCTCGCGGTCTTCCCAGCACTCGTAGATGTTGGGGCAGCCGGCTTCCTCGCACACCGTGTGCAGGCCTTCGCCCTTCACGAGCGCCTTCAGCTCGGTGTACTCCGGGCCCATCGTGGCGCGCGTCTTGATCCACTTCGGTTTGCGTTCGATCGGAGTCTGCGCGTTGCGGACCTCGAGTCGGAGCAGTTTGCGGCCCGACGGAGCGTCGGCAGGCGACGCGGGAGCAGGAGCGGGGGACGGGGTGGACGGCGAATCGGTCACTGCGGGATCAGTCACTGCGAGATTCCTACGGTTGCGGTTTCGGGTTCGGTGAGCGCGTCCTCGGTGTGTCCGGGCGACGGCGGAGTCGGATCGTCGAGGCAGTCGGAGACCTGGGCGGTCACCTCGTCGAGTACGTCGTCGACGGACACGTCGACACCAGTCTCCTTCGTAATCGACGTGACGCCCGCATCGGCGATGCCGCACGGGACGATCGCATCGAATACCGACATGTCCGTGTTCACATTCAATGCGAAACCGTGCAACGTGACGCCCTTGGCGACGCGGATGCCGATCTGGCCGAGCTTGCGTTCGCCCGCGCTGTCGCGGATCCACACACCGGATCGGCCGTCGATGCGACCGGTCACGACCCCGCGCGCGGCGCACGCACGGATCAACGCCTCTTCGAGACGACGAACGTAGTCGACGACGTCGACGGGTTCGGCCAGTTTGACGATCGGATATCCGACGAGCTGGCCGGGGCCGTGCCAGGTGATGCGGCCGCCGCGGTCGACGTCGATGACGGGCGCGCCGTTCACCGGGCGATCGGACGGCTCGGTGCGTCTGCCTGCCGTGTACACCGACGGATGCTCCAACAGGAGCATCACATCGTGGTCGATCTCACCGGAGGCGCGCTTCCCGGCCAGCTCGTGCTGGAGCCGATACGCCTCGTGGTAGTCGACGGTGCCGAGACGACGAACCTCGATGGGTTCGGTGCTCAGCCGGGCAGATCCGTTACGCACAGCAACTCTCCTGGGCAGAAATGAGGGCGAAGGGGGCAGATACGAGAGGGAGGGGAAACGAGTGGGGCACCGCATACGCACGCACGACACCTTCAACGTCACGCGCGGTACGAACTATTCCCCCCGGACGACGACCGCCGCCCGCACCGACCCTCAGGTCGCAGCGGACGGCGGTCATAGTCGGACGGAACGTCTTACAGTCCCAGATCGGCGGCGAACTCGGCTGCTTCGAGGCGGTGACGAACGGTCGTGAGGAAACGACCGGCGTCGGCGCCGTCGATCAGTCGGTGATCATATGTCAACGGCAGGTACGCCATCGATCGTGCCGCGATCGACTCGGTACCGTCCGGCGCGGTCAACACGACGGGACGCTTGACGATCGCGCCGGTGCCGAGCATTGCGGCCTGCGGCGGAACCAGGATCGGAGTGTCGAACAGCGCGCCCTGGCTGCCGATGTTGGTGATCGTGAACGTACCGCCCGCGAGTTCGTCGGGCTTGAGGCCGCCGCTGCGGGCACGATCAGCGATGTCGGCGATCGCACGGGCGAGACCGGCCAGCGACAGATCGTCGGCGTTATGGATGACCGGCGACAGCAACCCCTGCGGCGTGTCGACGGCGATGCCCAGGTGCACGTTCGCGTGGTACGTGATCTCCTTGGCGTCCTCGTTGATCGACGCGTTCACGTTCGGGTGCACCTTGAGCGCCTCGACGACAGCCTTCGCGAAGAACGGCAGGTACGTGAGGTTGACGCCCTCGGCGGCCTGGAACTTGGCCTTCGCTGACTTGCGCAGCGTGGCGATCCGGGTCATGTCCACTTCGTGGACCTGAGTCAGTTGTGCGCTGGACTGCAGCGATTCACGGGTCTTGGCGGCGGTGATCTGGCGGATCCGGTTGATCTTCTGGGTGGTTCCGCGCAGGGCGGCCAATTCCGGGTTTGCCGTGGCCGGTGCAGCAGTGGGGCTGGGAGCGGCTGGTGCGGCGGGAGCAGGTGCGGACGCGGCCGGAGCCTTCTTCGCCTCGGCCGCGGCGATCACGTCCTGTTTGCGGATACGACCGCCGACTCCGGTGCCGGTCACCGTCGACAGGTCGACGTCGTTCTCGGCGGCGAGCTTGCGGACGAGTGGCGTCACGTACGGAGTCGACTCGAGGGTGCTCGTCTCGGCGGCCGGTGCAACCGGAGTTGCCGCCGGGGTCGGTTCAGGAGTCGGGGCCGGAGTCGGCTCAGGTGTCGGAGCCGGTGCGGCAGGCTCGGCCGCGGCGGGCTCGGGAGCCGGGCTCGCTGGCGCAGCGTCCGTCGGCGCAGCATTCGCATCGCCGACGACGGCCAGACGGCCACCGACCTCGACAACGTCGTCGGTATCGGCGACGATCTCGAGCAGGACGCCTGCGACCGGCGACGGGATCTCGGTGTCGACTTTGTCGGTCGAGACCTCAAGGAGTGCTTCGTCCACGTCTACGGAGTCGCCGACCTGCTTGAGCCAGTTGGTGACGGTGCCTTCGGTGACAGACTCGCCGAGCTCGGGCATCACGACGTCGGTACCCGACGCAGAGCCTGCCGGGGCGGCAGCAGCAGGTGCCGCCGCTTCGGGCTCCGGTGCAGCCGCTTCGGGTTCGGCGGCTGCCGGCTCGGGCTCGGGCTCGGCTGCGGGAGTCTCGGCGGCCGGTGCGGCCTCGCCTGCGTCACCGATCACGGCGAGCTGTCCGCCGATCTCGACGACGTCGTCCTCGTGCGCGACGATCGAAGTGAGGACACCCGCCACGGGTGAAGGGATCTCGGTGTCGACCTTGTCGGTCGAGACTTCGAGCAGGGGCTCGTCGACTTCGACGGTGTCGCCTTCCTGCTTCAACCATTGGGTGACAGTGCCCTCGGTGACGCTCTCACCCAGTGCGGGCATCTCAACAGAGAAGGCCATTACGTGTGACTCCCTAAACTCGTGAACTTTTTTATGTCCGGTCAAGCCGATGCGGGTCTGTCTGCGTGAGCGAGGGTATGCGCACGTGTATTGCAGGCGGTGGATCGACCGACTCCCGCGATTCACAGTACCCGCAGTCTGCTGCACGCTCAGGGGAGTGGCCCACCTACCCACGAGTAGCCGTGGGGGAGCGGGTCAGCCGTTCTCGGCGATGTCTTCGAGGACGGCGACGAGAGTCCGCACGGGCACGCCGGTGCCGCCTTTCGGCGTGTATCCCCACGGGCCCGTCGTGTTGAACGCGGGGCCGGCGACGTCTACGTGCGCCCACCCGACACCGTCGGCGACGAACTCGCGCAAGAACATTGCCGCCGACAGCATTCCGCCCCACCGGTGGTTGGTGACGTTGGCGAGATCTGCGACCCTCGAGTCGAGGTCGCCGCGCAGCTCGGCGGGCATCGGCATCGGCCAGCCATTCTCGCCGACGTGCTGTGAGAGTGTCGCGACCCGGTCGCGGAACTCGTCGGTGCCGAGGACACCGGGTGTGCGGGTGCCGAGCGCGACCATCTGCGCGCCAGTGAGGGTTGCGGTGTCGATCAGGTAGTCCGGGTCGTCCTCGCATGCTCGGACGATCGCGTCGGCTAGGACGAGCCTGCCTTCGGCATCGGTGTTGAGGACTTCCACGGTGGTGCCGCCGTATTGGGTGAGCACGTCGCCCGGACGCTGCGCGGTGCCCGACGGCATGTTCTCGGCCATCGGGACGGTTGCGATGACGGTGACGTTCACGTCGAGTCGGGCCGCGGCGACCGCGGTCGCGATCACCGCTGCTGCACCGCCCATGTCCGATGTCATCGCCTCCATGCCGGCCGGGGGCTTGAGAGAGATGCCTCCCGTGTCGAAGGTGATGCCCTTGCCGACGAGAGCGACAGTCTTATCCGATCCCTTCGCGTCGTGGACTAGCCGGACCAGGCGCGGGGGACGCGAGCTGCCCTTGCCGACGCCGACGATGCCGCCGTATCCCTCTTTGACGAGCTGTGTGTCGTCGAGAATCTCCACGCGCAGACCGGCCTGGCTGCCGAGCACTCGGGCGCGTTCGGCGAACTCGGCGGGGAAAAGGTGGCTGGGCGGGGTGTTGACCAGGTCGCGGGCGATCGCGACGGAGTCGGCGACGGCCACCGCGTGATCGAGTTCGGCGCGGTTCTCCTTGGTCTTCGGAGCCAACAGTCGAACCTGAGACGGCGGGCGCTTGTCCGACCGCGACTTCTCGGTGCGGAACTCGTCGAACCGGTACGCGCCGAGGTAGAAGCCTTCGGCGACCGGCCCGATTTCGGCGGCCGACAGCGTCGACACGACATGGTCGACGCCGTCGAGTGCGCGGATCGCGGTGCCTGCCGCCTTACGGAGTGCTTCCGCGTCGTCCGCGTCGTCGCCGAGGCCGACGGCGAGGATGCGCGACACCGGCAGTGCAGCGGGAGCCGGGATCGTCGTCAGATCCCCCGACTTGTGGGTCGCGCCCAATGTCGCCAAAGCGTTCGACACGGCTTCGGCGGTCTCGTCGTCGAAGAGGTCGTCGGGGATCAGGAGGGTCGGTGGTTCGTTCTCGGCTTCGGCGGCAATCAGACCGATCACCAGGACGTCGTCGTCCTTGGCGAGGGCGGTGGTCAGTTCGATGCGCGGGCCGCGTACGCGGGCGGAGAAATCGTTGCTGCTCACGGAAGTCAACTCTGCCACAGCGGGGTGTGCCCCAGTCATCGGCGCCCAGTCATGTGTGCCAGTAGCAGAGGCGGGCGCTACCGTATCGGCATGACCGAACTTCTCGCCGGCCCCATCGCCGACCGTCACGTCGCCCTCGGGGCATCGTTCGCCGCGTTCGGCGGCTGGAACATGCCCGTCTCGTACTCCGGCACCGTCGCCGAACACACCGCAGTCCGCGAAGCCGTCGGGATCTTCGACGTGAGCCACCTCGGTAAGGCGCTCGTCGTCGGGCCGGGCGCCGCGGAATTGGTGAATCGGACCCTCACCAACGACCTGGGCAAGATCGTGCCGGGTAAAGCGCAATACACGATGTGCTGCACTCCCGAAGGCGGAGTGATCGACGACCTGATCACCTATCTTGTCAGCGACGATGAGGTCTTCCTGATTCCGAACGCCGCCAACACCGCGACGGTCCTCGACGCGTTGCGGGCTGTCGCTCCCGCCGACATCGAGATCACCGATCTGCACCGCGAGCACGCGGTGTTCGCCGTGCAGGGGCCCCGGTCGAGCGAGGTCCTGCAGGCACTCGGTCTGCCGACGGAGATGGAGTATATGGCGTTCGCCGACGCATCGTTGCACGCCGACGGCGAGACCCGGGCGGTGCGGGTGTGCCGCACCGGGTACACCGGCGAGCACGGCTACGAGATTCTGCCTCGCTGGGCGGACGCCGGACCGGTGTGGGACGCCCTGATCGCTGAGGTCACCGCCCGCGACGGGCTGCCTGCTGGGCTCGGTGCCCGCGACACGCTCCGCACAGAGATGGGGTACGCGCTGCACGGGCACGAACTGAACGTCGACGTCACGCCGGTCCAGGCGCGCAGTTCGTGGGCGGTCGGCTGGGACAAACCGGAGTTCTTTGGGCGCGACGCGCTCGTCGCCGAACGCGAGGCCGGGCCGGTCCGCCGACTGTACGGACTGAAAGCAACCGGTCGCGGTGTTCCGCGCGCGGACTGCACGGTCCACGCGGAAGCAGGCGGCGACCAGATCGGCGTGTGCACCTCCGGAACCTTCTCACCGACCCTCAAACAGGGCATCGCACTCGCGTTCATCGACGTCGCGTCGGGGATCAAGAAAGGTGCGACGGTCGTCGTCGATGTCCGTGGACGTGCCCTCGAATGCGACGTGGTCCTGCCGCCGTTCGTCGAAGGTCACGTGTGACTCGCGAGGCTGGGCAGGTGCACGAAAACCCGATTGCGGGTCGGCGTTAGGATTGTCTGCATGACCTTGGAGTTCACCCGCACCGAACATCCCCACCCTGTTTCCGAAGGTCGCCGCGCCGAGATACTCGCCGCGCCGGGCTTCGGCAATTACTTCACCGATTACATGGTGTCGATCGATTTCGACAGGGAGCAGGGATGGAATCGGGCGCGGGTGACTCCGTACGGCCCCATCGCGCTCGATCCCGCCGCGATGGTCCTGCACTACGCGCAGGAGATCTTCGAAGGACTCAAGGCCTACCGGCAGCCCGACGGTTCGATCGCGGCGTTCCGACCCGACGCGAACGCTGAACGATTCAACACGTCGGCGCGCCGTCTGGCGATGCCGGAGCTGCCGACCGAAGTGTTCATCGAGTCGCTGCACCAGATCCTTTCCGTCGACAACGGGTGGGTGCCGCCCGCGGGCGGCGAAGAGTCGCTCTACCTGCGGCCATTCATGTTCTCCACCGAGGCCAGCCTGGGTGTTCGTCCGGCCGACGAGTACCGCTACGCGCTGATCGCCTCGCCGGCGGGCGCGTACTTCTCCGGCGGCGTCAAACCGGTCAGCGTCTACCTGAGCACCGAGTACGTGCGCGCGTCGCCCGGCGGCACCGGTGCGGCGAAGTTCGGGGGCAACTATGCTGCATCGCTCCTCGCGCAAGCGCAGGCCGCGGAGAAGGGCTGCGATCAAGTCGTCTGGCTGGATGCGATCGAACGCCGGTACATCGAGGAGATGGGCGGTATGAATCTGTTCTTCGTGTACGGGTCGGGTTCGCAGGCGCGTCTGGTGACCCCGGAGCTCAGCGGATCGTTGCTGCCGGGCGTCACGCGTAAGTCGCTGCTCACGTTGGCCGCCGACGCGGGTTACGAAGTGCAGGAACGCAAAGTCTCCACCGAGGAACTCGCAGCGGACGTCCGCAGCGGCGATGTCACCGAGGTGTTCGCGTGTGGCACCGCCGCCGTCATCACCCCCGTGGGCCGCGTCCTCAGTGACTCCGACGAGTACACGATCGGCGGCGGCGAGACCGGTGAGGTCACCATGGCGCTGCGCGATACTCTCACCGGACTCCAGCGTGGCACATTCGCCGACACCCACGGGTGGATGACCACCCTGTATCCGGCGCCGTAACGCTCGGCGCAGCCCAGGCTCACACGCACAGAATCACGAGTGCGAGCACGGTCGACAGCTCGATCGTGGCGCCGAGCACATCCCCGGAGACGCCACCCATGCGGCGGCGACAGTGCGCGGAGAACGCAACCGAGAACACCGCGACGGCGGCGACCGCGCACAGTGCGCGGATCCCGAGCGGCCACGCCGCGCCCGCGGCGAGAATCGTCCACACGAGGATCGACCAGCGGGCTGTCCCGGCGACGAGCGCGCCGAACCCTTCGGCGTTCGCGGGAGGCAGTCCGACGCGGCAGACGTAGACGACGGCGACTCGGGCGAGCGCGACGGCGAACCCGATTTGCCACCAGCGCTCGTCCGCGGCCAACGCGCCGACCGCCACCGACTGCGCGCCGAGCACGATCGCCAGCGTCGCCGCACCGAACGGGCCGACGTCGCCGCTACGCATCACCTCGCGAACCCGGACGGCGTCGCCGTAGCAACCAAGGCCGTCCGCGGTGTCGGCGAGACCGTCCACGTGCATACCGCGGGTGGACAATGCCAGCAGTGCGACGACGAGCACCCCGACCAGCAGGTCGGGAAGTTCGGTGAACGAGAGACCATAGGCCGCAGCGGCCGCGATGCCGCCGAGCAACACGCCGACTAACGGCACGGCCGCGATCGCAGCACCACCCGTCGAGCGATCCATCTCGACGCGCGGGGTGGGGAGGGGAGCGACCGTCAGCCAGCTGACAGCCACCTGGACTGCGGTGAGTGGGCTACGCCCCATCGCTGACGCCGGCCTCGGCGAACGTCGCCATGTCGATCAGGACGTCGACGGCGGACAACACCACCGACAGAGCGGTCAGTGCGCCGGTGCCCTCGCCGAGTCGCATCGACAGATCGACGATCGGTTCGAGGCCGAGGTTCTTGAGCGCGAAAGCGTGCGCGGGTTCGGTCGATTGGTGCCCCGCCCGCCACCACGACGACGCGCCCGGCGCCATCTGTTCGGCGACCAGAGCCGCGGCAGTCGTCACCACACCGTCCAGAATCACCGGCGTCCTGCGGACGGCCGCTTGGGCGTAGAAGCCGGCCATGGCAGCGAGGTCAGCTCCGCCGACGGCCGCTAGCAGGGACAGCGGCTCGTTGCGATACCGGCGGCCGAAACGCATGCCGTCGCGGATCGCGGCGGTCTTGCGGATCCACGTCTCGTCGTCGATGCCGGTGCCGCGTCCGACGACGACCACCGGCTCCTGCTCGGTGATCGTGCCGATAAGGACCGCGGCAGGCGTAGTGTTGCCGATCCCCATGTCGCCCGCGATCAGCAGATCGGCTCCCGAGTCGACGAGGCCGTCCGCGATGGCGCGCCCGGCGGCAACCGCGCGGCGCGTCTCACCGATCGTGAGCGCCTCACCTCGTCGCAGGTCCCCGCTGGAGTGCCGCACCTTGTAGTCGGTGTTGACGGCGTGGCCTGCGGGCAGATCGACGTCGGCGGCGATGTCGAATGCGTGCACGCTCGCGCCGATGCGTCTGGCCAGCACGTTCACGGCCGCGCCGCCTGCCGCGATGTTCGCGATCATCTGGGCGGTCACCGCAGGCGGGAATGCGGACACACCGTTCTGCGCGACACCGTGGTCACCGGCGAACACGGCGACCGCGGGAGCGCTGATCCGGCGCGGCGGACACTGCGACTGGCATGCCGCGATCCAGTCACCGAGGTCTTCGAGCCGGCCGAGTGAGCCGGGCGGTTTCGTGAGGGTGAGCTGCCGGGCCCGCGCTTCGGCGATGGTAGACGGGTCGGGCGGGTCGATGGCGACGAAGACCTCGGCGTCCGTTCCGTCCGGCACGGCTGCGCCCACGAACTCGACTGCGCTGGTTTCAAGAGCAGGCACGGGCGCAGCAATGGCGCCGATCGGTGTGGGTGTCGGGGCCGACTCGGCAGGCTCGGTGGTCTCGTCGGCCGGGAGGTCGAGTACTCGCCCGGCCACGACGAGGCGAGCCGTGTCGACGACCTGCGCGACCCGGGAGTTGAGGGCGCCGAGTTCGTCGGCGAAACGCCGACCGGAAACGGTCGGCGCGACCACTGACAACCCGACTTCGGGGCTGACGACGACGAGGTCGCCGAGATGGTCGCCGATCGCCGCGCACAGTTCGTCGACCTCAGCTTCGATCGACACCGTCGCGTCGTCCCATGCGTTCGCGCGGTCGAGAACACCCGTCAACCAGGTGCCGAGATCGTCGAGGAGAGTCGCCGTCGTCGGGTCGGCGCGCAGGTCTGCTGCGGGATCGGTGGTCTCGACGGTGGTGAACCGCTCGGTCCGCCGCTCGTGGTGTGCTTCGACGCGCGCCTGCCATGCGGCGTCGTCGGCTGCGACCGGACCGGTCGCCAAGTACTGGACGCGGTCGGCGTCGGCGAGGAGACGTTCAGCGTGCGCCGACTTGCCTGAGCGAGTCCCGCCCAGCACCAGAGTACGCACCGCTAGACCTTGTCACCCGGCTTGACCAGCGGTTTCGGTGCGCGCATCATCCGCAACTGCATAGCGCGCGTGAAGGCGTACCAGCCGAGACGGAAGCGGCTCTCCTGCGTGTCCGGGTGGCGTTCGCGGACCCGCTTGTTGACCGTGCGGCCGAGGATGTACGAGTCGATCGCCATGAAGATGACGAACACCAGCAGCACCAGATTCGCGAGGCCGGCGATCTGCGGGATCATGATCGCGACGATCAGGAACACCGCGAACGGCATGAACAGACCTGCGAAGTTGCGGCGCGAGTCGACGATGTCGCGGGTCATGCGGCGGACCGGCCCCTTGTCGCGGGGCATCAGGTACTTCTCGTCGCCGCTCATCATCTTCTCGCGCTGCTCGAGGCGAGCTTCACGACGTTGCGAGCTGAGCTCCTTGCGTTCGCTCTTGCTCATCGACGACTTGAGTGCCTTCTTGCGGGCACGAGCTTCGGCGCGCGTGGTCGGCGGCGGCGCCACCGGGCCGCGGCGCTTGTTCTGAGCGTCGCGCCGCTTCGGCGTCGGACGTCCCTTGCCGGGCGTCTGCGTCGGCTTGTCGAGCGACACCTCGTCGGTGCGGGCGTCGTCGGTGTTCGGGGCGTCGTCGACGGTGTCGTCGGTGCTCGTCGCATCGGACTTCCAAGGCAGCTTCACGCCTTCGAGACTAGGCGATGACGGAGCGTCGTCTGGAATCGGGCGGTAGCCTGCGGCGCATGAACCGAGCAACCGGTGCCCGCGGGCCGATGGTCGTGGTCGCGCCGGACGAGTACGGCGGAACGCTCACCGCGACCGCGGCCGCGGCCGCGATCATCGACGGGTGGTCGTCGGTGCGACCCCACGACCGATTCGACGTGTTGCCGCAATCGGACGGCGGCCCAGGCTTTGTCGCGGTCCTCGCCGCCGCGGGCGCAGTCGCGGTGCGCACGGCTCTAGTCTCGGGGCCGATGGGCGACCCGGTGGCCGCCGAGTACGGGATCGCAGTAGACGGGACCGTGTACGTGGAGGCCGCGCAGGCATGCGGACTCGCGATCCTCGGACGGCGGCCGTCGCCGGAGACGGCTCTCGCGGCCACCACCGCCGGGGTCGGTGAGTTGCTGCAGATCGTGATCGCCGACGGTGCCGAGCGCATCGTCGTCGGACTCGGCGGCAGTGCGACGACCGACGGCGGCCGAGGAGCCCTCAACGTGTTCGGTGGACCGGCGGATGCCGCCGACCGGTTCCGCCGGATCGATCTGGTGGTCGCGTCCGACGTCGACAATCCGCTACTCGGGCGGCAGGGTGCGGCGCAGATGTTCGGTCGGCAGAAGGGGGCGGACTCGGCGACGGTCGAATCGTTGCAGGCGCGGCTCACCGCGTGGGCAGACGATCTGGCGCGGACCGGCCGCGATGTCCGCGATTGGCCTGGAGCAGGAGCGGCGGGCGGACTCGGCGCCGCGCTCCTCGCGGTCGGTGGTCGACGCCGTCCGGGAACAGATGTGGTCGCGGATGCGACCGATCGGCGGCGGAGGCTTGCCGAAGCCGACCTGGTGATCACTGGCGAAGGCCGGTTCGATGCGCAGACCGCGCACGGCAAGGTCGTCGCGGCGCTCGCCGCGGACGTCGGAAACGCGCCGCTCCTGGTCCTCGCGGGCCAAGTGTCGGGCCACGTGAGGATAGCCGGTGTGGCAGGCGTCTGGTCGGTTGTGGAGCACGTCGGTTCTCTCGACCGTGCGATGAACGATCCCGGGCCGTCGTTGGCGAGTCTGGCCGCGCGCGTCGCCGGCGAATGGGTCATGCGGGGCTCAGTGTGAGAACGTCCGTGTGAGACTTGCAGCAGGGGATGCTGCGGGAATATGCACACGGCGAGTACCGTTGACCGTGTCAGACCGACGACGCCGGGTCCGCCAGATCCATGTCAGCGATTGACAACAGACGTATTCAAGGAGCGCTCATGACTGTCCAGAACGAAACCACCGACACCGGTGTGCTGCTCAGCGATGCCGCAGCAGAAAAGGCGAAAGGCCTTCTCGACCAGGAAGGCCGCGACGATCTCGCACTGCGTATCGCCGTCCAGCCGGGTGGTTGCGCTGGCCTCCGCTACCAGCTGTTCTTCGACGATCGTCAGCTCGACGGCGATGTGACTTCGGACTTCGGCGGCGTGAAGCTGGCCGTCGACCGGATGAGCGCACCCTACGTGCAGGGTGCCACCATCGACTTCGTCGACACCATCGAGAAGCAGGGCTTCACCATCGACAACCCGAACGCGACCGGCAGCTGCGCCTGCGGCGACTCGTTCAACTGACCTTCACCGGTCCCCGCGACGGCCGCGACTCCTCATGGAGTCGTGGCCGCCGTTGTCGGTACCCTCGCCGATCGGGTCGCCACCCCGCCGATCGAGCGGAGTCAAGATCCCACTAGGTTGGACTGATGTTCATTGCCGTGTGTGGATCGCTCGCGACCGATCATCTGATGAAGTTCCCCGGAAAGTTCTCCGAACAACTGGTGGCCGACCAACTCGAGCACATCTCGCTCAGTTTCCTCGTCGAAGACCTCGTCCTGCACCGGGGCGGTGTCGGCGGCAACATCGCGTACGCGCTCGGCGTGCTCGGGAACGAACCGCTGCTGATCGGTGCGGCGGGCGGCGACTTCGACGACTACGAGAACTGGCTGACCGAGCACGGCGTCGATTGCCGTGGCGTGCAGCGGTCGAAGACCAAGCACACGGCACGCTTCATATGCACCACGGATGAGACGATGGCCCAGCTCGCGACGTTCTATGCGGGAGCGATGACCGAAGCCGGCGATATCGACCTCGTCGACGTCGTCGCCGCCAAACGTCCGGATCTGGTGTTGATCGGCGCCGACGATCCAGCGGCGATGGCCCGCCACACGGCAGGATGCCGTGCCGCGGGCATCACGTTCGCCGCGGACCCGTCGCAGCAGTTGGCTCGGCTGGACGGTGACGCCGCTCGCGGACTCATCGACGGCGCTGCCTACCTGTTCACGAACGAGTACGAGTGGGGTCTGCTCAAGCAGAAGACCGGCCTGTCCGACGCCGATATCGCCGGGATGGTCGGCGTCCGCATCACGACCCTCGGCGCGAATGGCGTCGACATCTACGACACCGACGGGACGATGACCCACGTCGACGTTGTCCCGGTGAACGCACAGATCGATCCGACAGGTGTCGGCGACGGTTTCCGCGCGGGCTTCCTCACGGGTGTGAGCAAGGGGCTGAACTACGAGCGGTCGGCGCAGCTCGGCGCGATGGTCGCGACCCTCGTACTCGAATGCGAGTCGACCCAGGGGTGGGAGTGGGACGTCGAGTCGGCAGAGACGCGGCTATCCGCGGCGTACGGCGCGGACGCCGCCGCCCAGATACGCGCCGTCCTCTGACCCGCGGGCCTTCTGCTGGTTGAGCGGTCGACTGACCGGTCAACCAGCAGAGCGGGCCTACGTCAGCGGTTAGAGCCGCACCGGGTAGTCGCGGTCTTCGATTGCGGGGACGATCGTTCCGTCGACGAAGATTCCGTACCAGAGCGTGAAGCAGATGATGGTCCAGATGCGCCGACTGTTGTCGACGGTTCCGGCGCGGTGCTCGTCGAGCATCTGCAGAGTGAACGCCTTGTTGAAAATGTGGTCAATGTCGGACGCGGCGATGAGTTCGCGCGCCCAGTCGTACATCTCGGTGCCCGCGAGCCAGTGCCGCAAGGGAACCGGGAAACCGAGCTTGCGGCGGTGCAGAACATGCGGCGGCACGATCTGTTCGAGCGCCTTGCGCAACGCGTACTTCGTGGTGTCGTGCGAGATCTTCTCGTCGAACGGGAGCTGTTCGGCGATGTCGAAGACCTCTTTGTCGAGGAACGGGACGCGCAGTTCCAAAGAGTGCGCCATATTGATCTTGTCGGCCTTGACGAGAATGTCGCCGCGCAACCAGGTGAACAAGTCCAGATGCTGCATGCGGGTGACGGGGTCGAGACCTTCGCTCATCCGGTAGATCGGCGCCGTCACGTCCTGGTGCATCCAGTCGTCGCGGAAGTTTCGGAGGACCGCACGCAGGCGCGCGTCGTCGAAGCTGCGGGCATTCCCGTAGTAGCGATCTTCCAAGGAGAGCGAACCGCGGTGTAGGAGACTCTTGCCGCGCGTGCCTTCGGGAATCCGATCGGACACCTTGCCCGCAAGACGGCGGAGGCCGCCTGGCAGCTTGTCGAACGATTGGAGAGACAACGGCTCCTTGTAGATCGTGTACCCGCCGAACAGTTCGTCCGCGCCCTCACCGGAGAGGACCACCTTGACGTGCTTGCGGGCTTCGGCGGCCACGAAGTACAGCGGGACGAGAGCCGGATCGGCGACCGGATCGTCTAGGTACCAGATGATCTGGGGGAGCGCCTCGATGAACTCGCGCGGTGAGACGACCTTCACGATATGGCGGGCGCCGATCGCGGCAGCCGATTCGGCGGCCACGTCGACCTCCGAGTAGCCATCGCGCTCGAATCCCGTGGTGAACGTGATCAGGTCCGGGTTGTGCTGAATGGCGAGTGCTGCGATAGCCGTCGAGTCGATGCCGCCGGAGAGGAACGAGCCGACCGTCACGTCTGCGCGCATATGTTTGGCGACCGAATCACGCAGTACGTCGGCGATCTCGTCGTAGCGCTTCTGCGCGGTGTCTGCGGTGAACGGGCGGACCGGGAACTTCGGATCGAAGTACCGGGTGACGGTCGGAGCGACACCGGGTCGCAGCGTCGCATAGCAGCCGGACTCCAGGCGGGTGATGTTCGTGTGCAGGGTCTCGGGCTCGGGCACGTACTGCAGCACCGTGTAGTGCTCGATCGCACGATCGTCGAGTTCATGGCCGAGACCGAGCCGGTCGAGGACTTCCAGGAGGCTCTTCTTCTCACTGCCGAACGCGGTTCCCGCGGAGCTGGTCGCCAGGAACAGCGGCTTGATGCCGAACCGATCGCGCGCGAGGAACAATTCGCGTGTCTGCGTGTCCCAGACTGCGAACGCGAACATGCCGCGCAGTTTGCGGACCACCTCCGGTCCCCAATGGTGAAAGCCTGCGACGATCGACTCGCCGTCACCCTCCGTGCGGAACTGTGTGCCGAACTCGCGTGCGAGTTCTTCGCGGATCTCCAGGTAGTTGTAGATCTCGCCGTTGAAAACGAGGGCGTACCGCTCGGGGTTGTCGGCAGGCCCCCAGCGCAGCGGCTGGTGTGAGTGCTCGATATCGATGATCGACAATCGATTGAAGCCGAGCACGATGTCGTCGTCGTTCCAGGTTCCCGGTTCGTCGGGGCCGCGATGCCGCATGCAGTGCGCTGCCGACGCGATCAACTCCGCGGTGGATCCCGCCGAGGCGTCGCTGGTGAGCATTCCGAGCAAGCCGCACACGCTGACCAGCCTCATTTCCATCGATTGCAAATACGTAGGACGCGACAAGCCGAATACCCTCGCGCGCCGCGTCCACTATGCCGCAGAAGCATGCCGGGGTGCGACATCTCGCGTCCGACATGAGGTCGACGCCACGGCGGGCGTAAGCGTATCCGCAGGTCGCGCGACACGGTGCCGAAATCGGCTGACCCAATAGAGAACTCATCCGCGGGTTGGACTACGCTGCGTAGTTACTAGGTGCAAGAATTGCGCAAGGAGTGGTTTGCTCCGCCGTGCGAACCTTGTGGAACAGCTCCCTGCCAGCAGGAAGGCGTGAAATTGACGAACCGTGGACGGCCGTCGGCACGACGTGGAGTACCCGCGTCGCGCACGATTAAACGACTGAGTGCCCTCGCGGTCCTGGGCGTCGTCGTGCTGATGACGTCGGGCTGCAGTGCCGAAGAGGCCCTGCATTTCGGTTGGCCTGAAGGGGTCACCCCCGAAGCCCACGACATGCGGGTGTTCTGGACATGGTGTGTCATCGCTGCTCTGGCGATGGGCGTCCTGGTCTGGTGCCTCATCTTCTGGACCATCACCTTCCACCGCGCGAAGGAGACTGAGAGCGACGACGAGGTCATCCCGCGTCAGACCGGCTACAACGTGCCGCTGGAGTTGGCGTACACCGCCATCCCGTTCGTGCTGATCGCCGTGATGTTCTACTTCACGGTCGTCGTGCAGAACAATGTGGAGAAGGAAGAGGACAACCCCGCTGTTGTCGTCGACGTCACCGCGTTCCAGTGGAACTGGAAGTTCGGTTACAACTCCGTGAAGATCGGCAACGACCAGCTGGTCAACGCGAAGGACTCGCGGAACGGCGAGCCGTTCGAACTGCAGATCCCGAAGTACCGTGAGCACGAAGGCGAGAAGGAACTCGTCAAGGGCGCTGCGGGCGGACGCTCTAACGAGGAGCGCAAATACCTGAAGTTCGACAAGATCGAGACCTTGGGCACGTCGTCCACGATCCCGATCCTCGTCCTCCCGACGGACACTCGTATCGAGTTCGATCTCGCCGCAGCGGACGTCGTCCACTCGTTCTGGGTTCCCGAATTCCTGTTTAAGCGCGACGTGATGCCGTTCCCGGCCCAGAACCACACGGATCCGTCCTTCCAGGTCAGCTCGATTGACCGGCAAGGCGCGTTCGTCGGACGTTGCGCCGAAATGTGCGGCACGTTCCACGCGATGATGAACTTCGAGGTCCGCGCGGTCAGTCCCGCCGACTTCGCGAGCTACATCAAGTACCGGTCCGAGAATCCCGAAGCATCGAACGCGGAAGCTCTCCATTCGATCTGCCAGGTCCCCGAGTCCGTCACGACCGTCCCGTTCGATTCGCGACGGGTCTCCAACGATAAGACTCCGAAGGACCTCGGTGACGCGAACAACACCAAGGTCGCGGGTTGTGTGCAGGCCAAGGAAGGTACGAACTGATGAAGATCGAAGCACGGATCTTTGAAATCCTCGCGATGTTCTTCGTCCTGATGGGCATCATCTACGCGGTCTGCACGTACTTCTACCGGACTGGCGTCGAATGGACCGGTGTGGTGTGCATGTTCTTCGCGGGTGGCCTCGCGCTGATCGCAGGCACCTACTTCCGATTCGTCGCACGCCGAGTTGAGATCCGACCCGAGGACTACGAAGAGGCCGAGGTTGAAGACGGCGCGGGTGAACTGGGCTTCTTCAGCCCGCACAGCTACTGGCCGATCGCCATCGCAGCCGCCGCAACGCTGTTCGCGATCGGGTTCGCGACCGGAAACCTCTGGTTCGCGGCCACCCTCGTGGTAGTGATAGTCGGGACCGTCGCAGGACTCGTCTTCGAATACCACGTGGGCCCCGAGAAGCACTGAGCCACACAGAATCCACCGAAGCCGCACCCGGATACCGGGTGCGGCTTCGGCATACCCACCAACTGTCTGCCGCCGGGCGGGACATGCTGCGAGCGTTCTTATTCGATGCGTTCGACGGTGACTTCACCGACTCCGACTTCGATCACTGTCTCGGCGGTGTCCACGTCTTCGCCGACGACACTGTGGGGATCGTCGGCCACGCGTCTGTCGTCCAGAGACAACTCATCGTGGGACAGACTGTGCTGCGCGCCGGATACGTAGAGGCGGTCGCGGTCGCGTCCCGCAGGCGTCGCGAGGGGATCGGCGACGCCGTCATGGCTCGCGTCGACGACATCGTCGTCGGCGCCTACGATCTGGGTGCGCTCGGTGCGTCCGATGACGGCCGGCCACTGTATCGCAGACGCGGATGGGAGCCGTGGCGTGGTCCGCTCGGCGTTCTCACGCCCGACGGCGTGCGACCGACCGTCGACGATGAGGATTCGATCCTGGTATTGCGGACACCGACACACCGATACCTAGACACGATGCAACCTCTGATCTGCGACCCACGCGCGGGATCGGCCTGGTAGGCCTACAGCGTAGGTGCCCCCGGTGGGGGAGGGGAGTGTCGCGGCGGCCGGGATAAGCATGGCCGGATGAGCATGGCCGGATAGACAGGGCCGGATAGACAGGGGGCCGGATAGACGGGGTAGGGGCCGGAAACGCGCCCTCGCCACACTTCAGCTACCCGGGCCATCCTCGCATTCTGGGCCCTATCCTGGGATAGACAGACAGATACGGCGACGGCCGCCTCGCGGATCGCGAGGCGGCCGTCGCCGTGTAGAGCATCGAGTCAGTCGAGCGGATTCCCGCCCTTTTCCTGCAGCTCCTGAATAGCCTTCTTCTCGGCTTCGTGCTGCTCGTGCGCGATCCGCGCGTTCTGCGCCTGCTGCTCCGCGGAGTCCGGAACCAGGACGGTGCCGGTTCCGGGCGCGCCAGCCGAACCGAGCTTGTTCATCCGCTTCGGCAGGGCCGCACCCTCGTAGGGGAGCGGGATCGGATGGCCGTGGTCGTCGACCGGGCCGAGCGGCTGGTGCGTCTCGATGTACTCACCCTGCGGCTCGCGACGGATGATGCCCGTCTCGATGCCGTGGGCGAGGACTGCACGGTCGCTGCGCTGCAGGGACAGGGCCCAGCGGTACGTAACGAAGTACACCAGCGGCGGCAGGACGATGACGCCGATACGACCCATCCATGTCGTCGCGTTCAGTGAGATGCTGAACTTCAACGCGATGATGTCGTTCATACACATCAGCGTGAGGATGATATAGAACGTCAGGGCCATCGCACCGACAGCGGTACGAACCGGGGCGTCACGCGGACGCTGCAGCAGATTGTGGTGGGCGTAATCGCCGGTGAGCTTCTTCTCGATCCACGGGTAGCCGAACAGGAGTCCGAAGATCACGCCGATCACTAGGACGACCCAGAACACTGCGGGAACCGTGTAGTTGCCGAGGTAGAGCTCCCACGCAGGCATCAGACGCGCGAAGCCGTCCGTCCACATCATGTAGATATCCGGTTGTGAACCGGCCGAGACCTGCCCTGGGTTGTACGGTCCGATGTTCCAGACCGGGTTGATCTGGAAGACACCCGCGATGAGCGCCAGGAAGCCGAACACAATCGCGAAGAACGCGCCGCCCTTGGCTGCGAAGACCGGGAGGATGCGAACGCCGACGACGTTCTTCTCGGTCCGGCCCGGGCCGGGGAACTGCGTGTGCTTCTGGTACCAGACGAGCGCGAGGTGAGCACCGATCAAGGCCAGGATGATGGCCGGGAAGATCAGGATGTGCAGCACGTACAGGCGCGGAATGATGATGTCGCCGGGGAAGTCGCCGTTGAACAACGCCCACTGGACCCAGGTACCGACCAGCGGGATCGACAACACGATTCCCGACATGGCGGCGCGAATACCGGTGCCCGAGAGCAAGTCGTCGGGAAGCGAGTAGCCGAAGAAGCCCTCGAACATGGCCAGCAGCAGCAGGAAGCAACCAATGATCCAGTTCGCTTCACGCGGACGGCGGAACGCACCGGTGAAGAAGATACGAGCCATGTGCAGGATGATCGACGCGGCGAACAGCAGGGCTGCCCAGTGGTGGATCTGGCGCACGAACAGACCGCCACGGACCTCAAACGAGAGGTTCAGAGTGGTCTCGTAGGCGCGACTCATTGTCACACCGTTGAGTGGCTGGTACGCGCCGTCGTACTGGACGTGAGCCATCGACGGATCGAAGAACAACGTGAGGTACGTACCCGACAGCAACAGGATGATGAAGCTGTAGAGGGCGACCTCACCGAGGAGGAACGACCAGTGGGTCGGGAACACCTTGTTGATCTGGCGGCGCATGCCGGCAGCGAGGTGATACCTGGAGTCGACCTCTTCTGCCTGCGTGGCGAGGCGGTCGGCGACTGTCATGACTTACGCTCCCAGAATGCCGGTCCGACGGGCTCGATGAAGTCTCCTTCATTGATGGTGCTGTTGGCGACCATGTAGCCCTGGTTGTTGACAGTGATAGGCAGCTGAGCCAGCGCGCGTGCAGCAGGACCGAAGACCGGCTTGCAGAACTCCAGCGCGTCGAACTGCGACTGGTGGCACGGGCACAGAACGCGGTGCGTCTGCTGCTCGTACAGCGACGTCGGGCAGCCGAGGTGGCTGCAGACCTTCGTGTACGCGTAGTAATCGCCGAAGTTGAAGCTCTCCTGGCCGCGTCGCTTGATGACCTTCGCGTTGTCCTCGGGGCGGAAACGGATCAGCATGACTGCGTTGCGGATGCCGCGAATTCCTTCGAGGAGCTTGTGACGTGACTCTTCGGTATCGCCGTAGCCGTCCGAGACGCGCCACGGGAACACCGTTTCCATGGCACCGGCGTCCAGATCCTCTGGGCGGACGAGAGCCACCTGGTACGGGTTGCCGGTGTCGCGGCGCAAGAAGACCGTCTCGCCCTTGGTCTCGTTGAAGATGGGCGACCAGCCGGTGTTCCACAGGGGCGCGTCGTCGCGCTTTGCCCACGGATTCTTGATGAAGCCACCGATCGCGGCGACGCCGCCAGCGAGTCCCAGTGCACCGAGGCCGAAGACAGCCGAACCGAGGATCACCTTGCGGCGACCGAGAGTGCTCGTGTCGGCGGTGTCCTTGAGTTCGGCGACGATCGTCTGCTTGTCGACTTCGGAGGAACCACCGTCGTGGCGGTCCTGCACGGAGATCTCCTGCGGGATGAACCGCTTGGTGATCTGGATGACGCCGAAACCGAATGTCAGGATCGCGCCGCCGAAGGTGATGCCGAGTAGCGGAGTATAGAACGTATACGCCCAGTAGCCCTCTTCCTCCGGCATGGTGAATTCCCACCGGTTCCAGATGAAGAGTGCGAAGCCCGCGATCGCGAGCAGTCCGGAGATGACGAACCAGATCGCGACAACGAACTCGGAGCGCTTCTCAGCCGTGGTGCCCGGCTCGGGGTAACGCTCGACGCGGTGAATGATCTCCACACCGTCGAGGTTCGTGCCGAGACGGACCTTGTCCTCTTGAGACATCGCCGCGAGTTCCTCGTCGGACGGGATGTCCTTATTCGAATCGCTCAATTTCGTGATCCAATCCACATGGCGCCTGCGATGATGACCGCTGCGCCGACAACCCACATGGCCATGCCTTCAGAGGCCGGACCGAAACCGCCGAGACCGTAGCCGCCCGAGGGGGCAGCAGTGTCTGCGTAGCGGATGAAGCCGATGATGTCCTTCTTCTCGTCGACAGACAACTGACGATTCGAGAACTTCGGCATGTTTTGCGGACCGGTGAGCATCGCGGTGTAAAGCTGCTGCGGGTTCACATCGGTCAACGGGGGAGCGAACTTGCCACCCGAGAGGGCGCCGCCACGACCGGTGAAGTTGTGGCAGGACGCGCAGTTCATACGGAACAGTTCCGAGCCGCGACCGAGGTTCTCGCCGCGCAGCTGGTCCATTTGCAGCTCGGGGAAGCCGTTCTCGTCGCGCTTGATCTGGCCGTCGTCATTGAGGACGTACATTGCGCGCGGACCGCCGCCCATGGCCTGCACATAGGCGCCGAGCTGATCGATATCGGCTTCTGTGAACTTGGCGGGCTTACGGTGCGCCTGGGCTTCACCGCGCATCGCCGGCATACGTCCGGTCGAGACCTGGAAGTACACGGCGGCGTCGCCGACACCGATCAGCGAGGGGCCACGGTCGGTGACGCCCTCGAGGTTGGCTCCGTGACAGGTGATGCACGACGTGTCGTACAACTGTTTGCCTGCGGCGATCATGCTCGACTCTTTGTCGTCAGCGGTCGCGACCTGAGGCTTTGGACTGAGCAGTCCGGCAATCAGGCCGGTGGCGACGAGGCCGAGGAGCAAGAAGACCGTGCCGGTGGCACGACGGCGGAGCTTGCGACGCGACTTGGCACGCGACGGCGTCGACGCCGTGTCGCGCGGCTTCGGCGAACTCGGTGGAGATGATCTCATCGGTGACTCTCTACTAAGCGGTTGGACTGGTTTCTGGTGAACCGGGCTGAACGGTTCTGGGCTGAACGGTTCTGGCCGCCGTTACCGGATGAAGTAGATGACCACGAACAGGGCAATCCACACGACGTCGACGAAGTGCCAGTAGTACGACACCACGATCGCCGCGGTCGCCTGGGCGGGTGTGAACTTCGACAAGCGGGTCCGGATCAGCAGGAACACGAAAGCGAGGAGGCCGCCGATCACGTGCATGCCGTGGAAGCCGGTCGCCATGTAGAAGACCGAGCCGTATGCGTTCGACGACAGAGTGAGGCCTTCGCCGACGAGCGTGTAGTACTCGTACGCCTGGCCGCAGACGAAGAACGTGCCCATCACCAAAGTGAGCGTGTACCAGCGGCGCAGACCGTATACGTCGCCGCGCTCAGCGGCGAAGACACCGTACTGGCAGGTGACCGAGCTGAGAATCAGGACGAGGGTCACCGGCACGGCGAGCGCCAGGTTCAGGTGCGCGGGCGGCTGCGGCCACCCGTCAGCGGCATTGGCCCGCGCGACGAAGTACATCGCGAACAGGCCGGCGAAGAACATCAACTCGCTCGACAACCACACGATGGTGCCGACGCTGACCATATTCGGACGGTTCAGCGAGTGCACGCGTGAGGTGATGGCGGTTCCGGAGTTACCCACAGCGCTAGTCACACAAGAAGTATGACGGTTCGTAGTAACCGATTTCCAGCGGGGTCGGTAAATAGGTTCGGCGCTGGCCTCCCCTGCAGGTAGGCGCGGTCCGAGTGTGGGGGTCCGGCGTGTCCTTTCAACGGCGGCCCGCCGCATGGTTTGCTCGTTGCCATGAGCGGAGAGTCAGGTGACGGCGTGTTCGGCCGTCTTGCCAAGAAGTTTCGGCGCAGCGGTGGCTCGACGAGGGCACTCTCGGTGGAGGACTCGGATCTGGTCGTCGTGGTGCGGAGCGACGACGACGCGGTCGCCAGCTCGACGGTACTCGATTCTGTTGGATTCGAGTCGGCGTCGAAGGTTGTGCTTCGCCATCTGATCGCGCTTCCCGCGTCGGCGGTCGAGAGCGCGACTGCGTCCGCTGCATTGGCGGGCTACGTCGCGACGGACATTCTGGCCGATGATCCGACAGTCGAACCGCCACTCGTGCCGGTCGCGTTGTCTCGGGTGCAGCGTGTCGACGCGCGCACCGTGTCGCAGGAACGGTCCCGCGTCGCGAGCCTCGCATCGCGCAACGGCGGCGTCGGTCTCGGGTGGGCCGTGCTTGCCGCGCCACCTGATCGTTAAGGTTGTCGCGTGAGCACCCCCGAAATCGGCGAGAGCATTCCCACACATACGTGGCCACAGATTCTCGGCAAGGTCACCGACGGCTTCGACCTGTCGGTCGACGAAGCGGCGTGGGCGATGCACGAGATGATGTCCGACGCGGCGACCGGCGCGCAGATCGCCGCTTTCGGTGTCGGCATCAAAATGAAGGGGGCTGCGGCGGATGAGCTGCGCGGCCTGGCCGACGCGATGTTGGGGATGGCCAACCGGATCACGTTGTCCGGCGAAGCCGTCGACATCGTCGGCACCGGCGGTGATCGGTCGCACACCGTGAACATCTCGACGATGACGTCGGTCGTCGTCGCTGCCGCAGGCATCAAGGTGGTGAAGCACGGCAACCGCGCGGCGTCGTCGAAGAGCGGCGGCGCCGACGTTCTCGAAGAGCTCGGCGTCGCCATCACGCTCGGGCCGGACGCGGTGACCGCGTGCGTCGAAGAACTCGGTATCGGGTTCTGTTTCGCCCCCGTGTTCCATCCGGCGTTTCGCTTCATCGGTCCACCGCGCAAACAGATCGGCATCCCGACGATCTTCAACGTGCTCGGCCCGTTGACGAATCCGGCGTCGCCGCAAGCGAGCCTCATCGGTTGCGCATTCGACGATCTGGCGCCGGTTCTCGCCCAGGCTTTCGTCGACCGTGGCAACCGGGTCCTCGTCGTCCGCGGAGACGACGGACTCGACGAGATCACCACGACCACCTCCACGACCGTCTGGCAGGTCGTCAACGGGCAGATGCGCCGGTTCGCTCTCGATCCTCGCGATCTCGGCATCGAGTTGGTCGAACTGGCCGCGCTGCAGGGCGGCGATGCCACCGTGAACGCACGGATCGCCCGCGAACTTTTCGACGGGGCACGTGGAGCGGTCCGGGACGCCGTCGTCATCAATGCGGCGGCCGCGATCGTCGCCTACGAACAAACGGCCCTGTTTGACGATAGTGGCCTGCTCGCTGCGCTGCGGACGGCAGTCGTTCGCGTCGAGGAGATCATTGATTCCGGCGCGGCGGCGGCACTGCTCGATGAGTGGGCAACGCTGACGCGCAAGCTGGCCTAACGGTCGGCCTCGAGCCTTCTAGTCGTCGCCGATGGAGAATCCGCCGTCGACCTCCGCGCTCGCGTAACTGCGGAAGGCGATATGGGTGGCGCTGGTGCGGACGCCCGGTAGACGGTTGATCCTGCCGGTGACGACGTCGGCGATCTGGTCATGGTCGCGGACTCGTACCTTCGCGATCAGGTCGACGTCACCTGCGCACGAGTAGACCTCGGTGACGCCCGGAATATCGGCGACCGCCTGCGCGGTCTCGGGAATCTGGTGGATGTCGGCCCCGATGAGAACGATGGCGGTGATCATGCTCCAACTCTAGCGGGCAGCGGCATCGGTGCGTCTCTCGCTCGGCGGGCGGCACGGGCGAAGTCGGTCCAGCGCTGCGCCGAGCCGATCGGCGAACACAGGGGATCGGTCGCGCTGACGAGTCGTGTGCCTGGCTCGGCGATCCACCGGTCGATCAGCGAGACCTCTTCGGCTGGCGCGCCGCCGAGAGGTCCGGTGTCTGCGGGTTCGACGACGGTACTTGCGCTGGCCGTCATCATCTCGATCACCGGCATCGGCGGCACGCCGCGCGCAGCGTGCGCCGCGCCCGCTAGTCGGCCGTACCGGATGACGCTCAGCTGCCAGCCTCCGTCGTCGTCCGGTCGGGCGACAACGAACTCGCGAATGCACGCGATTGCGGCGAGACGTTGTGTACGGGCCAGGACGTCGACGGTCGCCGCGAGACGATCTCGCGCGCGGGCGGCCGACTCGAAGCGTCGCGTGTCGGCGAGAAGTATTAGCCGCCGCTGAAGGTCGACGAGCAACGCATCCGATTCGCCGGACAGGAGCGTGCGAGCGGCTTCGACCCGGCACAGGTAGTCGGGCAGGGTCTGTGGCCGCTCGCTCGCCGCGTGGCAGAGGTCGGGACGCTGTGCGACGAGCGGGTCGGGGAGCCCGACGGCCGCCCCGTCGCCCGGACACCAGTGGTGGTCGGCTCGCTTGAGGTTTTGCGTGCAACTGCGCAGACCTGCCGCCGCGCTGATGACGTCCGCGACGTCGGCCGCGACGGTGCGGCTGTGCACGGGGCCGATCGCGTCTGGCGCGGGTGTCCGGTTGACGGACAGGCGAGGAAACCGTTCGTGGCTGAGATTGATCCACCACCCGCGGTGCGGGTTGCGCGAACGCCGGTTGTACACGGGCTTGTGTGCGGCGAGGAGCGTCAGTTCGCGTACACCGGCCTCAAGGTCGTGCGCACACGCCACGTGCTCGACCCGTTCGGCGAGCGAGACCATCTCGTTCATTCGGGGACGTGTGTCCGAACCCGAGAAGTACGACGAGACGCGGCGACGAAGATTCACCGCCGTCCCCACGTAGAGGACTTCGTCGCCCGGGCCGCGGAACAGGTAGACGCCCGGAGTCCGGGGCAGGCCAGAGGCCATCGAGCGTTTCGCCCGCATCGCGGGTGTCGAGCGCGGGAGATAGTCGGTGAGATCGCGATACGTGTGCACTCCGCGGTTTCCGACTCGTTCGAGCAACCGGTGGAACACGTCGACTGTTGCCCGGGCGTCGTCGAGGGCGCGGTGAGTCGGGCGGACCGACACATCGAACAGGTCAGCCAACGCCGACAGCTTGACGCTCGGAGCCTCCTCCCGGGTGAGGATGCGCCGCGCCATCGCCACCGTGCACAACGACGTGGTGAACGGCCACGGCAAGTCCATCCTCGCGGCCGCCTTGCGGAGGAATGCGGTGTCGAAGCGGGCGTTGTGCGCGACGAGAATCGCGCCATGCGCGAATTCCGCGAACGCGGGCAGTACCTCTTCTATCGGCGGTGCGTCGTACGTCATCGCCGTGGTGATTCCGGTGAGGGCGACGATCTGCGGCGGAATCTCGCGGCCCGGGTCGACGAGTGTCGCGAACTCTCCGAGAACTTCGCCGCCGCGGATCTTGACGGCACCGATCTCGGTGATGGCGTCGGTGTCCGAGCTTCCGCCCGTCGTCTCCAGGTCGACGACGACCAGCGTCGTCTCGAACAAGGATTTGTCGGCGAACTCGTCGTCATCGTCGAGATCGGCGAAGGACAGCTGTCCGGTGGTCATGGTGGGCACGGTAGGGGACCCCACCGACATGAACGTCCGTCGAACCCCGGGTCGGGACCGTCCTCAAAGGTTGTCGGAAGGGAAATTGTCGGAGGGGATTCGTAGTCTGCACTCGAGGTCGAGACAATCCGACCTTCCCGCGACACGCCTGGGACAGTCGGAGCGCGCGGAGATTGTCCAACGAACCACAAATGAGAGGCGGATCACAATGCGAATCGACTGCGCCACCTGCCCGGCCCGTAATCGCGAATGCGACGGATGCATGATGCAGGTCCTGTTCGACCCTGTCACCAGCACTTATACCTCTGACTCCGACTCGGTGGACATCGAGTCCGCCGTTGATGTGTTCGTCGCCACAGGGATGATTTCGGACGAATCGGCACGCAGTGCAATAGCTGGTGTCACCGCAGGTCATCGCCTATTCGGGTCGGGCGCGTGGGACGTGCTCCGCGCCGTCTGACACGACTGTGTGTCGACTTTGGTGCGGGGTTGGTGGACATCTGCGTCAGGGTTTCGTAATCTTTTCGAGACTTTCCACTCAGGGTGATCAACCAGTACTTGGGAGACGCCCGGAGGGTCACCGCCTAATCGCCTTCACCCTCCGAAGGCGAACCGGGGAACCACCTTTTTCAAGGGCGTGTGAAAACGCGCCGGCGAATCGGGGTGAATCGCGGTCGCAGGTCGCCCAGACCTACGGACGCGTAGGGCCATATCTTCCGGCCCGAACCCGACAGCTAACCCGGTCGGCGGTCAGGGAGACAACAAGGAGTTCTGAAGTTCAGTGGCTAAACACCGTTTGGACAAGCCCGGCACCGGCCGCAAGGTTGCTACGACTGCGGTAGTCGCAGGCTCGATCGCCATCGGCGGGTCGCTTGCGCTCGCAGTCGGCCCCGCGGACGCCGCGCCGGTCAACATCCCGGGTGTCGGCAAGTTCGACGTCCCCGACAACCTGTTGCCGAAGGTGCCGCACGTGCCGAAGGTCAACCCGCAGGGGCCGATCGGCACTCCGCAGCAGGTGCGCGCTCAGAAGGCGCTGCACTACGCGGAGTCGAAGATCGGCTCGCCGTACGTGTATGGCGCTTCCGGCCCCAGCGCATTCGACTGCTCCGGCCTCACCTCGTGGGCATACCGGCAGGCAGGCAAGACCATCCCCCGTGACAGCTATGGCCAGATGGGCGGCGGCACCTCGATCGCCTCGCTCGCAGCCGCACGCCCCGGCGACGTCCTCGTGTTCAACGGCGGCGGCCACGTCGGCCTGTACGCAGGTAACGGCATGTTCGTCCACGCCTCGACCGAAGGCGTGCCCGTCAAGCGTGACAAGGTCAAGGACTGGAGCGTGACGAGCATCCGCCGCTACTGAGCGGTATCGTCTGTCGTGAACTCTTGAACCGGGCGGGCCATACGCGATACGCGTGTGACCCGCCCGTTCAGTATTAAGGAACATGTGGTGGATCAGACGAATCGAAGCGCTGGACGTCGGACTGCTCGCGCGACCGCGCTCGGCGCGGTGATGCTGGCGGCCGTGGCGCTGCTCCCGGTCGCTCCCGAGTCGGCCGCGGAGCCGTCGCGCAATGCGAACCAGATCCTGACTCACTACCGTGAACTCTCCCGCGACGCGGAGCGGACCACCGAATCGATGAACAAGGCGCAGCACGAGTACGACGTACAGCGCAAGACCGTCATCGTGCAACGCCGAGCATCGGCGAAAGCGAGCAAGAAGCTCGACGCGATGAGCGGGCAGATGGCGTCGGCGCAGGAGAAGGTGGACGCGCTCGCCCGCGCCAGTTACCGCGGAGCGCGGGTCAACCGCCTTTACGCGATGCTCGTCAGTGACTCCCCGCAGAGCCTCCTGGACAACATGTCGGGACTCGAAGTCATGTCGCGTCAGTCGGCCGCCGACCTGCGGTCGATCACCGCGATCGCTCGTGAGACGCGGGAAGCCAAGGCGAACGCCGACAAGTCGGCGCGGGACGCCAGCGACGCCGTCGCTGTCGCAGAGAAGCAGCGCGGTCGCCTGCAAGCCAAGCAAGCCGACCTGCAGCTCGAAGCAGTCCAGATCCGGGCGGTCTACAAGTCACTCACCGGCAAACAGCTCGCCGCACTCCGCGGCCCGAAATACGCGTTCGACGCGAGTGCCATCCCCAAGGGGACGGCGCCTGCGCTCGTCGCACTCCAGGCCGCGATCTCACGGATCGGCGACCCGTACGTGTGGGGCGCGACCGGGCCGCACCAGTTCGACTGTTCGGGCCTGATGTTGTGGGCGTACAAGCAAGCCCACAAGAGCATTCCGCGCACTAGCGAGGCGCAGCTCGGCGGAGGCACACCGGTCGACCGCAAGGACCTCAAACCCGGTGATCTCATCATCTACTACCCGGATGCGTCACACGTCGGCATGTACGTCGGCGACGGTTTCGTCGTCCACGCCTCTACATTCGGTGTTCCCGTGGCAGTCGTGCCGGTCGACAAAGCTGGCCCGTACAACGCTGCGCGACGGTACTGAGTGGCCGCCGTCGCGCCTCGCGCCGCAGCGGCGGCTGTCGCAGTCGCGTTGACTGTGGTCGGGACGGTCGCTGCGTGTTCGGACTCGTCCGAACATTCGACCGCCTCGTCTGCCGGCGCGTCGACAACACCCCTCAACCCGTTCGAACAGCAGCGGACCGACGGAGTGGGAGCCCTACTCGACGAACTCTCGTCGGTGCTCCGGACCGGTGATCGCGCCGGTCTTGACGGGCTGATCGACGATGCGGCACCGCGATCGATCATCGATCGACTTCACACCGCCGTCGCGGCGTTCGCGCCGAGCAAGAACCGCGGCCGGCGGGGAGGCCCCCTCGCCACCACATCGTTCACTTATCGGGTGGCGCCGAGCACCGGACCGGAATGGCAGGTCGACCCGGCGCTAGCGGCGAAGGTCGACGAGGCAGGCGCCAGCGACACTTGGGTGACCCCCGTCGAACTCACCTACGCGCTCGGTGGTTCGTCGACACCGGGCCTCGCCGAACCCGAAGTTTCGCTGACCGAGACGATGGTCTTCGCCCGCTACGGTGACGACTGGAAGGTCCTCGGCGACGCAGCGTCCGCGTCGAATCCCCAGCCGACGACGGCCAAGCCTGCGCCGCCTGCCGAAGTCGGGCCGTGGGAATTCACGGGACTGGCCGCGGCCGACGTGCGCACCGCGGGTGGAACGTCGGTGATCCTCTCGTATCCGAAAACCGATAAGACCCTCACGCGCATCGAGTCGATCCTGCCCAACGCGATCGCCGCAGTCAGCAAGTTCTGGGGTGACGACTGGACGCAGAAAGCCGCGGTCGTCACGACCGGCGATCAGACCGAGTTCTCCGGTCTGACCCGCACCGCCGCGAGCGACACCACGGTGGCCGCGGCGGCCACCGTGTTCTCGCGCATCGACAGGCGTGCCAAGCAAGTCGTCGGACAGCGGATCGTGCTCTCGCCCAACGCTGTCGACCTTTCCGAACCGGCGCTCGCCGTTGTATTGCGACACGAACTCATGCACGTCGCGACGCGGCTGTCCACGTCGGAGATCTCCCCGATGTGGCTGACCGAAGGCGTCCCCGAATACGTCGGGCGCAAGGGGACGTACCGCGAATTCGTAGACGCCGCGCCGGACCTCGCGGTGGAGGTCGCAGCCGACCGAGTGCCGAAGAAGCTGCCCGTCGACTCGGACTTCGCGGTCGACAGCGATGCGGCCCGCGTCGCCTACCAGAGTGCGTGGTCGTTCGCCGCGTTCGTCGCCGACAAGTACGGCGAGTCCAAGCTCAAAGACATGTACCGCAAGATGACCGCTGCCGGCGACACCCCAGCGATGGACGCCGCGATGAAGACGGCAGTCGGGCACGACAAGAATGCGTTGGTGAAGCAGTGGCAGACATGGTTGCGCGCCCAGGTCCGATGACCGGGACGACGCTGCTGGTGACGAACGACTTCCCACCGCGGGCCGGCGGAATTCAGTCATATCTGGAGAATCTGCTGCGCTTCTTACCGCCGGAGAACGTTGTCGTCTACGCACCGAAGTGGAAAGGCTCCGACGAGTACGACGCGGCGGCCCCATACCGGATCGTCCGGCACCGCACGTCGCTGATGCTGCCGACCCCGTTTGTCGCGCGCCGCGCCGCGCGACTGGTGCGCGAACATGACGTCCACACTGTCTGGTTCGGTGCGGCCGCCCCGCTCGCGGTCCTCGCGCCGCGACTGCGGAAGGCGGGTGCCCGCCGTATCGTCGCCAGCACCCACGGCCACGAAGTCGGCTGGTCGATGCTGCCCGGGTCGCGCCAAGTGCTGCGCTACATCGGGGTCCACACGGACGTCGTCACCTACGTCAGCAGATACACGCGCGGTCGCTTCTCGGCGGCGTTCGGGCGCGACGCCGCGCTCGAGTACGTGCCGTGCGGGGTGGACACGGGCAGGTTCGCGCCCGACGCGGCGGCCCGAGCGGAACTGAGGGAGCGCTATGGGATCGGCGACGCTCCCGTCGTGTTATGCCTGTCTCGGCTCGTGCCCCGCAAGGGCCAGGACGTGTTGATCCAGGTGTGGCCGTCGATTCTGCGCGAGGTGCCGGACGCTCGGCTGATGATCGTCGGCGGCGGGCCGTACGGCGACCGCCTGCGGGAACTGGCTGAGAAGGCTGGGGTGAGCGATTCGGTGACGTTCACCGGATCCGTGCCGTCCGATGAACTGCCGAAACATCACGCGATGGCCGACGTGTTCGCGATGCCCACCCGTACGCGCGGCAGAGGTCTCGACGTCGAGGGGCTCGGCATCGTCTTCCTTGAAGCGTCCGCGAGCGGTGTGCCCGTCGTCGCGGGCGACTCGGGTGGCGCCCCCGAGACAGTCCGCGATGGGGTGACCGGTACCGTCGTCGACGGCCGCGACCGGGAACGGGTCGCCGAGGCGATCACGGTGCTCCTCAAAGACACCGAACTCGCGGGCGCGATGGGCGCGAAGGGACGAGCCTGGATCGTCCAGCATTGGCAGTGGCGCCACCAGGCCGCCCGTCTGATGCGCCTGCTCTAACCGGTGAGTCATCCGGGCATCTGCGCCGTCACCGCCCTTAGCTGATTCTTTGACACAAACATCACCACGAGGGCCACACCGGTGAGGGCGGCCGCGGCCCACACAGGTGCGAGTGCACCGGCTCCGGTCGCGAGTCCGAGCGCGCCGAGAACGGGTCCGGCCGCGGCGCCGATATTGAGTGCTGCGGTCGCATACGAACCGCCCATCGTCGGCGCGCAGTCAGCGGCGTAGAGCACTCGCGCGATCAACGTGCTGCCCACGCCGAACGACAGCAGCCCCTGGACGAGCACGAGGACGACGAAGGGTGCGGGGTGCGACGCGACTGAGCCCAGCGCGATCCATCCGGTCAACAGGAGCGGGCCACCGACCGCAAGCACCAGACCCGGCCGGTGATCCGACAGGCGTCCCGCGACCGTGACGCCGAGGAACGATCCGACACCGAACATGACGAGCACGACGGAGATCCAGGCGTCCCCCAACCCCGCTGTATCGGTCGCCACCGGCGCCAGGAACGTGAAAGCAGCGAAGGTGCCGCCATTGACGAGCGCGCCGAGAGTCATCGTGAGCAGGAGACGGCGCGAGCGAAGCTGGCCGAGCTCGGCGCGCAGCCTCGGCGTCTCGGCCGCGGGATGTGCGCGTCTCCGAATACCGAATTGGACGCCTATCGCGGCTGGAATGCACAGCACAGCGATCGCCCAGAAAGTCGCACGCCATCCGGCCGCGGCGCCGAGAAGAGCCCCGGCGGGCACTCCCGCGACTGTGGCAATCGTCGTGCCGGACAGCAGGATCGCGAGTGCGCGGCCCTTTCTGTCTTCGGGCACCAGCGTGGTCGCCGTCGACAGGGCGACCGCGAGGAATCCTGCGTTCGCGATGGCGCTGACTACCCGGGCGGTGAGGAGGACCGGGAAGACCGGGGTGGCCGCGGCAGACACATGGCATGTTGCGAACACGAGTAGACAGACGAGTAGTGCGGCTCGCGGAGGCCACCGACGGGCGAACGCAGCCATCAAAGGCGCGCCAACGACCATTCCGATGGCGAACGCGGAGGTCAGCAGGCCCGCGGTGCCGACGGCGATACCGAGGTCGGTTGCGATAGCGGGTAGTAGACCCGCAAGCATGAATTCTGAAGTGCCCATGACGAAGACCGCCAGGGCAAGCAGGTAGAGGGCGAAGGGCATCGAGTACTCCGAGGTGAGTGGTCAGAAGATGGTTCTTCTCGTCACCACGGCCAGCGGCCCGGAGTATGCCGAACCCGCCCGCGCAGATCGCGGGCGGATGTGTTCAGTGCTCTGCGGGGCTGGCGGTGTGACCGACAGCCCCTGACCTGTCTGACTCAGGACTCGACATGCGTCGAATAGTACCTGCGGTCAGGATCTACTTCGTGTACAGGGCTTCGATCTGGTCGGCGAACTTCTCGGCGACGACGTTTCGCTTGACCTTCAGCGTCGGCGTGAGTTCTCCGGTCTCCTCGGTGAAGTCGCTCGGCAGGATTCGGAACTTCTTGATCGACTCCGCGTGGGAGACGGTCTCGTTGGCCTGGTCGATGGCGGACTGAACTTCGGCGACGAGTGCGGCGTCGTCCGCTAGATCGGCGACCGATGCTTCGGCGTTCTTGCCGTTCCGCGATTTCCAGCCGTCGAAGGTCTCAGGGTCGATCGTGATGAGCGACGCGATGAACGGCTTCTGGTCGCCGACAATCATCGCCTGCGACACGAGCGCATGCGTCCGGACGACGTCCTCCATCGGTGCGGGGGACACGTTCTTGCCGCCCGCGGTGACGATGATCTCCTTCTTCCTACCGGTGATCGACAGGTAGCCGTCGGCGTCGAGGGCTCCGATGTCCCCGGTGTGGAACCAACCGTCGGTGAGCGCGGCGGCCGTCGCCTCCTCGTTCTTCCAGTAACCGGCGAACACGACCTCACCGGACAGCAGGATCTCGCCGTCGTCACCGATGCGGACGGCGTTGCCGGGCAGCGGGCGTCCGACTGTGCCCACCCGTACCTCGTGGGGAGTGTTCACGCAGATCGCGGCTGTCGTCTCGGTGAGCCCGTAGCCTTCGTAGACGGGAATGCCCACGCCGCTGAAGAAGTGCCCGAGATGCGGTCCGAGCGGTGCACCGCCGGAGATCGCGAGCTCGCACCGGCCGCCGAGCGCCGCACGCAATTTGCGGTAGACGAGCTTGTCGAACAAGGCGTGCTTACCGCGCAGCACGAGACCTGCGTTCGAGCCGGCCTTCGAGAACTCGACAGCGGTGTCAGCGGCGAGATCGAAGATCTTGCCCTTGCCCGAGTCATGCGCGCCCTGGCGCGCCGAGTTGAACACCTTCTCGAACACGCGCGGCACCGACAGGATCAGCGACGGCTGGAACTGCGCGAAGATCGGTAGCAGATCCTTCGTGTTGTTCGTATAGCCGACCTCGACGCCAGCTTCGATGGCCACCAGGTTGATAGCGCGGGCCAGTACGTGGGCCATCGGCAGGAACAGGAGTAGACGCTTCTCCGGTCCGAGGAGGGTGCTCAGCGACGACTCGAGTACACCGCTGATCTCGCCGAGCATGTTGGCGTGCGTGAGCATGCAGCCCTTCGGGCGCCCCGTCGTGCCCGAGGTATAGATGAGAGTCGCTGGGTCTTCGGACGTCAGATGGCGGCGTCGATCGTCGAGTTGCTCATCAGTTATGGCGGCGCCGCGCTCGGTGAACAGCTCGACGATGCCGTTGCCGTCCGGTGCGTCGATTGCGAAGACCTGAACGGCGTCGGTCACTGATTCGAGCCGGTCGACGGTTGCGCGGTGAGCAGGTGTCTCCACGACGATCGCGACAGCGCCCGAGTCGCGCAGGATCCAGTCGATCTGCGGGCCCGACGACGAGTCGTAGATCGGGACGGGGACCGCGCCCGCGGACCAGATCGCGAAATCGATCAGCGTCCACTCAAGGCGAGTCGAGGACAGGAGTGCCACACGGTCGCCCGGTTCGACCCCTGAAGCGATGAAGCCCTTGGCGAGAGCACGGATCCGGCTGACAGCGTCGCCCGCCGACAGAGGCTCCCACTGTTCGCCCTGCTGGACACGGAAGACGGTCTTTCCGGGCGTCGCCGCGGCGATGTCATAGAGGACGTCGGCCGAATTCCGCTCCTTCGGGGTGACGAAACCTGCGGGGACACGGCACTCAGCCATTGAATACACCTTCCGGAGCGATCTATGTGACAAGACGCGTTGCTCAATCATTTGAAAGTCTAATCTGCTGCCGTCGGTGTGACGTGCCCGAGGCGGCTTTCCCCTTTCGTCGCCGGTGTGTGATGCTGTTTTGGTGACGAGCATCCAGGTAGCCGACGACGCTTTCGTCGCTGCCTCCGTGTCGCTGGCAGGAGCCGTTGTCGGCGACCGCGCCCGCTGGCGTCGGTGGTGGCCGGACCTGACGTTGCGGGTCGCCGAAGATCGAGGCGACGAAGGTGTGCGCTGGATCGTGTCCGGTCCGCTGGCCGGCACTATGGAGATTTGGTGCGAGCAACGGATGGACGGATTTATCCTCCACTATTTCTTGCACGCCGAACCTGCGGAATCGCTACCGACCGAGCCGCGAGCCTGGCTGGACGCAGTCGCCGAACTCAACCGGGTGCGCCGAATCGCCGGGAAGGTGATGGCGTTCGACGTGAAGCAGACTCTGGAAGCCGGTCGCGTCGCGGGCGCGCCCGCAGTCCGAGAGGCCGTGGCATGAGCGACCACACCGAACAGTCGACGGTCGTCGGAGCCGACGTCGACGCCGTCATGTCTGTCATCGCTGATTTCGAGAATTACCCGGAGTGGGTCGGTGCGGCTCGAGAAGTGACGGTGCTCGAACGCGACGCACTCGGTCGCGGCACTCACGTCCGTTTTGTTCTCGATGCTGGCGTCCTGGCCGATACCTATGAACTGCGGTACCAGTGGTCCGATGACGGTTCGGGGGTGTCGTGGGAGTTGGTGTCCAGTGAACTGCAGCGCGGCCAGCAGGGGCGTTACCAACTGATCCAGCAGGTGCCGGGATCGACGAAGGTCACCTATACGCTGACCGTCGATCTCCAGATCCCGATGATCAGCCAACTCAAGCGACGCGCGGAGAAGGCGATCACGGAGGCCGCGCTCAGTGACCTCAAGAAGAGGGTCGAAGGCTGATCGATCTCGCTGACATCCATCTGGTGCTCGGGCCCGGTGGCTCGGGCGTCTCCGTGCTGGCCGCGGCGGCCGCGCTCACGGGAGTGCCGGCGTCCCAACGCGGTGCGGTGCTGCCGATCGCCGGTCAGCAGCGCGACACCCTGCTGATCACGCTCGATGCACGTTCACCGATGCCGTCCTGGCTGGGCGTGTACCGGGTGCCGGGTGAACCGGTGCCGGTGACTTCGGGCGTCGACCTCCTGCATGTGGAGCACCTCGATGTCATCGAGCAGGCGTGGGCCGAGTTCACCGCAGCCCTCACCGCACTCACTGCGGGACGGAGCGCGTTGCCGGTGGTAGGAACCCTCGCGTCCATCGCGCCCGGGGAACTCACCAATCTGCCCGGTGCGGCCGAGTTTTTGCTGCTGCGTCGTGTCCGCGACGCGGCGACATCCGGCCGGTGGCGGCGGATCGTCGTCGACTTTTCAGGGGTCGGGGACCCGTTCACATTGTTGCGCGCGCCGACCGTCCTGTCCGCTGCGATCGAACGGATGTGGCCCCGTGCCAAACGACTCGCACAGGCCGGGGAGAAGCCCGTACTCGCGCAGCTGTCGGCCGCGGTGGAAGGCATCGACCGCGACTGCCGAGACCTCGCCGACCTATTCACCGACCCGCACTCGGTGGCCGCTCACCTCGTCATCGACCCGACTGAACGTGGGCGCAGAGCCGTCGCCGACCAAGTGGCCATCGCTGAACTGACCGCGCTGCCGTTGCGGTCCGTGCTAGTCAGTGCGGGCGACCGGGACAGGTCGACGGCGGCAACCGCAGCGACGGTGCGCGGGCTCCTCGGCGACCTCGATGACGTGCGGGTGCAGGAGATCGCGTCTGCCGGAGTGCTGGACCGGCTTTCCCGGATCCGCAAAGTGTCGGTCCCGGTCCCCGCACCAAGCGGCCGCCCATATGGGAGCGGTGCGCTGTCCGTGGCGAAACTCTCCGGGGACGGCGTCGACACCGTGTTCGAACTCAAGTGGCGGCAGAGCATGCCCGAACCGGAACGGCTCCGCCTTGGCAGGTCGGGCGACGACTTGCTCGTCGCAGTCGCCGGATTCCGGCACCCGGTGCGGCTCCCGTCGGTGCTGCGTCGCTGCCGCGTGGTCGGCGCAGACTGGGCAGACGGCGCGCTGAGTGTGCGGTTCACCCCGGACGCCGCGGTGTGGCCCGCGGACCGGCGGAACACCGGCCGACCGGGATCGTCATCGCCTGCCGAAACCATCGAACAGGATCCGCCCGAGTGAGGCGCGACCAGTAGGATTTCCTCACATGGTCGCCTACCTCCACCGTTGGTGGACGCCGAAGCGCCCGGTATCGTTCGTTGTTCCCGTGTCCGCCAACCGACTGTCCGCTAACCGACCACGTGACAGGAGTCGCCGAGATGTCCGACCACGAGCGCGATCACCGCGCCGGTGACGCCACGAACGGCGACCCGGTGCAGGAACTGCTCCTCGGATTCGCGACAACAATCGACCAGTTGGCCGCGCTGATCGGCGGCGGGCAGGGCGAGGCGGCGTCGGCGTTGCGTTCCGGCGCGATGCCCGATCTTTTCGGCGAACTGGGCACCCTCGTGGCCGAGTTCGGTGATCTCCTGGCACGTATTCTCACTGCGTTCATTACCGTCCTTGAGGCCGTCGCTGAGATGTTGCGCTCGGCTCCGGCGAGTCCGACGGGCACACCGACCGGGTTCGAGTCGATCCCGGTACAGATCGCGACCCCGGGGCGGTAGACGTGGAACAGACCGGATCGAATCTGACCGTCGGCATCGATATCGGCGGAACGAGTGTCCGGGCGTGTGTGGTCGACTCGACTGGACGGATCCTCGACACCCTGCGGACTGCGACCCCGGCGACGACCGAAGCGTTGGAACACTGCCTCGACCGGCTCGTCGGCGAACTGCGTGACCGGTGGGCGATCGACGCAGTCGGGTTGGCGATCGCCGGATTCTTGACCCCTGACCGTCGGCTCGTACGCTTTTCGCCACACCTGGCGTGGCAGGAGGCCGCGGTCGCCGACGACATGGCAGCCCGCATCGGCATACCGGTGTTCGCCGAGCACGACGCGAACGCGGCGGCCGTCGCCGAACTCCATTTCGGGGCGGCTGCCCGCGGCCACAACACTCTCGTCCTGGCCATCGGCACCGGCATCGGCGCCGGTCTGCTTCTTGGCGGGGAGATCTACCGAGGGAGCTTTGGCGTCGCCCCCGAACTAGGGCATCTGACGGTAGTCCCCGACGGGCGGCCGTGCGGGTGCGGCAAACGCGGCTGCTGGGAGCGCTACTGCAGCGGTACCGCGCTCGTCGACACGGCCGTCGAAATCCTTGCTTCGCAACGCTTTCCGCGCAGCGTGCTGGCTGCCGAATCGGATGCGGACCCCGGTTCCCTCACTGGTCGTCGGGTTGCGGCGGCGGCCGCCGACGGAGATCCGGTCGCGGTCGCCGCGTATACGGATCTCGCTCGCTGGCTGGGCATCGGCCTCGGCATGATTGCCGACGTCTTCGACCCGGACCTCATTGTTCTCGCAGGCGGTGTCGGAGCCGCATCGGGACTGTTCCTCGACGACGCCCGCGAGCACTACACCGCGTCGGTCACCGGCGCGGGCCACCGGCAACTCGCTCGGATCCGGGGCACCCAGCTGGGGGAGACGGCGGGTGTCATCGGAGCCGCCGAGGTGGCAAGGCAAGGACTGACCGCGGCGCGTGCTGGCGGCGAAGTAAAATGATCCACGTGTCCGTCGGGCCGCGCGGCTCCGGATAGAAGGGAACACGGCAACACAAATGTGGTACTTCCTCTTCAAGTACGTACTGATGGGGCCCGCGTTGCGGCTCATGGGACGCCCGCGCATCGAAGGGCACGACAACATCCCGACGAGCGGGTCGGCGCTCATCGCGTCCAATCATCTCGCGGTCGTCGACAGCTTCTATCTGCCGCTCATGGCGCACAGGCGGATCTACTTCCTCGCCAAGTCGGAGTACTTCACTGGTTCCGGCCTCAAGGGGCGGTTCCAGAAGTGGTTCTTCTCCTCGTCCGGACAGATTCCCATCGACCGGTCCGGGGCGAGCGCTGCCGCGAACGCATTGTCGGCGGGTAGGCGAGTCCTCAGTAGTGGCGGACTGCTGTGCCTGTACCCGGAGGGCACTCGATCGCCGGACGGTCGCCTCTACAAAGGGAAGACCGGTCTCGCCCGCATGGCATTGGAGACAGGCAACCCGGTGATCCCGGTCGCGATGATCGGCACCGACCGCATCAACCCGCCCGGAACCATCCTGCCGCGTCCCACTCGGATCACGTTGAAAGTCGGTGAGCCGCTTGACTTCTCGCGCTACGAGGGCATGGCGGGCAATCGTTTCATCGAACGTGCGGTCACCGACGAGATCATGTATGCGCTGATGCGGCTCAGCGGCCAGCAGTACGTCGACATCTATGCGGCGAAACTCAAGAACGAGGATGGCACCTACACGAAGGCCGAAGACATCATGGGCCCCGACCAGCCGGCAGCCTGACCCGCTGGGTCGGGCCGACAGGTTCAGGCCGCGGTCACGCTTGTCCGGTACGGCATCCGCCAGAACGCGAAGAGCAGCGCGATGCCCCACACCGGATATGTGTTGCCGACGATGTGCTGCCACCATGCCCAACCGTCTTGGATCGGCGGGAGGAGCTGGAACGGGCCGACCGCGAAGATGACGGCTCCGACGCCCGCGAGGACGCCATACACGGTCGCGACCCGTCGGTCGCCGGTTCGTGACACGAACACCAGGCACGTAGCGATGGCCGGGACACACCACACCCAGTGGTGCGCCCACGTGGTGGGCGAGACGAGCAGGCCCCAGACCGCGACGCTGCACGCCACGACCATCGCGTCAACGCGCCCGCCGATCGGGCCCGGCGCGAACGCGTCACGTGGACGCGCCGCGAGCACCGCGTAGACGGCGGGGATCGTGACGAGCAGACTCGTCACCAGCCACAGGATCGACGCGGTGGAGCCGCCGTCGTCGAACAGTCGCAACCACAGTGCGTTGAGGTTCTGGTTGATTCGCCCCTCCGGCTCGCCGATACGACCGGTGTGGAAGAGCGTGTCGGTCCAGTACGTCACCGAATCGTCGGGTATCCACAACCAGCCGATGAACGCGGCTGCCACGAACGTCGCGACGCCGACCACGGCGGCGCGGACGCGGCCCGCCGCCAGAAACACGCCCAAGAACACCAACGGCGTCAACTTGACCGCCGCCGCGATACCCACCAGGACGCCCTGCACCGCGGTGCCGGCGCGGCCGTGCCGCCCGACGACGAAGATGTCCACCATGATCAGCGCCATCAACACCATGTTGATCTGGCCGAAGCCGAGCGTCATCCAGAACGGGTTGAACCACACCGTGGCCGTCGACGCGAGAAGTGAGATCTGCCACCGGTTCGTGCGATCGCCGACCCCCAGCACGCGCAGCGTGAGTGTGGTCACGTACACGAGCAGGACGGCGGTCACGATCGACACGCCGATACTCGTCACCACCAACGACAGTTCGCCAAGCGGTGTGAAGAGCAGCGCCGCGAACGGGGGATAGGTGAACGGCAGCCAGATCCCGTCCTGCGTGAATGGCAGCGACCCGTCGGCGTACAGGCTGAACCCTTGATGCCAGAGTTGGCCGCCGAGGCGGTACACGTCCATGTCGAAGCGGGTCCGCGTCCCCCAACTGGAGGTGAATGGGACACCTGCGATCTGCAGTGTGGACGACGCGACGAACGCGAGTGCGGCGAGCACGGACACCACCGGCCCGGGCCGCCACTGGCGCAACACGGCTTCGGCGGCGCGGGTCGAAGAGGGCATAGGACGATTATGGACTCACGGTCCGCGCTAACCTTCACCCCGTGCGCTACTTCTACGACACAGAGTTCATCGAGGACGGGACGACGATCGAACTGGTGTCAATCGGGGTCGTCGCCGAGGACGGCCGCGAGTTCTATGCATGCTCCACCGAGTTCGACCCCGGTCGGGCCGGCAGCTGGGTGCGGGTCAATGTGCTGGACAAACTTCCGTCGCCCGCCGATAAGGCCTGGAAGTCACGGCGTGCGATCCGCGACGACCTGCACGAGTTCCTCACCGCGGGCGAGGGACGCATCGAGCTGTGGGCATGGGTGGCGGCCTACGATCACGTCGTCTTGTGCCAGTTGTGGGGGCCGATGACGGAACTGCCGCGGAACATGCCTCGCTTCACCAGGGAGCTGCGGCAGCACTGGGAGGCGGCTGGCTCGCCCAAACTGCCGCGCGCGCCGAAGGATGCGCACGACGCGCTGGCCGATGCGCGGCACAACCTGAACAAGTGGCATTCGATCGAGGCGGCGCGCTCGGCCGCCGACGACGCAGGATAGGCTCAATAGCGTGGTGAACTGGACCGTAGACGTACCGCTCGAAGAACTTCCCGAACTGCCGCCGTTGCCCGGCTCGTTGGCCGCCCGGTTCGAGGACGTGCTCGCACGCCCCGCGCTCCAGCAACCCAACTGGCCTGCCGAAGAAGCGCGGAAGATGCGCACGGTCCTGGAGAGCGTTCCGCCGATCTGCATGCCGACCGAAGTCGAGAACCTCGCTGGTCAACTCGCCGAGGTGGCGCACGGTCGGGCGTTCCTGCTTCAGGGCGGGGACTGCGCGGAGACGTTCGCGGCAAACACGGAACCGCACATCAAGGGAAACATTCGGACGCTGCTGCAGATGGCCGTCGTCCTCACCTACGGCGCGAGCCTGCCGGTGGTCAAGGTGGCCCGTATTGCCGGGCAATACGCCAAACCGCGTTCGTCCGACAAGGACGCGCTCGGCCTCCTGTCGTACCGCGGCGACATGGTGAATTCGTTGGCCGCCGACGAGGCTTCGCGCGTCCACGACCCGTCGCGGCTGGTCCGCGCGTACGCGAACGCGTCCGCCGCGATGAACTTGGTGCGTGCGCTCACCGGAGCCGAGGCGCGGCTGGCGCGCGTGCACGACTGGAACCGCGAATTCGTCCGCACCTCACCGGCGGGCGCTCGCTACGAGGCGTTGGCCGCGGAGATCGATCGCGGCCTCAAATTCATGGACGCGTGCGGCGTCACCGACTCGAGTCTCGAGTCGGCGTCCATCTTCGCCTCTCACGAGGCGCTCGTCCTCGACTACGAACGCGCGATGCTGCGTCTGGCCGACGATCCGCGCGGCGGTGACGAGCAGGTCCTGTACGACCTGTCGGCGCACTTCCTGTGGATTGGCGAGCGCACCCGCCAGCTCGACGGTGCACACGTGGCGCTGGCGAAGCTCATCAGTAATCCGATCGGCATGAAGATCGGGCCGACGACGACGCCCGAGCAGGCCGTCGAGTACGTCGAGCTCCTCGACCCCGACAACCGCCCGGGGCGGTTGACGTTGGTGTCGCGCATGGGTAACGGCAAGGTACGCGACGTGCTCCCGGCGATCGTGCAGGCTGTCGAAGCGACCGGCCACAAGGTGATCTGGCAGTGCGACCCGATGCACGGCAACACGCACACCGCGTCGACCGGTTTCAAGACCCGCCACTTCGACCGTGTCGTCGACGAAGTGCAGGGGTTCTTCGAGGTGCATCGCGCGCTGGGCACCCATCCGGGCGGCGTCCACATCGAATTGACCGGTGAAGACGTCACCGAATGCCTCGGTGGAGCGCAGGACATCTCCGATCTCGACCTCGAAGGTCGCTACGAGACCGCCTGCGACCCTCGCCTGAACACCCAGCAGTCGTTGGAATTGGCGTTCCTGGTCGCCGAGATGCTGCGCGGATAGGCGACCGCGGCGGGATGGATGTTGGCGGCCTGTCACCTGGCCGTGCGCGCATCGCCACCAGGTAGGTCCCGACCAGAACGGGCAGGACAACGATGTCAGTCAGGTCCCGGTAGACGGTGATCGGTGTGACGGCGTCCAACGATCCGGTCGCGATGGACCGGAGCAGTCCGACCGCGAACTCGTAGGCGTCGCCGACCGCCGGGATCGACTTCACCATCGCGAATCCGATCCCGACAATGGCGATGTGGGCCAGCACATCGCGCCGACCGCTGCGCCACGGGCGACGGTGCAGCGCCAGCACGACCTCGACGATCGCGAGCGTCAGCAATGGCAGAACGAAGACGCCGACGATGTCGGACAACTTGCCCGTCAGGATCCCGCCGAAACGCCACTTCAGCAGGTGATCGTTCAGGAGCAGGACGGCGACCGCTGCGACCGCCCAACCGGTTCAGCAGCAGGTCGCCCGCGCTGTCTGATGCAGGGGCGGCGGTCACGACAGGTTGATCAGCGCCGAGCCGGAGCCGAACAGGTCGCACTTGAACTGCAGCTGCAACTCCTTCGAAGTCTCGGGAACTTCGTATGACAGACTTCCGCGACGTGAGGTGTCTGCCGATACGTCGCCGTCGAGCGAGGTGTCCACGTTGTCGGTAATCGTGACGTCGTACGAGCGGTTCGTCTCGTCGCGCAGTTCGAAACACATCACGGACGACACGACCTGAGACGAGTCGCTTTTGTTCGTGACCTCAGTGTCGACGACCACGTAGCGGTTGCCTGCGTCCGGCGTGATGAACTCGTTCTGCGAGATGTAGGGGTCCTGGACGCCGTGCACCTTTACCTGCCAGTCGCCGAGTTTGACGGTGTCACCGACGGCGAAGTCGGCCGTCTGCTGGGTACCTGTTTCACCGTCGACTTTCTCGGCGGTGTCCTCTTCGCCGGATGCGATGGTCGCGACGAGGGCGACGGCCGCTACGGCGGCCACAGCGGCGCTGCGCAGCGAGAACTTGGGGGAGGAAAGCATGAGGTGTCCTTCTACGGGGGCCCGGTGAGTTCACGCGTTGTGGAATCACGAGCGAGAGGTGGAAGCAAGACCGGGGTGCCTTGCGGACATCAAGCTACGAACGGGGTACGACAGAAACGGCGCGCAAACGACATGCGTGACAGAATTCGTATGAACGACGGACTACGAACAGACGAACCGATGGCCGGGTCGCTCAGGCCAGTGTCGCGCCGATCGCCCAACCGAGGGCGCCGATGCCGGCCCCGGCCGCGACGATCAGGAAACACCATATGAGGGCGGTCAGTCGGCGGGCCTGCGGAATCGGTGCGGCGACGTCGTCCCGGCGGGTGTCGGCGCGTGCCGTCCCTCGATGCTCCCGTCGCGCAGCGAATGCACGCTCGTCGTAGTCCGGGTACTCGCGGTCGGCGTACGGGCTGTCGGAGTACGGGGCGTCCCCGTAGTCGTCGTCGGAAAATTCATCGTCCGTATAGTCGTCGTCCCGGTAGTCATCGCCTGCATGGCCGAGGTCACCGTAGAACTCGTCTGGATCGGTCGACTGCCGTGTCCCGACCACTGCGCGCGGTGCTTGCGGTGGCTGGACGGGGCGCGCGATCGCCGATGTGACGCGGGCCGACGCCTGGTGGGGTGCTGGGACGGTGAACGCAGGCAGTCCAAGTTCGTCGACGGCGTCGAGTACCGCGTGCTGCATGGCGAAGCTGTCGACGAATCGGTCGTCCGGGTGGCGTTCGGTCGCACGCAGCACGATGTCGTCGAACTGCGGCGGGACCCCGTCGATGATGTCGCCGGGGGCGGGCACGTCATAGGAGAGGCGCTGGTAGGCGAGGGCGAGTTGGGTGGAACCGCTGAACGGCTGACGGCCGGTGAGGAGTTCGAACAGGAGGACGCCTGCCGAGTACACGTCGCTGCGCGCATCGATGTCCGTCGACGACACCTGTTCGGGAGATAGGTACGCGGCCGTGCCGAGGATGACACTCGCCGATGTGACACCGGCTTCGGCGACGGCGCGGACGAGTCCGAAGTCGGCGACCTTGATGTCGCCCGAATCGGAGATCAGGACGTTTTCGGGTTTCACGTCGCGGTGTACGAGCCCGGCGCGGTGGGCGGTGCCGAGGCCGCCGAGCATCGGGATAGCGATCGCGGCCACCGCGTGCGGCGGCATCGGTCCGCGTTCGCGGAGCAGTTCCCGGATGCTGCCGCCGCGGACGAGTTCCATGACGAGGAACGCGACTTCGCCGTCGATGCTCTGGTCGTAGACGGCGACCAGTCCGGGGTGGTTGAGGCCAGCGACGGCTCGCGCCTCGAATTCGAAGCGGCGCAGGAACTGTGGATCGCCGACGTAGCGTGCATCCATCACTTTGACCGCGACACGCCGGTGCAGCCTCAGATCTGTGCCGACGTAGACCGCGGACATCCCGCCGCGCGCGATCGGCGCGTCGATCTGATAGCGGCGTTCTAGGACGCGGCCGATCAGCGGGTCGACGGGAGTGCTCACGGTGATCGAATCTACCCGCAACGCAAGGGCAGTCGTGTGACCCTGAGGTCGTGGGCGGGTAGTGTCTTCCTCCGTGGGTTCCCTTCCGCTTTCCATCGACATCCTTCCCGACGACGCCGAGGTGTTGAGCCTCAACGAGGCCGCAGACCGGCTGCGGGTCTCGACCAACCGGGTCCGTACGCTCATTCGCGATCACAATCTGCTCGCCGCATCGCGCGGCGGCGAGCCGGTGATCCCGCGGGCCTTTTTCGGTCCGGACGGACTCGCGAAGCACTTCGAAGGTCTCGTCACGATCCTGCTCGACGGCGGATACACACGAGATGACGCCCTTGCTTGGCTGTTCGAAGATCAGCCGGACCTCGGGCTGCGGCCTGCGGACGCTCTGCACACGCATTCGGCGCGCGAAATGCTCCGTCGCGCTCAGGCTCAAGCGTTCTGACCTCAGGCTAGGAGCCGTACGACTGCGGGCGGGTAACGCGGCAGCCGGCGGGCAGTGCGGCGACCGCGTGACCGATTCGAGTCCTAGTCGGCACGACGGCTCGTGCGGCGACGACGTCGTGGTCGGACTCCTCGATGACGCGAAGGATGTCGCAGTACGAGCGTGCGGCCGCAGCGATCGCGGGACGGCTGCCACGCGGCAACCGCGCGATCGACGGTGTGGCGCGCCGGTACTGGTCGCGGTTCACCGCGATGAGATGGGCGACGGCGCGGCGCAGTGGCCGGCTAGCCGAACCGTGTGCGACGTCGGCGCGCAGCGCGGCCTCGTCGACGCCGAACGCCTCGAGTTCGTCGGACGGCAGGTAGATCCGGTCTCGGCGCAGGTCCTCGGCGACGTCACGCAGGAAGTTCGTCAACTGGAACGCTTCACCGAGGAGCGCCGCGCCATCGGCGAGCGTGGGGTCGGCGCCTAGAACCGGGACGAGTTGGAGGCCGATCACCGAAGCCGACCCGTACGTGTACTCGGCGAGCTCGTCGAACGTCCGATATCTGTTGCGGAACACGTCGGTTCCCGGAATGTCCATCCGCATGGACCGGGTGAACGCGCCGAACGTGTCGATGCTGATTCCGTTGTCGTGGACGGCGACGGCGAGCGCGGCCACGATGTCGGCGTCGTCGGCGGGCAGCCGATCCGGTGTGGGTGAGCCGGCCACCGCAGCCGCCAACCCGGCTTCGAGCAGGTCGACACGAGCGGCGGCCCGGTGCGCGGGCAGGCCGTCGTCGACCGTGTCGTCGACGATCCGGGCGTACGCGTACAGCGCCTGCACCGCGCGCCTGCGCCGCGCGGGCAGTAGCAGCGAAGCCAAATAGTAGGTGCGGCCGGCGTCGGACGTCAGCGCTCGGGCGATCGCGAAGCCACGTGCCGCGTCACCCATGGGCGCGCATTACAGCTCCGAACCGGTTCAACCGCAATGGGTCCCGGTGGCGCAGCGACGCCGCTGCCAGCACGCCGAGGGCCAACGCCAGCAGCGATTCGAATGGCTTGTAGAACAAGATCGAGTCGTCCGGTTGGAACAGGATCAACAGGACGACGCTCGCCGCGACGACGACCTGCCGCGCCCACATCGGCAGGGTGAACGCTACTGCGAGAACCGTGACCCACGTGTAATACCAAGGCAGCGTGGACGGCTCCAACAGCAGCACCGCAAACATCGCCCAGCACATAAACGCCATCGCCGTCCGCTCGTCGCGTCGTCCGCGCCACCAGAAGTAGACGAGCGACACCGCGAGCACGGCGGACCCGATCGTGCGCGTGACCCCCAACACCTCGTGAAGGTTCCATGCGTGGAACGGCGACGCGACCCATGCGAACAGGTGGGCGGCCAGCGTGGGCAGCGTGAACGGGTTGATGATCCGATTCGCGAACGCCAGACCGTTCAACCATCCGAAGCCGAGACCGAGGATCAGCGTGAACGCGGCGAACACCGCCGCCGGAATCGCCGCCGTCGCAGCGAAGACGCCTACCCGGTCGCGCATCGTGACCGTCCGCTCGCGGCGGAGATGATCGAGCCAGATCCATACGACGAACGGCACCATCACGCCCGCCGTCACCTTCAACGACACCGCGAGCCCCAAGACGACCAACCCTGCCGTGTGCCGCCCGCTCAACACGAGGGCGGCGCCCGCGGCCAACACGCCCATCAACAGCATCTCGCCGTGCGGACCGCCGACCAGGTGGATCAACAGCAGCGGATTCAGCAAGGCGAACCAGAGCCCCGACCGCCGACTCGCGCCGAAGTGCGCGGCGATCCGCGGGACCGCCCACAACGCCAACAACAAGCCCGGGAGCAATACGATCCGGAACGCCATCACACCGGCGAACACGTTCTCTCCGGTCACCGCGACGACGCCGCGCGCCAACAGCATGAACGCCGGACTGTACGGCGACGTCGTCGGCGCCCAGATCTGCGCCATCGAGTCGACGATCGGGCCGGGCACGTGCGCCGGGCCGTCGTTGTACGGGTCGAATCCACCAGCGAGGACCGCAGCCTGCCCGAGGTACGCGTACACGTCGCGGCTGAAGACCGGGATCGCGAACACCAGCGGCGCCGCCCAGACGAGAACAGTGGCGGACGTCGCGCGCAAGCTCATCGCTTCGCGGTCGCGTCCGATCCTGACCCACGCCATCACCATCAACGTGACGCCCAACCAGAACACGATCCCGGACAGTGTCTTGCCATGACCGTATGTCATCGGCGCCAGGCCGAGGCGCTCCAGCGTCGCATCGTTCCGCGGGACGTCGGCCAGCCCGTACGTTCCGACGGTGACGGCGACCGAGCCGAGCAGGCCGAGAGCCGAATCCGGGTATCGGCGGAGAAGACTGCGCACAGACGACATCTACCGTCCACCGCCTCGACCGCGGAGCAGGTCGGTGACCCGGGCGGCCGCCAGACCGCCGGACACCAAGACCGGCGGAATACCGACACCGGGCACGGTCGCGCTGCCGGCCAGGACGAGATTCTCGCTCGTGCGCCACACGTTGGCCGTCCGCAACGGCCCGGTCTGCGATGCGGTGTGCGCCGCCGAGAACGGTGTGCCCGCAGGGAGTCCCGTGCGCGCCCACGTCTTCGGGTGGTCGACGCGGAGCACGCGCATCCCGTCGATCCCGTTATACCCGCGCGACGCGAGCGTCCCCAGGACCTCGTCGGTGTACGGCCAAGCGATTCGATCCCAGTCGAGCTCGGCCGAGTCGAGGTTCGGAGCCGGAGCCAGGACCGACACCGATTCGAGCCCGTCGGCGACGAATGTCGACGGGTCGCCGACCGCACCGCGGGTGATCAGGAACGAGCCGTCGGACATGAGGCGTCCGCGGCGCGCGGTGATCTCGGCGAACGTCTGCGACCACGCCGCACCGAAATCGACGGTGTGGTGGCCAGAGCGCCAGGTCGCCGTCGTCGCGTCGGGCAGCACGCCGTGCACGACGAGAGCACTAGGGGAGTATCGGAGCCGTCGCCGCGGCCGTTCCCCGGTCAGTCGGGCGACGCCGTCCCGTTCGAGCGTCGCGACGACAGCGTCGACCTCCACGACGTCGTCGTCGGTGCCGACTGCAGTGACTCGTCCGCGCGTATCGCGTCTGATCGATGTGACTGGCGTCCGATAGACGATCTCGACGCCGCTGTCGACGAGTGCGTCGGCGAGGACTCGCCCGACACGCCCCATGCCACCCGCGGGCGCCGACACGCCGCGGCCGATGTCCATATCCGCGATGATCGCGTAGATCGCCCGCGCCCGATGCGGCGGGACGCCAGCGTACAGGGCTTGAAAAGTGAACGCGCGCTGCAAGCGTTCGTCGGCGACGTGCCGAGCGACGGCGCCGGCGAGCCCACCGAGCGTGCGCAGGCCGACGAGTCGGGCCGCGGCCCGCCGCGTGTGAGCGTCGGTCAGACCGGCGAGGCCGTCGTAGTTGCGATCGATGAACGTGTCGAACTCGGCGTCGTAGACACGGCGAAGCCACCGCAGCAGGTCGGCGACACCGTCGGCCGCCTGCGCCCCGAAAACCGACTCGACCTCAGGCGGTATCTCCGCCGCGTCGTGGGGGATCGACAGCGACGCGCCGTCCGCGTAATTCATCACGTAGCTCGGATCCACCGGCGTGAGCGCGAGACGGCGATACGCGTCGTCCTCGCCGACGCCGAGCGTCCCCAATACGTCGACGAACAGTGACGGCATGGTGAGAACGGTTGCGCCCGTGTCGAATCGGTGACCGTCGACGGTCTCGGTGCGGACGAGTCCACCGGGGGAGTCCAACGCCTCGAACACGGTGACGTCCACACCGGTCGCGCGCAGGTGTGCGGCGGCGGCGAGACCGGAGAGCCCCGCGCCGATCACCGCCACGTGGGGCACGCGTGAGCCCATCACCGGCTCCGGACCGTGATGCGATGCGCGAGCGCGCGCAGGTCGGCGCGCGCCGACTCGTCGCAGTCCAGCCGCTCGATCCGCGCCAACCCCGCATCCCGGCGCTCGGTGATCTGGCGCTCAGTGTCGGCGACCGCGCCGGAGTCGACGAGGACTCTGCGAGCCACGGCTAGCTCGGTCTCGTCGAGTTCCCGTCCGATGCTTGCACGTAGTACGGCGGCCGCATCGTCGTCCGCACGCTGCAGGGCGACGGACAGGAGCGCGGTTCGCTTGCCCGCGACCAAGTCGTCACCAGACGGTTTGCCCGTCTGCTCCGGATCACCGAACACGCCGAGTAGATCGTCGCGCAGCTGGAACGCGATGCCGAGGTCGATGCCGATCCCGTGGAGCTCACTGCGTAGAGCGGCGTCGCCTCCGCCAAGCGTCGCACCGAGCTCCAGCGGCCGCGCGACCGTATACGCGGCCGTCTTGTAGGTCATGACGCGTTCGGCCGCCACCGCCGACTCGTCGCCCGACGCCTCATTCGTGATGTCGAGGAACTGGCCCGCCAGAACCTCGGTCCGCATCTGCGACCAGACGGCGGACGCCGCGAACGGCATCGGCCGCGGCGGTTCGCGCTGAGCGGTGTCGGCGACGGGCCGCACCCCGTGGAACAGGTCGTCCGCCCACGCCAGCGCCAGATCGCCGATCAGAATGGCAGCGGAGGCGCCGTAATGCTCGGCGTCGTGATCCCAGTCCCGTGCCCGGTGCAACCTCTCGAAACGGCGATGCACGGTCGGCCTGCCACGTCGAGTGTCCGATCGGTCGAGGATGTCGTCGTGGACTAGCGCACACGCCTGGATCAATTCGATGGCCGCGCAAACTCGTAGCGTCTCAGCAAGCACCTCCGGAGTTTCACTCATCGTGATTTTATCTCCGGCGCAGAGTCGTCCGGCGTAGACGAACACTGGCCGGATGCGCTTGCCTCCGGTCATCACGAAGTCGCGCAGTGCGCGGCCGCCGTCACCGACCGTGGGATAGATCGACTCCAGGATCGGCCCCGTGGCCTGGAAGAACTCATCCAGGACCGCATCGACTGCGGCGGGCACATCGGTCAGATTCAGCACGCGGTCAGCCTACCGGGGCCCGATCGCGTGACTGCTCGCACGGCTGCGGCGTGCGGCACGACGTCACGGGAGACAGCCGGGGCAGCCGACATGGACGCGTCCGTATGATCGGGGCGTGAGTGAAGCAACTACGCCTGTCCCCGCGCGCGCCAGCGGCCAATCGGTCGTCGAAGCGATCGCGGCGCACCGTAGCGGACCAGTGCCGTTCTCCGTCGAGTTCTTTCCGCCCCGCGACGCCGACGCCGAAGCCCGGCTGTGGCGCGCCGTGCGGATCTTCGAGCGCATGAACCCGGCCTTCGTCTCGATGACTTACGGAGCGGGCGGCTCGACCCGTGACCGTACCGTCCGCATCGCAGGTGAGCTAGCCACCGAGACCACGTTGCTGACCATCGCCCACCTGACTGCCGTCAACCACAGTGTCGATGAACTGCGCGCCCTGGTCGGCGCGTACGCGGACAAAGGGATCGTCAACCTCCTCGCGCTGCGCGGCGACCCACCCGGCGACCCGCTCGGCGAGTGGACCGCGCACCCAGAGGGTGTTGAGTACGCGTCCGAACTGGTTGACCTGATCGGCGGTCTCGGCGACTTCCACACCGGCGTCGCATCGTTCCCCGAAGGTCATCATCGGGCGCCCGACCTGGACGCTGACACCGAGAACCTCGTCCGAAAGCTCCGCGCGGGAGCCGAGTACTCGGTGACGCAGGTCTTCTTCGACGTCGAAGACTATCTGCGTCTTCGCGACCGCGTCGTCGCCGCAGATCCTGAGCAGGGCGCCAAGCCGATCATTCCCGGCCTCATGCCGATCACCTCGCTCGCGGGGGCGCGCCGGATGACCGAACTGTCAGGCAGCCGGATTCCCGACAACGTCGAGGAACGTCTCGTGCGCGCGGCGGGCGACGGCCCGGACGAGAATCGGGAAGCCGTCCGTGCTGTGGGCATCGACTTGTGCACCGAGACGTCGGAACGGTTGATCGCCGAGGGGGCGCCGTGCCTGCACTTCTGCAGTCTCAATTTCGCCAAGGCCACCAGCGAGGTCCTCGACCGGATCGGCGTAGACACCAGAGGCGCATTCACTCCCGTGTGACCGCACCGCACATCGAGTGAGCGCGTGTGACCGCACCGCACATCGAGTGAGCGCGCCGCGCCGCACATCGAGTGAGCGCGCCGCGCTACGGCTTCTCGGGGTCGGTCTCGTCCTTGGATACCTTGTCGGCCACCTTCTGCAACGGTGTGGGCAACGGCTTGGACTTGAGAATGCGGCCGGGGCGCGGACTGTTGTCACGGTTCTTGTAGGCGGCGACGGCGATGAATGCGATCACGGCGGCGCACAGCAACAGCATGAACCAGGTCCAACTCGGGACGGCCGCAGTCGCCGGGTCGGCGTACTTCGCGTCGGCGTTGAACTCCGTTGCCTGGCCGGGCTCGGGCAGCCAGGTGACCGTCGAGTCACCGGTCTGCTGACCGTTCGTCGCGACGACCGGCCCGGCGAAATCGACTGTAATGGCGATGTACGACGTCTTCGCGTCGAGTTCGGCGAACGCGGTCGACCCGCGCAGACGCACGAAGTCTCCGCTGCGCGTGACCTTCATGTCGACGGTCGCGGTCGGATCGGGGAGCGCACCCGCGATGATGGCGCCGAGTTGCCCGAACTGGCCGGTCGACAGATGGTCGAACGAGAGTTGGGCCCCGGTCTTGCCGTCCGCGGTCGGCCCGGTCTTCGCCTCGCCCGCCTCGTCGTCGGTGTCGTCGGCGCCGGACGTCTTGGTCGGCGCGGGGGCCGTGTCCTTCGACGGGAAGTCGGCAGCCCACACTTGTCCGCTCAGTGAGGCGGGAATGTCAAAGGCCGGGGTCGTCGGACCCGAGTCCGGACTGGTCACGACGATGACTCGGCCGGAGAACTGATCGCCGACCGTCGTCGACTTGGTCAGGCAGCCCGACAGTAGAGGCACCAGCGCGAGCAGTGCGACGACAGCGAGTATCCGGATGCGGCGCAGTGACTTCACGGTGTCATCGTGCCAGAGGGTCGCGCCGATCAGCGTCGCGACACGGGTCGGCGGGGCCGGTCAAAGGGAGTTCTCGACCGAGAAACGCGAACGGGCGCGGATCGCCGACGAACGAGAAGTGGCGCAGGACGTCGGTGAATCCGAGCCGCCGGTACAGCGACCACGCACGGTTCTCCTCGTACGGGACCTCCGGCGTCGACAGTAGAACCGTCGACTCGCGACGGTCGGCGAGCAGCGCGGTCAGGAGGCGTTCGCCGACGCCGCGACCCTGCGCTATCGGGTGGACGTGCAGTTCGGTGAGTTCGAAGTAGTCGTCGGTGATCGAGGCGATCTCGTCGATGGTCCGGCCAGTGCGGCGCAGACCGGAACGTAATTGCTGATTCCACCACTGGTCGCGTGCGCCGCGGTAACCGTATGCGACGCCGACCAAGACCTCCCGATCCATACCGATGAGGCCGTCGACACGCAATCGGCCGACCGCGGGCCGGAGAGCGTCGACGGCCGAAACTCGAGTGACAGCGCCGACCGCGAACCAGCCGGGCCGCACGAAGTGGTCGCGCCACAGTGGCGCCCGATGTTGCTCGGTGCTGCGTGGATAGTTCATCGCTGTCACGTAGGTGTGTACCGCGGGGTCGAGCCACAGGTCGGCGTCTGCGGGGTCGAGGGCCACGATCGTGAACGGGGACGGTGAGGTCTGCGATGGCGATGCCATATGCGTGCCCCCTCCCTTGTCCGGGCGTGAATGTCCGGTCGTCGCGCGATCGCGCACCGCCGGCGCGCGAGAATCCTTCGCGAAGACATTAGCGTGCGGAAATGTCGGACCCTCGTGGGAGTCTCTACTCAAACGGGCCCGAGACGGGCCGATCCGAAGAGGTGGGTGAGGCGAGATGGCACAGACCGTGCGGTCGCAGTCGAAGCAGATCGTCGACGAACGCGTCGTGATGCGCAGCCGGGAACTCCTCGAACGCGCCGAGGCGTTGTTCGACGACGCGTCGGCGATCGCCGACGACGGCGCCGAGCGTTTCCGTGTGTTCTATCTGGCGGCGATCCGGGCGGCAGGCGCAGTGCTGGCCGTGCACGAGCCGCCGGGCCCTGTTCGGCGTCGCCGTGACGCGCGGGACGCATGGAGTCGAATCCATGCCGTGGCTCCCGAGGCACACGACCTCGCCGAGTACTTTGGCGGACTGTCGGGCATGCGCGCCAAAGTGGAAGCCGGACTCATTCGGACGGTCGATTCGACCCTCTGCGCGCGTGTGGAACGCCGCGCGATGGAGTTTCTCGATGTGGCAGATGCCACGCTGTTGGCGTATGAACAGGGGAAGATCGGACATCGACGCCGCCCGTCAGCCAGGGAAGGTGGTCGTTCGGCCGATCTGCTCGTATCATGAGACCTAACTGGGCATTGACAAGATGACGCCCGGACGACCAGCGAGGGAGGGATGGTGCCGCTTTCCGAGCACGAGCAGCGGATGCTCGATGAAATTGAAAGCGCGCTGTACGCCGAGGATCCGAAGTTCGCCTCGAGCGTTACTAAACAGCGCGTGGGCCGTCCGACAGCGCGACGTCGTCTTATCGCATCGCTCGGATTCCTCATCGGACTCGCCATGTTGGTCGGCGGACTGATGATCGACTTCGACATCGGCGGGCTCAAGATACTGAGCTTCATTGGATTCCTCGTCATGTTCGGCGCAGCTGCGTTCGGACTACTAGCTCCGAAACATCACGCCACGCCAGAGGCTGGCGGACGGCCCGAGGGCCGCAGTGGATCGAAGTCGAGTCATGGCGGGAAGTCGTCGTTCAGCGAGCGGATGGAGTCGCGCTTCCAGCGCCGCTTCGATCAGGACGACAACTGACAACCTGACCGCAAACAACTAGCACGACCTGATATCGGGGTCGCACCTTCCTCACGAGGGTGCGGCCTGTCTCTTATCCACCTCAAAAAAAAAACCGTCTTCCGCTCTCCAAACTCCCCCCATCTTCTATTCCCGTTGGCAACGCGCAACAAGCGCGCGACACGACTGAGAAAGCTGAGAATCCCTCGAATGTAATTGTTGCTGACCTGGTCTTATATCCCTTGGTGGTGGGAAAGTGGGGAGCGAGGGGTGGAAAGTGGTGGAAAGTGGGGTAGTGTGGGCATCACTGGGCGAGGGGGATACCGGAACCACCAAGCTCGGGACAGGGTGAGGAGGTGTCGACATGGCTCGTTTCGTCGGCACGTACACGCCCAAACTTGATGACAAAGGGCGACTCACGTTGCCTGCGAAATTTCGGGACGCACTGTCAGGAGGGGTCATGGTCACGAGAAGCCAGGATCACAGCCTGTCGGTGTATCGAGCCGAAGAGTTCGACTCCATCGCGGACAAAGCCGTGTTGGCTTCGCGCAACGATCCTGAAGCGCGAGCGTTCCTCCGGTACTTCTTCGCAGGCGCCGACGAACAGCGACTCGACGGGCAGGGGCGAGTGAGTCTCTCGAGTGAGCATCGCGGATACGCGTCGCTCACGAAGGAATGTGTGGTGATCGGCTCGTACGACCACCTCGAGATCTGGGACGCGCAGAAGTGGCGCGAGTACCAGGCGGCACACGAGGAAACGTTCTCGAGTGCTGGTTCGGCCGCTCTGGACTCGATCCTCTAGGCGACGCGGACCACCGGAGAAGAAATTCGACGAACTGAACACGATATGACGACACCTGCGGTGAGATGAGGCCTCGGCCCGATCGACCCTGACGTACTTCCCCAACGCCAGGTGCGCTCGGGCGGGGACCCCGCCTCACCGCAGCGTCGTATCCGCCAGAAGTACACGGCCACGGCGAACGCAGGGGAGGAAACGGTGCACGAACGTCAGCACGGCGAACACGGTCACGTGCCGGTGATGGCCGAGCGGATGTTCCGACTCCTGGAGCCGGCGCTCACTCGCTCGACCGACGACGCGGCCGGAAGCGTACTCGTCGACGGGACCCTCGGAGCGGGGGGTCACACCGAGTACTTCTTGAGCAGGCTGCCCGGACTGACCATCCACGCGATCGACCGCGACACTTCGGCGATCGACATCGCCCGGGAACGACTCGCGTCGTTCGGCGACCGGCTGGTGTGCCACCACGCGCGCTACGACGAGATCGGCGCCGTCGCGGCGGACGCCGGGTTGGCTTCAGTCGACGGAATACTCCTTGATCTCGGCGTGTCTTCGATGCAACTCGATCGGACCGACCGCGGGTTCGCATACTCGGTCGACGCTCCACTGGACATGCGGATGAACGCCGACGACGACGTGACCGCGGCCGACATCTTGAACACCTACGACCACGGAGCTCTCGCCCGGGTCCTCAGCGAATATGGCGAAGAGCGGTTCGCAGGGAAGATCGCGTCGGCGGTCCTGCGCGAGCGGGCGAGCGAACCATTCACCACGTCCGGGCGACTGGTGGAACTGCTGTACGCGACGATCCCGGCGGCGACTCGCCGAACTGGTGGACACCCCGCCAAGCGCACATTCCAAGCGCTGCGGATCGAGGTGAACCGCGAACTCGAATCGTTGCGCAGCGTGATTCCGGCGTCCCTCGACCTGTTGGCGGTCGGCGGACGACTCGCCGTGATGAGCTACCAGTCGCTCGAGGACCGGATAGTCAAGCGCGACTTCGCGAAAGTCGTCCGCAACACCACCCCCGCCGGGTTGCCGGTGGACCTACCGGGCACGGCCGCCCGGTTCGCGCTCGTCACACGCGGCGCAGAACAGGCCGATGAGGCAGAGCGAGAAGAGAATCCGAGGTCGGCTCCGGTGCGTATCCGGGCGATCGAGCGGGTAGCGACAGACGTCGGGGGACGTCAGTGAACGAAGGGGGAGCGCGATGAGCACAGTGATCGACGATCGCAAGAAGGGGCGTGGCGACCAGGCCGCGGGGCCCCGCGCACACGCGAGTACGACACGCCGGACCCGGGGCTCCGCGGCAACTGAACGCGCGACGAGGTCGAAGGCCGCCCAACGTGCACTCGACCGCCGCGAGCGTCGTCTGGCCCCCGAAGGCGCGGTCGCCGCCGTCACTCGGAAGCGGGTCGGCGGAATCCCGCTGGTCTTCCCCGTGCTGCTGCTCATCGTCGGCGCCCTCGGCCTGACCCTGTACTTGACGACGAAGTCCGCTCAAGACTCGTACGCCCTCGACGCCATGCGCAAACAGAACCAGACTCTCGAAGACAAGCGGGATGACCTCAAACGCCAGCACGACCTCGCCGACTCGGCGCCCGCCCTCGCCGCAAAGGCGGGCGAACTCGGCATGGTGCCAGCCGACGGCGCCGTCCAGATCGTCATTGGAGCCGACGGCAAGGCACGGAAGGTCGGTGCCGCGACCGCGTCGAACGGCGACCGTCTGCCCGATCTGAATCCGGCTCCGGACCCGGTAGACAAGATCGACCCGAAAGGCGTCGACGATTCTGAGGGGTTGAACGAATCCGGCGACACCGAGTCGGCCGCTGGGGCGACCACGGCGCCGGCACCTGCCACGACCCCGTCGACCAATCCGTCGACGCCGCCGACCTCGACGAACGGGCCACACCCCAATGTGCGCCCCGGACCGGACGGTCGTCGCCAAGTGGGCGCTCAGCAGACGAGCCAATTGGGCGTTCAGCAGACGAGCCAAGTGGGCGCTCAGCGGACGAATGTCACTCCGTCTGCGGACGCCACGCCGGAACGTAATGCTGAACCTGCGCGCTGACGCGGTGGAGAATCGACGACCATGACCCGATCTCGTTCCGTGCGCCCGCCGGTTCCCCGGCCGGGCGCTCGATCGACGGCTGGTGTCACCGAGTCTGGGCCCGACGACGATCGGATCGCTGAACTCGACACCGCGCCGTCCAAGCGCTTCATCGGCAGACAACGGATGATGTGGGTGATCGTTGCGTTGGCGTGCGTACTCGTCGCCGGCCGGATGGTTTATGTCCACGTGATCGCCGCGGACTCCATCTCGGCGCAGGCCGCACAGCAGCGGACGGTGACCGAGGTTTTGCCTGCCACCAGAGGTTCGATCGTTGACCGCAACGGTCAGTTGCTGGCGCACACCGATGATGCGCGCGCTTTGACATTCCTTCCCAAGTCGGTCCGCAAGTCGATCGCCGAGGAGCACGAGAAGGATCCGACACTTCCCGACGTCGACACGCGCCTCAAGGAGATCGCGACTGGCGTGTCGTCGGCCCTCGGTGGAAGCATCAGCGCCGAGGACCTCCTGGCGAAGCTGACCTCGGACAAAGACTTCGTGTACCTGGCCCGGTCGATCACGCCCGAGATCGCGAGCGGAATCATGGAGGACTTCCCGGAAGTCGGCGCCGACCCGCAGAGCATCCGTGTGTATCCCGGTGAATCCCTCGCGGCGAACATCGTCGGCGACGTCAACTACGACGGTAACGGTGCCGAAGGCCTCGAATCGTCGATGGAGTCGGTACTCGCAGGCACCGACGGAACCGAGACCTTCGACCAGGGTGCAGACGGAGCCGTCATCCCCGGTAGCAGCCGCAACGTGCATCCGGCGGTCGACGGGGAAGCCGTCCGTCTCACCATCGACGCCGATGTGCAGTGGTTCGTGCAGACCCAGGTCAACATGGCCAAGAAAGCTTCGGGCGCCAACAATGTGTCTGCAGTGGTCCTCGACAGCCACACCGGCGAGGTCGTGGCGATGGCCAACGACAACACCTTCAACCCGGCGGTACCCGCGAACGAACAGGCGGACGCCGACCGCGGCAACCGATCGGTCACCTCGCCGTTCGAACCTGGATCCGTCAACAAAGTCGTGACCGCGTCCGCAGCCATCGAATACGGGGTCACCAACCCCGACGAAGTCCTGCAGGTGCCCGGCTCGATCCGGATGTCCGGCGTCACTGTGAACGATGCGTGGGTGCACGGCACCGCGCCGTTCACGACCACTGGCATCTTTGGTAAGTCGTCGAACGTCGGGACGCTGATGTTGGCGCAGCGGGTCGGCGAACGGCGATTCGCCGACATGCTCGGCAAGTTCGGTCTGGGCGCCATGACCGGCGTTGGGCTGCCAGGTGAGAGCCCGGGCGCGGTCCCCGCCCTGAGCCAGTGGTCCGGCGGCTCGTTCGCGAACCTGCCGATCGGCCAGGGCCTGTCGATGACTCTGCTGCAGATGACGTCGATGTATCAGGCGATCGCCAACGACGGCGTCCGGATTACACCCCGGATCATCGCCGGCGGCGACAAGCCCGAATCGGTACGGGTGGTGTCACCGACCACCGCGACCACCGTGCGCGACATGTTCCGGGCCGTGATGCAGGGCGACGACGGAGGTCCGCAACAGGGCACCGGCGCGTCCGGCGCGATCGCCGGCTACCAGACGTCGGGAAAGACCGGTACCGCCCAGCAAGTCGACCCCAAATGCAATTGCTATTCGCGGTCGAGTTACAACATCACGTTCGCCGGTATCCTGCCCGCGGACAATCCTCGGTACGTGGTCGGCATCATGATGGACAATCCTGTTCGCAGCTCGGACGGCACGGGTGGGCAGAATGCCGCACCGTTGTTCGGCACGATCGGCAAGTGGCTCTTGCAACACGAGCGTGTGCCGTACTCGGCGGAGCCGGCTCCGCGCTTACGTCTGCAGTCCTGACCGCACCGGTCACGGTAGATTCATCATTCGACACCTGGCGGGCAGACGGGTGCGGCGGCGACCGCGCCGCCGCACCGAGAGGCCGCCGAGACGAGAGGGGTAGCGCAGTGGACGCAGACCACGGTTCGCGCACGGTTCGACCGCGGACGATCGAGCCGGTGGACATCGCAGAACTCGCGCAACGCTCAGGTGCGGTCGTCGACGGAGTCGCTGACGGCGTGAACGTCACCGGTGCCACCCTGCGGGCGCAGAGCTGTGCCCCCGGCGACTTGTTCGCCGCCATGCCCGGCCGTCAGCGGCACGGAGCCGAGTTCGTCGAGCAGGCAGTCGACGCCGGTGCCGTCGCCGTGCTCACCGACGACACGGGGCTTGCGATTGTCCGGGCCGCCGGTCGCGCCGCGAGCCTGCCCGTCCTCGTTCACCGGGATCCGCGGTCGGTGCTCGGGTCGCTCTCGTCGCGGGTTTACGGCGACCCGTCGTCGTCGCTCACTCTCATCGGCATCACCGGCACGTCGGGCAAGACTACGACGTCGTACCTCGCGGAAGCCGCGCTGCGTGCGACCGGCGCGAGCGTCGGCATCGTCGGGACAACTGGGTCGCGGCTCGACGGGGAGCCGATTCCGAGTGAGTTGACCACGCCGGAGGCTCCTGACCTCCAGCGCCTGCTGGCCGTGATGCGTGAGCGCGGAGCGGACGCCGTCGTGATGGAGGTGTCCAGTCACGCGTTGTCGCTCGGCCGCGTGGACGGCTGTCGGTTCGCCGTCGGGGCGTTCACGAACCTGTCGCAGGATCACCTCGACTACCACAAGACGATGAACGAGTACTTCACCGCGAAGGCGCGTCTGTTCGCCGCCGACTCCAGTGTGCGCGCGGAGCGGGCAGTGATCTGCGTCGACGACGAGTGGGGAGCGCAGATGGCTGCGGTCGCCGCCGCAGGTGGACGCCCCGTCGTGACCGTCTCCACCAGCGGAGGCAGTGACACCGGGGACACCGGCGGGTGGCGAGTCGTGGAGACCGCGCAGTCGGGACAGGGGAGCCAGCGGGTGCGCGCGGTGGACTCGACAGGCACCGAACACGACCTGCTCGTCCCGTTGCCGGGCGCGTACAACGTCGCGAACGCACTCCTCGCCGTCGCGGCAGTCGCCGAGTCGGGCGCCGATGTCGGCCAGGCGATCGACGGGCTGGCGCAGGTGAGCGTGCCGGGGCGAGTCGAGAAGATTGAGCGTGGTCAGGGCTTTCTCGCGGTGGTCGACTACGCGCACAAGCCAGCCGCGGTGGATGCCGTCCTCGCCACTCTCGCCGCGCAGTCGTCCGGGCGGATCGGTGTGGTCCTCGGAGCGGGCGGTGACCGCGACACGGAAAAGCGTCCGCTGATGGGGGAGGCCGCTGCGCGTGGCGCGGACCTCGTGATCGTCACCGACGACAATCCGCGCAGCGAAGATCCCGCCGCGATCCGGGCCGCGGTCATCGCGGGCGCGGACCAGACGCCCGGCGGCGACCGTCGGGCCATCGACGTCCGCGAGATCGGTGACCGTCGCGCGGCGATCACCGCCGCCGTCGAGTGGGCCGAACCCGGCGACGTCGTCCTGGTGGCTGGCAAAGGGCACGAGACCGGTCAGGAGATCGCGGGCGTGAAATATCCGTTCGACGACCGCCTTGTGCTCGCCGACGCGCTGGAGCGGCGGGCCGCATCGTCGGCCGAACCGTTGCACGTAGTGATCGCCGACTCGGGCGCCGACGTAGCCGACGTCAAACGACTCCTGCGCGAGATGGTCGCGGTCGCGGCCGAATCCGGGGCCGGGAGTCAGCATCGCGGGACAGCCGGACCTGTGCGGCGTACCTGGGCCGTGTTCGGTGAACTCCCGGACAGGGAGGGGCTCGACGACAACGCGCGAGCGGTCGCGCACGACGGGCTCGGCCGACAAGCGGTGCGGGTAGCCGTCGACAAGATCATCGCGGTCGGACAGACGCGCATCGTCCGCGCGTTGCACCAGGGCGCGGTCATGGAAGGCTCGTGGGGCGACGAAGCGGCCTTCGTAGCGACCGCGGACGCGGCTGTCGAGCACATGCGGACCGAGCCCGGCTATGCGCCCGGACCGGGCGACGTCGCCGTCATCGCCGGTCCCGACGACCTCGCGCCCGCTCTCCTCGACTACTGGAGGAACGGCGCCGGACTGCAGGTCAGGATCGTAGACCTGTGATCTCAGACGCGCGACGGGTCACCCGATGCGTCGCACAGGTCCACCGTCACGATAGATTCAGAATTCAACTTCTCTCGACGAGTGAGGACTTCCAGCTGTGACCCAGATTCTGATCGCGGGAGCGATCTCGCTGGCTGTGTCGATTCTGCTCACCCCCGTGCTGATCAAGGTCTTCTCTCGCCAGGGCTTCGGCCAGGAGATCCGCGTCGAAGGTCCGCAGAGTCATCAGGCCAAGCGGGGTACCCCGTCCATGGGCGGGGTCGCGATCCTCGCGGCGCTGTGGCTCGGCTACCTGGGTGCGCATCTCGTCGGCTACATCCAGGACGGGTCGGGGCCGAGCGCCTCGGGTCTCCTCGTGCTCGGACTGGCGACAGCGCTGGGCATCGTCGGCTTCCTCGATGACTTCATCAAGATCCGCAAGCAGCGCAACCTCGGCTTGAACAAGACCGCGAAGTCGGTCGGGCAGTTCCTGGCCGCGATCATCTTCGGCGTGTTGCTACTGCAATTCCGTAACGGTGCTGAACTGACCCCGGCCAGCGAGCACCTGTCGTACGTGCGTGACATCAACGTGATCTCGCTGTCGGCGATCGGGTTCGTGTTCTTCTGCTGGCTCGTGGTGGCCGCGTGGTCGAATGCGGTGAACTTCACCGACGGGCTCGACGGTCTCGCCGCCGGATCGGCTGCCATGGTGATGGGCGCGTACGTGTTGATCACTTTCTGGCAGTTCCGTCAGTCGTGTGAACTGCTCGGCCCCACCGACGACAAAGCTGGCTGCTACCAGGTCCGCGACCCGCTTGACCTCGCCGTCGTCGCCGTCGCGGCTGGCGGCGCGTGCCTCGGCTTCCTCTGGTGGAATGCCGCGCCCGCAAAGATCTTCATGGGCGACACCGGGTCACTCGCCCTCGGCGGTCTTGTCGCGGGTCTGTCGATCACCACGAAGACCGAACTCCTCGCCGTCGTTCTCGGGGCACTGTTCGTCGCTGAAATCGTCTCCGTCGTCGTGCAGATCGCGTTCTTCCAGACCACCGGCAAGCGTGTGTTCCGGATGGCACCGTTCCACCACCACTTCGAGTTGGGCGGGTGGGCAGAGACGACCGTCATCATCAGATTCTGGTTGTTGACGGCGATCGCGTGCGCGCTCGGCCTGACCCTGTTCTACGGCGAGTACATTTCGCATGCCGGCTGACGTCTCGACGACACCGCTAGCGCTCGACGGTGCGCGGGTGCTCGTCGCCGGGGCACGTGCGACCGGGCTGGCAGTACTGAATCTCCTCGCCGACCAGGGTGCGACGGTCACGATGCTCGACACCAAATTTGTCGACGGCGCGACCGATAGCGAGTTGAGCGCGCGCGGTATCGCGACGGTCGGCCCCGACACGTTCGTCTCCGACGACGGAGCGGTGCGGACGCCGTCGGACATCGACCTGATCGTCGTATCGCCCGGCTTCCGACCGGATGACCCGTTGCTCGTCGCGTCGGCAGAGGCAGGTATCCCCGTGTGGGGAGACGTCGAACTGGCCTGGCGGGTTGATCGGGCAGGCCTGTACGGCCAACCGCGCACCTGGTTGGTGATCACCGGGACCAACGGCAAGACGACGACCACCTCGATGGCCGAAGCCATCGGGGATGCCGCGGGGCTGGCAGTCGCGGCGTGCGGAAACATCGGGCTGACAGTCGTCGACGCATTGCGCGCCGAGCCGCGCGCGGACGTGTTGTGCGTCGAGATGTCGTCGTTTCAGTTGCATTGGGCGCCGTCGGTCCGGCCGACGGCAGGCCTCGTCTTGAACGTCGCCGCCGACCACCTGGACTGGCATGGCTCGTTCGACGCGTATGCGCACGCCAAACAACGTGCGCTACTCGGCGATGTCGCTATCGTCGGACTCGACGACGACGTCGCTTCGCGGCTCCCGGTCGGCGAGGGCTCGCGACGCGTCGGATTCACGGCGGGCACACCGTCGGCTGGCGAGTTCGGGGTGATCGAGGGGATTCTCGTCGACCGTGCGTTTGCTGGCGCTCCGGTCCCACTGATCGCCGCGGACCGGGTCCGACCAGTCGGCCCGTCGGGGCTGGCTGACGCGCTCGCCGCGGCGGCTCTCATGCGGGCGGCGGGCGCATCGGCCGATGCGGTGGAACGAGGACTCGCAGGCTTCACCCCCGGGGCCCATCGTGGACAGGTCGTCGCCGATATCGACGGGCTCGTCTTCGTCGACGATTCCAAGGCGACCAATCCGCATGCGGCGCACGCCGCGATCGCCGCATTCGACCGAGTGGTTCTGATCGCGGGCGGTTTGCTAAAGGGTGCGGCAGTCGACGACCTCGTCGCGAAGAACGCAGGCAGGCTGGCCGGAATCGTCGCTATCGGGACGGATCGCGAGATCATTCTCGAGGCGATTACGCGACACGCACCAAAAGTCCCAGCAGTCACAGTATTCACAGGGGACGATGGTTCGGTGATGACTCAGCGGACTGGTGACGACACTCCCGCCATCACGGCGACCGGCGCGAACGGCGCCGACGCGGTGATGGCTCAGGCGGTCTCCGCCGCCTGGCAGTTGGCAGAGGCAGATGCTCGCGGTGGACGCGGTGTTGACGCGGTGCTCCTGGCACCCGCGGCCGCATCGTTGGACATGTTCGCGAGCTACGGGATGCGCGGCGATTCGTTCGCTGCGGCATCCGTCGCCCTCGCCGACACGCGGCGCCCATGAGCGCGCGGGGACCCCGAACGCGTCGTCGGCGGACAGACCCGGACGACGCGAATTCGGACCTCGACGACTTCCTCGACATCGAGACGCCCGACGCGGGAGGCACCCACGAGCGGGACGGGAATGCAGGGGATGGCGATATAGCGGACGGGGACGAACAGAAGTCGCGGGGGACGGCGGGGTCGCGGACCCTGAACCTGTCGATGTCGTCGGTGGACGTCCGCGGTGTCGTGACGACGTTCCGCGACGGGATCAAGACGCTCCTCGGCAAACCGCTGACCTCGTTCCATCTGGTGCTGTCGTTGACGGTGATCTTGACGGTCCTCGGCCTCATCATGGTTTTGTCGGCGTCTTCGGTCGAGGGCTATGCCAAAGACGGCTCCGCCTACGGGATGGTCACGACCCAGGCGATCTTCGCCGCCTTGGGACTCGTCCTGTTCTACGGGACGCTGAAGGTCCCAATCCGCTACTTCCGGCGGTTCGCGACTGTCGGCATCATGCTGGCGACGCTCTTACTGGTCCTCGTGCTGGTCCCGGGCATCGGTGTCACCGTCAACGGTGCACGCCGCTGGTTCTCCATCGCCGGGCTGTCCGTGCAGCCATCCGAACTGGTCAAAGTTGCGCTCTGCGTGTGGGGTGCACACCTGTTGGCGTCCCGACGGAGTGTCGGAGCCTTCGGTAAGGACCTGCTGCTTCCGCTCGTCCCGGTCGGCATCCTCGTCTGCGCACTCATCATCCTCGAGCCGAACCAGTCGACGACGATGATCATCGCGCTCATCGTCGGTGCACTCCTGTGGTTCGCCGGACTGCCCGGCCGGGTGTTCGGCGGCTTCGCGGTCGGATTCGTCGCTATCGCCGTGGTGCTCGCACTGTCGTCGAGCTACCGCGCCGCCCGCGTGTTCAGCTTCCTCGGCCGCACCGACGACCCGCTCGGTGACGGCTACCAGGCGACACAAGCGCAGTACGCGCTCGCCAACGGCGGCGTCTTCGGTGTCGGACTCGGCCGCAGCACCGCGAAATGGAACTATCTGCCGAACGCGCACAACGACTTCATCTTCGCGATCATCGGCGAAGAACTCGGCCTCATCGGTGCGCTCACCGTCGTCGCGCTGTTCCTCCTGCTCGGCTGGGTCGGCATGCGTATCGCCCGCCGCTCGATCGACCCGTTCCTGCGCCTGCTCTCGGCGACGATCACCGTGCTGTTCCTGGTGCAGGCGTTCATCAACATCGGTTACGTGATCGGGCTGCTCCCGGTGACCGGTATCCAGCTGCCCATTCTTTCGAACGGCGGCACATCGATGTTGACGATGTTGACGATGCTCGGCCTGCTCGCGACGGCGGCTCGCCACGAACCGGACGCGGTCCGCGCGTTGAGTGCCGCTCGCCCGCGCGGACTCGCCCGGGTTCTGCGTCTTCCGGCCCCCGAGATGTATAGCCCTCCGCGCACCGAGCAGCTCCGTGACCGCCTTGAACGTCGTCGCACGACGCAGGGTGACCGACGGCGGCCCGCACCGGCACCCCCTCGTGCCAGGCGTCCGCGCCAGGCGCAGCCCGCGCCGCGTCGGAGGGGCTCGGTCTCGTCTGGCGAGATCCACTATCCTGGCGGGAGAGGCCGGTCGGCCCGGCAGTCCGAAACGCAGCCGGAGTCGTTCCGGCGTGAGCGGTCAGAGCGCCGTCCGGACAGGCGGCGAGGCCGCGGTGACGATTGGCCGAACGAACGGGAGTACAGACGCCGGTGAGCAAGAACAGTGAGTCCGGCGTGAGGCCGTTGTCCGTCGTCGTCGCAGGAGGCGGAACGGCAGGCCACATCGAGCCGGCGCTCGCCGTCGCCGACGCGGTCCGCAGGCTCGATCCGACAGCGCGCATCACCGCCCTCGGCACCACCAGAGGGCTGGAGACGACGATCGTGCCCGACCGCGGCTACGACCTGAAGCTGATTCCACCGGTTCCGCTGCCGCGCAAGCCCGGTGTCGAGCTCGCCAAGACACCATGGCGAGTCGCCAGATCGGTCATCGCGACCCGCAAGGTCTTCGCCGAGGTAGACGCCGACGTCGTCGTCGGCTTCGGAGGTTACGTCGCATTGCCCGCGTACCTCGCGGCGCGAGCGAGCGGCCGCCGGTCGAGTCGATTGCCCGTCGTCGTCCACGAGGCGAACGCCAGTGCGGGCATCGCCAACAAGGTCGGTGCGAAGCTTGCTGACCGAGTGCTAGCCGCCGTCGCCGACAGCGGTCTCGCCGACGCGCAGGTCGTCGGAATTCCGGTGCGCGGGACGATCACCACCCTTGACCGTGCTGCGGTCCGTGCGCAGGCAAAGCAGTACTTCGGCCTCGCCCCGGACGCACCGACCCTTTTGGTATTCGGTGGGTCGCAAGGGGCGCAGCGGCTCAATGAGGCCGTCGCGCCCGCGGCGACCGCGCTCGGGGCGGCGGGGATCGGTGTACTGCACGCGTACGGACCCAAGAACTCCATCAGCCCAGTCTCGCCCGACGGCGCCCCCGCATATGTGGGGGTCAGCTATCTGAACCGGATGGACCTTGCGTACGCGGCCGCCGACTTGGTGATGTGCCGGTCCGGTGCGATGACCGTCGCCGAGATATCCGCGACTGGACTGCCCGCCGTATACGTGCCGTTACCCCACGGCAACGGGGAGCAACGCCTCAACGCGCTGCCCGTCGAACAAGTCGGAGGGTGCGTGATCGTCGACAACGATGTCGTCACCGCCGAGTGGGTCGGACGCGAGGTTCCGGCGCTCATCACCGACACCGATCGACTGGCCACGATGGGTGCGGCCGCTGCCAGCGTCGGCCATCGCGACGCCGCCGTCGCGGTCGCGAACGCCGCACTGGAACTCGCACGAGAGAGAAGAATCCGATGACCGCGCCAGCAACGCCGCAGCAGCTGCCCACGCAGCTCGCCCGGGTCCACATGGTCGGCATCGGCGGAGCCGGCATGTCAGGTCTCGCCCGGATCCTCCTCGCCCGCGGCGGTCAGGTGTCCGGCTCCGATGCCAAGGACTCCCGTGGCATCCTCGCGCTGCGCACTAGGGGAGCCGTCGTCCAAGTCGGTCACGCCCCATCGGCCCTCGACCTGCTCGACGGCGGCCCGACCGTCGTCGTCACGACCCGCGCCGCGATCCCGGACGACAACCCGGAACTCGTCGCCGCCCGAGAACGCGGTATCGAGATCCTGTATCGCCCGGAAGTCCTCGCGCTACTCATGGCCGACTATCGGACGTTGTTGGTCTCCGGCACGCACGGTAAGACGTCGACGACGTCGATGTCCGTCGTCGCCTTGCAGCACAGCGGTGTCGATCCGTCCTTCGCGATCGGCGGGGAGCTCAACGAGTCGGGCACCAACGCCCATCACGGGAGCGGCGACGTGTTCGTCGCAGAAGCCGACGAGAGCGACGGCTCGCTGCTGAAATACACGCCGGATGTGGTCGTCGTGACCAACATCGAAGTCGATCACCTGGACTTCTTCGGAACCGAAGCCGCTTACGTAGAGGTGTTCGACGCTTTCGCCGCGCAGATCCGCCCGGGCGGCAGCCTCGTTCTGTGCCTGGACGATCCGGGATCGGCCGCGCTCGGCGGTCGGTGCGCGGCCGCGCTGGCCGACCGGGGAGTGACTGTGCTCGGCTACGGGTCCGGTACCCATTCCGACCAGGCCCCGGGCGTCCCTCTTGTCGCGGAACTACTCGAAGTGGCCCCGCGCGGAGCGGGCAGTACGTCGGCGATCCGTCTGCACCCGCCGATCATTGACGGAGTCGTCGAGCGATCGCTCGAAGTGACTCTGCCCGGGCGGCATATGGCACTCAACGCGCTCGGTGCGCTCGTCGGCTGTGTCCGCACCGGTGTCGACGCAGACACGGTGGCCGACGGCATTGAAGGCTTCGGCGGTGTGCACCGGCGATTCGAGTTCCGCGGTCGTGAACGCGAAGTTGATGTGTACGACGACTACGCACACCATCCGACCGAGGTCCGTGCGGTGCTGCAGGCCGCGCGCGACGTAGTCCGTCACGGTTCCGGCCGGGTGATCGCGGTCTTTCAGCCGCACCTGTACTCGCGCACCGCGGAGTTCGCGACCGCGTTCGCGGCGTCCCTCAGCCTTGCCGACGCAGTCCTCGTTGCCGACGTATACGGGGCGCGTGAGGCCCCTCAGCCGGGAGTCAGCGGGCTGCTCATCGCCGACCAGGTGACGGTGCCAGCCGAGTTCGTGCCGAACATGTCCGAAATTGCGGGCGCAGTTGCCGGGCGGGCGCGGCGCGGCGATCTGGTGTTGACGATCGGCGCGGGCGACATCACGATGCAGGCCGCGTCGATCCTGTCGGCGCTGGCCGCGAGCGAATGAGTTCTCGCCGCGGCCGCGGCGAGACCGGGCGGCGTCCGAGCCGCTCGACGGTGATCGTCGCTCTGGTTCTGGCGCTGATCGTCGTCGGCTCTGCGGTGGCCGTCGCCTATTTCACCCCGCTCATGTCGGTCCGCAACGTCGATGTCGTCGGCGCGAAGGTCGTCGACGAGAACGAGATCCGGCGCGTCGCGCAGGCGCCGACCGGCACGCCGCTGCTCCAGGTCGATACCGGTGCGATCGCGAGCCGGATCGCGGTGCTGCCCGCGATCGAAGAGGTAACGGTCGAGCGGGAGTATCCGTCGACCCTCGCGATCGACGTGACCGAGCGCGTCCCGGTCGCCATCGTGGCGGAAAGCGCAGCGGACGACAACGCGGTGCAGGAAAACGGGAAAGTCGGCGTGATGGACCGGCTGGGCATCGTCTATCAGAGGTTCCCGGACCGGAAGTCGCTTCCCGCGGACGTCGCGGGACTTCCGACGCTCGTCACCGACCATCCGGGGCCGAAGGATCCGACGACGGTGGCCGTGCTGCGGGTCGCGCAGGCGCTGCCGCCGTGGTTGCACGATCGGACTGCGTCGATCGAGGCGTCGTCGCCGGTGGACATCACGCTCGTGCTGGACAGCAAACGCCGCGCGGTGTGGGGCGACTCGTCCCAGAACGAGGAGAAAGCCGAGTCGCTCCGCCAGATCCTCAGACTCAAGGGCGACGAATTCAATGTGTCGAGCCCGGACTATCCGGCGGTCAAGTGATGTGAGCGCTCGGTGACCTGCAGTCACCGTGGCGAACAATTATCGCGGCGAATCGCGACACGCCCAGACGCCTTGCAGGGCGTGGCAGGGCGAAGTCAATACCGTTAAGCACAGCGCACGTACTTGACATAACTATAACCCTATGGTTGAGCTTTAGGGTTTGAGTTCGAAGCAGGAAGGCATCATGACGCCACCCCACAACTACCTGGCTGTCATCAAGGTCGTCGGCATCGGCGGCGGCGGCGTGAACGCTGTCAACCGGATGATCGAGCAAGGACTCAAAGGTGTTGAATTCATTGCGATCAACACCGACGCACAGGCCCTGCTGATCTCCGACGCCGACGTCAAACTCGACATCGGACGCGACTCGACGCGCGGTCTCGGCGCGGGGGCCAACCCCGACGTCGGGCGTACCGCGGCCGAAGACGCGCGTGACGAGATTGAGGAGCTCCTCAAGGGCGCCGACATGGTCTTCGTCACCGCGGGTGAGGGCGGCGGCACCGGCACCGGCGGCGCGCCGGTCGTCGCTTCGATCGCGCGCAAACTCGGCGCCCTGACCGTCGGCGTCGTCACGCGACCGTTCTCATTCGAGGGCAAACGACGCGGCAACCAGGCCGATGAGGGCATCACCGCGCTCCGCGAATCCTGCGACACGCTCATCGTCATCCCCAACGACCGCCTCCTGCAGCTCGGCGACTCGCAGCTGTCCCTGATGGACGCGTTCCGCAGTGCCGACGAGGTCCTGCTGAACGGTGTTCAGGGCATCACCGATCTGATCACGACCCCGGGCCTGATCAACGTCGACTTCGCCGACGTCAAAGGCGTCATGAGTGATGCGGGCAGTGCGCTCATGGGCATCGGCGCATCGCGTGGCGAGGGACGGGCGAGCAAGGCTGCGCAGGCCGCAATCAACTCGCCGCTCCTGGAAGCATCGATGGAGGGCGCGCGCGGCGTGCTGATCTCCATCGCGGGCGGCAGCGACCTCGGTCTGTTCGAGATCAACGACGCGGCGTCGCAGGTGCAGGAGGCCGCGCACGAAGACGCCAACATCATCTTCGGCACCGTGATCGACGACAACCTCGGTGACGAGGTCCGGGTGACCGTCATCGCCGCGGGCTTCGACGGCAGTTCTTCGCGCAAGCGCTCGGAGGCGTCCGGCGCGGCTGCACCGGTAGCGGGTTCGGGGTCGGTCGCCAACGCCAGCGCGGGCGAGGTCTCGGCGCCTGCGGCCAAAGACGATCCGCTGTTCGGGGGTAACCGGGAGAAGGCCGGGAACCCGTTCGGCGAGCAGGCTCCGCGCCGCAACTCGCTCCGTTTCGACGACGACGACGTCGACGTGCCGGACTTCATGAAGTAGAAGGGCAATACAGAGCATGACCTTCAAGGTCCGTCGTGCCGTGACCACGCGGGCCGGTGGCGTCTCGCGGACACCGTACGACTCGTTCAATCTCGGCGACCATGTCGGTGACGACCCGGACGCCGTCGCAGACAACCGTGCCCGTCTGGCGCGTGATCTCGGGGTGGGGCCCGATCGCGTCGTTTGGATGGAGCAGGTCCACTCGCGAACGGTCACCGTCGTCGACGGCCCCGTCGCCGAGCCCGTTCCGGTCACCGACGCGCTCGTGACCACCCAGACCGACCTGGTCCTGGCGGTGCTGACCGCGGACTGCGTTCCAGTACTGCTCAGCGACGACGAGGCCGGTGTGATCGCCGCCGTCCACGCCGGGCGAGTCGGCGCGCGCATCGGGATCGTACCGGTGGTGCTGGACAAGATGGTCGAACTCGGGGCAACGGTCGAGCGGATCGGAGCCTTCCTCGGTCCCGCCGCTAGCGGCGACGAGTACGAGGTTCCACCCGCGATGCAAGCGGACGTCGAGAAGCATCTGCCCGGTAGTGCGACGCGGACCTCGAAGGGAACCGCCGGTCTCGACCTCCGTGCCGGTATCCGGCGTCAACTCATTGAGGCGGGCGTCGCGGCTGTCGCCGCCGACCCGCGCTGCACGATCACCGACACACGTCTGTTCAGCCATCGGCGCGGTGCGCCGACCGGCCGGATCGCATCGGTGATCTGGATGGACTCGGAGTGATCGGCGGCCGCCGCGACGAACTCGCGACGGCGCTCGCCGCGGCGCGTGAGCGGGTCGCTGTCGCCGAACGTGCCGCGGGTCGCCTCGAGGGCGAGGTCACTGTCCTGGTCGTCACGAAATTCTTTCCCGCGACAGATGTCGAGCACCTGCTCGATCTCGGCGTCCGCGAGTTCGGGGAGTCTCGTGAGCCGGAGGCGAGCCGCAAGATCACGCAGGTCCGCGCCGATCGCGGCGACGTCGTCTTCGATGCGGACATGATCGGCCGAGTGCAGCGGAAGAAGGCTCGGTCGGTCAGCAGGTGGGCGCGTCGGGTGCATTCGATCGACTCGATCGACCTCGTCGATGCGCTCGGGGGAGCGGCACGACGGAGCCTCGATGACGGTGAGCGGACCGCCCCACTCGGCGTTCTTCTGCAGATGAGCTTGGACGGTGACCCTGAACGCGGGGGACTGGTCGAGTCCGATCTGCGTGGTGCTGCGGACCGGGTTGCGGACTTCGCCGACGAGCTCCGGCTGGACGGCCTCATGGTGATCGCACCGTTGGGGCTCGAGGCGGGCGAGGCGATGGCGCGGGCTGCGGGCATTCGTGAACGCTTCGTCGCCGACTATCCGGGCGCGCGCGAGTTGTCGGCGGGTATGTCTGGCGATCTGGAACAAGCGATCGCACACGGATCGACATGTGTGCGTGTCGGAACCGCAATCATGGGCGCAAGGCCGATACTCTCCCCTTAGTCACATTGGTCACAACAGAACCATCTGGATCAATAGACACCGACTTTCACAATCACCTCGTGCATCCGTAGAAAGGCTTCCGATGACGACGATGCAGAAGTTCAAGGCATATTTCGGCATGGTGCCTCCGAACGAGTACGACGACGATTACTTCGAGGAGCCCGGCGACGGCGCACCGCTCAGTGCGCGTGAGCGCACCTACATGGAGAAGTACCGTTCCAGCTCGATGCGCGAGGAGCCGTTCTACGACGACGACTACCGCGACGGCATGGTGCGCGGGGACATGGTGCGCGGGGAGCTCCGTGAGCCGGAGTACCGCGGCGAGTACCGCGAAGCGGGCTACCGTGAGATCGAGTTCGAGGCTCCGGTTCGCGAGGAGCGCTTCGAAGGTGCCCGCGGTTACGCGCCCAGGGCGAGCCGTCCGTACGGGGCGTCGCGCCACGTGGTCGATTCTCCCGCGCCGCGCCGCCTCTCCGACGACGTACCCGCTCGCTCGCGACTGGAGCCGCTCGACCGGCCGTCCACCCTCAGTGTGCGCGGCGCCAACGCGATCGCTCCCGAACCCCGTATGGAGGTCGACCCGATGGGTGACGCGGCAGGTAAGATCAGCACGCTGCGCCCGGCGGACTACTCGGAGGCGCGCACCATCGGTGAGCGGTACCGCGACGGCAACCCGGTCATCATGGATCTCGTCGATATGAGTAACGACGACGCCAAGCGCCTCGTCGACTTCGCCGCCGGACTCGCGTTCGCGGCACGGGGTTCGCTGGAGAAGGTCGCCACCAAGGTGTTCCTGCTCTCGCCCGCCGGTATCGACGTGACGCCTGAACAGCGTCGACGGATCGCCGAGACGGGGTTCTCCAACCAGGCCTGATCGTAGGTCGGCAGTGACTCACGCCGCGTCGATGCGCCAACGGGCGCGTCGACGCGGCGTTCTCGTTCGTCATCAGGCACCCTTGTAGGGTGACGTCCTTTCTGTGGATCCTCTATTTCGTTCTGTTCGTCTACACGATGCTGCTCCTCGCGCGCCTCGTGCTCGAGACGGTGCAGTCGTTCGCCAGGCGGTGGCGGCCAAAAGGCCCGTCCGTGATCGCGATCGAAGTCGTGTTCACCTCGACCGACCCGCCGGTGAAATTCTTGCGTCGGGTCGTCCCGCCGCTGAATCTCGGTGCCGTCCGTCTGGATCTGTCTCTGCTGATCGTGCTCATCGTGGTGTCAATAGGAATGGAGATCACACAGCGCTTCGCGTTCGCCTCGGTCGGGTGAGCCGGGCGTCGGCGCGAACGGAGCCTTCGTGGTCGAGCAAACGCAGTCATCGGTGCAGGCCAGGTAAGCTTCCGTGCGAATCGGCACTGGGGCATAACAGCACTAGATGACGATTAGATCGAGGTTCGATTGCGAACTGGTGGAGGCTTCGGGCGACACTTGGTCCTGAAGTGACGAGATGACACGCTAGTGACGTAGTGGTACTGGTATTAATGGAATGGCGATGAAAATCGTCGCATAGACGTGTTCGCCCGGGCGGACGATCTCGTGTCCACCCGGATACGAACGAAAGGTAAGAGGGGAATCGGCAAATGCGGCTGACACCGGCTGATGTGCACAACGTGGCGTTCAGTAAACCGCCGATCGGCAAGCGGGGCTACAACGAGGACGAGGTCGACCAGTTCCTCGACTTCGCTGAAGCGGAACTCACGCGCCTGATCGACGAGAACAACGATCTCAAGCAGCGCGTCAGCGAGTTGGAGACCGAGCTCGCGGAAGCTCGTGCCGCCGGGCCCGCCCAGACTCAGGCATTCGCTGCGCCCGCTCCGGCACCGGAGCCGACCCCGGCTCCCGTCGCAGCGCCGCCCGCCCCGGCGCCAGCCACCGACGATGAGGCGAGCGGCCGCGCCGCCCGCATCCTCGCTCTCGCGCAGGACACCGCCGACCGGGTTACCGGGTCGGCCCGCGGCGAAGCGGACAGCCTGCTCGCCGACGCCCGCCACCGCAGCGAAGGACTGGTCGCCGACGCTCAGGGCAACGCTGACGCGACGCTCGCCGACGCACGCCAGCGCAGCGAGGCCCTCCTCGCCGACGCACAGACGCGCGCCGAAACGCAGGTCCGTCAGGCCCAGGAGCGTGCCGACTTCCTGCAGCGTGACGCGGAGCAGAAGCACACCGAGATCATGACGACCATCAACCAGCAGCGCAGTGTGCTGGAAGGTCGGATCGAGCAGTTGAAGACGTTCGAGCGCGAGTACCGCACGCGACTGAAGACCTACCTGGAATCGCAGCTGGAGGAACTGCAGCAGCGCGGAAGCGCCGCTCCTGCGGAGTCCGGGCAGGGCCAGGGCTTCGACGGCGGCTACCAGCAGAGCTGACGTGGCCGTCCCAACTGATCAGACCGAGCCGATGAGGAACTCCCCATGCTGACCCTTGCCGTGGGAATGACCCTCATCGGCTTCGTCTTGCTCGTCGTTGCCCTGATGCAGTCGAGCTTCTGGCTCGCCATCGGTTGCATCGTCGTCTGCGTCGTCGGTCTGCTCATCCTGCTTTTCGACACGCTCCGCGCCAACAAGCGTGGCAGAGGCGGCGTCGAAGACGAACCGCTGTTCACGATCCGTGGTCGCGAATCGGCCTCCCGCGCAGAGCCGCTCATCGACGACGCAGGCGAAGGGACAGTTGCCGCGAACGCGTCCGGCGCGACCCCGTCTGCCGAAGCGGAGCCCGAAGACACCGTGCGTTCGGGGGCCCGGTCCGCTGACGATGCGACCGAAGTCGTAGCGCCAGTGACGCAGGGTTACACGCCGACGTGGGAGAGCGACACGGCGGCTACACCGGGTCCGAGCTCGCCGGGTCTGCACTCGCCGGGCCTGGGATCAATCGTGTCACCGGAAGCGCACGGCAATGCAGTCGGTGACGTGCCTGGACAGGGTTCCGTCGAAGAGACCGGTGACGCCAACGATTACATTCGCTCCGTGACGGGATCCTTCCCGGTGCAGACGGGGCAGCAGCCGACCGCGGCATCCGGCTCGGATACGTGGACGCCGGCGAGCGGGGCCTTCGCGTCACCGGCCGACGCCGCACCCGCGGGCACCGATCCCGACGACGTCGACCCCGACCGGTACGTTGGTCGCCGCCGACGCATCGAGCAGTCGGAGAATGTGGTTGTCAACACCTCCGACCCGACATTGCCCGCCATGCAGTTCGTGTACCGCGACACCGACGGCGCCGATACTGGCGAGCGGCGGGCGGAAGCCCCGTCGGCTGACACCCAATCTGGGGATGCCCAACCTGGAGATACTCGGGCGGCCGACACCCCGTCGACCGACGAGCCGGACAACAGGTAGGGTTTAAACCAGTCAAGCTACGATCCGGCCATCACCGGGGAGCTTCCGGAAGAACGGGTGTTCGCCTCAGTAGAACCGGACGGGTAGGCCCGTCACAGCCGTTTTCGATGAGAGGCCGCGCCGCACCGGACCGAGTGCGTCGCGGCAAGCGGGGTGGTACCGCGCGAGCCGTAGGCGAGCGTCCCCGTGCCGAGAAACGCTGAGAGATCAGCAGGCACGAGGAGATCGCATGAGCGACCAGACCCCCGACGCTCCGGTGAGCCCGGTGTACCCGATCGTCGACCTGACCGGTGGAACGGGACGCGGAGCGCCGTCGTTCCCCGACCTCGAGAAGAAGGTTCTCGACTTCTGGGCGTCCGACGACACATTCAAGGCCTCCATCGCCAACCGTGACGGCGCCCCGGAGTTCGTGTTCTACGACGGCCCGCCGTTCGCGAACGGGCTGCCGCACTACGGTCACCTGTTGACCGGCTACGTCAAAGATGTTGTCCCGCGTTACCAGACGATGCGCGGCAAGAAGGTCGATCGTCGATTCGGTTGGGACACACACGGTCTGCCTGCCGAACTCGAGGCCGAACGGCAGCTCGGGATCACCGACAAGTCGGAGATCGAGACGATGGGCGTCGAGAAGTTCAACGACTACTGCCGTGACTCTGTGCTGCGGTACACCGGCGAATGGCGCGATTATGTGACGCGCCAGGCTCGCTGGGTCGACTTCGACAACGACTACAAGACGCTCGACCTGGACTTCATGGAGTCCGTCATGTGGGCGTTCAAGCGTCTCAACGACAAAGGGCTCATCTACCAGGGCTATCGCGTTCTGCCGTACTCCTGGTACGAGCAGACACCGCTGAGTAATCAGGAAGCCAAGCTCGACGACGCCTACCGGATGCGACAGGATCCGGCCGTCACGGTAGCCATGCCGCTGACCGTGGCCGCGGACTCGCCGCTCGCATCGCTTGACGGCGTCAACGCACTGATCTGGACGACGACTCCGTGGACGTTGCCGTCAAACCTTGCGGTCGCCGTCCACCCGGACGTGGAGTACTCGCACGTGAAGGCCGCGGGCGGGGCGCAGTACCTGCTGGCCTCCGCGCTCGTCGGCGCGCATGCGAAGGAAATCGTCGAGCCGGAGACGGTCGCGACCTACCAGGGCCGCGAACTCGCGGACCTCACTTACACCCCACCGTTCGACTTCTTCGTGGGGCACCCGAACGCTCATCGCGTCCTGTTGGCCGACTACGTCACCACCGACAGTGGCACCGGCGTGGTCCACCTGGCCCCGGCTTTCGGTGAAGAGGACATGGACGTGGCGACGGCCAACGGCATCGAGGTGGTCCAGCCCCTCGATCCGGGCGGCCGCTTCACATCGTTGGTCCCGCCGTACGAGGGACTCATGGTCTTCGACGCGAATCCCGTGATCATCAAGGACCTCAAGCAGACTGGTCGGATCGTCCGGCACGAGACGATCGAGCACTCCTACCCGCACTCGTGGCGGTCGGGCAAGCCGCTCATCTACATGGCTGTGCCGTCGTGGTTCGTCGCCGTCCAGCCGATCAAGCAGCGGATGCTGGAATTGAACCAGGAGATCACCTGGTCGCCGTCGCACATCCGCGACGGACAGTTCGGCAAGTGGCTCGAAGGCGCCAAGGACTGGAACATCAGCCGTAACCGCTACTGGGGTGCACCGATCCCGGTGTGGGTCTCGGACGACCCCGATTACCCGCGTATCGACGTGTACGGCAGCCTGGACCAGCTCGAAGCCGACTTCGGCGTCCGCCCGGACAATCTGCACCGCCCGTACATCGACGACTTGACGCGTCCGAACCCGGACGATCCGACCGGCCGCTCGACGATGCGACGAGTTCCCGAGGTACTCGACTGCTGGTTCGAGTCGGGTTCCATGCCGTACGCGCAGGTGCATTACCCGTTCGAGAACACCGAGTGGTTCGACGGCGATGAGTCCGGTGCGGTGCTCCCGCACAACCCGGGCGACTTCATCGTGGAGTACAACGGCCAGACGCGCGGCTGGTTCTACAACCTGCACGTGCTGGCGACCGCGCTGTTCGACCGTCCTGCGTTCAAGACCGTCGCCGCGCACGGCATCGTCCTGGGCGACGACGGCCAGAAGATGAGCAAGTCCAAGCGCAACTACCCGGACGTCAACGAGGTGTTCGACCGTGACGGTTCGGATGCGATGCGTTGGTTCTTGATGGCGTCGCCGATCCTGCGCGGCGGGAACCTCGTCGTCACCGAGCGCGGTATCCGGGAAGGCGTTCGACAGGCACTGCTCCCGATGTGGAACGCATACAGCTTCCTGCAGTTGTACGCGGACCGTCGCGCGACGTGGCGCACCGATTCGGAGAACGTGCTCGACCGGTACATCTTGGCGAAGCTCGCGTCGACCCGCGACGAGATGACGACCGCGCTCGACGTGTACGACATCGCCGGAGCATGCGAGAGCTTCCGGGAGTTCTGCGAGTCGTTGACCAACTGGTACGTGCGTCGTTCGCGCGCGCGTTTCTGGGCAGGCCAGGACTCGGACCCGGACGCGTTCGACACTCTGTACACGGTGCTCGAAGTGGCGGGCAGGCTCGCGTCCCCGCTGTTGCCGTTGGCCACCGAGGCGATGTGGCGCGGCCTGACGGGGGAGCGGTCGGTGCACCTGGCCGATTGGCCTGCCGAAGATGAGCTGCCCGCCGACCTCGACTTGGTCGCGGCGATGGACGAGATTCAGTCGGTATGTTCGGTGGCCTCCAGCGTCCGCAAGGCGAATAAGCTCCGTGTGCGTCTGCCACTGCCGGGGCTGACAGTGGCGTCACCGACGGCTGAGGCGATGGCACCGTACGCGGACCTGATCGCTGAGGAGCTGAACGTGAAGACCGTCGACCTGTCGACGGACGTCGACGCGTTCGGTCGGGTCGAGGTCGCGGTGAATGCTCGTGCTGCCGGCCCGCGCATTGGCAAGGACGTTCAGCGCGCGATCAAGGCGGTGAAGTCGGGCAACTGGGAGTTCTCGACGAGCGAAGAGACCGGCGACCAGGTGGTCCGCGCGGACGGCATCGAACTACGCGGTGAGGAGTTCACGCGGAAGCTGGTCGCGGCGTCGCCCGATTCGACGGCTGAGATGCCGAGCGGCCGCGGACTCGTCGTGCTCGACACCCAAGTGACGCCCGAACTCGAAGCCGAAGGGTGGGCCAAGGACCGGGTCCGCGAACTACAGGACGCGCGTCGAAACCTCGGGTTCGAGGTGTCCGACCGCATCTCGGTGCGTTTGGTGGTCCCCGCGGAGTCGGTCGAGACCGCGCAGACCTATGCGGACCTGATCGCGGGCGAGGTCCTCGCGACCACGTTCGACGTCGTTACCGGCGACGCGGCTGCCATCGAACTGAGCGACGGTGTCTCTGCGGACGTAACTAAGGTCTGAGGGGCGAGGTCTGAGGGGCGAGGCGCTCTGTCGCGACGGCTCGTCACCCCGGCTCGCGCACCCGTGTCGGGGTGACGAGCCGGGTCAGGCGGCGTCGAGGATCGTGGCGAGCAGAGCCTCGACGGCCGAACCGCTGCCTCGGGGCGGGCCGTGCGGGAGGAACTCGGGCTCCTGCCCGACGTGGTGAATAGGGTTGACCTGCCACCTCCGGGTGGAGCCATACGGCCGCCAGGCGACCCGACCGGCGTCGCGCCCGTCGTCGAGGATGGTGGTTGTCCACTTGCCCGCCGCCGAGCCCTCGGCCCGGTTGTGCCTGCCGCACGCTCCACCGAGGTTGTCGATGTCGGTGCGTCCGCCGTTCTCCCAGCGGACGACGTGGTGCGCTTCGGTCCGGGAGAACGGCACGTCGCACTCCGGGCCCGAGCAGCCGCGGTCGCGGGCGAACATCGCCAGGCGCTGCGCCTTACTGGCGAACCGCTTGCCGCGTCCGAGGTAGAGGACCTCGTGGGTGTGGCCCTTGAAGACAGCCAGGTGTGGCGTCGCGTGGGCGGCGACCTCGACGAGATCCTTCACCGGAATATGCGCACCGGTCGCGGTCAGCGCGACTCCGGCCTCTGCAGCCAATTCCTGGTCGGTGACGGTGATGACCAGTTCGGCCGGAATCCGGTCCGGACGGCCGAGCGCACCGTGGCCCAGGACGAAATCGGCCATCGCAGTGAGCGCATCGTGATTGCGCTGCGCGGTGGTGCGCGTGTCGCGCTCGCGCGCCGCCGTCAGCACATCCTCGTCGAGGCCGGCCTGATCGGCCGCGCCGTGCGGCGATTCCGGGTCGTCGGGGTTGTTCATACCGGGAGCCGCCCACGCGGTCAGGATCACGTCGAGCTTCGCCCGCAGTGCTGGGGTCAGCGAGCCCCGCACCTTGGACATGAGCCGCGCATCCTGTGGGGCGAGGGTGAAACCGCGCGTGCGCTTGCGATCGGCGTCGTCCGTCAGCTCGCCGTCGGGGTCCAGATGGCCGAGGATGCGCGCACCGACCTTCTTGACGCCCTCCGGAGACAGTGTCCGGGCTGCGTCGACGAGGTGTTTCTCGGCGGCGGTGACGGTTTCCGCGTCGACTGCGGCGGGAATCTTGTCCAGCACCTCGGTGATGTCACGGACGTGGGCGCGATTGATCGCGCCGTCGCGCAGCGCCTGCGCGGTGGCTGGATTGCGGGCGGGGAGCCGACCGCCGCCGATGGCGAGGAACTCACCGGTCGCGAACATCAGCTTGGTGCGCGCGCTCGCCTCGGGAGCGCCCAAGCGGAGCCCGGTGGCCATGTACTTCTGCACGGTCTGGAAACCGGCGCCGTGGAAGGCGAACTGGTCGTTCACCTCGATCAGCAGAGTGGTCGTCGCTGCCTCGACTCGGGCACGCATCCGCTCGTTGGTCTCGGCGGCGGCGAGGACCTCCTCGCTCGACATCGAGGCGAACGACACCTCGGTGAGCTTGGCTGCTGCCTCGTTCATCAGCTCGATCAGCGCGGCGGGCGAGTCCGGAAGAACCGGGCCGTCGTACGCCGATCCGCTCATCGGAATCATCTCCTCTGTGCTGGTCAGAGCTTGTTTCTTTGGCTTCTGAATAGACACTAGCAAGCTTGTACGACAATTCTGGATTGGTGGAGTTGCTGTGCGATCGCCGGTACCGTGGGCCGGATGTACGACCTTGCGGCGACGATGGATGCGATCTCGATACTGCTCGACGTAGAGCGGTCGCCGCGCCTGTCCGGGGCAGTCGTAACGAAGAAGTGGTACTCGGGTCGTCCGGACCTCGAACCGATGGTCGGTCGTCATCATTTCGTCGTCGACCGGGATGAGGATACGTGGTCGCTGAGTGACGACAATCGCCGATTCGTGGATGTTCTGCGGCCGGACGGGCGGCGTCAGTATTTGATTCGCGACCATGTCGAGGACCTACCGGCCGGTGTATCGGTACCAGACGAGATCCGACTGTTGTTCCCGGCGTCGGAGCTCGAGATCTGGGGTCGGACTGCCGACACCTGGCGCATGGTCGGTGCGGAAACAGTTGAGGGCGGCTATCTCGTGCATATCGCCCACCCACGCAGCAAGGCGTCGTATCGCGAGATCTTCATTGACACCGAACTCCGGCTCCCGACCCGGCTCACGACGGTGCGCTACCTGCACCCTAAGGAAGAGATCGTGTTGAGCGACGTTCGTGTGGACGGGGAGTGGGCGGGCTACGTCTATGTGAACGAGCCACAGGTCGGCACACTGATGGCAAGCTTTCCCGTGAAGCGGCGTGATCACGGGCCGCTTTGACGCGTCAGTGCGCGGCGGGAGCTGCCGACCACGTCGGGTACTTCGCCGACAGTGCGTCGCCGCTCGACGTACCACGTAGGCGGCGTCCGACCCACGGGCCCAAGAACTCGCGTGTCCACCGGATGTTCTCGGCGGAGCCGGAGGGGATCGAGTCGGGGAGCGGCAACGGCTGCAGGTCGTGTGCGACGCCGAGTGCATCGAGAACCGCGATCGCCATGCGCTGGTGTCCCGGTGACGACATGTGCAACCGGTCGTCGGCCCAGAGACGTGTGTCGTCGTAGTCGCGGATTCGCCAGTAGTCGACGAGGACGAGGTCGTGACGGTCGGCGATGTGCCGGACGATCTCGGCCATGATCGCGAACCGGCCGCGCAACGGCCCGAAAAACTTTGACGCTCCGGGATCGTGCGGGGTAAAGACGACGACCGTCGCGCCGGTGGCGACGAGTTTGCCGATCGCCTCGTCGTAGATCGCGCCGAGCGCGTCGAGATCGACGCCGGGCCGCAGCAGGTCGTTGCCGCCCGCGTGAATGGTGACCAGGTCTGGATTCAACGAGACGGCGGCGTCGACCTGTTCGTTGACGATCGGCACCAGTTTGCGCCCGCGGATCGCGAGATTCGCGTACCGAGTGCCTGGGTCGATGGCGGTCAACGCGCCCGCGACGCGGTCCGCCCAGCCGCGGACACCATTGGGGAGCACCGGGTCGGGATCGCCGACCCCTTCGGTGAATGAGTCGCCGAGGGCGACGTAGCGAGTGAAATTCACTCGCGTGAGTTTACCGGCCGAGACGAGCGCGAAACGACCAGGCCGACCAGCCACAGTCGCCTCCACGTGACCGGCGATAAGATCACCGCATGAGCACCGACGATCTGGACCGTCTGCAGCGCTGGGAAGACGCGGGAGCTCTCTGGAAGGTGGCTGCTCTCCGACCGGACTCGGCGACCATCTCGCTGCTGCGCTGCGACGCAGGCGAAGAGGTCGACCGGATAGTCACCACTGATCCACGAGTCCTGGCGTTGTGCCGTGAGCGGTGGTGAGCGGCTTCGGCACGGAGCGTAGCTCTCGCTGGGTGTTCCACATCGACATGGATGCGTTTTTCGCGTCCGTCGAACAACTCACCCGCCCCACGTTGGCCGGTCGGCCCGTACTAGTCGGCGGGTCGGGCGGACGCGGTGTGGTCGCCGGCGCGAGTTACGAGTCCCGGGTCTACGGGGCTCGATCGGCGATGCCGATGCACGAGGCGCGCAGACTCATCGGGCCGTCGGCCGTCGTCGTCCCTCCACGTGGATCGGTCTACCGCGTGGTGAGCGGCCGGGTATTCGAGATAGTTCGACGGTTCGCGCCCGTGATCGAGACGTTGTCGTTCGACGAGGCGTTCGGCGAACCTCCCGAACTCGCCGGCGCGAGCGTGGCGCAAGCGCAAGAACTCGCAGCGGCGATGCGTGCGTCGATCCGCGCCGAGACCGGACTCGCGGCATCGGTCGGGCTCGGGTCCGGGAAGCAGATCGCCAAGATCGCTTCTGGATTGGCGAAGCCGGACGGACTGCGCGCTGTCCTGCCCAGTACGGAACTGGAGTTCCTGCACGGACTTCCGGTCCGCAAACTGTGGGGCATCGGACCGGTCTCCGGCGACCGGCTTGGACGTCTGGGGGTCGAGACGATCGGCGATTTCGCGGCGCTCGCGGAGACCGAGGTGGCCTCGGTGCTCGGCGCCACCGTCGGGCCCGCCCTGCACCGGTTGGCTCACGGCATCGACCACCGGCCGGTCGCCGAACGCGCCGACGCCAAGCAGATCAGCGCTGAAAGCACATTCGCCACCGACATCATCGACCTCGCGGGAATGCGCGCCGCAGTCTCGTCCGCAGCATCGCACGCGCACCGCAGGCTCCTCAACGACGGGCGCGGCGCGCGGACCGTCGTCGTGAAGCATCGACTCAGCGATATGTCGATCCTGACGCGGTCGTCGACTTTGTCGACCGCGACCACTGACCTGGGCGCCCTCACCACCGCCGCCTACCGAGTGATGCTCGATCCACTCGACATAGGGCCGGTCCGGCTCGTCGGCGTCGGCTACTCCGGCCTCGACGACGTCCGACAGGATTCGTTGTTCCCCGAACTCGACGCCATCCCCGGCGAGAAGGACGACGAGAGTTCACCGGCGCAGGCCAGCGTCCAGGTTCCGCGTGGCCCCGCGTCCGCCGACGACTGGCCCACCGGGACGGACGTCACGCACTCCGAGCACGGACACGGCTGGGTGCAGGGCGGCGGTCACGGTTTCGTCACCGTCCGATTCGAGACCCGGACCACCGGGCCGGGGCGGACTCGGAACTTCCGGTTGCCCGAGCCGTTGCTGAAACATGCGGACCCGCTCGACAGCCTGGACTGGGATCTGCCCGGCGAGTCGTGAGGCCGGCCCTGCAGTCATTTCGCGGCGTGACTCGCTCCTCGCGTGCTATCCGGTGACGATGCGGCGAAGAAGCCATCGATCGCGTCACGGTCGGCTCCGACCGACAGCAGCGCAATGAGCGCCATGCGCGCCTGCGGTGCACGCAGCCACGGCGAGAAGATCGCTCCGGCGCGGACCAGATCGACGCCGCCGCCACCGCCGCCATAGGTCGGCTCGACAGCTCCGTACGGGACGCGGGTCGAGACGACCACCGGTACGCTCCGCTGCACCGCGAGGTTCACCTGTGCGGTGATGTCCGGATGGGTGTTGCCCGATCCGGTGGCGGACAAGACGATTCCCGCAGCCCGCTGTTCGACCGCCGACGCGATGGTGCCGGGGGACACGCCCGGGTAGAGGGCGAGGAGATCGACACGTGCCGGACGCGCAGGCACCGACTCTGCGATGATCGGTCGAGGCAACTCGGCGTGGACGGTGTCGAAGGCGCGCAGATCGGTAGTCGACGTCTTGAACACGCCACGAGCAGCGAGAACTGTGCCGCCGAGGGCCACCAGCACGCCGCGGCCTCGCGACGCCTGGTCCGCCGCCAGTGCGACTGCGGCGGCGATATTCGCCGGACCGTCCGCGCCCGGATTGTCGGCGGGCCGCTGAGCTCCGGTGAACACCACCGGCCGCGGGTCGCCGGCGAACAGGTCGGCGAGGAACGCAGTCTCCTCCAATGTGTCGGTGCCGTGCGTGACGACGACGCCGTCCACCGCCGGGTCGGACAACTCCGCTGCGATCGCACGGACGATGTCGAACTGTTGGTGCACGGTCAACGACGACGAGTCGACCGCCATCAACTCGCGCGGACGAACGACGACGTCATCTGCCGTGTCGGGCAGCAGATCCTGCGCCGACAGAACGGGGACCGCACCGTCGTCGGTGGTGCGTGAGGCGGCTGTGCCGCCGGTGGTGATCATCACAACCTGACGTGGATTCATGGCCCGATTCTTGCACTTGTCGCGGCGCGATGCCCCCTGGTCGACGACGGCGCGCGGGACGTGTGTGGCAGACGGTGTGTCAGGTACTGGATGCGGGGTGGCGCAACCTTTTGGCATAGTGGGGTGGGCTCGGGGGCCAGAGAAGTACCCCGCGCAGAACCAGACGTGAGGAATGATCTGTGAAGATTCGCAATTTCGTGACCGGTGCCATGGTGGCCGCCGCGGTCGCTGCAACCGCCGCGTGTGGTTCTGACGACAGCGGTTCGGACCTGCCTCCGGTGCCCACCGCTGATTCGTCGACGAGTGCCGCAGCAGGCAGCACGTCGGCGGCTGACGGCGGTATGACCGACCCGAACAAGGTGCCAAGCATCAAGGCCCTCAACGAGATGCTCGAGACCGCACTCGACCCGAAGGTCGACGCATCCAAGAAGACCGAGCTCGTCGAGGGCTCGCAAGCGGATCCGAAGCTCTTCGACCAGTTGGTTAAGGCCGCTAAGGACAACCCGGACGTCACCTACAAGATCAAGCCGCCGGTGACCAAGAACGGACCGAAGAAGGCGAAGGTCAAGGTCGAGGTGAAGGTGCCTGGCAATCCAGCGCAGCCGATCGACGCGGCGATTGTCTACGACAACGGTCGCTGGAAGCTGTCGAAGTCGACGGTGTGCCCGCTGCTGTCGGCCAACGATGTGAAGAGCGTGCTGTGCGCCGACGACTCGCCGTCGAGCAGCGCCAAGGCGTCGAAGAAGAAGTCGAGCTAACCGCTCACGCGCAAAAGGGTCCCTCGCCGCATGGTGAGGGACCCTTCTGCGTGTCAGGGCTTCCCGCTTGTCAGGATTTCCCGCCTGTCAGGATGTCCACCGCACCGTGTACTTGTTCTGCTGCAGCAGCGGTGCGGCATTTGCATCACCGACCAGTTCGCGCGCGCCCGTCGTCGTGATTGAGCCCGCGACGGGCAGGATTCGCTTGAGGTCGACGGTGATGTCGCCGCTGCCCGCCATCGAATACCGGTTGATCGTCAACGTCTGCGCCGAGCCCGGAATCCGGAACACTGAATCGACCGGCACATCGTCGACGGCGACCGCCAGCTTCACGGTATCGCCGGTGCGTTCGGTGAGAGTGACGGTCGTCGTCCGCTTGATCGTCGCCGCCGAGGAGACGGTCCGGACCGACTGCCAGCGCGCCCCGACACCGACCGGATCCACGGGGAGGGGCACCGACTGGTCGAGCGCTCCCGAGAAAGACTGCTCCAGGGCGCTACGTGCGGGCGACCCGGACTCCTCGTTCGGGAACAGTCGTAGGGAGCGCACACTCAACCCGTCGGCGACGGTTACTCCGCCAGCGGAACCGGCGATCGCATCGAGTTCGGGTGTGAGCTCGGCGTCCTTCGTCGTCGGCGTCCCGATCGTGAACTCGAGATTCGACGGGTCGTCACAGACGACGCGCGCGGTGATCGGTGTGCTCAACTCTTGCTGAGTCCGCTGCACCGACGCCGCGTTGTCGTCGCCCGGTGTGATGGACGCCTCTGTCGAATCGGTCGTCAACGTCACCGTCTGCGGACTTGTCGTGTCCGGTCGCGGCGTGAGGACCGCGCGATCGCCGGTTCCGGCATCAAGCAGCCGGACGTCGGCGGCCGCGATGGGAATAGGACGAACATCCTCGCGGCCCACGCTCGACGACGGGGCACACGGCCCGGAGTCGGCGGCAGCGGCGTCGTCGGACGAGCATCCGCTCAGCGCGACGACGGCGCCGACGGGTAGTACCGCCAGTGCGGCGACGACGCGTCGCTTCGACGACGATTGATGCTGGTTCGCGACGGACGCGATCGGCGTGACACTCACCGCTCCGAGAGTAGTGACCGTGCGCGCGGAGCCTTCGGTGAGGGGAGTGGGCGAGGGGAGCGTCAGTGTGACGGACGCCGATCGTGGACAATCGTGGAATGAGTGAAACCGAGACCGGGACCGACGGTGCCCGGCCCGCCGGGCGGAGCACGGCCCGGACAGTCGCGCTGCTGACCCTCGTGGCGGTGATCGCCTACCTTCTGGACCTGTTGACCAAGACATTGGCGGTCGCTCGGCTCGACCCGTGGAACCCGACCCACGTCATCGGTGACTTCGTCACGTTCAAATTGATCCGCAACAGTGGAGCCGCGTTCTCGATGGCGACCGGATACACCTGGGTCTTGACGTTCGTGGCGCTGGCCGTGGTCATCGGGATCATCCGGTACAGCCGGAGACTCGTCTCGACGGGCTGGGTGATCGGACTCGGCCTCGTCCTCGGCGGTGCGATCGGCAACTTGACCGACCGAATCTTCCGCGCGCCGGGTCCGCTGCGCGGCCATGTCGTCGACTTCATCCAGGTCGGCGACTGGTGGCCGACGTTCAACGTTGCCGACTCAGCGGTCGTCTGCGGCGCGGTGCTGCTGGTGGTCCTCACTCTCCTCGGGTACGACTACGACGGCACCCGGTCCGGGTGGGCGGCCCGCAAGGAACCGGTCGGCGCTCCGACAGACACCACAAGCGACAAGGACGGCGACGATGCGTGACTCACGAGCGATGCCAGTGCCCGACGGGCTGCACGGCATGCGCACGGATGCTGGGGTCGCTCGGCTCCTCGGACTGTCGCGAACGGTATCGGCGGGCCTCGCCGACGCAGGCGACATCACCGTCGACGGCGTGGCCGTCGACAAAGCCCACAAGCTCGTCGTCGACACCTGGCTGGACGTCACCCTGCCCGAGCCGGAGCGGCCTCTGACGATCGAGCCGACTCCCGTCGAAGACCTCGACGTGATCTACCACGACTCCGACATCGTCGTGGTGAACAAGCCGCCGGGGGTCGCCGCGCACCCGTCGCAGGGCTGGACTGGGCCGACGGTCATCGGCGCGCTGGCTGCTGCGGGTTTCCGGATTTCGACGTCCGGCGCACAGGAACGGCAGGGCATCGTCCACCGACTCGACGTCGGCACGTCCGGCGTGATGGTCGTCGCGGCGTCCGAGAACGCGTACACGCTCCTCAAACGAGCCTTCAAGTATCGGACTGTCGAGAAGGTTTATCACGCGATCGTCCAAGGACATCTAGATCCACCGGTCGGCACCATCGAGGCGCCGATCGGCCGACACCCCGGCTCGGACTGGCGGTTCGCGGTGACCTCGAACGGCAAGCCGTCGACGACGCACTACGAGACGCTCGAGATGTTCGCGTCGGCATCACTGCTGGACGTGCATTTGGAGACCGGGCGCACTCACCAGATCCGCGTGCATTTCTCGGCGTTGCATCACCCGTGCGCGGGCGACCCGACGTACGGGGCGGACCCCACCCTGGCGGCGCGGCTCGGTCTTGACCGGCAGTGGTTGCACGCGCGTTCGCTCGCGTTCGCGCATCCCGCTGACGGACGCCGTGTCCAGTTCACCACCGAGTACCCCGACGATCTGCAGCACGCGCTCGAGGTACTGCGCGAGGTGTAGGCGTGCCGGGCCGAGACTGTCGTACGCGACGCATACAGTAGAACCGTTCCATCGAATTTCAATGCGGGGAGTCGCCAGCGTGTCCGGGTCTTTCGTTCATCTGCATAATCACACCGAGTTCTCGATGCTGGACGGGGCGGCGAAGATGTCTCCGTTGTTCGCCGAGGCGAAGCGGTTGGAGATGCCCGCGATCGGGATGACCGATCACGGGAATATGTATGGTTCGTCGGATTTCTACAACACGGCGCGCAAGTTCGACATCAAGCCGATCATCGGGATTGAGGCGTATGTCGCACCGGAGTCGCGGTTCAACACTAAACGTGTGTTGTGGGGCAGTCGGGATCAGAAGTCCGATGATGTGTCGGGTTCGGGCGCGTACACGCATATGACGATGGTCGCTGAGAACGCGACTGGGTTGCGGAATCTGTTCAAGTTGTCGTCGATGGCGTCGCTTGAGGGGCAGTTGGGCAAGTGGGCGCGGATGGATGCGGAGATCATCGCTGAGCATGCTGAGGGGATCATCGCCACGACGGGGTGTCCGTCGGGTGAGGTGCAGACGCGGTTGCGCCTGGGGCATGAGGATGAGGCGGTGGCGGCCGCAGCCAAGTGGCAGGAAATTTTCGGTAAGGACAACTTCTATCTGGAGTTGATGGAGCACGGTCTGGAGATCGAGCAGCGGGTCCGGTCGGGTTTGTTGGATGTGGGTCGCAAGCTCGGGATCAAGCCGTTGGTGACCAACGATTGTCATTACGTGACGCGTGATCATGCGTCGTCGCATGAGGCGTTGTTGTGTATCCAGACAGGTAAGACGTTGTCGGATCCGACGCGGTTCAAGTTCGACGGTGATGGCTACTACCTCAAGTCTGCGCAGCAGATGCGTGAGTTGTGGGACGACGTGGTGCCCGGCGGTTGTGATTCGACGTTGGAGATCGCTGAGCGTGTGCAGTCGTACGAGGATGTGTTCACTCACCACGACCGGATGCCGATCTTCCCGGTGCCCGAGGGGTATACGCAGGAGTCGTGGCTTGAGCACGAGGTGATGACCGGGTTAGATCGTCGATTCGCTGGTGAGGTCGTGTCCACCGATTATCTCGATCGGGCGAAGTACGAGTTGTCGGTGATCAATCAGATGGGGTTCCCGGCCTACTTCCTGGTGGTTGGTGATTTGATCTCTCACGCGCTTGAGGTCGGTATTCGGGTTGGTCCGGGTCGTGGTTCTGCGGCTGGGTCGTTGGTGGCATACGCGATGGGCATCACGAATATCGATCCGATCCCGCATGGTCTGCTGTTCGAGCGGTTCTTGAATCCTGAGCGTGTGTCTATGCCGGATATCGATATCGACTTCGATGATCGCCGTCGTGGCGAGATGATCACGTACGCCTCGGATAAGTGGGGTCAGGACAAGGTCGCGCAGGTCATCACGTTCGGCACAATCAAGACGAAGGCCGCGATCAAGGATTCGGCGCGCGTGCAGTTCGGGCAGCCGGGCTTTTCGATCGCTGACCGGATCACGAAGGCACTGCCGCCGCCGATCATGGCCAAGGATATTCCGGTGTGGGCGATCACTGATCCCGAACATGAGCGGTATTCCGAGGCGTCGGAGGTGCGGACGCTGATCGAGACTGATCCGGACGTTAAGCGTATCTACGATACTGCGCTCGGGTTGGAGGGGCTGGTCCGTAACGCGGGTGTGCATGCGTGTGCGGTGATCATGTCGTCTGAGCCGCTGACTGATGCGATCCCGGTGTGGAAGCGTGCGCAGGACGGCGCGATTATCACCGGCTGGGATTATCCCTCGTGTGAGGCGATCGGCCTGTTGAAGATGGACTTCCTCGGGCTGCGGAACCTGACGGTCATTGGCGACGCCATCGAGAACATCAAGACCAACCGCGGAATCGACCTCGACCTCGACACCCTGCCACTCGAAGACGAGAAGACCTACGAGCTCCTGGCTCGGGGCGACACGCTCGGCGTGTTCCAGCTCGACGGCGCGGCCATGCGAGAACTGCTCAAGATGATGCAGCCGACGGGCTTCGAGGACATCGTCGCCGTCCTCGCGCTGTACCGGCCCGGTCCGATGGGCGTCAACGCGCACACCGACTACGCCAAGCGCAAGAACGGGCTGCAGGACATCCGACCGATCCACCCGGAGTTGGAGGAACCGCTCAAGGAGATCCTCTCGGAGACGTACGGTCTGATCGTCTACCAGGAGCAGATCATGCAGATCGCCCAGAAGGTCGCCGGGTACTCGCTCGGCCAGGCCGACCTGTTGCGACGGGCCATGGGCAAGAAGAAGAAGGAGATCCTCGACGAGGCTTACGACGGCTTCGCCGACGGCATGCGCGACAACGGCTACTCACAGGCCGCGATCACCGCGTTGTGGGACACCGTCCTGCCGTTCGCCGGCTACGCATTCAACAAGTCGCACGCCGCAGGCTACGGACTCGTCTCCTTCTGGACCGCGTACCTCAAAGCCAACTTCCCGGCTGAGTACATGGCGGGCCTGCTCACATCGGTCGGCGACGATAAAGACAAGGCGGCCATCTACCTGGCGGACTGCCGCAAGATGGGCATCACGGTCCTCCCGCCGGACGTCAATGAGTCGCTGGCAAACTTCGCGGCTGTCGGCGAAGACATTCGGTTCGGTCTGGCCGCGATCCGCAACGTGGGCACCGGGGTCGTTTCGTCGATCATCGCCGCGCGCGAGTCGAAGAGTAAGTACGCCGACTTCTCGGACTACCTCGGGAAGATCGATGTCGTCGCCTGCACCAAGAAGGTCACCGAATCGCTCGTCAAGGCGGGCGCGTTCGACTCGATGGACCATCCGCGCAAGGGACTGTTCCTCGTACACGCCGACGCCGTCGACGCGGTCATGAGCACAAAGAAGGCCGAAGCGATCGGCCAGTTCGACCTGTTTGGCGGCGCCGACATAGACGACGTCGGCGACGTGTTCGCGGTCAAGATTCCCGACGAGGAATGGGACACCAAACACAAGCTCGCGCTCGAACGCGACATGCTCGGCCTCTACGTGTCCGGGCACCCGCTCGCCGGGCTCGAACACGCGATCTCTGCGCACACTGACACGTCTATCTCCACCCTTCTGGAGGGCAACATCTCCGACGGTGCGCAGATCACGATCGGCGGGATAATCTCGTCCGTCACGCGGCGCGTCAACAAGAAGGGCGAGCCATGGGCGGCCGTCACCATCGAAGACATGGTCGGCGGCGTCGAGGTGTACTTCTTCCCGCGTGCGTTCACCGCGTACGGGATGGACCTCCTGCAAGACAACATCGTTCTGGTGAAGGCGCGCGTCAACAAACGTGACGACTCGCTCATGATCAGCGCCAACGATCTCGCGGTACCCGACCTGACCGAGGTCGGCGCGACCAAGCCGTTGATTCTGACGTTGCCGACCAACCGGTGCACTCCCGACCGTGTCAGTGACCTGAAACAGATCCTGACCAGGCATCCGGGTACATCCGACGTCCACGTGACGCTTGTCAGCGACCGAAGGCAGACCCAACTTCGGCTCACCGACGCGCTGCGGGTCACTCCGTCGTCCGCGCTGATGGGCGATTTGAAGGCGCTGCTCGGTCCCGGCTGTCTCACTTGAGACGATGCTCGTCCTGAGGTCGGGCGCGGGCGAGGTCGTCGTCTCGACAACCGTCAAGAAGTCGCGCTTCGTTGCTACGGCGGCGGCTGTGGAGTCACCCAGCGACGTCCAGGCGCTCATCGCGCGCGTCCCATCGGCCGGAGCCAACCACGTCTGTTGGGCGTACGTGATCGGTGCTGGTCCGCACCAGACGAGCCGATCTGCCGACGACGGGGAACCCGCTGGCACGGCGGGGCCGCCGATCCTCGCCGCTCTGCGACGGCGGGGAGTGGTGAACGCGGCGATCGTCGTCGTCCGCCACTTTGGTGGCGTGAAACTCGGTGCGGGCGGCCTGATCCGGGCCTACGGCGGTAGCGCCACCGCAGTCCTGGACGCGGCTCCGCTCCACGAGGTGGTGCCGTCGAGTGTAATTCGACTGCGTGTTCGAGTCGACGACGCAGGCCGTGTCGCGACCGATCTGCATTCGATGGCGACCGTGCGGTCGACCGAGTATGGTGCGGACGCCGTCGACTTCGTCGTCGAGGTCTCGGCAGATGCGCGAGAGCAGCTCTGCGATCACGTCATGTCCGTGACGTCGGGCTCGGCGACGATTCTGGACTAGAGCGGACACCGAGATTCGGGTGTCCGAATCTTTCGATCGGGATGCGCTACACTTGGGTGTATGACCACCCATATTCAGAGTGTGCGGCGACCGGTTCCGGTTATCGACCTCGCAGGCGCGCGGTGGCCGCTTAATAAGTTGGCGGCGGCGGGCGTCGGGTTGCTGCTGGTCGTGGGTGTTCTGATGTTCGGCGGTTCGGCCGTCGCCGCCGCATGGACCGCGGCGATCGCGTCGATCGCCGTGTGGTGGGGCGGTTACGCTTGGTGTGGCCGACGGTGGGAACATAGTGCGCGTGAGTACGTCGCCGAACACCACTGGTCCGAACATTTCTGGGCCGAACACGACTGGTCCGAACACCGCAGAACTGAATGTGGCAGCCAAGAGCACTGACGGTCCTGTTCCAGGTCTGAACCGCGGCAGCATTATCGAGGCCGCGGAGCGGCTCGCGGGCGTCATCGTCCGCACTCCTCTGGATCCGTGTCCCCGGCTCAGTGCCGACACTGGCGCACAGGTGTATCTCAAACGCGAGGATCTGCAAGGCGTGCGCTCGTACAAGATCCGCGGCGCGTACAACGTGATGGCGCAACTGTCCGACGCCGAACGCGCGGCGGGTGTCGTCGCAGCGAGCGCAGGCAACCACGCGCAGGGCGTCGCATTCGCGTGCGCGACGATGGGCGTGCACGGCCGGATCTATGTGCCGACCACGACGCCCAAGCAGAAGCGCGACCGGATCAATTGGCACGGAAAGGGATTCGTCGAGCTGATCGCGGTAGGGGAAACCTACGACGCAGCGGCGTCGGCGGCGCAGGCCGATGTACTGCGTACCGGAGCCACATGGATCCACGCGTTCGACGACCCGAGGACGGCCTCCGGGCAGGGCACCATCGGTGCAGAGATCGTCGACCAGCTCGATGGTGCGCCGGACGTCGTCGTCCTGCCGGTCGGCGGCGCTGGGTGCATGGCGGGAATTGTCACCTATCTGCGCGCGGTGGTGCCCGATGTGGCGATCGTCGGCGTCGAACCGAGCGGAGCGGCTTCGCTCGCCGCCGCGCTGATCAACGGGTCGCCGTACACGTTGGATGTGATCGATCCATTCGTCGACGGTGCGTCCGTCAAACGGATCGGCGGCCTCGGTCACGCAGTGATGGCCGCAGCGGGCGCTCGCGTCGTCGCACATCCCGATCTGGAAGGTATCGCCCAGACGCCTGCCGTCCCGGTCGTCGAGCTCGCCGACGTCGAGGTGTCGCCGGGCAGTGTCACGATCATGCACGTCGACGAAGGTGCAGTCTGCTCGACGATGCTCGAGTTGTATCAGAACGAGGGGATCATCGCCGAGCCTGCGGGAGCGTTGGCCACGACCGCGTTGGCGGAACTGTCGCTGCCCGCGGACGCCCGCGTGGTCTCACTCGTCTCCGGCGGCAACAACGACGTGTCCCGTTACGGAGAGGTGATCGAGCGGTCGCTTGTGCACCGCGGACTCAAGCACTATTTCTTGGTGAACTTTCCGCAGGAGCCCGGCGCCCTGCGTCGTTTCCTCGACGAGGTCCTCGGGCCGGACGACGACATCACGTTGTTCGAGTACGTGAAGAGGAACAATCGGGACACCGGCGAAGCGCTCGTCGGCGTCGAGCTCGGTGATCGGACCGGGCTGGACGGCCTACAGGACCGGATGGCGCGATCACGGCTCAATGTCGAGCGCCTAGAGCCCGGGTCGCCCGCGTACCGGTATCTGACCTGACGCGGTTCGAAAGTCGACCTGCCCGGGTCGATTCTCGTCTCCGTTACGTCCAGTGAATGCCCCGAACCGCCTGGTCTCGAAGGCCGGCCGGTAATTGACCTGCGCTTACGTATGTGGGGTTAGCGACACGAGCATAGTATCTGTGACTCCGTGCACACTAAACTGTCCTCACTGTGTATGCTTCGATCCACGGATCAGCGGAAATCGGCGGGAATCCTCGCAGAAGACCGCGGCGGGCATTGGGGGATGATCTTCCCGACCGGCTGACCACCTGAGGTTTGACGACGCGAAGGTAGGGGAGTGAGCACGGAAACGGTAAGTACGCGAACCGGGCTCGGCACGAGATGGTCGGAGAGCGGCGCGGGCAAGTGGTACCGCGGGCACGTCACCAAATCGTTCGAGACGTTCGGGCGGCAGTTGGCGATGTTCGTCGAAGTCTTCAAAGTCTTGATCGTAGACATCGTCAAACGGCGATTCCCCTTCAAAGAGTTCGTCCGGCAGTGCGCCTTCATGGCGTCGACGTCGGTGTTCCCGACACTTCTGGTCGCGATCCCGATCGGCGTCATCGTCTCCATCCAGGTGTCTAACATCGCCGGACAGATCGGCGCGACGTCGTTCTCTGGCGCGGCGACCGGCCTCGGCGTCATCCGGCAGGGTGCACCCCTGGTCACTTCGCTGCTGCTGGCCGGCGCCGTCGGATCGGCCATCGCCGCCGACCTCGGCTCGCGCACCATCCGCGACGAGATCGACGCGATGAAGGTCATGGGGGTGAACCCGATCCAGCGGCTCATCTCGCCGCGACTGCTGGCGACCATGCTCGTCGCGTTCCTACTGTGCGGTTTCGTCTGTTTCGTCGGCTTCATCACCGGCTACGTCTTCAACGTCTACGCGCAAGGTGGCACGCCAGGGAGCTATACGGGGACCTTCGCGTCGTTCGCAAGTACATCGGACTTGATCTTCGCGTTAGTGAAATCGGTGATCTTCGGGGCGATCGTGGCCGTCGTCGCCTGCGACCGCGGACTGAACACGACCGGTGGTCCAGCAGGCGTCGCGAATGCGGTCAACGCGGCCGTCGTCAACTCCGTCCTGTTGCTGTTCACCGTGAACGTCGTCCTCACACAGGTGTTCGCGCTCGTCGTTCCAGCGAAGGTGGTGTGACATGACAGCGTCTCGATATACCCCGCCAGCTCTGAAACCGCTCCAGTGGGGACGCAAAGCGCTTGAGGGCCCGCGCGACGGGCTCGTCGCGATGGGGCACCTGATCACGTTCCTCGTGCGCTCGATCGCGCTCGCGCCGATCACATTCCGCCACTACAAGAAAGAAGTCTGGCGACTGCTGTCCGACGTCGCGTGGGGCAACGGCGCGATCGTCGTCGGCGGCGGAACCGTCGGAGTCATGGTGATCCTCGGTGTGATGGGCGGTGCGACCGTCGGTATCGAGGGGTACACCGCGCTGAACCTACTCGGCATGTCGCCGTTGACCGGTGGACTTTCGGCGTTCGCCACGACTCGCGAGATAGCGCCGCTCCTCGCGGCGACCGCGTTCACTGCGCAGTCGGGATGCCGATTCACCGCGCAGCTCGGCTCGATGCGCATCAGTGAAGAGATCGACGCCCTCGAATCCATCGCGATCCGCCCGCTGCCGTACCTGGTGACCACCCGGATGGCGGCCGCAGTCCTGTCGATCGTCCCGCTGTACGCGATCTCGCTCGCCGCGAATTACATCGCCTGCCAGGTGATGTTTCAGGTGCAGAGCGGTGAAGGCTCCGGAACGTACCTGCACTACTTCGAATCGTTCATCCTGTCCCGCGACGTCGTCTTCTCGTTCATCAAGGTGATCGTGTTCGTGCTGTTGACGACGTTCATCCAGTGCTATTACGGCTACTTTGCGTCCGGCGGACCGGAAGGTGTCGGCATCGCGGCGGGCCACGCGATCCGGTTGTCGATCATCACGATCGTGTTCGCGAATCTGGTCTTGACACTCGTGTTCTGGGGTTTGACCGCCGGAATCAGGATATCGGGGTAGGCGCGGCATGAAGATCGATACAGGTGGACGCGATCCGTCGATGGCGACGTACTTCGTGCGAGGAGTCATCTTCGCCGTCGTCGGTCTAGTGGTGCTCGGACTTTTGTGGGCACGGTATGAGGGGAAGTTCGAGGACCACACGGAGGTGTCGGCATCGTTGACCGATGTCGGTGACGGACTGATCAGCGGGGCAGACGTCCGCTACAACGGCATGATCGTCGGTGAAGTCGACTCCGTCTCGGTCGTCGGCTCGTCGTCGGAACAGCAGCGAGACGTCGAGATGCTTCTCGAACCGAAGCAGGCGGACGGGATTCCGGCGAACACGACGGCGCGGACCGTGCCGTCGAACCTGTTCGGCGTGAACTCGGTCGAACTCATCCGTCCCGAACACCCGTCGGACGGCCGACTGTCCGACGGCGACGTCGTGAAGGCCGATACGTCGGAGCCGACGATCCGGCTCCAAGATGCTCAGAACGAATTGCGGACGTTGCTGCGCAGCGTCCCACCGGAGGACCTCGGCATGGTGCTCGGCACCATCGCCGATTCACTCGACGGCGGCGGAGCCACATTCTCGACCTTCGTCGGAGTCCTCGACTCCTATTGGAAGACCATCAACGCGCAGTTCCCGCCGGGCGCTCCGTCGGGCTTCGACAACTTCACCACTGCCATCGAAGGGCTGGCGTCCTCAACGCCAACTCTGCTCGACACCCTCGGCAAGTCGGTAAAGCCCGCGTTGACGATCGCCGAGAAACAGGACGATCTCACCGCGCTGCTCTCGAACAGCCAGGACCTCCTCGACACCACACAGGCACTGTTCGCAAAGAACGGCGACGCCGGAAAGCGCGTGGTCCGCGACCTCAACACCACGCTGGGTGCGACGATGCTCGACCCGGACGCTATGCCCCAGGCTCTGCACGAACTGTACGTGCTCGCAGGCCGTGTGCTCGGCGTCTTCACCGGTGTCAATGGACACGTACAGCTGAACCTCGGCATCAACTTCGGCGCCTACCGGATGTACACCAAGCAGAATTGTCCCGTGTACGACGGCGGGCCGTACGGTCAGCTCCGCGGCCCCGGATGTGTCGGGCCGGGCACGGGTACCGGTCCGACACAGTCGGGCCCGCTGCTGGTGTATCCCGAAGGCGGCATGCAACCCGACCGGAACCGTAATGCGAAGAAGGCTCGCGGCGTCTCGACGTCGCAGGACTCCAAGACGCTTGGCACCGCGCTGGGTCGCAAGCCGACGTCCGCGGAGACCTTGATGCTCGGGCCGTTGGTCTCGGTTGCGCCGGAGAAGGAGGGACAGCGATGAGTAAGAACACCGACGGCATCCGTAAGCCGCTGATTGGTTTCGGCGTGTTCGCAGTGGTCGCACTCCTCGTGACGTATCTGATCTGGTCGACCCTGGACCGTTCCGTGCAGGGCAAGGTGACCGATTACGCCACTACGTTCGGAGACGCGTCCGGCCTCGCTTCGGGCGACGATGTCCGCATGGCTGGTGTTCGGGTCGGCCGCGTCCAGGACATCGAGCTCGACGACGGACGCGCCAGGGTCACGTTCGAAGTGCAGGACGGCCAACACGTCTACGGCAATACACGCGCCGCGATCCGCTACCAGAACCTGATCGGGCAGCGATACCTCGCGTTGAACCTCGACGGCGACAAGCCCGGGCCGGAACTGGACAAGGGATCGACGCTCCACCTCCCCGGTGAGGACTCGTTCGACGTCACGAAGCTGCTCGCCGGCTTCCAGCCGGTCTTCGACACCCTGACTCCCGAACAGGTCAACTCGCTTTCGGAGAGCCTGATCAAGACGTTCCAGGGTGACGAGGTGTCATTGTCTCGGACATTGTCGGAGATCGGTCAGGTGGCCAACGACATGGCAAACCGCGACCAGGTGCTCGGTTCGATCATCACGAACCTCTCGGTGGTGATGCGCGAACTCGCGTCGCAGGGCAAGCAGGTGCAGACATTGATCGACAGCGCCTCGAAACTCGTCGAGAACTTGAACGGCAACTCGGCCGCGTTCGGCAAGTCGATCGATCAGATCGGCACGACTGCCGACGGATTCGCGGATGTGCTCGCCGAGAACCGGGGGTCGCTGCGCGACGCCGGCACTGCGGCTCGCGAAGCCACGACCAAACTCATCGGCCAGGGCAGCAAGCTCGACACCATGGCCGACGTTCTTCCAGAGTTCCTCGGCCACTTCCCACTCGTCATGATGCAGGGTGCCTACTTGAACATCTACGCATGTGAACTCGACATCTCGATCGGCGACGTCCTGCTGCCGCCGGGGCTGATCACACAGATCGGCGGAACCCAACATTCGGTGGTGTGCCAGTGAAGAATCGTTTGCGTTCATCCTTCGGCGACCGTCGTGGACTTTGGTACGGCATCTTCGGTGCGATCGGCATCGTCGTCCTGCTCGTCGCGATCGTCGGCATCAGCTCGGCGAACATCGGAAAGAAGACCTACACGGGTGACTTCATCCAGGCAGGCGGACTGCGGACCGGCGATAAGGTTCGCGTCGCAGGCATCGACGTCGGTGAGGTCTCCGACACCGAGTTGGCGGGCGACCACGTGAAGGTCACGATGAAGGTCGACACCGACGTGAACGTCCGCGAGGACGGTTCCGCCGAGATCAAGATGTCGACCCTCCTCGGGCAACGCTACGTCGACGTCGTACTCGGCGAATCCGGTAGGGAGTTGGACGGTGAGCGCATCAAGACCACGCGCGTCCCGTACGACCTGCAGAAGACCCTCGAAAAGGGCACACCGGTGCTGGCCGGCATCAAAGCGGACGATCTCGCGAACAGTATCCGCACGTTGAACACCCAGCTCAAGGGTGCTCCTGCGATCGCCGAGCCGACCCTCGACGCGTTGACCAGGATGTCTGCGGTCATCAACAACCGGACCGATCAGATCGGCCAGCTCCTCACCGACACCAAGGCGGTCACCGAGCAGGTGGAGAACAGCCAGTTCCAGCTGTCGATCATCGTCGGTCAGGGCGCCCAACTCGCGACGAAGATCCAGACTCGAGAACGACTAGTCACCCGCATGCTCGACGGTGTCGCCGAACTCACCGAGCAGGCGCGGGCGGTGGCAGCGGAGAACGGCAACCAGTTCGCGCCGGTGATGGCGAACCTCGACACCATCTCGTCTGGTCTGGAGAAGAACCGTGACAACCTGCGGAAGATGCTCGAGGTGCTGCCCGTCACGGCGCGTCTGACCAACAACTTGGTGGGTGACGGTCCGTACGCCAACGGTTATCTCCCGTGGGGCATCTTCCCCGATAACTGGCTGTGCCTGGCGAAGGTGGTGGACGGATGCTGACGGCGACGCGAACCCGAACGCGGCGAGCGGTCGCAGCGGTCGCGATGACGGCGGTCACCGTACTCACGGTGACCGGGTGTTCCCTGATGCCCGCGAGCTGGTCGTCGGCACTGGGGCAGTCGAAGACCGTGACCGCCTATTTCGACGACGTGTCGGGCCTGTATGAGGGCAACGACGTCGCCGTCCTCGGCATGCCGGTCGGCCGCATCCTGTCGGTGGAGCCGCAAGGCACCCGTGTGAAGGTCGAGATGACCGTCGACGACGACGTCTCGGTGCCTGCCGACGTCACGGCCGCGATCGTCAACACTTCGATCGTGACGACCCGCCACGTCGAGCTGACGCCTGCGTACACGAGCGGTCCGACCCTCGGCGGCGACGACGTCATCAAGCACACGAAGTCTCCGGTCGAAATCGGCACCCTGTTCGATTCGATCGACAAGCTGGTCGTGAACCTGTCCGGCGACAAGCCGGGCGAGGGACCGATCGCCGACCTCGTCGACATCACCTCCGGTATCGCCGACGGCAACGGTGAACGTCTCAAGGAAGCGCTCGACGGGTTGGCGAAGGCGGGCAAGACCGGTGCCGACAACGGTGACGCGATCGTCGACATCCTCAAGTCGATGAGCAAGCTGACGACTGCGCTGACCGACAACTATCCGAAAATGTTGCAGTTCTCGTCGTCCCTGACGACGGTGTCGCAGATGCTCGGCGACCAGTCGGTCGGCCTCGTCTCGTCGCTCGACGACCTGAACCGCACACTGACGAACACCTCCGAATTCCTGGCGAACAACTCGGGCACGATCAGTTCGTCGACCGGACGTTTGAGCTCGGTCATCGCGAATCTGTCGGACTATTCGCGGCAGGTCGTCGAATCGATCGACGTCGCCCCGCTGCTCTTCCAGAACCTGTCGAATTCGATCTCGGCCGAGCAGGGCGCGTGGCGAGCGTCGGTGCTGCTCGACAAGTCGCTGGTAGACAACGAACTCACTGCGACTCTCTGTGAGGCGATCAACGTGGACAAGAAGGGCTGCCGGACCGGGCGTCTCAACGATTTCGGTCCCGACATGGGCATCTACTCGGGACTGTTGGGGCTGTTGACGAAATGACACGCATGCGGAAGCCATACATGAGGAAGGTCGGCGCAGCAGTCGTCGCGTTGGCCACCACGGTCAGCCTGGCCGCGTGCGGCGCGGTCCCCGGCGTCACCGTGGAGCAGATCCCGCTGCCAGCCCCGGGCGGCATCGGTGACGCGATCACCGTCCACGCGTCGTTCGAGAATGCGCTCAACCTTCCTGCTAAGGCGAAGGTTCGCCTGGCAGGCACCGACGTCGGCGAAGTCGACGACATCGTCGCCGAGAACTATCGGGCGAATGTGACGATGTCGGTGTCGAAGAGTGTGGATCTGCCCGTCGGGACGGGCGCCGAACTCCGTCAGGCGACCCCGCTCGGCGACGTGTTCGTCGCTCTCGTCCCGCCGAAAGACCCGTCAAAGGGCGTCGTCGCCGACGGCGGAACGCTGACCGGGCCGACATCGGCTGCGGCAACGGTCGAGGATCTGCTCATCAGTGCGACGGGTCTGGTCGACAGCGGATCGGTGAGCGCGCTACAGCGGATCTTCACTGAGCTGTCGACCGCGGTCGGTGGGAATGCGCCCGAACTGCACGGTGCGATCGAGGGGTTCACGACGGCGATCGACAAGTTCAACAAGAACTCCGGTGAAGTCGACAGGGCGATGGCGGCGACCGCGGACCTGACCAAGGAACTCGCGGACGGCCGGTCGCAAATCGCCGCGTCGGTCAACAAGCTTCCGGCAGCGATCGACGCCGTCGACGGTCAGGTCGGATCGATCCTCACCACCCTCGACAAGTCGAACAAGGTGACGTCCGCGACCAACGACTTCTTGAAATCGGAGAAGCAGAACTTCAGCGACCTGCTTGTCAATCTCAATACGACGATGGATGCGCTCAACGAGTCGGCGCCCATCTTCGGGCCGCTGTCGGACCGGGTGGCGGAGTTGACTCCGAAGTGGGCCAAGTCGACGGCGAGTTCGGCTGCCTCAGTCTCCGCGAAGGTTTTCTGGCTCTCACCCGGTGTCGGATTCGACTCGGCGTCGCGTCTGCCGGATGCCTCCGACATCACGCAGGGTGACCATGCCCTCCAAGTGACGGTAGCTCGTCTGCTCGCGATGCTCACCGGCAAGACTGGGGGACAGCGATGAAGAAGTGGCTGACCAAACACAAGATCATCATCGGCAACCTCGGACTCGTCGTGGTGATGGTGCTCGGCCTGGCATACCTGGCGTTCGGGGCGTTGAGCTGGCGTCCTTGGCAGGGCACCTACGACGTCACGGTGAACTTCCCGGAATCGGGTGGGCTGCAAGGCACCAGCAAGGTGATGCTCCGCGGTTCGCAGATCGGCGAGGTCCGCGACATCCAGGTGACCCCGTCGAGCGTCGAAGTCCACCTCCGGCTGGACGACGATGTGAAGATCAACAAGAAGTCGGCGGTGTCGGCTCTCGGCCTGTCGGCGGCGGGCGAACAGTACGTGAACTTCACGCCGGCCACCAACGACGGCCCCTACTTGGGCGACGGCGACACCATCGAGATGGGTGACCAGACTCATGTGACCGTCGCGTTCTCGTCGATGTTGCAGTCCACGTTGGACGTGATCAGCCAGATCGATGCGCCGAAGTTGACGTCGACGCTGCAAGAACTGGAGGTCGCCCTCAACGACAAGGGGCCGAACCAGCTCAAGTCGATCTTCCATTCGGGAGGTGTGATCTTCGCCGACCTCGCACGGGTGCTACCGCAGACGACCACGCTCATTAACAATCTCGGGACGATCTTCAAGACGACGGCCGACGTCCAGCCCGACTTCGGCAAGCTCGCCACCGGAACCAACGAACTGATGACGGCAGTCGCGAACTCCGACGGCGAGATCCGGGAACTGCTGGGCCGCGGTCCCGCACAGTTCTCCTCGCTCGCCGGATCGCTGTCGACAATCACCGACCCGGTTAGCGACGTCCTCAAACAGTTCTTGGACATCGGCCAGCAGGGTGCGTTGCGCGCTCCCACCCTGGCGAACCTGTTCCCGTCGATTCGCGACGGCGGCATTCAGGCGCAGAAGATGTTCCACGACGGCGCTTGGTGGGCATTAGCGTCGGTGTACCCACGACCGGCCTGCAACTACGCCTTGGCGCCGGTCCGCCCGACCAAGATCCTGGAGTTGGCGGTTCCGACCAACCTGTACTGCGAGACCAAGGATCCGACCCTGCAGACTCGCGGCTCGAAAAACGCCCCGCGTCCGAAGGGCGACGACACTGCGGGACCACCGCCGAACTACGATCCGAATGCACGATCGGTTCCACTGGACAAGTGAAGGATGTATGAAGCCCGAGGATTCTGAGATCGAGAACGCCACCGACGACGCAGGACAGGAGACCGAGGCCGACGCCGTCGACCTCGTGAAGTCGCCGGAGGAATCGACCGCTGACGAGAAGACCGCCACCGGTGTCACCGCGAAGGCCAATGCGAAGGCGCAGGCCCGAGCGGAGTCGGCCGACGCCTCACGTGACAAGCAGTTCACGGTGTCGGCGCGCGCATTGACGCGTATCGGCGCGGCGCTCGTCGCCCTCGCGGTCCTCGTGGTCCTCGGCTTCTGCGGGTGGAAGTGGTACGACACCAAGCAGGAACTGAACGCATTCGACGACAGCAAGGCCGCATCGGCCCACTACATCACCGAGTACTTCGGTGTCCTGTTGGAGGAAGGGGCGTCGGCCGATCAGTTGAAGGCGAAGGTCGGACCGCTCTCGACGGGCAAGCAGAAGGAACAGATCGATAAGTCGGCGCCGGAGACGGTGCAATGGCGCGACACGCAGAAGCTGGAGAACGTCTCGACGAAGGTCAACTCGACGATGGTCGAGTCGTTCTCGAGGGACCACGCTGTGACGGTAGTGAGCTTCGAGTTCACCGGTACTTCGGCGGTGGCACCGAGCGGCGGCCACGCCGTCACTCTCATCCAGTTGACACTCGAGAAGTCCGACGGCGACTGGCTGGTGTCGAACATTCAGGCCGTGCCGGGGATGGCGGGCGAGTCGACCGACCAGGCCCAGCAGCCGATCCCCGCACCGGCCGCCCCGACCCAGCCCGCAGGCTGATCACAACCGTTCCAGCACGACAGCGGGCCGGTCCCCGAAGACGACGTCGGCGGTGACCGAGCCATAGTGGTCGGTACCGGTGAAGGCGTCCCGCCAGACGCCGGGCGGCAGCGGGATGACGGCGTGCTCGCGCGCGATGCCCGGGCGGAACGTGTGCGCCAGCCGGACAACGGCGACCAGAACCTGTGGTGCGCCGTCGGCGTCGTCCCGAGTGAATGCGATGACGTGGCTGCCGCTCGGGCCGCGGCAGACGACTCCCGCATATCCGCCGCCGGGACCGAAGCAGTCCGGGTGGCGCCGTCGAGCGGCGAGCGCGGTCGCGATCATCTGGGCTTTCGGGTGGTCGAGGCCCCGCCGGTCGGCAACAGAGCGCCCATAGTCGACAGATGGCCCGTAGTCGACGGGGCGACGGTTGTCGGGGTCGGTGAGCGAGTCGTCCCACCACTGGGTGCCCTGATAGACGTCGCCGACACCGGGTGTCAACAATGACAGCGCCTTGCGGGAGATCGACTCGTCGCGCGCGGGTTCGGCGATGACGGCGACGAAGTCGCTGATCAGATCGGCCGGAGTCCCGGTGAGCAGTCGGTCGATCCAGTCGAGGACCGCAGCCTCGGCGTCGTCGTCGACGGCAGTCCACGACGAGATGAGCCGCGCTTCGCGCATGGCTTTGCGGGCGTAGTCGCGGAAGCGTGCCCGGAGGCTCGCGTCCGGGATCCCGGAGTCGGGCCAGACCCCGACCAGATTCTGGAGTAGAAAGTATGCGGTCTGCGCGTGCGGCGGCGGAGCGGCCTGCCACAGTGTCAGGACGAGCACCGTCCAGCGTTGCGGGGTCTGTGCGATCATCGTGATTCGGGCGCGCACGTCTTCGCTGCGTTTGGTGTCGTGGGTCGACAATGCCGACAGCGCACGCGGCCAGTCGCGGGCCCGCACGGCCAGCGTGCCGTGGAACTCATCACGGTTGGCGGTGGGCACCAATGGGGTACAGCCCAATTCGTTCGCCGAGACGAGACGTGCGGTGCGGTGGAAGCCGATGTCTTCGATCGCTTTCGCCGACACCGCTGCGACGGCCTCACCGAGCCGGGCAACGGCCTGCGGTGCACGTTCGGGCGAGTCGAACGCGCGCGCGAGCACGTCGAGTCCCTCGGTCATCGACGGATTCGCGACCCGCAGTCGAGCGATCGTCTCCATGACGATCGGGTTCGAAGACGGGTAGCCGGGTCGCGCGAGTCGCGCGCCGGAGATCATTGTGGCGACCGCCTGCTGGACGTTGTGGACGGGCACCTCGGGCGCCGTCTGGGCGAACAGCGCGGTGGCGCGTCGTAGGCGGTCGGAGAACATGTCGACGAGAGTCACATGCCGCAGCGCCACAGCTCGAGCGTTCAGTTCGTCGCCGTCGCCGGACGAACCGGTGATCCGGTGGTAGACCTCCGACAGTTCGACGGCCCCGGAGGGGGCGGTGAACGCGCACTCGATCAGCCGGAGCTGTTCGTAGCCGGTCGTCCCGTCGACCGGCAGTTCCGGATCGAGGCGTTCGCCGACGCTCAGTCCCTTCTCCACATACAGCAGTCGATCGCCGATGTCGACACGAAGCCTGCGGCAGTAGCCGATCGGATCGGTGAGTCCGTCGAGGTGATCGACGCGGACTCCGTCGAACATGTCGTCGGCCGCGAGTTCGCGGAGCCAGGCGTGCGAGGCGTCATACACCTCGGGCACTTCTTGACGGAGGGCCGCGAGGTCGTTGACGGCGAGGAATCGGCGGTAGCCGATCTGGCGGCTGTCGAACGGGACGAGCCGATAGCGCTGGGCGGCGAGGACCTGGCCGGGGGTCGCGCCCGGTATGTGGGTGCCGTCGGCAGTCGGTAGATAGCGGTCACCGAGCCAGAGCTCGCCGTTGGACACACGCAGTTCAGACAGGCCGCCGTCCGCGGGCAGCCACGGCAGGCACAGTGTCCCGTCGCCGAAATCCAAGTCGAGATCGAAGAATTCGGCGTACGCGGAGTCAGAGCCATTGCGCATGACGTCGGCCCACCAGTCGTTGTGGTGAGCGTCGAAGATTCCGAGATGGTTGGGGACGATGTCCAGAATGATCCCGATCCCGACGGCTCTCGCGTGCGCGCGCAGCAGGCGGTAGCCGTCGGCTCCGCCGAGCTCCGGGGAGATTCGGGCCGGCGGACACCAGTCGTAGCCGTGCGACGAACCGGGCATTGCTGCCAGGATCGGCGACAAATAGAGGTGGCTGATCCCGAGATCCACGAGATGGTCGAGGATGCCGGCCACTTCGGCGAACGCGAAGTCCGGGGTCAACTGGACACGGTATGTCGCGACCGGGTCGGCCGGGACTGTCGTCATGGCGCTCCGATCGTCGGCGGGTCGCCCGATCAGTCGAACGGGCCGAACGGGGGTCCGGTCCAGGGCAGCGCCTGCGCCAACAATTGCGATAGGGCGCTGCTCAGGCTTCGGACGTACGTCGCTCCCAAATGGTCATTGTCCTTGTAGACGATGATGTTACCGACGACCGCCGGACAAAACGTGTCGTCGCAGACGCTGTCGGACAGGTCGATCGAGTAGAGCAGTGGATTGCCGCGAGCGTAGTCGGTGATCGGGTCGATCGGGGCTAGCGAGTTGGCGCGGTTCGAGCCGCAGCTCTGCGCGTCGCCGCCCGCGGCCAGGCAACTCGGTGTCGCGATCGGTCGGCCGTCGTCGCGATGCGGCCATGGCGTGTCGCGGACGCCGACCACCGGCAGACCCGCCGCGGTCAGTTCGTCGAACACCTGACGGTAGCCGGGTGGCACATAGTCGGCTGGGCCGTTCGGATTCGGGCGGGTCGAGTTGGTGAAGACAGCGTCCGGGCGCACACGTTCGAGCTCGTCGAGCACCGTGCGGACCCACCGCGCGCATTCAGGGTAGGGCGTCCCGTCGGTGCGCTTCGGATTCTCGTCCAGCGTGAGAGGGCAGCCCATCTTCAGATAGGTGGTCACCTTGAAGCCGTTGCGTTTCCCGATTATGTCGAGGGCGGGAACCCACATTTCGGCGTGTGATCCGCCCGCGACCGCGAGAGTCCGTGTCGCGTTCGGATCGCCGTAGACGCCGACATGGAAGTCGAGGTCGGCGAAGTCGGCCATCACCTCGTCGGCGGTCGTCGGCGCGAGGTCGAACTCTGCGGCGAGCGGAGTCGGCTGCGGATCGAGGGCGGGTACGGGGATTCCGTCGGTCCAGGCGCGGGCGCCCGGGTACAGGCGGGGATCGAGGTTCGTGGTGTCGACGGTGACGGTCGACATGTGCCGTTCCCACAGTTTCGCTCCGGTACCCACGCAGGCCGCACCGAGTACCAGGAGTGCGGTGAGGACGGCGGCGTACTGGATCCGGGGACGTCCCGGCCAGTGTCGGGCAGCCAAGGGGGATCGCTGCCCGCCCCGCAGCGGATCCTCGATGTATCGCTTGGTGAGCCACGCCAAGCCGAGCGAGACGGCGAGGATGCACGCTCCCGCGACGATCGAGGCGTGATCAGACTCGACGTACGCCAGGTAGAAGATGAGCAGCGGCCAGTGGATCAGGTATAGCGCGTAGGCGAGGTTGCCCAGCCACACGCCTTGTCGGGAGGCGAGTACTCGGTTCGCGGACGGAAGCGTTCCCGGGACGTCGCCCGACGCGATGATCAGCAGTGTGGCACCGACCGGCACCCACGCCATCGGACCCGGATATTCGGCGACGCCGTCGATCCACCAACCGCACGAGACGATCAGCGCGAGTGCGCCGACCGTGACGAGGGTGCGTAGCCACGACGGCACTCGTGCCCGCGGCATCCAGATGGCGAGGAGTCCGCCGACGAGCGGCTCCCACAGCCGCGCGAGCGTGTCGTAATAGTTGAACGGCTGATTGACGCCGTGCTGGACAGTCGCATGGGCGAACGACACAGCGGCCACCACAGCGACGACGACGCCGAAGACGGTGCGGATGACGGCGGGCCGGGTGAACGCCCGCAGCGCGGTGCCGAGAAGTTTGAGAAGCGCGGCGAGGATCAGTCCGCACAGCATGGCCGAGACGAAGAACTGGCCCTGCATCGACATCGACCACAGATGTTGCAGGGGGCTGTTCGCCGAACTCGCGGCCAGATAGTCCTGCGAGTTCCAGGCGAGATAGTAGTTCTGGTAGTAGAGGGCACTCGCGATGACCTCGCGGCCGATGTTGACCCACCGGGTCTGCGGCAGCATCGTCACGGTGAGGATCGCGACGCCGATCAGCACGGTGATCAGCGCGGGCAGCAGGCGGCGCAATAGACGTGATAGGCGCGGCCAGGGATTCAAGGTGTCGCGGAACGTCGCGACCGGGTCCGCGCTCGCGATCGCGTGTCGCAGCAGCGAGCCGATGAAGAAGTAGCCCGACAGGGTGAGGAACACGTCGACGCCGCCGGAGACCTTGCCGAACCAGACGTGGAAGCAGGCGACGAGGGTGATCGCGACTCCGCGCAGGCCGTCCAGGTCTGTGCGGTATGCGGGCCTCAAGTCAGGTGTCGGGGCGGTGGCTGTCACGGTCTCGGTCGTTTCGGTCGGCGGACATTCGTGTCCTTCTTCATGAACGACTGATGAATCTACTCAACCGGGACGCGCGACCTCTAATCGGCGGAGACAGCGGTGCGTGGGTGAGCGCCCGACACGATGACGTCGAGGCCGCCCTCGAACTCGCCGTCGAAGTCACGACCGGACGGCCCGGTGACTCCGAGACGCTCCATCTGCGTGCGGGTCTGCTCCTCGATGGTCAGGCCGATGGTCAACTGGCAGACGGCGGTCGCGACGCCCGCGGCGGTCCGCTCATCGAGTCCGCCATCGCTGGCGACGGTGACGATCGTCTCGACGGCCGACCGGTTCGACAGTCCGGAGGCCCATGCGGACGACACGATCTCGGCGCTGTCGGGAACGGCGAGCAGGGCGGCGCGCATGGCTGTCGCGACACTCCGGATGCGTTCGGGCGCAGAGCCTTCCGTCGGCACTACGACAGCGTCGAGGATGTCGTCGGCCAGTGCGGCGAGCATCGTCTGCTTATTCGGGAAGTGCCAGTAGAGCGCATTCGGTCGGACGCCGAGATCGGTGGCCAGCCGCCGCATGGTCAGGTCGGCGAGGCTGTGCTCGGCCAAGATGGCACGGGCGGCGGCGAGGACGTCGGACCTGGAGTTGCTCACTGGGCCAGGGTAACCGCCTCGCATACTCCGTCCTGTACGGCGTACAGGCGTACCTGTACAGTGTTCAGGACTGCGGCAAGGTGCTGTGACGGGGAGCAGACGAGGAGGACGAGATGGATCAGGTCACTATCGAGCGGATCGACGCCGATCACGTCTGGCATCCATATGGTGGCTTCCCGGCCACGACGTCGCCCCGGGTCGTCGAATCGGCGTCCGGGGTGCGACTCACGTTTGCCGACGGGACGACCGCCATCGACGGCATGAGTTCCTGGTGGGCGGCGATCCACGGGTACCGGCACCCGGCGCTCGACGCGGCCGCGTCGGACCAGTTGCGGAAGATGTCGCACGTCATGTTCGGTGGTCTGACGCACGAACCCGCTGCGCGACTGGCGGCCGCGCTCGTCGATCTGACCCCCGACCCACTGACCAAAGTGTTCTTCGCGGACTCCGGATCGGTGGCCGTCGAAGTCGCGATCAAGATGGCCGTCCAGTATCAGCGGAGCCTCGGGCGGACGACGCGCAACCGTGTTCTCACTTGGCGAGGCGGCTACCACGGCGACACGTTCGCGCCGATGAGCGTGTGCGACCCGGACGGCGGCATGCACGCCATGTGGCGCGGCGTGATCGCCGAGCAGGTGTTCGTGCCCGCGCCACCCGTCGAGTACGACGAGGACTACGTCGCGCTCGTCGACGATGCGTTGACCCAGCACCGTGACCGGCTCGCCGCCGTCATCATCGAGCCCGTCGTCCAGGGCGCGGGCGGCATGCGCTTTCACGATCCGCGTCTGGTCCGTGCCCTGCGCGAGTTGTGTGACGCCCACGAGGTACTCCTGATCTGCGACGAGATCGCGACCGGCTTCGGTCGGACCGGGGCGCTGTTCGCCGTCGACCACGCCGGGATAGCTCCCGACATCCTCTGCGTCGGCAAGGCTCTGACCGGCGGATACCTCACGCTCGCCGCGACATTGACCACCGATGCGATCGCCGACGTCATCAGCCGAGGTGAAGCTGGTGGCCTCGCCCACGGACCCACGTTCATGGCGAACCCGCTGGCGTGCGCTGTCGCGTGCGCCTCATTGGACGTGCTCGCCGCGTCGGACTGGCGCCGACGGATACCGCAGATCGAGGCACGGCTGCGCACCGGACTCGCCGGTCTCACCGACGTCGACGGTGTCGTCGACGTTCGCGTGCTCGGCGCGATCGGCGTCGTCGAACTCGATCGGCCGGTCGACATGCGCGCGACCACCGACGCGGTCCTCGACGCAGGTGTCTGGCTGCGCCCATTCCGCAACATGATCTACACGATGCCGCCCTTTGTCACCGACGACGCCGACCTCGGGACCGTCACCGGAGCGATCACCGCAGGCGTCCACGCGACCCTCGAGACCGCATGAGCACCGAGTGGCTCGCCGCAGTCGCTGAGCGCACCGTCGCGGCCGGTCTGCACCGGGCGCCGATCGCGCGGCAACCGCACGCGAGCGAAATCAATCTCGCGTCCAACGACTACCTCGGTCTCTCCCGACACCCCGCGGTGATTGCGGGCGCACATGCCGGGATCGACGCGTGGGGCACCGGATCGACGTCGTCACGGCTCGTCGTTGGGACGACGCAGGCCCACGTCGACTTCGAGGATGACCTCGCGCGGTTCCTCGGCACGGACGCGGCGCTGGTGTTCTCGTCCGGGTATCTCGCGAACGTCGGCGCGATCACCGCGCTCGTCGGACGCGGCGACCTCATCGTCAGCGACACTGGGGCCCACGCCTCCTTAGTCGATGGATGCAGGCTGTCGCGGGCTCGGGTCGAGGTCGTCGACCGAGGCGACCACGACGCCGTCCGGCGAGTGCTCGCGCAGCGCACCGAGCAGCGTGCGCTCGTCGTGACCGACTCGGTGTACAGCGTGGACGGACGGCTGGCTCCGGTGCGCGAACTGTATGCGGCCGCCCAGGAGCACGGCGCGATGCTTCTCGTCGACGAGGCGCACGCGATCGGTGTCCGCGGGCCGGGCGGGCGCGGTGTCGTCGCCGAGAGCGGACTCGCCGGGGCAGACGACCTGGTGGTGACCGCCGTCTGCTCGAAGTCGCTCGCCGCGCAAGGGGGAGTGGTCGCGGGATCCCGTCTGCTGCGCGACCATCTGATCGACCATGCGCGGACCTTCATCTTCGACACCGCCGTCAACCCGGCCGCTGTCGCCGCAGCACATGCCGCGCTCCGTGTCCTAGTAGACGATCCGGGCCTGCCGCTCCGCCTTCGACGAAACGCCGAGCGGCTCACCACTGCACTGAACGCTCCGGCGACCGACTCAGCCGTCGTCTCCCTCATCGTCGGCGACCCGGTGGACGCGGTCGCCGCCGCCGCCTACTGCCGAGATCGGGGAGTCCTGGTGGGATGCTTCCGCCCGCCGTCAGTGCCGGAGGGTACATCGCGGCTACGCCTCACCGTGCGCGCCGACCTCGACGACGCGACGCTCGACACCGTCGCGGCCGTCGTCCACTCCGCACTCGATGACACCCGCTGGTCGAGCGGAGTCGCGACCCGATGAACGCCCGCATCCTCGTCGTCGCCGGAACCGGCACGGATATCGGCAAGACCGTCGCGGTCGCCGCATTCGCGGCGACCGCCCGCGCAGCGGGGCTGCGTGTCGGGGTGTGCAAACCCGCGCAGACGGGCGTCACCGGGGGTGCGGGCGGAGACCTCGACACCGTCGTCGGTCTCGTCGGTGACTTGCCGACGCGCGAACCGATCCGTTATCCGGATCCGTTGGCACCGGAAACGGCCGCGTTGCGGGCCGGGATGCCGTTCCTGAGCATGGACGCGGTCCGTGCCGCGGTCGACGAACTCGCAGCCGACTGCGATCTGGTGATCGTCGAAGGCGCGGGCGGCATTTTGGTGCGGCTCGCTCCGGATCTGACGATCGTCGACGTCGCCCAGGCGTTGGACGCACCGATCGTAGTCGTCACTGACCCGGGACTCGGCACCCTCAACCACACCGAACTCACCGTCCGTGAACTCCGGCGCGCGGACGTAGCGGTGGCCGGACTCGTCATCGGGTCCTGGCCCGCGGAACCGGATCTGGCGATGGAATGTAATCGCGCGGATCTGGAACGGCTCACCGGGGTGCCGATCATCGCGGTCGTGCCGGCCGGCGCGGGTTCACGGACCCCGGCCGACTTCCAGCGTTCAGCGCCCGGGTGGGTGTCCGCTGCTGGCGTCGTCGGCCCCGACGAAATGCGCTGCCCACCCGTCAAGAACCGCCTACCCGTCTAGAACCGCCTGCCAGTCAAGAACTGGCAGACACCCAATCAGCCCATCGACAGGAGATCGAACAGTGACCACCACCGAACAGCCGCAGGACGCCGCGTCAACGACCGGCGACATTCTCGACATCGCGCGCGAGCAGGTGCTCGAACGCGGAGTCGGACTCGACAAGGACCAGGTCCTGTCGGTATTGCGTCTCGACGACGATCGACTCACCGAGATCCTCGCTTTGGCCCACGATGTGCGGATGCGCTGGTGCGGGCCCGAGGTGGAGGTCGAGGGGATCATCTCGCTGAAGACCGGTGGTTGCCCCGAGGACTGCCATTTCTGCAGCCAGTCGGGACTGTTCGCGTCGCCCGTTCGGAGCGCGTGGATCGACATCCCGTCACTCGTTGAGGCCGCGAAGCAGACCGCGAAGACCGGAGCCACCGAGTTCTGTATCGTTGCCGCAGTCCGCGGACCGGACAAGCGGCTGCTCGCTCAGGTCGCTGCCGGAATCGAAGCGATCCGCAACGAGGTCGACATCCAGATCGCCTGCAGCCTCGGCATGCTGACCCAGGACCAGGTGGACGAGCTCGCGGCGATGGGAGTGCACCGCTACAACCACAACCTGGAGACCGCACGCAGCCATTTCCCGAACGTCGTCACCACCCACACGTGGGAGGAGCGGTGGGGCACCCTGCGCATGGTCCGCGAGGCCGGAATGGAAGTGTGCTGCGGAGGCATCCTCGGGATGGGCGAGTCGCTCGAACAGCGGGCCGAGTTCGCTGCCGACCTCGCATCACTCGAACCCGACGAGGTGCCGTTGAATTTTCTTAACCCGCGACCGGGCACGCCGTTCGGCGATCTCGATGTGCTCCCGGCATCGGAAGCTCTCAAATCGGTCGCCGCGTTCCGACTAGCCTTGCCGCGAACCATCTTGCGGTTCGCAGGCGGACGCGAGATCACCCTCGGCGACCTCGGAGCCGAACAGGGCATCCTTGGCGGCATCAACGCGGTCATTGTCGGCAATTACCTGACGACGCTGGGCCGTCCCGCCGAGAACGACCTCGATCTGCTCGCTGACCTGTCGATGCCCATCAAGGTGCTCAATGACACGATCTGACGTCGGTGGACACGATCTGACGCCGGTGGTGCGGGGTGTACCGTCGTGGTCGCGCCCGGCGTCGACAGGAGGCACTAGATGATCGGCATCGACTCGATCGGAACCCGGACGGTTCCGGGACCGCTCACTGAGCCACTTAAGTTCGGCGTATATACGGGCGTCGAACTCGAACTGCAGACCGACGACGCCGTCCCCGCTGCCGCCCGTATCGGGTTGGAGCCGCCTCGGTTCTGTGGTCAATGCGGCCGCCGCATGGTCGTACAGATCGTCCCCGACGGATGGGGCGCGCGCTGTTCCCGGCACGGAACCGTCGACTCGGTGGAATTCGGTCGCCGATGACACTCGCAACGTCGCCGTCCCGGCAGGCACCGTCGTCGTTCGCGGTTCGCTATCGCGAGCCGGTCGTCTTCATCGTCGTCGTGCTGGCGCTGTCTGTGCTGGTCGGTGGCCTGTGGGTGTGGCTGTCGCCGACGGTGACCGCGACGGTCACCGCGCCGGGTGAAGCACAGTTCGGCGAGGGCTCCGCGGCGAACCTGTTCGGCGGGGTCGCCACATTCGCATTCCTCTCGTTCGGTCTCGGCGTCGTCCTGGCCTTGGGGTCGTGGTTCGGTTTGCGGTCCATGCGCGGTGTGCCCGGCCTGTTGTTGACGACGGTGATCGCGATCGTCTCGTCCGGACTCGCGATGGACATCGGCACCCGCATCGCCAAAGCTGTACGTCCGGCGTTGGACGAGAACGTTCCCGGCGACTACGAGTTGACGGCCAGACTGTGGTTCGACTCGGACGTGTCCCCGCCCTGGCTGCTGTTGGTCTGCGCGCCGACTACCGCGATCCTCGTCTATCTCTTATGCGTGCTCGCGGCGAAGAATCCGACGTTACGGCCAGACACCCCGACACCCGACTGGTCGTTCCAGGCCACAGCCGCCGTCAATTCGACTGCCGTCGATTCCGCTGGGAATTCAGAGTGGCGGCCGCAGGGTGGCGAATTCGTCGGTCACCCGCAGGCTGGCGTCGGCGAAGGCGTACAGGCTGGGCGGTCGCCCGCCGGCCCGACCGGTGCGTCCGACGGTGCCGGTGGCCACGACCACCCCGCGCCTCGACAGGATCCGTAACAGATTGGTGGCGTCGACGGTGTAGCCGAGCGCGGCGCCGTAGATCTCAGACAGTTCCGACATCGGGAAGGTGCCCGGCGCGAGCGCGAACGCGATGTTCGTGTACGAGAGTTTCGCGGCGAGTCGGCGTCGAGCTTGGCGGATGATCTGCGCGTGGTCGGCCGTGAGAGTGGGCAACGCGGTCACGTTCACCCAGGCAGCGGTGTCGGACGTCGGATCGGTGGGGATGTCGCGGGCGACGAGCCCGAGGAACGTCGATGCGATGGTCCGTGATCCCGGGACGCGGTCGGGATCGGAGAATACCGACAGCTGCTCGAGGTGCGCGACCCGTGTGAGCCGAGCCTGCTCCGCGAGGTGACGTTGCGCGGACGCGGAGAGGGTGTCGCGGTCGCCGATCGCGCCCCCGGGCAGCGCCCAGTCGTCGTCTCGGCGGACGAGAAGCACATGGAGAGTGTGCCCGGCACTGCCGCGCTCGCGGACCTGGAACACCGCGGTCAGCACTTCCACCCGCACGGATTCGGCCATGGCCGTCAGTGTATGTCTGCCGCGCTCGTGGTGATCCGACGGTAGGGGCCTTCGGCCCGCCGCACCGGTGAGAACGGGGTCACACCGTCGAGTGATACGATTGCAACGAGGTTATCGACCATTGATCGGAAACCGTCGGATCTGGTGCGTCGACTCAGCCCCGTCGACGCAGGACGCTGCGAATTGGAGTTCCCGCCATGACAACTGGAACCGTCATCACCCGCACCGAGACCGATCTCGGAATGCCCGACCCGCGACACGGAATCCCCGCCGCGTACGGCGGCGTCGAACCAGACGCCGCCTGGGCGGCCGAAATCAAGCGGCTCGCCGCGGCCCGCAACGCGACGATCCTCGCGCACAACTATCAGCTGCCCGCGATCCAGGACATCGCCGATCACGTCGGCGACTCGCTGGCGCTTTCGCGTATCGCGTCCGAAGTCGACGCCGACGAGATCATCTTCTGTGGCGTCCACTTCATGGCCGAGACCGCGAAGATCCTCAGCCCGGGCAAGCGCGTTCTGATCCCGGACGAGCGCGCGGGCTGTTCGCTCGCCGACTCGATCTCCGCGGACGAGTTGCGCGAGTGGAAGGCCGACTACCCGGACGCCCTCGTCGTGTCGTATGTGAACACCACCGCTGAGGTGAAGGGCCTGACCGACATCTGCTGCACGTCGTCGAACGCGGTCGAGGTCGTCGCATCGATCGACCCCGACCGAGAAGTGTTGTTTCTGCCGGACCAGTTCCTCGGCGCCCACGTCAAGCGTGAGACCGGACGCGACAACATTCACATCTGGGCGGGCGAATGCCACGTCCACGCGGGCATCAACGGTGACGAGCTGACCGATCAGGTCGACTCGCACCCGGATGCGGCCCTGTTCATCCACCCGGAGTGCGGGTGCGCGACGAGCGCCCTCTACCTCGCCGGCGAAGGCACTGTCCCACAGGATCGGGTGCAGATTCTGTCAACGGGCGGCATGATCGACGCGGCGAAGGCCACTGAGTCGAAGCAGGTGCTAGTGGCGACCGAGGTCGGCATGCTGCACCAATTGCGGAAGGCGGCGCCGGAGGTCGACTTCCAGGCCGTGAACTCGCGTGCCGCGTGCCCGTACATGAAGATGATCACGCCCGCTGCGTTGCTGCGGTGCCTTACCGAAGGCAAGGACGAGGTCCATGTGGCGCCCGACGTCGCCGACCGCGCACGCGCCTCCGTCGAGCGGATGATCGCTATCGGCAACCCGGGCGGCGGCGAATGACGGGGACGTTCATCGGTGACGAGGCGACGACCGGCGATCTCGTCGTCGACATCGACGAGGACCTGCTGGCGTTGATCCGGACCGCGTTGATCGAAGACCTTCGGTACGGTCCGGACATCACGTCACTGGCGACTGTGCCCGATGACGCGATCGCGCAGGCACAAATCGTCGCGCGTCAGCACGGCGTGGTCGCGGGACTACCCGTGGTGCTCGCGGTCTTCGACCAAGTGATCGGTGCGGGCCGCTACGAGGTGACGCAGCGCATCGACGACGGCGCCCACGTGGAGCCGGGGACGGTGGCTCTCGCGGTGACGGCCCCGACTCGTGCGTTGTTGACCGCTGAACGGACCGCGTTGAACCTGTTGTGCCACCTGTCTGGTGTCGCCACCGCCACGGCCGCGTGGGTCGAGGCCATCGACGGGACCACCGCGAAGATCCGGGACTCGCGCAAGACGATGCCGGGCATGCGTGCGCTGCAGAAGTACGCGGTTCGGGCGGGTGGGGGCGTCAACCATCGCATGGGCCTCGGCGACGCCGCTCTCATCAAGGACAACCACGTGGTCGCGGCGGGTGGGGTCGTGCGAGCCCTCGAAGCTGTCCGTGCGGTGGCCCCCGACGTCCCAGTCGAGATCGAGGTCGACTCCCTCGCCCAACTCGACGAGGTGCTGCCGCTGACTCCGCAACTCGTGCTGCTCGACAACTTCGAGCCCTGGGAGACGCAGATGGCCGTCCAACGCAGGGATGCTAAGGCGCCCGAGACGAAGCTCGAATCGTCAGGTGGGCTGTCGATTGACGTCGCTGTGGACTACGCGCGGACCGGTGTCGACTACCTCGCCGTCGGCGCGCTCACGCACTCGGTGTCCGTGCTCGATTTCGGTTTAGACATGTGACTGTCCAGACAGGTGATCCGGACTCTCCGGCATCATGGGAGTCGTGGCCCACTACGTGCACTCCGGACCGCTCGCCGATCTCGACCCCGCGACGCTCCACGGAATCCTCAAACTCCGTGTCGACGTGTTCGTCGTGGAGCAGAACTGTCCGTATCCGGAAATTGACGGGCGTGACGCGGAGCCGTCGACGATTCACTTCTGGTGTGCCGATCCCGACGGGGCCCCGGTCGCGACGGCTCGCCTTCTCGTCGACGGACTCGCAGACGGACGGAGCGAGCTGCGCATCGGACGTGTCTGTACCCGCCACGAGCTGCGCGGCACCGGATTGGCCAGTGCGATCCTCGACGCCGTCGTCGCCGAGATCGGGGATCGGCCGAGCGTGCTGGACGCCCAAGCCCGTCTGGGGGACATGTACGCGCGGTGGGGGTACGCCGTCGTCGGGCCGCAGTTCGTCGAAGACGGGATCCCGCACGTGCCGATGCGTAGGTCGGGGTCGCCCGCTTTGTGACGGGACGCTGTCCGTCGGTCGAATGAAGAATCGGCGCCAACCCTTTTGTCGGCGCTACTATTCGCCAGGTGACTTCAGGTGCATCAGGCGGCAGGCCGTTCGGACGGTTTCCCGAACCAGACCGCCCCGTCCCGCCTCCGGGCCCGACCCGTCCGGGACCTCAGGTCCGGCAGCAGTACCAGCCGTTCGGCCGGTCTGACGCCGGGGCGGACTTCACCACGCCCGTCGAACTGCGCTGCATCCTGCAGCCGACCTCCGAGATGCGGCGCATGATCCCGCTGCTCGTGTTCACGTTCCTGTTCGCCGCACTCGTCATCGCTGTGATCGTCGGGATCATCGTCCCCGACGTGGCGGCGGTGTCGTTTGTCGCGGGACTGGTCGGCGGCGCGGTCGTCGCCGGCTCGATGTACATGCGCCTCAAAGTGCGGCTGACACGCACCTTCGGCGAGCTCCAACGGCTGCGTCTCATGCCGCACGGTATGCAGCGCACCGACGGGACCATCGCCATCGACATGCCGTGGGCGACGGTCAGCCGTATCGAAGTCCGGAACTCGGCGCTCCCGAGCAGCAGGAGGGCGAACCTCGCGCGCGCGGGTGCGGCAGGCGGTGTCGCGAACGGCGTCCTCGCGGCCGCGCAGACGAAGGTCGCGGCTGGCATCGTCGGGCGCGCAACGCTCACCCCACTCCCCGGCGCGAGCCGTGCCCGGCTGAAGGCACACGACCGTGTGTCGGGCGGCCGCGCACATCTGCGCCGCGGACAGTCCCACACGACCGAACAGGGACTGATCTTTCCCGGTGAGTTCGAAGCGGGCTGGGTGCACGGCACGGTCGGAGCCTGGCTGCGTCACTACCGCCCCGACCTGCAGCTGCCGAACTGATCGTCGCGGCGGCGACGCTCGTTCACGCGAATGAGGTACGCCTGATTCGTCCGTCGCGTTCGTATAGCGTCTTCTCGGTGAACACGCTGATCGGCGGTGGCCGACGATGACCGAGAGACCAGCCGGAAGCGGTATGTCGCCAGGCGCCGAGTTCGCCGGGTACGTGATCGAACGCCGACTCGGTGCGGGCGGAATGGGCGAGGTTTATCTCGCGAAGCACCCTCGGCTTCCCCGGCACGACGCGATCAAAGTGTTGGCACCGCACCTGACCGCCGACCCGGCATATCGGGCGCGGTTCGAGCGCGAAGCCGAACTTGCTGCGGGACTGCGCCATCCCGCCATCGTCGCCGTCTACGACCGGGGCGAGAGCGACGGACGCCTGTGGATAGCGATGGCCTACGTCGAAGGCCGCGACCTCGCCGAACGGCTCGCAGCCGAAGGTCCGCTCGCCGCGAACCAAGTCGCGTTCGTCGTCTCGACCGTCGGCGACGCACTCGACCGCGCCAACCAGCGCGGACTCGTGCACCGCGATGTGAAGCCGGCGAACATCCTGCTCAGCGACGACGGTGACGTCCTGCTCGCCGATTTCGGGATTGCCCGCTCGCAACTGCCCGACTCCTCGTTGACTGCGACCGGAACTGCGGTCGGCACCCTTGACTTCGCCTCGCCCGAACAGTTGCAGGGGTTAGCGGTCGACGGACGCAGCGACCAGTACTCGCTGGCGTGCACCGCGTTCGCGTTGCTGACCGGCGGCGCGCCGTTCGCGGACAGTAGCGCGGCGCGGGTCATCTCGCGACAGCTCAACGAACCGCTTCCGTCGGTGCTTCCACGGCGCCCGGATCTGACGCATGCGGTGGACGCAGTGCTCGCGCGGGCGACCGCGAAAGACCCGGCCCAGCGGTACGCGTCCGCGTCGGAGTTCGCGGCGACGCTGTCCGGGGCGCTCGCGCAGCACCCGGCCCGACCGCCGGCCGGACCGCCGGCCGGCGTCCACCAGCAGTACTCGCCGACCGTCCAGGCGCCGCCGACTCTGCCGCGCCCCGCGTCGAACAGGCGGCGGTTGCTCATCGCGGGCGGAGTCCTCGCCGTGGTCGTGGCGCTCGTCGTCGGACTGTGGGTCGGGATTCCGCGACTTCTGACGAGCGAAGGTGAGTACGTTCAGGAACCGACCGACGCGGCGCGCGCCCTCGACCTGCCTGCGATCACACCGCTGCTCCCGTCACTGGAAGCCACGCCGACTGCGTCGGCGTGGAGGTACCAGGCGCCCGACGGCGATCAGAACATCCGGGTGGTGGGCGCGGTGGGCGACATCGTGCTCGTCGGCCGCGATGGTGCGCTCGACATCGTGGACGCGGCGACCGCGAAATTGCGACGAACCGTGCCGATCGGCGGCGACGACGCCCCCGTCGAGTGTGGAGTCGACGAGAAGGCGACGTGGGCGGTGTGCCAGGTCGGCTTCGGTCGCTCCTTGGCGTTCTTCGACCTCGAGCGCGGTGTGCGAACCGCATCGGAGGGCGTCTCGTCGAGCAGTGCCTCGTTCGCCGTCGTCGGGGATCGTGTGGTGGTGGCAGGTGGGTCGGGCGAGTCGTTCGACGTCGAGGTGCTCGATCGGCGAGGTCACCGCCTGTGGTCGCGGGAGTCGACGTCGTCGGTCGCTGTCGGCGGGCCGGTCGTCGGTGTGACGCCGCCGAAGGGGTCCGGGGCGTTCGCTACCGAAGAGGTGGTAGCGGTGCGCGTCGCCGACAACAAGGAAGTCGCTCGCGTGCCCGTAACCGACGATCAGTACGTGTCGGCGCCCGAATTCGCGCCCTATGCCACCGGGTTTACCCTGGCGGGCCACTTCTACGACACGGACGGCAGCCAGCTAGCGGCCGTGCCCGACGACTGGCGGCCGATGTACGTCGCGCAGGGCACGTCGCTCACCACGCCTGCGCCCGGACTGCCGCTGCTCGCCGACCTCGACAAGAACATCGGCGTCGTCGATCCGGAGACCGGCGACGTCCTGTGGTCGCGCCGACTCGGCGGCGCCTACAGCGCGCATGTGACTGCCGCCGGGCGGTCCGCGCTCATCGACAACATGGCGTCCGACGGAGACTCTGACATTCGGCGGTTCGCGTGGTTCGACGTTGCGACCGGCGCTGGCTCGTCGACGTCCGGGTACGAGGTGTACGACATGCTCGGGACGGACGGCACTCGGGTCGCGGTGTCGGCCCGGGACGGTGTGCGCGTCTACGGTCCAGGTGGGGACAAGCCGTTGTGGACACTGCCGGTCGAGGATGGCGGGCTTAGCGTCGTCTCGGCGGGCGGTCACCTCTATCTCCGTGGCGAACGGATCGTCTGACCGCTCCGGCACAACTCTCACGTATATGGACACGGAGCCGTAGATCCGGGCGAAATTCGTCGAAATTGTGGGACTTGTGCCCGCGATGTCGACTCGCATCGTGTGAGGCGATCGCAAACGGTTTGCGGCCACCGCATATCCTGGTGGGAGCCCAATCCGCAGACCTTGAGTGGAGATACCCATGCTTGCCCGTACCGACCTGCGGGGCGCGGTCCCGACGCTGAGTGAACTGCGTCGCGCGCTGCCCCGTGGCGGAACCGACGTCAACGCCGTGCTGCCTCGCATCACCCCCGTCGTCGAAGCGGTCGCCGAGCATGGAGTCGCCGCCGCGTTGGACTACACCGAGCAGTTCGACAAGGTCCGGCCCGCGGGCGTTCGGGTCCCCGCCGACGTGATCGCGCAGGCGCGGGAGGCCCTCGACGCCGACGTCACCGCGGCGTTGGAGGAGTCGATCAGACGGGCTCGACTGGTTCACGCCGAACAACGACGTCGGACGGTCGTCACCCAGGTGGTTCCCGGCGGGACCGTCGCTGAGAAGTGGATTCCCGTCCGCCGCGTCGGCCTCTATGTGCCGGGCGGTAACGCCGTGTACCCGTCGAGCGTCATCATGAACGTCGTCCCCGCCCAGGAAGCAGGCGTCGGCTCGCTCGTCGTCACCTCGCCCGCACAGGCCGACTTCGGTGGTTGGCCGCACCCGACGATTCTCGCAGCGTGCTCGCTGCTCGGCGTCGACGAGGTTTGGTCGGTCGGTGGCGCGCAAGGCATTGCGCTGCTCGCCTACGGCGGCACCGACACCGACGGCGCGACGCTCGACCCGGTGGACCTCATCACCGGCCCCGGCAACATCTTCGTGACCGCCGCCAAACGTCTGGTGCGCGGCGTCGTCGGGATCGACTCGGAGGCCGGCCCCACCGAGATCGCGATCTTGGCCGACGACTCCGCCGACCCGGCGATCGTCGCATCCGACATGATCAGTCAGGCCGAACACGACGTGCTGGCAGCGTCGGTGCTGGTCACCGACAGCGAGTCGTTCGCGGACGCGGTCGACGCGGCGGTCGACGACGCCGCGAACGCCACCAAGCACGCTGAGCGTGTGCGGGACGCGCTGACGGGCAAGCAGTCGGGCATCGTCCTGGTCGACGATCTGGCGGCAGGCATCGCCGTCGTCGACGCATACGCGGCCGAACACCTCGAGATCCAGACGCGCGATGCGGCCGCGGTCGCCGACCGCATCACCAGTGCAGGCGCGATCTTCGTCGGAGCGTTCTCTCCAGTCAGCCTCGGCGACTATTGCGCGGGATCGAACCACGTGCTGCCGACCACCGGCTCGGCGAAGTACGCGTCAGGCCTGTCGGTGCAGACGTTCCTGCGCGGCGTCCACGTCATCGACTACGACCGTGCCGCGCTCGCCGACGTCGCCGACCACGTCGTAGCTCTCGCGAACGCGGAGGATCTGCCCGCGCACGGGGAAGCCGTCACCGCACGGTTCGCGAGCAAACAGCGATGACCTCGGACCCCACCGCGCCCGGTTCCGGGTTCACTCTCGCCGACCTGCCGTTGCGTGACAATCTGCGCGGAAAGTCCGCCTATGGTGCACCTCAACTCAAGGTCCCGGTCGCGCTCAACACGAACGAGAACCCACACCCGCCGAGCCAGGCGCTCGTCGACGACGTCGCCAAGGCTGTCGGTAGTGCGGCCGAGGAACTTCATCGCTACCCGGACCGGGACGCCGTCGACCTCCGCACCGATCTCGCCGCGTATCTGTCGGGTGCGACGGGTGTGAGGTTGACTGTCGACAATCTGTGGGCGGCGAACGGGTCGAATGAGATCCTTCAGCAGGTGCTGCAGGCGTTCGGTGGTCCGGGTCGCAGCGCGATGGGCTTCGTCCCGTCGTATTCGATGCACCCGATCATCTCTGACGGGACGCAGACGACGTGGATCCCGGCGCACCGCGCCGATGACTACAGCCTCGATGTGGCTGCGGCGATCGCGGCGATCGCCGAACACCGTCCCGACGTCGTCTTCGTGACGTCGCCGAACAACCCGACAGGGGAGTCCCTGGTGGCAGCGGATGTCGCAGCCATCGTCCGCGCGGCCCCCGGCATCGTGATCGTCGACGAAGCGTACGCCGAGTTCTCCGACGAGCCGAGCGCGGTGAGTCTCCTCGATGAGTACGGCGACAAGCTGATCGTCTCGCGCACCATGAGTAAGGCGTTCGCGTTCGCTGGCGGCCGGCTCGGCTATCTGGCGGCTGCCCCGGCGATGATCGAAGCGCTGCTTTTGGTGCGCTTGCCGTACCACCTGTCGGTGATCACGCAGGCCGCGGCGCGGGCCGCGCTGCGCCACAGTGTCGAGACTCTCGGCTCGGTCGCCGCGCTCGTCGCCGAACGCGTCCGGGTCGTCGCCGCACTCACCGGGATGGGCTACGACGTCTGCCCGTCGAACGCCAACTTCGTCCTGTTCGGCGAGTTCGCGGACGCGCCCGCGACCTGGCAGCGATTCCTCGACGAAGGCGTGCTGATCCGAGATGTGGGCATTCCCGGGCGGCTGCGTGCGACGATTGGACTGCCCGCCGAGAACGACGTCTTCCTGGCGGTCAGCGAGAAGCTGGCCGCCACCGAGCGAAAGCAGTGAGTGTGACCAACGCAGGCCAGGATCGGATCGCTCGCGTCGAGCGGACGACGCGGGAGTCGTCGATCGTCGTGGAGATCAACCTCGACGGGACCGGCGTCACTGACATCGACACCGGTGTGCCGTTCTTCGACCACATGCTGACGGCATTCGGCGCGCACGGCAGTTTCGACTTGACGGTCCACGCGAAGGGCGACATAGAGGTCGATGCCCACCACACGGTGGAGGACACCTCGATTGTCCTCGGCACCGCGATCGGGCAGGCGCTTGGCGACAAGAAGGGTATCCGCCGTTTCGGCGACGCGTGGATCCCGATGGACGAGACGCTCGCACAGGCCATCGTCGACGTCTCGGGACGCCCGTACATCGTGCACACCGGCGAACCGGAGCACTTGCTGACCGCGACCATCGGCGGCTATTCCGGTGGCGACCGCCCGTACTCGTCGTATTCGACGGTCATCAACCGCCATGTCTTCGAGTCGATCGCCCTTAACGCGCGCATCGCCCTGCATGTGCGTGTCCTGTACGGTCGCGACCAGCACCACATCACCGAGGCCGAGTTCAAGGCCGTCGCCCGTGCGTTGCGTGAAGCAGTCGAACCCGATCCGCGCGTGAGCGGTGTTCCGTCGACGAAGGGGAGCCTGTGAGCGGAGCGAATGTGGGGTGTGCGCTGTGAGCGGAGCGATTGTGGGGTGTGTGCTGTGACGCGGAAGGTCGCGCTGCTCGACTACGGGTCGGGGAATCTCCGTTCGGCGCAGCGAGCATTGGAACGTGCGGGCGCTGACGTCGAGATCACGTCCGACTTCGATACCGCGCTGAACGCCGACGGGCTGTTGGTCCCGGGCGTCGGCGCGTACGCGGCGTGCATGGAGGGTCTGCTCGCGGTGCGCGGCGACCGGATCATCGGTCGTCGGCTCGCCGGTGGCCGTCCGGTGCTCGGCATCTGTGTCGGCATGCAGATCCTCTTCGACCGCGGTGTCGAATTCGACGTCGACACGCCCGGTTGCGGCGAGTGGCCGGGTTCGGTGACCCGATTGCAGGCGGATGTGTTGCCGCACATGGGGTGGAACACAGTGCAGACGCCGGACGGTTCGACGTTGTTCGCGGGCATCGACGACGATGCGCGCTTCTACTTCGTTCATTCGTACGCGGTGCAGGAATGGTCGATGGACTCGGCGGGATCGAAGATCGCTCCGCCGCGTCTGACGTGGTCCGATCACGGCGGCCGGTTCCTGGCCGCCGTGGAGAACGGGCCGTTGTCGGCCACCCAGTTCCACCCGGAGAAGTCTGGTGATGTGGGGGCGCAACTGTTGACCAACTGGATCGGGAGTTTGTAGATGGGGGACACCAGACGATCGGCGGCTACCGAATTCTCGTTCGGGAAGATGGTCGCGTATTCGCTCGGTGCTGCGACCGGGGTGATCATCGTCGCGGCGATCATCATCTTGTTCGTCGCGCAGGCGTCGCCTACTGCGGCTCTCGTCATCGCGCTCGTCGCGGTGGTCGGTGTGGTCGTGGCGATCGCTGTGGTCTCGCGGCGGATGATGGCCGGTGTGCAGGCTGAGATAGACGAACGGCGTGCCCGTGCGGCGGCACGCGATGAGGAAGCGGGAAACTGAAAGCAATGGGTAAGACTCTCGAACTGCTCCCTGCGGTCGATGTTGTGGATGGGCAGGCGGTTCGCCTGGTCCAGGGCGAGGCGGGATCGGAGACGTCGTACGGTTCGCCGCGGGATGCCGCTCAGGCCTGGCAGGCGGGTGGAGCGCACTGGGTGCACCTGGTGGATTTGGACGCGGCGTTCGGTCGCGGCGAGAACCGTGCGCTGCTCGCTGAGGTGGCGGGTGAACTCGACATCAACGTCGAGTTGTCGGGTGGCATCCGCGACGATGCGACGTTGGAGGCGGCGCTTGCTACGGGCGCGACCCGGGTCAATCTGGGGACGGCCGCCATCGAGAACCCCGAGTGGTGTGCCCGCGCTATCGCCGAGTACGGCGACCAGATCGCGGTCGGACTCGACGTGCTGCGCGAAGGCGAAGCGTGGCGTGTGCGCGGCCGCGGATGGGTGACTGACGGCGGTGACCTGTGGGCGACGCTCGAGCGACTCAACGCTGACGGCTGTGCCCGCTACGTGGTGACCGATGTGAGCAAGGACGGCACGCTGACTGGACCCAACTTGGACTTGCTTGCGCAGGTTGCGCGCGCGACGGATGCACCCGTCGTGGCCTCGGGCGGCGTGTCGACGGTCGCCGACCTGGTTGCGATCGCCGAACTGACTGACCTCGGAGTTGAGGGCGCGATCATCGGTAAGGCGCTGTATGCGGGCCGGTTCACGTTGCCTGAAGCGCTGGCCGCGGTGTCCGCGACGAAGTGACCATCGTGCCCGCTTCCGCAGCCGACTTTGACTTGCCGCGTCTGCTCGCCGTCGCCGACGGCATCCTCGACTCGGTGGTCGGCGAGTTCGTTGACGGTCTCGGCGCGCCGAGTTCGGTGCGTAAGAAGGGCGATGACTTCGCGACGGACGTCGACCTGTCGTTGGAGCGTCGGATCGGGGCGGAACTCGCCGACGAGACGGGAATCGGGGTTCACGGCGAGGAGTATGGCGGCCCGGCCGCCGACTCGGGTCCGGTCTGGATTCTCGACCCGATCGACGGCACCTTCAATTATTCGGTCGGTTTGCCGGTGGCCGCGATGCTACTTTCTCTCGCCGTCGACGGTGACCCTGTCCTCGGTATCACCCGGCTGCCGTTGCTGAACCAGCATTACGCGGGGATCGTCGGGCAGTCGTTCACTGTGAACGGGGAGCGGGCTCCGAGCCTTGAACCTGCACCGTTGTCGTCGGCGGTCATCGGCTGCGGCGCGTTCAACGTACGGTCGGGCGGACGGTATCCGGGGGCCGGTCGGGCGGCGCTGTACTCGGCGTTGAGTCACCGGGCGCGCCGCTTGCGGATGACGGGTTCGACCGGCACCGACATGGCGTACGTGGCTGCGGGAATCTTCGGCGGCGCGGTGTCGTTCAGCTATCACGCGTGGGACAACGCGGCGGGCACCGCGCTAGTACGGGCCGCGGGCGGCGTGGCGACTGACGTGCACGGGTTGCCGTGGCGGGTCGGTTCGGCGTCGCTTGTCGCTGGCGACCCGCGGCTTCATGCAGAACTACTTCAGGTTATCGCCGACAGCGGGGTGGCCGGAGACGACACGATCGAAAGCAAGGTGGATCAGTGAGTGTGGCGGTGCGTGTCATCCCCTGTCTGGACGTCGACGACGGCCGAGTGGTGAAGGGCGTCAACTTCGCGAATCTGCGGGACGCTGGCGACCCGGTGGAGCTCGCCGCGCGGTACGACGCGGAGGGTGCGGATGAGCTGACGTTCCTCGATGTGACGGCGTCGAGTTCGGGCCGGTCGACGATGATCGATGTGGTCCGCCGGACCGCCGACCAGATTTTTATCCCGTTGACTGTCGGGGGCGGTATCCGCACTGTCGACGATGTGGACACGATGTTGCGGGCGGGCGCGGACAAGGTCAGCGTCAATACTGCGGCGATCGCGCGTCCCGAGGTGCTCGGCGAGATGAGCCGCCGGTTCGGCTCGCAGTGCATAGTCCTGTCGGTCGATGCGCGGACGGTGCCTGGTTCGGACGGCGCCGGGAGCGGAGCGAGCGGGCCTGGTTCGGACGGCGCCGGGAGCGGAGCGAGCGGGCCTGGTTTGGACGGCGCCGGGAGCGGAGCGGGTACGCCGTCCGGCTGGGAGGTCACTACTCATGGTGGTCGACGCGGGACCGGCATCGACGCCGTCGAATGGGCTGCGCGTGGCGCGGAGCTGGGGGTCGGCGAGATCTTGCTCAACTCGATGGACGCCGACGGTACTAGGGACGGTTTCGATTTGGCGATGATCCGTGCGGTCCGTGCCGTTGTCTCGATTCCTGTCATCGCATCCGGCGGCGCTGGCAAGGTGGATGATTTCGCGCCCGCGGTGCATGCGGGTGCCGACGCTGTTCTGGCCGCGTCGGTATTCCACTTCGGTGACCTCGCCATCGGTCAGGTCAAGGCCGCGATGCGGGCAGCCGATATCACCGTCCGTTGACGGTCCCATACTTTTCTCGACCAAGGAGCTTCCCATGGCACTGCCCGCAGCGCTCGCGGCGCGACTCAAACGTGGTCCGGACGGCCTGTTCGCGGCTATCGCGCAGGAACGCGAGACCGGCGTTGTCCTGATGATGGCGTGGATGGATGATGAGGCGCTCGAACGCACGCTCGCTACCCGTCGAGGCACGTACTTTTCGCGGTCTCGACAGGAGTACTGGGTGAAGGGCGAGACCAGCGGCCACACCCAGTTCGTGCACGATGTGCGCCTCGACTGCGACGGCGACGCACTGCTGCTCGTCGTCGACCAGGTCGGTCCCGCTTGTCACACCGGTAACCACAGCTGTTTCGACACCGAGTCGCTAACTTTCGCCGACTCGGTCTCCGACGACGAAAGGCGTTGACATGCCGTTGATCCAGATCTCGCAGACCGAAGGTTTGTCGGACACCGTCAAACGCGAGACGATAGCGGCGGTGACGGAGGCGTATGCCAAGGCGACCGGTAAGAATCCCGACTCGGTGTGGGTGACGATCACTGAGATTCCGCGGAGTCAGTGGGGCGTCGGCGGGGAATCTCTCGGATGAGCGCGCACACCACTTCGCTGGCGGAGTTCCTCGACCTGGCAGGCGAGCATCGGGTGGTCCCGGTTACTCGGAAGGTACTGGCCGACTCGGAGACTCCGCTGTCGGCCTACCGCAAACTGGCAGGTGATCGGGACGGTACGTTCCTGCTGGAGTCGGCGCCTAACGGGCAGTCGTGGTCGCGGTGGTCGTTCATCGGCTCGGGTTCGTCGGGTCTGACGGTCGTCGACGATCAGGCTCACTGGTGGGGGACTGTCCCGGCGGGTGCGCCCGTCGGCGGCGATCCGCTGGCGGCTCTCGCGGAGTCGCTCCGCCTCTTGCAGACTGAGGCGTTCGCCGACATGCCGCCGCTGACCGGTGGTTTCGTCGGTTTCATGGCGTACGACTTCGTTCGACGACTGGAACGTCTGCCGTCGCTCACTGACGACGATCTCGGTTTGCCGGACATGTTCTGGTTGCTGACCTCTGAGCTGGCCGCGTTCGACCACCACGAGGGCACCATCACGCTGATTGCCAATGCGATCAATTGGGACGGTTCGGATGAGCGGGCCGAGCAGGCGTATGAGGATGCGGTAGGTCGGCTCGATGTGATGACGGCGGCGTTGGCCGCGCCAGCAGCGTCGACGGTCTCGACGTTCGACCGGCCAGCCCCCGACTACACCTCGCAGCGCACGCTCGACGAGTATTCGCGGATCGTCGATGACGTCGTCGGGGCGATCGAGGCCGGGGAGGCATTCCAGGTGGTGCCGTCGCAGCGGTTCGCCGTTGACACCGACGCCGATCCGGTCGACGTGTATCGAGTGCTGCGCGCTTCGAACCCGAGCCCGTACATGTATCTCGTGCGGGTCCCCGGCGTCGAGCGCGATCCGTTCACGATCGTCGGGTCGTCGCCGGAGGCTCTCGTCACTGTCGCCGAAGGGGTGGCGACGACGCATCCGATCGCGGGGACTCGTTGGCGTGGTTCCACTGAGGAGGAGGACCAGCTTCTCGCGAAGGGGTTGCTTGAGGACGAGAAGGAGAACTCTGAGCACTTGATGCTCGTCGACCTCGGCCGCAACGATCTGGGGCGGGTGTGTGAGCCTGGCACGGTCCGGGTCACCGATTATCGTCGGGTTGAACGCTACAGCCACGTGATGCACCTGGTGTCGACCGTGTCGGGTCGTCTCCGGGACGGCAAGCAGGCGCTCGACGCGGTCACCGCGTGCTTCCCGGCGGGGACGTTGACTGGCGCGCCGAAGGTTCGGGCGATGCAGATCATCGAAGAGCACGAGGTGACGCGGCGTGGTCTGTACGGCGGTATCGTCGGCTATCTCGACTTCGCGGGCGACGCCGACACCGCGATCGCCATCCGCACCGCACTCATGTCCGGCGGTACGGCTTATGTCCAGGCCGGCGGCGGCGTCGTCGCTGACAGCGACGCCGAATACGAGTTCAATGAGGCACGCAACAAGGCGACGGCGGTCCTCAACGCGGTCGCCGCAGCCGGCACCTTGACCAGGGTCGGCGGAGAGGATCGGGCATGACCGACAGCGAGCACACTGACGCCGAAACCCCTGAGGCGCCTGACCGCACCGAGGCGCCAGCGAGCGGCGGGGCGACGAAGTCGGTCGGCCGCCGTAGGCAGGGGATCGCGGGGCTGTTGCTGGCGATCGCCGCGATCATCCTGTGGACTGTGTCGCGGATGCGATGGGCGGAGGTCGTCGCCGAGGACGGGCTCGGAGTCCCGCGCAGCTTCGACGTCGACGGTTCGGATTGGAGCCCGTGGCTCGTGGCCGTCGCGCTGCTGTTCGTCGCGGGCATCGTCGCCCAGTTCGCGGTGAGTGGCTGGCTGCTGCGGCTCGTCGCGCTCATCCTCGCGCTCGCGGCTGTCCTCTCGGCGGTCCCCGCGATCTCGCTGATCAATAATGGCCAGAACAACATGTTCGCGGCCGACGCCATCGATCTGGATCCGAAGTACGACGTCCGGGTGATCTTGACGTCTAACACACCGGGGTACCTGTTGATCGTCGGCGCGGTGTGCGCGGCGATCGCCGCAGTCCTCATGATGCGTGGCGCGGCGGCGGGTCGGATGTCGTCGAAATACACGTCGCCTGCTGCACGCCGTGAGGAGCTTGAGAAGAAGGTGTTCGCCGAACGTGAACGCGCAGCCCGAGGCGAGGAGACGGAGTCGGACGGCAACGAGCGTCTCATGTGGGACTCGTTGGACAACGGAGTGGATCCCACCGACGAACGTCCGTAGCCCCCTCGCCTGGTTCCACGTCCCTGGCCAGCGGGCAGGGTAGCGAGTAGCGTCGAGGTCACTCGGTTCAACCACCAGCCGAGTTCCTATGCCGACCACAGTGACGCTTTGGCAGTGTCCAGGCATTCGCATCGCCGCACTGCAAGAGTGACGCCGCGAGCGTCATCTTCCGTGCGGTCGACGTAGAAGGGACTCCGGAATGACGAATGACGAGTACGACCACGTACGGACTCTGCTGATCGAGCGTGAGTTCTTACGGTCTGGCGACCAACGCCGCGACACGCTGCGAGACGAAGCAGTCGTGGCTAGCCTTCCGCTCGCCGAGCACATCGCGCAGAAGTTCGCGGGGAGGGGCGAGAGCCGAGACGATCTCGTGCAGATCGCGCGCCTCGGGTTGGTGCAGGCCGTCGATCGGTTCGAGCCCTCCCGCGGCGCCGACTTCCTCTCGTTCGCAGTGCCGACCGTGATGGGGGAAGTGCGCAGGCATTTTCGCGATCGCACCGCGATGCTCCGGGCCCCGCGCCGACTGAAAGACCTCGCGCTGCAGCTACGCGACAGCGAGGGGCCGATGACGCAGGTCCTCGGCAGGATGCCGACGCGACGCGAACTGGCCACCGAGTTGGGTGTCGACCTCTGGGAGGTCGACGAGGCGCGACGTGCCGCGGCCGCTACGGTCACGGTGTCGCTCGACAGTCCGTCGGCCGGTGCCGACGACCGGCCGACGAGCGAGCGGATAGGACGCGAGGACTCACACTACGACCTTGTGAACGATGCGCAGACGCTTCGCCCCGCCCTTGCTCACCTCCGCCCTCGTGAGCGGAAAATCATTGGCCTCCGGTACTTCGAGGATTTGTCGCAGAGTGCGATCGCCAAGCGTATGGGTCTGTCTCAGATGCACGTCTCCCGGCTACTTCGACGGTCGATCGACGATCTACAGGCCGAACTCGCCGCCACGGCGTGAGCGTTACCTCGGCGTATCGGGTCGGCGCATCGGTGTCCGGGTTTGGTCGAATCTGCTGTGTCGGTCTCTCCGGTGGCCGGTGTTCGGGGTTGCCAGCGCCGTCGGCTTTCGGCACGGTGGAGTGATGAGCGATCAAACGAATGTCACAGTGCAGCGCGTCATCGAGGCTCCGGTCGACCACGTTTTCGACGTGCTCAGCAACCCGGAACGACACCAGCGGTTGGACGGGTCGGGATACGTTCGCAGCGTCGACCACGCCGACCGCATCCAACGGGTCGGGCAGGTATTCACCATGAACATGGAGGGCCCGCACATGGGCGGCGAATACCAGACAGACAACCATGTGACGGGCTACGCCAAAGACAAACTCCTGGCGTGGCAGACGGCGCCCGCTGGCACCGAGCCTCCCGGTTGGGAATGGGTGTGGGAACTCGAATCGCAAGGACCGGACAGCACACTGGTCCGGCACACTTACGACTGGTCGCGAGTCACCGACAAAGACCTCCTGGCCAAGGTCAAGTTCCCGCTCGTGACTGAATCTCAGCTGGAGGACACCTTGTCCAAACTGGCGGCCGAGTCGGCGACCGACTGAGCCCGCCGACTGTCGGCGCCGAGTCGGCGAGCCGTGGCGCGGCTACCCCGCGGCGAACACCTCGACGACCTTCTCGCAGAACGCGGGCAGGTCGCCGGGGTTCCGACTCGACACCAATGACCTGTCGACGACGACCTCGCCGTCGACGACTGTGCCGCCCGCATTCTTGATGTCGGTGCGAACACTCGGATACCCGGTTAACGTGCGTCCTCGAACCACGTCGGCTTCCACCAGGGTCCAGGGGCCGTGACAGATCACCCCGACCGGCAGGTCGGCGTGCATGCAGCCGCGGACGAAGTCGACCGCGTGCGCATCTTGCCGGAGCTTGTCGGGATTGGTCGTGCCGCCGGGCAGCAGGAGCCCGTCGAAGTCGGTTACCGCGACATCGGCGACCACACGATCGACTCGGAATCGGTCGGCGACCTCCACATCGCCGTTCATCGCCTGAACTTCGCCTGGTCGCAGCGATACCAGCACAGTGGTCGCCCCGGCTTCCTCGACGGCGTCGCGCGGCGCAGTCAACTCGACCTGTTCCACGCCGTCAGCAGCGAGAATCGCGACCGTCATTCCGGCGAGCGGCCGACCGGTCGAGCCTCCACGCGTCGTCGCGCCAGAACGTGTGCGATCATCGTTCATCGTTCATCGTCTTCTCCTTCGCTATCGTGTCCGTGCACTGAGGACGTGTGCAGGGCAGTCGGTGGGGTAAACGTCGGGCGGGTCACCGCGGTCGAGGTCGTAGTAGGCGGCGATGGCTCGCATCACACAGCGGTGCGTTCGCGCTGAGCCCACACGCGCAGATCGCGACCTGGAACCGGTCACAGTGGACGAGTGATCCGTCGGGCCGCTCGACGTCCACCGGGCCTTCGACGAGGATCGGCCCCTTCTTGACGACTCGGACCCGCCGCGGCCCGTCGTCAGTCACCGGGGATCCTCACTGCGGATCACCGCGATCGACTCGGTGTCCGCGCGCGGATCCAACAGGCCCGCGGTGATGAGGCGGCTGCGCCGCGACGTCATGACCCGGCCGAACGGGATCGCGCGGTCGCGCACCACTGTCGAGCGCAGTCCGGCCGCGTGCAAGGCGCAGAGCGAACGCGGCACATCGGCGAGCTCACTCTGCACGATAAGCATCGTGCCCCCGGACGCGAGTAGACCGGGGCCGACGGCACACAGCACGTCGAGGACGGCGCGACCGTCGGACCCCGCGTTCCACGCCCAACTCGGTCCGTCCGCGGAATTCGCACTGCCCGGCGGCGTCGGCACATAAGGCGGGTTGCAGGTGATCAGGTCGAAGTCGGCAACGTCGATCCCGGCCAGATCGGCGTGAACGACGTACAGTTCCACGCCCACGTGGGCGGCCCGCTGTCGAGTCGCGGCCACCAGACGGGGCGGTTCCGGGCAATGCGAGGGGGACAGGCATGTGTCAGCCGTTCCGCCCGCGGGAGCCGACGTGGCAGACGTGGTCCCACGAGTGGCCTATGGGCCGCAGGTGCTGCGGCGTTCGGATCGGGGCGGATGAGACGAGTGTTCGCCAGTTCATGAGTGGACCTCCAAGTCGTGCCGAAACGTGTGGCCACGCCGTCCACGGTGTCCGGCGTCGCTGACGTCGAGTACCCATCTCGCGAAATGTGAACCCTGCGTGCCGGACGCAACGACGTTTGAACGCCATTGCGCTGGGGTAACCGAGACCCATGAAGGCGCAATGCGGTGTCCGAGGAAAGTCAGGTGGCCAGTGATGGTCGGAGCGTCGGCGTCGCGGATCGGCCAAGCGCTTCTGCCCGATCCGCGCGGGCCGGTGTCCGCGGAGATCATCGGTGCGGTGCGAGCGGATGCCGCGCACGCGCCGTCGCGCATTCGTGTGCCGAACGACGTCGACCCCTGGAGCGACGACGTCCAACTCGCCTTGACTGTGTGCCACGAACTGCACTATCGGGGCTGGGGCGACGCGGGCCGCGACTGCGAATGGGACCCGGTTGTCATCGCGGCGCGCGTCCACCTCGAAGACGCGTACCTCGATGCCATCGAGCAGGAATGCCCACCGTCGACGGAGGGCCGAACCGCTGACGCGGAACTCGGTGCGCTCGCGAGTTCAGTGCCGACGGGCGCGTCCGAGTTCTTGCGCAGGCATGGGACCGAGAGCGAGTTCGCCGACTATTTCGCCGCACGATCGCTCTATCACCTGAAGGAGGCCGACCCGCACGCCTGGGCGATCCCTCGTCTGCGCGGGCAGTCCAAGGCAGCTTTCGTCGCGGTCGAGTTCGATGAGTATGGAGCGGGTCACGGTGACCGTGTCCACCAGGTCCTGTTCGCGGACCTCTTGTCGTCGGTGGGGTTGAACGATGCGTACCTCGGATATCTGTCGACGGCTCCCGCAGTCGCGCTTGCGCCGGTGAACCTGATGTCCTGTCTCGGGCTCCGTCGTTCCCGCCGAGGCGCGACCGTCGGACACTTCGCTGCGACCGAAATGACATCGCCGCTCGGATCGGCCCGACTGCTCGCCGGGCTGGAGCGGATCGACGCGCCCGAGGAGGCCCGACGGTTCTATCGCGAGCATGTCGAGGCCGACGCCGTCCACGAATTGGTGATGCGCCATCAGGTGGTCGCGCCGCTGCTTGCCGACGACCCATCCCTTGAAGGTGACGTGCTGTTCGGGATCGCTGCCCTGCAAGTCGTGGAGGATCGCCTCGAGTCCGCGCTCCTTGACGCATGGCACTCCGGTGCCTCGCTGACGGGGGTCTGACCGCACACGTTCGATGCGTACACACCCCGGACAGTGGCCGTGCGAACGGCTTGCCTACTCTTGAGGCACAGCGCGAGAAAGGGGCGTCGCAGTGAGCGAACAGTCAGTGCTCGATTCCATCATCGACGGGGTCAAGGCGGATGTCGCTGCGCGCGAAGCTGTCCTCGATCTCGCTACCGTGAAAGAGCTCGCGGCCAAGGCTCCCGAACCCCGTGACGCGGCCGCCGCACTGCGGCAGCCGGACATCGCGGTGATCGCCGAGGTCAAGCGGGCGAGCCCGTCGAAGGGGCAGCTGTCGAACATCGCGGACCCGGCGGAACTCGCGAGAGCGTACGAGGCTGGGGGAGCGCGTGTCATCAGCGTGCTCACCGAGGAACGACGGTTCAAGGGGTCGCTCGCCGACCTCGACGCGGTCCGCGCCGCCGTCGATATCCCGGTGCTTCGCAAGGACTTCATCGTCGGCCCCTACCAGATCCACGAGGCGCGCGCCCACGGAGCCGACGTGATCCTGCTGATCGTCGCGGCCCTGGAACAGAAGGCACTCACCTCGCTGCTCGACCGCACCGAGTCCCTCGGAATGACGGCGCTGGTCGAGGTCCACACCGAAGCCGAAGCCGATCGCGCACTCGAAGCGGGCGCCACTGTCGTCGGTGTTAACGCCCGTGACCTCAAGACCCTGCAGGTCGACCGCGACGTGTTCTCGTCGATCGTGCCGGGTCTGCCGTCCGACATCGTGCGCGTCGCCGAGTCCGGTGTTCGCAGCACCGCCGATCTGCTCGCGTACGCGGGAGCGGGCGCCGACGCAGTCTTGGTCGGTGAAGGTCTCGTGACGTCCGGCGACCCGCGCAGCGCGGTCTCGGACTTGGTGGCGGCGGGCGCACACCCGTCGTGCCCGAAGCCCGCACGCTGACTCGAGTTCTCCGGGCCCGACACGCTGGTCGCGTCCACCGGACCCGCGCCGATATTCCATTGCCGTTCCGTGACTCAGACGAGGATGATTGACCCCGTGACCGATCCGACCGAATTCCCCAAGGCCAGCGACGGCGTCGCGAACGTCTCGCCGATCGGACCCGATGACAACGGACATTGGGGGGTCTACGGCGGCCGCCACGTCCCCGAAGCTTTGATGGCCGTGATCGACGAGGTCACCGCCACGTACGAGAAGATGCGCAGCGATCGGGAGTTCCTCGACGAACTCGATCGTCTCCAGCGCGACTACGCTGGGCGTCCGTCGCCGTTGTACGAGGCGGAGCGGCTCAGCGAACTGGCGGGCGGCGCACGCCTGTTCCTCAAACGCGAGGACCTCAACCACACGGGCTCGCACAAGATCAACAACGTGCTCGGGCAGGCGCTGCTCGCTGCGCGGATGGGCAAGAAGCGTGTCATCGCCGAGACTGGCGCAGGCCAGCACGGCGTCGCGACGGCCACCGCGTGCGCACTCCTCGGCCTCGACTGTTTGATCTACATGGGGCGAGTCGACACCGAACGTCAGGCGCTCAACGTCGCCCGCATGCAGCTGCTCGGCGCGACTGTCGTCGCTGTCGAATCGGGATCGGCGACCCTCAAGGACGCGATCAACGAGGCGTTGCGCGACTGGGTGACCAACGCCGACGACACGTACTACTGTTTCGGCACCGCGGCCGGTCCACACCCGTTCCCGATGCTGGTCCGCGACTTCCAACGGATCATCGGCATGGAAGCGCGCCGTCAGATCCAGGAGAAGACCGGACGTCTGCCCGACGCCGTCACCGCGTGCGTGGGTGGGGGATCGAACGCGATCGGCATCTTCCACCCGTTCGTTGACGACCCCGACGTACGCCTCGTCGGATTCGAAGCGGCGGGAGACGGCGTCGAGACCGGTCGCCACGCGGCGACCTTCACCGGTGGCACCCCCGGAGCGTTCCAGGGCGCCTACTCGTACCTCCTGCAGGACGAGGACGGCCAGACCATCGAATCGCACTCGATCTCCGCAGGTCTCGACTATCCGGGTGTCGGTCCCGAACACGCCCACCTCAAGGACATCGGACGGGCCGAGTACCGTCCGGTCACCGACACCGAGGCGATGGACGCGTTGAAGCTGCTGTCCCGCCGCGAAGGCATCATTCCGGCGATTGAGTCGGCGCATGCTGTGGCAGGCGCGCTCGAACTCGGCAAGGAACTGGGCGAGGGCGCGATCGTCGTCGTCAACCTGTCCGGTCGCGGCGATAAAGACGTCGATACGGCGGCGTCATGGTTCGGGCTGTACGGCAGGCCGCCGTCAGAGACCGAATACGCCGCTTCTATCGCAGGGGACAATCAGTGAACACCGCACCCGCCAGCCGCCTCGGCGACACCTTCGCCGCCTGCCGCAGTGAGAACCGCAGCGCGCTGATCGGCTACATGCCGGTCGGCTACCCGGACTTGTCGACATCGTTGGAGACGCTGCGCACCATGGTGTCGGCGGGGTGCGACATCGTCGAGATCGGTATCCCGTACTCGGATCCGGTGATGGATGGCCCGACGATCGCGAAGGCCGCCATCCATGCGCTCGCCGGCGGCACCCGTGTCCGTGACGTGTTCGCCGCGGCCGAAGCGGTCGCCGACGCGGGCGCCAAGCCCGTGGTGATGAGCTATTGGAACCTGATCGGCAAGTACGGTGTCGATGCGTTCTCTCGGGATCTCGCCGCAGCGGGTGGTGTCGGCGTCATCACGCCGAACCTGATTCCGGAGGAGGGCGAACAATGGCATGCCGCGTCCGACGCTCACGGTCTGGACCGCATCTATCTCGTCGCGCCGTCGTCGACACCTGAGCGGATCGCGACGACTGTCGACGCATGCCGCGGGTTCGTGTACGCGGCGTCGACGATGGGCGTGACCGGTGCCCGGTCGTCGGTGTCGAATCTGGCGCCCGAACTGTGTGCGCGAGTCCGCGAGTACTCGGACATCCCGATCGGTGTCGGGCTGGGCGTCCGCAACGGTGACCAGGCCGCGGAGATCGGCGCGTACGCCGACGGCGTGATCGTCGGCTCGGCGATTGTCTCCGCAGTCGACGAAGGTCAGCCTGCGGTGGCCGCGCTGATCGATGATCTCGCACAGGGCGTCCGGCGCGCTCGAGTCTGACGATCTTGTAGCGCATCGTCTCGAACGCGGCGTCGCGTTCGAGCAGGTCTCGTCCGGTGCACTACTGTGGCACGTGTGACTGCCGGACACGTCCTCGCCTACCTGCCGAGCCCGCCGCAAGGCGTGTGGAATCTCGGACCGCTGCCCCTCCGCGCATACGCGCTGTGCATCATCGTCGGCATCGTCGTCGCCGTGTGGTGGAGCGACCGCCGGTGGCGTGCCCGCGGCGGACAGCCGGGCGACGTCCTCGACGTCGCGCTCATCGCGGTTCCCTTCGGTCTGATCGGTGGGCGGATCTACCACGTCATCACCGACTGGTGGCGGTATTTCGGGGACAACGGGAAAGGTATCGGCGCCGTCTTCCAAGTGTGGGACGGCGGTCTCGGCATCTGGGGCGCCGTGGCGTTCGGCGCTGTCGGCGGATGGGTCGGCTGCCGGTGGAAGCGCATCAAACTTCCGTCGTTCGGCGACGCCATCGCTCCCGCGATCCTGGCGGCCCAAGCGATCGGCCGCCTAGGCAATTACTTCAACCAGGAACTCTACGGCGAGCCGACGACCGTTCCCTGGGGCCTGGAACTGTTCGAACGCGTCGACCCGGACACCGGCCGCCGCGGCATCGCCGTGATAGACGGTGTCTCGAACGGAAACGTCCTCGAGGTCGCCCACCCGACATTTCTGTACGAGTTGCTGTGGAACCTGCTCGTCGTCGCGCTGCTGGTGTTCCTTGACAAACGATTCCAGATCGGCCACGGCAGGCTGTTCGCCATCTACGTCGCGGGCTACTGCGTCGGCCGATTCGGTATCGAACTGATGCGCACCGACGAGGCGACCCACATCCTCGGATTGCGCGTCAACGTGCTGGTCTCCGCGCTGGTGTTCCTCGGCGCGGCGCTCTACGTGCTGATGGCGCCGCGTGGTCGCGAGACCGGACTGTCTATGTTCTGGCCCGATCGTGCCGAACAACTCGCCGACGAAGGCCACCTCGGATATGTTCCGCCCGGCCTGGACGACGAGGATGAGTACCCGGACGATGACGAGCTGGATGAGGACGAGCTGGATGAGGACGTGGAGTCCGAGGCCCCCGACGACCCAGACGAACTGGACGAGGTCTGGGCGGACAGCGACGCCGACGTGGGGGCCGAAACTGACGACAGCGAAGCCGACGGGGACGACGAAGCCGACTCGGCCGACGTGGACGATGAACTCGACGGGGATGCTGAGAATGAGGTGACCGACGAGCCTGCGGCCGGGGCTCACCCGATCGAAGACGACTCGATCGACGAGACCGAGGTGGAGACCCCGAACAGTCACGCCCCAGAAGGGGATGCCTCAGAAGGGGACGCATCGGAGTCTGAACCTGCCGAGCCCGAGAGCGATGAGCCGGTGGCCGAAGAGCCGGAGGCCGCCGATCCGGAGGCCGATGATTCTGTGACTGCGGCGTCGGAGAGTGCCGAGTCCGCCGTGTCCGACTCGGAGGCCGGTGAGTCCAAGTCCCCGGACACAGATTCGACCAACACAGAACCGGGCGACACGGAACCGGGCAACACAGAACCGGCTGACACGACGTCGGCCGAATCTAGACGCGGTTACACCATCGTGTCGAGTCTCGACGGGCTCGATCTCGACGAGATCGCTGTCGTCGAGCAGACCTCGGGACACGATCTCGGCGCCATCGAGATCAGATCGAGCGAATCTGATGAATCCGGCAAGAGCGACGCCTGATGGGCGTCGGTTGACGAACATGTCGTTAACCACTCGCGGTACGCACCAGTAGGTTCGAATTGTGCGCGTCCGACGGATAGCCTTGGAGGGTGACTCGTCGAACCAAGATCGTTTGTACTCTGGGCCCCGCTACCAACACCGAAGAAGAAATCACCGCTCTCGTGGAGTGCGGAATGAACGTCGCCCGAATGAACTTCAGCCATGGCGCGCACAGCGACCACCGCGGTGTCTACGAAGCGGTGCGTGCGGCGAGTGTTAATACCGGTACCGCCGTCGGCGTCCTCGCCGACCTGCAGGGCCCCAAAATCCGTCTCGGCAAATTCGAGGACAACGGGCGCCCGAACGGGGCGGTGGACTGGAACGACGGCGAGCAGATTCGGATCACGGTCGACGACGTGATCGGCAACCACGATCGCGTCTCGACGACGTACTCGCAGCTCGCCCAGGATGCTCGGCCCGGTGACCGGCTGCTCGTCGACGACGGGAAGGTCGGTCTGACAGTCGATCACATCGACGGCAACGACGTCGTCTGCAATGTCACCGAGGGTGGCACGGTCAGCAACAATAAGGGCCTGTCGATGCCCGGGATGAATATCTCGGTGCCTGCGATGTCGGAGAAGGATATCGCCGATCTCGAATTCGCTCTGGAGCTCGGCGTCGACCTGGTTGCCCTGTCGTTCGTCCGAAGCCCCGCTGACATCGAACTCGTGCACGAGGTGATGGATCGGGTCGGCTCCCGTGTCCCGGTCATCGCGAAGCTAGAGAAGCCCGAAGCGATCGACAATCTCGAAGCGATCATCCTCGCATTCGACGCGATCATGGTTGCGCGCGGTGATCTCGGCGTCGAGATGCCGCTCGAACAGGTGCCGCTTGTGCAGAAGCGCGCCATCCAGATGGCACGCGAGAACGCCAAGCCGGTCATCGTCGCGACTCAGATGCTCGATTCGATGATTGAGAATTCACGGCCCACGCGCGCCGAAGCGTCCGACGTCGCCAACGCCGTTCTCGATGGCGCCGACGCCGTGATGCTCTCCGGCGAGACGTCGGTCGGCAAGTACCCGAACGAGACGGTGCGGACCATGGCGCGCATCGTTACCGCAGTCGAGGAGGGCACCCGTGACGTGCCCGAGCTGACCCACGTCCCCCGTACCCGGCGCGGAATCGTGACGTTCGCCGCTCGCGACATCGCCGAACGGCTCAATGCCTCGGCGATCATCACATTCACCGAGTCCGGCGACACCCTGCGGCGCGTCGCCCGACTGCACCCGCGGGCACCTCTCCTCGCGTTCACCGCGACGGAGGCCACTCGAAATCAACTCGCGTTGAGCTGGGGCGCCGACCCGATCCTGGTGCCGCGGATGAAGAACACGGACGCGATGATCGATCAGGTCGACGACGTCCTGACTGCCAACGGTCGACTGCAACGCGGGGACACTGTCGTGATCGTCGCGGGCGCCCCGGCGTCGGTGATCGGTTCGACGAACTTCGTCCACGTGCACCGCATCGGCGAACAGGACCACTGAGCACGACGCGGCCACCGGTCGACCGGGACCACCGGCTCGTGAGTCGCATAGGGTGGAGCTCTATGAGCACCGAGACCGCTGGAGATTCCGTGGCCGCCGAAGCGTCGGCCGACTTGCAGACCCTGCTGAAGCTGCTCGATGTGGAGCGCGTCGACGACGACGTGTTCATCGGGCAGCATCCCGAGCAGGTCGGCCCGCGGACCTTCGGCGGTCAGCTGCTCGGCCAGGGGATCGTCGCGGCGGGCCGCACGCTGACGCGGGGTGCGCCGCCCGTCCACGCGGTGAACGCGCATTTCGTTCGCGGCGGCGACGTCACGAAGCCCCTCGAATACCGGGTCGACCGATTCCGTGACGGGAAGCCGTTCGCCAACCGGCAGGTCACCGCGATCCAGGACGACGAGGTGATCTTCACGATGCTCGTCGCTTTCCAGAACAATGCGGCCGGGCTCGAACACGCCGTCGACATCCCCGAGGTCGCGTACCCGGAGGATCTTCCGCCGATCAGCGAGCATTTCGAAGGCTATGAGGAGACCGTCGAAGCGTTCGTGAACGCGCTCCACCCGATCGACGTCCGGTTCGTCAACGCGCCCGCATGGAAACTGAAAGGGACCGGCGAGCACCTGAACCACAATCGGGCGTGGATGAAGACCGACGGCCCGATGCCCGACGACCCGCTGCTGCACGTCGCGGCGCTCGCATACTCGTCCGACACGACAGTCCTCGACTCGATCATCACCACCCATGGCCTGTCGTGGGGGTTCGATCGTCTGTTCGCGGCCACCGTCAACCATTCGATGTGGTTCCACCGCGAGTTCCGGTTCGACGAGTGGCTGCTGTACGCGACGGAGTCGCCGGTCGCCGCAGGATCGCGGGGCATCGGGTCAGGGCGCCTCTTCACCCGTGACGGCGTGCTCGCCGCGTCCGTCATGCAGGAGGCGTTGATCAAGTACTTCCCGCCGCGCTCGTGACCGCTCACGCGTTGGACATCCGGTTCCATCTGCCTCCGGGGCCGCCGCTGAAACCCAAGCGTTGGCAGCGTCGGTACAAGTGGCCCATCCGGATCGCCAGCATCGTCGTCGTACTCGTCGCGATCATCGCGGGAACCATCGCGGTGATCGAAGGCTTTCACGAGCGGTCGACGATCACCGCGACTGGGGCGGTCACCGTCGACTGCGGTACCCGAGCCGTCGCCGGTTCGATTCCCGTCGCATTCGGCGACACCGTGACGATCTACGACGCGACCGGTCGCGAGGCGGGGCGTGACGAGCCGCTTGCCGTCACCCGTCTGTCACGTCTCGAAGCGTTGGCGGGTGAGACGTGTCTCGCCGAGTTCGAGGTCCGGGATCTCCGGGTGGTGGATGTCTACGTCGTACGGATCGGTGACCGTTACCGCCAGGTGGTAACTCCGGCGGCGCTGTCGAGCGGCTACCTGTTCGCCTAGCGGTCTAGCAGCCGACGTACCGCCGCGACGACGGTGGGATCGGTCGTCTCCAGACCGTGGGAAGCGCCGCCGCCCGGCCCGGTCGAACCCGGATCGTCGACGATTGTCGTCGCCGACAGATGGACGGCGTCGACGCCGATCTCTACGAGCGCCGGTACGGTGTCCGGCCGGACACCGCCGCCCGCCATGATCTGCACACCGGTGTCGGCGTCGACGAGGGTCGCCACCACATCGAGTCCCGACGCGGCGGTCGGCGCGCCCCCAGAGGTCAACACCCGGTCGACACCGAGTTCGGCGAGCACCCGCAGTGCCTCGAGCGGGTCGGCGGCCGCGTCGAGGGCCCGGTGGAATGTGACATCGACGTCGCCCGCACGCCGTGCCGCGGCGATCAATTCGGCAGTCGCTTCGCGGTCGACGGAGCCGTCCGCGTTCAGGGCGCCGATCACTACGCCCGATGCGCCCGCGTGTACGACGTGGGCGATGTCGCCCGCCATCGTCGTGACCTCGGCCCGCGTGTAGACGAATCCGCCCGGCCGTGTCCGGATCAGCACGTGGACGCCGATGTTGGCGGCGACGGCCCCTTCGAGCGAACTGAGCGTCGGAGTCAGGCCGCCGGTCGCCCCGAGTGCGGCACACAGTTCGACGCGGTCGGCTCCGCCGGCGAGCGCGACCGCCGCGCCCGCCGGTGCCTGGACGGCGATCTCCAGAGCTGTCACCGCAGTGGATGCGACAACGGGACGTTGACCCAACTCGGCTGTGCCGGATCGATCTCGATGTATTGCGGGCGTAGCTGCGACGACCACAGTTCCGGCCCGAGCGGGACGGACTTCGGGAAGTTGAACGCATAGACGTCGATGCGGAGCCGGTCGCCGGGTTGGAGCTTCGCCTGAGTCGCCGACATCGGGATGTCGACGTTCAGAACCTGTCCGGGTTTCACCTTGCGGTAGTCGGACACTGTCAGTTTCGGGATCGCGTCGGTCAGGTCACCGTTCGGGCCGTACGAACTCCGCTCGGTGTCTATGGCCCGCAACGACACCATCAGCTGCCCCATCGAGACGGTCGTCGATCGGCCGTCGGGGGAGACGACATTGACCGTCGCATGCCAGTAGCCGTCGGTCGCGTTGAGACGCTGACGTAGATGGACGACCGGGGTGCCGCTAATGCTCGTCGACACCTTCGCCGGTGCGGACGTGAACGTCTGCGCGGCGACTTCCGAGACCCGAGAGTCCTTGCCGCAGAAATCGAAGATGGCGGTGATGCCGACCGCGGACTGGGCCGCGTCACGACTGCACAACGGCGACAGCCCCGGTTTTACCTGCCGGGTGGCTCGGGCCGCGGGCTTCGACGCCGACAACGATCCGTCGCCTGCGACCGGTGTCCGCGTGGTGCCCGACGACCTGCCCGACAAATACTGCCGCTGGTAGGTGTGCCCCGGGAGCGGGTAGGTGGGCCCTTGAACGAACCATCCGCTCGGCTCGGACGCGAGCGTCGCGGGCGAGTAGCGGTCGACGCCGTTGTCGATCCCCTTGAGCCATTTGTCGTACCAGGCACGCGCGAGCACGTCGATGCGCGGCGGATAGCCCTTCTGGCCGAAGTTCGAACTGGACGTGATGTGGTAGCCGTCGTCCATGACTAGCTTCTTCTTCGTGTTCGGGAGCTGCGTCAGCCCCTTCAACAGACGTGACTCGCTATTGGTGAACAAGTCGTTCCAGCCGCCGATCGCGAAGGTCGGCGTCGTCACCTTCGACACGTCGGTGAACATGGACTTCCGCCGGTCCGAGCCTGCTGTCACGAGCTGTCGGGTGGTGCCGCGCAGCGACTTCGGCGACTTCGCCGTCAGCGCTTCGATCAGCACGTCGAAATAGGTAAGCGGATCCTTGACCCGGTCGGCGAGCCACCGCCAGTCGAACGTCCCGTTGAGCATCGAGGCGACGTTCGGGATCAGCTTCGAGGCGTTCACCAGGCTCAACCACGGCGCGAGGAAGCCGAAGCCGACGCCGCCGCCGGGGGCGATGACGTCTTGGATGAGGTCGGCGCCCGGGACCACCGGGAAGATCGCGTCGAGGGCACCCGGCTTGTCCGCTGCGGCCTGCAACTGGTTGATCGCAGAGTAGGAGACGCCGGACATGCCGACTTTCCCGTTGCCCCAGGTCTGCTTCTTCGCCCAGTCGACGACTTCGACGGTGTCCTTGCGTTCGCGGTCGCCGAACACTTGCCAGGTGCCCTGCGAGAAGCCAGTTCCGCGGACGTCGACGACGACGACGTTGTAACCGCTCTTCACTAGTTGGGGGTCATACGCGAACGTGTTGATCAGGCCACCGCGGAGCGCGCCGACCAACTCGTTGTAGCCGGACAGGAAAGTTCCCCGGGCGTTGATTCCGTTGAGCAGATCGATGAGTTGGGGGACCAGGGCGGGGTAGTTCATGACCTCGGACGCCAGAGCGGACACCATCTTGGTGTACGGCGTCATCGTCACGATGGTCGGCAACTTGGTGTCGACCGTCTTGCCCGCGCGGTCCGTCGGACGGATCACATTGGAACGCAGCACTGTTCCGTCGCTCATGCGGATCGGCACATCGGGTTTCACGGTGTAGCCCGAGTACTTCTGCGGACCGTCGTGAGTGCGCGTCCACTTCGCGCCGAGCGCGCCGTAGACGTCGGCGTTAGCGTCGGACGACGAGATGGGCATGAGCCCGGCCCCCGCGACGAGAGTCGTCGCCGCGACGAGCGCGATGGTCAGATGCCGGATCGTCCGGCGCAATGGTGTGATCACCCGTTCACAAACCTTCCCCGAAAGGCCAGATCTGGAGCGAGCGATGCGCTGCCGACACCTTTTCGTGATCTGACTCTCAAGTAACCATAAGGGTTCGATCAGTCACTGTCGAGCAGAGGCCGCACCCGTCGGTGAGCGTTTCCGGTGACCCGAGTTGTCATCGCGTGGATTACTCCTAGTAGAGTTTCACCTCGCACTGATCCACCAGCCCCGGTGGCGAAATAGGCAGACGCGCCGCACTCAAAATGCGGTCTCGAAAGGGGTGCCGGTTCGAGTCCGGCCCGGGGCACATTATCCACCGCGACAGGCCACCGCGACAGACAAGGACGAGAGCGACTTACGCGATGACAGACGAGAAACCGAGCGGCCGACAGGCGAGCCGGGTCGTTGTCGCCGAGGACGATTCGCTGATTCGGCTCGACTTGATCGAGATGCTGCGCGAAGAGGGCTACGAGGTCGTCGGTGAAGCGCCGAACGGTCAGGTGGCCGTCGAACTCACCGAACAGCTGTTGCCTGATCTCGTGATCATGGACGTCAAGATGCCGGTGCGCGACGGTATCGACGCAGCGAGCGAGATCGCATCCAAAAGGTTGGCCCCGGTAGTCATGTTGACTGCCTTCAGTCAGCGCGAGTTCGTCGAGCGCGCTCGCGACGCCGGAGCGATGGCCTACCTCGTCAAACCGTTCACTCAGGCCGATCTCGTGCCAGCGATCGAAGTCGCGCTGAGCCGGTACCGCGAACTCAAGCTCCTCGAAGCCGAAGTCGCCGACATGTCCGAGCGTTTCGAGACACGCAAGCTCATCGAGCAGGCCAAGGGTCTACTCATGGCGAAGCAGGAACTCACCGAACCCGATGCGTTCCGCTGGATTCAGCGCAACGCCATGGATCGTCGAGTCACCATGAAGGCGGTCGCGCAGGTCGTCGTCGAGACCCTCGGCTGACGGGCCGACCGGGCTGTCGGAGCCACGCCTTAGACTCACTCGTGTGAGTGCAGCGAAGAAGACCGAGACCCGACCGACCCTCATGCTGCTCGACGGGCATTCGTTGGCCTATCGGGCCCACTTCGCCCTGCCGCCGGAGAACTTCACGACCAATACCGGCCAGCACACCAACGCCGTCTACGGCTTCACGTCGATGCTGATCAACTTGCTGCGCGACGAGGAACCGACGCACGTCGCCGCCGCGTTCGACGTGTCCCGCAAGACTTTTCGTGCCGAAATGTTCCCCGAGTACAAGGCGCAACGCAGCAAGTCGCCTGACGAGTTCCGCGGTCAGGTCGACATCACCAAGGACGTGCTCGACGCCATGGGCATTCCGGTGATGGCTGTTGAAGGATACGAAGCCGACGACATCATCGCGACGCTAGCGACACAGGCCGATGCGGCGGGCTATCGGGTCTTGGTGGTGACCGGCGACCGCGACTCGTTGCAATTGGTCAACGAGAACATCACGGTGCTATACCCAAAGACCGGTGTCTCTGTCCTCACCCGATTCACGCCGGAAGAGGTCGAGAAGAAGTACGGCCTGACGCCGCAGCAATATCCCGACTTCGCGGCGCTCCGCGGCGACAAGAGTGACAACCTACCCGGGATCCCGGGCGTCGGCGGCAAGACTGCGACCAAGTGGATCGTCGAGTACGGCTCGCTCGAACAGCTCTTCCACCACGCCGACGAGATCCGCGGCAAGACCGGCGATTCGCTGCGCGCGAACCTCGCGTCCGTGCAGATGAACCGGACTCTCACCGAGATGATCCGGGACATGGACTTGCCGGCCGGTCCGGACGAACTGAAGCTGCACGCGTGGGATCGCGACCGGATCCACGCACTGTTCGACGACCTCGAGTTCAAGGTCCTGCGCGATCGTCTGTTCTCGACCCTGACGTCGACCGAACCCGAGGCCGAGGAAGGTATGGAGGTCCACGGCGCACGGTTGGGCACCGACGAAGTCGCCGCGTGGCTCGACGCGCATGCCCGCACTGGTCGTTCGGGTATCGCCGTTGACGCGCGGCCGGTCGTGGTCGGATCGGATGTCGACGGTCTGGCGATCGCCGCCGCCGACGGCGAGGGAGCGTTCATCGATCCGGTTGCGATGTCGGCGAACGACGATGCCGCGCTCGCCGCGTGGCTCGCCGACCCGTCGGTCGTCAAAGCGGTGCACGAAGTGAAGTGGGCGGTGCACGCGGTGCGCGGTCGTGGCTGGAGCCTGTCAGGTGTCACGTCCGACACGTCACTCGCTGCGTACCTGGTGCGGCCTGGCCAGCGCACCTTCAATCTCGACGATCTCGCACTGCGGTATCTGCGGCGTGAGCTCAAGGCCGACGACAGCGTGGACGACGGGGGACAGCTGTCGCTTCTCGACGACGACGCCGATTCGGCGCGCGCCGCCGAGTCGCTGATGTTGTCCGCGCGTGCGGTAGCCGAACTCGCTGACGCGCTCGACACCGAGTTGGAGCGGATCGATTCGACGGCGTTGCTGACCGAAATGGAGCTGCCGCTGGCGTTCGTGCTCGCCGACCTCGAAGGGATCGGGATCGGCGTCGACGTCGACCACTTCGCGGATCTGGAGTCCGAGTTCGCTCAGCGTGTCCGCGATGCGGCCGAGTCGGCGTACGAGGTGATCGGTGAACAGGTCAATTTGGGTTCACCCAAGCAATTGCAGGCGATCCTGTTCGACAAGCTCGAGATGCCGAAAACCAAGAAGACGAAGACCGGGTACACGACGGATGCCGATGCGCTCGCCGGGCTGTACGAGAAGACTGAGCATCCGTTCTTGAAGTTTCTGCTGGAGCATCGGGATGCGACTCGGCTGAAGGTGACTGTCGACGGCCTGCTGAAGGCTGTTGCCGACGACGGGCGCATCCATACGACGTTCAATCAGACGGTCGCGGCGACCGGTCGTCTGTCGTCGACGGACCCGAACTTGCAGAACATCCCGGTGCGGACCGAGGCCGGTCGGCAGATCCGCGGTGGGTTTGTGGTGGCGCCGGGAGCCGATTTTGAGTGTTTGATGACGGCCGATTACTCGCAGATCGAGATGCGGATCATGGCGCACCTTTCGGAGGACGCCGGGTTGATCGAGGCGTTCCGGTCGGGTGAGGACCTGCACAATTTCGTCGGTTCGCGCGCGTTCGGCGTGCCGGTCGACCAGGTTGACGCGCAGATGCGGTCGCGAGTCAAGGCGATGTCGTACGGGCTCGCGTACGGCTTGAGCGCGTACGGCCTCGCCGCGCAGTTGGGTATCGGCCGGGAAGAGGCCAAACAGCAGATGGAACAGTACTTCGACCGATTCGGTGGGGTGCGTGACTATTTGCAGGACGTCGTCGTGCAGGCACGGCGCAATGAATACACGGCGACGCTTTTCGGGCGCAGGCGCTACCTTCCCGATCTGAATTCCGACAATTTCCAGCGGAGACAGTCGGCCGAGCGGATGGCGCTCAATGCGCCGATCCAGGGGACCGCCGCGGACATCATCAAGGTCGCGATGATCAACGTCCAACGGCGGCTGAGCGATGAGGGGCGTCGTTCGCGCATGCTGTTGCAGGTACATGACGAACTCGTGCTCGACATCGCGACCGGCGAACGCGACGTGATCGAAGCACTCGTCCGCGAGGAGATGTCGGGGGCGATCGACTTGTCGGTCCCGCTTGAGGTCTCCGTCGGGGTCGGGCGGACGTGGGACGCTGCCGCGCACTGATGAGTAGCCATGAGACTGGCCCGATGAGACTCGCAGTACTCGACGGCGACGGTATCGGCCCAGAGGTGGTGCCCGCAGCTGTGTCTGTCGCTGAGCATGCGCTCGATCGGCAGGGCGGCCGAGTCGAGGTCACGCGACTTCCGTTCGGCGCCGCGGCGATCGAATCCCATGGGGTTCCGATTCCCGGTAGCACTCTCGATGCGCTCGCCGACTTCAATCTGTGGCTCGTCGGCCCGCACGACAGCGCGTCGTATCCGCCGGAGTTGCGGCACCCGGCGCCGGGGGCGGTGATGCGCAAGCAGTTCGGCTTGTTCGCGAATCTGCGGCCCGCGCGTGCCGTCGCAGGTGTCCGGGCGACGGCGCCGGACATCGACGTGCTGATCGTGCGCGAGAACAGTGAGGGGCTCTACGCGGACCGCAACATGGCGGTGGGCAGCGGTGAGTTCATGCCGACTCCCGATGTCGCGCTGTCGGTCGGGCTGATCACACGGGCCGCGACCGAGCGGATCGCGGTCGAAGCTTTTGAGGCTGCCCGACGGCGTCGCGGCCACGTCACGATCGTTCACAAAGCCAATGTGCTGCGGCTGACGACTGGCCTCTTCCGCGATGTCTGTCTGCAGGTGGCACAGCGATATCCCGATGTGCGCGTCGATGACGAGCACGTCGACGCGATGGCCGCGCTGCTCGTCCGCCGACCGGCGGACTTCGACGTAATCGTCACCGAGAATCTGTTCGGCGACATCTTGTCCGATCTGGCGGCGGAACTCTCCGGTTCGCTCGGCTTGGCCGCGTCGCTGAATTCGTCCGCTGATCGGGCGATGGCGCAGGCCGTCCACGGTGCGGCTCCGGATATCGCCGGCCGCGATGTCGCGAATCCGGTCGCAACAGTCTTGTCAGTCGCGATGCTACTTCGCTGGCATGGCGAGCGGTCTGTGGCGGACGCGAGCGTGCGTGCCGCCGACGCGATCGACGCGGCCGTGTCCCACGTACTCGCCGACGGTGTGCTGACCGCTGATCTGGGTGGTTCCGCGAGCACAGCGGAGCTAACGAGAGCGGTAATCGAAGCCCTGTGAGGCCGGGCCCGAAGATTCTGGTGTCTTATCGTTCGTGGTGAACGATAAAACCCCGAAGTATTGCGGCATCACGAGTTCGGGGCGATAGACCGCGCGTTGATCGTGTCGATAACCTCCTGGATGCACCGAGCGGGCTCGTCACTGAGCATGTGCCAGTTGTACTGGAGCTCGCTCCACCGGTTCCGTTCGAGATAGTTGGCTTTGGCCAGGTCGTTGCCGTGTCGACGAGCGTCTCGGTGAAAGGCCCACCCGGAGATCTCGACGCCGAGCCTGACTTCGGGCCACGCGAAGTCGAGTCGCCACCCGCCGATCGGATGCTGCTGGGTCCAACCGGTCACGCCCCAGCTCTGCAGGAGCCGGACGAACAGTCGTTCCGCTTCGGATTCGCTGTCGGACGCCGCGACGTTCACGAGCCGGCGGGCCGCGACCATGCCCCGCACCCCGGCGTTGTCGTCGACCGAGCGCCGCACTTCATCGAGGCTGACTGCGCGGGTCTGGAGCATCCGATCGAGGAACTGGGCGCCGGTCGGCAGCTCGACCGCTGTCATCAACGCGGTCAACGGCCGATACGTGACCGGGAGGTCGAGCACGTAGGTGACGGATTCGGGGCGGTACTGCCGCCGAGTCGCGCGCACGTCGACCGGCCAGCCGGGCGTCGCTCGCCGGTGCACCGCTGACAAGGTGATGCCGACCGGGAGTTCGCGGAGCATGCCGTGCCACCACGCCGCAGTCGTCCCATCGGCGACGCCCCGGTAGGTGAGGACTGCGGCTCGGACCATCGCCGCTTCGGTGTACGGGTGGGCGGCCGACCGGTAGACGCCTCGACTCAGGGAGAGCCATTCACCACGCTTGAGTCGTCCCCGGATGTCACCGTCGCTGAGGCCGCACGCGTGCGCCTGCGCAGTATTGATGACGCCGTCGTGTGTCGCCAGTTGAGCTGCGACTGCTCCGAAGTCCCCCACATACCGTTAGACGCGTCGGCGGACTCTTCGGTTCCGTTAGGGGACCCGCGAGCGTGTCGCCGTCGATGATTCCGCCATACTCGTTTCTCGGGCCAAGTAGTTTCGTGCAGACCGACGAGAGGACATCGACGATGCCGGGGCGTATGCGACTGTTCGCCGCCGTGACAGCGTGCGCGGCTCTGCTCTTGTCGAGCTGTGTGGTCGACGAGTCCGCGTTCGACATCAAGCCGATTGCTATCCACGTCGACGAGCAACCAGCGATCGCGTCGCTCGTGCCTCCGGACGTCCGCGCGGGCGGGGTGCTGAAGGTCGGCACCAACCCGCCGTATCAGCCGAACGAGTTCAAGGACCGGGACGGCAACATCATCGGTTACGACGTCGACCTCGTCGACGCGATCGGCGACGTCCTCGGGCTGCGAGTGGTTTACACGCAAGCCGACTTCGACAAGATCATTCCGTCTGTTCAGGCCGGAACCTTCCAGATGGGGATGTCGTCGTTCACCGACTCGCTCGAGCGGGAGAAGCAGGTCGACTTCGTGACCTATTACACGGCGGGGATTCGCTGGGCGGCGAAACCGGGGCGAGACATCGACCCGGACGACGCGTGTGGGCTACGTATCGGAGTGCAGGTGTCGACGACCGAGGACACCGACGAGGTGCCTGCGAAGAGCGAGGAGTGCCTGGCGAACGGGCAGGACCCGATCGTGAAGGTCGCCTTCGACACCCAGGACCAGGCTGTTAACGGCGTCCTTCTCGGTCAGGTCGACGCGTTCTCCGCGGACTCTCCGGTCACCGCGTACGCGGTGAAGAAGACTGACGGGCAACTCGTGGAGGTCGGGCCGACGTACGATTCGGCCCCGTACGGATTCCCAATCAAGAAGGGATCCGAGCTCGCCGAGGCAGTCCAGCGGGCAGTGCAGTACTTGATCGACAACGGGCAGTATCGGGAGATCTCTGAGCATTGGGGTGTGCAGGCGGGAATGATCGAGACATCGCAGATCAACGGGGCACAGGAGTAGCTCGGATGGCGGATAATCAGACATCGCAGGTCCCGGCGCCGATCAAAGCGGTTCCGCTCAAGCATCCCGGACAGTGGGTCGTCGGCATCATCATCGTCGTGCTGGCCGCCCTGTTCGTGTACGGCGCCGCGACGAACGACGACTATAAGTGGAGCACGTACGGCGACTACTTGTTCGAAGAGCGGATCCTGTCCGGGGTCGGCTACACGCTGTCGCTGACGGTTCTGTCGATGATTGCCGGCGTGATCCTCGGCGTCGTCGTCGCGGTGATGCGGATGTCGCCGAACGCTGTGTTCCGGTGGTCGTCGTGGGTGTATCTGTGGATATTTCGCGGGACACCGGTGTACGTGCAGCTCGTGTTGTGGGGTCTGGTCGGGTCGCTCTACCAATCGGTGAAGATCGGCGTCCCCTGGGGCCCGACCTTCGTCGAACTCGACATCCAGGAGTTCAGCCTCAAGCACGTCTTCATCATCGCGGTCGTCGGGCTGGCGTTGAACGAGGCCGCATACATGGCGGAGATCGTCCGCGCCGGCATCTCATCGGTTGGTGAAGGTCAGATGGAGGCGTCGACGGCTCTCGGCATGTCGTGGTGGCAGGCGATGCGGCGCACCGTGCTTCCGCAGGCGATGCGCGTGATCATCCCGCCGACTGGCAACGAGGTCATCTCAATGCTGAAGACGACGAGCCTGGTCTCGGCGGTGCCGTTCACCTTGGATCTGTTCGGTCGTCAACGTGACATCTCGGGCGTCAACTTTCAGCCTGTCCCGATGCTGATGGTCGCGTCGACGTGGTACCTCGTGGTGACGAGCGTTCTGATGGTCGGCCAGCACTACTTGGAGAAGCACTATTCGAAGGGTTCGTCGCGAAACCTGTCGGGTCGACAGCTGGCCGCTCTCGCTGCGGCCAACGAACCGATTGTCGAGGAGGGCAAGTGAACGGGGGTCAAGTGGGTTCCGACGTGCCGCCGATGGTCTCGGCCGACCGCGTCTACAAGAACTTCGGGGCCCTCAACGTCCTCAACGGCGTGTCGCTGGAGGTACAGCGTGGTGAGGTGGCGTGCCTGATCGGCCCGTCGGGGTCAGGGAAGTCGACGTTCCTGAGGTGTGTCAACCATCTGGAGAAGGTGAACGCCGGACGGCTCCTGGTCGACGGCGACCTGATCGGCTACCGGGAGAAGGCCGGCCGACTCTATGAGCTGAGCCCTCGCGAAGCCGGCCGCCAACGCCGCGACATCGGCATGGTGTTTCAGCACTTCAACCTGTTCCCGCACCGGACGGTCGTCAACAACATCATCGAGGCTCCGGTGCTCGTCGCGGGCGAGTCGAAGGAGTCGGCGACCGAGCATGCATTGGCGTTGCTCGACCAGGTGGGGTTGCGCGCGAAGGCCGACGCCTACCCGACGCAGCTGTCGGGTGGTCAGCAGCAGCGTGTGGCGATCGCGCGGGCGCTCGCGATGAAACCGAAGCTGATGCTGTTTGACGAGCCGACGTCCGCACTCGACCCGGAGCTCGTCGGCGACGTCCTCGAAGTGATGCGCGGTCTCGCCGACGGTGGGATGACCATGCTGGTCGTCACCCACGAGATGGGCTTCGCACGCGAGGTGGCCGACCAACTGGTGTTCATGGACGCCGGTGTCGTCGTCGAGCAGGGCGATCCGAGGAAGATCCTTTCCGATCCGCAGCACGAGCGGACCCAAGGCTTCCTGTCGAAGTTGCTGTAGCGGATCAGGCGACCAACGCTCGGGCGTACCGGTCGCTGATCACCCGCTGAATCGTGGTCGTGACTGGCCCACCCAGTCGTGCGAGGCGCGTCGCCGGTCGCGAGACTCCGCTCAGAACGAAGCGGACGATTCCGTCGTCGAGGATGACGTCAAACGACTCTTCACCGCACTCGGGGTGGCCAGGGAGGGTCGCGTATGTGAATCCGACGCGCGTCCGTTCGTCGGCGGTGTCTACAACGCGGACTGGTCCGCCGATCCGCCGCCGGCCGAGCCCGATCGAGACGACGGCGACTGCGCCCACCTCGATGGTCGGTGTACTCGTAGCGACGTGAACACCTGAACGCATCTGGATCTGCCAGGTGAACAGGTCGGAGCGGGCCCTTGGAATGCGTTGACGCCGCTGCCGATGACCGTGGTGCGAGTCAAATGCTCGCATCCAGCGGGGATTACGTCGCCGTCGCCTGCGCGGAACGAGAGCGGCAGGGACTCGAGTCGACTGATCGTTGCCGATTCCAGTCGTTCGGCCTTGCGGTCACCCGACATGCGTTGCACCGTACCGCTCGATCGACGATTCCGTTCGCTCACGCCGGCTTGTGAGTCACGAAAACGGCGGTGCCGGGGAAGTGGGATCCGCGTAACGGTGACCATTGCCCCCACTCCTGGTCGAGGTCGTCGGGCCACTCGGGTTCGACGACGTCGTCGAGAACGAGCCCCGCGGAGACGATCTCGCGGATTCGGTCGCCCATTGTCCGATGGTGCTCGGCGTAGGTGACGACGCCGTTGTCGTCGGCCTCGGTGTACGGGGTCCGATCGAAGTACGACATCCGAACGACGAGGCCCTCTGGGCCAGGATCGTCGAGGAACATCCAGCGCATCGGATGATTCGTCGCAAACACCCAGCGTCCGCCGGGACGTAGTACGCGCGCCACCTCGCGCATGGCGCGCGCCGAGTCGGCGACGAAAGGTATCGCGCCGAATGACGAGCACGCGATGTCGAACGACGAGTCCGCGAACGGCAGTCGTTCGGCTCCGGCCTGGACGAGCGGGACGCGATGGTCGTCGAGCCTCATCGCATCGACGGCGTGCGCAAGCATCCCCGCGGACACGTCCAGGCCTACGACGCGTGCGCCGCGCGCGGACAGCCACCGTGCGCACGGGGCCGACCCACACCCGACCTCGAGGACGTCGCGGCCGTCGACGTCGCCGAGCAGAAGCACGTCTTCTTCGCGCAGACGTTCTGGGCCCCAGACGAATTCGCCTCCGGGGGTGGTCGAGCCGATGAATGCGCCGTGCTCGACGTGGTACTCGTCAGCCTCGGAGTCCCACCACGAACGGTTGGCGCGTTCGCTGGCGGGGGAGTCGACGTCGCCGAGTATGCGCGGCGGGCGCGAAGAATCAGCAGGCACGACCGGCCACCACCCTCTCAGTCCGCGCATCGCCGTCCCAACGCCGTATCGCGGTGGCGCGTGCGACGATCGGTTCACCGAGCAGCGCAGCGGCCTCGGCGACCAGTTCGACAGGCGCATGCCGCGCGAGCGTGACATGCGGCGTCCATGAGCCCGGGACACAGTGCGGGCCGAGGTCGGTCACTGCGTCGCCGCAGAGCCGGTGAACTGTGGCGTGCACGGCCAGCAGTTCGGCGGACGGTACGACAGAGGCCGCCACTGTGAAACCCGACCGTGTCGGGAAGAGGAGCGGTGCGCCGAGAACAAGGTTAAGCGGCAACCGTTGTGCGATCGCGGCGACCGACGAGTCGGCGCCGATGACCGATGAGCCGGCCAACAAGGTGCAATGCGGTCGGACGGTCGACGCGTCGACTGTGTGCGGTGTCCGAAGGCCGATCGCATCCAAGGCGCGCCAGATGTCGCGGACACGTGAATCAGCGACATCGTCGAAAAGTAGTTCGATGGAGTGAGCCACGCCGACGATCATCCCATCCCTGGCGGCGCTGAGTGGGGACCGCAGGCAGACCGGTCACGGTGCGAGAGTTCGCATTTGTGCAGGCCAACGGCGGGTAGTAGGCTGGTACTCGCGCATGTCCGTCATGCGCGCACACAATTCTCGGATTTCGGGTCTGGCCTGCACGGACAGCTCCGGAAGACGTACCTACTACCTACCTGTCCGGAGCAACTCACCATATGTCGTCCCCCACGATCACCTCGCCGCAAGTAGCCGTCAATGACATCGGCTCGGCTGAGGACTTTCTCGCCGCCATCGACTCCACGATCAAGTACTTCAACGATGGCGACATCGTCGAGGGCACCATCGTCAAGGTCGATCGCGACGAGGTTCTGCTTGACATCGGTTACAAGACCGAAGGCGTCATCCCCTCGCGCGAGCTGTCGATCAAGCACGACGTCGACCCGAGCGAAGTCGTCACCGTCGGTGACGAGGTCGAAGCACTTGTCCTCACCAAGGAGGACAAAGAAGGCCGTCTGATCCTGTCGAAGAAGCGCGCACAGTACGAGCGCGCCTGGGGCACGATCGAGGAGCTCAAGGAGAAGGACGAGGCCGTCAAGGGCACCGTCATTGAGGTCGTCAAGGGCGGCCTGATCCTGGACATCGGTCTCCGCGGCTTCCTGCCCGCCTCGCTCGTCGAGATGCGTCGCGTCCGCGACCTCCAGCCGTACATCGGCAAGGAGGTCGAGGCCAAGATCATCGAGCTCGACAAGAACCGCAACAATGTGGTCCTGTCGCGTCGCGCATGGCTCGAGCAGACCCAGTCCGAGGTCCGCAGTGAGTTCCTCAACCAGCTGCAGAAGGGCCAGGTCCGCAAGGGCGTCGTCTCGTCGATCGTCAACTTCGGTGCGTTCGTCGATCTCGGCGGCGTCGACGGTCTGGTCCACGTCTCGGAGCTGTCGTGGAAGCACATCGACCATCCGTCCGAGGTCGTCACCGTGGGCGACGAGGTCACCGTCGAGGTCCTCGACGTCGACATGGACCGCGAGCGCGTCTCGCTGTCGCTCAAGGCGACGCAGGAAGACCCGTGGCGTCAGTTCGCCCGCACCCACGCGATCGGTCAGATCGTTCCGGGCAAGGTCACCAAGCTGGTGCCGTTCGGTGCGTTCGTCCGCGTGGAAGAGGGCATCGAGGGTCTGGTCCACATCTCCGAGCTGGCCGAGCGCCACGTCGAGGTTCCGGACCAGGTCGTCTCGGTCAGCGATGACGCGATGGTCAAGGTCATCGACATCGACCTGGATCGTCGTCGTATCTCGCTGTCGCTGAAGCAGGCCAACGAGGACTACGCGGAAGAGTTCGACCCCTCGAAGTACGGCATGGCCGATAGCTACGACGAGCAGGGCAACTACATCTTCCCGGAGGGCTTCGACGCCGAGACCAACGAATGGCTCGAAGGCTTCGACAAGCAGCGTGAAGAGTGGGAGGCCCGGTACGCCGAGGCCGAGCGTCGCCACAAGATGCACACCGCTCAGATGGAGAAGTTCGCTGCGGCTGCCGCCGAGGCGGAGAACGCTCCGACCGACTACTCGTCGTCGTCGGCCAGCGCTAGCCCCGCCGCCACCGAGGCAGCATCGTCGTCCTCGGTCAGCGCTCCGTCAACCGGCGGATCGCTCGCCAGCGACGAGCAGCTCGCCGCTCTGCGCGAGAAGCTGTCGGGCAACGCCTGATCTATAGTCGCTTAGCGACATCACACTGCACCCCGGGACCACACGGTCCCGGGGTGCAGTGCGTTCTGGGGCCCGAATATCATTGCTGCCGTGGGCAATGAAGTGTTCTCGGGCGCATTGGCGATAGGCTCGGGCGTTGTCATCGGCGTACTGCTGTTCGTGCCGTTCGTCGCTGTCAGCTACCGCAGACGAGGCGGTCTGACGTTCGGCAGATCACTGCTGTGGGTCGCCGCGCTGATCTACTTCTGTGCCATCTGGACGTATACGCTGTTCCCCCTTCCCGACCCCGACCAGCTGGTGTGCGTGGGAACGAATACCGACGTGTGGCAGGCGGTGCGCGACGTTCAGGGGGCTCGCGATCGCGGCCACCCGTTCACTGACCCCGCGACACTGCAACTCGCGCTGAACATTCTGCTATTCGTGCCGTTCGGTGCGTTCGTTCGCATTCTTGGTGGTCGGGGACTGCCGACTGCCCTGTTCGCAGGCGCGGGTGTGTCGCTCTTCATAGAGACGACGCAGCTCACCGGTATGTGGTGGATCTATGACTGCGCCTATCGCGTGTTCGACGTCGACGACATCATCACGAACACGGCGGGTGCGCTCGTCGGGTCGATTGCGGCGCTCGTCGTTCCGAGTCGGATGCGCGGCGTCGGCCGCCGCCCGGGTAGTGGTCTGGCTCGGCCGGTCACGAAACCGCGCCGCCTCGTCGGTGCTGGCTGTGACGTGCTGTCTGCGGCGTTGCTGTCGGCGGCGGTGTCGATCGCAGTCCAGTTGTGGCTACAGTACGTCTCAGACGACCGGGCGGCAGTCCTCTCGGGCGACCTAGCGTCGATGCTTGGCGCGGCCGTCCCGGCCGCCGTGTGGTTCGTCGTGATTGCGTCGACTGGGCGGTCCGTCGGCGACCTCTGCGTTGAACTCGAGTATCGGGGCGGCCCGTTGCCGGCCGTGCTCGTGCGTGTGATGCGTTTCGTCGGCGGCATCGGAACCTACTTCGCGCTGACGCTATTACCTGCTCCGTACAGTGCTGCTGCCTGGGGGTTCGCCGGGCTCGCGGTGTTGGCGATGCTGTTCACCTCGCATGGGCGGGGCTTGCCTGCCCTCGTGTCGGGTAGCGCGCTGGTCGACACCAGGCCGGCGCCCGTTGTGGATTCCGATGCCGAGCAGAGCACGTACGCAGGCGAATCGACGACGTTCCGGGGATGACGGCGGTCCGCGACTGACGGGCCATTGCTCAGTCGAACCCGCAACCCATGCGTTGTTGACAATAATTTTCAACAGAGTGTTGACTGTGCGACATGGACAAATCGATCACACTACGTCTGGCCGCCTTCGCAATAGCGGGCGCCGCCCTCCTTACCGCATGTTCCGGAGAGTCCGACGAGGAGGCGACCTCGTCGCCGAGCGAGAAGTCCCGTGCCACACCACGTCTCGTGGTCGCCTATGACGGCGGTGTCCGAGTGTTGGACGGGAAGAGCCTCGAGCAGGTGTCCGACGTGGATCTCGACGGCTTCCTCAGGCTGAACTCCGCAGGCGACTCGCGCCACGTCGTCGTCACGACCGACGATGGGTTCCAAGTGCTGGACACGGGGGCCTGGCGGGAGTCGCACGGCGACCACAGCCACTATTTCACCGCGTCGCCGAGGATGACTGACATCGCGTTCGAGGGGCCAAAGCCGGGTCACGTCGTGGTCCACGATGACACGATCACGCTCTTCTTCGACGGCAGCGGTGAAGCGAAGACGATGCCGGGTGACGCGCTGTCGGACGGGCAGCCGGAGACCGTCGACTACCGTGCGCCCCATGCCCACCACGGCGTCGCGGTGAAGCGTGCCGACGGGACGCTCGTCGTCTCCCGCGGCGACGAGGACTCACGCACCGGGGTGGCGATCATCGGAGCCAACGGTGAGGCAATCGCGACCGACGACCGGTGCCCGGGCGTCCACGGCGAGGCTGCGGCCGCCGACGGTGCGCTGGCGTTCGGATGCGAGGACGGCATTCTGCTGGTCCGCGGCGGCGAGATCACGAAGGTGACGGCCCCCGACAAATATGCACGCATCGGCAACCAGGCGGGCGATGACCGCTCTCCCGTTATTCTCGGCGACTATAAGACGATCCCGTCCGACGCCCTGGGGGACGATGAGATCGAGCGGCCGCGAAAGTTCTCGCTCACCGACACTCGGACCGGGCAACTGCGGGTGGTCGACTTGCCGGCGAGTTACAGTTTCCGTTCGCTGGCCCGAGGCCAGGACGGTGAAGCCGTGATCCTTGGCACCGACGGCGCGCTCTACGTCTTCGATCCGGCGACGGGACGGCAGATCGCACGTCACCAGGTGATCGGGGAGTGGACCGAGCCCGCCGAGTGGCAGGAACCGATGCCGCTGGTCGAGGTTCTCGGCGGGACCGCGTACGTCAGCGATCCGGCCACTGACACGGTGATCGCCCTCGACGTGCTGTCGGGGTCGGAGGTTGCGCGGACCAGTCTCGACGTAAACGTCACCGAAGCTGCTGTCGTCACCGGATGACGGCCCGGACGGCGGTGGCCGGTGCTGTCGCGCGTCTGCCTGTGAGGCGTGGAGTAGCGGGCGTTGCCGTTCGCGGAGCGGGGTCGTACGATCAACCTATGCGAATTAGGTAAACCTAACTAAGGGGTGGTCGTATGGCTAAATCGGTAAGTCTCGGTGAGATCCAGGAGACGTTGCTCATCCCGCTCTACGGGCGGGCCCGCGATGCGCGGGCCACGAAGAGCGTGCTCGACGACCACACGGCAATCGATTTGGTTGGCGCGATCGACTACGACTTCGAAAAATTTCGCGGTCCGTCGTTGGTCGGTTCGGTGCTGCGCGCCGCCATCTTCGACGAGTATGTCCGTGACTTCCTGCGCGAGCATCCGGACGGGACGGTCGTCGATCTTGGGTGCGGTCTCTCGACGCGGTTCCACCGCCTCGACAACGGTCGTCTCAGATGGTTCGACCTGGATGTCCCGGACACGATGGCGTTGCGACGCAAGTACTTCGAGGATACTGACCGGTACACGATGATCACCGGTTCGATCTTCGACGAGGACTGGCACGATGCTGTGTCCGCGCGGGGTGGACCGATTTTCCTGCTCAGTGAGGCCGTGCTGCTGTACTTCGACGAAGGGCGGGTGCACGACGTATTGCACAGGCTGTCGAGCCGTTTCGCAGGCGGCCGACTCGCCTTCGACACCGGTGGTGCGCTGATGATGAAGTCTCAGGACTCCAATCCGGTGTTCCGGGCGCTCCCTGCGCGGATGGTGTGGACCTGCGGCGACCCGAAGACACTCGAGTCGCTCGGGCTTACGCTGCTCGACAGTAGGACGTTCGGCACGCCCCAGCCTTCGGTCGCGCATCGATGGCCGTCCTGGACGAGGTTCCTGATGACCGTCGTCGGCCGTTTCGCCCCGCCGGTGCGGTCGTACAAGATGAACCTATTCGAGATGTGACCGCGGTCAGGTCACCCTGGGGCGAGGCTCTCGCGTGTCAATTGCTGCTCGGCGACCTGGCGCAGACTGTCGAGTAGGGCTCGACCCGCCGGGCTGAGCGATCGTCCGGTGGCCACGGTGAGCCCGACGCTGTGGCCGACACGGCTCAGCTCGACGGGCAGCGGGCGAAGGAGCGCGTCGCCGCGCCCGATCAGGCCAGGCAGAACTGCGACGGTCTCGGTGCGCCGCAGCAGTTCGCGAACACTCAAGAAGCTCGTCGCGTCGACGCGGTTGGCGGAAAGCTTCGGAATCTTCATTCGGACGTTTCCTTACACAGATCGACTGCGCCGACTAAATCGATCAGGGCTGCGGTCAGGGCGCTCGTGGGATCGGCGAGGTCGAGGAGAACACGTTGAAGTGGTTGCGTCTGGCGACTGTCGTTCCGCCGGTCGTGACACTGCGGGACCACTGTGCGTGCAGGTCGGCGCTCTGTCGAGTAACGCCGTCGGTCTCGATCGCGGCGTCGGCGATGAACGCCGTATTCACGTCTGCAGTGCCCGTCGCCGATGGAGTGTCGCGGCGATTCCGCTCGCGGCGGCGCGCACGGCGTCCGCGTGCGGCTCCGGGCGATAGCGCGTCAAGGGGCCGGTGACGCTGACGGCGGCTACGACGTCGTTCGACCCGACGTCGAGGATCGGGGCGGCGACACACGCGATGCCGATCGTCGACTCCTCGAACTCGAAGGCGACGCCGTTCTCCCGGGCCGTGTCGAGCTGTGCGGCGAGAAGTCCCGGAGCGACGATGGTCCTCGGTGCGCGCCGGGGGAGCGGCGAGGACAACACCTGCTGACGCAACGAGGGATCGGCATGAGCGAGTAGGGCCTTACCGATCCCGGTGCAGTGCAGCGGCATCCGGCCGCCAGTCCGGGACGGCGCGCTCGCCTGGCGGTGCCCGCCGATCTTGGCTACGTAGAGGACTTCGTGGCCATCGAGGACGCCGAGATGCACGGTCTCCCGCGTGCGGGCGTACAGGTCCTGCAGAAACGGCATCGCTATCTCCAGCAGGCTGCGCTCGACCGACGCCCGCATGCCGAGTTCGAACAGACCGCCGGACAGCCGGTAGCCCGTGTCCGTCCGGTCGAGCATCCGTACGTCGACGAGTTCCCGCGACAGTCGGTGCGCGGTCGCCTTGTGCAGGCCCGTGCGGCGGACGATCTCGGCCAGCGTCAGCTCGTGATCGTCGACGTCGAACGCATGGAGGATCAGCATCACTTTGCCGATCACGGTGTCCGGGATCGCTCCGGAGTCGCTGGCCATGAGGCAACTCTACGCCGCGTATCGCTCAGCGAGACGATGTGCTTCCGCCGGTGGTGCGAGGGCGGGCAGCATGGTCACCATGACCACCAGCACCGACTCGCTGGCCGCCGAACAACAAGCGGCCGACAGGCTCCTCACCGCTCTGCAGACCCGCGCTGCCTGCGCACCCGTCCGAGATCTCATCGGCCCCGTCGACCTGCCGGCCGCGTACCGCGTCCAGGAACGTCTGACCGCAGGCCGGCTGGCCGACGGCGCCCGCATCGTCGGTCGCAAGATCGGCCTCACCTCGAAGGCAGTCCAGGACCAGATGGGAGTCGACCAGCCCGACTTCGGCGTTCTCTTCGACGACATGGCGTACGCCAGCGGCGACGAAGTGCCGATGGGCAGACTCCTGCAGCCCAAAGCCGAAGCGGAGGTCGCGTTCGTCCTCAAGGAGGACCTCGCCGACGGGCCTCTCGACATCGCCCAGATCCGGGCGGCCGTCGACTACGGCGTCGCCGCGATCGAGGTGTGCGACAGCCGCATAGACGGCTGGGACATCGCCTTCGCCGACACCGTCGCGGACAACGCCTCGTCCGGTGTCTATGTGCTCGGTGCGCACCGCAAGACGCTCGACGAATTCGCGCCGGTCGAGGTCGGCATGCGAATGCTCATCAACGGCGAGGAGGTCTCCGCAGGCGACGGAGCGGCATGCCTCGGCGATCCGCTCAACGCTGTCGCCTGGCTGGCCAAGTCGGCCCGCGACTTCGGCGAACCACTCCGTGCCGGACAGGTGATCCTGTCCGGCGCCCTCGGCCCCATGCGACCGATCGAATCCGGTGACGAGGTGAGGGTCGAGATCTCCGGACTCGGCACCGTCGTCGCGAAGTTCAGCGAAGGAAAGCACTCATGAGTAAGAAGACGAAGGTCGCCATCATCGGGTCCGGCAACATCGGTACCGACCTGATGATCAAGGTGATCCGCACCGCCAAGCACCTCGAGATGGGCGCGATGGTCGGCATCGATCCAGAGTCGGACGGCCTCGCACGCGCCGACCGCATGGGCGTGCCGACCACCAGCAAGGGCGTCGAGGGGCTCGTTGAGCTCCCCGGCTTCGAGGACATCGAGATCATCTTCGACGCGACCTCGGCCAAGGCCCACGAGTACAACGCATCGATCCTCGAGCCGCTCGGCAAACGGCTCGTCGACCTCACGCCCGCCGCGATCGGACCCTACGTCGTCCCGGCAGTCAATATCGACAACCATCTCGACGCGCCCAACGTCAACATGGTGACCTGCGGTGGCCAGGCGACGATCCCGATCGTCGCTGCCGTCTCTCGCGTCGCGCCTGTCGCCTACGCCGAGATCGTCGCGTCCATCGCGTCGAAGTCGGCGGGCCCGGGCACTCGCGCAAACATCGACGAGTTCACCGAAACGACGTCCAGCGCGATCGAGAAGGTCGGCGGAGCGCGCAACGGCAAGGCGATCATCATCCTGAACCCGGCCGAGCCGCCGCTGATCATGCGTGACACGGTGTACGCGCTCGTCGACGCCCCCGATCTCGACACCCAGGAGCAGATCCGCAACTCGGTGGAGAAGATGGTCGCCGACGTGTCGGCCTACGTGCCGGGCTACCGGCTCAAGCAAAAGGTCCAGATCAATCCGATCGCCGAGGGCGCCACCGTCGAGACGCTGATGAAGGAGGAGCCCGAATCGGCTCCCACCCACCAGGTCTCAGTGTTCCTCGAAGTGGAGGGCGCCGCTCACTACCTTCCCGCGTACGCCGGGAACCTCGACATCATGACGTCAGCCGGCCTGCAGTATGCCGAGCGGATCGCCGCGCTCGCGGCCGAGAAGGAGCCAACCGCATGAGTACCCACCAGACCCAGAACCCCGGCGGGACACCGATCTTCGTCCAGGACGTCACCCTGCGCGACGGCATGCACGCCATCCGCCACCAGATCAGCACGGACGACGTCAAACGCATCGTGTCCGCGCTCGACGCGGCAGGCGTCGACGCCATCGAGGTCGCGCACGGCGACGGTCTGTCCGGCGGGTCGGTCAACTACGGTCCCGGATCGAACACCGATTGGGAGTGGATCGAAGCTGCGGCCGGCGTGATCGACAACGCACGACTGACCACACTGCTGCTACCGGGTGTCGGCACCGTCGACGAACTCCAGCGGGCCTGGGACCTCGGAGTCCGGTCGGTCCGCATCGCGACCCACTGCACCGAGGCCGACGTTTCTGCACAGCACATCGCCGCGGCCCGCGAGATCGGCATGGACGTGTCGGGCTTTCTGATGCTCTCGCACATGTCCGAGCCCGAGACGCTCGCGCAGCAGGCCAAGCTGATGGAGTCCTACGGTGCGCACTGCGTGTACGTCACCGACTCGGGCGGCCGCCTGACGATGACGGACGTCGAAGCTCGCATCAAGGCGTACCGTGACGTTCTCGATCCGGCCACCCAGGTCGGCATCCACGCCCACGAGAACCTGTCGCTGTCGGTCGCGAACTCCGTCGTCGCCGTCGAGAACGGTGTGTACCGGGTCGACGCGTCGCTCGCCGGACACGGTGCGGGCGCAGGCAATTGCCCGATCGAGCCGTTCATCGCCGTCGCCAACCTCTCCGGGTTCGAGCATCGGTGCGACCTCAACGCACTGGAAGACGCGGCAGACGACATCGTCCGACCGCTGCAGGACCGCCCGGTCCGCGTCGACCGCGAGACCCTCACCCTCGGCTACGCGGGCGTGTACTCGTCGTTCCTGCGACATGCCGAAGCCGCCGCTCAGCGCTACGAGCTGGATGTGCGCGACATCCTGACCGTCTGTGGCGAGCGTCGGCTCGTCGGCGGTCAGGAGGACATGATCGTCGACATCGCGCTGACCCTCGTCGAGGAGCGCGAAACGGCTCAGGCCGAACCGGCGGGAGTCTGACGTCCCGCCGGTCGGGCTGATCTGTCACAGTAGAACTCGTGATCAGAATCGGCCTGACCGGCGGTATCGGCGCTGGAAAATCGACAGTCGCTCAGACGCTCATCTCCCAGGGTGCCTACCACGTCGACGCGGACAAGATTGCTCGCGAAGTCGTCGACCGCGGCACCCCCGGCCTCGCGCAGCTGGCCGAGGCGTTCGGCGAGGAGATCCTGTCCGCCGACGGCAGCCTGGATCGTCCGGCGCTCGCCGCGAAGGCCTTCGTCAGCGACGAGAACCGGCAGCTCCTCAACTCGATCACCCACCCGTTGATCGGCGCACGCACCCAAGAGCTCACCGACGCGGCCCCCGACGACGCGATCATCCTCCACGACGTCCCCCTGCTGGTGGAAGGGCATATGGCGCCGTTCTACCACCTGGTCGTCGTGGTCCACACCGACGCCGATGTCCGGCTGGACCGACTCGTCGATCTGCGTGGGATGGAAATCAGCGATGCCCGCCAGCGCATTGCGGCACAAGCCACCGACGACCAGCGACGCGCCGTTGCCGACGTCTGGCTCGACAACTCCGGGGCCCCCGAGGTGCTCGCTGCCGCCGCAGTCGCCGTGTGGGACGACCGACTGGCGCCGTTCCGCGACAATGTGTCCGCGGGACGCGCCGTGGCGCCGACGATCGACGACACCGCCGACGACCCGGAATGGGCCGCGCTCAGCGCGCGCGTCGTCAATCGCCTGTGGGCGCTCGTCGGTGCCGGAGCGCACGCTGTCGAACACACCGCGACGACTCTGTCCGACGACAATCCGGCCCGCCCGGTGCTGGACATGACCGTCACCGTCGCCGACCTCGCCGCAGCCAACGCCCTCGCCGCCCCGCTCGCGGCAGGCGGTTTTCCGGCTGTCCAGTCCACCGACCCTGCGCAGCGCCTGCACGGCAGCGCCGACCCCGGCCGCGGCGTCCGAATCCGCGTGGTTCAGCGTTCCGCGACGTAGTAGTCGCGGACCGAGAGGGCGGCGATCGGCGTCCACCGGGGAGGGGGGCCGTCGACGGAATCGACATCGGCGTCTTCGGCCGGGCCGTGGCCCGACTGCATGCCGAGCAGCGTCGACGGTGCATGGTCGACGAGTTCGGCGAGCGAGTAGAGGGCGGCGAGGACGTGGACGCACATTGTCTTCCGCGCCCGACACGAGCAGTCGGCGGCTTCGAGGACTGCGGCCGGGCGTAGCCCTCGCGCGCGCAGCGCCGCGTGGACCGTGTCGTCGGGCTCGGTCCTCGATCCCATCTCCTCGCGGAGCGCCACCACCACAGCGGGCTCCATCGCCGCGATCTCCAGGTGCGCCACTGACGCTTCGCCGCCTCGGTGGATGCGGGCGGCCACCTGTCTGCCGTCGATCTCCAATGTGACCCCCTTGTTCCGCGCGATCCGGCGAGCATTCGGCGCCGAGCCGTTCGGTGCGGTCGCCGTGATGGGTTCGGCGATCCGGACGATGTCCGCGCCCCACGCCGTGAATCCGAAATCTGTTGCCATCGTCGGATCAGTCCTCTCGGTTTCGTCGCAGCACGTCGAGCAGCCTGTCGTCGTCGAGGGTTGCGAGTTCAGTGACGATCGACGAATCGTCCGCGTGCACACCGAGCAACGCCTTACGGCGATGCATCTGATCGATGTGCTCCTCCAACGTCGTCGCAGTCGTCAACGTGGTGACCGTGACGGGGCGGTCCTGGCCGATGCGGTGCACCCGATCGGTGGCCTGCGCTTCGACCGCTGGATTCCACCACCGGTCGAAGTGAACGACGTCGGATGCGCGCGTCAGAGTCAGGCCCGACCCCCCCGCTTTGAGGCTGACTACGAGCGCGCCCGGCCCGTCATCGCCCTGGAAACGGTCGGCGATCCGAGCGCGTTCGTCCGGTGACACGCCACCGTGGAAGAACTCGACGTCGTGGCCGACGACGTCGGACGCCGCGCACGCGAGCAGTTCGCCGGTCCGCCGGTACTGCGTGAACAGGAGGGTTGGGCGCTCGGCCGCGGCATTCGCCGCCAAGATTTCCATCGTGACATCGAGCTTGCCGGATCGACCGGGCTCCCAGGCGGGCGCGGACCCGCCGGGGGCCTCGGAATCAGAGAGGTCTGGATGATTGCAGATCTGCTTGAGCGTGGTGAGCACGGCGAGAAGCTTGCCGTGCCGCGCCAAGCCGGACCCGAACCCGTCGTCCGCGGCGCGCGCGAGGCACGCGTCGTACCGCCGAGCCTGCTCGTCGGTCAGATCGCATACGACGGGGTTGTCGATCTTCGGGGGGAGGGCGGCGGCCGCCCGGTCCTTGGTGCGAGCCAACATCACCGGTGCGACGGCGGCCCGCAGACGTTGCAGGGCACCGTCGTCGCCGGCCGCGACGGCCTTCGTGAATCGACGACGGAACACCGCCTTCACCGGGAACATCGACGGCGTCACGACTCGCAGGATGGCCCACAGATCGTCGAGCGAATTCTCGATCGGCGTGCCGGTCAAGGCGATTCTCGCTGCCGCGTCTAGGCCGCGAGCGGCGCGCGATACCTGGGTCCGTGGATTTTTCAGCGCGTGCGCCTCGTCGAACACGACTGCACCCCATCGAGTTTCGGCGAGCTCCGGCGCCGAAAGCCGTAGTCGGGCGTACGAGATGATGGTGACTCGTTCGGTGAGCGACGGTGCGAAGCGGGCGATCTCGCGGCGCCAGTTGGTAATGAGACTCGTCGGACAGACCACCAGATGACGTCCTCCGTCGAGACTGTCCAGGGCGGCGATCGTCTGCAGCGTTTTGCCCAGGCCCATCTCATCGGCGAGGAGAGCGCCACCGTGGGCCGCGACGGTCCGCAACAGCCACGCGACCCCCGCGACCTGGTATGGCCGCAGCGTCGCGTCGATGCCAGCGAGCGACTCGGTGACGGCGATCGACTCGCGCAGTGCAGTCGTCGCGTAGTCGGCGGACGTCACGGCAGTGGTCGTCGGGTCTGCTTCGGCGTGGGCGGCAATCGGTAGGCGAGGCGATGCGGTCGGGTCGTCGCGCAGAGCCCGCCAGGCGCTGAGCGAATCGGAGGGGCGCGCCCGTGTCGGCAGATCAGCGATGTCGACGAGGTCGCAGCGGACCGGGACGGCGCCCAGTGCCCCGTCTATCGGGACGACCAATGGCAGCGCGGTACTACGGGCCGGATCGTCGGTGCGGTGCGACGACCAGACGGCGAACTGGTGGAGATCGGGGAGATACGTGACTTCGAGACTCAGGGGTCATCCCTCTCATCGAACGCTATGGAGTACAGTGTACGGAGTACTGCCGCAGTGTACACGGCACGCGAAAGGGTTGCCATGACTCCGCAAGAGGAAGCGAAAGCGCTCGTCCGGCTGCTGTGGCGCGCCGAGTCGGAGTCCGCGAGTCCACGAAGGGGGCCGAAGCAACGATTCACGGTCGATGAGGTCGTGACCGAGGCGGTCGCGCTCGCCGACGCGGACGGGCTTGCCGCGGTGACTGTCCGGACGCTCGCGCGGCGCATCGGAATTGGCGCGATGAGCGTCTACACGTACGTGCCGACGCGGGACGTTCTGGTCGCGCTCATGGTCGACGCCGTCGCCGTTGATCGCGGTGTGCCCGCGCCAGGCGCCACTGTCCGCCAGTCGCTGGCGGCGACGGCCCGGGACTTGCGGGCCGAATATCTTGAGCACCCGTGGCTGCTAGAAGTCTCGCAGTGGCGGGATACGCTCGGGCCCGGGCGGCTGCGGCGTTATGAGGCGCAGCTCGCGGCGGTCGACGAACTGCCGGTCGACGACGTCGAACGAGATGCGCTCATCACCCTCGTTGAATCGTTCGCCGCCGGAAGCGCGCGCGCCGCGGTCGGTGCCCGAGTAGCGTCTACCGGCGCGATGACCGACCGGCAGTGGTGGGACGTCGTCGGACCAGAACTAGCCGCGGTGATGCCGGACGGTCGATTCCCGCTCGCAAGTCGGGTCGGAACCGCCGTCGGCGAGCGCTACGGAGCGCCCGGCAGCGGCATTGACGGATTCGAGATGGGTCTGGCAGTGCTGCTCGACGGGATCGAGGGCCGCATTCGCCGGTGACGACCGTACGATCACTCCTGCCAGGTGTAGTCGCCTTGGAGTTCGGCGCATACGCCGAGGGCGCGGGGCGGGTCGGACTTGATCGTCGCGGCGTAGACCTTCTGCGTGGACGAGTCCGTGCAGTTCGGGACCGCCGTCGAGTCGACGCGCTCAGTGACCTTGAAGACGATCGTCATCAGCGACGACTCCTCGGTGCACGACACGGCTTTGAGGCCGAGACCCATAGCGATAGAGTCCTGCTGGTAACAATTGCCCTTCACGAAGTTCGGCATGAGGCAGAGAACGTCGTCACTCGCGCCTGTGCCGTACTCGGTGATCGAGAAGGGGAGGCCTGCGCGCTGGCACGCGTCCTCCGACCCGGCTTTGGATGCGACGACGTACGACAACGCGCTCGTGGTGTCGCAGGCGATGGCCTCAGTAGTGACATTCGACAGTTCACCCGAAGTGACCGAGATGCACGAGCCGGTCGGTGTCGAGTCGACGCTGGTGCCGTCGTCGTTGTTGCGGAACGCGAAGTAAAGAACGGCGGCGGCGATGACGACGACGACGCCGACGACCGCGATGATGATCTGGACGGGCCGATTCGACTGCGGGCTCGGCGGCGGTGTCGGGTAGCCCGGGGTTCCGGGAATCGGCGCGTATCCGCCGACCGGCTGCTGCTGTCCGTACCCAGGCTGCTGCTGTCCATACACCGGCTGCTGTTGTCCGTACGCAGGCTGCTGCTGTCCATAGGCGGGGCCCTGGGCGCCGGCGCTACCGGGCTGGCTGAACGGATTGCCGGGTTGGCTGGTCGGGCCCGGCTGTTGACCGGGCTGGCCTGGTGTCGGCGGTGTCGTCATCGGTGGCTTTCCTGTGCGAACAATAAGAGAACTGCGTCATCTTGCCACAGGATGTTTCGGACTTTTCACCGAGCCCCGGACGCTACGCGGTGTCGAGCCACGTCAGCGGCTCGCCGACCTGTGTGTCGAGCCAGGTTTGCACACTTCCTACGACGGCGGAGCCGATCATCGCTGTCGTCGAGATCTCGACGGCCTTCACACATTCGGCCGTGGTCAGCAGTCCAGCCGTGTGCGCCTGAAATAGCTCGTCCACGTCGATCAATTGGAGTGGCTGATCGGTCTCGTCGATCAGGTCGAGATACCAGTCGACCGCGTGCCAACGGCCGTCGGAGTCGGGTCCGCTGAACTCACCGACGTCCACGTACAGCCGTTGATTGGGACGGTAGCCGTCGACGAAGTGGAAGATGTTGGCGCGCAATCCGAGTGCGGGCAGGAGCCAGACCTCAAGATGGGTGAACCGCGGATGATCGGCGGTGCGCGACATGTACAGCCCGTACGAGGTTTCCCGGTACTCCAAGACTGGTCGGAGAAATCCCTTGTTGTCGGTGTTCGTCATCGCGGGGACGTCGAACACCTCCACCTTCGGCGGATGGATGTGAGCGTCAACGGCGTCGGATGAACTCATGAACCGACCATAGCGGCCGCCTCCGACTTCGCGGCTGCGTCTGTGAACTCGCCGAGCACTGTCGGAACTGGCGTCTACCGTGGGGGCCATGACGAACTCCTCGGCTCCCTCGCGCCCGCCGACCGGACCGAGCGTCAGCGCGATCACGCTCGGTGTCCGGGATGTCGCGGTGTCCGTGGCCTTCTACACCGCCGGGCTCGGCTTCGCGCTGCTCAACCGTGTCGCGGACGAGATCGCCTTCGTGCAGGCGGGACACGGCCTGATGATCGCGTTGTGGGACGTCGAGCAGATGCCGTCCGAGTACGGCGACGTCGGGCACGGCCGACTAGCACCACCGGTGTCCCTCGGTCACAACGTGGCGGCGGCCGTCGATGTCGCGGCTTGGCATCGTCGTGCGGTGGATGCGGGAGCCGTGTCGATCACCGAACCGACCGAGCAGCCGTGGGGTGGCGTGAGCGCATGCGTCGCGGACCCGGACGGGTTTCGGTGGGACTTCGTGTACAACCCGGCGTTCGGCGTGGCTGACAATGGTGAGGTGACCGGAGTCTGAGCGTCATGCTCGGCGAACGTCGATGCCGTCCGCACCCGAGGATCGGCGGAATGTCGGTGGCGGTGTCTACCCTTGTGGCATGGCATTCCCTGCGGAGAAACCGGTCATCGCGCATTCGGAGTTCAGGCCGGTCGGTGAGATCGAACGGACCGACCGCCAGTTTGAGGTCGTCAGTGAGTACGAGCCCGCAGGTGACCAGCCCACGGCGATCGCCGACCTCGAACGGCGTCTCGCGGCGGGGGAGAAGGACGTCGTCCTCCTTGGCGCGACGGGAACCGGTAAGTCGGCGACTACGGCGTGGTTGATCGAACAAGTGCAGCGGCCGACACTCGTGATGGCACCGAACAAGACGCTCGCTGCGCAGTTGGCGAACGAACTCCGCGAGATGCTGCCGAACAACGCAGTCGAGTACTTCGTGTCGTATTACGACTACTACCAACCCGAGGCGTACATCGCGCAGACCGACACCTATATCGAGAAAGACAGCTCGGTCAACGACGACGTCGAACGGCTTCGGCACTCGGCGACCTCGAATCTGCTCTCTCGCCGCGACGTCGTCGTCGTCGCATCTGTGTCGTGCATCTACGGTCTCGGTACGCCGCAGTCGTACCTCGACCGATCGATAGAACTCGGTGTCGGCGAGACGATCGACCGCGACGCGTTGCTCCGGCTCCTCGTCGACGTGCAGTACACGCGGAACGACATGTCGTTCACCCGTGGCGGATTCCGCGTGCGCGGAGACACCGTCGAGATCATCCCGTCGTACGAGGAGTTGGCGGTCCGGATCGAGTTCTTCGGTGACGAGATCGAATCCCTCTACTATCTGCACCCGCTCACCGGGGACGTCGTCCGCCAGGTCGATGCCTTGCGTATCTTTCCGGCCACGCACTATGTGGCCGGACCTGAGCGCATGGAAAAGGCGATGTCGAGTATCGAAGCCGAACTCGAGGAGCGGTTGGCCGATCTGGAGTCGAAAGGCAAACTCCTGGAGGCACAGCGTTTACGAATGCGAACCACCTACGACCTGGAGATGATGCGACAAGTCGGGTTCTGCTCGGGGATCGAGAACTATTCGCGACACATCGACGGACGTGGTCCGGGGACTGCACCCGCTACCCTGATCGACTACTTCCCCGACGACTTCCTCCTCGTCATCGACGAATCCCACGTCACAGTCCCGCAGATCGGCGCCATGTACGAGGGCGACATGTCGCGTAAACGAAACCTCGTTGAGTTCGGTTTCCGCCTGCCGTCGGCTGTCGACAACCGGCCCCTCACGTGGGACGAGTTCGTCGACCGGATCGGGCAGACCGTTTACCTGTCGGCGACCCCCGGCACATACGAGCTCGGACAGTCCGGCGGCGAATTCGTCGAGCAGGTGATTCGTCCCACTGGACTCCTCGATCCCGAGATCGTCGTCAAACCCACCAAGGGGCAGATCGACGACCTAGTCCACGAGATCCGCCAGCGCACTGACCGCGACGAGCGCGTTCTGGTCACCACACTCACCAAGAAGATGTCCGAAGACCTCACCGACTATCTCCTCGAACTTGGGATCAGAGTGCGGTATCTGCATTCGGAGGTCGACACGTTGCGCCGCGTGGAACTCCTGCGGCAACTACGAACCGGAGAGTACGACGTCCTCGTCGGCATCAACCTCCTCCGCGAAGGCCTCGACCTTCCCGAGGTGTCGCTCGTCGCGATTCTCGACGCCGACAAGGAAGGATTCCTGCGGAGCACCACATCGCTGATTCAGACGGTCGGTCGCGCGGCACGAAATGTGTCCGGACAGGTCCACATGTATGCGGACAAGATCACCGATTCTATGCAGAACGCGATCGACGAGACCGAGCGTCGTCGCGCCAAGCAGATCGCGTACAACAAGGAGAGAGGGGTCGACCCGCAGCCATTGCGGAAGAAGATCGCCGACATTCTCGACAAGGTGTACGCCGAGGCTGAGGACACCGTCGAGATCGGGGGTTCCGGTCGCAACTCCAGTCGTGGTCGCCGCGCGCAAGGTGAGGTGTCCAAGGCGGTCAGCGCAGGTGTGTACGAGCAGCGAGACACCTCATCGATGCCGCGCGCCGAACTCGCGGATCTGGTGCACGAACTGACCGACCAGATGATGAATGCGGCACGTGACTTGCAGTTCGAACTCGCCGGACGACTCCGAGACGAGATCGCGGACCTGAAGAAGGAACTGCGCGGAATGGATGCCGCAGGGATCAAGTGATGGCGCTTTCATCGTCGTATCCGTTGATTCCTCGACGACAGTGCATACGAAGTAGGAGAGTTTCTGGGTTACGACAGGGTATGTTCGGTGTCGGAAAAGGATTCGTCTGGACTTTCACCACGGCGAAACCCCTGTGACATCACTGGAGGGAATTCACACATGAGCGGATACTCGACGATCGTGGTCGGCACCGATGGGTCGGAATCTTCGCTGAAGGCCGTCGAACGCGCTGGTGCGGTCGCAGGCGATGCGACTGTCGTCATCGCATGCGCGTACTTTCCGAATGACGGGAAGTCGGCGTCCGGAGCTTCCGACGCTCTGCGCGACGAGGCGTACCAGGTGATGGGGTCATCGCCGACTGAAGAGATCTTGCGGACCGCGAAAGAACGTGCGGTCCAAGCCGGTGCGACGACAGTCGTGCAGCGCGCCGTCCAGGGTGCACCCGTCGACGCGCTGCTCCAATTGCTTGTCGACGTGCAGGCCGACCTGCTGGTCGTCGGCAACCGTGGCCTGAACTCGATCGCTGGCCGACTCCTCGGTTCGGTCCCGGCGGACGTCGCCCGCAAAGCGGCCTGCGACGTCCTGATCGTTCACACCACGTAATTCACTTCACACCACGTAGTTCACTTCACGACATAGTTCACTGCGCCTTCGGTGCCTCGACTCCGCTCAGCGAGCGGGGTCGAGGCATGTCTGCGAGGTCAGGCGGCAGCGACCGTGCGTGCACGACGACGAGTCGTTGCGTTGCGCGCGTCAGCGCCACGTAGAGATCGTTGTAGCCGCGTGGCGATTCGGCGACGAGATCGGCCGGTTCGGCGAGAATCACCGAATCGAATTCGAGGCCTTTGGCCGCGGTGATGGCGTGGACTGAGACGTCCGCCCCGAGGTCGGCGAGTCCTGAGCGGATCTCGTCGGCGGTCCCGTCCGACGCGATCACCGTCGTCAGTCCGGTCCAGTCGTTGGCTGAGACGAGGTTCGCGATGGTCGCCGCGATGTCGTCGCCGGATACGGCGTACGGGTCGATTCCGTTGGACCGCAACGAAGTCGGCGCCTCCAGGTCGGGGTCGATCCATGCGAGCACTCGGTTCGCGTACCACGTGATCTCCGACGGAGTCCGATAGTTGACGGTCAGCTCGTGTAGCCGCCACCGATTGGCGACATACGGTTCGAACACAGCGCGCCATGACGTGCTTCCGGCGGCGTCGCCGGTCTGGGCGGTGTCGCCGATGACAGTCATCCACCGATTCGGGATGCGCCGCATCACCATCCGCCACGCCATCGACGAGAGCTCCTGAGCCTCGTCGACGATGACGTGACCGAAGGTCCATGTCCGATCCTCGTAGGCGCGTTCGGCGGTCGTCCGACGTTCGGCGTGCACCTGTCGTTCCGCTAGCTGCTCGGCATCGATCAGGTCGTACGCCATCAGGATCTCGGGGTCGAGATCGTCTTCTAGATCCTGTGGGGCCGAGCCGGTGAGAATGTCGAGCGCGTCCTGCGCCTCGGACAGTTTCTGGCGCCAGCGGGCGCGATTGATCCGGTCGGCCTCGTCGGTTCGGTAGCCGATGAGTTCGGCTAGCTCGTCGAGCAGGGGAACATCGCCGGGCGCTAGGTCGGAGTCGTTAGCGAGCGGTCGCGCGCGTCGATGGAGAGCATCGCGCTCGGCGTCGGTCCACCCGCGAGTCGCCTTCCTCAGGAAAGCCGGATCGTCGTAGAGGTCGCGCAGCACGCCCTGCGGAGTGAGAGTCGGCCAGTACTCGGTCACGGCGGCGACGACGTGCGGGTCGGCTTCAAGCTCGGCACGGATGTCTTCGAGGTCGGCGGCCGTCAACAGTTGCGAGCCGTCGAGTTCACTTGCGCCGATGCGGCGGGCATGGACGTCTGCGAGCTCGTCGAGCGCGGAGCGCACGAATGCAGGCTGCGCGAGATTGTGCGCTCGGCGGGTCGACCGCGCGTCGGCCCGCGCCCTCTTGACGACTTCGGTGTCGATAGGCAGGTCGTAGCCGTCGAACCGGACGACGACACCCGTCCCGGGCAGGGACTGGCGTGTGCGCACGGCCGCGCGCAGAACGTTCAGCATCCTCTGGTCACCCTTGAGTGCGGTCGCCTCACGGGAATCGTGTCCACGAGCGGTGACATCTGGGAACAGGTCGCCGACCGTCGACAACAACACGCCGGTCTCGCCGAGAGACGGCAGCACCTGGCCGATGTACCGCAAGAAGTCCTCGTTGGGGCCGAGAATGAGCACGCCGCTGCGCGAGAGTAGGTCGCGGTGCGTGTACAGGAGATATGCCGCCCGGTGGAGGGCGACGGCGGTCTTACCGGTGCCCGGCCCGCCCTGGACGACGACCACCCCGCGGTGCGTTGACCGGATGATCTCGTCCTGCTCACGCTGAATGGTCTCGACGATGTCGGTCATCTCGCCGGTACGCGCGGCGTTCAGCGCGTCGACGAGCGCGGACTCGTTGACTACGTTGGCGCCCGCCGCGCCGTCGTCGATGCTCCCCGACCGCAGGTTCTCGTCGGAGACGCTCCGGACCGCGCGCGAGCGCGTCCGGATGTGGCGTCGACGTTCGACGTCCTCGGCGGCGGCGGGGGTCGCCAGATAGAACGGTCGGGCCAACGGAGCACGCCAGTCGAGTAGGAGAGTGGTGTCACGCTCGTCGTCGTCGAGGATGCCGATACGGCCGATCCGGCGGACCACGTCGTCAGCCGAGTCGGAGGCCATGTCTAGGCGACCGAAGTACAGATTGTGTTCGGCCGCATCGATCTTGGTCAGGTCATCGCTGTACATGCGCTCGTACGATTCACGCTCGGACAGCGCCTGCGGGGTTCCTGCGGATTCGCGAAGCGTCTCGCTCAGGCGACGACGGGTGGTCGCGCGCATGCGGTCGAGACGCGCATACACGGCATCGAGATGCACCTGCTCGTCGACCAGACGTGCGTCTGGGGCAGGGTTTTCGGAACTATCGGGGTTCAGCGCGCTCACAGTCGTTCCATATTACCGACGTTTACCAGGTGGTCTCAGATTCGACTGTGAGCGCGCCGTCTCACCGCTCAGCCGGCGATGGACCGGCGCCACTTCGCCGCGCGCCGAGCAACCTTCTCGCCCGACTGTTCGGCGACTTCCCGTGCGCGTGCCGCGACCTCCGGAGCACGCTCGCTCACCTCACCCGCGAACTCCTCGGCGTGGCCGCGGACGGCGTCGACGACGCGCGGTGCGCGGTCGGCGACCGTGTCCGCGACGTCGTGCGCCTGGGACCTGGCGACATCGGCTACGTGAGAGGCACGAGAGGCCACTGCGTCCAGCGGCAGGCGGTCTGACACGTCGTGCGCCCAATGCTCGGCGCGCTCGGCGGCGCTGTCCCAGGCGTGTGCGGATTCCGATCGTGTGGGCAGGGCTTCGACGACGCTGTCGCGCGCATGGTCGAATCGGCGCCGTCCGCGCCAGCCGAGAGACGGCTTGCCTTCGGTGTCGGCCGAGGCGATAAGCACGCCGCCGAGCAGGCCTACATTCTTGACGAAGTCGGACTGTTTGGCGCTTCTGCGGACGGGATCGCTCTCGTTCCAGAAGTCGCTCGCGAACACAGTGGTCGGGATGAGCGTGCCCGCCAGGACCGTCGACGCAACCCGCGGCGCCTTACCTGTTGCGAGAGCGATGCCTGCGCCGATCTGAACGACACCCGTCACTCGGATGACGTTCTCGGTATCGGCCGGGACCGATTCCAGGAGTGGCTCCGCGGTGCGAGCGGGACCGGACGGCTTGCGTACTGCATCTACGCCTGACGCGATGAAGGCCGCGCCCAGCAGTGGGCGGGCGATTCGTCGGAGAATCATGGGACCTGCCTTTGGTCTCGTCGAGTTGAAAGACACCGCGTCCGATGCGGTGATCACTGGTCGTACGACCACCGATCCGAACGCGCCGTCTTCTTTGACGGTACCGATCCGATGTGATCTGTCGATACGAATCACCAACCGCGGGCACGCCACTCAGGCAGATTCGGCCGTTCGGCCGCAATCGACGTATCGATGCCATGACCGGGGTAGACGGCGGTGTCGTCGCCGTAGCGCTCGAACAGTTTGGTGTCGACATTGTTGAGGAGAATCTCGAAGTCGCCAGGCTCCCACGTCTTTCCGACACCGCCTGGGAACAGGGAGTCGCCGGTGAACAGGTGGACGCGGCCGGAGTGCTCGGTGAGGGCGAGCGTCACCGACCCGCGGGTGTGGCCGACGATACCGATCACGTCCAGTGTTAAATCGCCGACGACCACTGTGTCGCCGTCGGCGAGGAGTCGGTCGGCCGGTACGGGGAGTGCCTCGGCGTCGTCCGTCCCGACAGCGTGCGGCACGCTTAGTCCGGTGCGGACCTCGTCGAGTGCCTGCCAGTGGTCGGGGTGGCCGTGCGTGGTGACGATCTGTCTGATCGTGCCGGGAATCTGCTCGGCGAGCGACAGCAGGACGCCTGCGTCGTTGGCGGCGTCGATCAGCAGCGCTTCACCGGTTGCCTTGTCGGTGATCACGTAGGCGTTGTTGTCCATCGGCCCGACCGAAATCTTCACGATGGTCGCGTTGTCGAGGTCACGTCGCTGCGCCTTGTTCTTCTGCGCCTTGTTCTTTTGGTGGTCGCTGCCGGGGGATACGTTGCCGGTGTATTGGTCGGAGACGGTGATCTGCGAGGTCATCTCTCCAGGCTAACTGTTGTCTGCGACACCCTCGGGCCGTCGTCGTGGTCACTTCGAACCGCGAATTGTCGGAGGGTCCGCGTACTCTGTCGCCCTGGGGGAACTGTTGTCAGATGTAAGGGAAAAGTAGTGGTTGATCGGCTCATCGTCCGTGGCGCGCGCGAACACAATCTGCGTGGTGTCGACGTCGACCTGCCTCGTGACTCGCTGGTCGTGTTCACCGGGCTGTCGGGTTCGGGGAAGTCGTCCTTGGCGTTTGACACGATCTTCGCCGAGGGGCAGCGCCGCTACGTCGAATCGCTGTCGGCGTACGCCCGACAGTTCCTTGGACAGATGGACAAGCCGGACGTCGACTTTATTGAAGGCCTCTCGCCCGCGGTGTCGATCGACCAGAAGTCGACCAACCGCAATCCTCGATCGACGGTCGGCACCATCACCGAGGTGTACGACTACCTTCGCCTGCTGTACGCCCGCGCGGGCACAGCGCACTGCCCGGTGTGCGGGGAACGGATCGAACGGCAGACGCCGCAGCAGATTGTTGACCAGATCCTAGACATGGACGAGGGCACTCGGTTCCAGGTGCTCGCGCCTGTTGTGCGGACGCGCAAGGGCGAGTTCGTCGACCTCTTCGGTGAACTGCAGACACAGGGCTTCGCCCGGGCGCGGATCGACGGCGTCGTCCACCAGTTGGCCGACCCGCCCAAGCTCAAGAAGCAGGAGAAGCACGACGTCGACGTCGTCGTCGACCGACTCGTCGTGAAGGCGTCAGCCAAACAGCGACTCACCGATTCAATCGAGACCGCGCTCCGTCTCGCCGACGGCATTATCGTTCTCGACTTCGTCGATCTCGACGAGGACGATCCGGACCGGGAACGTCGGTTCTCGGAGAAGATGGCGTGCCCCAACGCGCATCAGATCGCCATCGACGATCTCGAGCCGCGCGCGTTCTCGTTCAACTCGCCGTATGGGGCGTGCCCCTCGTGTGACGGCCTCGGTGTGCAGAAGGAGGTCGACGAGTCGCTCGTCGTCCCCGACCCGGACAGCACGCTGCGCGACGGTGCGGTCGCACCGTGGTCCACCGGCCACAACGCGGCCTATTTCCTCCGTCTGATGGAGGGTCTCGGCGAGCAGATGGGGTTCGACGTCGACACCCCGTGGAGCTCGTTGCCGAAGAATGCGCGCGCGGCTCTGCTCAACGGGTCCGACCACCAGGTGCACGTCCGGTTCAAGAACCGTTACGGCCGTGTCCGGTCGTACTACACCGAATTCGAAGGCGTGATGTCGTTCCTGTCGCGCCGCGCCGACACCACCGAGTCCGAGCAGATGAAGGACCGGTATGAGGGCTACATGCGCGACGTGCCGTGCCCGGCGTGCCGCGGCACCCGACTTCGGCCCGAGATCCTCGCCGTCACCATCGACAATCCGGTACACGGCGCCAAGTCGATAGCCGACGTGACCGCGCTGTCGGTGGCCGAATGCGCGGAATACTTGGACGGACTGCGTCTCGGCGAACGTGAGGCCGCGATCGCGGGTCGCGTCCTTAAAGAGGTGCAAGCCCGCATCCGGTTCCTGCTCGACGTCGGGCTCGAATACCTGTCGCTCTCGCGCGCGGCAGGTTCGCTGTCGGGCGGCGAGGCGCAGCGTATCCGACTCGCGACGCAGATCGGCGCGGGGCTGGCAGGCGTCCTGTACGTGCTGGACGAGCCGTCGATCGGCCTTCACCAGCGTGACAATCGACGGCTCATCGATACCCTCGTCCGCCTGCGCGACCTGGGCAATACGTTGATCGTCGTCGAACACGACGAGGATACGATTCGGGCCGCCGACTGGATCGTCGACATCGGCCCCCGCGCGGGAGAGCACGGCGGACAGGTGGTGCACAGCGGTGACTATGCGGGTCTCTTGGCCAACGAAGCCTCGCTGACGGGCGCCTATCTGTCCGGTCGTGAAGCGCTCGAAGTGCCCACCGTCCGCCGTTCGATCGACAAGAAACGTCAGGTCACAGTCGTCGGGGCGCGCGAGAACAATCTGCGCGGAATCGACGTCTCATTCCCACTCGGTGTGGTCACCGCGGTCACTGGAGTGTCCGGATCCGGCAAGTCGACGCTCGTCAACGACATCCTCGCGACCGTGTTGGCGAACAAGCTGAACGGTGCCCGGCAGGTTCCGGGACACCACACCCGCATCAAAGGTCTCGAACACCTCGACAAGCTAGTCCAGGTGGACCAGTCGCCGATCGGGCGCACTCCGCGCTCCAACCCGGCGACCTATACAGGAGTCTTCGACAAGATCCGCACCCTGTTCGCGGCGACGACCGAGGCGAAGGTCCGCGGCTATCAGCCGGGACGCTTCTCGTTCAACGTCAAGGGCGGACGTTGCGAAGCGTGCATGGGCGAGGGCACGATCAAGATCGAGATGAACTTCCTACCGGACGTGTACGTCCCGTGCGAGGTGTGCCACGGCGCGCGCTACAACCGAGAGACTCTCGAAGTGCACTACAAGGGCAAGACGATCGCGGAAGTCCTCGACATGCCCATCGACGAAGCCGCCGACTTCTTCGAGCCGGTCACGTCGATCCACCGGTACTTGAAGACGCTCGTTGAGGTCGGGCTCGGATACGTCCGACTCGGTCAGCCCGCGCCGACCCTCTCCGGCGGTGAAGCACAGCGAGTGAAGCTCGCATCCGAACTGCAGAAGAGGTCGACCGGACGCACCGTCTACATTCTCGACGAGCCGACTACCGGCCTGCACTTCGAAGACATCCGCAAACTGTTACTGGTGATCAACGGGCTCGTTGACAAGGGCAACACGGTGATCGTCATCGAACACAATCTGGACGTCATCAAGACGGCCGACTGGATCATCGACATGGGTCCCGAAGGTGGCAATGGCGGCGGCACCATCGTCGCGCAGGGCACGCCGGAAGCTGTCGCAGCCGTTCCGGAATCGCACACCGGTGGCTTCATCGCCGACCTTCTCCCTCGGGTCGAAGCGGCCGGTTGATCGATCCCGTCGTCGATGCGTTGAGGTCCGCGGGCTGCGTGTTCGCGGACGACGAGGCACGCATTCTGCGCCGGTGGGTTCGCGACGACGGCCAGCTGGCCGCGTGGGTGCGGCGGCGTGCGGCGGGGGAGCCCTTGGAGCACATTGTCGGACGAGTCGAGTTCGGCGGTCTCGACCTGCACGTCGGCGCGGGAGTGTTCGTTCCTCGACAACGGTCGCTGCTGTTGGCAGCGGTCGCGGCCGAGCTGGTCGCCGACGTGGACGGCGCTTTCGTCGAGGCGTGCTGCGGGGTGGCGCCGATCGGCGCCTGGGTCGCAAGGACGGCGCCGAGTACATCGGTGCTCCTCACCGACACCGACGAACGTGCGTTGCGTTTTGCACGCCGCAACGTCCCAGCCTCCGACGTTCACCGGGGCGATCTGCTCGCGGCACTGCCGGAGCAGACGCGCGGACGAGTCGCGGTCGTCGCCGCCGTCACCCCGTACGTGCCCGACGACTACGCAGGCCTCTTACCCGCCGAGGCCGTCGACCATGAGCCGCCCGCAGCCCTGTTCGGCGGCTCCGACGGCCTCGACGCGGTGCGACGGCTCCTGCGAAGCTCGCTCGACTTCCTGGTGCCGGGCGGTGCCGTCGCGCTGGAGATGCATCACGGGCAGGCCGCCGCGGCCGCCGAGTTCGCCGACGCGATCGGTTACCGGCCGTACATCGTCTACGGCGACGACGGCCAGACGGTTGTACTCACTGCTCAGGATTCTCGCAGCGTGCCTCGGTGATAGACCTCCCCGAATGCTCGTGATCGTCTAGCGTGACGATCATGGGTCGTTCGCTGGTCTCCGGAGTCGTCGCCGTGGTCGCCGCGCTGTGCCTGTCTGGGCTCGCGGCGCCGCCCGTACACGCTGCGCCGATCACCTACAGCTTCCTCGACGGGATCCGCGCCGAACTCGCAAACCCCGGCGGTTCACTACCTGGGACAAACGATTTCGATTGCCGGCCGACGGCGAAGCATCCCCGTCCGGTGATGCTCTTGCACGGGACCGGCGGTGGACGTCAGACCAATTGGGGGACGCTCGCTGCGATTCTCGTCGCGGATGGCTACTGTGTGTTCGCGCCGACGTATGGGGCGCTCAGCACGCTCTGGCCAGCGTCTGCGCTCGGCGGACTCGGGCCGAAGGTCGACAGTTCGTGGCAGATCAAAGTATTCGCTGATCGTGTTCTCGCGGCGACCGGCTCGGACAAGCTAGAGGTTGTCGGGCACTCTCAGGGCACAGAGCATCCCACCTACTGGATGAAGTACCTCGGCGGTGCGGGCCATGTGAATGCGTATATCTCCTTGGCGCCGTATTGGCGGCAGGGGCCCGACCAGGACGATGAGCTCGGCGACATGGTCGGGCGGCTGCGGAAACTATTAGGTGTCAAGGAGATGACCAGGCCAGACTGTCCCGACTGCACGAAGCCGCCCGCCGCTCTTGACTTCAATCGTGCCGTTCGGCTCCCGACGCCGTATCTGCCCGGAGTGCACTACACGAACATCGTCACCCGGCACGACACGATTGTCACGCCGTACAGTGTGGGGATCCTCGACGGTCCGGCAGGGACGAGCGTCCGAAACATTACGGTGCAGGACGGCTGCGCGAAGGACCACTCCGATCACCTGTCGATCGTCGCGAACCGGCGGAGTGCGGCTTTCGTGTTGAATGCGCTCGACCCCGAACATCCGCGGCAGGTGCCGTGCATCGCGGTCCCGCCATTTACCGGTGCGTGAGTGCAGACTGCACCGATTCGGTGAGGCTACAACCCCATCGACTTGCGGATCTCGTCGAGCTTGCGCTTAGCGGCATCGTCACGTGCGGCCATCGCCTCGTCGAGGACCGCGGCTTCCGGGCCGGATTCGGCGAGGAACTGTCCGCCGTCCGCGGTAGCGGTGCGATGGTCGATCTTGTCGCGAACGAAGTCGAACGTCGGGACGCCGGACTCGGTGTACCCGGTGACCTCTTCGACAGTCGGTGCGTGCACGGTCGGCGTGAAATCGGGGGAGGTCGCGGCCTCGACGATCTCGGCGTCGATGTAATCGGGCTCGCCTTCGGCGGCTCCGTCCGGTGATCCTCGAAACGTCATACGACTAGCGTAGACGCGGCCGGACTGGTCATGAGGTGACGACAGCGCTGACGACGTTCGGCATCGTATTCGGCATGCCGAAGTTGGCGCCCGGTCGGGCGGGCTCGAACCCGTCACGGACGATGCGGTCGAGCATTGTCATGCCGGACGTGACCTCGCCGACCATTGTGTACAGCGGTGCGGTGATGATCGGCTTGACCACGAAGAAGTAGGACGACGACCCGTTCGCCACGTCGGTGCCTTCCTGAGCGCCGGGATTCGTTATCAGCATCGCACCTCTGGGATAGGTGACCTGCTGCCGACCGAGTGAGTCGATCTTGCCCTCGGCGACTGGCAATCCGGTCGGTGGCTCGTTCGGGCTCGTCCAGCCGGGGCCGTCGAACTCTGCTTGGATGTCCGGGCTGTTCGGTCCGGCTCCGCCCGCTGAGCAGACCAGAATGTAGCCGCTGAGGCGAGAGCATCCTTGGTAGTCGAGAAACTTAGCGTTGGCGAGCGTCTCTACAGCCGCAACGTTGCACGGAGCGAGCGCCCGGTCGAGACGGACGTCGATGTCGCCCGTCGACATCGACAGATGCAGAGCGCCGCTGCCGGTGCGGGGCTGGGCGGCGTCGGGTGGACCGACCGAGCGGATCCCAGTAGCGGCGGCGGTCGGGTATTGGCAGGTGACGGTCTGCGTGCCTGCGGTCTCCGAACCGGCGGTCACGGCGCTCGGTGACGTGCCCGCCTGCGCGGCCTCACCGTGCCGGTTCGCGATCAAGTACCCGCCGACGGCGAGTACGGCGACGAGAGCGAGGGTCGCGACTGCGACCCTCGCGCGCCGTCGGCGCGTTCTATGCAGACCAGGATCGTGTAACAGCAGATTCGGAGGAGCAGGTACCGCTCGTGGGAATGTCGTGGAAAATTGTGGGACGGTGGGCGGTGCGGGCGACACATGGGCGTACGGGGGTGTGGGTCGCGCAATTGCCGCCTGGGCGGCAAAGACGAGTTCTGCACACGACGGATATCGGTCAGCGCCGGCCTTGGCGAGGCCGCGCGCAATGACCGGATCGAACACGGTCCCGGTGCGTGGCGGCGATTCCAGCAGGTGGCCGCGCATTACGGTGGGGATGTCCGAGCCGCCGAACGGGGGACGCCCGGTGAGGCATTCGACCAGCACACAGGCGAGGGCATACACGTCGACGCTCGGCCCCACCGGCCCGTCCTCGAAACGTTCAGGCGCCATGTAGGCGATCGATCCCACCACGCCACCGGTCTGTGTCAGACGAGTGTTATCAGCCGCCTGCGCGATACCGAAGTCCAACAGGTATGCGAAGTCGCCATCGCCGATCAGAATATTGTCCGGCTTGACGTCGCGGTGAACCAGACCGACAGCGTGCGCAGCGTCCAGTGCGCTCGCGATCTGAGCGAGGATGCCTAGGGACCGGCCGATGTCGACGCGCTCCGAACGCAGCAGGTCGCCGAACGTCCGACCGCGAATCAGTCGCATGTCCAGGAACAGGGTGTCGCCGATCTGCCCCCAGTCGTGGATCGGGACGATGTGGGGGTGTTCGAGACGTGCCGCAAGGCGCGATTCCCGGTCGAATCTCTCGCGGAGTTCGGGGTGGTGGCCGAACTCCGGCGGTAAGACTTTCAGCGCCACGACTCGACTCCGGCGCACGTCGAATGCGCGATACACCTCGCCCATTCCGCCGCGGCCGAGCAGTGAGTCGAGACGATAGTCGCCGATCGTCGTCCCGCTTCGGTCCGGCGACGTCATTGCCCCGTCAACCCTTGACTGGGCCCGTGTACTTCTCGCCGGGCCCTTCGCCGGGCGCGTCCGGGTACGCGGACGCCTCGCGGAACGCCGACTGGAGCGCCTTGAGTCCGTCCAGGATCGGCTTACGATGCAGGCCGAGGTCGGGTGACGCGGCGGTCACCAGACCTGCGAGCGCGGTGACGAGTGCGCGCGCTTCGGGAAGATCTTGGTGCTCAGCTTCGCCGCCCGCTTCGGGCCCAATCTTCTCGGCGGCAGCGCTCATCAACATGATCGCCGCTCGAGTGGTCACCTCGACGGCGGGAATTGTCGCGAGCTCGCGGACGTTGTCATCTGCAGCCCCGCCCGGTGCGACATGCGTATGCGTGTCGTCGGAGGAGGAGCCGCCGGTCGAGTAGGAGTTAGCGCTCACGCCTGTTAGACTTCCACAGCATGACCGCTCCGGTTGACGCCGGGGTAGCAAGAGGAACTCGAGTCCCACCGTACGACGCAGGCCCACACGCCCGCTGTTGTCCGGTTCCGGTCACACCGTTGCGAGACGACGGAGCACCACCCGCGAGCAATCGCAGCCGGTGAAGCTCTGCGCGCGACGGTGTTTATTCGGTCTCGATCTCCTCGAGCTGCCAGTTCTCCTGGCCGGCCAAGTGAGTACCCATTTATCGAGGAGGCCCCATCAGCACTGAAACCCGCATCAATGAGCGCATCCGCGTTCCCGAGGTCCGTCTGGTCGGCCCCGGGGGAGAGCAGGTGGGCATCGTGCGTGTTGAAGATGCGCTCCGCCTGGCTTTCGACGCCGACTTGGACTTGGTCGAGGTCGCGCCTGACGCGCGCCCGCCCGTGTGCAAGATCATGGACTACGGCAAGTTCAAGTACGAGGCGGCGCAGAAGAAGCGCGAATCCCGCCGTAATCAGCAGATGACCGTCATCAAGGAGCAGAAGCTCCGGCCTAAGATCGACGACCACGACTACGAGACCAAGAAGGGTCACGTCGTCCGGTTCCTCGAAGCGGGTTCCAAGGTGAAGGTGACCATCATGTTCCGTGGCCGTGAGCAGTCTCGGCCCGAACTCGGTTTCCGTCTGCTTCAGCGGTTGGGCAACGACGTCGCGGAATACGGTTTCGTCGAGACTTCGGCGAAGCAGGACGGCCGCAACATGACGATGGTCCTGGCCCCACACAAGGGCGCGAAGACGCGGGCCAAGGCCCAGCAGTCACCCGAATAGGTCCACACAAAGAACTCCGCACCTAAGCGGATTCGAGTAGCGCCGGTGCGCCGGTGCAGCTGGAGTTCGCCTGATTTAAGGAAAACCATGCCGAAGAGCAAGACCCACAAGGGCACCGCGAAGCGTTTCAAGGTGACCGGCAGCGGCAAGATCGTTCGCCAGAAGGCAGGCAAGCGCCACCTTCTCGAGCACAAGTCGTCACGCGTCACCCGCCGTCTCGACGGCACCACCGTGGTGAGCGAGAACGACGCACCGCGTATCAAGCGACTGCTCAACCGCTGATCTTCCCTGACACGACGTAAAAGGATTACTGACTAATGGCACGTGTGAAAAGGGCGGTCAACGCCCAGAAGAAGCGCCGCGCAACTCTCGAGGCATCGAAGGGCTACCGCGGACAGCGGTCGCGCCTGTACCGCAAGGCGAAGGAGCAGCAGCTCCACTCGTTGACGTACGCGTACCGTGACCGTCGCCAGCGCAAGGGCGACTTCCGCAAGCTGTGGATCACTCGCATCAACGCTGCGGCCCGCGCGAACGACATCACGTACAACCGCCTCATCCAGGGCTTGAAGCTCGCCGGTGTCGAGGTCGACCGTAAGGTCCTCTCCGATATCGCGATCACCGACCCGGCGGCCTTCACCGGTCTCGTCGAGGTCGCTCGCGCCGCGCTGCCCGCCGACGTCAACGCGCCGGTTGCCTGATCAGCTGAGCGGACTCGAGATATGAGCTCGCCTGCCGAGCGGAGCGAGACATGATCGACAAACGACCCGCGACGAACGTTCTCACCGAACGATCGTCGCGGGTCGTTTCGTTGGCGAAACTGCACCGGGCGTCGGTGCGGCGCGCCGAAAACTGTTTCCTCGTCGAGGGATTCAATTCGGTGGACGCAGCACTTTCCACGGGGCGCGCGCGTGTGCTGCTGGTCCGCGAGACCGACGTAGAGCGACACGAGCCACTTGTGCGGCGCGCGCTCGACGCAGACCTGCCGGTCCATCTACTGAACGACCGGGCGGCGTCGAAGCTGTCGGAAGCGACAACATCACCGGGAGTGTTCGCGGTCTGCGATCTGTTGACGTCGACGCTGGCTGCTGTACTCGATGGCCGACCTTCTCTACTCGTCGTGGCCGTCGAACCGCGCGAACCCGGCAATGTCGGGACGTTGACGAGATGCGCCGACGCGATGGGCGCCGATGCGGTGATCCTGCTTGGGGACGCCGTCGACCCGCACAACGCGAAGAGTGTGCGAGCCTCGGCCGGCAGCGTCTTCCATATTCCAGTGGTGCGGGACACCGACATCGTCGGTGCGCTCGCCCGCATCCGCGCCGCAGGGGCGGCCCTCATCGCGACCACGATGGACGGGGAATTGTCGCTCGATAGCGCCGATGAGACGCTACGCTCGCCGCACGCCTGGCTGTTCGGCAACGAGGCGCACGGGCTACCGGAGGAGATCCTCGCCGACGCCGACCACCGGTTGTCGATCCCGATCCACGGTCACGCCGAGAGCCTGAATCTCGCGGCCGCGAGCGCGATCTGCCTCTATGCGAGCGCCCGCGTCCAGAACCGGTGACCGGCCCGCGTGGGCGAGTACCGTAGCCCGATCGGTCAGAAGTTGATCTTGACCGGGCTCGTCGAATTGGTCGAGTCCTCCGACGAACTGACCTGTTTGCTGGAGTTGGTGCCCCAGCAGTAGACCTCATTCGCGTTGGTGCCTGCGCACGTCGTGCTTCCGCCGGTCTTCGCGACGTTGACGTCCCGCAGACTCGAGACCTTCGCAGGCTTATCTATCGACGTTGTCGTGCCATTGCCGACCTGACCCTTGGAGTTATTGCCCCAGCAGTACACGTCGCCTGCCGATTCGACCACACACGCGGTATCGACGTCGGCCGTGATCTGCTTTGGGTCGGTGAAACCGGGGACTTCGGCAGGTGCCGAGCGGTCGGTCGAGTCGGTTCCGAGTCCGTTGCCCCAGCAGTACACTTTGCCGTCTGCGATTGCGCATGTCTCGATCTGGAGCCGCTTGTCACTATCTCGGCTCATACCCACCGAGACGTCGTCCACGTTTTTGAGTAGGTTCACCTTGACCGGCGAGTTCCGTTGGGAAGTGGATCCGTCGCCGAGCTGTCCGTTCTGGTTGCTGCCCCAGCAGTACAGGTCGGACTCCCCATCGATCGCGCACACCGTGCCCGAGCCCATCGACACCGACTTCACGTCGGAGATCCCGGAGACCTTGGTCGGGGCAAGGACTCGCTCGGCAGTACCGCCGTTGCCGATCTGCCCGGTGGTGCCGTACCCCCAGCAGTACAGGTCGCCGTCGGACACGGCGCAGGTGGCGGCGTAACTGGTCGCGATGGCGGTGACGTTCGTCAGGTTCGGCACCTTCAGCGGCGTCGTCTGCGTTGCCTGTGAGTCCGATCCGTTCCCGACCTGGCCCGAGCCTGCAGCACCCCAGCAATACGCTTCGCCGGACGCGATGGCACACGTCGTCGCCTTGATCTCGCTTTCGTCGTCGAGGAAGCCGCCGACGGCGACAGCGGTCACGTCGGTGAGTCCGTTCACCTTGGCGGGGTTCGCCCGGTCGGTCGTGGTGCCGTCCCCGAGCTGCCCGGTCCCGTTATCGCCCCAGCAGTACAGTTCGCTGTCGCGGATCGAGCAAGCCACTCCGAACGAGACCTCAAGGCTCTCAGTCGCGACCGTGTGGTCAGCCCCGTCGTCGGACGACGGCCACCACACGGGCGACGTGCCTGCGATGGCGATGATCGCGATGGCGAGCACGGCGAGGGCGATGAATAGGGCGCGTTTGCTTTTCTTCGGCGGCCGCGGCGGCAGACCGCCCGGGCCGGTGTTCCACAGTCCGGGCGGCGGCATGCCGGGGCCGCCCGGCCCGTTCGGTCCGAAGCCGGGCTGCTGCGGGTTGGACGCGTACGCGGGCTGATTGCTCGCGCCGGGGTACGGCGTCATGCCTGCGACCGGTGCGAAACCGGGGTTCGATGGTGCGGGCGTCGGTGCGGGGCCGGATGTCGGGCCCGCCACCGGTCCCGGCATCGGCGTAGGAGGCCGCTGCGGCGTCGGTGCGATGGACGTGGCGGTACCCGCCGCGGTCTGGGTGAACGCGCGGCCGAGTTCGGCCGCGAACTCGCGGCAGTCCCGGAAGCGAGCAGCCGGATCCTTGGCCATGGCGCGGGCGAGGATCGGACCGAGTGACGCGAGGTCGGGTCGGGCCTGGCCGAGCGGCGGCGGCGGCTTCTGGACGTGGGCCATCATCAATGCTGTCGCGGTGTCGGCCTCAAACGGTGCGTGTCCGGTCAGGACCTGATAGGTGGTGCAGGCGAGCGCGTACTGATCGGACTTCGCGGAGGCCGGCTGTCCGGAGATGATCTCCGGCGCGGTGTACGCCATGGTGCCGACGACCGAGTTCATGGCAGTCAGGTGCGGGGAGTCGGAGAGCTTAGCAATGCCGAAGTCGAGGATCACGGCGCGTGCGAGGCCACCGTCGCTGTCTCGCGTGATGACAATGTTGGCCGGTTTGATGTCGCGGTGGACGACCGTCCGCGTGTGGGCGTAATCGAGTGCGGCGGCGACCTGGGAGACAGCCGCGACGGTCTCCGCGGGCGTGAGACGTGTCGACGCCATGTCGGGACCGTCGAGATAACTCATCGTGAACCAGGGGAGCCCGGCTGCCTGGTCCGACCCCTCCTGATCTGCGACCCCGTAGCTGTGGACCGTGATGATGCTCGGATGGTCGAGGGACGCCGCAGTGCGGGCCTCGTTGGCGAAGCGCTGCTGGAAGTCCGCATTGGAGGCCCCTGCGACGGAGATGACCTTCATCGCCTCTTTGCGGTGTAGTTGCGGATTCTCCACGACGTACACGTCGCCCATGCCACCCGACCCGAGCAGCGAGATCACTCGGTATCCGGCGATGACTGTTCCGGGTTGAGCTGACACGGTTCCTCCATGGGCGATGTTCGTGGTCGGCGACGATGGTCTGCGTCGTCGCCGACGGCGGTGCGACCAACAGAAATGTATCCCTTCGGACATCAGAATGTCGGTATCGCGTTAGGTTCCGCGAATGACGCGTGTCGGCGTGGCAACCCTGTTCCGGGCTGGCCTCTGAGCCTTATGCCTGGTCGATTACGCTGTGAGTGTCCTTTTCCGTCGCAGGTGCAGGAGATGCGAGCCAGGTGGCCGACGCGCAGAATCCCAAAGAAGTCCCCGACTCGGGTAACGAGTTCCCGACCGACGAGCAGCTCGAAGCCGCCGTCGTCGCCGCGATCGCCGCGTTCGACGCAGCGTCCGACCTCGACGATCTAGCCCAGGCGAAGATCGCGCACGTCGGCGACCGGTCGCCGATCGCGCTCGCGAGACGTGCCCTCGGGTCCATCCCGAAGGACCAGCGGTCGTCGGCAGGCAAGCTAGTCAACCAGGTGCGCGGTCGCGTCGCGGCCGCTCTCGACGAGCGGACCGCCGTCCTGACCGCCGAACGCGATGCCGCGGTGCTCGTAGCCGAATCGATCGACGTGACGTTGCCTGCCGGTCGGCGGCCGCAAGGTGCGCGTCACCCGATCACGGTCATCGCCGAGCAGGTCGCCGATGTGTTCGTCGCGATGGGCTGGGAGATCGCCGAAGGCCCCGAGGTGGAGACCGAGCACCACAACTTCGATGCGCTGAACTTCCTCCCCGATCACCCCGCGCGGTCGATGCAGGACACCTTCTACATTGCGCCCGAGGAAGGATCGGACGCCGATTCCCGGCTCGTGTTGCGCACCCACACCTCACCGGTGCAGGTGCGGTCGATGCTCAGCCGCGACGTCCCGATCTACGTCGCTTGCCCTGGCCGCACGTTCCGCACCGACGAGCTCGACGCGACGCACACGCCGGTGTTCCACCAGATCGAAGGGCTCGCCGTCGACAAAGGGCTGACGCTGGCAAATCTGCGCGGCACCCTCGAAGCGTTCGCGAAGGCACTGTTCGGCCCGGAGACCACCACGCGGATGCGGGCGTCGTACTTCCCGTTCACCGAGCCGTCCGCCGAAGTGGACGTCTGGTTCCCCGGCAAGAAGGGCGGCGCAGGTTGGGTCGAGTGGGGCGGATGCGGCATGGTCAACCCGAACGTGCTCCGCGCCAACGGGATCGACCCCGACGTCTACACCGGATTCGCTTTCGGCATGGGTCTGGAACGGACCCTGCAATTCCGCAACGACCTGCCGGACATGCGCGACATGGTGGAAGGCGACGTCCGCTTCACCGCCCCGTTCGGCCCGGCGTTCTAGCCGCCTCCTCGACCGCCACCAGCCACATCGACGTCCGCGAGCGGAATGGCTCGCGACCCGAGTTCCACACGAAAGAAGTTGGTTACCCCGTGCGACTCCCACAGTCCTGGTTGACCGAAGTACTGCGCAACGGCACGCCCGACTGGGCCGCGTCCACCGACGAGATCGACGCGGGATTCGTCCGCGTCGGATTCGAGATCGAAGACGTCGAACCGTTCCCGGAGATCACCGGACCGCTCGTCGTCGGTCGTGTCGCCGAGATCGAGGAGCTCACTGACTTCAAGAAGCCGATTCGTTTCTGCCAGGTCGAGGTCGGTGAGGACGCCCCACGCGACATCGTGTGTGGGGCCCGGAACTTCAGTGTCGGCGACCTCGTCGTCGTCGCGCTTCCCGGCAGTGTGCTGCCGGGGCCGTTCGAGATCGCCACGCGCAAGACATACGGCAAGACGTCCGACGGCATGATCTGCTCGGTCACCGAACTCGGCATCGGCACCGACCATTCGGGCATCTTGGTCCTCGCACCGGGTACCGCCGAGCCGGGCGCCGACGCACGCGACGCACTCGGACTCGACGACACTGCGATCGAGGTCAATGTGACGCCGGACCGCGGCTACGCGTTCTCGATGCGCGGGCTCGGCCGCGAACTCGCGAGCGCGTTCGCCGTGCCGTACGTCGACGCCGGACGACCCGGCGAGACGTTGACTGTCGACGAGGTCCGCGAGCCGTGGCCGGTCTCGATCGACGCAGGCAGCGCCGCGACCCGCTATACGGCGCGCGTGATCTCCGGTGTCGAGCCCACCGCCCAGTCGCCGTGGTGGATGGTCAAACGCCTCATGGTGGCGGGTATCCGCCCGATCTCGGCGATCGTCGACGCCACCAACTACGTGATGATCGAGCTCGGACAGCCGCTCCACGCGTTCGACGCCGACAAGGTGCAGGGTGCGATCACTGTGCGGTCGGCGCGGGCGGGGGAGACCCTCGAGACGCTCGACGGTGTCACCCGCACCCTCGATCCGGAAGACGTCGTCATCGCTGACGAGTCCGGTCCCATCGCCCTGGCTGGGGTCATGGGCGGCGCGGCGACCGAGGTCGGCGACGACACCGTCGACGTGCTGCTCGAATCAGCGAACTTCGATCAGGTCCGCGTGTTCCGCACGGGCAAGCGACACAAACTGAGCTCGGAGGCGCAGAAGCGATTCGAGCGCCGCGTCGATCCAGAACTGACGGCCGTCGCGTCCGACCGGGGCGCATCGCTCATCGTCGAACTGGCGGGTGGACGTGTCGCGGGCGAACTGTCGGACGTGCGCGCCGACACCGATCCCGTCGCTCCGATCCGGATAGCTCCGGGACTTCCGGATGCGACAGCGGGCGTCGAGTACCCGGCGGGAACGACTGCCGCGCGACTACGTGAGGTCGGCTGCACGGTCGACGAGTCGGGCGACCTGCTGACGGTGACCCCGCCGTCGTGGCGTCCCGATCTCGGCCAAGGCGCCGATCTCGTCGAAGAGGTTCTACGGTTGGAAGGTCTCGAGGACATCCCCGCCGTCGTGCCGAGCGCCCCCGGTGGACGCGGCCTCACCGCAGGTCAACGGCGCCGTCGCGCGATCGGGTACGCGCTCGCCGCGGACGGCTTCATCGAGGTGTTGCCGTACCCGTTCATGCCTGCGGGCGTCCTCGACACGTGGGGGTTGGCCGACGACGATCCGCGCCGGTCCACCCTCTCGGTGCTCAACCCGCTTGAGGCTGATCGGCCCGAACTCAACACCACGCTGCTTCCTGGACTACTCGAGATGGCCGGTCGAAACGTCGCACGCGGACATCGCGACCTGGCGCTGTACGCGGTCGGCCAGGTGGTCCTCGGCGGTGCTCAGGGGCCGGTCGTCGGAGCTCTCGACGTCACCCGGCGGCCGTCCGACGACGAACTGGCCGCGCTGGACGCGTCGCTGCCGCGTCAGCCGCTATACGCCGCCGCTGTGCTCACCGGGTTGCGCGAGCCGGCGGGACCGTGGGGTGCAGGCCGCGCCGCCGACGCCTACGACGCGTTCGAGGCGGCCCGCGTGATCGCCGCGACGTCGGGGGTCGAGCTGACTTTCGTCGCGGACGACACCCTGCCGTGGCATCCGGGTCGCTGTGCGCGACTGGAGGTCGACGGGGTGACCGTCGGGCACGCGGGCGAGTTGCATCCCGCCGTCCTCGAGCGCGCTGGTCTGCCTGCGCGCCTGTGCGCAGTGGAGATCGACGTCGACGCGATGCCGCTCACCGAGAACCTGCCGTCGCCGAAGGTCTCTCCCTTTCCGGCGGTCCTGCAGGATGTGAACGTCGTCGTCGCCGCGGACGTCGCCGCACAATTAGTGCAGGACGCGTTGCGGGACGGCGCGGGCGAGCTCCTCGAATCGATCTCACTCTTTGACGTGTTCACCGGTGAGCAAGTCGGCGAGGGCAATAAGTCGCTGACGTTCGCGCTCACGTTCCGCGCGGACGACCGCACGCTCACCGAGGACGATGCGAGTGCGGCGAAGCTGGCCGCAGTCGAACGGGCGGCAGCCACGGTGGGCGCCCGGCTCCGGTGATCCGTCTGGTCGTCGCGGCGGTCGCCGCGCTGTTCGTCACGTTCTGGCTACACCGACGTCTGGTGCGGGCGACCGGGCTGCGCGGACGGTGGGCGGTGGCTGCGGACAGCGTGCTGATCGTGTTCGGCGTTGCGACGACGATCGCGTTCGCGGTCGGCGACCTGTTCGACCCGTCGTGGTCGCGCCCGGTCGGCTTCATCGGTTTCACCTGGGCGGCGGTCGTCTTCTACCTGCTATTGGGCACCGTGCTCGTCGCACTCGTGTCGGCAGCGGTCCGGCTGGTGCGGCTCGTCATGCGCAGGCGCGCGGACGGACTGCCGCGTCGCGCGATCGCCGCAGCGAGTGCTGTTGTCGTGGTGGTTGCCTTCGCGGTCACCGGCTACGGGCTTGTCGAGGCATCATCACCGAAGATCGTCGCCGAGGACGCACACATCGCCGGCCTGCCCGCGTCGTTCGACGGCGTCCGGATCGCGTTCGTCACGGACGTCCACGTCGGTCCCGCGCGCGGCGAGGGATTCGTCCGCAAGGTGGTCGACGACGTGATGGCCGAGCACCCGGATCTGATCGTCCTCGGGGGAGACCTGACCGACGGGACCGTGGCGAAGGTCGGTCCGGACCTGGAACCGTTGCGGGACCTGCATGCACCGCTCGGCGTGTTCGGGATCAGCGGCAACCACGAGTACTACGTCGATGACGGCGGCGCATGGCTCGACTATTGGGAGACGCTCGGCGTCCGGACCCTCCGTAACGAACGCGTCGAGCTCAGGCGCGGCAATGGGGTCGTCGACCTCGCGGGCGTGTACGACGCGACCGCTCCCGCCCCGCACGAACCCGATTATTCGGCGGCGCTCGGCGGCCGTGACTCGTCGCATCCGGTCATCCTGCTCGCGCATCAGCCGATTCAAGCCGAAGACGCAGCCGAGTACGGCGCCGACCTGCAATTGTCGGGCCACACGCACGACGGCCAGATGTGGCCATTGAAGTACCTGGTCGGATTCGAGCAGCCGGTGACGGCGGGCTGGGGCGACGTCGACGGCGTCCCCGTCTACGTCACCCGCGGAACAGGTGCGTGGGGTCCGCCGGTCCGTGTGCTAGCCCCACCGGAGATCACCGTGATCACTCTGCGGTCGGCTGCCTGACCTCTTCTCGCTCAGTCTTTTGCGCCTGGGCCCGCCGATCTGCCAGCGTCGATATCCCCCAGACTGAATTACTTTGCGTTGTCATGCATAATGATTGATATGACTATCAAGGTTGCGGTCGCGGGTGCGAGTGGATACGCGGGCGGCGAGATCCTTCGGCTCCTGTGCGGCCATCCCCGTCTGGCCACGGGCGAACTGGAGATCGGCGCACTGACGGCTGGCGGAAACGCCGGAACCCGACTCGGGGAACATCACAGACATCTGCTCCCGCTGGCCGACCGGATCCTGCAGGAGAGCACTCCGGAGATCCTGGCCGGGCACGACGTCGTGTTCCTCGGCTTGCCGCACGGTCAGTCGGCGGTCATTGCCGACGCGCTGCCTCCGTCGACGATCATCATCGACTGCGGAGCCGACTTCCGACTCAGCGACCCGGCGGAGTGGACGCACTACTACGGCGGCGACCACGCGGGGACCTGGCCATACGGCATGCCCGAACTGCCGGGCAATCGCGAGATCCTGTCCTCGACGACTCGGGTCGCGGTGCCGGGCTGCTATCCGACGGTCTCGATCCTTTCGCTGCTTCCTGCGCTCGCGTCCGGTCTGGTCGACTCGCGGATCAACGTTGTGGCGATGTCGGGGGCGTCCGGCGCCGGCCGGTCGCCCAAAGCGAATCTGCTCGCCGCGGAGGTCATCGGCTCGGTGCGGGCATACGGGGTCGGCGGCGCACACCGGCACACCCCGGAGATCACGCAGGCATTGTCGAACGCGGCGAACACCCCCGTCGACGTCTCCTTCACGCCAGTGCTCGTACCGACGACGCGCGGCATTCTCGCCACGTGCACGGCGCGGACCACCGCGACCGAGCCGCAGTTGCGCGACGCGTACGAGAAGGCGTACGCCGACGAGCCGTTCGTGCACGTCCTGCCCGCAGGCCAATTCCCGGAGACGGGTTCGGTTGTCGGATCGAACGCAGTTCTCATCGGGATCGCGGTGGACGAGCGAACCGGCACGTTTACCGCGGTCGGCGTCGTCGACAATCTGACCAAGGGGACCGGCGGGGCAGCCGTCCAATCGATGAACCTCGCCGTCGGCTTCACCGAGACCGAAGGCCTGACTGTAGTGGGAGTGGCACCGTGACCGCAGGACAGCCGCAGGCTCCGTTGGAGCCAACTGAATTCACTGACCCGACGTCCGGCGGCCGGATGGTCCGGCGTCAGGGCGTGACCGCGCCTCTCGGCTTCCGGGCGGCGGGATTGGCCGCGGGCATCAAGGCCAGCGGCAGGCCCGACCTCGCGCTCGTGTTCAACGAGGGCCCTGAGTACGACGCCGCAGGCGTCTTCACCAGAAATCAGGTCAAGGCGGCTCCCGTCCTCTGGTCGCAGCAGGTCCTTACCGCGCGGCACCTCCGTTCGGTGATCCTCAATTCGGGCGGCGCCAACGCGTGCACCGGTCCGGGCGGCTTCCAGGACGCGCATGCGACGGCGGAAGCGGTCGCGCAAGCGCTGTCGAACTGGGGCACCGAGACCGGCGCCGGTGAGGTCGCGGTGTGCTCGACGGGCCTGATCGGCGATCGGTTGCCGATGGACAAGGTCCTCGCCGGCGTCACCGAGATCGTGCATGAGATGGGCGGCGGTATCGAAGGCGGCACGGACGCGGCCTACGCGATCATGACGACTGACACGATCCCGAAACAGGTGGCCCTGCACCATCCGGGAGGCTGGAACGTCGGCGGCATGGCGAAGGGCGCTGGCATGATGGCGCCGTCGCTCGCGACGATGCTCATCGTGCTGACCACCGACGCGAAGGTGACGCCGGAGCAACTCGACACGGCGCTGCGTACCGCGACAGCACGCACCTTCGACCGTCTCGACATCGACGGCTCCATGTCGACGAACGACACCGTGCTGTTGTTGTCGTCGGGGGCCAGCGCGATCGAAGTCCCCCAGGACGACCTCGATGCGGCCGTGTTCGCTGTCTGCGACGACCTGGCGGCGCAGCTGCAGAACGACGCCGAAGGCGTTACCAAGCGCGTCGACATCACTGTGACTGGCGCGCGGACCGACGACGAAGCGCTCGTCGTCGCCCGGTCGGTGGCCCGTGATTCGCTCGTCAAGACCGCCCTGTTCGGGTCCGACCCGAACTGGGGCCGGGTACTCGCGGCCATCGGGGTGACCCCGGTGACCATCGATCCCGACGCGATCGCCGTGTCGTTCAACGGATCTACCGTGTGCGAAGCTGGCACCGGTGTGCCCGGCGCCCGCGACGTCGACCTGAGTGGCGACCACATCCACGTGGTCGCGGACCTGAATCTCGGCGACGGTGAAGCGACCGTCCGGACGACTGACCTCTCGCACGCGTACGTCGAAGAGAACTCGGCGTACTCGTCATGAGTGCCATCGACGGAACACCGTTGGCGAAGGCCGCCGTCATCGCCGAATCGCTGCCGGCTCTGCAGTCGCTGCACGGCAAGCGAGTCGTGATCAAATACGGCGGCAACGCGATGGTCGACGACACGCTCAAGAAGGCGTTCGCCGACGACATGGTGCTGTTGCGGGCGTGTGGCATCCACCCGATCGTCGTGCACGGCGGCGGTCCGCAGATCTCCGCGATGCTGAAGCGGCTCGGCTTGGAAGGCGAGTTCCGTGGCGGCTTCCGCGTCACGACCCCCGAAGTGATGGACGTCGCGCGGATGGTGCTGTTCGGTCAGGTCGGCCGTGAACTCGTCGGACTCATCAACCGGCACGGGCCCTACGCGGTCGGCATCACCGGCGAGGATGCACACTTGTTCACTGCGACCCGTCGCACTGTGATGGTCGACTCCGAAGCGACCGACATCGGCCTCGTCGGTGACATCACCGCCGTCAACACTTCCGCGGTCGACGATCTGATCCGGGCTGGCCGGATCCCAGTCATCTCGACGATCGCACCGGACGCCGACGGCATCGTCCACAACATCAACGCCGACACCGCGGCCGGGGCCATCGCGGGCGCACTGGCCGCCGAGCATCTGGTGATGTTGACCGACGTCGAAGGCCTGTACACCGACTGGCCCGACCGCTCGTCGCTCGTCTCGAGCATCACCGCGAGCGAGGTGGCGCGACTGCTGCCGAGTCTGGACGCGGGAATGGTCCCGAAGATGGAGGCGTGCCTGCGCGCCGTCGAAGCCGGTATCGGCGCAGCCCACGTCATCGACGGCCGCGAGCCGCACGGAGTCGTCGCCGCACTGTTGACCGCGTCGACTGCGGGCACCACGGTGATCGCAGACAAGAAAGGAACGCAGTAATGACCGCACCCTTGCAGCAGCGGTGGTCCGCGTCGCTGATGAATAATTACGGGACTCCGCCGATCGCGCTGGTGCGTGGTGACGGAGCCGTCGTCTACGACGCCGACGGCAAGGCGTACCTCGACCTCCTCGGCGGGATCGCCGTCAATGCGCTCGGTCACGCTAACCCGGAGATCATCGACGCGGTCACCCGCCAGCTGTCGACGCTCGGACACGTGTCGAACCTGTACGTCTCGCCGCCCGTCGTCGAACTCGCGGAGAGACTCCTCGCGGCGTTCGGCCACGACGGCAGAGCGTTCTTGTGTAATTCGGGCACCGAAGCCAACGAGGCTGCGTTCAAGATCGCGCGCCGCACCGGCAGACCACAGATCATCGCCGCCGATGGCGGCTTCCACGGCCGGACGATGGGTGCGCTCGCGATGACCGGGCAGCCGAGTAAACGCGCACCGTTCGAGCCGATGCCCGCGGGTGTCGACTTCGTGCCGTACGGCGATGTCGCGGCGCTCGAAGCCGCTGTCTCCGAGCAGACGGCCGCGGTAGTCCTCGAGCCGATCCAGGGCGAGAAGGGGGTCGTCGTGCCTCCGCCCGGTTACCTCGCTGCGGCCCGCGAGATCACTTCCCGGCACGGGGCTCTGCTCGTGCTCGACGAGGTGCAGACCGGCGTCGCGCGGACCGGCACGATGTTCGCGCATCAGCGCGCTGGCGTGGTGCCCGACGTGATGACGCTCGCGAAAGGTCTCGGCGGCGGCATGCCAATCGGTGCGGTCGTCGCGACCGGGCCGGCCGCCGACCTACTCGGGCCCGGCGATCACGGCACCACATTCGGTGGCAACCCGGCGTGTGCGGCCGCGGCCATCGCGGTACTCGACCACATCGACAGGAATCATCTGTGTGCGCGCGTCGACGCACTTGGCAAGTCGTTGACCGCGGACATCGAAGGTCTTGGCCATCCGCTGATCAAGGAGGTGCGCGGCGACGGCCTACTGCTGGGCGTCGTCCTCACCGCCCCGGCCGCCAAGGACGTCGACGCGGCCGCGCGTGACGCCGGCTATCTGATCAACGCGCCCGCGCCGGACGTCCTCCGGCTCGCACCGCCGCTGATCCTGTCTGACGATCAGGCCGCGGCATTCGTCGCCGACCTGCCTGCGATTCTCGACGCCGCACACGCGGCGCATGCGAAAGGCTGACATGACCCGCCACTTCCTCCGCGACGACGACCTTTCGCCTGCCGAACAGGCTGCTGTCCTCGAACTCGCCGCACAGATGAAGGCTGACCCATTGGCGGCCAAGCCGCTCGCCGGACCGAAGGCCGTCGGAGTCATCTTTGACAAGAACTCGACTCGTACCCGGTTCTCGTTCGAGGTCGGCATCTCTCAACTCGGCGGGCACGCCGTCGTCGTCGACGGTTCGACCACTCAGATGGGGCGCGACGAGTCGCTCGCCGACACCGGACGCGTTCTGTCCCGGTTCGTCGACGCCATCGTGTGGCGAACATTCGGACAGGACCGCCTCGACGATCTCGCGGCATACTCGACGGCCCCGGTCGTCAACGCGCTCAGCGACTCGTTTCACCCGTGTCAGGTACTCGCGGACCTGCAGACGATCATCGAGCACAAGGGCTCTGCGGCCGGGCTGACGATCACCTACCTCGGCGACGCCGCGAACAACATGGCGAACTCGCTGATGTTGGGCTGCGCGATTGCCGGGATGCACGTGCGCGTGAGCGGCCCGGCGGGTTTCCGCCCCGACGCCGGCGTCGTAGCGCAGGCGCAGCAGCAGGCCGAAGCGACCGGCGGCAGCGTAAGCGTGATCGACGACCCCATCGTTGCCGCGACGGGCGCGGACGTGCTCGTGACAGACACCTGGGTGTCGATGGGGCAGGAGGACGACGGGCTCGATCGGGTGGGCCCGTTTCGGCCGTTCCAGATCAACTCCGATCTGCTCGGTCATGCGGCGGACGGCGCGATCGTCTTGCACTGCCTGCCGGCGCACCGCGGTGAGGAGATCACTGACGAGGTGATCGACGGCCCGGCGAGCGTCGTCTTCGACGAGGCCGAGAACCGGCTGCACGCGCAGAAGGCGCTCCTGACGTGGCTGCTGGAGAACCAGTGACCGACGCGGAGTCGTCCCGCCTGGCGGCGACGCGCGCGGGTAGGCACGCGAGGATCGTCGAGATCCTCGCGGCCGATCACGTGCACAGCCAATCAGATCTGCAGCAGCGGCTGGCCGACATCGGTGTAGAGGCAACCCAGGCCACTCTGTCGCGGGATCTCGACGAACTCGGTGCGGTGAAGCTACGTGCCGCAGACGGGGGCGCCGGCGTCTATGTGGTGCCCGAGGACGGCACCCCCGTCCGAGGCGTGTCCGGCGGAACAGGTCGGGTGTCCCGCCTGCTAGCGGACCTGCTCGTGTCGACGGACTCGTCGGGCGACATCGCCGTTCTGCGGACCCCGCCCGGTGCCGCGGCCTACTTGGCGAGTGCCCTCGACCGTGCGCGTCTGCCCGGTGTGGTCGGCACCATCGCAGGCGACGACACGGTCTTCGTCCTCGCGCGCCACCCGCTCTCGGGCTCCGACCTCGCCCAACAGATCGAAGAACTCGTGTGATCCCGCCCGACACACCTCCGACCGCGCCCGCTCACCGGCCGGACGGCACAATGAAGCCCAACGAACATCCGTCCGCAAGGAGAACCTGAACTCATGGCCGACAGCAACGACGCAACCGACCGCAAGGAAGGCACCAATGAGGGCGCGCTGTGGGGAGGCCGGTTCGCGGACGGTCCCGCCGCGGCGATGGCGGCGCTGAGCAAGTCGACGCACTTCGACTGGGCGCTCGCACCGTACGACGTCGTTGCGTCAAAGGCACACGCTCGTGTGCTGAACCGGGCTGGCCTGCTGACGGACGAGGATCTGGCCGCCATGCACGAGGGCCTGGAGCGGCTCGCGTCGGATGTCGCGGAAGGCGTATTCGAGCCCGCGGATTCGGACGAAGACGTGCACGGCGCCCTCGAACGGGGGCTCATCGAGCGGGTGGGCGCCGAGTTGGGCGGTCGCCTGCGGGCGGGTCGGTCCCGCAACGATCAGGTGGCGACCCTGTTCCGAATGTGGTTGCGCGACGGTATGCGACGGGTGGGCTTCGGTCTGCTCGACGTCGCCGAAGCCCTCGTCACGCAGGCGGCTGCCAACCCCGGTGTCGCCATGCCGGGCAAGACGCATTTGCAGGCAGCACAGCCCGTACTTCTCGGGCACACGCTGCTCGCGCACGCGCAGCCGCTGCTGCGGGACGTATCACGATTGGTGGACGCGGATCGACGTGTCGCCATCTCGCCGTACGGAGCGGGTGCGCTGGCCGGTTCGTCGCTCGGGCTCGACCCTGTCGCGATCGCCGAAGACCTCGGGTTCGACGGGGCCGCGGACAATTCCATCGATGCGACCGCGTCGCGGGACTTCGCGGCAGAGGCCGCGTTCGTCTTCGCGATGGCGGCCGTCGACCTGTCGCGTCTCGGCGAAGACGTGATCCTGTGGAGCACCCCCGAATTCGGGTACGTCACTCTCGCTGACGCGTGGTCGACGGGTAGTTCGATCATGCCGCAGAAGAAGAATCCGGATGTGGCTGAGCTCGCTCGCGGGAAGTCTGGTCGATTGATCGGCAACCTGACCGGCCTACTCGCAACGCTCAAGGCTCAGCCGCTCGCGTACAACCGTGACCTCCAGGAGGATAAGGAGCCGGTGTTCGACTCCGTCGCTCAGCTCGAACTCCTCCTTCCTGCGGTCACGGGCCTTGTCGCCACCCTCACCTTCCACCCGGAGCGGATGGCCGAACTCGCGCCCGCAGGATTCACACTCGCCACCGATATTGCTGAATGGCTTGTTCGCCAAGGGATTCCGTTCCGCGTTGCGCATGAGGTTGCCGGAGCGTGTGTGCGTGAGGCCGAGTCGCGTGGCGTCGGACTGAACGACCTCGCCGACGACGTGCTCGCAGGCATCCATCCGGCGCTGACACCTCAGGTGGCCGAAGTCCTCACCGTGACCGGGTCGATCGAATCGCGTCGTGCACACGGAGGCACCGCGTCGACGCAGGTCGAGCGGCAGATCTCAGTGGCGACCGCGACGATTGCCGAATTGCGTGCAGCCCTGGGCTGAACCGGCCCATCTCCTACGTGAAACCGGACGATACAGGTAAGGTGATCCGCGTCGCGGAACCGGTTTCACGGTGACGACTGCCGCGGCGTGAGGAAAGGGACCGCTGTGGTCGGATTGCCGAACATAAGCACCGCTGTGAGTCGCATCGTCGCGACGACACAGAACGGGCTGGAAGTCATCCGGATGGGCGGTCTGGAGACCGGCACCGAACCCGCGCCGTTCACGATCGTCGAGACGGAGAAGATGTTCCGGTTGCGCCGGTACTTTCCCGACGATCCCGGTGAGAACGCGCCCCACATCATCCTGATCCCGCCGATGATGGTGTCGGCCAACGTGTACGACGTGACCGAGCAGAACGGCGCAGTGTCGGTCTTACACCGGTACGGCATCATTCCGTGGGTGGTCGACTTCGGGTCACCCGACCACGAAGTCGGCGGAATGGAACGCACGCTCACCGACCACGTCGTGGCGATCAGCCGCGTCGTCGACCTCGTCCGGCGCGTCGTCGGCCACGACGTCCACCTCGGCGGCTACTCCCAGGGCGGCATGTTCGCCTACCAGACAGCGGCATACCGGCGGGCCGAAGGCCTGGCCAGCATCGTTACCTACGGCAGCCCGGTTGACATCACCGCGGCGATGCCATTGGGTATCCCGGCGAACCTCGTCGTCCCCGGAGTCGAACTCTTGGGCGACCGATTCTTTTCGAACTTATGGGTCCCGAGTTGGTTGGCGCGCACCGGATTCCAGCTCGCAGATCCGGTGAAGACGGCGAAGAGCCGAATCGACTTCCTTCGTCGACTCCACGATCGCGACGCGTTGCTTCCCCGCGAAGACCAGCGTCGATTCATCGAGCAGGAGGGCTGGGTCGCGTGGTCCGGTCCCGCAGTCGCTGAACTCCTCCGCCAGTTCGTCGTGCACAACCGGATGGTGTCCGGCGGATTCGTGATCGACGGCGAAGTCGTGTCGATGACCGACATCACGTGCCCGGTTCTCGCGTTCGTCGGTGAAGCCGACGACATCGGCCAACCAGTCGCAGTTCGGGGGATTCAACGTGCGGCGCCGGATGCCGACGTCTATGAGACGGGCGTTCCCGCAGGCCATTTCGGCCTCGTCGTAGGATCGACCGCTGGCAGACTGTCGTGGCCTGCGACGGCCGAGTGGATCCTGTGGCGCGACGGGCGGGGCCCGAAGCCGCAGATGGTCGCGCCGATGGACGCGTCGGCGTCGACCGGTTCGGGCATCAGTTGGGCGAGCCGTCTGACCTACGGTGTCGGCCAAGTAGCGGGCGCAGGCACGGCGGTATCGAAGGAACTCATTGAGACGGTTTCGTCGATCCAACGCACGGCCACGGCCGTCGCAAGTGAATCGGTGCGAACCGTCCCGCGTCTACTGCGACTCGGCCAGATCCAACCGTCGACGCGGATATCGCTCGGCAAGCTGATGAGCGAGAACGAACGTCGCACTCCGCACAACGAACTTTTCTTGTTCGAGAACCGGGTCCTCACACATGAGCAGGTCAACACCCGTATCGACTATGTTGTGGCGGGTCTGATCTCGTGCGGAGTCCGCCCCGGCGAACACATCGGCGTCCTGATGGACACCCGCCCGTCGGCACTGGTCGTCGTCGCGGCTCTGTCACGGCTTGGTGCGGTGGCCGTCGTCTTGGCATCTGGCGACGACCTGCCCGAGATGCTGAAACTGTCGGACACACATTCGATTGTCACCGACCCGACACATCTTGAGGTCGCGTCGGCGGTCAGCGATCGGGTGCTGGTGCTCGGCGGCGGCAGCGGAGACGCTCGCGTCATCGACCGCGCGGACGGCGAGCGCGTCGTCGACATGGAGCAGATCGACCCGGAAGGCGTACGGATGCCGGTCTGGTACCGGCGCGATCCCGGCCTCGCTGGCGATCTCGCGTTCATCCTATTCACGAAAACGCAGGGTCGCGTCGCCAAATGGTCCATTACCAACCACCGGTTCGCGATGTCCGCGTTCGGCGCAGCTGCGGCCGCGGGCTTGTCGAACCGTGACACCGTGTACTGCCTGCCGCCACTGCACCACGCATCTGGCCTGCTGACCACGCTGGGTGCGACGGTCGTCGGCCGATCACGGATCGCGCTCTCCAACGGTATCGACCCGGAGACGTTCGCCTTCGAGGTCCGCCACTACGGCGTCACCGTCGTCTCCTACACCTGGTCGATGCTCGCCGACATCTTCCGCGGCGAGAAGTTTGATCCCGCTCAACTCGGCACGGTCCGGCTGTTCATGGGATCAGGTCTGTCGACGGGACTGTGGACCGAGATCGACGATGTGGTGCCGAAGGCACGGATCCTCGAGTTCTACGCGACGGCGGACGGGTCGACGATCCTCGCGAACGTGGACGGCACGAAGATCGGTTCGATGGGGCGGGCGTTGCCCGAGACGAACTCGGTCCGGATCGCGGCTTACGACCCGGACACCGAACAACTGCAGGTCGACGCCGACACCGGATTCATCCGTGAGGCGGCCGTGGGCGAGGTCGGGATGCTCGTCGCCCACGCGGCGCAACGTTTCGGATCCAACGGGCTCGTCCTGCGGGACGTGTTCCGTCCGCACGACCGGTGGGAGGTCGCGGGGAGCCTGTTCCGCGCCGACGCGGACGGCGATCTGTGGTTCGTCGGATCGTCGCAGAACGTGATCCGTACGGCTCACGGCATCGCCTACCCGGTCCCGATCCAGCAGGCGCTGTCCGAGGTCGCGGCCATCGACCAGGTTGCCGTCTACGGGGTGGGGGAGCCGGGGACGCAAGCCGCCGTCGCCGTCATCAGTCTCCGTGCGGGCGCCCCCTCGGTGACGCCGACCGCACTCCGCGTCGGACTCGGAAAACTGTCGTCGGACGAACGTCCAGACCTGATCTGGGTCGTCGATGAGATGCCGCGGTCGGAGTCGTTCCGCGCGATCACCAGCGGGTTCGTCGCCGCAGGCATACCGAAGCCGGGCGCGCGCGTCTGGTACCGCGACGGGGAAGGACGCTACCGCCGGTACACGGCCAAGGCAGCGAAGTCGGTCGACTGGTCCTCGCCGACCCCACACGCCGCCGCCCAGGCGCCCGAGTGATGCGGCGCTCCGAGTAATCTCGGAACCTATGAGCACACGCGCCCAACGCCTCGACCCGGTCGTCCGCGACCGGCTCGTCTGCCCGCAGGACCTCGGTGAACTGATCGACGCCGGAGACGAACTCTACAACCCACGGCTGCGGGTCGCGTATGCGATCGACGAGTTGGGGATCCCCGACATGTTGATCGACGATGCGCGGAGCGTCTCCGATGAAGAACACCGTGCATTCACCGAAGCGACGGGTCGTGACCATCCGTGAGTGAACACATCCTCGACGAGCTAGTGTGGCGAGGGCTCATCGCACAGACGACCGAACTCGACGCGCTCCGCGCAACGCTCGACGACGGACCGATCAGCTTGTACGCCGGGTTCGACCCAACGGCGTCGAGCCTGCACGCGGGCCATCTGGTTCCTCTGCTCACCCTGCGACGGTTTCAATTGGCGGGCCATCGACCGATCGTCCTGTCCGGCGGAGCGACGGGCCTGATCGGCGACCCGCGTGACGTCGGCGAGCGGAGCATGAACTCCACCGATACGGTGGCCGGCTGGGCTGGGCGGATCGTCGGCCAGCTCGGACGTTTCGTCGACATCGACGATTCGCCGACCGGGGCCGTCCTGGTCAACAACATGGACTGGACCGGGCCGATGAGCGCCATCGAGTTGCTGCGCGACGTCGGCAAGCACTTCTCGGTCAACGTCATGCTCGCCAGGGAGACGGTGAAGCGCCGCCTCGAGTCCGACGGCATCAGTTACACCGAGTTCAGTTACCTCCTGCTCCAGTCGAATGACTATCTCCAGCTGTACCGCAGGTATGGAGCCGTGCTGCAGATCGGCGGATCCGACCAGTGGGGCAATATCGTCGGCGGCGCCGAACTCATCCGAAAGGTCGACGGCGGGTCGGCGCACGTACTCACGGTTCCGCTCGTTACGTCGGCCGACGGCAAAAAGTTCGGCAAGTCGACCGGTGGCGGCAGTGTGTGGCTCGATCCCGAGTTGACGAGTTCGTACGCGTGGTACCAGTACTTCGTGAACACGGCCGACGCGGACGTCGTCAACTACCTGAAATGGTTCACGTTCCTCTCGCGCGAGGAGATCGACGAACTCGAACAAGCGACCGTGGAGAAACCGCACCTGCGTCTGGCGCAGAAGCGACTTGCCGCCGAGCTGACGACGCTCATCCACGGTGCCGACCTGACCGCAGCCGCGGAGCAGGCCAGTCAGGCGCTCTTCGGGCGGGGGGAACTCGACGGCATCGACGAAGGCACCCTATCGGCAGCGTTGACCGAGACAGGGATCGCGGAGTTCGACTCTGATGCGGCGCCGACCGTCGTCGACCTACTCGTAGCCTCGGGTCTGGCCACCGGGAACAAGGCCGCACGTCGTGCTGTCGACGAAGGCGGGGCGTACGTCAATAACGTCAAGATCACCGATGCGGACTGGACGCCGGCCGCCGGGGATCTGCTTCATGGACGGTGGCTCGTTCTGCGTCGCGGCAAGAAGACCTTCGCCGGCGCGCGAATCGGCTGACGACCAGGCGATTTGTCATCGGCGGTGCCGCTCGGGTAACTTTCTTCGAGTCCGAGCGGCACAGCCGCAACGACACCGACAGTCCCCGCCGGACAGCCAGTTGAAAGACTCGGCCGCGGTGAGGTACAGTAGGAATCCGCTTCGGCACAAGCCTTTTACCTTCTCCGTTTTACGGAGGGTGGGTCTGGTTTTGCCAAGTGAACCTCTGCCTGGTAGGTTGGGGGAGTTGGCCTCTTGCAGGTTGACGCAACAATATATGTTCGCTGGAGTTCGGCCCTGATTGTGGGGTTGGTGCTGGTGGGTGTGTGTTCTTTGAGAACTCGATAGTGTGTAATGGATTTTTCTTGTGCCATAGTTTTGTATTTTTTGTGGCAGGGATAAAATTTTTGACGGACATTTTGTTTGTTTAGTTTTTTGTTTTTGTCAGTTTTTTGGATTGGTCAGGTTTTGCTTTCTGGCTTTGTGTTGAAATTGCTGATCCTTGTGGGGTTGGTTGTTTTGATGTTTTTTGTTGGAGAGTTTGATCCTGGCTCAGGACGAACGCTGGCGGCGTGCTTAACACATGCAAGTCGAACGGAAAGGCCCAGCTTGCTGGGTACTCGAGTGGCGAACGGGTGAGTAACACGTGGGTGATCTGCCCTGCACTCTGGGATAAGCCTGGGAAACTGGGTCTAATACCGGATATGACTCTGCGCTGCATGGCGTGGGGTGGAAAGCTTTTGCGGTGTGGGATGGGCCCGCGGCCTATCAGCTTGTTGGTGGGGTAATGGCCTACCAAGGCGACGACGGGTAGCCGACCTGAGAGGGTGATCGGCCACACTGGGACTGAGACACGGCCCAGACTCCTACGGGAGGCAGCAGTGGGGAATATTGCACAATGGGCGCAAGCCTGATGCAGCGACGCCGCGTGAGGGATGACGGCCTTCGGGTTGTAAACCTCTTTCGCTAGGGACGAAGCGCAAGTGACGGTACCTGGAGAAGAAGCACCGGCCAACTACGTGCCAGCAGCCGCGGTAATACGTAGGGTGCGAGCGTTGTCCGGAATTACTGGGCGTAAAGAGCTCGTAGGCGGTTTGTCGCGTCGTCTGTGAAATTCTGCAGCTTAACTGCAGGCGTGCAGGCGATACGGGCAGACTTGAGTACTACAGGGGAGACTGGAATTCCTGGTGTAGCGGTGAAATGCGCAGATATCAGGAGGAACACCGGTGGCGAAGGCGGGTCTCTGGGTAGTAACTGACGCTGAGGAGCGAAAGCGTGGGGAGCGAACAGGATTAGATACCCTGGTAGTCCACGCCGTAAACGGTGGGTACTAGGTGTGGGGCTCATTTCACGAGTTCCGTGCCGTAGCTAACGCATTAAGTACCCCGCCTGGGGAGTACGGCCGCAAGGCTAAAACTCAAAGGAATTGACGGGGGCCCGCACAAGCGGCGGAGCATGTGGATTAATTCGATGCAACGCGAAGAACCTTACCTGGGTTTGACATACACCAGACGTATGTAGAGATACATATTCCCTTGTGGCTGGTGTACAGGTGGTGCATGGCTGTCGTCAGCTCGTGTCGTGAGATGTTGGGTTAAGTCCCGCAACGAGCGCAACCCTTGTCCTGTATTGCCAGCACGTAATGGTGGGGACTTGCAGGAGACTGCCGGGGTCAACTCGGAGGAAGGTGGGGATGACGTCAAGTCATCATGCCCCTTATGTCCAGGGCTTCACACATGCTACAATGGCGCGTACAGAGGGCTGCGAGACCGTGAGGTGGAGCGAATCCCTTAAAGCGCGTCTCAGTTCGGATTGGGGTCTGCAACTCGACCCCATGAAGTCGGAGTCGCTAGTAATCGCAGATCAGCAACGCTGCGGTGAATACGTTCCCGGGCCTTGTACACACCGCCCGTCACGTCATGAAAGTCGGTAACACCCGAAGCCGGTGGCCTAACCCCTTGTGGGAGGGAGCTGTCGAAGGTGGGATCGGCGATTGGGACGAAGTCGTAACAAGGTAGCCGTACCGGAAGGTGCGGCTGGATCACCTCCTTTCTAAGGAGCAGACAACAATTCCTATGCCATGCTCGAATGTAGTGTGGGTGGGTGTTTGTTCACGGGTGAAACACAAGAAGCCACTGCGCGGACGTTGTGTTCGTGGGGCTGGTGCACTGGTTGTATGCTGGTGTGCTGGTGGTGGGATCGTTTGGGTGACTGGATGGTCGGATATTGCACACTATCGGGGTTCTGAGGGAACACATGTCGTTTCGGCAGGTGTTGTCTTGTGATGCTCGCTGGATTTCCGCGCCTGTGTGGGTGTGTGGGGTTGGGTGGGTGTGTGTTGTTTGAGAAGTGGATAGTGGATGCGAGCATCTTAAATTTTTAGATGTGTATTGCAATTTCAAAGATTTGTTTGTGTTGTCCACATTCGTGTCACAGCGTGGCTGGTGTCTTTCCGCTTTTGTGGGTGGTGGGGTGTTGGTTGGTGTTGTGGTGTGTTTGTGGGTGTTGTTGTAAGTGTTTTAGGGCGTTCGGTGGATGCCTTGGTACCAGGAGCCGATGAAGGACGTGGTAGGCCGCGATAGTCCTCGGGGAGTTGTCAAACGAGCTGTGATCCGAGGGTGTCCGAATGGGGAAACCCAGCACGAGTTATGTCGTGTTACCGCCCGGTGAATGTATAGCCGGGTTGGAGGGAACGTGGGGAAGTGAAACATCTCAGTACCCACAGGAAGAGAAAACAATTGTGATTCCGTGAGTAGTGGCGAGCGAAAGCGGATGAGGCTAAACCATGCGTATGTGATACTCGGCAGGGGTTGTGCGTGTGGGGTTGTGGGAGTGTCGTTCTTCGTGCTGCCGTGCGGAGCGCCAGTAAGAAAATCTTTCGTTAGGTGAAGTGGCCTGGAATGGTCTGCCGTAGTGGGTGAGAGTCCCGTAACTGTAAGCGATTGGTCTGGTGTCGATGTGTCCCAAGTAGCAGCGGGCTCGTGGAATCTGCTGTGAATCTGCCGGGACCACCCGGTAAGCCTAAATACTCTCTGGTGACCGATAGCGGACTAGTACCGTGAGGGAAAGGTGAAAAGTACCCCGGGAGGGGAGTGAAATAGTACCTGAAACCGGACGCTTACAATCCGTCAGAGCCTTCCCTTTGTTGGGTGGGGTGATGGCGTGCCTTTTGAAGAATGAGCCTGCGAGTTAGTGCTCAGTGGCGAGGTTAACCCGTGTGGGGTAGCCGTAGCGAAAGCGAGTCTGAATAGGGCGTTTATGAGTCGCTGGGTCTAGACCCGAAGCGGAGTGATCTACCCATGGCCAGTGTGAAGCGACGGTAAGACGTCGTGGAGGCGCGAACCCACTTCAGTTGAAAATGGAGGGGATGAGTTGTGGGTAGGGGTGAAAGGCCAATCAAACTCCGTGATAGCTGGTTCTCCCCGAAATGCATTTAGGTGCAGCGTCACGTGTTTCTTACTGGAGGTAGAGCTACTGGATGGCCGATGGGCCCTAAAAGGTTACTGACGTCAGCCAAACTCCGAATGCCGGTAAGTGAGAGCGTGGCAGTGAGACTGCGGGGGATAAGCTTCGTAGTCGAGAGGGAAACAGCCCAGATCGCCGGCTAAGGCCCCTAAGCGTGTACTAAGTGGAAAAGGATGTGGGGTCGCGAAGACAACCAGGAGGTTGGCTTAGAAGCAGCCACCCTTGAAAGAGTGCGTAATAGCTCACTGGTCAAGTGATCCTGCGCCGACAATGTAGCGGGGCTCAAGTACACCGCCGAAGCCGCGGCACTCACACATTACATCGGCCACCCTTTTGGGGGTGTGTCTAGTGGTGTGGGTGGGTAGGGGAGCGTCCTGCATCCGTGGAAGCCGCAGAGTGATCTAGTGGTGGAGGGTGTGGGAGTGAGAATGCAGGCATGAGTAGCGAAAGACAAGTGAGAAACTTGTCCGCCGAATGACCAAGGGTTCCTGGGCCAGGTTAATCCGCCCAGGGTGAGTCGGGACCTAAGGCGAGGCCGACAGGCGTAGTCGATGGACAACGGGTTGATATTCCCGTACCCGTGCATCCGCGACAAATGGTGAATCATCTGTACTAACCGCCCAAAAGCATGTGTGACTTTCTTCGGATTGTTGTGTGTGTGGCTGCGTGGGACCTTGGGTGTAGTAGTCAAGCGATGGGGTGACGCAGGAAGGTAGCTGGGCCAGTCAGTGGTTGTACTGGTGTAAGCCTGTAGGGAGTGGTGTAGGTAAATCCGTGCCACATATGTCCTGAGAGGTGATGCGTAGCCGTTGTGGCGAATTCAGTGATCCTATGCTGCCGAGAAAAGCCTCTAGTGAGTTGGTGCATGGCCCGTACCCCAAACCGACACAGGTGGTCAGGTAGAGAATACTAAGGCGATCGAGATAACTGTGGTTAAGGAACTCGGCAAATTGCCCCCGTAACTTCGGGAGAAGGGGGACCATGGCTGGTGATCATCTTTACGGTGGGAGCTGGTTGTGGTCGCAGAGACCAGAGAGAAGCGACTGTTTACTAAAAACACAGGTCCGTGCGAAGTCGTAAGACGATGTATACGGACTGACGCCTGCCCGGTGCTGGAAGGTTAAGAGGACCGGTTAACCACTTTGGTGGTGAAGCTGAGAATTTAAGCCCCAGTAAACGGCGGTGGTAACTATAACCATCCTAAGGTAGCGAAATTCCTTGTCGGGTAAGTTCCGACCTGCACGAATGGCGTAACGACTTCTCTGCTGTCTCAACCACAGACTCGGCGAAATTGCAGTACGAGTAAAGATGCTCGTTTCGCGCGGCAGGACGAAAAGACCCCGGGACCTTCACTATAGCTTGGTATTGGTGTTCGGTACGGTTTGTGTAGGATAGGTGGGAGACTGTGAAGCTGGCACGCTAGTGTTGGTGGAGTCGTTGTTGAAATACCACTCTGATCGTATTGGGCTTCTAACCTCGGACCCTGATCGGGTTCAGGGACAGTGCCTGGTGGGTAGTTTAACTGGGGCGGTTGCCTCCTAAAATGTAACGGAGGCGCCCAAAGGTTCCCTCAGCCTGGATGGCAATCAGGTGTTGAGTGTAAGTGCACAAGGGAGCTTGACTGTGAGACGTACATGTCGAGCAGGGACGAAAGTCGGGACTAGTGATCCGGCACCGGCAAGTGGAAGCGGTGTCGCTCAACGGATAAAAGGTACCCCGGGGATAACAGGCTGATCTTCCCCAAGAGTCCATATCGACGGGATGGTTTGGCACCTCGATGTCGGCTCGTCGCATCCTGGGGCTGGAGTAGGTCCCAAGGGTTGGGCTGTTCGCCCATTAAAGCGGCACGCGAGCTGGGTTTAGAACGTCGTGAGACAGTTCGGTCTCTATCCGCCGCGCGCGATTAGAAACTTGAGGAAACCTGTCCCTAGTACGAGAGGACCGGGACGGACGAACCTCTGGTGTGCCAGTTGTTCTACCAAGAGCACTGCTGGTTAGCTACGTTCGGAAGGGATAACCGCTGAAAGCATCTAAGCGGGAAGCCTGTTCCAAGATGAGGTTTCTCACCTGCCCTTTGGGTGGGGTAAGGCCCCCTACAGACTATGGGGTTGATAGGCCAGAACTGTAAGCATAGTAATATGTTCAGGTGACTGGTACTAATAGGCCGAGGACTTACTAACAACACTCACACACATTCTTTTTGTTTAAGTGTGTCTCGCATCCACTATCTACTTCTGAGGCCGCACACGCGATAACCTCATATTGTTTCGGTGGCTATAGCGGAGGGGAAACGCCCGGCCCCATTCCGAACCCGGAAGCTAAGCCCTCCAGCGCCGATGGTACTGCACTTTAATCAGTGTGGGAGAGTAGGACACCGCCGAACTAGAATTCGAGTAGAGCCCCCAACACATTCGTGTTGGGGGCTCTACTCCTATATCCACCACCTATACAGAAGAGCCGAAATACCAGAAGATCAGACGGTTGGCGACGACGTTCTGATTCGGTTCGAAACCAGATCGTGGCACCGCGAAGAAGGATGCGGGTCGAGAGCCGTACAGGCGATAGATTGGAAGTCATGAGTAAGCGACGCGATGGAAGCGAGTCGGTGAACGGAACCGAGCCGGTGCTTCCCGACGATGTGCGGGCATCAGACCTGGATCCCGACATTCGGCGAGATCTGCAATCTCTAGACAAAGCTACGGCGGACCGCGTCGCACGACACCTCATCGTCGTCTCCGAGCTGTTAAGCGAAGATCCCGCCGCGGCACTTGCTCACGCTCGTGCCGCACGAGCACGCGCGGCACGAGTCGGCGTGGTCCGCGAGACCGTAGGCGTCGCGGCGTACAACGCAGGCGAATGGCAAGAGGCGATCACCGAACTGCGCGCCGCCCGGCGAATGAACGGGGACGACGCACTCCTTCCGCTGATCGCCGATAGCGAACGCGGCCTCGGGCGTCCCGAACGAGCCGTCGAGATCGCCGCCAGCGCCGAAGCCAAAGCCCTCAGCGGTGATGAGGCGCTAGAGATGCTGATCGTGTCGTCAGGCGCCCAACTCGACCTCGGCCAGCCCGAACGCGCAGTCACGGCACTCGAAGCTGGCGATCTTCGTCCGGGGCGAGTCGGCGACGATGCCGCGCGCTTGTTCTACGCGTACGCGTCCGCACTCGAAGCCGCAGGACGACGGACCGAGGCTCGCACCTGGTTCCAGAATGCTGCAGCTGCGGACATCGACGACCTCACCGACGCCGAGTTTCGTCTCATGGACTTGAACTCCGCAGCCAACGGATCTTCGTCGGCCCTTGGACCGGTCACCGAGGTCGGGAATGCTCAGTCCGACGGTGACCAGGGCGGCCGCAATCTGGCGTCGTCGTACGATTCCCTGTTGTTCGATCTCGACGGGACACTGTTCGCCGGGGCGTCAGCGCTCCCACACGCCGTCGAGGCCGTGAACGACACGGACGTCGCTGTACTGTTCGTGACCAATAACGCGAGCCGTTCACCGGAAGCTGTTGCCGAGCACCTCACGGCACTCGGCTTCACCGCCGCACCCGGCCAAGTCGTCACCAGTGCGCAGGCGGGTGCGATTCTGCTCGAGGAACGCGTCACGGCCGGCAGCCGAGTCCTCGTCGTCGGGGCGGACGCTCTGCGTGACGAGGTGGCCTCCCGCGGATTCGTTGTCGTCGACTCGGCCGACGACGACCCGGTTGCCGTCGTCCAAGGCCATTCACCGGACACCGGTTGGGCGCAACTCTCCGAAGCTGCGCTGGCGGTTCGGCGCGGAGCGACGTGGGTCGCCTGCAACGTCGACACCACACTGCCCAACGAACGCGGACTGCTCGTCGGGAACGGTTCGATGGTCGCCGCCGTCGCGTCGGCGACCGGGGCACAGCCGCTCGTAGCCGGAAAGCCCGCCGCACCGATTATGCGGGACGCGCTGTCCCGGACGCAGGGACGTCGTCCGTTAGTCATCGGCGATCGACTCGACACCGACATCGCCGGAGCCGTGACCGTCGGAATCGACAGTCTGCTCGTCCTAACCGGGGTATCCACAGCACTCGACCTGCTCGCCGCGCCGCCGGAGAGCCGCCCCACCTACGTCGCGACCGACCTGTCGGCACTCGATGACCAGAGCGAGGTCTCCGTCATCGCGCCGCACACCGGTTGGCGGATCCAGGTGGTTGAGGAGCACGTCACGGTCGCAAGCGTTGGCGGCACCGATGCGACGACGATGATCGCGTCCCTAGCTCATGCGGTGTGGACGGCCGACGTCGGCGAACGTGATCTGCGGATCGCTGCACAAGACGATGCGGCGGCGGCGGCGCTGTCGACGGCCGGTGTCGATGCGCTGCGTTAGCCTGGACGGGCTATGAATGTACCTAATCCAGCCGAGCTGGCGGCACAGACCGCTAGGCGCAACGCCGAGCCCGGCGATGCCGCCGATCACCCGGTCACGATGACCGTGCATGCGCTGCTCGACGAGGTGTCCGTAGTCGGCGATGTCGTCGGTGATGAGTTCGATCTCGGCGCGATCTCGCGGCAGACTGACTTGCTGACCCGTGCGCACGACGCGCTCGCTGAAGCGTTAGAGGACGTCGGCCGTGGGTGAATCGGGCGCGCGTACACCGAGCAAAGGGCAGTACTGATGGCGGCGCGGGCGCGACTCGACGCCGAGCTGGTACGTCGCGGGCTCGCTCGCTCACGCGAGCAGGCACGGGAGCTTATTGACGCAGGCAAGGTGAAAGTCAACGGTACTTTCGCATCCAAAGCCGCGACGAACGTCGCCAAGGACACTCCCGTCCTCGTCACCGAACCTGACACGGACGGCTGGGCTTCCCGCGGCGCACACAAACTACTGGGCGCGCTGGCAGCCTTCGAACCGCTCGGCATCACCGTAGACGGTCGGCGGTGCCTGGACGCTGGCGCGTCGACCGGCGGTTTCACCGACGTACTGCTCCGGCGTGGCGCACGCGAAGTGGAAGCAGTTGACGTCGGATACGGCCAACTCGTCTGGAAGCTGCAGACCGACGACCGCGTGCACGTCCACGACCGGACAAACGTCCGGCACATCGACGCGGACTCGATCGGCGGACAAGTCGATCTGATCGTGGGTGACCTCTCCTTCATCTCCCTTCGCCTGGTGCTGCCCGCGTTGGCGTCCTGCCTGCGCGTCGGCGGTGACGCGCTGCCGATGGTGAAGCCGCAGTTCGAGGTCGGCAAGGACCGGGTGGGCACCGGGGGCGTCGTCCGCGAACCCGCGTTGCGTTCCGAAGTGGTCGCCGACGTCGCCGCGGTCGCGCAGGCACTCGGACTTGAGACCAGAGGAGTGGTGGCCAGCCCGTTGCCCGGTCCGTCGGGCAACGTCGAGTACTTCCTGTGGCTCCACAAGACCCGCGCGCCCGGTGGTGAGACCTCGGCCGATACCGTGGAGTCGACACCGATCGGCGACGACGTGCGCGCGATGATCGCGCAGGCCGTCGCCGACGGACCGACATGAGGACGACGGGCGGGAGACTTCATGACTGAGCGAACCTTCCTGGTGGTCGCACACACCGGGCGCGACTCGGTCACCCAGACGCTGGCGGTTATCGCCCAGCGCTGCGCGGGAGCAGGCGTCCGGCTACGCATCGTCGACCATGACACGCGGCTGGCCGCTGAACCGACGGCCGAGACCACGCATCCGGTCGATCCGCAGGTCCTTCGGTCGATGGGTGCGAACGTTGAGGTGACCCGCGTTGATTCGGCGTCCGCGAAGGGCTGCGAACTGGTGATCGTCCTCGGCGGCGACGGCACGTTCCTGCGTGCCGCGGAGTTGGCGTACCCGGCGTCCGTCCCGCTGATGGGGATCAATCTCGGCCACATCGGGTTCCTCGCCGAAGCCGAGTCGCATCGCGTCGACGAAGTACTCGACATGTTGATCTCCGGCCGGTACCGGGTCGAGGACCGGATGGTCCTCGACGTGGCGGTCACCGATCCCGGAGACGCCGAACCGCGCGCACGCACCTGGGCGCTCAACGAGGTCGTCATCCAGAACCGGTCGCACAACGGTGTTCTCGAACTCGTCACCGAAGTCGATGGACGACCGGTGTCCGCATTCGGTGCCGACGGACTTCTCGTCGCGACCCCGACAGGCTCGACGGCGTACGCCTTCTCGGCGGGCGGCCCAGTCATGTGGCCGGACCTCGAAGCGATACTCGTTGTTCCGAGTAATGCTCACGCACTATTCGCGCGGCCGATGGTGACGAGTCCGCGTTCGACCGTGGCCGTCGAGATCCACCGGGACGGTCGCGACGGAGTGGCCGTCAATGATGGTCGACGGATGATCGACGTCCCCGCGGGATCGCGTATCGAGGTGTCCCGTGCACCGCGGTCGTTGCGGTGGGTGCGGATCGACTCAGAGCCGTTCGCCGACCGACTGGTAACCAAGTTCTCGCTGCCTGTGACGGGCTGGCGAGGAAGGAGCTGACCGCACGTGCTCGAAGAGCTGTCGATCATCAGTCTGGGTGTTCTGGAGTCGGCGTCTGCCGAGTTCCACCCCGGTTTCACCGCGCTCACCGGTGAGACCGGAGCGGGCAAGACGATGATCGTGACGAGTCTTCGTCTCCTGTCGGGCGGTCGGGCGGATGCGGGACGGGTTCGCAGCGGTGACGCCAAGGCTGTCGTTGAAGGGCGATTCCGCTTGCCCGCCGACCGCACCGACACCATCGCGGACGTGCTCGAACAATCGGGTGCGGACGTCGATGACGACGACACGGTGATCGCTACACGGACGGTCAACGCGGACGGTCGGTCCCGTGCACATCTGGGCGGACGAAGCGTTCCCGTCGGCACCTTGGGGGCGTTGACGGGTGAACTACTGGCGATCCACGGTCAGAACGATCAGCTGCGACTGATCCGGGGCGACCAACAACGAGCTGCATTGGACCGTTTCGCTGGGGCGCCTGCGGCGAAGACACTCGCCAAGTATCGCGACGCCCGCGAACGGTGGATCGCGGTCCTCGACGAACTCGACCGGCTCCGCGCCGACTCGCGTGAACTCGCCCAAGAAGCCGACCGTCTGCGGTTCGGACTCGACGAGGTCGACGCAGTCAAACCGCAGGCCGGGGAGGACACCGACATCATTGCGACGGTCCGCAGGCTTACCGACCTGGACGATATCCGGACGACAGCGTCGCAAGCTCAGTCCATCGTCGCCGGTTCGGACGGCGGTTCCGTCGTCGACGCGCTCGGTACGGTCCGCTCGCTCCTAGAGACCGCATCCGACCAGGCGCTGCGCGACTTGCGGCCACGTGTCGAGGAAGCATTGGTCGTCGTTGGCGACATCGGCGACGAGTTGACCGGCTACCTGGGTGCACTGCCGGAGGACGCCGCAGACCTCGATGCCCTCTTGAACCGGCAGGCCGAACTCAAGTCATTGACCCGCAAGTATGCGGCCGACGTCGACGGCGTTCTCGCCTGGCGTGCCGAGGCCGAGGTGCGTTTGGGCGAGATCGCCGACCCGCAGGCACGGATCGATGAACTCGACGCACGGGCGAGCACCATCCGCGACGAGGTGTCGGCTCTCGCGACGACACTGCACGGGCAGCGGAGGAAGGCAGCGAAGTCGTTGGGCGCGAAAGTGTCTGCCGAGCTGACCGGGCTGGCCATGGGCGGCAGCGTATTGGACGTGGCGGTGGCATTGAAGCCCGCGGACGACACGCGACTGGTGATCGACGTCGCGGGCACGGCGACGACTGCGGGCGGCCACGGAGCCGACCAGGTCGAGTTCGGTCTGGTCGCACACAAAGGCGCCGCGCCGCTGCCGATCGCCAAATCGGCGTCGGGCGGTGAACTGTCGCGCGTGATGCTGGCGTTGGAAGTGGTTCTCGCCGAACCTGATTCCGGGTCGGTCATGGTGTTCGACGAGGTCGACGCCGGTGTCGGCGGGGCAGCCGCGGTCCAGATCGGTGCCCGTCTTGCGCGTCTGGCGCGCCGCCATCAGGTGATCGTGGTGACGCACCTCCCACAGGTCGCGGCGTTCGCCGACAACCACTTGGTGATCGGGAAAGAGGGTGGCGGGAGCAAGGGCAGACAGCGCTCCTCCCTGACGACGTTGACCCGCGACGAGCGGGTGTCCGAACTCGCTCGCATGCTCGCGGGCCTCGGCGACTCGGAGACCGGCCGGGCCCACGCAGAGGAACTGTTGGCGACGGCGGAAGCCGCGCGCGGCACAGACTAGCAACGGCAGACAGCGATGTCGCCGGTGTTGTCTGTGTGACAAAAGTTGCCAATGTTACGGCGCGCCTCCGTGGCATTCGGCACCGGGCAGCCCACCATGGCAGTCATGAGGATGCCTGCTTTGCTGTCACGCAACACCGAAGAGCTGCCCGGCCTGGTCGGGGTCGTGCGGATCGACAAGAACTCCAAACGCCTCCTCGAACGCGTCGGAGAGGGCGAGATCGTCGTCCTCGACGAGATAGACCTGGACCGGGTGACCGCGGACGCGCTCGTCGAAGCCGAAGTCGGCGCCGTCGTGAACGCCGCCGAGTCGATCACCGGCCGGTACCCGAACCTGGGGCCGGAAGTGCTCGCGGCGTCGAACATTCCGATTCTCGACGCGGTCGGATCCGAGGTGTTCTCTCGGCTCAAGGACGGACAGAAGGCCCGGTTGCACAACGGTCGCGTCTACGTCGGCGACCGAGTGGTCGCGCGTGGCGAAGAACTCGACGAGCGAATCGTCGCGGACCGCATGCTGGACGCGAAGACTGGGCTCGTTGACCACCTCGAAGCGTTCTCGGGCAATACCATCGAGTTCATCCGTAGTGAGTCGCCGTTGCTCATCGACGGCGTCGGCATCCCCGACGTTCGGGTCAAGTTGGAAGGCCGCCACGTGGTCGTGGTCGCCGAAGGCTCGGGTCGCGCCGCCGACCTCAAAGCGCTCAAACCTTTCATCAAGGAATACCAGCCGGTCATGGTCGGCGTCGGCGTCGGCGCGGACACGCTGATGAAGGCGGGATATCGCCCGGCGTTGATCGTCGGCGACCCCGAGGAGATCTCGACTGAGACGCTCAAATCGGGTGCCGAACTCGTGCTGCCCGCCGATCCGGACGGACATGCGTCTGGCCTCGAACGCATCCAGGACCTGGGTGTCGGTGCGACGACATTCCCGGCAGCGGGATCGGCTGCGGACCTTGCGTTGCTGCTCACCGATTTCCATGGGGCCGACCTCATCGTCACCGCCGGTCTCGGCGGGACTCTCAACGACTTCTTCGACCGTGAACTCCGCGACGAGATCCCGTCGACGTTCCTGACTCGACTCAAAGTCGGCCCAAAGCTGGTCGACTCGAAGGCCGTCGCCACGCTGTACCGCAGCAGGGTCAGTGGCGCTGCGATCGCGATGCTGATGTTGGCCGCGCTGATCGCGATCATCGCCGCCATCGTCATCACCCAAGGCGGCAGCGACGTGACCGGGTGGATCAGCGATCAGTGGGACTCGTTCGCGAACTGGATCAGCGGAGTGTGGAACCGCGAATGATCACTATGCGTCAACACGCGGTCTCGCTGATCGCGGTCTTCCTCGCGCTCGCGTTGGGTCTGTTCCTCGGGTCGGGATTCATTGGTGACCGCGTCAACGCGCTCACTGGTACCGACCGCGACAAGATCGGAAACCTCGAAGACGAGCGCGACAACCTCGCTGCCCAGGTGAACGCCAACGACAGCTTTACCGCGGCGATCGCCGAGCGGATCACCGCGGGCCTGCTCAAGAATCACTCGGTTCTCGTTGTGACCACGCCCGACTCGTCGGAGGCCGACGTCGACGCGCTCAAGACGATGGTCAACGACGCCGGCGGCACGTTCGCAGGCCAGATCGGGCTCACCCCGGCGCTCCTCGGCGACCAGAGCGCATCGAAACTGCGTACCGTAGTCGACCAGTCGATCCCTTCGGGCGCCCAGCTTCGCATCGAGTACACCGACTCGGGTTCGCGGCTCGGCGACCTGCTCGGCGTCACATTGCTCAACCGGCAAGGCCAGAAGCCCGCGTCGGCGTCGGACCGCGACACCGCGCTCCAGGCGTTGCGTGGCGGAGGGTTCATCGACTATCCGGACGGGACGATCAAACCCGCCGACCTCGTGCTCGTGGTGACCGGTGGCGAGATGTCGAAGGATTCCGGGGCGCAGGGACAGCTCGTCGCGCGGCTGGCAGCCACCATGGCGATGCGCGCGCAAGGCGGTGCACTCGTCGGGCGCACCGGTTCGGCCGAGGGCGGGGCGCCGATCGGTGTGATCCGATCCGATCCGGCGCTCGGCAACGCGGTGACCACCGTTGACGACGTCGACCTCGAGACCGGCCGCCTGACGGCGATCATGGGACTCGACGAAGAACTCCACGGTCGGTCGGGCGCGTACGGCTCCGGGCCAGGAGCGACGGCCATCACGGTCGGAGCACAACCAGGCGAGTGACACGGTACTTCGGGCGCCGTCGCTCGAGTGTCGGCGGGACTTCGGCGCGAATGCTGTTAGGCTGAAGTCCCGTAGGTCATCAGGTAATCGGCAATCCTGATACACCCCGACGGGAGAATCATTTGCGATCACTGCGTTCCGAGCGCGTCGCCCCCAAGCACATCTTCGTCACCGGCGGAGTCGCGTCGTCGTTGGGTAAGGGGCTGACGGCGTCGAGCCTGGGTCAGCTGCTCACTTCACGCGGTATCCGGGTCACCATGCAGAAAGTCGACCCATACCTGAACGTCGACCCGGGGACGATGAATCCGTTCCAGCACGGTGAGGTGTTCGTCACCGAAGACGGTGCGGAGACCGACCTCGACATCGGCCACTACGAGCGTTTTCTCGACCGCAACCTCTCGGAGTCGGCGAATGTGACGACCGGCCAGGTGTATTCGACAGTCATCGCCAAGGAACGTCGCGGCGAATACCTTGGCGACACCGTGCAGGTGATCCCGCACATCACCGACGAGCTCAAGTCGCGGATGATGGCGATGCACGACGCGGACGCCAGCGGTGAGACACCCGACGTCGTGATCACCGAGATCGGTGGGACCGTCGGCGACATCGAGTCTCAGCCGTTCCTTGAGGCCGCCCGCCAGATCCGCCATGACCTCGGCCGCGATAACGTCTTTTTCTTGCACGTGTCGTTGGTTCCGTACCTCGCACCGTCAGGTGAGCTCAAGACGAAGCCGACCCAGCATTCGGTAGTCGCCCTCCGTAGCATCGGCATCCAACCGGATGCGCTGATCCTGCGGTGCGACCGGCCGGTGCCGGACGGGTTGAAGAAGAAGATCGCGCTGATGTGCGACGTTGACATCGACGGCTGCATCTCGACACCGGACGCGCCGTCGATCTACGACATTCCGAAAGTGCTGCACGCCGAACAACTCGACGCGTACGTCGTCCGCCAGCTAGGACTGCCGTTCCGCGACGTCGACTGGACCGTGTGGGGCGACCTCCTCGATCGTGTCCACAATCCGCGCGAGACAGTGAACGTCGCCCTCGTCGGCAAGTACATCGACCTGCCCGACGCTTACCTGTCGGTGACCGAGGCGATCCGCGCGGGCGGGTTCGCCAATCATGCGCGCGCCGAGATCAAATGGGTGCCGTCCGACGAGTGCGAGACCCCGGAAGGCGCGAACGCCGCGCTGCGTGAGGTGGACGCGGTGCTGGTCGCGGGCGGATTCGGTATCCGCGGCATCGAAGGCAAAGTCGGTGCGATCCGCTATGCCCGCGAGAACGGCATCCCGCTGCTCGGCCTGTGTCTGGGGCTGCAGTGCGTGGTCATCGAAGCGGCTCGCACCGCTGGGCTCGCCGACGCGAGTTCGACCGAGTTCGATCCGGAGACGCCGTCGCCGGTCATCGCGACGATGGCCGACCAGGAGGCAGCCGTCGCGGGCGAAGCCGACCTCGGCGGAACAATGCGCCTGGGCGCGTACCCGGCGAGCCTGATCCCCGGAACGCAGGTCGCGAAGGCGTACGGCTCGACTGAGGTCAGTGAACGGCACCGGCACCGTTTCGAAGTCAACAACTCGTACCGGGACACCATCGCGGAGTCGGGTCTCGTGTTCTCGGGCACGTCGCCGGACGGTCGTCTCGTCGAATTCGTCGAGTACCCGAAGGACGTGCACCCGTTCCTCGTCGCCACGCAGGCGCACCCCGAACTCAAGAGTCGACCGACTCGCCCACACCCGCTGTTCAAGGCGCTCATCGACGCCGCGCTGCGATACAAGAGTGCGACGAGGCTCCCCGTGGAACTCGACGGCTACGACGCGGGCGACTCGGAGCCCGCCGAGTCGGAGCAGGAGAGCGGCGAGTGACCTCGACGCCAGGGTCGCACGAGTTTTCCGTCTCCTCGTCGGAGACGGTCTACTCGGGCGCGATCCTGGCGCTCCGCCTCGACGAGGTCGACATGCCGGGCGGCCGGACCGCGCAGCGTGAGGTCGTCGAGCATCACGGTGCGGTGGCTGTCGTCGCCCGCGACGATCGGGGCCGGATCGCGATGATCCGGCAGTACCGTCACCCCGTCGGACGACGCCTCCTCGAACTCCCTGCTGGCCTTCTCGACGGCGGGCCGGGGGAGAAGTCTTGGGAGGCGGCCGAGCGAGAGCTCGCCGAAGAGGCCGACCTGGCGGCCGACCGGTGGTCGGTGCTCGTCGACCTCGTCGTCTCGCCGGGATTCACCGACGAGGCGCTGCGGGTGTACCTCGCCGAGGGCCTGCACGAACTGCCAGCTGCCGAACGCGAGCTCGAGGAAGCAGATCTGGTCGTCGAGTGGGTGTCGCTCGCGGACGCGGTCGCCCTCACCTTGTCGGGGGAGATCGTGAACGCGACGGCCGCCGCCGGGGTGCTGGCGCTTGCCGCCGCCGACGCGACCGGATCGTCGTTGCGGGCCACGGACGCGCCGTGGGTCGACGAGCCGACGGCATTCGTCGCTCGACACCGGTTGTGACGGGTCGGATGTGACCGGGTCGGACGTCGAACATCTCGTCGGCGCGTACCTCGACCACCTGACCGTCGAACGCGGATCGGCGGCCAACACCGTCGCGTCGTATCGTCGTGATCTGCTGCGGTATCAGGGATTTCTCGCCGACCGCGGGGTGACGGATCTGCGTGACGTCGGTGAGGACGCCGTGCGGGACTTCCTGGTCGCACTACGACGCGGCGACCCCGACAACGGCGTCGTACCGCTCGCCGACAGTTCCGTGGCGCGCACGCTGATCGCGGCGCGCGGCTTCCACAAGTTCGCTGCCGCCGAAGGAGCCGTTGCCGACGATGTGGCGCACGCCGTGCGGCCCCCGAAGCCAGCGCGGCGCCTGCCGAAGTCGCTGCCGGTGGACGACGTGCTGGCCATCTTGAAGGCAGCGAGCGTCCCGGAAGGTCCTCGGGCGCTTCGCGATCGGGGACTGCTGGAGTTGTTGTACTCGTGCGGTGCCCGCATTTCCGAGGCCGTCGGTCTCGACGTAGACGACATCGATGTGGAGCATCGCGCGGTCGTGCTGCGCGGCAAGGGCGGTAAGGAGCGGATAGTGCCGGTCGGACGCCCCGCGTTGGCTGCACTCGACGCGTACCTCGTGCGCGGTCGACCTGCGCTCGTCAAGAAGGGCACGCCCGCGCTCTTCCTGAACGTCCGTGGCGGCCGCCTGTCGCGCCAGAGTGCATGGCAGGTGCTCGTCGACACCGCTGAACGAGCGGGCATCGACAAGGACGTCTCGCCGCACACGCTGCGACACAGCTTCGCGACACACCTGCTCGACGGTGGCGCAGATGTCCGCGTCGTGCAGGAACTCCTCGGCCACTCGTCGGTGACCACGACGCAGGTCTACACGCTGGTGACCGTCAACACGATGCGTGAGGTCTACGCGACCGCCCATCCGCGCGCGAAGTAGCGCTTCGGTCGATGCAGGTGGCGTCGACGATCCTACGGCGCGCCGACCGCCTCGCGTCGCTCGTCGACACGAGGCCGTAGGATCGCTGTAGACAGTGGTCGGCGAACACACGGGGAGCCGCACCACGTGTGCTGGAAGGAGCATCGGACAGGTGGAGCACAAAGCCGGTGCCAGAGGGCAGCAGGGCGAGCTGGACGTGCCCGCCGAGAAGCTCGGACCCACCGGTCGTCCGTACCGTGTCATCCCCGACCCGCTGCCGCGTGAGAAGCACGGCCCCGCCGTCATCGTCGCGATGTGCAATCAGAAGGGCGGCGTCGGCAAGACCACGTCGACGATCAATCTCGGCGCAGCCCTCGCTGAACAAGGCCGACGCGTGTTGCTCGTCGACCTCGACCCGCAGGGCGCGCTGTCGGCTGGCCTCGGTGTCCCGCACCACGATCTCGATCTGACGGTGCACAACCTGCTGGTCGCGCCGTACGCGTCGACCGATGAGGTGCTGATGCGCACTCGGGTCGACGGTCTTGACATTCTGCCGTCGAACATCGATCTGTCGGCCGCCGAGATTCAGCTGGTCAGCGAAGTGGGGCGCGAGCAGGCTCTCGCGCGGGCCCTGCACCCGGTCGGTGACCGTTACGACTACATCTTGGTGGACTGTCAGCCGTCGCTCGGACTGCTGACGGTCAACGCCCTCTCCTGCGCGGACAACGTCTTGATCCCGATGGAGTGCGAATACTTCAGCTTGCGCGGTCTCGCGTTGCTCACCGACACCATCGACAAGGTGCGTGACCGCCTCAATCCGCGGTTGGAGCTCGGCGGGATCCTCGTCACCATGTACGACCAGCGCACGCTTCACTCGCGCGATGTCATGGGGCGTGTGGTGGAAGTGTTCGGGGACGCGGTGTATGACACCGTCATCAACCGGACCGTGCGTTTCCCCGAGACGTCCGTCGCGGGCGAACCAATCACCTCGTGGGCGCCGAAATCGTCAGGGGCCGCAGCCTATCGTGATCTGGCGCGGGAAGTGATCGCGCACAACGAACCCCGCGAATGACCGAGCAGGTCGCGGTGGCAACCGATGGTGGCCCCGCCGGCATGCAGTACGCCGGGGACAGCGTCGACGACGCTGCCGCGGCAGGCAAGTTCCAAGTCAATCTCGCCAATTTCACCGGCCCGTTCGACCTGCTCCTCAACCTGATCAGTCAGCGGCGCATGGACGTCACCGAGGTCGCCCTGCATGTGGTGACCGACGACTTCATCGCGTACACGAAGAAACTGGGGTCCGAGGCGGACCTCGAACAGACAACCGAGTTTCTGGTGATTGCGGCGACTCTGCTCGACCTCAAGGCCGCCCGGCTGCTGCCCGCGGGCGAGGTGGAAGACCCGGAGGATCTCGCCCTCCTGGAGGCACGAGACCTGTTGTTCGCGCGTCTCCTGCAGTATCGCGCGTACAAGCAGGTCGCACTCCTGTTCGCCGAACTTGAATCCGCTGCGCTGCAACGCTATCCGCGAGCCGTTTCGTTGGAAGACCGATACGCCGACCTGCTCCCGGAAGTCCGGCTCGGGGTCGACGCGGCAGGTTTCGCGGAGATCGCCGCGGCCGCGATCGCGCCCAAACCAGTGCCGACCGTCGGCCTCGACCATTTGCACGGGTCGCCGGTGTCGGTCCCCGAACAGGCTCGACGACTGACCGAGCTATTGGTGGCCGCGGACGGGGAGATGGTGACGTTCTCGCAACTCGTCGCCGACTGCGACAACGGGCTCGAGGTGGTCGCACGATTCCTTGGACTGCTCGAACTGTATCGGGAGCGGGCCGTGGTCTTCGACCAGCCCGAAGCGCTCGGTGAGTTGAAAGTCGGTTGGACCGGTGATCGTGATACCGGCGACATCGAGATCGACACGACGGAGGATTACGGATGATTGAAGGGGACCACCGATGACCGACGAGCCGATCGGCGTAGACGGCGACGACGCCCCGGCGATCCTCGACGATGCGACGTTGCGCGCAGCATTGGAGGCCGTGCTGCTCGTCGTCGACACCCCGGTGACGGTCGACGAACTCGCGAGCGCCGTCGACGACGAGCCCGATCGGGTCGAAGCGATGATCACCTCGATGAGCGCCGAACTGGCAGCCGCGCGCAGCGGCATCGACTTGCGGTACGCAGGCGACGGCTGGCGTTTCTACACGCGGTCCGAATACGCGCCCTACGTGGAACGACTCCTCCTCGACGGCACGCGAAGCAAGCTCACGCGCGCAGCATTGGAGACGCTCGCCGTCGTCGCATACCGGCAGCCGGTGAGCCGAGCGCGAGTCAGTGCGATCCGCGGAGTCAACGTCGACGGCGTGGTGCGGACCCTCCTCGCACGCGGCCTGCTCACCGAGGTCGGGAACGACCCGCAGACAAACGGCACACTGTATGCGACGAGCGAACTGTTCCTGGAACGGCTCGGCCTCGCGTCGCTGTCGGAACTACCCGACATCGCACCGCTGCTACCGGACGTCGACGTCATCGACGAATTGGGAGACGAACTCCTCGACGATCCGCGATTCGCCAAACTGGGTGCTCAGGCGGCACAATCGACTGTTGATGCCTCCGCGGAGGCGCTCGCACAGGCCGACGGACTTAACTAGTCGTCGTTGCGATCAGAACGCGCACACAGCACAACACAACAGAGTTGAGGGTTCGAATATGGCATCCGCTAGCCGAGACGGCAGACCGGGACGAGACGACAGGGGACGCGACAGCAAGGGACGCGGTGATCGGGAGCGCGGGGGGCGCAAGCCCGCGGGCAAGAGTGGCTCGGGCAAAGCTGGCTCAGGTAGGCCGGCGAGCAAGGGCGGCGCGCCCAGGGGTAAGGCAGGCGCCGAACGCGGCGCGTCGGCCCCGGGGCAGGGCACCCGAAAGCCGCACCGCAAGGGTTCGCGTCCCAGCGTCGAGAAAGGCCAAGCCCGTCTCAATAATGCACGCCCGGCACGCCACCAGGTACCGGTCGTCGAAGGCGACGGCGCGACGTATGTGTCCGACGGGATGCGCCTGCAGAAGATTCTCGCCGCGGCCGGTGTCGCCTCGCGGCGTGGCGCGGAAGAGTTGATTGCCGCGGGACGTGTCGAAGTCGACGGTGAGATTGTCGTCGAGCAGGGTCTGCGCATCGACCCGAACTCCGCGATCATCAAGGTAGACGGCGCACGTGTCGTCATCGATGAGACCAAACAGTACCTCGCGTTGAACAAGCCGAAGGGCTGGCAGTCGACGATGAGTGACGACTACGGCCGCCCCTGCATCGGTGACCTCGTCGCCGAACGTGTCATGGCCGGTCAACGGTTGTTTCACGTCGGTCGGCTCGACGCCGACACCGAAGGTTTGATCCTCCTCACCAACGACGGTGAACTCGCCCACCGTCTGATGCACCCGTCGTTCGAGGTCCCCAAGACGTACCTCGCGACGTTGCGCGGCGAAGTGGGGCGCGGCCTCGGCCGTCGTCTACGCGACGGTGTGGAACTCGACGACGGTCCCGTCTCGGTCGACTCCTACGCTCAGTTGGAGCTGCACCAGGGCGAGTCGCTGGTGCGCCTCACCTTGCATGAGGGGCGCAAGCACGTCGTCCGCCGCATGATGGAGTCGGTTGGGCACCCGGTGATCCGATTGGTGCGCACTGACATCGGCGTCGTTCACCTCGGTACGCAACGTCCGGGTAGCCTGCGGGCGCTCGACAGCAAGGAGATCGGCGCGCTCTACAAGGCGGTGGGGATGTGAGCATCGATTCGCCTGCCACGGTCACGACGATGCCCGTCGTTGCTATCGACGGTCCGGCCGGGACCGGGAAGTCGAGCGTCGCGCGGCTCCTCGCCGCCCGGGTCGGCGCACGGTATCTCGACACCGGGGCGATGTACCGAGCGGCGACGCTCGCCGTCCTGCGCGCCGGAGCCGCTCCCGATTCTGACGATGTCGTTCCGATCGTCGCCGGGTCGGACATCCGGTTGTCGGCTGACTCGGACGGTGCGACCGTCGTCATGCTCGACGGCGACGACGTGTCGGCGGAGATCCGGACCGATGCGGTGACCGGTTCGGTGTCGGCTGTCTCGGCGAACGCCGAGGTGCGGGCACGGCTCGTCGACCTGCAGCGGAAGCACGCCGATCAGACGTTGCTCGTGGTCGAGGGCCGAGATATCGGGACCGTCGTCTTTCCGGCTGCGGCACTGAAGATCTATCTGACGGCGACACCGGAGGCACGTGCCGAACGTCGTCACCGGCAGAACATCGCGGCGGGCCGCGAGAGCATCCTCGACGAGGTCCTCGACAGCGTGAACCGCCGCGACCACCTGGATTCGACGCGGGAGGCGTCTCCGCTGCGACCGGCGGACGACGCCGTGCACGTCGACACCAGCGACATGACATTGGATCAAGTTCTCGACACGCTCACCGAGCTCGTCGAGACGCGGATCGGAGGACAGCGGTGACCGAAGAGTTCACAGACGGCGGGGGATTTGACGAGGGAGGATTCGACGCGGTCGACCTCTCCGTGAACGACGGGACCTGGAGCAGCGAGGAGGACTTCGACCTCGGTGAGTTCGTGGCCGACGAGGAGTTCGGCGAGGCGCCGGCGCTGCCGGTCGTCGCGGTCGTCGGACGGCCGAACGTCGGCAAGTCGACGCTGGTCAACCGGATTCTTGGCCGTCGTGAGGCGGTCGTCGAAGACATTCCGGGCGTGACTCGCGACCGGGTCTCCTACAAGGCCGAGTGGATCGGCCACCCGTTCATGGTGACCGATACGGGCGGATGGGAGCCGGACGCCAAGGGCATGGGCCGGTCGATCGCCGTGCAGGCCGAGCTAGCGATGCGGGCTGCGGACCTGATCGTCCTCGTGGTGGACGCGACGGTCGGTGCGACGTCGGCCGACGAAGCGGTATCCCGAATTCTGCGGCGTTCCAAGGTGCCGGTGCTGCTGGCCGCCAACAAGGTCGACAGCGAGCGCGCGGAGGCCGACGCGGCAGTCCTGTGGTCGTTGGGGCTGGGCGAGCCGTACACGATCTCGGCGGCTCACGGACGCGGCACCGCGGACCTCCTCGACTTGATTGTCGATAAGCTGCCGGAGAAGCCCCGTGAACGTTTCCTTCCGGGCGGCCCGCGCCGCGTCGCGCTGGTCGGGAAACCGAACGTCGGTAAAAGCTCGCTGCTGAACAAGTTGGCGGGCGAAGAGCGTTCGGTCGTCGATAACGTCGCGGGCACCACGGTGGACCCGGTGGACGAACTGATCGAGCTCGGCGGCAAGCCGTGGCAGTTCGTCGACACCGCCGGTCTGCGTCGCAAAGTGCGTACCGCGAGCGGACACGAGTACTACGCGTCGCTCCGCACCCGCGCGGCGCTCGATTCGGCGGAGGTCGCGCTGTTGCTGATCGATGCGAGCGAGCCGATCACCGAACAGGATCTGCGGGTGCTGTCGATGATCATCGAGTCGGGTCGTGCGCTCGTCGTCGTGTTCAACAAGTGGGATCTCGTCGACGAGGAACGCCGCGAACAGCTCGACAAGGAGATCGATCGTGAACTCGCGCGTGTCCCGTGGGCGCGCCGGGTGAACATCTCGGCGCAGACGGGACGCAGCGTCCAGAAGCTGGTGCCTGCGCTCGAAGGCGCACTTGAATCGTGGGATCGTCGTGTGTCGACCGGGCCGTTGAACTCGTGGCTCAAGGACATCATCGCTGCGACCCCGCCCCCGGTTCGTGGCGGGCGTCAGCCGCGCGTCAAGTTCGCCACGCAAGCGGGCACCCGTCCGCCGACGTTCGTGCTGTTCACGACCGGCTTCCTGGAGGCCGGTTACCGTCGATTCCTCGAGCGCAGGCTCCGCGAATCCTTCGGGTTCGACGGTTCGCCCGTCCGCGTCAACGTCCGTGTCCGGGACAAGCGGGAACTACGAAAGAAGTAGGACGTCCGTTTGGCAAAGTGAAGCCGAGACCCCCTGTGACCACCCGATTCGTCGTCTCAGACCATCGTCGGATAAGGTAAATCTCGCTTCGTCCAACGAGGCGAACGGGCTGTGGCGCAGCTTGGTAGCGCACTTCACTGGGGGTGAAGGGGTCGCAGGTTCAAATCCTGTCAGCCCGACCGTTCAAACACTGAGGGTCCGAGACTTAGTCTCGGACCCTCAGTCGTTCCTCGGTCCGCCACCCGCGCCCGACCGGTCAGTTCGTTGACCGTTCCGGCAGCACCCAGCCGGGTCGCGGGAAGTGGCACGTGTACCCGTTCGGGTAGTCGACGAGATAGTCCTGGTGCTCCGGCTCTGCCTCCCAGAACGATCCGGCCTCTTCGATCGTCGTTACAGCGGGACCCGGCCACAGACCGGAAGCGTCGACGTCGGCGATCGTCTCGCGGGCGATCTTCTCCTGCTCGGATGTGAGAGGGAAGATCGTCGACCGATAGCTGGTCCCGGTGTCGTTGCCTTGGCGGTCCACGGTGCTCGGGTCATGGATCTGAAAGAAGAACGCCAAGATGTCCCGGTACGACGTCTGCGCGGGGTCGAACACGATCTCTACAGCCTCGGCGTGGCCGGGATGGTTGCGATACGTCGCGAAATCATTGTCGCCGCCGGTGTATCCGACGCGGGTCGCGAGGACACCGGCTTCGCGACGGACAAGATCCTGGACGCCCCAGAAGCATCCTCCTGCGAGAACCGCGGTCTCGGTTCCTGGTTCGCGAGTGATCGTCCCGGTGTCGTTAATCCCATTGGTCATTGTCGCTCCTCCTGTCATATCGATGGTTGACGTCACAAGGTGCAACGCTCTCGGTACGAGATTTGGTCCCGGATCGGTGGGACGGACGGTCGGAATAGATCGTCGCTCGACGTCGTTGAACCGCCAATGAGCAATGCAGAGTTGAGCCCGACGAGCTGGGTACGTTCGCAGACCGAGACCATCTTGGAGACAGGCACCACCGAAGGACTGTTCGTCGAGGGCAGCCCCATCGTCCTGTTCACGACGACCGGCGCCAAATCGGGCAAGAAGCGATATGTGCCGCTGATGCGTGTCGAAGAGAACGGCAAGTACCTGATGGTCGCCTCGAAGGGTGGCGCACCCGAGCACCCGTCGTGGTACTACAACGTGAAGGCCAACCCGAAGGTGTCCGTCCAAGACGGCGAGCAGACGGTCGAACGCACCGCCCGCGAGATCGAGGGCGACGAGTTCGCACACTGGTGGGAGCTCGCCGTCGCGGCCTACCCGTCGTACGCCGAATACCAGAAGAACACGGACCGGCAGATCCCCGCGTTCGTCCTCGAATGAAAAACGGCTAGAACAGGCGCATCCCGACGTCGGCTGGCGGCTCCTCGAGGTCGAGGAGTATCCGTTTGCGTTCGAGCCCGCCACCGAAGCCCGTCAAAGTGCCGTCGGCGCCGACGACTCGATGGCAGGGCAGGACGACGGCGATCGGGTTGCGGCCAACCGACTGTCCGACCCGCTGTGCGAGCCCGCGGTCGCCGAGTCGGCCCGCGAGGTCGCCGTAAGTGATCGTGGTCCCGTACTCGATGTCGACGAGCGCAGTCCAGACAGCAGTATCGAACTCGTTGCCATCGGCCCGCAGCGGCAGATCGAACGTGGTACGGGCCCGGTCGAAATACTCGACCAGCTGTTCTGTCGCAGCCCGCAGGACCATGTCGTCATCGGACGCCTCGGGTCCGCGTGAAGACTCGGACAACGAATGGTCGGCGAAGACCACGCGAGTCAACGCGTCGCCGTCGGCGACCAGGAGCAGATCGTCGACCGGAGTCGGCAGCACAGTGTGACGGACCATCGGCAGCCATCCTGCCATCCAGACGTGCAGAAGACCGTCGAATATCGGTATAGCCGCGCTTTCACCTCCCCATGCACGCCGACTGAACTCTTGGTACGCGGGGCGACCGGGGGCGGTTTCCGCTGGATTCCCGAGTCGATGCGGTCCTCAGTGACTCGTGATCGCCGTGTCCACAGCACGCACCCGGAGGTCGGTCGCCGTGGCGAGTGCGGCGACCGCGCCGTCGATGAGCTGGAGGTCGTGCAGCACGAGTTGCCGCGGAGTGAGCCGACCGTGGTCGTCGAGGTCCGTCGCCACCCGTTCGAACAGCGATGCCGACCGCGTGTAGACACGCGTGGACCGATCAGAGAGAGAATCCGACAGTTCGGCGATCGAGTCGGTCAGCGCCGCGGTCGCGGCGTCGAGTCGAACCCCGGCCTCGCCGTCGATCCCGGTACACCACCGTGCGTCGGTGACGAGGTCGCGGGCGTACGAGTGCGCGGCGTTCGCGGCGAACCACCACTGCTGTTTGACGCCGCCGAACGTCCCCGGCACACGGAGCATCGCCCGGCTCGGCGACGTCGCTGACTCCAAAGCCTGAAATGCGACGTCGACGTCACGTGAGGCCGTCTCGAGGCGGTGCCCGGCGTCACCGTCGCGCACCGCGCGTACTGTCTCGGCGATCAACGCCGACAGTGCGGCGAGGAACTCGCCGGTCGCGACTCGCACCACTCGGCTGGTCCGCAACGGGAGCACGAAGATCACAGTGGCGACCGCTGCGGCCGCACCGATCACCGTCTCCAAGACTCGCATCTCCAACAGTTCAGCCGACAGTTCGGCGAGCTGTACGTAAAGCTGTGCGACGAGAATCGTGATCGACATCGCGAAGAACGCGTAGCTGATCCGCATCAGATAGATGCCGAAGAACAGCGATACCAGGATCACCGTGATCGACAACGGAACGTTCTGGCCGACGGCCTCGGCGACGAGTGCGCCGACGACGACACCGAGGACCGTGCCGATCACACGGAACGCGCCCTTGCGGACCTGCTCCGCAGCGTTGTTCGCTCCCATGAAAGTAACGAACGTCGCGAGCACCGCCCAATAGAACCGGTCCGCCGAAATGAGCACACCCGCGACCACGGAGATTGTCGCCGCGACCGTCATCTGGATGCCTGCACGCACGGACGGATCCAGCCGCGCGGCAACCGACGGCGCGGCCTTCTCGTTCGACGCGGTTGCGCTCACCGTCGAGGAACCGGGCAGCCAGCCCGACACGAGCGCCACCGATGCCGAGAACCTGTCCTGTTCGGGGACCGCGTGCGAGCGGACGCGTTTGATATATGACTCGAACCGTTGGCTGCTGATCGTTTTCACGACTCGTGCGTAGTCGATGACCGAGGTCGCGAAACGATACAAGACCACGAGCACGTCGTCGTCGATGACCGACCGGACCTGTTCGTCGCTCAGCGTTTGACGAAGAGCGCGTCCGAGCCGGTCGACCGCTTCCGGGTCGCGATGCCCGACGGCGACCATCGATTCGCGGACCAGGCGTGCGACGGAGTCGGGTGTGTCGGACACCGCGATCGACCGGGCGAAGCGGGCAGCATTCGCCAGCGCGAGTTCGGCGGCGAACACGTGCCGATGGATTTCGGCCGCCGTCGTCCCGACCGGGAGTCGAGGGCTCTCAGCGAGCTGCGCGTCGATCATCAACGCAGTCTCGTTCAACCGAATCAGCTTCTTGTGCTGGCGTTCCCGATACCGCAGCGAGTTGGGATGGTCGATCACGGCGACCGTCGCCGCGGCGACCCCGTCCGAGCGTCCAAGGAACGACGACCGGAGCCGTTTAACCGCCGACCACCGGCTCGGATAGAACAACACGAGTTGCGCGAGGATCGCGACCGCTCCGCCGATGGCGAGTTCGGCGCCGATCCATCCGACACCGCGGACATCGGTGAGGCGCCCGAGGAAGAAGCCGAGGAAGTTGCCCATGAACAGGCCTTGGCCGAGGACGAAGCCCCACGCGCCGAACCGTCGCAGGAAGCCTGCACCGCCGAGCGCTGCGATCATGAAGAGCAACGCGACCACACGGATGTCGGCGAGGGCGAGGCCCGCGACGACGCCGACGAACATGGCGCACGGCAGGAGGGCGAGTCCGAGGACGCCATCGCGGACGTTCGTGAACATCGGGCCCGCGAAGCTCGACACCATGACGACGACCGCGCCGACCATCATGCCCATCACTCCGGCGGCGCGGTTCTCCGCAACTACCGCCGCCGAATCGCCAGACACGATCAGCGGGTGAGCGAACTCAACGAACATCCATTCGATGCCGATGACCGCAGCAACCGAGACGACGGTCTGCACTGCCGTCCGCAATCGGGTGAGTCCCGGGTCGGACGCCACGAATCGGTTGAGCCATTCGTCCGCCGTCTGACGGGTGCGTCTCTCCGCAGTCGGGGGAGCAGAAACAGCGGGAGTGTGAGACATACAGTTCCAGGATACGGCGTTCGCCGCCCCGACTGTCTGTGACGACCTGTATCGACAATCGTGCGTGCTAGGGGCACGATGTCGGCATGACCTTTTCTGACGTGACAGCGTCCGCGGGCGCGTGGGTGCTCGAGAACGGGCACCGGACGCTGCTCGCAGTGACCGGCGGCCGTTTCCCGAAGAAGCTGCTCGGCATGGAGACCATCGAGCTGCACACGATCGGCCGCAAGTCCGGTCAACGTCGATCGTCGATGCTTACCGCACCGATCTTCGAAACCGATCGCATCGTCGTCATCGCATCCAAGGGCGGGCATTCCGAACACCCGGACTGGTACAAGAACCTCGTCGCGAACCCCGACGTCGAGGTCACATTCGGTGAGTCGACGACGCCGTGGACGGCGCGCACCGCGGCCGCGGACGAGAAGGCAGACCTGTGGCGGACCGCGGTGAAGATCAACCCCGGCTACGACGGCTACCGGCGCAAGACCGATCGGGACATACCTGTCGTAATCCTCACGCCGCGAACCTGATCAGGACGCTACTTCGCGCCGATCAGGACGCCGCTCTTGGCGACGTTCGGGTCGGTGCACGACGAGAGGTCGAAGCAGCACGGGCGGCGTTTGCCGTCGCGTAGTTTCGACACGCCGACGTCGACGCGGCGCGCTCGTGTTGCCGGGTTCTTCGTCGCCTGCACCCATCGGACCCACTCCCACCGGGCCATCGGTGTGATCTCGTTCCAGAGTCGCGCGGTGTCTGGGGCGTCGGCCAATGCGGATTGGAAATCGTCAGGGACGACAGGTTCTGGCCACCGGTCGGCTGGACTGATCGTCGTGGCGACGACGGTGCCCGCCGCACCGAGCGTGGAGGCGAGCGGCTCGTCAAGTCGTATCCAATGACCTCGGTTGCCGTCGGGTTCGACGACGGTGTCGTACTCGCGGCCGTCGACGCTGCCGGTGACTGCGACCTGGCCGCGCGAGGGCAACGCGGCGCTCGCCTCGGCGGGTAGGCGCACGATCGTCTGTTCGTTGACCTCTTCGATCGGCGCGTCGAAGGTGATCGGTGCGGGTGCTGGCATGGCGGCTCCTGTCGTTCCAGCGGGCGTCAACGTCGTGGGATTCAGGGTAATCGGCGCCGTCGCCGCCGGCTTCTTGATTCCTGATCGGTTCTAGAGTGGAGCCATGGCCAGCACAGACGACGTCGTCGAGCAGATCCTCACCACCTACGACACGATCACGGTAGTCGGAGCGAGCGCGAATCCGGGAAAGGCCGCCAACCAGGTTCCCGCCTACATGCAGGAGGCCGGTTGGCGGATCGTCCCGGTGAACCCGGGGGCCGACGAGATCGTCGGAGAGCGGGTGTACCGCACCCTCGCGGAGGTTCCGCAGCAGGTCGGGCTCGTCGACGTCTTCCGGCCGTCCGCCGACGCCGCCGAGATCGCTCGGCAAGCAGTCGCCGCGCACGCGACCGCGCTGTGGCTCCAGCTGGGGATCGTCAGCGACGAAGCCCGTGAGATCGCCGAGAACGCAGGGCTGCTGTATGTGGAGGATCGCTGCTTGATCATCGAGCAGCGTCGGACCGGAATCACCAAGTAGCGCCCGGCTTCGCTTGCCGGACAAGCGAAACCGGGCGTCCGCAGGGCTAGATGCGGGGGTGGTCAGACAGGTTGTTCTCTCGCGGGTTCCGGTGCATGCCCCACGTCGTGTGGCACGTGGTCGTCGACCATAGTGGCTTCGTCGAACGGATCGTCGCCGTCGAGGACACGTCGGGTCTTCGCGGTATCGATGGTCTTGGTCCAGGTGCCGATGATGAGGGTCGCGATCGCGTTGCCGGAGAAGTTGGTCAGTGCGCGGGCCTCGGACATGAAGCGGTCGATGCCGACGATCACACCGACACCGTCGAGCAAGTCTGGGCGATGGCTCTGGAGGCCGCCTGCCAGGGTTGCAAGCCCGGCACCGGTGACGCCGGCTGCGCCCTTGGACGCGACCATCATGAATAGCAGGAGCGAGAACTGCTCGCCGTAGTTCAGGGGTGCGCCCATCGCATCAGCGACGAACAACGATGCCATCGTCAGATAGATCGCGGTGCCGTCGAGGTTGAACGAGTACCCGGTCGGGACCACGATGCCGACGGTCGACTTCTCCACACCGGCGTGCTCCATTTTGGCGATCAGTCGCGGGAGCGCCGCCTCGCTCGACGACGTCGCGACGATCAGCAGATATTCGCGGGCCAGGTATCGCGCGAGTTTGAACACCGATAGTTGGGCGACTAAGCGCAGAAGCACACCGAGCACGACGAACACGAACAGGAAGCACGTCACGTAGAACCCGAGCATTAGCAGGCCAAGTTGTTTGACCGCCTCGAAGCCGGTGGATCCGACGACCGCAGCGATGGCGCCGAAAGCGCCAACCGGAGCGATCCATAGAATCATCACGAGCACCCGGAACACGAGCTTCTGGATAAGCCCGATACCGCGGAGGATCGGCTCTCCGGAGCTACCGATTGCCTGTAGTGCGAAACCGACGAGCAGTGCGATGAACAGTGTTTGCAGCACGCTTCCGGAGGTGAGCGCCGACAGCATCGAATCGGGGACGATGCCGCTGATGAAGTCCCACGTCCCGCCTCCTTCATGCGCTTGCTCGGCGTACTCGGCACCCGAGCCCGCCGTCACGTGCAGGCCGGTGCCGGGTTTGAGGATGTTACCGACGAGGATGCCTATACCTAACGCGAATGTCGACATCACGATGAAGTAGCCGAGCGCGAGGCCGCCGATCCGGCCGACGCTGGCCGCTTTGCGCACCGATCCGATGCCGAGCACGATAGTGCAGAAGATGACCGGTGAGATCATCATTTTGATGAGGTTCACGAAGATCTCGCCGAGCGGCTTCAGATCCTTGCCGAACTCCGGCCACACCATGCCGACCACGACGCCTGCGATCACCGCCACGACGACGGCGAGATAGAGGTAGTGGGTGCGGTCGCGTTTGGGCTTCGGTGCGGCCGACTGGGTGTCAGCCGATGGGGGCGGCGCCGACGGGGGCGCGGTATCCGGTGAGGTTGTCACAGCTGGTCTCCTTCGACTCTCATGCGGTGATAGGAGAATCATGGGGGACTATGTGACGAGGGGCACTCTTGTGTTCATTCTGTACACGGCTGGTCCCGAACGCAGTGAGGCAAAACGCCCGAACGCAGTGAGGTGAATCGATGGTCCATGCGATGCGGGATCGCTGGCGTCCCGCTGTGTCGACGCGCGTGTTCTTCACGCAGGTGGCGCTGCTCCTGGTCGTCGCAGTGGTCGGGTCCGTCGCCTTCGTGTGGGCCGAACGCGACCGGACTGACGATGATGCGCGTGAACGCACCACGGCGGTCGCCGTCGCGATCGCGACCGCACCGTCGACGGCGGAGGCGTTGAAGTCGCCGGACCCGACGGCGCTGCTTCAGCCAGAGACCGACGCCGTCGCCCACGCCACCGGAATGGACTTCATCGTCGTCATGGCGCCGGACCGCACGCGATACACGCATACGGACACCGCGCGGATCGGTGGACAGTTCACCGGAACCGTCGACCGCGCCCTGCGCGGTGAGACGTTCACGGAGGTGTATGCGGGGAGCCTCGGTCCGTCCATCCGTGCTGTGACACCGGTGTATGACGGGGACGGCATGCTCATCGGGCTCGTGTCGGCTGGGGTAACCAGGGCTCGGCTGGCCGATCAAGTGCGCCGAGTGATCCCGATCCTGGTGGCGGTGGTCCTCATCGGGCTCGTGGTGGCAGTCGGCGTCGCGCTGCTCCTCGAACGTCGGCTGCACAGGCAGACGTTGGGCCTCACCCCGGACGCGCTACGTGAACTATACGAACATCACGACGCGGTCCTGCACGCGCTCGCCGAGGGCATGATCGTGTTCGACGATGCCGCTCCAGACGGGCCCGCTGCTGTCGTCAACGATGAGGCGCGTCGCCTCCTGACCCTGCCGGACGGCCCGATCATGCGAGCAGATCTGCCCGCCTCGCTGCGCGGCGACGACGATCTGGTCGACGAGGTGCACATCAGCGGCGACCGGGTGCTGCTAGTCAATCGTCAGGCGGTGATCGGAGGCGTCCAGCGGATCGGCACCGTCCTGACTGTCCGTGACCGGACCGACCTGCAAGAGGTGCTCGGTGAACTCGACGCTGTTCGCTCGCTCGCCAACGCGTTGAGCGCACAAGCCCACGAACACGCGAACCGGATGCATTCGGTCGTCACGATGATCGAACTCGGCAGACGCGACGACGCTGTTGACTTTGCAACACAGCAGCTCACCTCGTCACAGGGGCTCGTTGACCAGTTGGCGTCGGCGGCCGACCCCGCGGTCACCGCGCTGGTCGTGGCGAAGGTCGCCGAAGCGGCGGCGGTCGGCGTCGAAGTCACTGTCGCTGACGGAGCCGATCTCGTCGGTGGGCCGCTCACCCCCGCAGAATCGTTGACGGCGGTCGGCAATCTCGTCGACAACGCCGTCGACGCTGCTGGTGTCGACGGATGGGTCGAAGTGGATGCGGGTGTCGTCGACGGGCGGTGGTCGCTACGCGTGCTCGACAGCGGCCCTGGCATGAGTGACGAGGAGTTCGAGCGTGCCCGCGAACGCGGCTACTCGACGAAGACCGGACTCGATCGGATTCACGGACGAGGACAGGGGTTGGCACTGCTCAGCCGTTTGGCGAAGCGGCGTGGCGGTACGCTGAACGTGCGCCGGGATCCATCGACTGTCGAACTGGTCCTGCCGCTCGACACAGGAGAGAGCTGATGGGAATCGGAGTCCTGATCGTCGAGGACGAGCCGACAATCGCGCAAGCGCATGCCGAGTACGTGCGACGGGTGGACGGATTCGATGTCGTGGCGACGGTCGGAACGGGTACTGCCGCGATCGATGCGGTTCAGCGTGCCGCGACCGGTCCAGCGCCGGTAGAGGTCCTCCTCGTTGACGTCGGCCTCCCTGACATGAGCGGACTCGACCTGGCTGCGGCGGTCGCCGAGATCACACCGCGTCCCGATGTGATCATGGTGACGTCGGCCCGGGACATCGATACGGTCCGGACGTCGGTCGCTCGGGGTGCGCTGCTGTACCTGATCAAGCCGTTCACATTCGCGGCGTTCGCCGCGAAACTTGCGCACTACCGGGAGTACCGTCGGATGCTCGGCGGCGCGGAGACCGGGCAGGCTCAGGTCGATGCGGCGCTCGCTGCCCTGCGTGAGCCGCCGGACCGACCCGGGACGCCCAAGGGGATAGCAGCCCCGACCCTTGAACTGATCACGTCGACGCTGCGGGAGTCGACGCAGCCGTTGAGCGCCAGCGAGATCGCGAGGCGTGCCGGCGTGTCCAGGGTGACCGCGTGGCGGTACTTGGAGCGGTTGGCCGAAGACCGGGTCTGCCAACTCGTACCCGAGTACGGCGGACGGGGTCGACCGGAGAACAAGTACCGCTGGTTGTGATCGGATGGCCCAGAAGTTCGCGACCGTCGGAGCAACGACGTGGCGCAGCCGAGTGCGAACATCGCGATCGCGATGACCACCACGTAGAGGAGGGCTCCGTTCGGCCCCAGTCGGGGGCGAACGCAAGTTCTTGGCCGGTGCCGAATTGGCCGTTCAGGAACGGCATGTAGCCCTGCAGCGTGTAGCCGTTCGGCACCGCCCAGCCGACCGTTGCCGACCTCAACAACATCGTCCGGTTCCTGGCCGCCACCCCCGCATCCGACGAAGCCAAGGCTGCCAACCTCGACGGCGGAATGACCGCCGTCGTGGTGCCGCGCACCGTCTACACGCCCGGACTGTTCCGTGCGCCGGAAGTGACGTGGAGGTTCGCGGGCAGCGACCCGTTCGACGACGGTGCCTTCCGGTCTGCGAGGGGGAGTTCGCTCGGTGAGTTGTCGACACTCATCACTACTCCTTAAGCATAGCCTTGCCTTATCGTACATCCTCCGCGTAAGTCGACATAACGGCTATTCGGGCGAACGTCGGCCGCGTTGGTCACACGTCGGCGAAATGCCGTGTCAGTTCCCCCACGATCTGATCCCAGAGCGGCTGGGGCAGGTCGTGGGCCATCCCGTCGACCATGACGAGCCGTCCGTTCGGGACGGTCCGCGCGACGGCTCGCGCACCGGACGGGCGCATCAACTTGTCGTGCGTGCCGTGCAGGACGAGCGTCCGGGCGCTGATCCGCTTGTCGCGGGTGGCGAGCGACCCCGCGGCGAGAATGGCGGCGAACTGCCGGGCGATGCCGATCGGGTAGTAGCAGCGGTCGAAGTATTCGGTGGCGTTTCGGAGTGCCTGCTCGGCGGTCGGCGGAAACACCGGTGAACCGATCGTGCGGGCGAGTTTCGCCGAGTGTTCGATGATCTCGGCCCGGCCCGAACCCTTCGGCGGCGGCGAAATGAGCGCCAGGAGTTGGCGTGGCCCGGGCGGAGGCAGCAGTGCACGGTTGTTGCTCGACATGATGATCGTCGCGGAGAGCGTCCGGTCCGGGTAGTCCGCCGCGACGATCTGCGCGGTCATGCCGCCCATCGACGCCCCGACGACGTGAGCGCGCTCGATACCGAGATGGTCGAGGACCCTGATCGCATCGGAAGCGAGATCGTCCAACGTGTACGGCGCACCCTTCGCCTCCAGTCCGAAAAAGAACTGGAGCATCTTCACCGGCAGCGGCGGACCACCGACCCGCGCGCCGTCGCATTTCCCGGAGAGTCCGCTGTCGCGGTTGTCGAACCGGACCACGCGGTAGCCTTCCGCGGCGATCTTTTCGCAGAACTCGGTGCGCCAGAAGACCATCTGGGCACCCAGTCCCATGATGAGGAGCACGGCCGGATTGTTCGGATCGCCGAACTCGTCGTAGCAGATATCGACGTCGCCGCCGCTGACGATTCCTTCATTCGTGGTCATGAAGACATCATTGCCGATCCAGATCGGCCGTGGTCGGAGTGGGGACTCCGTAGTCTGAATTGATGGCCGACGACGCGCTTGCCCTCGCTGATCTGGTGCGCGCGGCCGCCGAGGTCGCGGCGACTGGGTCTCGGACCGCCAAGACACGCGTGCTCGCCGAACTCCTGGCGGGGCTGCGACCGGCCGAGGCACCGACCGCGGTCGGGTTGCTTCTCGGCCGGCCGATTCAGGGCAAACTCGGGATCGGATGGCGGACCCTTCGCGACCAGCGTTCCGACGCGGCCGCGACTCCGAGCCTCACCGTCGACGACGTCGACATCGCATTCGGCGGGTTGTCCACCAGTCACGGGCCGGGGTCGGCAGTACGCCGTACCGAGATCCTTCGCGCTCTGATGGGCCGCGCGACCACACACGAGCAGGACTATCTCGGGCGGGTGATGACCGGCGAGATGCGGACCGGAGCGCTCGAAGGTGTCCTGGTCGATGCTGTCGCACTCGCAACCCATCGCGACAAGACGGTGGTGCGCCGGGCGGCGATGCTGTCGGGTGACCTCGGCGCGACCGCGCGCGCCGCGCTCGCCGATGAAGACCTTTCGCTCGTCGACCTGACTCCGGGGGTGCCCGTCCAACCGATGCTCGCCGGGACCGCGTCATCGCCCGCTGACGCCGTCGCGACCACGGGCGCGGCCTCAGTGGAGTACAAACTCGACGGGGCACGCCTACAAGTGCATCGGATAGACGGCCGGGTGCGGGCGTACACGCGGAGTCTCGCAGACATCACCGACCGCGTGCCCGACGTCGTCGACGTGGTCGACGACTTCCCCGGTGGGGACCTCGTCCTCGACGGCGAGACCCTCGCGTTAGACGAGTCGGGGGCGGCTCGACCATTCCAGGACACCATGAGCAGTTTCGGTCGCGGCGGCGACCAAGGACTCACCGTGTGGTTCTTCGACGTCCTGTACGCGGACGGCCGATCGTGGATCGATGAGCCACTCGCCGTGCGGCGCAACGCGCTTCGCGCGGTGGCAGGTCACCACATGATTCCCGGGCGACTCGTCGACGCGGCCGCTCCAGACCGGGCGCACGACGTACTCGACGAAGCGCTCGCGGCCGGACACGAAGGGATCGTCGTGAAAGCTCTCGACGCACCGTACGCGGCCGGCCGCCGCGGATCGCACTGGGTAAAGGTGAAACCCGTCTACACCTACGATCTGGTCGTGCTCGCCGTCGAACAAGGCTCCGGGCGGCGTGCGGGGTGGCTGTCGAACATCCACCTCGGCGCGCGCGACCCCGACGGTGAATACGGGCCCGACGGCGGATTCGTGATGGTCGGCAAGACGTTCAAAGGGCTCACCGACGAGACCCTGCGCTGGCAGACCGAGTACTTCCCGACGATCGCCGAACGCCGTGACGGCCACGTCTTGCATGTGCGGCCGGAGACCGTCGTCGAGATCGCCGTCGACGGCGTCCAACGGTCGACGCGGTACCCGGGCGGCGCCGCGCTGCGCTTCGCGCGGGTCAAGCGGTACCGAATCGGCGTCGACGCCAAACCGGTCGAGGATGCAGACACCATCGCGTCAATCCGAGATCGCCGACCGGGGGACTGAGATTCTCGGCGCATCGCCTCAACGCGTCCCACGCATGCCGAAATCTTCGTCCCGGAACTCGGTCGTCACACGCTCGTCGGCGTTATCGTTCTCCCGGCGGCGCAGCTCGACGCGGCGAATCTTGCCGGAGATCGTCTTCGGCAACTCGAAGAACTCGATACGTCGGACGCGGAGATACGGCGGCAACTGCTCGCGCGCGTACGCGAGGATGTCGCGTGCGGTGTCCGCGGTCGGCTCGTGGCCGGGAACGAGCGTGATGTAGGCCTTCGGCACCGCGAGCCGCACCTCGTCGGGGGCGGGGACCACGGCCGCTTCGGCCACTGCGGGGTGCTCGATCAGGACGCTCTCCAACTCGAATGGGCTCACCTTGTAGTCGGAGGCCTTGAACACGTCGTCGGTCCGCCCGATGTAGGTGATGTACCCTTCCTCATCCCGTTCGGCGACGTCGCCCGTGTGATAGAAGCCGTCTGCCATCGCGAGCGCATTGCGTTCCGGGTCGCCCTGGTAACCGGTCATCAGGGTCAGCGGCCGGCCCTGCGGCCCGTTGAGGTCGAGGCAGATCTCGCCCTCACCCGGGCCGTCGACGCCCGCGCCCGTCTCCGGATCGACGAGGACCACCGGGATGCCGGGGAGCGGTCTGCCCATCGACCCCGATTTGAGGGGCTGGCCAGGCGAATTGGCGACAGACGCGGTGCATTCGGTCTGTCCGAAACCGTCGCGGATCGTCAGTCCCCAATGTTCGCGGACCTTACTGATGACCTCCGGGTTGAGGGGTTCGCCCGCGCCGATCGCCTCCCGCAGCGACGTAGGGCGGCCTGAGGACAGATCGGCGTTGATCAACATCCGCCACACGGTCGGCGGCGCGCAGAACGTCGAGACGTGTTCGTCGGTGATTTGTCGCAGGAGTGCGGCAGCGTCGAATCGCTCGTAGTTGTAGACGAGGACAGCGGCCTCGGCGAGGAACGGCGCGAAGAAGTTCGACCACGCGTGCTTCGCCCAGCCCGGACTGGAGATGTTGAGGTGGACGTCGCCCGGTTGCAGCCCGAGCCAGTACATGGTGGACAGGTGCCCCACCGGGTAGGAGACGTGGGTGTGCTCGACGAGCTTCGGCTTGCTGGTGGTTCCAGAGGTGAAGTAGAGAAGCAGACGGTCTGACGACGCGTTGCCTGGGTGCTCGACGTCCGGGTCGTTGACGTCTGACGCCGCCGCGTAGCCTAACCAGCCGTCGACGTCGCCGCCGACCACGAAACGGTGGTCGACGCCGGGGACGTCGGCGAACTTCGGCGCGTCGGCGACGTTGCAGATCGCGGCCCTGGCGTCGCCGCGTGCCGCGCGATCGGTGAGCTCGGCGGGGCCGACGGCGGTCGTGGTGGGCATGATGACCGCGCCTATCTTGATGATCGCCAGCATCGACTCCCAGAGCTCAACCTGATTGTCCAGCATCACGATCACGCTCTGGCCGCGTTCGACACCAGCGTCCCGCAGCATCGCGGCGACCTGATCGGAGCGGCGGGACAGGCGGTCGAACGTGTACGAGGCCTTCGACCCGTCGTTCTCGACGATGACGAGGCCGGGGGCGTCGTTGCCGCGCGCGTACGTGTCGAACCAGTCGTGGGCGAAATTGAACGTGTCGCCGACGTCGGGCCACGCGAACTCGGTGAGGGCGGTGTCGTAATCGGTCCTCGCGCTCAGGAGCGTGTCGCGGGCGGCACGGAGTTGATCAGTGCGGGAACTAACGGTGTGGGAACTGTCAGGGGATGGCGTCATACCCCGATTCTGTCGGAGTTGTGACCACAGTCATACCCCTCGTAAGAGGGGTGTGCTCCGGCTGCCGCCACAGCATGCTTGCTGGTCACGCGCGTTTCTTCATGCGGAGAAATGCAGGGTAGCCTAACTCCATGGTCGATGGTTCACCGTCTCCGGCTCACGCCGACCCGAGATCACTCCGCGTCAGGCTGTTCGGTCAAGGCTTCCTCGCTGGAGACCGCCCGGCCGAGCGGGGTTCTTACGTCCGGGTCGACGAACAGACCACTCCGCGACGCCTCGTGTTCCGCACCATGTGGGGCGCCAACCGCTACACGCTCCCGGCGATGATCTTGATGATCGGGCATTTCGCAGGCGAAGCCCTCGTCCCGGTGATCATGGGTGTCGCGATCGATCGCGCTGTGTTGACACAGGACGCCAGCGAACTGGTTCTCTGGCTGATCGTGCTCGCCGCCGACTTCGCGCTCTTGTCGCTCACCTGGCGGTTCGGTGATCGGCTGGCGATCTACGCGATGCATGTCATCGAGCACCAGTACCGCATGCGCGTCACCGACCGGATGCTCGACCCGGCAGGTACCGACGGTCCCGCACGACTCCCCGGGACCGCGTTGAGTATCGCGACCTCGGATGTGTCGCGGCTGTCTCTCGCGGTGTTCCTCGCCGTCTTTCCAGTCGGCGAGATGTTCGCGGTCATCGTCGCCGGCGTGATCCTCCTCTGGATCTCCTGGCCACTCGGGATCGCGGTCCTCGTCGGTGCGCCGATCATGTTCTGGCTGCTCGATCGTGCCGGTGCACCGCTCCGGTCCCGGACGGCGAAGCAGCAGGAACTCGTCGGCGTCGCGGCGGGCACCGCGGCCGATCTCGTCGCCGGCTTCCGCGTCCTCAAAGGCCTCGGCGCGGAGGAGTCCGCGACTCGGCGCTACCGTGCGGCCAGCCAGAACGCACGGAACGCTGCCGTCGCGGCCATGCGGACCGAAGGCGCATACGTCGGACTGCTGCAGACCGTGTCGTCGCTGTTCGTCGTCGCGGTTGGCCTCGCTGCTGGGATCCTCGCAGTCAACGGGTCGATGGGTCTCGGCGCGTTGATCACCGTCGTCGGACTCACCCAGTTCATGATGGGGCCGCTCAACGCGATCAGTACGAACTTCGGCGCCGTCTGGAACGGTGCAGTACCGAGCGCGCAACGCGTGCTGTCGGTCCTGCAAGCCGGACCCGGATCGCACTCCGGGGACGTCGGCGACGCCGAGGGACAGCTCGTCATCTCCGGACTGCCCGACGCGACGGGGACACGGTCCGACGTCCAGATCGCGCGACAGGGGATCACCGTGATCTTGACAGACCAGACCACGACGCGGCGTCTGATCGCGGTCCTGTCGAGGGACGGTGTCGTCGATGGCGTGCGCGTCCACGTCGGAGACACCGACCATGCGACCCTGGACGAACAGGCGGGCCGTCGCGTGTTGCGAGTCGTGCCGCACGCGCCGCACCTGTTCGAGGGAACGGTCCTCGACAACGTTCGGGCAGTCGCCGACGAGGCTGTCGACACCGACGGGCGTGTGTCGCGCGCCGTGTTCGCGGCAGCGTGCGACGATGTCGCGCAAGTGCTCCCCGACGGACTGGACAGTCCGGTCGGCGAAGCCGGGCGGATGCTCTCCGGAGGCCAACGACAACGGGTCGGTCTCGCCCGAGCGTTGGCCGCGGAGTCGGCGTTCTTGATCTTGACCGACCCGACGACCGCCGTCGACTCGATGACGGAGGCGAAAGTCGTCGACCGTGTGAAGCGGGCGCGCGCCAATGCCGCGACCGTCGTGTTCACCCATTCGCCTGCGTGGGCATCGGTCGCCGACACGGTGATCAGGCTGGATTCGATCACCGAACCCGAGATGGAGAACGTCCGATGACGGCAGGGAGCGCGCCACGTAAGGCACTCGGTGTCGCTGACTGGCGGCGAACCCTCACGCACCTCGTCGACGAATTGCGCGGGCACCGGCTCACCCTGTTCGCTGTCATCGGCTCCATGACGGCCGCAGGCGGATTCGGCCTCGTCACACCGCGACTACTCGGTTCTGTCGTCGACCTCGTCGCCCACGGCGGCGATACCGCCGACGTCGTTGTCCGCGCCGCTTGGATGGCGGCCGCCGCCGTCGCCGCAGCCGTCTGCGCGGGACTCGGCATCGCGACCGCCGCAGGCGTCTTCGAATCCGTGCTCGCGTCGTTGCGTGAACAGATGGTCGGAAAGGTCCTGAGCCTCCCGATCGCACGCGTCGAGGAAGTCGGCAGCGGAGACGTCCTCTCGCGGGCCACCGATGACGTCGACAAGGTCGCAGACGCGATCGGCAAGGCGCTCCCATCCGTGCTGATGTCGGCGGCAGGCGTCGTCGTCACCGTGATCGGTCTCGCCGCCATCGACTGGCGGTTCCTCCTCGTCGTGGTCGTGACCCTGCCGATCTACATCGTCACCGGACGGACCTATCTACGGCTCGCTCCAGCGGTGTACGCGTCCGAGCGGGTAGCCGCGGCGAACCGCGCGCACCACGTGCTCGGACCTGTCCAAGGGCTGCCGACCGTGCGAGTCTTCGACCTCGGCTCGCGGCTGAGCATCCGGATCGACGAGAACTCGTGGAAGGTCGTCCGCAAGTCGATGCAGGCGGCCGTGCTGCGCTCACGATTGTTCGGCCGCCTGAACTTCGCGGAGTTCCTCGGCATGGGCGTTGTCCTCGTGATCGGTTACCTGCTCGTCGGCGACGGCAGCCTCACCGTCGGCGCGACGACCGCCGCCATGCTGTTCTACCTCGCGCTGTTCGACCCGATCGGCCAACTCATGTACGTGCTCGACGACTTGCAGTCCGGTGCGGCCGCCCTTGGTCGCGTCGTCGGCGTGCTCGACGAGACCGCGCCCGACCGGGACGGCGCGAATCACGGCGACGACGGGTCCGGGCTCGTCGCCGACCGCATCCGGTTCGGGTACACCGACGACCACGCGATCCTCGACGACGTGTCGGTCGCGATCGCGCCGGGGGAGCACGTTGCGCTCGTCGGTGTCTCCGGAGCGGGGAAGAGCACGCTCGCTGGGGTGCTCGCAGGCATCCACGCGCCGGTACTCGGCACCGTGCGGCTGGGCGGCGTCAACGTCGCCGCGATGGGCGACACGGCGCGTGCGCATCGGATCGCTCTGCTGACCCAGGAGGTCCACGTCTTCGCCGGGACGCTCCGCGACGACCTTCTGCTCGCGGCCCCCGACGCAGACGACCAGCAGTTGTGGCGCGCGTTGGAGAAGGTCGGGGCGGCCGACTGGGTGCGGGCACTCGACGACGGACTCGACACCGTCGTCGGCGAGCACGGTCACGAGATCGACTCGATGACCGTCCAACAACTCGCGCTCGCGCGCGTCGACCTGCTCGACGCCGAGCTCGTTATCGTCGACGAGGCGACGGCCGACGCGGGCAGCGTGGGTGCGGGCAGGCTCGAAGAGGCAGCGGCGGCGGTTCTCGCGGGACGGTCGGCGTTGATCATCGCGCACCGGCTCAGCCAGGCCGCGGCCACGGACCGGATCATCCACCTCGAATCGGGTCGCGTCGTGGAAGAAGGCAGCCACGACGAACTGGTCGGTGCGGGCGGTCCGTACAGCGAGATCTGGGCGGCGTGGTCGCGCGGGCGCGACGAGGTCTGACCCGATGGCGTGTGTCGGTGTGCCAGGGTGGACACATGGCACACACGCTCGCCGACGTCCTCCCGTCCGTCGCTGCGTCGTTCGGCGTCACCGGACCGAATCCGCTTGCCGTGCAGTCGGACAGGGACGCGGTGGTGCTTCTCGTCGACGGCTTGGGCAGTGAACTCCTCGCGCGCTGGGCAGACGACGCGCCGACCCTCGCAGCCCACACTTCGACGACATTGCGCGCGGGCTTCCCCGCGACCACCGCGACGAGCCTGACGAGTCTCGCTGTTGGTGCCCCGTGCGCGGTGCACGGGGTGATCGGCTATTCGTTCGCGGTGCCCGACGGTCCCGACGGCGACCTGCGAACCCTTAATGCGCTGCGCTGGACGTTCGACACCGCGGCTGGCCCGGACGCGCGCGAGGACGCCGAACCGGAATCGGTGCAGTCGACGGCCAGCGGCCTCGAACGTCTCGCCGCCCACGACGTGGACATCCACTACGTCGTACCCGCGTACCAAGCCACGTCAGGACTCACGCGCGCAGCGTTCCGGGCGACGGGGACTGTCCACCCGGCGTCCACCCTCGACGAGGTGCGCGACGGAATCCTCGACGTCGCCCGCCGGTCCGGCCAGGGCAGGCGTTTCGGATACGCCTACTATCCCGGCCTCGACATGGCGGGACACGTGCACGGCCCCGGCTCGGCGCAGTGGCGGGAACAGTTGCGCGCCGTCGACGCGGCAGTCGCCGACCTATTCAGCGATCTGCCGTCGACGTGCACACTGCTGGTCACCGGCGATCACGGGATGGTCTCGGCGGGGACGCTCATCGACATCGACGCGGCGCCCGAACTGCGAGACGGGGTCCGGTTGATCGCGGGTGAGGCGCGAGTTCGCCACCTGTACCTCGAGTCGACGGCGGCGCGCGAGGACGTCGTCACCGCGTGGGCGACGACGCTCGGCACACACGCCCGGGTGGTTACTCGCGAGCAGGCATTCGACGAGAACTGGTTCGGTGCGGCGACGCCCGCACCCGAGGTCGCGGCACGGATCGGCGACGTTATCGCCGTCGCCGAGGGAGACACGGTTCTCGTTCGACCCGAGTCGGAACCGTTGGAGTCGACGATGATCGGCCACCACGGGGCGTGGACCGCAGACGAACAGTTTGTTCCGCTGGTGGTGAACCCGTGAACCGCGCAGCCGTCGCGGCGACCGCATTCGCATTCGCGGTAGCGATGATCGGCACGACGATCCCGACCGCTCTCTATCCGATCTATGCCGACGATCTCGGGTTCTCACCGCTGACGGTCACCGTGCTGTTCGCCGTCTACGCGTGCGGCGTGGTCGGTGCTCTCCTCCTGTTCGGGCGCCTCTCCGACCAGATCGGCAGACGTCCGGTCCTCGCTGCCGCCCTCGTGTTCGCGATCGTCAGCGCCGTCGTGTTCCTCCTTCCCACGAGCCTGCCGACGCTCATCGTTGGCCGCGTCCTGTCTGGACTCAGCGCGGGACTGATGACTGGCACCGGTACCGCAGCGATCGTCGACCTGTTCCCGGCGGCACGACGGGCGACCGCAGGCGTCCTGGCTGTGGCCGTCAACTCAGGTGGTCTCGGGATCGGCAACCTGATGGGTGGTGTCATCGCCGATGTCAGTTCGCACCCGCTTGTTGTCCCGTTCGTCGCACACCTCGTGCTGGCGGCGCTCGCGCTCGTCGCGATCGGCAGGTACGGGGCGAACCCGTCCGGCGGGACGGCCTGGCGAATCCGGGTGGAGCGACTCCGCGTGCCCGGCGAGATCCGTGGTGCGTTCGTCCGCGGGACCCTCGCCGCCGGGGCAGGCTTCGCGGCGAGTGGCGTGTTGACCGCGGTCACCGGGCTGTTCCTCGCAGATAGTCTCGACCTGCATGGGCACACGCTCACCGGGTTCATCGTGTTTTTGGTGTTCGCCTCAGTGGCGTCCGGACAGTTGCTCGCCCGACGGGCCTCACAGCGGTGGGCGTTGCCGGCTGCATGTCTGGGGATGATCGCCGCCGCTGGCCTGCTCGCGTGGGCGCTCGCGGGACAGCTGCTCGCTCCCTTGATCGGGGCGGCGATCGGTGTCGGCGTCTCGTGCGGAGTGTCCATGAACGTCGGTCTCGCGACGACCGTCGAACAGGTCCCGATGGCGTTTCGCGGCGGTGTGTCGTCGGCGTTCTTCACTGTCATCTACATCATGCTGGCATTTCCCGCTATCGGTGTCGGGCTCCTCGCGAACTCGATGGGCTTGCGCGACGCCGGCATCGTCTTCGCCGGAGTCGTCGCTGTCCTCGCTGCAGGTGTCGGCGTCGCCGACTACGCGAGAGGGGTCAGTCAAGTGCGCCTGTGAGCCATGCCGCGATACGGTCGGGTTCGGCTACCCGGAGGTCGCGCCCGCGGGCGCGACGGCCCACCCAGCTGTTGTCGAGCATCGCAGTCATTACGGCGGCGCCGAGGCCGCCAGCGAGATGGTGGCGTTGCTCGGACCAGTCCATGCAGGCGCGGATCAGTGGCCGCCGGTGCCCGCGGAGGGCGTCGAGGTCGATACTCAGCGCGCCGAACACGTCAGCTGCGGCCGGTCCGAGTACGTACGGTGCGGCCGTCACCGTCGCACTCAACCGGTCCTCCGGGCCGGGCGCGGTGCTGCCGATCCCGTCGATCCGCACCAGGGCGTCTGATTCGAGTAGACCGGCAAGTACGTCGACGCCGAGGGTGCCCGCGAGATGGTCGTAGCAGGAGCGGGCAACTCGCAGACGGTGCCATGCGTTTACCGCGCGGAGCCCGCGCGGAGGCTCGGGCCTGCCGAGGGGAAGCAGCGCTTCGATTGCCGCGATCACGCGCGGATCAGCGATCTTGTAGCGGCGAGTTCGACCGGATGCGTGCACTGTTATGAGGCCTGCGCTCGCCAATCGCGTCAGGTGCGAACTGGCCGTGGACGGCGCGACTCCGGCGATCTTCGCGAGGTGACTCGCCGGACGCGCCGCACCGTCGACGAGTTCGACGAGCATCCGTGCCCGGGAGCGGTCGGCGAACAGCTCCGCGACGCCGGCGAGGTCGGTGCAGTCGTCCATGGCTCAAGTATCGCGCCCGAACGCTTCGACGGTGATCGAAGCATTCCGATCGCATGCTGGTTCGGTGGCGAGAACCAGCAACCCGAGACTCTTCCTGACCGTGCTGTGCGTGCCGATGTTTCTGGTACTGCTCGACGTGCTGGCGATGAACGTCGCCATGCCCGCGCTGGGCCGAACCTTCCACATCGGTCGCGAGCATTGGTCGCTCCTCGTCGATGCGTACACCGCGCCCCTGGCGATCGGGCTTCTGCCTGCGGGATGGCTTGTGGACCGGATCGGCTCCCGCCGCGCCCTGCTGGGCGGACTCGCCGTGTTCGCCGCGGCGTCGACGCTCGGCGCTGCCGGGTGGTCGTGGGAGTCGGTGTTAATTGCGCGGTGCGTTCAGGGGGTGGCCGCGTCGGCGATGCTGCCGGCGGGGCTCGCCGCGTTGACGACCACCTGGCGGGCGCCCGCCGAACGTGCTCGCGCGTTGGGGACCTGGTCGGCGGTCAGTGCGGTCGCCACCGCTGTCGGCCCGGCCGTCGGCGGTGTCCTCGTCGCCCAGGCCGGCTGGCGAGCGGTGTTCTGGATCAATGTCCCGCTCGCACTGCTCGCACTGCTCGGCGTGTCCCTGCTTGCGCCAGCGGGTCGGCCGTCGACCGAACGCGGCGGGCCGAGTCGACCGGTCGCACTCGTCGTCTCGGTGATCGCCGCAGCCGTCATGACTAGCGGGGCCAACGGAATGCTCCAAGTGTTGACTGTGTACTTACAGGACGGTCTGCGGCTGGCCGCGGGACCTGCGGGCGCCGTCCTCCTGCTGGCGACGGCACCGTTCGTTCTACTCGGTCCGACGACTGGCCCGCTGGTGACCAGGTACGGACGTTGCGCGGTGGCGGCGGTGGGCCTGGTGATCGGCGGGGTCGGACTCGTGTCGGTGGGGCGGTTGTCCGGGACTCTCGGCCTCGTGCCCGCGCTGCTCGGGATCGGTGTCGGGCTGGGTCTGATGTCGGCGGCCATCGTCGGTGAGACGATGGCCGCGTGGCCGGCGAGACCCGGCTTCGCGGGTGGACTCAACAACGCGATGCGGCAAGTTGGCACCAGCATCGGCGTGGTGGTCGGCGGCGGTTTCACCGTGCACGATGCCGGCCCGGTCGTCGTCCGGCACGCGGGTGTCGCCGCGGGCGCGTGGTGGCTCGGCGGAGCCGTCCTGGTCCTCGCCGGATTCTCTCGGCGCGACCGGTGACCGCCCAGAGCCTGCTCAGGTCGCGACGTACCGACCGAGCCTGCTCTCCAGCGGGCCCTGCAGCGTCGATAGCACGAGGCAGACCACCCAGTAGTAGATCGCGGCGGTGACGTATAGCGCCAGGAACTCGAATGTCGGAGCTGCCGCGATCTGCGCGACCCGCAACAGTTCGGTCACCAGGATCGTCGACGCCAACGATGTGTCCTTGACCAGGGAGATCAATGTGTTCGAGAGACCTGGGACGGCGATGCGCGCGGCCTGCGGCAAGACGATGCTCGCCATGACGGTGCGATAGTTCATGCCGATAGTGAGTGCGGCTTCGGTCTGTCCCTTCGGGACTGCCATGATCGCGCCGCGAATGATCTCGGCGGCGTATCCGCCGACGTTCAATGAGAACGCGACGACAGCGGCCGGGAACGGTGGCACAGTCACCCCGAGTTCGGGCAGCGCGTAGAAGATGATGAACAGCTGAACGAGCAGCGGCGTACCGCGCACGATCGATATGTAGAGGCGCGCGGCCCACGCCAGTAGTCGGTTGTCGGCGATCCGGGCGAGGGCGACAATCATCGCGATGACCAAGCCGATCGCGAAGCTGATCGCGGCCAGCGGGATAGTCGTAGTGATGGTGGCCTTCGCCATCGGCCACAGATTGTCTTGCACCAGCTCCCAGGTGGAGCGAGGCTGCGCGGTCTGCGCCGCTGAACCGCTCGCGTCAGCTCGAAGGTACTTCTGCGAGATCCGCGTCAACGTACCGTCGGCGCGAAGGTCATCGAGCGCGCCGTTGATATCGTCGACGAGCGGATCGTCCTTACGCAACGCGAACGCCTGCTCGCTCCTGGCTCCCGTGTTTCCCGCGATCTTGACCGACGTATCGCCCGTCTCGGCTAGATACGCGTACACGGCGATACTGTCGTTGACCGTCGCGTCCACGCGGCCCTGTTTGAGCAGAGTGATGGCCTGGGGGAAGCCTTCGACGGTCTCGACCCGAGCTCCGGCCTGACGTGCGACATCCGTCCAGTTAGCCGTCGCTGTCTGCGCCGACGTCCGGCCCGCGAGGTCAGCGAGAGTGGTTATCGAATCATCTCCCGCGCGAGTGACGATGACGCCTTCGCCGACCGCGTACGGCGTTGACATCGCGTACTCCGCCGCACGTTCGGGGGTGGCCGTCACCTGGTTGGCCACCACGTCGAACCGGCCGGCGCCGAGGGCCGCGAATATTGAATCCCAGGGTGCCTCAACGAACTCCGCGCGCCTGCCGAGTTTATCGGCGACTGCGTTCGCGACGTCGACGTCGTATCCGGAGAGCTGCCCGGTCGCCTGGTCGTGGTAGCTGAACGGGCTGTACGTTCCCTCGGTGCCGAACCTGATCACTTCGGAGTCCGGTCCCGACCCTGCATCGGACGAGCATGCCGTCATCAGCGCGAGAACAGCGAACAGCACCGCCAGCAGTGGCGCGATGGCACGCATACGGGACGTCATGGTTGCCAGTAAACGCGGTTCGAGGGCTGCACTGGGGGATGTGGTCTGTCGGATCGGCCGGGCGTGCCGCAGCGGCGGACACCGTGTGCGTGGAACACTGGAGGGATGCCACATCCTGCTCCCCGGCACCTGAAGGCCGCGACGGTCATCACGGTCTCCGACCGGTGCGCGGCCGGCACCGCGGTGGATCGGTCGGGACCGCTCGCCGTAGAGCAGCTTGCGGCTGCGGGATGGCACGCGGACCAGGTTCTGGTGCCGGACGACGTCACCGCCATCGCGGGCGCGATCCGGGCCGCGGTCGATGCGGGTTCGCGACTGGTGGTGACGACCGGTGGTACCGGCATCGCCGCGCGGGACGTCACTCCGGAAGCCACCGGTCCGCTCCTCGACCGCGAGCTACCCGGGATCGCCGATACGATACGCGCGGTCGGTGTGACGCAACTCCCGCAGGCGATGCTGTCGCGCGGACTCGCCGGAACCGTAGGGCCGTCGCTGGTCGTCAATCTCGCGGGATCGACCGGCGCAGTGCGCGACGGGGTGCCGGTGATCTTGACGATCGCCGAACACGTTGTCGCCCAGTTGGACGGGAGAGACCACGCATGATCGTCATATCCGAATTGCGTGACGAGCCTCTGGACGTCGCAGCGCATCTTGACGCGGTCGCATCGCCGAGCGCCGGCGCGACCGCGCTGTTCGTCGGAACCGTCCGCGACATCGATCCGGATGCGGCGGGACGGGTCGTCCTCCTCGAATACAGCGCGCACCCAGATGCTGCCGACATCCTCGCGAGGATCGCCGCGTCGGTGGACACCTCGGACGCCAGGGTCGCGGTGAGCCACCGTATCGGAGATCTCCCGGTCGGCGGGGTCGCGATCGTATGCGCGGTGTCGTCGGTGCATCGCGCACAGGCCTTCGACGTCAGTCGGGAACTCGTCGAGCGCGTCAAAGCGGAGCTGCCGGTGTGGAAGAAGCAAGTCGAATCCGACGGCACGTCGTCGTGGGTTGGTTTGGGCGGTCTGACATGAGTGGGGAATTAGTCGACCGGTTCGGTCGAGTGCACCGTGACCTGCGGATATCCCTGACCGACAAGTGTAATCTTCGATGCACGTACTGCATGCCCGCAGAAGGCGTCCCGTGGATCACGAAGCAGAACCTGTTGACGACCGACGAGATCGAGCGGGTCGCCCGGGCGTTCGCTGGGCTCGGAATCACCGAGGTGAGGTTGACGGGCGGCGAGCCGCTGCTGCGTCCGGACGCGGTGGACGTGGTGCGCAGACTCGCGGAGATCGAAACCCGGCACGGCCGGTTGCGGGTGTCGATGACGACCAACGCCGTCGGCTTGCACGCGGTAATGGACGATCTCGTCGCCGCAGGCCTGGAACGACTCAACATCAGCATCGACACCCTCGACCGCGAGCGTTTCCACGAGTTGACGCGCCGCGATCGGCTCGACGATGTGCTCGCGGGCATCGACGCGGCCCGCCTGTCGGGTCTGCGGCCGCTGAAGTTGAACACCGTCGCCATGCGCGGAGTCAACGACGACGAGTTCGTCGACCTGCTGCGGTTCGCTCAAGCGCACGAAGCCCAGCTGCGATTCATCGAACAGATGCCGTTGGACGCTGGACACATCTGGTCACGCGCGACGATGGTCGACGGCCAGGAGATCCTCGACCAGCTGTCGGAGGTGTTCACCTTGGAACCAATCGGCGAACGCGGTTCGGATCCCGCAGAGGTGTTCCGCGTCGACGGCGGACCGACGACCGTCGGCGTCATCGCCTCGGTGTCCGCGCCGTTCTGCGGTTCGTGCGACCGCGTCCGGATCACCGCGGACGGCCAGTTGCGCAATTGTCTCTTCGCGCGCGACGAGTCGGACCTGCTCGACCTACTGCGGTCTGGCGGCACCGACGCCGACATCGTTGCGATGGTCCGCCGATCTGTCGAAGGGAAACGCCAGGGCCACGGCATCGACGGCCCGAACTTCCTCCAACCCGACCGACCCATGTCCGCGATCGGCGGCTAGCCGCCGGCGAACGGGGGGAGAACGTCGACGGTGGAGTCCGCGTCGGCGACAGCGTCGTCGTCGAGTCGGGCGCCGTCGACCATCAGCGAGCAGCGGCGCAGGACGGCGGCGAATTCGGGGCCGTGTTCGTCGGCCAACGAGGTACGAAGGGCGGCAAGTGACATCGGTCCGTCGAGCGTCTGCTCGCGATGCCCGGCAGCGTCAGCGGCTCCCGCGAAATAGCGGATCCTCACTCCGAGCGCCCCTCGACGAGACGGGTGACGACGGCGTGGGCGTCGTCGACCGACATGCCTTGGGCGACTGCTAGACCGACCAGATACGTGGTGATCGGTCCGGCGGGGCGGGCTACGCCATGCGCGACCTCGCGAGTCAGATCGAGGAGCGGGCGGAGCGGAACGTTCACGTCGCCGAGACCGAGGGCGGGCGCGAGTTCGGCGATCCAACCGTCAAGGTTCGGCAGCGGCTTGTCTGCGGTGTCTGTCATGGCTGAGTGTCCCTTGTTGAGCGTCGATACGGTTAGGAGTCGGTACGTGTCGAGGTCCGCCGGGGTATCCACATCGGCGCTGGCATCGTCCACGTCGTTGACCGTTCGCAGCGGCAGACCGCCGACCAACTGCCGCACCGAAGCCCCGGCTAAGTCATCGAGTGCGGCGACGGCGTAGCGCAGGGCTGCGACCCGGTAGCGTCCCGCCAGCCACTGTGTGCGGCCTTCGCGGTCGACGAGCACGACGCCGCCGCCGTCACCGATGGGCTCCGAGCGCAATCGACCGACGATCCGATCGGCGCGCGGCAGGTCACAGGCAAGCAGCCACGTCTCGTCGGCGTCGCCGATCGCGTCGAGGCCCGCAGCGGTCGCGGCGACTGGGCCGCCGAACGGCGGATCCTCGCGGACTACGTGGACACCGGGGCGGGCGAGGCTGGCGGGTCCGACGGCGACGATCGGGTCGCATCCGTCGAGTGCTGCGTAAACGTGATCGACGAGCGGCCGACCGGCAACCTCGACGGCGGCCTTGTCGACCCCACCGAGCCGGGAGCCGCGGCCGCCCGCGAGGACTATCGCCGCCGTCATCGGATCCAGTCGCCGCTCTTGCCGCCGGTCTTGCGGGTCAACTGGATCTGTTCGACGGTGACGGATTTGTCGAGTCCCTTCACCATGTCGATGATCGCAAGTGCGGCGATCGACACCGCGGTGAGCGCCTCCATCTCGACGCCGGTCCGATCCGCGGTCCGGACGGTCGCTTGGATCGCCACGCCGTCGTCGGCGATATCGAGGTCGACAATCGCTCCGTGTACACCGATCACGTGGGCAAGGGGCAGCAGCTCCGGTGTTCGCTTGGCTGCCGCGATGCCCGCGATCCGTGCGACGGCGAGGGCGTCGCCTTTCGGCGTGGTCCCGTCCCGGAGTGCGGCGACGATGTGCGGACCGCATCGGACGAAGCCGGTCGCGGTGGCGCTGCGGACCGTGGGCGACTTCTCGGTGACATCGACCATCCGGGCCGCGCCCGCGCTGTCGAGGTGAGTGAACGGCTGATCAGAACTCATGAGAGCACCATGACTTCTACGAGGTCCCCTTCATTGACGCGGTCGGTGTCGGCGGGGATGATCGCGAGCGCCTGGGCTACGGCCAGCGACGTCACTAGGTGGGAGCCGCTTCCGCCCGCGGTGGCCGGACGGACCGTGTCTGTGTCGATCACCGCGGGCAGGACTTGAGTGCGCCCGGCGGGACAGCGCCAGCCGGTCGCCGCGGCGCGGGTGACCCGCGGTCGGTCGATGTCTGTGCGTCCCGCCGTCGCGAGAAGCGCGGGGCGCACGAACATTTCGAACGAGACGGCGACGCTCACGGGATTCCCGGGCAGAGCGAACACGAGACGCCCGGCGTCGTCGGTGCCGAATCCCTGCGGTTTGCCTGGTTGTATCGCGACCGGGCCGAACTCGATGGTGCCGCTGCCGTCGAGGACGGCCTTCACGACGTCGAACGCTCCGACACTTGCGCCGCCGGACAGGATCACCGCGTCAGCCTCGACGTCGGCGAGCAGCGCGGCCAGCGCGGACTCGTCGTCGGGAATGGTCGCGACCGTCACAACCTCGGCACCGGCGGAGCGGGCTGCCGCGGCGAGCAAGATCGAGTTCGACTCGGGTATCTGACCACGCGCCGGTGTGCCCGACGGGTCGATCAACTCCGAACCGGTCGACACGACCGCGACGCGAGGAGCGCGGTGGACGGCGACCCGAGCGTGTCCGGCTGACGCGATCGCCGACAACTGCCAGGGTCCGAGGACGGTGCCCGCGGCGACAGCGACCGCACCCGCGGGCGCATCCTCGCCGAGGCGACGGATGTGGGCGCCGCGTGCCGGCGCTCGGGTGATTGTGATTGCGGCGGTAGGGTCGGCGGTGATCACCGTGCCCAAGTCGGTGTGTTCGAGCGGCACCACGGCATCGGCGCCGGACGGCATTGGCGCACCAGTCATGATCCGGACGGCCTCGCCCGCGCCGATCGGCGGATCGAGCGCGGAACCGGCCGGAACATCGGCGACGACCCGCAGCACCGCACCGTCTGCCGCGTCAGCGCCTCGCACCGCGTAGCCGTCCATCGCCGAGTTATCGAATAGCGGAACGGGCCAGCGGGAGACGACGTCCTCGGCGAGCACGCACCCGACCGCGTCGGCGAGAGGCACTCGGATGAGTGGAGTCCGCGTCGTCGCGGAGAGGACTCGGTCGCGGTGTTCGGCGACGGTAGTCGCCGGACTCGTGGGGGTCATGAGGCGGTCCTTTCCGACCATGCGGCATAGCCGCCGACGAGAGTGCGGATGTCGGCGTTCGGGTGCGCGGCGGCCAAGGCGTGTGCGGCCGCGCGCGAGCGCGGACCGACCTGGCAGTAGACGACGGTCACGTCGCCAACCGGTACGGATCCGGCGTCGGCGAGCACGTCGTCGAGTGGGACGTGCCGAGCGCCTGGCAGGGTCCCGGCCGCGACCTCGTCGTCGCCGCGCACATCGAGGATCGTTGCGGTGGAGAGGGCGTTGGCGTCGCCGACTGGCACCCGCCCGATTCGCGGGCCGCGGTCGGGTGGGGCGAGCGGAACCTCGTCGATTCGGGAGCCGAGGGCGTCGAGGACCAGCATCCGCCGCAGGAGCGATTCGCCCGCGCCGCAGATCAGTTTCACTGCTTCGGTGACGAGGATGCCGCCGAGTTGACCGCACAATGCTCCGAGCACTCCCGCTTCGGCACAGTTGGGGACTTCGCCTGCGGGCGGGGGTGCGGGGAAGACGTCGCGCAGGGCGATCGGTGCGCCGGTCGGTGGCGCAGACCAGAACACGGTCGCCTGCGCGTCGAATCGCAGGACCGATCCCCACACGAGTGGGACCCCGAGGTCGGCGCATGCATCGGCGACGGCATAGCGGGTGTCGAAGCTGTCGCTGCCATCGATGACGAGGTCGTAGGGCGCGAACAGGGCGGCGGCGTTCGACGCGGTCAGGCGAAGTCGATGTTCGATCACGTCGGTGTGCGGCGACAGCACCCGCACACGTTCGGCGGCGGCCGTCGACTTGGCGCGTCCGACGTCCAGAAGACCGAAGAGCACCTGTCGCTGCAGGTTCGACGCGTCGACGACGTCGTCGTCGACGATCCCGATCGTGCCGATACCCGCCGACGCTAGATAGAGCAGGACCGGGGAGCCGAGGCCTCCCGCGCCGATCACGCACACCTTGGCGTTGAACAGTCGCCGCTGTCCAGCGTCGCCGATCTCCGGGAGTCGGATCTGGCGTGCCGCCCGAGCTCGCTCGTCGTCGGGGATCGACGGCGCAGGTTCCACCAGCGGGGGCAATGGCATGCATCCAACATATCCCGGCCGGGTAGCCGCGACGTCGTTCGCCGCGAGCCGGCGGCACAGCAGTCGGTGGCTTGCGCGGTAACTCCGTATTCACGGTGATAATCTCCAGTTTGTGACGGAATTGCGGATCAGCCGAGCTGCGGGGCTCCTCGGAGTCAGCGACGACACACTTCGCCGGTGGATCGACGCGGGAAAGCTGTCCGCGCATCGCGACTCCGCGGGTCGGGCGGTCGTCGATGGAGGAGACCTCGCGCGATTCCTCTCCGACGAGGCACGTGAGCAAGATGATCCCGTCGATCGAGGGTCGAGTGCCCGCAATCGCTTCGTCGGCATCGTGACCGACGTACGCAGTGATCCGGTGATGTCACAAGTCGAGATGCGGTGCGGTCCGCACCGCGTGGTCTCGTTGATGTCCACCGAGGCGGTCCGCGAACTCGGATTAGAAGTCGGGTCACTCGCCACCGCGAGCGTCAAAGCCACGACGGTGATCGTGGAGACGCCGTCCGACACAGAAGAGCGAAGACACGGTGGAGAACGACGACATGACGGGAAATGACATGACGACAAGCGGCAGTACGAGATCCGGAGTGACCCGAGCTGGCCGACTGTTCGCCGTGTTCCTGGCCGTGATGGCGCTCATGCTCACCGCGTGCGGGGGCTCGAACGATGATGACGCGTCCGGGCAGATCACGATCTTCGCCGCAGCGTCGCTCCAGGGTTCGTTCGACGACCTCGCGCACGCCTTCACCGACACGAACCCCGCGTACGACGTCGCACCGATCGTCTACGACGGGTCGCAGGCGCTCGCCAAGCAGATCGTCGAAGGCGCCGACGTCGATGTCATCGCATTCGCCAACGAGTCGAGCCTGGATCCCGTCACGGAGGCGGGACTGAGCGGACCGGGGGACGTCTTCGCGACGAACACCTTGCAGATCGCGGTCGCCCCAGGCAATCCGAAGCGCATCACGACGCTCGCGGATCTCACGAAGTCGGACGTCACGACGGTGCTGTGTGCCCCGGAAGTCCCGTGCGGGTCCGCGTCGCAGAAGCTGCTGAAGGCGGCAGGAGTGAAGGTCACACCGGTCAGCGAGGAGACCAACGTGACAAGTGTGGTCACCCGAGTGTCGAACGGTGAGGCCGATGCAGGTCTGGTCTACGCGACCGACGTCGCCGCGTCCGACGGCACACTGGAGGGCGTCACTCCGCCGAACGCGGACGACGCGATCAACCGATACCCAATCGTCGTTCCGAACGACGCTCCGTCGCCGGACGCGGCGAAAGCTTTCCGCGACTTCGTCCTTTCGGAGGCGGGCCAGAAGATATTGCGGCAGTACGGGTTCGGGCCTGCGTGAGTCTGCCGAGATTCCTCTACGTCCCGGCGTTCGTCGGCTTCGCACTTCTGCTGTTGCCGATCGTCGGACTGGTGTCCCGGGTCCGGTGGGCCACCCTCGGCGAGGATCTCTTCTCGTCGGCGTCGATGACGGCTCTCGGACTGTCGTTGTCGACGGCGGCGTGCGCGACAGCGGCGTGTCTCGTCGTCGGACTGCCGATGGCGCTGCTGTTGGGACGGGCGGGGCCCAGAACAGCTGCGGTGCTGCGCACCCTCGTACTGATCCCGCTGGTACTTCCGCCGATGGTCGGCGGTCTCGCATTGCTGTCGCTGCTCGGACGTTCCGGCCTCATTGGCCGACCGATCTACCTGTGGAGCGGCTACAGCCTGCCGTACACGACGGTCGCAGTCGTGATCGCGCAGGCTTTCGTCGCTTTGCCGTTCTTCGTCATCACCGTCGAGGGCACGTTGCGCACGTCGGGCATTTCCCATGAGCAGATTGCGTCGACGCTCGGCGCGGGACGGTGGCGCGTCCTGACGCGAGTGACTCTGCCGTTGGTGATGCCGGGCGTCGTCGCGGGAACGGTCCTCGCGTTCTCGCGCGCACTGGGCGAGTTCGGGGCGACGGCACTGTTCGCGGGCAATGCGCCCGGCGTGACCCGCACCATGCCTCTGGCGATCTACACGGCGTTCAACGGTGTCGGGGTGACCCAGGGCTCGGCCGTCGCGTTGTCGCTCCTGCTCTTGGTCGCTGCCGCCGTCGTCGTGTGCGGGCTGCGGTCCTGGCGTGAAGACGCCGTCCGATGACCGCCGCGATCAGCGCCGACCTCACGGTGGCGCGTGCCGAGTTCGATGTGTCGGTGCGTTTCGACGTCGCCGCGGGCGGCTGCGTGGCACTGCTCGGGCCGAACGGCTCAGGTAAGTCGACGGTTCTGGCGGCGCTCGCAGGACTCGCACCGTTGAAGTCAGGTGTGCTGACCGTCGGCGGCGCGACGGTGGAGGCCGTGGGCTCGGTCCGCCGTCCCCCCGAATCGCGGCGAATCGCGCTGCTCGACCAGCGTGCACGGTTGTTCCCGCACCTGTCGGTCGAGCGCAACATCGCGTTCGGGCCGCGCGCCCGGCGGCTCGATCGCGCACATTCCAAGACGACAGTCGGGGAGTGGCTTGACCGGATCGGTCTCGCCGACCGGGCCAAGGCGCGGCCGCACGAACTGTCGGGTGGCCAGCAGCAGCGCGTCGCCATCGCCCGCGCGTTCGCGTCGCAGCCGCAAGTGCTCCTGCTCGACGAGCCGTTCGCCGCTCTCGACGCAGAGAGCGCGCCGATCGTCCGCGCGATCCTGTCCGACGAGTTGACCGGATCGGGGACCACCGCGGTTCTGGTGACTCACGAGATGTCTGATGCGTGGCAGTGGGCCGACACCTGTCTGGTGATGAATCGGGGAACTGTCGTCGAATCAGGGACGCCGTCCGACCTCGCAGTACGTCCGAAACGCGCGTTCACCGCGGCACTCGCCGGGTTCGACGTGGTGCGCGGTCGGTGGATTGGCGGACGGCTCGACACGGGGGAAGCAGTGTTGCACGGGGCCCCCGAGAACGGACTGCGCGACGGTGACCCGGCCGTCGGGGTCGTCGCGCCTCGCGACGTCGCGGTCGAGAAGGGGAGCGGTGACTCCGGCGCGTCCAGTGCGCTCACGTCGGTCTCGGTGCGGGCCGGCGTCGTCCGCCTGGAGACTGGGTCGGGACTGCACGCCGAACTGCCGGTGGACGACGCGCTGCGTGTCGGCGACGGCTCGCTGCCGCGCGTGGGGGACCGATACAGGTTGATTCCGCGCGGAATGCGCGTGGTCGGCACCGCAGGCGGTTCGGACGAAAGCGACTCTGACGTCCACGCCACGCCTGGGTGACGCCGGCCCGCGACACGGGGTATCTCGCCCCCTTCCCCTCTGAACGTCCTATCGTGGGAGTGTGGGACGAATTACTGCGCGTTGGCCGATCACGAAGGTGTCGGTGGGTGAAAGCTGTGCCGCGCGCGTCGACGTGCTCGCAGTTGAGGAGCCGCTGGAGATCAGAGTCGCTGGTGAACCATTGGTGGTCACCATGCGGACGCCAGGACACGACGTGGAACTCGCCGCGGGATTCCTGGTGTCGGAAGGGATCATTGCGCGCGGCGACCAGTTTCACGCCGCAATCCACTGCGGCGGGCCCGGCAGCGGTGGCGGCGAGAACACGTACAACGTCCTCGACGTGAGTTTGACCGCGGACGTCGGGCCGCTTGGCCGCAAGCATGCGCGCTCGTTCTACGCGACCAGTTCGTGCGGTGTGTGCGGGAAAGCGAGCATCGATGCCGTGCACACCGTGTCGGCGTTCACGCTGACCGGCGACGAGACCGTCGTCGACGCCAGCCGGATCGCTGAACTGCCGGACGCGCTCCGCGCCGCGCAGACGGTCTTCGACAAGACCGGCGGACTGCACGCGGCGGGACTATTCGACGCCGTGGCCGGTGACCTGCTCGCATTGCGCGAGGACGTCGGGCGACACAACGCCGTGGACAAGGTGATCGGGTGGGCGCTGCTCAACGACCGACTCCCACTACGTGGAACTGTGCTGCAGGTGTCCGGGCGCGCGAGTTTCGAGCTCGTGCAAAAGGCCGTCATGGCCGGTATCCCGATGCTGACCGCGGTGTCGGCGCCGTCGTCGCTCGCCGTCCGACTCGCGCGCGATTCCGGGCTGACACTCGTCGGCTTCCTGCGCGGGCAGACCATGAACGTTTACACGCATCCGCAACGCATCGACAATCCGCTGAACCTACGAGTGAGGGCCTTGACATGACCGACGTAGAGAACACCCCGAGCGCTCCCGCTCAGACCGCCCCGGTCGGGCTCTCGCCGGCGTCGGCGTTCACCGGTCTCATGCCGGATGCGCCGCGTCAGGGCGGCTTCGGTCCGACGACGTCCAAGCAGTGGTCGTCGAAGCCGTACCACCATCCGGCCGCGGCGTGGGGTGCGGCGCGGTCGGTCGCGCAGATTCTGATCAGGGAACGTGAACTCGTCAAGGGTTCGACGACGATGCTGACGATGAACCATCCGGTCCGCGGATTCGACTGCCCCGGCTGTGCGTGGCCCGACGACAAGGGCGTCGCGCTCGACATTTGCGAGAACGGCCTCAAACACGTGACGTGGGAGATGACGCCCAAGCGGGTCGACCGCGAGTTCTTCGCGGCACACACCGTCACTGAACTCGCGAGCTGGACCGACTTCGACCTCGAAGACCAGGGCAGGCTCACCGAGCCGATGACGTACGACCAGGCCACCGATCGGTACGTTCCGATCTCGTGGGATGACGCATTCGCGATGGTCGGCGACGAACTGCGCGCACTCGATACCCCGCATGCGGCAGCGTTTTACACGTCCGGCCGACTCTCGAACGAGGCGACGTTCCTCTACCAGCTGTGGGCTCGTGAATTCGGCACGAACAACGTGCCCGACTGCTCCAACATGTGTCACGAAGCGTCCGGTCGAGCGCTCACCGCGTCGATCGCGACCGGTAAGGGCACCGTCACGCTCGACGACTGGGATGCGTGCACCGCCCTGTTCGTACTCGGGGTGAACGCAGCGTCGAACGCACCACGCATGTTGACCTCCCTTGCGCACGCGGTCAAGCGCGGCGCGCAGGTCGTTCACGTCAACCCGATGCCCGAACTCGCGGGTACCCGGACGATCGTTCCGCACGAGATCATGCAGATGGCGACGTTCCAGGCGACGGACACCAGCACGATGAACGTCCAGGTCCGTCCGGGTGGTGACCTCGCGCTCATCCGCGGGATGGCCAAAGCGGTGTTCGAAGCCGAAGACGCCGAACCGCGCGGCGGCGCCATCGACCATCATTTCCTCGAACGCTTCACTCACGGCTTCGACGAGTATCGCGCGCTCGTCGACTCGGCGAGTTGGGAGGAACTGTCCTTGCAGGCCGGTGTCAGCGAAACGCAGATCCGCGCGGTCGCGCAGATCTACCTCGACTCGCCGCGCAGCATCATCTCCTGGTGTCTCGGTGTCACCCAGCATGAGCACGGCGTCGACACCGTCCGCGAGTTCACCAACCTGCTCCTGCTGCGGGGCAACATCGGCCGTGAGGGCGCAGGCCCGTCACCCATTCGTGGGCACAGCAACGTCCAAGGCAACCGGACCTGCGGCATCGACCATCGACCGGGCGAAGACTTCCTCGCCGCTCTCGACGCCGAATGCGGGATCGTCTCGCCACGCGAACCGGGACTGGACACGGTCAACACCATCAAAGGGATGAACGACGGCTCGGTCAAGGTGTTCGTCGCGCTCGGCGGGAATTTCGTGCTCGCCGCGCCCGACACCAAGTACACGGCGCACGGTCTGCGCAATTGTGAGCTGACCGTTCAGGTCAGCACCAAGCTGAATCGCAGCCACCTCGTGCACGGCCGCAGGGCCCTCATCTTGCCGTGTCTCGGGCGCACCGAACGTGACGAGCAGGCGACTGGGTTGCAGGGTGTCTCGTGCGAGGACGCGATGAGCAGTGTGCAACTGTCCATGGGCAAGAAGAAGCCCGCATCGAAGTATCTGCGGTCCGAGCCGGCGATCCTCGGCGGCATGGCGCGCGCGACGCTGCCCGACAGCCCGACGCCGTGGGAAAGCTACGTCGCCGACTACGACCGGATCCGGGACTCCATGTCACGGGTGCTCCCGGGCTTCGAAGGATTCAACCGACTCGTGCGGGAACCGATGGGCTTCCGCATCCCGCAAGGCGCGCGCGAACGGATCTTCCACACGCCCAGTGGGCGAGCCGAGTTCTCGCAGGCTCCGATCCCGAACGCCATCCCCGCCGACGCCGACGTCCTGGTCCTGCAGACCATGCGGTCGCACGATCAGTGGAACACCACGATCTATTCGAGCGACGACCGTTATCGAGGCATCAAAAACCTGCGAGAGCTTGTCTTCATGAACATCGACGATATGCGCGAGCGTGGGTTGAGCGAAGGCTCGCTCGTCGACATCGTCGCGACGTCCAAGGACGGCACGCAGCGGTCACTGACGCGGTATCGGGCGATCACCTACGATCTCCCTGTTGGTGCGGCGGCCGGATACATGCCGGAGATGAACGCGCTCATCGGCGCCGCCGACTACAGCACCCAGAGCGACCAGCCGTTGATGAAGAACGTTCTCGTGCGGATCGCCGCGTCCTCGTAGAGCGACCTGCACCGTAAGGCAATCTGCACGCCACCTGGTGTTGGGTCGACGGCAGGGTGTGCCGGGGACGCTTGCTGCATGCCCGATCACCGCAACCCCGCACTGTCCCGCCGCACCGTCCTCCGCGCCGGAGCCGCTGGCGCACTGATGATTCCGGCCGGAACGACACTCGCCGCATGCAGTCGCGGTGACGCGTCCCCGGGCGTTCGACGCGACCGTCCGACGCTCACGCACGGCGTCGCCGCGGGCGACATCGCGACGACGGGCGCGCTGATCTGGGCGCGCTCGGACCAACCGGCACGGATGCTCGTGGAGACTGCGGCCACCGAGTCGTTCGCGAACGCGAAGACCTTCCGCGGCCCGCGACTGACCCCCGCGTCGGACGGCACCGGCCGGTTGCGTGTCGCCGGACTCGAACCCGGGCAGACCGTCCACTATCGGGTGACGCTCGAAGGCGACGACGGTGCTCGGTCGGAGCCGACGACCGGTGTCCTCGTCACCGCGCCGACATCAGCGGCCGACATCACCTTCGCGTGGTCCGGCGATGTCGTCGGCCAAGGGTGGGGGATCAACCCCGATCTGGACGGCATGACGATCTTCGGGGCTATCGCCGACGCCCAACCCGACTTCTTCCTGCACTCTGGCGACGCGATCTACGCCGACGGGCCGGTCGAGGCGACCAAGAAGCAGAACGACGGCAACATCTACCGGAACATCACGACTGACGCGAAGAGCCGACCCGCTCAGACTCTCACCGAATTCCGCGGCAACTACGCGTACAACCTCAGCGACAAGCACTATCGGCGGTTCGCGGCGTCGGTCGCGCAGATCATCGCGTGGGACGACCACGAGGTGATCAACAACTGGTATCCCGGCGAAGACCTCACCGGTCAGAAGCGTGAAGGCTACACAGAGATGAACGTCGACATCCTCGCCGACCGTGCACGCCAGGCGTGGACCGAATGGCAGCCTGCCACGCTCGGCGACGGCGACAGGGTGTACCGGAAGGTGGCGTACGGACCACTGCTGGACGTGTTCGTCCTCGACATGCGGACCTATAAGGACGCCAATCCGGATGCGTGGAAGACCAGCGACGACGGCGGGATCCTTGGCGCCGCCCAGACGCAGTGGCTCATCGACGGTCTGACGACTTCGACAGCGACCTGGAAAGTCGTAGCGAACGATCTGCCGCTCAGTATCGTCGTACCGGACACGAACAGCGACCGCCCGGGCGCGCGTCCTTCGATGGAGGCCGTCGCACAGGGCGACCCGGCGGCTCCGCTCGGTCGCGAGATCGCGTTCTCCAAGATCCTGTCGGCGACCAAGGACGTGCCGGGCATCGTGTACCTGACCGCCGACGTCCACTACACGGCGGCCATCTCGTACGACCCGAACCGGGCCGGATATTCCGACTTCTCGCCGTTCTGGGAGTTCGTGTCGGGTCCGCTGCACGCGGGCGCTTTCCCGGAGAGCCCGCTCGACGGCACGTTCGGCGCGAAGTACGAGTTCGTGCATGCCCCGACCGAGGCGGACACCTCGCCGGCCGAAGGATTCCAGCACTTCGGCAAGGTCACGATCTCCTCGGCCACCGGAACATTGACCGTCGACCTATGCGGTGCGGACGGAAAGTCGTTGTACCGCAAGGAGTTGACTCCCGAGAAGTGAAGGCCGGTTCCGGCCGTGCGCGAACCGGCCTTCACATCACTGGTCGTGGCGCTCAGGCCCCGGCAGGTTTGGTGATCGTGACGGTCTCGTCCCACTTCGACGTGGTCAGCGCGATATCGCCGTCCGTCGTGTTGATCGACAGTTCGACGAGGTTGTACGGCGCGGCGGCGGCGATGTAGGCGGTCGCGGGATGCTCGCCCTTGAGGGCTCCCGGACCCTGCGTCGGGAAGATGGCCTCGAAGTCGGTGGAGTCGAGCGTTCCGGTGATTTTGACGGCCTTCACACCGTTGCGTTCGTGGGTGCCCGCCACCTTCGGGTTCTTGAACTTCGCGAGCACGTTCGCTAAACCTTTGTCTTCCGACAGCACGACCGACGGGTCGTATGAGCGCTCGCCCGCCGGAGACGTCTCCCACTTCGTCTTGCCCGACTCTTTGATATATAGGGTGCCGCCGACGATGACGAATTCGGCGTCTTTGTACTCGTCGGTCAGGCGGAACTTGCCGTCGCCCTTGGCCGCAGGCTCGGGCTTCACGACGACGTCGGCGTTCAAGTCCTCCACTGGGAGACCCTTGAACTCCGGGTCGGCCTTCAGTTCCATGTGGACCGCCGACGTCAGACGAGTGGTCTTGGAGGCTTGATCGAGGAGAGCCGCGGCGTCGTTCAAGTCGACCTTCGGCGCCTCTCCCGAGCGCGGTCCCTCGGAGGTCGGCGGGGCGGAGTTCGTCGGTTCGTCGCTCTTGGTCTCGGACGAACAGCCGGTCAATACCACGGCGCAGATGGCCATGGTCGCGACTGTCGGGGCAGCCCAACGCTTCACTCTGGACGAGGCCGGGTATGTGTCTGATTTCACAAATCGGTACAATACCGCACACTCGAAGCGACCGGAATGAGTTCGACGCGTATCTCTACCGTTTGAATGAATACCGCTGACGCTCTTGCGTCCGCATGCGAGAGTCGATCGCATCAGGCAGCTCGCCGAGCATGCCACTAAGAGGAGAAGGCGATGTCATCGGACGGTGTTCAAGCAAGTGAGGCGAACGGTCTCCCCGATGATTCCCCCGGCCCCGATCTCGGGCGGAAGTCTGCGCCGGACGGTGGTCCGCAACTCTCCGACGTGTGGGTCTACAACGGCAAGGCATATGACCTGTCCGATTGGATCTCCAAGCATCCGGGTGGCGAGTTCTTCATCGGAAGAACCAAGAATCGCGATATAACGTCGATTATCGGCTCATATCACAAAGACCCCGAGAAAGTCGGTCGTATGATCGAACGGTTCTCCCTGGGGCGGGATGCGGTGATTGAAGACGTCCACCCGAAAGCGAACGCGCCCGCCTTTCTCTTCACCGAGGGATTCGACAGTTGGCGCGACACTCCGCACTACGATTTCGGCAAGCGTACCGACCTGCTGCACGCTGTGAAGAAGCGTCTCGCCGAACCCGAGCTCGTCGCTCGTATCAAACGCATGGATCGGATCTTCGACGCCGTCGCGATCACGCTGTTCATCGCGTACTTCGCCGTGATGGGATTACGGCTCTACGACACGTCCTGGATGCCGCTCGCCGCATTCGTCGTCGCGATGGTCGTGTTGCGGAGTGCGATGGCAGGCATCGGCCACTATGCGATCCATCGTGCTCAGAAGGGGGCGAACAAGCTCGCGGTGAACGCCTTCGACATGAACTATGTCGCGCTGTCGTTCGTGACGGCCGACGGCCATGCCCTGCTGCACCATCCGCACACCCAGAGTCAGGTCGACATCAAGAAGAACGTCTTCACCTTCATGATGGATCTTCCACGTCTGTACCGAGTTCCGATCCACACTCTGCACAAGTTTGGGCACACAGTCACCGGAATGACGGTCCGCTTGTTGGAGATCTGCAAACTGACTCGGCAGGTTGGGATCGCCGACATGTACGGCTCGTGGCGGGGCGGTCTGCCGCATTTCGTCGGAGCATTCGGTATGCGAATCCTGCTGCTTGGCGAATTCGTGGTCTTCATCATCGCAGGCGACGTACTCGCGTGGGTGCTGCAGTTCGTCGCGACACTGTGGATTTCGACATTCCTCGTGGTCGCCAGCCACGATTTTGAGGTGGACGCCGACGAGATCGAAACCGATACTGACGATTGGGCGGTCAACCAGGTGGAGCAGGCCTACGACCTGAAAGTGATCGGCAACCGTTACCTCGATTGCTTCCTCTCGGCCGGGCTGAGTTCGCACCGCGTGCACCATGTCCTGCCGTATCAACGCAGCGGATTCTCGAACATAGTGACCGAGGAAGTTCTGCGGGAAGAGTCCGCGCGGTTCGGCGTCGAATGGCTTCCGGCGAAGAGCTTCTTCACCGATCGGTTCCCGAAACAAATCAAAACCTACCTTGGTGCTCGTTCCCGGACCGCGGAAGAGAACGACTGGGGGTTCGTCCGAGAACACTTCTCGTTGACCGCGATCAAGACGTGCGCCGACTACTCGGTGAAGGGATTCACCGGGATCGGAACGGTCTGAGGTGATCATTCGCCCGATCGATGAATTGTTCTCTCCAAACCACGAACCGGACATGATTGTGAATCAGACGTTCGCCCGCCAGAAAGGACCGTCATGACCCTCTCCTTCGATTCGCAGAACCGGCCGAATGCCGTACCTGCCGGAGGCTTCATGGCCGACGAGCGGCCGTCGCCCCCGACCACGGTCGCCGTGATCTCCTCGCTCGCGACCGGAGCACCGCGCACCGTGTTCGACCAGCAAAGCGCGGCGCACCGCGCCGCGCAGATCATCGACGATTCAGCGCAACGTGAACGGATTTTCCGGGTGTACGAGAAGACCCGGATCGCGAGCCGTCACCTGGCCATCGACCCGACCACTCCCGAGTTCGTCGAGTTCAGCAAACGGGCGGGCACCGTCCGCGACCGGATGAATCTGTACTTCGAGCACGCGGTCCCGCTGGCCGTCGACGTCGCTTCTCGCGCGGTCGCGGACCTCGACGACCCGGCATCCGCCATCGGTCTCGTCGTCTTCGTCACCAGCACGGGCTTCATCGCCCCGGGTGTCGACGTCGCCGTTATCAAACGCCTCGGCCTGGCTCCGTCGGTGAACCGCGTCGTCGTCAACTTCATGGGGTGCGCGGCAGCCGTGAACGGCTTGCGCACCGCGACCGACTACGTCCGCGCCCATCCTGACCGCAAAGCGCTCGTGATCTGCCTGGAGCTCAGCTCGGTCAACGCCGTGTTCGGCGACGACGTCGTGGAAATCGTCACCCACAGCCTGTTCGGCGACGGTTGCGGCGCCATGGTCGTCGGCGCGAGCGAGGTCGGGCGTGAGCTGCCAGCCGGCCAGGTGGTTGTGCGGGACACGTTCAGCCACCTATTCGCCGACACCGAGGACGGGATCGTGCTCGGCGTCAACGATGACGGCATCACCTGCGACTTGGCTCAGAACCTGCCGGAGTACATCTACCGCGGGGTGGGCCCGGCGATCGACGAGGCGATCGGACGCTCTGGCCTGGTGCGCGACGACATCGCGTTGTGGGCCATCCATCCGGGCGGGCCGGCGATCCTCGAACAGTCGGCGAGGTCACTGGGCCTCGCCGACGACCGGTCGCGCGCGAGCTGGGACGTGCTCGCCGAGTACGGCAATATGTTGAGCGTCGCGTTGGTATTCGTGCTCGAGAAGCTCATCGCCGCCGACGACGACGACGGATCGACGCTGTCGACCGGAGTGGCATTCTCCTTCGCGCCCGGTGTGACGCTTGAAGGAATACTCTTCGACCTGGTCCGATAGCGGGGGATGTACGTCATGAAACTCCTCCGGTTCCTCGTGTCGGTCTCCTGGACCGGCATTGTCGCCGCCGTCGTCATGGGACTCATCGGCGGTGGTGCGAACGCCTACCTGGTCACCCAGATCAATGCCGCGGTCGCGCCCCCGGGCGCGGACACGGACCCGTCGTGGCAGCGCTTCGCGGTCACCGTCGCCGTCGTCATCGTGACCGGGCTCGCGTCGCAGATCCTGTTGATCCGACTCGCGCAGGACGCGATCTATCGACTTCGAGCCAAGCTGAGCGCAGGCGTCGTCTCGGCGCCGCTGGAACACCTCGAACGTCTCGGCACGCATCGGCTGCTCGCCACCCTCACCGAGGACGTTCGGTCGCTGTCGATGGCTGTCTCGGCGATTCCCAGCATGTGCGTCGACGTCGCGACCATCGTCGGCTGTCTGACTTACCTCGCTGTGTTGTCGACGCCGTTGTTCGCGATCCAGGTAGGTGCGACACTCATCGCGATCGGGGCCGTCGAATCGTTCCTGAAACATGTCCGCGGCATCTTCCGGTCGGCACGTGAGAACGAGGACGACCTGATCAACTCGTTCCACGCGGTGAGCGTCGGCATCAAGGAACTCAAAGGGCACCGTGCGAGGCGACGTGACTTCATGGATCGTCGGCTTCTCGGGACCGCGAGCGAATTGCGCAGCAAGAACGTCGAAGCCGGCGTCAAGTTCTCGCTCGGCCAAAACATCGGTCAGGTTCTGCAGCTCGCCACAATGGCGGTGATCCTGTTCGGCGTCGCTTTCTGGCTGGACCTCTCGCAAGAGACGATGGTCGGCTACGTGATCGTCACGACGTTCCTGGCGATGCCGATGCAGAATTTCATGAGCCGAATTCCGGATCTGCTTCGCGGCGACGTCGCACTCGCCAAGATCACTTCGCTCGAACTCTCGATGGGCGCCCTTCATGACGAGGAGTCACTCCCGTACGTGGAACGTCCGCTCGCGTCGCCAGCCGAACTTGCGTTGTCGGGCGTCGCGTACACCTATCTCACTGAACAGGGGGCGAGCGGTCCGCCGCCGCCCGGAGGTCCGGGGCCCGGTGACCGTGTGCGCCCGGACGTCAACTGGGCAGCCGGCGGGCGGTCCGAAGGGGTGCCCGACGGTCGTCTGCCGCAACGTCCGGGGCGTGGCGGCCGACCCGTCGGTCCGCCGCCAGGACGGAAGGGTCCACCGCCGCCCGACGGACGTGGACCGGGCGGACCCGGCGGTCCGCCGCCGACTGGCTTCCACCTCGGACCGATCGACGCGGTCTTCCGGCCGGGCGAGATCACGTTCATCGTCGGTGGCAACGGCAGCGGCAAATCGACTCTCGCCAAGCTGATCACTGGTCTCTACATCCCGCAGCAGGGCGTGATCACGTTGGACGGCGAACGCATCGACCACGAGAACATCGAATGGTTCCGGCAGAACACGTCGGCGATCTTCACCGACTTCCACTTGTTCGACGAGTATCTGGGATTCGACCGGCCCGGTCTCGATGATGAGGTCCGAGGCTATCTGGTGATGCTCGGTATCGCCGACAAGGTGACAGTCCGCGACGGACGACTGTCGACGGTCGCGCTGTCGCAGGGCCAACGCAAACGGCTGGCGTTGGTCACCGCGATGCTCGAAGACCGCCCGATCTATCTGTTCGACGAGTGGGCCGCCGACCAGGAACCTCAGTTCCGGGACCGGTTCTATCGGGTGATACTCGCCGATCTGGCCGCGCGCGGGAAGACGGTCATCGTCATCACCCACGACGACCGCTACTTTGACGCCGCTGACACCCTGATCAAACTCGAGGTCGGTGTGCAGGAGCACACCGCCGGATCCGCACGACGAGAAGGTTCCAGATGAGTTCGCTCCCATTGAGTTCGCCCCCATCGAGGTCACCTCTGATCACGCCGCTGTCGGTGCGGGTCGCGCAGGCGCGCCCCCAGATCCTGCGCAGCAGCCCGGCGTCGCTGGGCCGGACCCCGGAGAACGACGTGGTCGTCAACCATCCACTCGTCTCGCGCACCCATCTGGCATTCGAATTCGTCGACGGCACGTGGTGGGTCATCGACCGGGGGAGCACCAACGGCTTTTACGTCGACGGTGTTCGGTCGCAGTCAGTGCGCGTCACCCGGTCACTGCAGATCCGGTTGGGCGACGGCGGCACGGGGCCGCTCGTCGACGTCGCCGGTCAGGCGGCTTCGGTCGATCAGCAGTCCGCGCGGACGTACCAAGGACCGCCGCCGCAGGGACCGCCGCCGCAGGCACACCGGCCGGGGTCGGTGCCGAGGACGGCTCCGACTCCGGCTCAGTCGCCACCCGGCGGTTACCGGCAGGCCCCGCCCCGGTTTGGCGCACTGCCCGATGCGCCGCACCTGGCAGCGTTGCACCAAAACGCGTCGGCGGTCTATGAGGTACCCGGCGACCTTCGCGGGCGTGAACAGTTCTCATTGACCGGTGCGAAGACGATCGGTCGCACGCCGGACAACGACATCGTCGTCAGCGACGTCCTCGCCTCCCGCCACCACGCGCGCCTGACGTCGACGCCGCAGGGTCTGATGCTCGAAGACTTGCGCAGCGTCAACGGAACGTTCGTAAATGGGCATCGGGTCGCGTCACGACGGTTGTCGGAGAACGATGTCGTCACGATCGGAAACTCGGACTTCGTCGTGGCGCAGGGGACTCTCACCCGTGGTCGTCCGCAGGCGCAGGTGTCGGGCGGTCTGGACATCAGCGGCATCGGATTCACCGTCGACGGCAAGACGCTGCTCAACGACATCTCGTTCAATGCCGCACCCGGCACGCTGACCGCGATCATCGGTCCGTCGGGAGCAGGCAAGTCGACCGTTTCGAAGATCGCTGCGGGCCTGAACCGGCCGACCGCAGGCGTCGTTAACTTCGAGGGACGCAACGTGCACAGCGAGTACGAGGCGCTGCGCTCGCGTATCGGCATGGTTCCCCAGGACGACGTGCTGCACCACAAGCTGACCTTGCGGCAGGCTCTGCGGTATGCGGCGGAGCTGCGCCTGCCGAAGGACTTGTCGACGGCCGACCGCGACGAGGTGATCGTCGGCGTCCTCTCCGAACTCCAGTTGATCGAACACGTCGACACACGCGTGGAGAATCTGTCCGGCGGACAGCGCAAACGCGCATCGGTGGCGATGGAACTGTTGACCGGTCCGTCGCTGTTGATCCTCGATGAGCCGACCTCTGGGCTGGATCCCGCGTTGGATCAGCAGGTGATGCGGACGTTACGCAGGCTGGCTGACGCCGGTCGTGTGGTGCTGGTGGTCACGCATTCGCTGACTTACCTCAGCCTGTGCGACCAGGTCCTGTTGTTGGCGCCGGGCGGGAAGACCGCGTTCTGCGGAGCGCCGGGCGACGTCTCCGCCGAAATGGGCACCACCGACTGGGCCGAGATCTTCGCTCAGGTCGCCGAGCAGCCGGATCGGGCATGGGCCCGGTATCGGACGCGACATCCGCACACCGCGCAGCCGCCACAGCCGCCACCAGCGGGACAGCCGCCGAAAGTGGTGCACGCCAGCCTTATTCGTCAGCTCAGCACACTCGGTCGGCGGCAGGTGCGGCTGATCCTCGCCGACCGCGGGTACCTGGCTGTTCTCGTCCTGATGCCGGTGGTGCTCGGACTGCTCGTCCTCGTGGTCCCGGGTGACAAAGGGTTCACTCGTCCCGACATGAAAGGGCCCGCACCGAGCGATGTCGGCGAAGCACTCCAGATTCTCACCGTGCTGGTGATCGGTGCCGCGTTCATGGGTACCGCGCTAGCCGTGCGCGACCTGGTCGCTGAACGAAGCATCTTCGAACGCGAGCGCGCCGTCGGACTTCGGCCCGCGGCGTATCTCGCGGCCAAGGTCGTCGTGTTCTGTGTTGTGGCGACCCTGCAGGCAGCCGTCATGGTCGGCCTCACATACGGACTGCGCGCGATGCCGAACGCCGACTCGTCGACCGAACCGGGTACCGCGTACCCGATGATCCCGCCCGCGGTGACGTTGTTCCTCGCGGTCGCCACCGTCGCGTGGGTCGGTGTGCTCGTCGGGCTCGCCATCTCGGCAGCGGTCCGTTCCAGCGAGCAGACGATGCCACCGCTGGTCATCGTGATCATGGTGCAGTTGGTCCTGTCCGGCGGCGTCATCGCGATCAGTTCTGCCGTGGTCCAGCCGTTCACATGGCTGCTGCCGACCTACTGGGGTTTCGCGAACGCGGCGCAGGCGGTCAACGTCCCATACATCGCACCTGACGTGTCGCAGGTGAACCCGGTGGACCGCGCGGCACGCGACGATCCGATGATGTACCCGTTCTGGGAACCGTCGACGACTCATGCGGCGGTCTCGTACGGTGCGCTCGCGGCGATCGGGGTAGTGCTGGCGGCGTTCGTCTTCTGGCGACTGCGGCTACGCAAGCACTGATTGTCCACGCAAGCACTGGACGTCGTTCCCCTTTCACTATAACGGCGGGACGGGGCCTTGCGGCAAGGGGTGGGTGCGGGTGCAGAATGGTGCCTCCACATCACGAAAGGGCCCTGTGACCAGCACTGTCTTTCACCTCTCCGATTCTTCTTCGTCGAAGTCCGACCCGGCAGTGATAGGTCTAGACGTGTCGGCGTTCGACGCCGTACGACGCCGAGTCGACGAGCAGACCGCCGAGACGACGGCCGAACTCGACGCCGCCCGCAAGACGACGGATCTGCGTGGCGCGGGCGGCGTGGAACGCGACCTGCAAGTGCGTCGCCTCGAGAGACGCCTGCGTCGGCTCTCTCGGCTCGGTGCGGAACTGATCCTCGGACGGATTACCGCGACAGACGGGGAGTCGACGTACATCGGCCGGATCGGCGTCTCCGACGCCGACGGAGCGACGCTTCTCGTCGACTGGCGGACGCCGGCCGCCGCACCCTTCTTCGCCGCGACCCTCGCTGACCCGCAAGGGCTGGTGAGCCGCCGCCACTACCGGTGGTCACGCCACCCTGCGGGCTCGCACGGCGTGGTTGTCGACTATTGGGACGAGTGGTTCGGCATTGGCGACGACACGCCGAGCGGCGCTCTCGACGCGCAGTCGTCGTTCCTTGCCGGGCTGGCGGCGAGCCGCTCGTCGACGATGACGTCCGTGCTCGGGACCATTGCGGCCGATCAGGACGCGGCGATCCGCGCGCCGTCGCGGGGACCACTGGTGGTGGACGGGGGCCCAGGCACCGGCAAGACTGTCGTCGCGCTGCACCGCGCCGCGTATCTCCTGTATGCCGACCCGCGGTTACAGGGCGGCCGTGGACGCATCCTGTTCGTCGGACCGCACCGGCCCTACCTCGCGTACATCGCCGATGTGTTGCCGAGTCTCGGCGAGGACGGCGTCGCCACCTGCACGCTCGCCGACCTGGTGGCGGAGGGGCAGCGGGCGGTCCCTGAATCTGATCCGGAGGTGGCGGCACTCAAGGCGAGCGTCGACCTGGTCGCGGCGATCGAACCTGCCGTGCGCTTCTACGAGGAACCTCCCCGCGAGGGCACTCAGGTTGAGACCGATTACGGGGACGTGTGGGTGAGCGTCACCGACTGGGCCGAAGCCCTCGGCGCGGCCGAACCCGGATCGCCCCACAACGAAGCGCGCACCGACGTGTGGGAGGCGCTCCTCGACATCGTCACCGACGGTGAGGACGACGAGTCGGGACAGATGCGGGCCGCCGTGGCGGCCGACCGGGATCTCGTCGTCGCATTCGGCAAGGTGTGGCCCGTCATCGAAGCCGACGACCTGGTGTCCGACTTGTGGACCGTCCCCGCGTACCTCCGACGCTGCGCACCAGACCTGACAGAAGCCCAGGTCTGTGCGCTGCAACGCACAGACGCCAAGGCGTGGACCGACGCCGATCTGCCGCTTCTGGACGCCGCGCGCAGACGTCTCGGCGACTCTGATTCTGCCCGCCGCGAGGCGCGCAACCGAGCCGCCGCCGCCGAGCGCACGCGCACGATGGACAGCGTGGTCGACGATCTCATCTCGTCGTCCGATGACGGTGAGGCGCTCGTGTCGATGTTGCGCGCCGAAGACATCCAGGGTGTCATCGTCGACGATTCGGGATCCGAACGCCCGGAACCGGACTCCTTCGCCGGACCGTTCGCCCACATCGTGGTGGACGAAGCGCAGGAGTTGACAGACGCGCAGTGGCGGATGCTTCTCGACCGCTGTCCGTCCCGCAGTTTCACCGTGGTCGGTGATCGGGCACAGGCCCGGGACGGCTTCACGGAGAGTTGGACGCAGCGACTGCAGCGCGTCGGCGCGGGGGAGCCCCGGCTTCGCACGCTCACCGTCAACTACCGCACTCCGGAAGAGATCATGACGGTCGCGGCTCCGGTCATCCGGCAGGCGCTGCCCGACGCGAACGTCCCGACATCGGTCCGCTCGGGTGGGATACCCGTCGCCTACGGCGACCTCGCCGACCTCGAATCGACTGTCGCGGACTGGCTGCGCGAGCACGCCGACGGCACGGCCTGCGTCATCGGCGCACCCGGATTCGACGCAGGCCCGCGCGTGTCGTCGCTGACGCCGACCCTCGCTAAGGGGTTGGAGTTCGACCTCGTCGTCCTCGTCGACCCGCAGCAGTTCGGCGAGGATGTCGCCGGAGCCGTCGACCGGTACGTTGCGATGACCAGGTCCACACAGGCGCTCATCGTCCTGACGAGCGAGTAACCTCGGTCCATGCGGATTCGGGCAGTCGTCGTGACAGTCATGGCAGTCATCGTCTCGCTGGTCGCGGGAGGACTTGTGGCAGGGCAGGCGACTGGCGCGCCGCCTGCACGCATTCTCGGCGTGCCGATGGCAGCGGGCACCGGTGGGCTGACCCCGGAACTTGCGGTTGCCTACACACTCGCGCGCCATGATGCGCAGCGGGCAGGCGTCCCCATGCGCATCACGTCGGGCAAACGCTCCCGTGCCGCGCAGAACCAGTTGTGGCAGCAGGGGATCCGCGACTACGGCAGCGCCGCGCAGGCCCGCCGGTGGGTGCTGCCTCCGAATCAGTCGACGCACGTCACCGGTCATGCGATTGATGTGGGGCCGCGCGCGGCCGCTGCGTGGCTGCAGCGCAACGGCAACCGGTACGGCCTGTGCCGCTCATTCGACAACGAATGGTGGCACTTCGAGTTCGCGACCCTTCCCGGCGCCGCGTGTCCGCCGAGAATCCCCGACGCGAGCCACCGACGTTAGGTGGGTGTCGCGAACGTAGCGTTTCACGCGTTGCGCAACTGGTCGGGCATCTGCGGGGATTTCGCTGGCGGACATGGTCCAGGAAAGGAAGCCATGTCTATGCCAGACTACCGGCGGGGCCGGGCGCCTGAGTGGACTGCCATCCATTGGAAATAAAGGAGCCAATCCTGTGCCCACAGGAGCGATGTCCCGGCCCTACCGTACGACATAGCGAACGGTGTGCCGTCTATCGCATATTCGAGGTCGCCAGTCCTACCGCCCCAGCTTCGAATAGTTGTCTCGATTGCCGCGGTCTCGGCGTTCGCGGCATAGATGGCTGCGGCGTCGGTGGCCGAGTCGGCCTGGTGGTGCGGTCGATCGTGTTCGTTGTCGATGGCGTCTGCGAACTGGCCGGCGATTAGAGTCGAAGCTGCCCGCAACTGAGCGCCTGCCGTCTCGTCTGGCAGTGGTGCCAGACCGTAACTTCGTAATTCGCTGACCATGGTCGCAGTAACGAAGGCGTGGTCGACGGCGTTGGCGACGGTCTCCCACGCAGCAGCGTCGGCACCGTCGGCCCCGCCCTCGCTGAGCGCTACATCGAACGCGTCCGCTCCCCGAGCTCGGGCTACTACGGCAATCTGCGCCGACTGTTTGACGGCTTCCTCGTCACTGTCCGCCATGGTCGACGTGACGTAGGTGTACGCAGCGGCCACATAGTCGGCGGTGCTGCGGACCGACTCGTCGAGCACGCCGCGGACCCGATCGGCCACACCGTGCGGCCATAAGACGGCGGTGATGACCAGGCTCACGGCCAGACCGACTCCCACGTCTATCAGCCGCCGGTCGCCGACCGCCAGCGACATCTCGTGACCGGCAAGGGAGACAAGCATGACGAACCAGACGGTGAAGCCGGCCTGCTTGGCCACAATCGCGTACTTGCCGGAAGGGCTCCAAACCGTCAAGAAGGCGACGAACGGCAGTAAGCAGATGAGCGCAGACATGTTTTTCCCGATCAGCGCGACAAGGCCCGCGCAGACGACGAACCCGAGGACGGTGCCGACTGCCACCCAGAGCGCGGATTTGCGGGAACCGACTGCAGTGAGCTGCAGTGACGCCGCGATACCTAAAATCACCCAGAATCCGGTCTGCAAGTGCATCAGGTCGATGATCAACACGGCGACGGTGACGGCGACGGCGGTCCGGATCGCCTGACGTAGCCACGGTGAGGCCAGAGTCAGGTTGGAACGTAGCAATGGGACCGGATCTGAGGCGCCGTCGATTCTTGAAATGTCGGTGACCAGGTCCTCCCTGGAGAGGTCAGCCACTCGCTCGCGTGCGCCCTGCCCGAGTGCGAAGCGTGTGTGTCGAACCGCCATCGCCGTCAGAAACGACGTCAAGCGCGCGTAGAAACTCGCGTTCGCCGTCTCGATGAGTTCGGTGATCTTCCCCTCCGATACGAGCAGATCGGCGAGGTCCGGATATTTCGCAATATGTTCGGCGCGTGCGCGGTCCAACGTCGCGGACACCGCCTCGGGCAATAGTTTGCCGGTGTTCAAGGCTTCAGCGCAGGCCATCAAGGTGTCGTGGGTAGCACACAATAGGTCGCTGTCCACCGGAGTCGACTCCGTCGCCTTGCCGGACAGCCAGCGGATCGAGTAGCGCAGCCGCTGCGCGTCGTCGACCAATTGGACGAGCCCGCGCTCCTGCGTGGTGAGGTTCCCCGGTCGGGCGAGCTTGCCGCGGAAGACCGCGCCGAGGGCTTCGTTCGCTGCCGCTACATCGCCCATTAGCGCCGTGACCTGATCCGCAGTGGCCCCCGGTCTCATAGGAGGCGATCCCGCGATCATCTTTGCCGATGCGGTAAGTGTTGCGGCGATCGCGCGCTGGACGGCTGGGGTCTCGCGGTTTGGCCAGAGCAGGACAGCGGAGACTGCCGCCACTGTGACCCCTGCGGCGTAGCACGCCACGCTGACTGAAAGGCCGTCCAGCGGCGCTTCAGTAGTGACCGCGACGATGAACGGCAATAGCAATGAGAGATAAGCGGACCGGACATACCCGCGCAGCACTGTCACGTAGGCCAGTGCGAGGACCACCACCAGCGTGACGACCAGCTTTGCCGCGAGGTGAGGCTGCACCACCGTGCCGATCGCGATCAGCACAAGACCGGTGGCGCCCGTCAGGACGTACGCCAAGAATCTACTGCGCAGCGGCCCTTGGAAGTCCGAGAGGACCAGCAGGATGAAGACGCCGAAGGTGGCGTAGAAGCCGCTGGTGCCGACGTCTAGTACTAGATTCATCACTACTGCCACGGAGGTGACGACGACTGCTGACCGGGTCGCTTTGCCCACCGGGCGATTGCTCGCCGACGCCGCAGGCTTCAGGTCCGCGCTCGTCGTCGCGCCGGATGCGTGTTCAGCGATTCCGTCCTCGGCCAACGATCCTCGCCGACGAGTCCGCCGAGGCACCCTCTCAAACACAAGCGCACACTCCGCACTGATAGAAGACGACCGGTGGCGACCACCTGTCAAATACCGAACGTCGATCGGCGCGCGCGGCTTCGCGATCGCAGCACGCCGGGGCTGAAGATATCATTTTCACGGTTCGCCCGACTGTGAAGCTCGCGCTGAGGTCGACGCAGAATCCGATCGAGTTCGTCGCCGTTACGAAGAACCAAGCGAGATCGGAAAATTCGACAGAACTGGTCGCCCCAGCTTCGGGAGTATTTGAGCACTTACAGCACGCGACACTGGCCGATTCGATTCCCGTAGGCCACGATGGATGCGTGGCAGACAACGAGGGGGCCGCGACCGGCGAGTCGACGACCGACGACGGGCGCCGATATCTGACGTACGAGGAGTTCGGCCGCCGCTTCTTCGAGGTCGCCGTCACCGAGGCTCGGATCGGAACAGCATTCGCGGCGGTGGCTGGCGAACAGTTTCAGGTCGGCCCGATGGTGGTCGGCCCGGCCGGAGTCGCGAAGGTCCGCGCGGACGTCGAGATCGCCGAGCCCGAGATTCTGCGGACAATCGGCGACACGATCGCCTTCACCGTCAAACTGCCATTACGGATCGCGCTCCTCGTTGACTTGAAGGTCGACCGGATCCGATACGACGTGGAAGGCGTCGTGACGTTGCCACTGACCGTGCGGTGCGCCGAACCGCTACAACTGCGAATCGAAGTGCAACCCCCCAAGCCCCGCGACGTGATCGTCGATGTCTCCTCGTACAACATGCGCGGATCGATCATTCGCAACCTGGCACAGGTGGACGACGAGATCCGCCGGGTCATCGCGCGCTTCGTCGCCGACGAAGTAGACAAGCCGGAGATCAGACAGGCGCGGCTTATCGACGTCGACGTCGAACTCGGCAAAGCGTTCGAAGGCATCTGACGCGAGCAACACGACAAGCAGGAGGCAGAAGTGAGCGAGAACGGCGACAATGGCAGCGGCGAGAACGACAGCTACGTGACAGTGAACCAGCCGTACGAACGAGACACCCGCTACATCGAGACGCGGATCACGCGCGACGGCTCCGACGGGTATCCGGTGCAGGCTGGCCGGTACCGGCTCGTCGTCTCCTACGCGTGCCCCTGGGCCAATCGGACAATCATCGTCCGCCGCCTATTGGGGCTGGAGGACGCGATCAGTATGGGGGTGTGCGGACCGACCCACGACAAGCGGTCGTGGACCTTCGACCTCGACCCCGGCGAAGTGGACCCCGTCCTGGGCATCTCGCACCTGCAGCAGGCGTACTTCGCGCGGATCCCCGGATACGAGAAAGGCATCACCGTCCCGGCGATCGTTGACATCCCGTCCGGTGCGGTGGTGACCAACAATTTCCCGCAGATCACCCTCGACTTCGAACAGGAGTGGGTCGACTTTCATCGGTCCGGAGCCCCAGACCTGTATCCCGAAGACTTGCGTGCCGAGATCGACGAGGTGAACGCTCACGTCTACCGCGACGTGAACAACGGGGTCTACCGCTGCGGCTTCGCGGGGTCACAGGAGTCGTACGACGCCGCCTACGATCAGTTGTTCTCCCGTTTGGACTGGTTGAGCGAACGACTCAAAGATCAGCGGTACCTCGTCGGTGACACCATCACCGAGGCCGACGTGCGCCTGTACACGACGCTCGCACGCTTCGATCCCGTCTACCACGGGCACTTCAAATGCAATCGAGAGAAGCTGTCGGAGATGCCGGTGCTGTGGGCGTACGCCCGCGACCTCTACCAGACGCCCGGGTTCGGCGACTCGACGAACTTCGCCCACATTAAGAGTCACTACTACGAGGTTCACCGGGACATCAACCCGTCCGGCATCGTCCCGAAGGGGCCCGACCTCGCGAACTGGAACACCGCGCACGGCCGAGAGCTGCTGGGCGGTTCCCCATTTGGGAAGGGAACCGCCCCGGCAGCCTTGTAGGGCGCGCCCTCAGCGCATCGCCGCCTGTACGGGAGCGGCCGTGTCCACGTCGGTGCTCGCCATCTTCTTCTTGACCGACGGGATCAGGAGGGTGATGGCGACGCCGACGAACGCGGCGATCGCGCCGACGAGGAAGCACGTCTCGAACGCCGAATGTGACGGGACCGCGATGCCACCGTGTGTGACGGTTGCGCTGGTCATGATGACCGCCATGATCGCCGACGAGGTCGTGGTGCCGACGGAGCGCATGAGGCCGTTGAGGCCGACCGCCGCGCCTGCCTCGGTAACCGGGACGGAGCCCATGATGAGGGTCGGCATAGCGGCGTAGCCGATGCCGACGCCTGCGGAGGCGATGAGCGAGGCGAGCGCGAGCTGCCACGGCGCGTTCATCAGAACGAACCCGCACAGATAGCCGAGGCCGAGGACCGTGGCGCCGATCGCGAGGGTGAACTTGGCCCCGATCGAATTCATTAGGTAGCCCGACACGGGCGCGAACACCATCATCATCAAGCCGCCTGGTGCCATCCAGAGGCCCGCATGCAGGATCGACTGCCCCATGCCGCCGGTCTCCTCGGGCAGTTCCATGAGCATCGGGATGACAACGGCCTGCGCCATCATGCCGAAGCCGATCGCGACCGCGGCGATGTTCGTCAGCAACACGGACGGGCGAGCCGAGGTCCGCAGATCGACGAGAGGGCTGGAGGTGCGAAGCTCGAAGAGACCCCAGAGGATGAGGACCGCGAAGCCGCCGAGGAGGAAGCCGAGCGTTGTGCCTGAAGTCCAGCCCCAGTCATTGCCCTTCGTGACAGCGACCAGCACGCTCGACAGGCCGATTGCGAGTCCGATGGTGCCGATGAAGTCGAACCGTCCGCCGACGGCATCCTGGACCGCGGGAACAGCGAAGAACACCAGAGCGACGATGACCAACGCCAACACGACTGACACCCAGAACAGCATGTGCCAGTCGAATTTCTCCGCGATGAATGCCGACAGCGGCATACCGATAGCACCGCCGACACCGAGCGTCGCGCTCATTGCCGACACGGCGAAGGCCGTCATCTTGGGCGGGGTCACCTCGCGCATCAGGCTGATGCCGACCGGGATGAAGCCCATCGCAAGTCCCTGCAATGCGCGGCCGCCGATCACCGGGATGAGCGATGACGACAGTGCCGGGATCAGCGAGCCGATCGCGAGGAGCAGCGCGCTGTACAGGAGGATCCGGCGTTTGCCGAACATGTCGCCGAGGCGGCCCGCGACCGGCATGGCAACGGCACCGCCGAGCAGTGTGGCGGTGATGATCCACGACGCATTGCTCACGGAGGTGCCGAGGAGTTCGGGCAGCTGCGGCTGGATCGGGATGATCAGCGTCTGCATGAGCGACGCGACCAGGCCGCCGAGGCAGAGCACGATGACGGTGACCATCGGCGAGCCGGCGGGTCGGTCCGGTGTCGGGAGCGTCATACGCTCGCCAGCGTCGTTTTCCGATGACATTCGGTGTGATTCCTTCAGTAGTCAGGCCGTGCACGAGTGTGCGTATGGACGCTACATATGTATGATGCATATTCAAAATCGGACGTCGTGGAATACTCGCTTGGCGAGCCGTGTTCACCGGCCGTCCACCCTGCTCGAAAGGAATCGATCGCGTGCCTTCGGAATCGGACGATCCTGTTCTGTCGTCGCCGTTGTACCAGGGCCTCGTCGATGAACTACTGCGGTTTCGTCGACGACGAAACGCAGTCGACGACGGAGCGATCCTCGACGTGTCCGCGTTCTCGATCCTCTGGCTGTTCGATGACGGTAGCGCTCGGACGCTGCGTGAACTAGCCGACGAACTGTGCCTGGAGCAGTCAACGGTGAACCGGCAGGTCAATACCGCGGTGAAGCACGGCTACATCGAGCGCTTCGAGGTTCCCGGGCAGATCAGCCGTCTATACCGCCCGACGGACGAGGGGCGCGCCGCCTACCTGCATGACGGACTTCGACGCGCTCGACGCCTCGAAGCGATCCTGGCCGATCTCGCACCGGGAACCCCGGAAGGGCTCTTGAAGGAGTTGAGTGCCTACAACGACGCCTTCGACAGGCACGCCGACGACAAACTCTGACGATCGGACGTGCCGTCGACGCTGCACGTCCACCCGCGCTCACCCTCCTGCTCCCACCGAGTGAGATGCAGTCCGCTCGTGACGCCGTCGGCGGTCACCGTAGCGGCGTACTCCTCGATCACGGTCTTCTCGCTCGTGTCGTCGGTGCGGGTGTACGCCTTGCAGAACAATGTCCACAGCAGAGCGGCATCCATCTCGACGCCGGTGTCGTCGGCGTGACGTTGGACGACGCCTGCGAAGTCGATCTCCAGCCGGCGCGGTAACCGCAGTCCGTACGCGCTGTCGAGCAGATATCCGATGCCGCCCTTGCCTGACTGTGAATTCACCCGGATTACCGCGTCGTAGGAGCGGCCGATATCCGCCGGATCGATCGGCAGATACGGGACCTCCCAGCTGCCGGCAGTCGCGAGGGTGTCCGCGCGGCGTGCCGCGAAACCCTTGCGTATCGCGTCTTGATGGGTGCCGCTGAACGCTGTGTGCACGAGGTCCCCGACGTACGGGTGGCGTGGATGCACCTCGATGCCGGTGGCGTGTTCGACGACGCGTCGAACACGATCGATGTCGGAGAAGTCGATCATCGGGTCGACCCCTTGTGCGTGCAGGTTGAGTGCAAGCGTCGCGATATCTACGTTGCCGGTTCGCTCGCCGTTGCCGAAGATGCAGCCTTCCACACGCTGCGCGCCGGCCAGTACGGCGAGTTCGGCACACGCGATCCCGGTTCCGCGGTCGTTGTGCGGATGCACCGAGAGGATCACCGAATCGCGGCGTGCCAGATTCCGGTGCATGAACTCGATCTGGTCGGCATACACGTTCGGCGTCGCCACTTCGACCGTTGCGGGGAGGTTCAGGATCACCGGACGGTCGGGCGAAGCCTCCCACAGTTCCGTCATCGCGTCGCACACGTCGAGCGCGAAATCGGGTTCGGTGAGGTTGAATACTTCCGGGGAGAACTCGAATCGGACATTGTCCCGGTCGCCCGCGAACTCGAGGACGTCGCGGCCGCCCGATGTGATCAGTTCCAGCAGATCGCCGCGGTCGCGGCCGAGCACCACGTCGCGCCACACGGGTGCGGTGGCCGTGTACAGGTGGATCACGACGTCGCCACGGGCTCCGTCGATCGAGGCGATCGTCCGTTCGATGAGATCGCGACGTGCGGGCGTGAAGACGACGATCGTGACGTCGTCGGGGATGAGATCCTGTTCGATGAGCAGACGGACGAAGTCGAAGTCGGTCGCCGACGCGGACGGGTAGCCGATCTCGATCTCCGTGTAGCCGATGTCGACCATCATGTCGAAGAACGCGCGTTTACGCGTGGGGTCCATCGGTTCGGGCAGTGCTTGATTGCCGTCGCGCAGGTCGACTGGCACCCACTGTGGCGCGCTGTCGATCGTGTTCGACGGCCAGGTGCGCACCGTCGCGGGAATGTTCACCCGGTGGTAGATGTCGCGGTACTTGTGCGACGGCATGCCGGACGAGCGTTGGTTGTTCCAGGGGGTGGTCATGGCGGTGATCCTTGGTCAGAACTGGTGTGCGGAGATCGGCGTGCGGAAGGGGCCGCGTCGAGTCGCCGATCTCTCGGTTCAGGACTCGCCGCGGCGGAGAAGGAGGAGGAACTGCTGTCGCATGCCCTAGAATGTAGCAGAAGTACTCAGACAAGTAGAGAGGTTGGGGATGGCGGAGCGTGTGCAGAGGGTGCCGTTGGCCGATCAGGCGGCGGCGCTGCTGCTCGATCGGATCCGTGACGGCGAGTGGAAGCTCGGTGCAAAGCTGCCCGGCGAGACGACTCTTGCCCCACAGTTGGGTGTCGGACGCTCCACGGTTCGCGAGGCCATCCGGCAACTCGCCGGTCGGGGGGTGCTGACCACACGTCAGGGTGCCGGGGTCTTCGTCGCGGCCCTCGACGCGCCCCACGACCGGGCGGGCATGATGAGTCGCGCATCGATCGTCACGGTTATCGAGGCACGTATCGCAGTCGAGACCGAAGCGGCGGCTCTGGCGGCACAGCGGCGGACGCCCGCCCAACTGCGAGCGATCGGTAAAGCGCTCGCAGCACGCGCGGACGCCGTCGAATCGGCGTCCGCCCACGTCGACGCCGATCTCGACTTCCATCGGGCCATCGTCATCGCCGCCGGGAATGAGATTCTCACCGATCTCTTCGACCTGTCCACACCGCGTATGCGAGAGGCGATGATCGACATGCTCGCGATCCGCGGCGAGTACGGCGGCACCGCCGACCACGACGCGCACGCAGAACTGGCCGAGGCCGTCGCAGACCGCAGACCTGACGCTGCCTCCCGCGCCAGCCGTACGCACCTCGCGGATATGAAGGAGAAGCTTGCATGACCAATGCCGTCTTGAGGCTCGAGGCCGTCACGTTCCGTCGTAACGGGCGGGAGATCCTGCACGGAATCGATCTGACTGTTCGCGCTGGCGAACACTGGACGCTACTCGGACCCAATGGCGCAGGAAAGACGACGATTGTGGGATTCTGTGCGGCGCAGACACATCCGACCTCGGGGACCGTCGACGTACTCGGTAAGCGACTCGGCCGCGTCGACATGCAGGAATTACGCCGTCACATCGGACACGTCAACCCGCGACACCCGCTGCGTTCGCCGCTGTCCGTGCTCGACGTCGTCCTCACCGGCTTCACCGGCACGATCGATACCGCGATGCGCTGGGAGCCGAGCGCGGTGCAATTGGATCGCGCGCGTGCGGTCATCGCCGAGGTCGGCCTTGCTGACGGATCGGACTACCGGTGGCCCGACTTATCGCAGGGCGAGCGTGGTCGTGCACTTCTCGCGCGGGCGCTCGCGCCCGAACCGGACCTGCTGCTTCTCGACGAACCGACGACGGGACTCGACGTCGCTGCTCGCGAACAATTGCTCGAGACCATCGACTCCCTCGCTCAGACATCTCCAGAGGTCGCGTCGATCCTGGTGACCCATCATCTCGAAGAGCTGCCCGAGACGACCAGCCATGCGATGGTGATCGCCCATGGCGCCGTCGTCGCATCGGGCCTCGTGCGCGATGTCGTGACCACCGAGGTGATCAGCGACGCGTTCGAGCATCCGATCGCGGTCGGGCACGAGTACGGACGCTGGAGTGCCCGCGCCATCAGGCGGACGGCGGTCGCGCGCGGCGGGGAATAGGGTAAGGGGCGCTAGGGTTGAACAGTCTGGACTGATGATTCAGGCGGGTTCGGCGGTGAAGGAGAGCGCACGGGTGACGAGGCAGCGAAGTAACGGTTCGACGATGTTCGCCTCCCTCGCCGAACCGAACTTCCGCACCTACGTCGCCGGTGCGTTCGTCTCCAATATCGGCACCTGGGTGCAGCGAGTCGCCCAGGACTGGTTGGTGCTGCAACTGTCCGACAACTCGCCAGTTGCCGTCGGTATCACCACCGCCCTCCAATTCTTGCCCGCGCTGGCGCTCTCGCCGGTCGGCGGACTGCTCGCCGACCGCTTCGACAAGCGCAGGCTCCTGATCTTCACCCAGTCGTGGATGGCGGTCTCGTCGGTGGTCCTCGGCCTCCTCGCGGTGACCGGATCCGCTTCGACCGGGCACGTGTATCTGCTCGCATTCGTGTTCGGCATGGGTTCTGCGCTCGATGTCCCCGCCCGCCAGTCGTTCGTCTCCGAGATGGTCGGTGCCGAGCGACTCACCAACGCGATCGGACTCAACAGCTCCGCGTTCAACGCCGCCCGTCTCATCGGCCCCGGCGTTGCAGGCCTGATCATCGCGGCATTCGGCAGCGGGTGGGCGATCCTCACCAACGGGGTCAGCTATATCGCGTTCCTCATCGCTCTGATGCTCCTCGACGAGGCGAGGCTTGTCCGCAGCGAACGGCTACCGCGCGCGAAAGGCCAACTGCGCGAAGGCTTCCGATATGTCACGCAGCGATCCGACTTGGTGGTCGCGCTCGGCGTCGGATTCGCAGTCGGTACGTGGGGAATGAACTTTCAAATGACCAACGTGCTGATGGCCCGCAACGAGTTCGGCCTCGGAGCCACCGCCTACGGTGTGCTCGGCTCGGTGATGGGTATCGGATCGTTGTTCGGTGCTCTGCTCGCTGCCCGCCGCAGGGCCGCGCCCAGCCTGCGGTTTGTGGTGGTGTCCGCGTCCGTGTTCGCCGTGTTCCTCGGCATCTCCGGCCTCGCACCGACCGCCTACGTGTACGCCGTCTGCCTGCCGCTGCTCGGGCTCGCCGCGCTCGTCACGCTCACCGCCACCAATATGTACGTGCAGACCAGCGTCGACCCGCAAGTTCGCGGTCGTGTCATGGCGCTCTACATGACGCTGCTCATGGGCGGCACACCGATCGGATCGCCGCTACTCGGGCTGCTTGCCGACCACTTCGGGCCGCGTGCCCCGATGGTCGGCGGAGCGCTCCTTCAGGCGGCGACCATCGTCATCGTCGTCCTCGTCGTCCGGGCGATGATCGCTCGCCGCGGTGAGCATGAACGTCAGACGCCGACGACACCGTCGGAGACGAGCCGCTCGGACTCCGCCGCGTCGTAACCCAGTTCGGCGAGCAGTGACCTACTGTGCGCGCCGAGCGCGGGCACGTCACCCATTGGGAGTTCGACGTCGGCGAACCCCATCGGCGGCAGGAGCCCTTGCACCGGACCCACCGGAGTCTGCACAGTGCGCCAACGGTCCCGTTCGGACAGCTGCGGATGGTTCACCAAACCTGCTATGTCGTTGACCTCCGCGGACGGCACCCCGGCCGCGTTCAGACGGGCGGCGAGGTCGGCCCCGGCGAATCGGGCGGTTTCCGCCGCCACCGCGATGTCGCATTCCGCGCGGTGCGTCACCCGGTCGGTGTTCGACGCGAACCGAGGATCGTCGGCGACATCGGGCCGACCGAAGACGTCGGCCATCAGAGACTGCCAGCCGCGATCGTTCTGCACGCCGATCAGTAGGCGACCGTCGGTCGTCGGATAGGAGTCGTACGGCACGATGCTGGCGTGCCCGAGACCGTGCCGCGCAACCTGTCGGCCGGTATGCATCTGGACGTACATGGGATGCCCGATCCACTCGGCGGTCGCATCGAACATCGACACGTCGAGTACTGCGCCGCGCCCGGTTCGCGCCTTCCTGAACAGGGCGGCGAGCACCGATTGGGCGAGGTAGAGACCTGCGGCGATGTCGGACGACGGCACCCCGGTTTTGCTCGCGGCGTCCGGGGTCCCGGTCAGTGAGACGAGACCCGTCTCGGCCTGGATCAGGAGGTCGTATGCCTTCCGGTCCCGGTAGGGGCCGTCGTCGCCGTATCCGCTGATGCTCGCCGTGATCAGCGTCGGGTCGGCCGCCGCCAGGTCGGCGGGATCCAGGCCCAATCGGGCGGCCGCTCCCGGGGCCGAGTTCTGAACGAAGACGTCCGCGAACTCGATGAGCCCACGCGCGACCGCGACGCCATCGGGCGACTTGAGGTCGAGTGCGATCGACTCCTTTCCGCGATTGAGCCACACGAAATGGCTGGCCATGCCGTCGACGGCATGATCGTAGTTCCGGGCGAAATCGCCTTCACCGACCCGCTCCAGCTTGATGACCCGAGCGCCCAAGTCGGCGAGGTGTCGGGTCGCCAAGGGGGCTGCGACGGCGTGCTCCAACGCGACGACTGTGACGCCGTCGAGAGGAAGATCGGTCACCGCGCTGCTCCTGTCTGCTGATTCTGGTGGGTCCTGAGGCCCGATGATCTGTTGACGATAGCTCGCCGGGTCGCCCGTCGCCTCGGTCGACGGGCGTGTTCGGTAGCCTGCTTTCGGTGACCACAACAGTGCCCGCCGAGTCCGTCAACGCCCGCATCGCCCACGAGCTCGGAGTGAGCGAGCACCGCGTCGCAGCCGCAGTGGCCCTGCTCGACGACGGCTCGACCGTTCCGTTCATCGCTCGTTACCGCAAGGAGGCGACCGGCAGTCTCGACGATGCCCAGCTTCGACTGCTCGACGAACGTCTCCGGTATCTGCGGGAACTCGACGAGCGGCGTGCCGCCGTCATCGCGTCCATCGACGAACAGGGAAAACTCACCGACACCCTGTGGGCGTCCCTACTTGCGGCGGACACCAAGGCTCGCGTCGAAGACATCTACCTGCCGTACAAGCAGAAGCGTCGGACCAAGGCGCAGATCGCTCGTGAGGCCGGTCTCGAGCCCCTCGCTGACGCGCTGCTCGCCGACCCGTCGCTCACGCCAGAAGACGCGGCCGCCGCGTACGTGACCGGCGACGTCGCCGATACGGCGGGGGCACTCGACGGCGCTCGGCACATCCTGATCGAACGTGCGTCGGTGGACGCCGAACTGGTCGGCGCCGTCCGAACGCGGTTCTGGGCGGAAGGCCGGGTGTGCACCGCGGTGCGCAGCGGGGCCGAGCAGAACCAGGCCGCGCAGAAGTTCCGCGACTACTTCGAGTTCTCCGAACCCCTCGACGCCATGCCGTCGCACCGCGTGCTCGCGGTGCTGCGCGGGGAGAAGGAGGAGGCACTCACCCTGACGTTCGACGGCGGTGACGACGAGCCGTACCAGACGCTCGTCGCGCAGACCCTCGGCGTCGACCGAGCGAACCCTGGCCAAGCGACCGCGTGGCTCGGCGCGACCGTCCGTTGGGCGTGGCGCACCAAACTGATGATCACCGCGACGATCGAGGCACGGATGCGGCTACGGCAGCGTGCTGAAGAGCAGGCGGTCGCCGTCTTTGCGACCAACCTGAAAGACCTGCTGTTGGCGGCGCCCGCCGGGACACGGTCCACACTGGGGCTCGACCCGGGCTTCCGAACCGGAGTGAAGGTCGCGGTGGTCGATGCGACCGGCAAGGTCGTCGACACCGGTACGATCTATCCGCATCAGCCCGCGAAGAAGTGGGATCGGGCGAAGGCCGAACTCGCCGCGATGGTCGCTCGCCACGATGTCGAGTTGATCGCCATCGGCAACGGCACCGCGTCCCGCGAGACCGATGCCCTCGCTGCCGAACTCGTCGCCGATATCGCGAAAGCTGGGGCGAAGCCTCCGGCGAAGGCTGTGGTCAGCGAGGCGGGCGCGTCGGTGTACTCGGCGTCCGAGTACGCCTCGCAGGAGTTGCCCGAACTCGACGTCTCCATTCGGGGTGCGGTGTCGATCGCGCGCCGCCTGCAGGATCCACTCGCCGAACTGGTCAAGATCGATCCCAAGTCGATCGGCGTCGGCCAGTACCAGCACGACGTAGCTCCCGCGACACTTGCGCGGAGCCTGGACGCGGTCGTCGAAGACGCGGTGAACGCGGTCGGCGTCGACCTCAACACCGCGTCGGCTCCGCTATTGGCACGGGTGTCCGGTGTGACGCCGGGGCTCGCGACCGCGATCGTCGCGCACCGTGACCAAGTCGGCGCGTTCGACAGCCGACGCGGGCTGCTTGACGTCCCCCGGCTCGGACCGAAAGCGTTCGAGCAGTGTGCGGGCTTCCTCCGGATCAGTGGGGGAGCCGATCCGCTCGACGCGTCCGGCGTCCACCCGGAGTCGTACCCGGTGGTCCGCCGGATCCTCGACGGCACGGGCCGTGGCCTCGACGACCTTATCGGCGACGGCAAGACTTTGCGCGGCCTGAAGCCGGAGTCGTTCGCCGACGACCGGTTCGGGGTGCCGACCGTCAGCGACATCCTCGGCGAACTGGAGAAGCCTGGCCGCGACCCGCGTCCCGCGTTCGAGACGGCGACGTTTGCGTCCGGGGTGGAGAAGGTCTCCGACCTGAAGCCCGGGATGGTGCTCGAAGGGGTTGTCACGAATGTCGCGGCGTTCGGCGCGTTCGTCGACGTCGGAGTGCACCAGGATGGGCTCGCCCACGTTTCGGCGATGTCCGACTCGTTCGTCTCCGACCCACACGACGTCGTGCGATCCGGCCAGGTGGTTCGGGTGAAGGTGATGGAGGTCGATGTTGACCGACAGCGCATCGGTCTGTCTTTGCGATTGAACGACGAGCCGGGGGATAAGCAGCCGCGCGGTGGCCAGAAGCGGGGCGGCAACAAGCCCGCAGGCCAGAACGGCCCCACGCGTCAGAACAGCCCTGCACGTCAGAACGGCCCTGCACGTCAGAACGGCCCTGCAGGTCAGAACGGCCCTGCAGGTCAGAACGGCGGAGCCCGAAAGGCCGACGGTCAGAGCCGCCGTCGCGACGACAGGACGGTCAGCGGCTCCATGGCTCAGGCTCTACGCGACGCGGGCTTCGGCCGCTGACGTCGCTTCGATGGGTTCGTTGTCATAGTCTTGGCTCGGATACGGGTCTAACTTGCTCGAAGTGCTTGCATCGGGTCGAATACGTGTCAGCGAAGTCGGGCGGGGGAGCAGAGTTGGGAAAGACATGACGTTCACACGGTTCGGGTCGTATCTAGTGGTCGCCGCCGCCGCGCTCCTCGTCGCCGGATGCGGTAGCGAATCGGAGTCGGATTCAGCATCTTCTGCCGACGGCGGCTCGACGCCGTCGCACTGCGCCCAAGGCTCCGGCGAGTACTTCTCGGCGAATCGGGAGTCCGGCGAACCGGAGTTCAGTGTTCCGAAGATCCAGGGTTGGACCCAACTCACCGACCTCGACAGCGCCACGATTCGTCTCACGGTGGCCGATCCGTCGCTCACCGTGGAAGGTTTCACCTCTAACGCGGTTGTCCTCGTCGGGACATCAGCGGTGTCAGGTGAGGCCGAGTTCGATCGAGAGATCGCGTCGCTCAAGAAGATCGCGGTGGCCGACAGCGTCTCTCGGCAGCCCTCATCGACGACGTGTGGGTACCCGAGCGTGCTGATCGACTATCGGATGAAGGCGTCGACGCAGGAACCGATGATCACTTCGGTCACGACGCTCCTGGTCAGCGTGCCCGGCCGGCCGACATCGACGACGGCGACGCTCACGTTGCAGAGCGCCGATCCTGACGACCCGAGTTACATCTCGGCGAAGCAGGCGATCATCGACGGATTCCGCGTCACCCAATAGCCCGGGATGAACACGGGAAGTTCACGCGGGCAGCCCAGAAAACAACTCGACGGGATGCGCGAAGCGACCTAATGTTCTGGACATGAGCACCCAGAACGGGCGAACCGCGCGAGCGCGTGAACGCACGTTCGCGAACATCTTGATCAACACCGCGTTCGCCAATCTCACTACCAGCTATCTGTGGTTCGCCCTCACCTTCTGGCTGTACCTGCAGACCCGCAACGTGATAGCGACGGGTGTCATCGGTGGCGGATACATGCTGTTCATCGCGGCATCGAGCATCGGTTTCGGCACGCTCGTCGACCGGTTCCGAAAGCTCGCGGTGATGCGCGGATCTGCGGCGTTCACTCTCGCCATGTTCTCGCTCGCGGCCCTCGTCTTCATCGTGATGCCGGACGATTCGGCTGCGAGTCTGTCGTCTCCGTGGCTGTGGCTCTTCGCAGCGATCGTCCTGGCGGGCGCAGTCGTCGAGAACATGCGTTCGGTCGCGCTGTCGACGACAGTCACGATCCTGATCGACGCCGACCGCAGAGCCAACGCCAACGGTTGGGTTGGTGCGGTCCAAGGGCTGTCGTTCATGGTGACCAGCGTCTTCTCCGGCCTGTCGATCGGCTTCTTCGGGATGGGCGCGACGATCGTCATCGCGCTCCTGCTCGTGACGGCCGGTCTGCTCCACCTGCTGTTGATCTCGCTGCCGGAAGAGCCGGAGCCCGCCGCGTCCGATGCGCAGGGCGCGTTCGACCTCCGCGGTGCGTTGCGTGCGGTACACCTCGTGCCCGGACTCTTCGCGTTGATCGTGTTTTCGACGTTCAACAACTTCGTCGGCGGCGTGCACATGGCACTGCTCGACCCGTACGGGCTGGAGCTGTTCTCGGTGCAGATGTGGGGCGTCGTGTTCGCGTTCGGTGCGACGGGGTTCATGGTCGGCGGCGCACTGATCGGGCGCTTCGGTCTGGGCGCGAATCCGATGCGCACCATGCTGATCGCGGTCATGGTGACCGGAGTTCTCGGCGCCGTGATCGGGCTTCGGGCGTGGCCGTGGCTGCTAGTCGCCGTCGTCTGGCTGTTCATGGTCGTCATGCCGGTGGTCGAAGCGGCAGAGCAAACCGTCATCCAACGCGTCGTCCCGCTTCCTCAACAGGGTCGTGTATTCGGTTTCGCTGGATCCTTCGAAGCAGCGGCGGCACCGATCACCGCGTTCCTCGTCGCACCCATCGCCGAGAACATCGTGATCCCGTGGGCCGACGGCGAGGGTGCCGCGGTGCTCGCACCGATGTTCGGGACCGGCCCCGGACGCGGTCTCGCGTTGATCTTCGCGATCGCAGGGATTGTCACGATCATCGCGGCATTGGCCGCATTCACCACGCCGGTATATCGCGCGGTGTCCGCGGAGTATTCGTCCGCATCTGGCGAGGAGTACTCCGCGCAGCAGCCTCAGGACGGGTCTATAAGTCCGCCGACGACACCAGACGACGCTGTGCCGACAGGAGGGTGACCTCTGGGCGCGCCGCTGCGTGCCGTTCGATCCCGTCCAAGATCTCGGTGACGTGGGAGGCGTCGCCGCTGACCACCGCGACGCCGAGGCCCGCCCGACGATGAAGCTCGCGGTGACCGGTCTCCGCGACGGAGACGTCGTACCCGCGGCGAATCTCGGCGACGATCGGTCGGATGACCGACCGCTTCTCCTTGAGGGAGTGGACGTCGCCGAGCAGGAAATCGAACTCTAAGATACCGATCCACATGGGATCGACCACGTTACATCAGACGAAGCCCGACCGGGTAGAGGCGCTGTGCGAGCGCACGTTTGCGGTCAATGTTCGCACGGACCTCATCGGCGGTGAAACCGCCAGCGGTCGGGCGGTCCGGAATCGTGGTGATCGCGCCGGCGAGCGTCGTCCACCGCGATCCGGCCTCGACGAGCGCCTGGTGCTTGGTCGCGTAGTAGTCGGGGCTGGCCGAGATCGCGACCCCCGACGCGCCGCCTGCGGCGGCGAGCAGGTGTGGGTGGTAGCGCGTGGACAGCCACGTGCCGCCGGCGGGGAGCCCGTCATGCCACACGGCGCGGAACGGGATGGTCTGGGCACCATCGAGGCGGTTGGCGAGCATCGTCGGAATCGTGTAGTCGTGCCCGGGAATGCACTCGACGACGCTCACCTGTGAGCCGGGTACGTCCCACTCGTCGAGAACATTCCGGACGAACGAGGCCAGCGCGTCGACTCCACTCCGGCCGTCCCACACGAACCCGTCGGCCAGATCGCTCTGGGCGCACAGCACTACGCCGTCGTTCGTCGCTGTCTGTGATGTCGGCAGGCGAGGCGAGAGCCACGCGTCGTCGCCCGTGCGCGACAGGCCCGGCGCATCGACGAGCAGGGCGGCGGTCGGTGCGTCTCGCACGTCGAAGACGTCGAATCGGGCGACCGCATCGAGCATCGCGACATGTGCGGGGCCGGCCACTGCTGGGGTCAGACCGGCACCGGTGGCGACGGCCCGTGCGCCCGTCGTCTCCGCTACGGCCACGATGGCCGGGATCAGCCACATGTGGTGCGGCCACATCGAGTTGATGTATCCGCCGCCAACCAGGTGGATCGTGCCTGCCCGCAAGAGCATGTCGACGCCTGCATCGTCACGCGGAGACACGCCGAGATGGCTGGCCGCGTTCGCGACCCACTCCCACGGAGCATCCGGGTCCACCCCGGTCGGAGCATCGCTGTTCGCGTAGTGCACGAACTGCCACAGGGTGTCGACGAACACGGCGCGCTTGTTCGCGTGGCGCAATAGGAGCCCGGCGTGGCCGGGCCTGGGGGAGTCGACGACCACACGGGCCATCGGGCGGTGGACCGCGAGATACCGCAGCCAGGCCTCGGTGATGAGTTCGTCACCGTAGTTCGGGAACCCCGATGTGGTGACGAGATAGACGACGTCGGCGGAGTCGACTCGGCGGCGGACTCGTTCGCTCAGCCGGCGCACGTCGGCGAGCGAGGACGGCATGACAGACATGGATTGTTCGCTTTCCCCCGACTGTCCTGGTCAGTGCTCGGTGTCGCCGAGGAGCGACGCCACATGGTCTGGAACGAATTTCGACAGTGACCGCGGCGGCCGGTGATAGTTGCCCGACTCGATGGGGTGCTTGGGCAGTTTGACCCGCTCGCGTTCGACGTGCTCGTACTCGATGGTCGACAGTAGATGCGAGATCATATTGAGTCGTGCATTGCGCTTGTGGTCGGATTCGACGACGTACCATGGGCTCGACGACGTGTCGGTGTGGACCATCATCTCGTCCTTCGCACGCGAATACTCTTCCCAGCGATACACCGATTCGAGGTCCATTGGGCTCAGTTTCCACTGGCGCACAGGGTCGTCGCGGCGAGACCGGAATCGCCGCAGCTGCTCTTCATCGGACACCGAGAACCAGTACTTGCGCAGGAGGATCCCGTCGTCGATGAGCATCTGCTCGAAGATCGGCGTCTGTCGGAGGAATCGCGTGTGCTCCTCCGGTGTGCAGAACCCCATGACCTTCTCGACGCCCGCCCGGTTGTACCAGGATCGGTCGAACAGGACGATCTCGCCGCTCGTCGGCAGGTGTTCCACGTACCGCTGGTAATACCATTGGCCGCGTTGCCGGTCGGTCGGTGCGGGCAGCGCCGACACATGACACACGCGGGGGCTCAGGAATTCGGTGATCCGCTTGATCGCGCCGCCCTTGCCTGCTGCGTCGCGGCCCTCGAAGATGACGACGACGCGTGCACCCGTCTCCCGCACCCACTCCTGCAACGCCACCAGTTCGGTCTGCAGACGGAAGAGTTCGGCTTCGTAGATGTCCTTGGCGAGCTTCGGTTCGCCGCCCGACTTCTTACTCATGGCGCACAAGCCTAATGTGTCCGATCCATTACTTGCCGCGGGACTCGCGTCTAACCGTCAGTTCCAGTCCGATCGACGGGTCGGCGACGTTCGTCAGGCGCATTCGGTCGCCGTCGACGGTCGCCGTCGCCGCGCCGTCAATGACGGCGAGGACGGCCCGCTCGATGTCGCCGGCATCGCCCGAGCACGCCTTGCGGGTGGTTGCGACCCGCTCGAACTCGACGGTCTGCGTCGCACCTGCGCCGCTGCCCCCCGATCCGCTGCCCCCCCGATCCGCTGACAGTCGCCTCCCCGGTGATCTGGTTGCATCCGGTGAAGCCGTGCAGCGTGCCGTCGGCTCCGATGGCGATCGTCGGCGCGAGGGACTCCAGCGTGCGGGACGTCGTTACCCCCTTGTCGGAGATCAACGACTTGACGCGCCAGTTCGTGCCCGCCACCGCTCGGTCGACCCGTTGGTCGAGCGTCACTTCGAGCTTTCCGCGCGACAACGTCAGCGTCCGCCCCTCCAGCGACCAGGTGAGTGGCTCGGCGAACAGATCGGCGACCCACTTGTCTACTGTGTCGCGCGGTGGCGGGCACGCCATCATCGTGCCCATCAGCGGACCCGCGGTGAGCGTGTCGCCGTCGAATTCGATGGTGCCTCCGTGACCGTTGCAGCCCGCGTTCGCGCTGATCCGGTTCTCCGTTCCGAAGCTGAGGACCAACGGGCCGCCGCCGGGGATAATCGCATCTGTCTCATCGGTCGACACGTATGTCTTGCCGGTGAGCAGTGCCGGGTCGGAGTGCGACGCGTCTCCCGAGTCGCAGGCGGCGAGTGCGGCGACGAGGACCGCGCCGGTTGCGACGGCGCGCACGAGCGCGGTTCGGTGGCGGTTGGTGCGGCGTCTGCGGGGCATACCGGCCACGGTAGTGCAGTCGGTCCGGCGTGCCGCGATGATCGCCGCGTACGGTAGATCACGATCGGCCAACGAATTTCACGTGAGGAACAGGTAGCTAGTGGGAAAGCTCACGAACGCGATGTGGCGCATGCTCGGCGCACAGGCGTCGCGCAATCAGTCGCAGTCCATCTCCTTGATCGAGCAGTCGCACGAACACGCCGAGTGGGCCGAAGGGCTTGCTGACGCTGAATTCGCTGACGCCGCAGCCGATCTGGAGATTGAGACGACTGAGGGTCGGGCGCGGTTCCTCGCGCTGATCCGGGAAGCCGGCGGGCGAGCGGTGTCGATGACCCCGTTCGACGTCCAGCTGCAGGGCGCGCTCCGGATGCTCGACGGCGATGTCGTCGAGATGGCGACCGGTGAAGGCAAGACGCTCGCGGGCGCGATCGCGGCCATCGGCTACGCGCTCGAAGGCAAGCATGTGCACGTCGTCTCGGTGAACGACTACCTCGCCGGGCGCGACGCAGACTGGATGAAGCCGCTGTACGAACTGTTCGGCGTCACCGTCGGCGCGCTGTCGGAGCACTCGGTACGCGAGGAGCGGCAGGTCGCCTACGCGTGCGACGTCACCTACGCGTCGGTCAACGAGATCGGCTTCGACGTCCTCCGAGACCAGCTCGCGCTTCACGAGGACGAGTTGGTCTCGCCCGAACCCGAGGTGCTCATCGTCGACGAGGCCGACTCGGTGCTCGTCGATGAGGCGCTCGTCCCGCTGATCCTGGCGGGTTCGACCGAGGCTGACACGCCCAACAGTGCGATCCACGAAGTCGTCTCGCACCTCAAGAGCAAGCACTACGACGTCGACATCGACGGACGCAATGTCTCGCTCACCGAGGATGGCGCGCGGTTCGTCGAGGAGACACTCGGCGGCATCGACCTCTACGACGCCGAGCACGTCGGTACGACGCTCGTCCATGTCAACGTCGCGCTGTACGCGTACTACCTGCTCGAACGCGACGTTCACTACATCGTGCGCGACGGCGGAGTCCACTTGATCAACGCTGCCCGAGGGCGCGTCGCACGACTGCAGCGCTGGCCTGACGGCGTCCAGGCGGCCGTCGAGTACAAAGAAGGCCTCAAACCGACCGCGTCCGGCGAGGTGATCGACACGATCACCGTGCAAGCGCTGATGGGCCGTTACCCGCGGGTCGCGGGCATGACGGGCACCGCGATCGCGGCAGGCGAACAGTTACGCCAGTTCTACGGGCTCGGTGTCTCGCAGATCCCGTCGAACATGCCGAACGTCCGCGAGGACGAACCGGACCAGGTCTTCGACAACAAGGCGAACAAGATGGAAGCCGTCGTCGACTACGTCCGTGAGGCCCACGAGACCGGACAGCCGGTCCTCATCGGAACGCACGACGTTGCGCAGTCGGAAGAACTCGCGTACTTCCTCGACCGCGCGGGCGTCCCGTCAGTGGTCCTCAATGCGAAGAACGACCCAGAAGAGGCTGCGATCATCGCCGAGGCCGGACGCAAGGGCGCGGTCACCGTGTCCACGCAGATGGCCGGTCGCGGCACCGACATCCGCCTCGGCGGATCGAAGGGTGACGACGACGAGCGAGACGAGGTCGTCGAGCTCGGCGGCTTGTGCGTCGTCGGTACCGGACGCTATGAGACCGAGCGGCTGGACAATCAGCTGCGCGGACGCGCAGGCCGCCAGGGCGACCCCGGCCGGTCGGTGTTCTTCTCCAGCCTGGAGGATCCGCTCGTCACTAAGAACCAGACGCACCTGCGTGACATCCGCCCGATCGATAGCCACGGGTCGACGGGGCCGCGTGGCGTGGAGATCGTGCAGCAGTCGCAGCGCATCGCCGAGGGCTCGATGCTGCAACTGCACGCCAATACGTGGGACTACAACCGGCAGGTCAACGAACAGCGCAATTCAATCGTTCGGCGCCGCATGGCGATCCTGACCACCGACCAGGCGCTCACCGATTTGAAGGAGCTCGAAGCCGACCGGTACGAGGAATTGTCCGAAACGGTCGACGACGCAGTCCTCGAAGACGTCGCTCGACAGATCGTCCTCTACCACCTCGACCGGGCGTGGGCCGATCACCTCGCGTACGTGGCCGACGTGCAGGCGAGCATCCATTTGCGGGCCCTCGGTCAGCAGAGCCCCCTCGAAGAGTTCCACAAGCTGATCTTCGCGGAGTTCACCAAACTCGTCGACGACGCGATGGCCGCGTCGCAGGAGACGTTCACGACAGCCACGATCACTGCGGACGGAATCGACTTCGCGGACGCCGACATGCACAGGTCGACGATGACCTGGACGTACCTGGTGCACGAGAACCACTTCGCATCGGCAGGTGCGCAGGCGATCCAGGGCATCGTGGGCATTTTCCGGTGACCGACCCCTCGGGCGCGGCCGACGGGCCCGACTCCGAGCGCGCAGGCGCGCAACGGGGCGGGCGCAGCGACGCGATCTGGACGGTGCCCAACGCGTTGTCCATCGCGCGTCTGCTGTTGATCCCGGTCTTCATCTGGCTGCTGCTCGTCGAGGAGTCCGCTGGGTGGGCGTTCGTGGTCCTGTTCGTCTCCGGAGCCACCGACTGGCTCGACGGGAAGTTGGCCCGGTGGCTCGGCCAGTCATCGAAGCTCGGTGCGCTCCTCGACCCCGCGGCCGACCGGCTGTACGTGATCGTCATCCCGATCTGCTTCGGCATCAGAGACTTCGTGCCGTGGTGGCTGATCGGCGTGATCATCGCGCGCGACGTCTTGCTGTTCCTGACCGTCCCGTTGCTGTCGGCCCGTGGCGTCACCGCTCTGCCGACCCTCTACGTCGGCAAGGCTGCGACATTCGCCCTGATGAGTTCGTTCCCGTGGCTTCTCGCCGGACACATCGACGGCATCATCGGGACGATCACCTACCCGATAGGGTGGGCGTTCTTGATCTGGGGCGCCGCGATGTACGTGTGGTCGCTGGTCCTCTACTGGGTCCAGACAATCGACGTGGTGCGCACGATGCCCCGTGCGGACAGGCGTTCGGCAGCCTGATGCGGCCGAGGCTCCGACCGGGCGATAAGATCGAATCTCGATCCGGTTGGGGGGCCTCCTTCGGCTGGCGTTCCGTTCCTCTCGAACCAGAAAGGCAGATTCCGTGAGCGATACCAAGATCCCGGAGAACCTGCGTTACACCGCCGAACACGAGTGGGTGACCAAGGTGGGCGACAAAACGGTCCGCATCGGCATCACCGATTTCGCGCAGGACGCGCTCGGTGACGTCGTGTTCGTCCAGTTGCCGGACACCGACTCGGTCGTCGAGACCGGGGAGTCGTTCGCCGAGGTCGAATCGACCAAGTCTGTCTCGGACATCTTCGGTCCGCTCGACGGCACGATCGCGGCCGGGAACGATGCACTCGAGGGAGCTCCCGAGCTCGTCAACTCGTCGCCCTACGACGACGGGTGGCTCGTGGAGATCACTGTCGCCGACGACGTCGATCTCGACGCACTGCTCGCCGATCTGCTCGATGCCGCAGGATACGCGGCCGTGATCGGAAGCTGAACGATTCGCTAACGATCTGCCACGTCAGCGTCGACGAGCCCGCCGTATGTCGGCGGGGGCGGATATGATTTTGTAGTTCGCGCAATCACGCTCAACCCGGGCGGCGATCGGGCAGAAGACGGTAGGTTCGAGAGCGAACGTTCGTCCTGCCGTACGACGTGCGTTTCAGCGGCGAAACGCATCTGGAACGCATATGAGAAATGGCGAAGTGGTCGCCGACCCCGGAATCCCGGGCGCCGACCGCAGTGGTTAAGGAGATGTGGTGACCGGTAACGACAACGGCTATGAAGCGCCTGTGGAGACGACTTCGGTCTTCCGGGAGGAGTTCATCAAGGAGATCGACGCGCCGGCGACGTCGGCTGAGCCAGGCGATACCGGCGTCGAACGCTTGTCGCCCGGAACCGCGCTGCTCATCGTCAAGCGCGGACCGAACGCAGGTTCGCGCTTCCTGCTCGACCAGGCGGCCACGTCGTCCGGCCGCCACCCCGACAGCGACATCTTCCTCGACGATGTGACGGTCAGCCGTCGCCACGCCGAGTTCCGTCGCGAAGGTGACGACTTCCAGGTCGTCGACGTCGGCAGCCTGAACGGTACGTACGTCAACCGTGAGCCGGTCGACACCGCGACGCTCGCCAACGGCGACGAGGTCCAGATCGGCAAGTTCCGACTGGTGTTCCTAGCCGGTCCGCGCGCCGGGGAAGCCGGCACCGCCGCATCGTGACCTCCTCGGCTGCACGGTCGGATGCGCGCGGCGACAGGACTATGTCCATCGGCTCCGTTCTCGCGGTCCTGTCGGAAGACTTTCCGGACGTGACGATCTCCAAGATCCGCTTCCTCGAGGCGGAGGGGCTCGTTACGCCGGACCGTGCGCCGTCGGGTTACCGGCGCTTCAGTGACGCGGACTGCGAGCGGCTGCGTTTCGTACTCACCGCTCAGCGGGACCGCTACCTTCCGTTGAAGGTGATCCGCGAGCAACTGGACGCCATTGACGCGCAAGCGACGGACACAGCAGGCGGAGCACGACTGCTGTCGTCGGCTCGGACGGCCGTCGCTCCGGCGACAGACTTCTCTTCGCGTGGTGGTCGTGTCGCCCGTGAGTCGCTCATTGAGCGGACCGGTGTCGACTCGGCCTTCATCTCCGAGCTCATGCGGAACGGACTGCTGTCCGCTGGGCCGGGCGGATTCTTCGACGAAGACGCGGTCCGTCTGGTCGAGGCCGCAGCGGCGCTCGCGAACTTCGGTGTCGAGACTCGACACCTGCGAGCGTTCAAAGTGAGCGCCGACCGTGAAGCCGGGCTTGTCGCGCAGATCGCGGGGCCGATCGCCAAGGGCAAGGGGACCGGCGCGCGCGACCGCGCCGAGGAACTCGTCCGTGAGATGGCCGCACTGTCGGTGACGCTGCACACGCAGCTCGTGAAAGCCGCCGTTCGCTCCGCGCTCGACTGACCTTTCACGGCACGACCCTCAAGGAGGCACGATCATGGGCGAGATGCGAATCGTCGGCATCCGAGTGGAGCCGCCGCAGAACCAGCCGGTGTTGTTGTTGCGCGAAGTGACCGGGCCCCGGTATTTGCCGATCTGGATCGGTCAGAGCGAAGCAGCGTCGATCGCCCTTGAGCAGCGCGGTGTCGAGCCGCCTCGCCCGCTCACCCACGACCTGATCGAGCGGATCGTGGAGGCGTTCGGCGGGACTCTCGTCGAGGTGCGAATCGTCGACATGCGCGAGGGCACCTTCTATGCGGAGATGGTCTTCGACGGGGACGTTGTCGTCGAAGCCCGCCCATCCGACGCGATCGCCGTCGCAATGCGGATGGGGGCGCCCATCGTCGCCGCCGACGACGTACTCGATGACGCAGGACTGTTGATCCCCGACGAGGACGCACCTGCGGCCGAGGCGGAGTCGACGGAGTCGAGCGAAGACGAGGTCGAGGCGTTCCGCGAGTTCCTCGATCAGATATCTCCGGAGGACTTTCTCGGCCCGGATGGGCCCGCTGCGGGCTGAGGGGCAACTCTCACTGCTCGCGAGCGGCCTGACGGGATCGTCCGGTAAGGGGCGACAAAATGCGCACTTCGTCGCCACTTCAGTCACATGAGTAACATCAGCCTCATTGGTAACGGATTAGTAACCGCTGGATCACTGTTTACCTACAGCTGAACCTAAAGTTGAGGTTTACGGTGTGTTGCGTTGATCAGACGCCGCATTCCTCATAGTTTCTTACTCGACACCGGAGCGCTTCGCTCCGGTACAACACACATCGACCGTGTGCGGGAGTACCCTTGCAGAAGGGACTCACGGCCAGGGTCCAGTTGCGCGAGGGAGTAACCGTGGGCGACAAGCCGACCGATCTTCGGACCGAAGGTGTCACCGAGCCCGTTCAGGGCGGTCTGGATGACATCGCTCCGGGTCTGTTCCCTAACGACACCGTGCCCGACGAGCTCGTCGGCTACCGGGTTCCCACGGCGTGCCAGATCGCGGGCATCACGTACCGCCAACTCGACTACTGGGCCCGCACCCAGCTCGTCGTGCCGTCGATCCGTGGCGCAGGCGGATCGGGGACACAGCGCCTGTACTCGTTCAAGGACATCCTCGTCCTCAAGATTGTGAAACGCCTTCTCGACACGGGGATCTCGCTGCAGAACATCCGGGTGGCCGTCGACCACCTCCGCCGCCGCGGAGTCGAAGACCTTGCACGCATCACGCTCTTCTCCGACGGGACAACCGTCTACGAGTGCACCTCCGCCGAAGAGGTCGTCGACCTCCTGCAAGGCGGCCAAGGAGTGTTCGGAATCGCGGTCTCCGGTGCTATGCGCGAACTCACTGGCACGATCGCTGACTTCCCGGCCGAGCGCGCAGACGGCGGCGTCAGTGAGTCGTCGCCCGAGGACGAACTGGCGGCTCGCCGCAAGAATCGCACCCGCAAGACCGGTTAGCAGTCGCGGCACCGATAGTTCGCAGACGTGGCGAACGGCGGTGCCGTCGATGACTGTTGGTATCCTGGCCGTGCGTCGCTAGGCCACGGGAGAGCGTCGTCCGATCATCTCGGGCGGCCGCCGAAGGAGCAACACCTCTCCGTCAAACTCTCAGGCACCCGGACCGTGGCATGGACGGCGTCTCTGGAAAGTGACGGGTTCGCCCGTCCGCCCACGGTGAAAGGCCGCGGTCACCCGCAGCCGAATCTCTCAGGCGTCGCACGACGGCATGGACAGAGGGGGAGGGCCCAGTCCGGGCGCAGCGCTCGGACCTGAAGACAGTTAGGTCCTGCCCGTGACGGATACGTCCCTGCCGAACTCCGCCCCCGACTCGCCGTTCTCGCGACGACACCTCGGCCCGGACTCGGCCGAACTCGCCCGCATCCTGGATGTCCTCGGCGTCTCCTCGTTGAACGAACTCGCCGCCGACGTGGTGCCCGCGACGATCGCCGACGGAGTGGACGCGGACGGGCTCGCTGTCGGGCTCGACGCGCTGCCGGCTCCACTGAGCGAAGCCGCCGCGACCGCCGCGATGCGAGCCCTCGCCGACCGCAACGTCGTAGCCCGTTCGATGATCGGCCTCGGCTATTACGACACGCACACGCCTGCCGTCATCAAGCGCTCCATCCTCGAGAATCCCGCTTGGTATACGGCCTACACGCCGTACCAGCCAGAGATCAGCCAGGGTCGCCTGGAAGTGCTTCTCAACTTCCAGACGATGGTCTCGGACCTGACTGGCATGGAGGTGGCGAATGCGTCGATGCTCGACGAAGCTACGGCCGCCGCCGAAGCGATGACCTTGCTGCGTCGTGCGGGCAAGTCGAAGTCGCCGCGCGTCGTGGTCGACGCCGACCTGTTCCCGCAGACCCGCGCGGTGATCGACACGCGCGCTGAGCCGCTCGGTATCGAGGTCGTCGAAGCACACCTGGACCCGAGCGAGGACAACGCAGGACTGCCCGACGGTGAGTTCTTCGGCGTCATCTTTCAGACACCGGGGGCTTCGGGTGCTCTCGTCGACGCCGCTCCGATCATCGCTGCTGCTCACGCGCGGGGCGCGCTCGTCGCCGCGGGCGTCGACCTGTTGGCGGCGACGCTGATCACCGCACCCGGCGAACTTGGAGCCGACGCGTGCTTCGGCACCACCCAGCGGTTCGGTGTCCCGATGGGCTTCGGCGGCCCCCACGCGGGCTACCTCGCAGTGCATACCAAGGTGACGCGGCAGCTGCCGGGCCGACTCGTCGGCGTGTCGAAGGACGCTGACGGCAAGCTCGCGTACCGGCTGGCATTGCAGACCCGCGAACAACACATCCGCCGGGAGAAGGCGACGAGCAACATCTGCACCGCGCAGGTGCTGCTCGCGATCATCGCGGCGACCTACGCCTCTTACCACGGTCCGGATGGCCTCAAAGGCATCGCGCAGCGGGTCCACGACACCGCGGCCGGTCTCGCCGACCAACTGACCGGTGCCGGACTGAGCGTCGAGAACGTGTCGTTCTTCGACACAGTCACCGTGCGGGTAAACGGCCGCGCCGCCGACGTCGTCGCGGCAGCCAAAGCCGATGGCGTTAACCTCCGACTGGTCGACGCCGACCGGGTGAGCATCGCGTGCGACGAGACGACTACCGCCGACGACGTCGCGGTCGTCCTGAACGCATTCGGCGCGCAGGCTGCGGTTCCGGCGTCGTTCGCGGAGCCGATCGAGAACCGGACCAGCGACTACCTGACCCACCCGGCGTTCACCTCTTACCGCACGGAGACCGCGATGCTGCGGTACCTGCGTGCGTTGTCCGATAAGGACATCGCGCTAGATCGCAGCATGATCCCGCTCGGCTCATGCACCATGAAGCTGAACGCGGCCACTGAGATGGAGCCGATCACCTGGCCGGAGATCGGCGGACTGCACCCGTTCGCTCCGCTCGGTGACTCCGAAGGCATCCGTGAGCTGATCACTACGCTGGAAGACTGGCTCGTCGCGGTCACCGGCTACGACCGAGTGAGTCTGCAGCCGAACGCGGGTTCGCAGGGCGAGTACGCTGGCCTGCTCGCCATCCGGAACTACCACCGGTCGCGCGGCGACGACACCCGCGACGTCTGCCTGATCCCGTCGAGCGCGCACGGCACCAACGCCGCGTCCGCCGTCATGGCCGGCCTGCGCGTGGTGGTCGTGGCCAGTCGGGACACCGGTGACGTCGACATCGACGACCTGCGCGCCAAGATCGACAAGCATCGAGATGAGCTCGCGGCGATCATGATCACCTACCCGTCGACGCACGGCGTGTTCGAGCACGAGGTGACCGACATCTGCGACGCCGTCCACGAGGCAGGCGGCCAGGTGTACGTCGACGGCGCGAATTTGAACGCGCTCGTCGGTCTGGCGCGTCCCGGGCGGTTCGGCGGCGACGTCTCGCACCTGAACCTCCACAAGACGTTCTGCATCCCGCACGGTGGCGGCGGACCCGGTGTGGGACCGGTCGCGGTCCGCGAGCACCTCGCGCCGTTCCTACCGGGCCATCCGCTCGCTTCCGAACTCGACCAGACCGGCATCACCATCTCGGCCGCGCCGTACGGCTCTGCGTCGATCCTGCCGATCACCTACGCGTACATCGCGATGATGGGGGCACAAGGTCTGCGCGCCGCGTCGCTGACCGCGATCGCGTCCGCGAACTACATTGCGCGTCGCCTCGGCGAGTATTACCCCGTGCTGTACTCGGGTGAGAACGGCTGGGTCGGTCACGAGTGCATCCTCGACCTGCGTGATCTGTCGAAGCAGACCGGAGTGTCGGTCGACGACGTCGCCAAGCGACTAGCCGACTACGGATTCCACGCTCCGACGATGAGCTTCCCGGTGGCGGGCACCCTGATGGTGGAGCCGACCGAAAGCGAGAATTTGGCCGAGATCGACGCCTTCATCGACGCGATGATCGCTATCCGCGGCGAGATCGACAAGGTCGCCGACGGGACGTGGACGGTCGATGACAATCCGCTCGCCGGCGCACCGCACACCGCGGAATGCCTGGTCGGCGAATGGAGTCACGGATACGACCGGGCGACCGCCGTCTACCCGACAGGCCTGCCGTCCGCCGGTGGTCGGGTGAAGGTGTGGCCTGCCGTCCGCCGCATCGACGGCGCATTCGGCGACCGCAACCTCGTCTGCAGTTGCCCGCCGCTCGACGCCTTCGCCGAGTAGGCGCCGCTCCGCCCGTCATACTCCTTCCGGGAGGGGCTCAGCTGGCGGCGAGGAGGTCGCGTACGGGCACCCCGAGCGCGGGCGCGATCTCTCCGACCACCTGTCGGGTGAGGGTCGCGACGTCGGATCCGCGCAGGGTGACGCCATCGGCGACGCCCGTGATGGCGATATCGCGAAGCAGGCCGACGAGGGTCGCGACCGTACCGGGGTGGACGAGCGTTCCGGTCCGTGCGCCCGGCGTCCATTCCGGGTGTGCGTCGGCGTACTCGGCGTACGCGATACGTACGGTGTCTGCCAGGTGGACGTCGATGTCGACGAAGACGGGATGTGATGCTCGCGCCGTCGCTTGGGCGGCTTCGCCGAGACTCGGCGCGCGGACCCGGCTGACCGGTGCCGCGCCGTCGCCGTCGGTGAGTTCGATCCACTCGGACCCGCCGACGTTTGCTCCTTGGACGGCGATGCGTGGTGTGCTCATGCGTTGTTCTCCTGTTCGAGATGGCGGAATCGGCTGTGGTGGAACACAAGCGGGTCGACGCTCGGCGCAGTGAAGTGGCCGTGCACGTCGAGCAGCGCGATCACGTGGTCGCCTGCCGGAACCAACTGGTCGACACGCGTGTGAAAGCCTGCGGCAGCGCCGTCGAGGTGGACGGCCCCGTCATCGGTCGCCGCCCAGTCGATGCCGTCGAACCGCTCGGACGCCGGGCGTCTCAGATGTTCAGCGACCTCGCGTTGATTGCGTGCCAGTACGGTGACACCCCAATGGTCGGCGTTCCGGAGGACCGGGAACGTCGTCGACGTGCGGGCGATATTCACCGACACCAACGGTGGGTCCAAGGACACCGACGTGAACGAGGACGCGAGGAGCCCGACCGGCCCGTCCGGGCCGAGGGCGGCGATCACCACCAGTCCGGACGGAAAGTGTCCAAACACTCGCCGCAGCTCGGCTTGGTCGCCGACGGTCGTGAAATCGGTTGTGAGAGTCATGATCTCCAAACTTCTGGTGCAGCGGCGATTCGCGGACGATCAGCGGCCTGCGGGGACGAACGGGTTGCCGGTGGTCGTTGGCAAGGACGAACGCGAACTGTCGAAGAGGCCGCGCCGCGTGAGTTCCGGAATGACGCCCTCGCCGAACCAGTACAACTCCTCCAGATGCGGATAGCCGGACAGCACGAACTCGTCGATGCCCAACGCCGCGTACTCGGCCATCAGGTCGGCGACCTCGGCATGGGAGCCGACGAGCGCAGTGCCAGCACCGCCGCGAACCAGTCCGACACCCGACCACAGACCCGGATACACCTCGAGGGCCCGCGGATCCTTCCACGACCCGTCCGCGCGATGCGACTCATGCAGAGCGCGCATCGCCGCCTGGCCCGTCGACTCGCTGCGGCCCAAGCCCGACTGCACGTTCGCGACGGTGTCCTCATCGAGCGCTGTCAGCAGACGTCCCGCCTCGCTCCACGCCTGCTCGGACGTGTCCCGAGCGATTACGTGCAACCGGATGCCGAAACGAACCGTCCGACCCTGCTGCTCGGCGAGGGAACGGATCCAGTCGATCTTGGTGGCGACCGCCGCGGGCGGCTCACCCCAGGTGAGGTAGACGTCGCTGTGTCGCGCCGCTACGGGGCCTGCCTCCGGAGACGACCCGCCGAAATAGATCGGCGGGACGGGGGAGGGAAGCGACGGGATGGTCGCGTCTTCGACGGTGATGTGTTCGCCGCGGTGGGTGACCGTCTCCCCGTTCCACAGGCGTCGCACGATAGACAGGAAGTCATCGGTGCGCGCGTAGCGGGCGGCCTTGTCGAGGTAGTCACCGTACGCGCGCTGCTCGGCGGGCTCGCCGCCGGTGACGACGTTCAACAGAATGCGTCCCGGAGCGTGTTTGGCGAAAGTCGACGTCATCTGCGCGGCCAGTGTCGGGCTGATAAGTCCGGGCCGGAATGCCACCAGGAAGCCGAGCCGCTCGGTCTCGCGCGCCACCATGGCCGTGGTGAGCCAGGCGTCCTGGCACCATGCGCCCGCGGGTGTGAGGGCGGCAGTGAAGCCGAAGTCCTCGGCGGCCCGTCCGATTGACGACAGATAACCGATCGACGCGTCGCGGTCGCCGCTCGCGATACCGGCCGGCAGACCGTGGCCGCCGCCGACGATGAAGCGCGAATCGCCGTACGTCGGCAGGAACCAGTGGAGCTTTACAGACATTCGGGAGTGATCCTTTTCGGGGGTAGAGAGGTCGAGGTTTGCGCGGGTCGGCCGAGACCGGTCAGAGTGTTCCGTGACTTGGCGGGAGTCGTCGTTCGATCGCCCAACGCCCCAGGTGCTGGAGTTTCCAGCGTTCCGGGTCGTGCAGAGTGTGGGTGCGGGCATCGCGCCAGAACCGGGTCAGGTTCGCCTTGTCCGATGCGGTGCGCGTGCCGCCGAAGTCAAACAGTTCGTTGCCCGCCCGGCGCGCGGCGCGACCTGCAGCGACCTTCGCCGCCGCCGTGGCGAGCGCCGCTTCGGCGATCGCGGCTGCGCCTGCCGACTCGTCGGCATCGTCGATCCGGTCCGCCGCCGTACGCAAGAGCGATTCGGCGGAGCGGACGGCGAGTTCGAGGTCGCCCGCTTGCGCGACGATCAGGGGATCGTCGGCGGCTCGCTCGACGTCTGCCTCGAACCACGGTCGCGCATGGGCCGCGAGGTCTGGAACGGCATCGAGCGCTCCGCGCGCAATCCCCACGTCGATTGCCGCGTGCACGAGCTGTGCGCGAGTGCCGTACGTGCTGGGCGTCTCGAGTAGCCGCGTGTAGTCGAGGACCAAGTCGCCGTCCACGTCGACGTCGTCGAGCACGACGGTCCCGCTGCTCGTGGTGCGTTGCCCGAAGCCGTCCCAGTCGCCGTCGATCGTCACGCCGGCCGCATCGGCGGGAATGTAGGCGACGACGCTACCGCCGTCCGGTCCGAGAGCGCGGACCGCGAGGATGTCGGCAAACACCGCTCCGGTCGCGTAGAACTTGGTTCCCGTCAGATGCAGACGTCCGTCCCGGCGGCGCAGCGTGGTCGCATCGTCGACGACGGTCTTTCCGCCGCGTTCAGTCTGCGCGTTCGCGATCCGCGCGCCGTCGAGCACTGCGCTGAACAGATGTCGACGCAGCACGTCCGAACCCACGCGTCGAGCGGAGTCGAGGAAGACGAAATGGCTTTGGGGGATCTGCGCGAGGCTCGGGTCGGCGGCAGCCACGATCGAGACCACCTCAGCGAGGGTACGCGCGCCAAGTCCGGGACCGCCGAACTCTGTCGGCACCGTGACAGCGAGGAGCCCGGTCGCCGACAGCGCGGTGACTTCGTCGAACGGGAGGCGACGCGCAGCGTCCCGCGCACTCGCACCCGCTGCGGCAGCGGGTGCGAATGCGCGGGCAATGGCGATCGCGGACTCGTGATCGGTGATGGGGTCGGTCACGGGTCAGCTGTACAGAGAAAACTGGGGCGCGCGGGCGTTGAGCACCCAGTCGCCGATCTCACGAGCCTTGTACGCGACCGGGTCGTGGACGGTGTGGGTGCGGAGATTGCGCCAGTGCCGATCGAAACCGTACGCGCTGGTCGTGGCTCGTGCCCCCTGGATCTCGAACAGCCGCGACGCGGCGTTCAACGACACCTTGGTAGTGACGAACTTGGCTTCGGCGATCGCGATCGCCGTGTCGGCGCGCTGCTCGGCCGAGAGCGATTCACCGAAGTCGAGCGCCGCCTGCAGCGCGTCGCCTGCGCGGTCGGCGAGAAGCGCTGCACCGGTGATCTCCGCGCGGAGCGCGCCGACCAACTCGAGGATGTACGGGTCATCACCTGCACTGTCGAGCCCCGAGGTCTCCCACGGGCTGGCGTTCAGCCTCGTCCAGTCGAGGGCTTCGTCGAGTGCTCCTTCGGCGGTGCCGATGTAGAAGTTGACGAACGCCAGCTGCCAGTGCGGTGTCACGAGGGTCTCGTAGGGTGTGAAGGTCGGCGGCGAATCGGGATCGCCGAGGATCTCGCTCGCGTGGACCAGGGCGTTGTCGAAGACGACGCCGCCGGAGTCGGTCAGGCGTTGCCCGATATTGTCCCAATCGCCTTGTGGTGCGAAGCCCGCACGGTCGGTCGGGAGGGTGAGGAAGACGAGGGCGTCGCCGTACGCTGCGGTCACTGACAGTCGGTCGGCGACGCTCGCCCCGGACGCAAACGTCCGACGACCGTTGAGACGGTATTCGCTGCCGTCTTTCGTCAGGACGAGGCCGTCGGCACCGCGCGGATTCTGTACGCCACCCCAGAACAGACGCTCTTCGGCGTTACGCCGAGAGAGCGCTTCCGCCTGGTCGGGTGTGCCGAACAGGTGAGGGATCCGCTGTTGCGCGTAGTGGTAGCCGAGCAGGTGGGCGATCGACGTGTCGCCGCGAGCGATACGACGGGTGATCTGCTGGCTCTGGGCGTAGTCGAGTCCGGATCCGCCGAACTCGACGGGCTCGCCGACCTGGAGCAGGTCGTGCTCGCGCAGGAGCGCGATCTCAGCGGTCGGATCAGCGTTCGCGCGATCGCGTTCGGCTGCGGTCGCCCGCAACTCGGCGGCGACGATGTCTGCGCGTCCGAGGACGTCGGCGAATTGGTCGGTGCGGCGCTCTTCATTCGTGATGGTCATCGTTCTCTTCCTTGGCGTGTGTGGGGATTTGGTGCGGGATCTTCTCAGGCGGTCAGGACCCCATTGCGGGCCAGCTCGGATTCGAGCCGCCCACTGGAAGTGAGGTCGTCTTCGAGTTCACGGACCAACGGCAGGATTCGGGTGCCGAAGTATTCGACGTCTTCCAGGTAGTGCAAGAATCCGAGGAGAAATAGGTTCACCCCGCGCGTCTTATAAGCGACGATGCGTTCGGCGATCTGCTCCGGAGTGCCGACGAGTCCCGTCTTGAATCCGTCGTTGTACTGGACGAGGTCGGCGAACTCGGAGCTCGCCCACATCCCCTTCCCATCCGACGTCGACGTGCCCGCCTGCTTGACGGCAGATCCGAATCCGGCGACGGCCTCACGGTCGGCCTTGTCGACGATCTCGCGGAGTACGTCACGTGCTTCGGCTTCGGAGTCGCGTCCGATGAGGAATCCGTTCAAGCCGAACTTGACTGTCCGGCCTGCGATCGCCGCCTCAGTGTTGACGTCGAGCACCTGTTCGGAGAGTCCGTCGAAGTCCTTGCCGTTGCTGAAATACCAGTCGGAGACACGACCGGCCATCGCGCGCGCAGCCGTCGAATTGCCGCCCTGGAAGATCTCGGGGTGTGCTCGTCCCGGCACGTCGACCGGCTTCGGCTTGAGGTCGAAGTCATGGAGCCGATAAAAGTCGCCGGACAGTTCGGCGTGGTCGTCTGTCCAGATTCTGCGCAGGTACGTGATGAACTCTTCGGTGCGACGGTAGCGTTCGTCGTGTTCGAGCCACGGCTCGCCGAGCTTTGTGAACTCATCCTTGAACCAGCCCGACACGACGTTCACGGCTGCGCGGCCGCCCGACAGGTGGTCGGCGGTCGCCAAAAACTTGGCGAGGACACCGGGATGCCAGAGCCCGGGGTGGACGGCCGCGATCACCTTGAGTCGCTCGGTGGCCAACAGCAGAGCCAGGGAGAAGCTCGTCGACTCGTGCTGGTACGCCGCCCCGTACGACGCGATGTAGCGGACTTGGGACAGCGCGTAGTCGAAACCGTTGTTCTCGGCGAGGACGGCGAGTTTGCGGTTGTAGTCGTAACCCCAGTCGGTGCGCTGCTCAATCTTGGAGACAACGAGGCCGCCGCTGACATTGGGTACCCAGTATGCGAACTGCAACGGCGCGGTGGCGGCTTCGAGCCGCTGGGAACTGATTTCGGGCATGACGGGATAGACCTCCTGAAGGCCTGGTGGTGGATCTGGTTGTGGCCTGCCGGCCGGGAGTCAGACAGTCACAGACATCGTCTGCGCGGTGATGCGGTCATGGGAACGAGTCTGCGCCCCGTCGCGCCACAGGTCGATGAATGAAATCGCCGTGGTTCCAATCGGCGTGGCTGCAAAAGGACGTGAACGCGGCGCCACCGAGACTCGTGCCCCACCCTGACCGGCGTGCAGCGAACAGTGGTGATCGGCGGAGCCAGAAGTTCGGCCGATGTCGCGTCATCGACGTACGCGCGGAACGACGCGTAATACGCTCAGCGGGTGCGACATCGAGTCTCTGCTCTCATTTCGGCCACCGTCGTGTCGACGGTGCTGTTCGCCGGCTGTGCGGTCGACGGGACTGCTACGCGGCGAGCGATCGAGTATCAGACCGGCCACTACTCGACGTCACCGACCGACACCCCATTGGCGGTTCCCGAACGTCTCGCCGGCATGCGGCTCGGCGAGTTCATCCCGTTTCGTGGCGAGATTGACCAGGTGTTCACCGAACGAGTGTCGGGGACCTCACCCAAATCGTCGCCGAAGAACCTGTCGGGCTTCATTCCCGGGGCCGAGACAGTACGAGCAAATCGTGCCTTCCGGTTCGGCTACACAACGAGCGGAACAGGTGAACAGAACGGAAAGTCGGTCGGCGTGTATGCGGGAGTCCTCCGATACTCCGATGCGGCCGCGGCCGCCGCCGCCGTTTCCTCGATGGCCAGGCGCGTCGCCGCAGAATGGCGTGCGACTCTGACGGCCGCAGGACAGAAGAATCGGCCGCGCGTAGCGCCATTGTCCGGGCTCGGTGCCGACAACACGGTCGTGTCTGTTGAGTGGATCGAACCCGGAACCACCCGCTCGCTGGCGTTGGTGCCACACGGCTCCGATGTGCTCGTCGCTGTTTTCAACGGCATGTCCGCGAGCCGGACCGAGGCCTTACAGAAGTCGACTTTCACAAAACTCGCCGAGGCCAGTGACGCCGGCAGCGGCATCTCAGTGGACCAGAAACAGCCGAACCTCGACCTGTACGCGTTGGCGGTTGCCAACACTTCGACCGACGAGAGGTACCTGTACGACGGCACAGTCGCGGGACCGAGGACGCAAGCACAGCTGGCCGACGACTCCCGCGTCGACTACGAATCGCTCCGCGCGGCGGGCGTCGACGCTGTCGCCAACCGTGCGACGGTGCTGTACCGGGCGGCATCATCGAAGCAGGCGGCCGCGCTGCGTGACCACCATAGCGTCGCCGTGTCGGCCTCCGGACGCTCGCCCGTCGCGTCTCCCCAAGATCTGCCGGACATTCGCTGCTACCGGGTGGCCGACTCCCGAGCCGTCGAATGCTTGCTGGCCTTCGACCGGTACTTCGCGCGCGCCATCGGCAAAGACCTCGCCGACGCGCAACAGCGGATCTCCGCACAGGTCGTCCTACTGCAGAAGGCCTAGGGCTCACGCCCAGTGGTCGTCGACTCGCCGCAGCCTACGGCGTAGCGGCGGGAAGGACGATCCTGCTGATCTCGACGGCAGCTCTCGGTTCTGGTTCGGGAAGCGGGTCGTTCACGTCGCCGAACTTCACTGTCGCGGTCGCGGCGGGCAGTGGACCGGAGCCGCGGAAGCCCATCCCGGTGAGCAACTTCATCTGCGGAGGTTTGCGGGCGAACGTGAAGAACTCGGCGACCGCGTCACCGACATGCGGCGGAACTTGGTCGCCGGACAGACGCACCACCGGGTAGTCGGCGACAGGCGTCGAACCGGTGGGTGCGACATCGGCGATGCGCGCGCTCTTGTCGTCCTTGGTCAGCGCGTACAGTCGCTGCTCGGTCACCGGGACCGCGCGGACCTCGGCGTTCGCTGGATCGTTCGCGGAGGCGATCGCAGTGACGGCGGCCTCGGTTGAGCCGTCGCCGACGCGCGGCGGTGCCGACATCAACTGCTCGACCGCGCTACGCACCCGGGGAGCGTTCACCTCGGCGAGAGTGAGTGAACCCTTCTGATCAGCTGTCCCGGCCGCGACGGCCTGCGCGGCGAGTGCCGTCGCGTCCGACTGCGGTCCGTTCGGCATCGCCATCCGCAATGACCCCCAATTCCGGTGCCCGAATGCGCTCAGCGAATTGGCCATCGTCAGATCGGGTAGACCGGTCCACGCGAGCCGCCCGTTCGCTGCCTTCGCGACTTCGGGCTCGACGGCGAGCCGCACCGGGGAGGAGACCAACGACTCCGGCGGCCCTTGCAACGCCTTCGCCTTCGCGGACTGCAGAGCGGCCGCCCATACCGACGATTCGGGGACCCATGCTCCGGGGAACGCACCGAACGCCTTCGTGTCCCAGTCGCGGGCCGTCAGCCCTTCGAGCGTCGCGCGCGCATCCGCGGGACGGACTTGGACCGTCACACAGTGGTCCCGGACGATGGGAGATGTGTCGTTGTAGCTCTGGGCTATCCGCTGCAAGCCCGGAGCGACCGCCGGATCGGCGACGATCGGGATGGTCGCCTTACCCTCGACACACGTCGCGGCGTCAGTGGTTGCCGTGTCGTCGATATGGTCGCCGAGCTTGGTCCACGCGGTGATCGCGGCGGCGACCAAGATCACGACCAGTACGATCGCGACCAGCGGTCGCGCGATGAACTGTCTCTGTCCGCCCGTCGAATGCTTCGACACGCCATCCCCTCCACTCGTCCCGATGCTGCTGCACCACTTGCGATGCCCCTCAGCGAATACACCGAGCCCGGACCGAATCCGGCCCGGGCTCGGCGTTCACACCTTCGGTATATCAGGCGTTGGCCGCCTTGTACTCGCGGCGCGCCCGATGCAGGATCGGTTCGGTGTAACCGCTCGGCTGCTTCGCGCCCTCCAGGATCAGCGCCTTCGCCGCGTTGAACGCGATGTTCGAATCGAAGTCGGCAGCCAAAGGACGGTAGTCCGGATCGCCCGCGTTCTGGCGGTCGACGACCGGAGCCATTCGCTTGAGCGCAGCGACCACGTCGTCTTCCGTGACGATGCCGTGGCGCAGCCAGTTGGCGAGCAGCTGGCTTGAGATGCGCAGCGTCGCACGGTCTTCCATGAGCGCGACGTCGTGGATGTCGGGCACCTTGGAGCAGCCGACACCGTGGTCGATCCACCGCACCACGTAGCCGAGGATCGACTGTGCGTTGTTGTCGAGCTCTTCGCGCTTCTCCTCGTCGCTCCAATCGGTCGTTGCCGCGAGCGGAATGGTCAGGATGTCGTCGACTGACGCCGGATCGCGCTTGGCGATCTCATCCTGACGTTCGAAGACGTCGACCTCGTGGTAGTGAAGTGCGTGCAGGGTCGCCGCCGTCGGCGACGGCACCCACGCGGTGTTCGCGCCAGCTGTCGGATGGCCGATCTTCTGAACGAGCATGTCGGCCATCAGGTCCGGCATGGCCCACATGCCCTTGCCGATCTGTGCCTTGTGTTCGAGTCCAGCGGCCAGACCGACATCGACGTTGGAGTCCTCGTACGCGTTGAACCAGGTCTGTCCCTTGATCTCCGCCTTGCGGACGAACGGACCGGCTTCCATCGAGGTGTGGATTTCGTCGCCGGTGCGGTCGAGGAACCCGGTGTTGATGAACACGACGCGGTCGGCGGCTGCCTTGATCGACGCCTTCAAGTTGATCGAGGTGCGACGCTCCTCGTCCATGATGCCGACCTTGATGGTGTTGCGGTCCAGGCCGAGGACGTCTTCGACGCGACCGAACAACTCGGACGTGAAGGCCACCTCGTCGGGTCCGTGCATCTTGGGCTTCACGATGTAGATGGAACCGGTACGCGAATTCTGCAGACCCTCGGGCGACATGCCGTGAACGCCAATCGCGGAGGTGACCAGCGCGTCCAAGATGCCTTCGGGCACCTCGTCGCCGTCCGCGTCCAGGATCGCGGGATTCGTCATCAGGTGACCGACGTTGCGGACGAACAGCAGGCTGCGACCGTGGACCTCGTAGGTCGAGCCGTCCGGCGCGGTGTAGAGGCGGTTCGGGTTGAGGACGCGGGTGAACGTCTTGCCACCCTTGGCGACCTCTTCGGCCAGGTCTCCCTTGTTGAGGCCAAGCCAGTTCGTGTAACCGAGAACCTTGTCGTCGGCGTCGACTGCGGCGACCGAGTCCTCGAAGTCCATGATCGTCGTGACTGCGGACTCTATGGCGACATCCTTGACGCCTGCGGCGTCGGTCGAACCGATCGGGGAGTCGGCGTCGATCTGGATCTCCAAATGCAGGCCGTGGTGGCGCACGAGGATCGACGTCGGGGCGGCGGCATCGCCGGTGTAGCCGACGAACCCGGTCGGATCGGCGAAAGTGGTGGTGTCCTCGCCGAGCGAGACGGCAACCGTGTCGCCGTCGACGACGTACGACGTCGCATCGGCGTGGCTGCCGTGTTCCAGCGGGACGGCCTTGTCGAGGAATGCCTTGGCGAACGCGATGACCTTGTCGCCGCGGACCTTGTTGTACGACGAGCCCTTCTCAGCGCCGTCGGCCTCACTGATGGCGTCGGTGCCGTACAGCGCGTCGTACAGCGAGCCCCAGCGGGCGTTCGACGCATTGAGCGCGAAGCGGGCGTTGAGGATCGGGACCACCAACTGCGGGCCGGGGACCGACGTGATCTCGTCGTCGACGTTCGACGTGCTGATCTCGAAGTCGGCGGGTTCGGGAACCAAGTAGCCGATCTCGGTCAGGTACGCCTTGTACTCGGCGAAGTCGGCGTCCTTGTGGTCGCGGTGCCACGCGTCGAGCTTGGTCTGGAAGTCGTCGCGCACGGCGAGCAGTTCGCGGTTGCGGGGCGCGAGATCGTTGATGACGTCTGCTGCACCCGCCCAGAACTTGTCGGCGTCTACGCCGGTACCGGGAAGAGCTTTGTTGTTGACGAAGTCGTAGAGGACCTCAGCGACCTGCAAGCCGTTGACGGTGACACGGTTAGACATGACGACCTTTCCTGTGCGAATGACGCGAACAATCTGGGGCGCCGACGGCGCTGCTGTTCATTCGGGGTACGGGTGCACCCTGCGTCGGCTATTATACGCGCCGGTAACTTACTGGTCCCCGGCGGTCTGTGCCGCTTCGTCCAGTGTGCGAGCGACATCGATGACTTTATCGCGCAGTACGTGGCCGCGTCGCGCGATCCCGGTCTGTTCGCTCACATATTGCGCGCGACCCTCAGCCGTCTCGATCGGCACCGCGACGTATGGGCGGCCGGCGGTGTCGCGCACGGCGGACAAATCGTACGGGCTGGCGCGCATGTCCAGCTCGCGAGCGGTCAGAGCGAGTTCGAAGCAGTCGGCGAGCAGATCCGCGCCGATCAGCGGCGACAAGCGGAGGCAGTAGCGGTAGAGGTCCATCGTGGCGTGCAGACAGCCTGGCTGCTCGTTGGCCGCAGCGTCCGCTCGCGTCAACTCGATCGAGTTCCGCGAGCGGGCCGGATCGGTGAAGAAGCGGAACGCATCGAAATGCGTGCACAGTAGACGGTTCTCTTCGACTACTGCGTCGGTGCCCGCACTTCCCAGACGCAGCGGGTGCGGGTGTCGCTTTTCGCCGGTGCGGTAGACCATCGCCCACTCATGCAGCCCGAAACAGCCCAGCCGCGGCTGGCGGGCCGCGGTCGCCTCTAGGATGCGCAGCGTCCCTGCGACGAGGCGGCCCTGGTCAGCCAGGTGCTCGTCGGAGACCGTCGCCGCCCCGTCGCCGAATCGATAGCCGCGAATCCCGTCGTACTCGGAACCCTCGAGCAGCATCGTGCCGTAGCCGGGATGCCAACGAGTCAACTGGGCCGGACGCGCCGAATAGTAGGTGAACAGGAAGTCGATCACCGGATGCTTCCCCCCGGTCCTGCGCGCTCGAAGGTACGGTCCGATCAACGCCTCGATCCGCGCGCCATGAGCGTCGGCCCGCGCCGTCCATTCGGCGCGGTCGAGTACCCGGCGACCCTCACTCATCAGATCCGATGCGTCGAATCACGGACATTGCCGACGAAAGCCTCCGCGAGATCGGCGAGGGCCAGCATGCCGATGATCTCGCCGCCGTCGTCGACTACCGCGGCCAGATGTGCGCTGGCTTTCTGTAACTGCATCGCAGCCTCGTCCAGGGGCACCGTGGCGCTGATCTTCGGCAACGGACGGATTCGATCGACGGCCACCAGCGAGTCGGCGTCGACGTTCTCGTCGAAGACGTCGTCGAGCACATCCTTGAGATGCAGGTAACCGATGTACGAGCCGTCGAGGCCACGAACCGGGAAACGTGAGTACCCGGTTTCGCGGACCGCGTCTTCGACGGACCCGAGTCGCGGACCGAGTCCGCCGGTCGCCGGATCCGGGCGCAATCGGACACTGCGCACACCAGACAACGGGATCATGACCTCGTCGACGGTGCGTTTCACGGTGTCGAGGGCACGCGTGAGCCGATCGTGCTCGCCGGCGTCGAGCAGTCCGAACTCGCGGGACTCGCCGATCATCTGTGCGAGCTCGGTCTCGGTGACAGTCGTCGCCAACTCGTCCTTCGGCTCCACCCGCATCAAGCGGAGGGTGCCGTTGGCGAGTGCGTTGTACAACCAGATGACCGGCTTGGCGATCCGAAGGAACCACAGGTGGATCGGGATCAGAAGCATGGCGGCGCTCTCCGGGCCCGCCAGCGCGATGTTCTTCGGAACCATCTCGCCGATCAGGATGTGCAGGATGACGACGATGATCAACGCGACCGCGAAGGCGATCGGATGCAGCAGCCCCTCGGGGACGTTCGCCAACCCGAGCGGCTTCTCGATGATGTGTGCGATCGCGGGTTCGGCGATGCGGCCGAGGAGGATCGAGCAGATCGTGATGCCCAACTGGCATCCGGCCAGCATCAACGACAAATTCTCGGATGCGCGGATAACGGTCCGGGCACGTTTCTTGCCCGCGTCCTCCAATGCGACGAGGCGGTCGCGGCGCGCAGCGATCAACGAGAACTCGGAGCCGACGAAGAAGGCGTTCGCGGCCAGCAGCAGGACGGCGAGCAGGACGCCGGACAGGTTACCCACGCTGCTCACCCCGTTCCGCAGTCGCGCCGTCGACGGGCGTCATCCACACCTGATCGACTCGTCGTTGGTCCATGCGGACCACCGTCCCGCGCCAGCGTTGAACCGCCGGGCTGTACTCGTCGTCGCCGGTGTTCTCGCGGACCGGTAGGTCGACGACGTCGCCGACCTGGGGGATCCGGCGGAGTTGGAACATGACCAGGCCGCCGAGCGTTTCGTACGCGCCGTCGGGAGCGCGGTAACCGATCGCGTCGTGCACCTCGTCCAGACGCAGCAGGCCCGAGCAGCGGTAGCCGTTGCCGACGCGTGCCACCTCGGACTCTTCGTTGTCGTGCTCGTCGGTGACGTTGCCGAGGATCTCTTCGATGAGGTCCTCGCTCGTCACGAGACCCGCGGTACCGCCGTACTCGTCGACGACGACACACACCTCGAGTCCGTCCGCGGAGATCCGGTCTTTGAGCGAGTCGCCGTCGAGGGAGTCGGGGACACGCGTCACCGGACGCGCGATCGAACGCAACGGCGTGGTCGACTGGGTTGCGGTGGGGATGGTGAACGCCTGTTTGATGTGAACGACGCCGACCAGATTGTCCAAGTCGCCGTCGTCGGCGATGAGGAAACGTGAGTGCCCGGTCCGTGACGACGCGGCAATCAGGTCCCGGACGGTATTCCCGGGTTCAAGGCTCTCGACGCGGACGCGGGGGGTCATCAGGTCTTCGGCGGTCAGATCGCCGAACCTGAGAGATCGGTCGACGAGTCGAGCCGTGTCGGGGTCAAGTTCACCCTGCTGCGCGGAGTTCCGGACCAACGCGACCAACTCTGCGGCCGATCTGGCCGACTGCAGCTCTTCGGTCGGCTCCACGCCGAGCCTGCGAACGAGTGCGTTGGCGCTGCCATTGAGTCCGTTGATGGCCGGCTTGAACACGTTCGAGAAGATCATCATGGGGCCTGCGGTGGCCCGCGCGACACCCAACGGTTTGGCGATCGCGAGGTTCTTCGGCACGAGTTCGCCGAGCACCATCGACAACGACGTCGCGATGACGAGCGCGAGGGCCAGCGACACTCCGCTCTTCACCGAACCGTCCAAGCCGATCGCGTCCAGCACTGGATCGAAGATTTTCGCCAGCACCGGTTCGGCGATGTAGCCGGTGACGAGGGTGGTGATGGTGATGCCGAGTTGAGCGCCCGACAACTGGAACGACAGGGAACGGTGCGCTCGGTCGACGGCACGCGCTCGACGGTCTCCGCGACGCGCGAGATCGTTGGAGATAGTCGACCGCTCGAGAGCGGTCAACGAGAACTCGCCCGCCACGAACAACGCCGTGCCCAGCGTCAAGGCCACGAACCCGATGAGGCTCGCGACGATGATCAGGATGTCCATCGGTGGTCGGTCACCATCCCCCGGGCAGTGGTCTGCCCTCAGCGAACCCGGCGGCCGACTGGACGCCGAGGACTACCTTCTCATGCAGGTCGGCAAGCGTTCTTGCACCCGTATAGGTCGCGGTCGACCGGACTCCGGACGAGATGTGGTCGATCAGATCTTCGACGCTGGGCCGCTCAGGATCGATCCGGATGCGCGAGGACGAGATGCCCTCCTCGAATAGCGCCTTTCGCGCCTGGTCGTAGGCGTTGTCGCCTGCCGATCGGGCGGCGACGGCCCGCTTCGACGCCATCCCGAAGCTGACCTTGTACTCACCGTTCGCGTCGGCGTGGAGATCGCCGGGCGACTCGTATGTGCCCGCGAACCATGAACCGACCATCGCGTTCGACGCGCCAGCGGCGACGGCGAGTGCGACGTCGCGCGGGTGGCGGATGCCGCCGTCGGCCCACACGTGTCCGCCACCTTCGCGAGCCGCGGTGGCGCATTCGACGACCGCGGAGAACTGCGGTCGGCCGACGCCGGTCATCATCCGGGTGGTGCACATGGCTCCGGGCCCGACACCGACTTTGACGATGGTCGCGCCCGCATCGATCAGGTCGAGGGCTCCGCGTCGCGAGACGACATTGCCCGCGGCGAGCGGGACGCCGAGGTCTGAGTTCGCGACGGCCGACAGCGCGGAGATCATCTTCTCCTGGTGGCCGTGTGCGGTGTCGACGACGAGCAAGTCGGCCCCCGACTCGACGAGGGCGCGTGCGTTCCCGACGACGTCGCCGTTGATGCCGACGGCAGCGGCCACGCGGAGGCGACCGCGAGCGTCGACGTTCGGTTGGTAGATGCCCGCGCGCAATGCTCCGGTGCGGGTGAGGACGCCGACGAGTAGACCGTCGTCGTCGGTCAGCACGGCGAGGTCGGCGTTCGCGTCAACGAGTGTGTCGAACACGAGACGCGGGTCGGTGTCGGCGGACAATATGACCGGGATTGGAGTCATCGCCGACCGCAGATCGGTGAACATGTCGATCTCGTGCCCTGAGGCGGCGCGTGCGATCAACCCGAGCGGCCGCGCGTCGTCGTCGACGACCACGGCGTAGCCGTGTGCGCGCTTGGGGATGAGGGCTTGCGCGTTCGCCATCAGGTCGTCGGCGTGGAGCACCACCGGGGTGTCGGCGACGAGGTGCCGAGATTTCACGTGCGCGATCGTGCGGGCCGCAGCGTCGAGGGGCACGTCTTGGGGGAGAACGACGAGGCCGCCGCGTCGAGCGACAGTCTCGGCCATCCGCTTGCCCGCGATCGCCGTCATGTTGGCGACGACGAGCGGGATGGTCGTCCCGCTTCCGTCATCGGTCGAGAGGTCTACGTCGAACCGGGATGTCGCGGCCGACCGGTTCGGGACGATGAACAGATCGTCGTAGGTCAGATCGTGGTCGGGCCGATGCCCGTCCAGGAAGCGCACGTCGGTTCGCCTTTCAACGGTGATGTTCGTCAGCAGGGGGATGATTCGAGTTCACATGTGCGCCACGAGTCGCCGGAGTTCGGTCAGCCAGGGGATGGCGACGGCGAGGGTCGGGACGACGAGAACCGCTACGGCCAGCAGGTAGGCGGTCGCGGATACGACCGGCACGGGACGGACGTCGCAGAGGCGACGGACGCGCACCAGCGTCGTCGGGCCGCCAACCGCCATCGTGCCGCGTGGCGCCGTCGCATCGGCACACGCTACGAGTGCGCGCCCCACAGTGGCGGGCGCGGTTGCGTGCGCCGCCTGGTCGTCGGCGAGCGCCTCGGCGAGCAGTTCCACTGCGCCGAGTGCCGAGCGGGACCGGACGAAGCGGGGGAAGGCCTCGTGCAAAGCGATGAACGCTTCGAGAACGAGGTCGTGACGGGCGCGCAGATGTGCCCGCTCGTGTTCGATGACTGCCGACAACTCGTCGTCGGAGAGGCGGTTCAAGACGCCTTCGCTGAGGACGACGCGGCTGCCGCGGAGCCCCGGCAGACAGTAGGCGAGGGGTGCGGGAACGTCGAGCACGCGGATATCGCGACCGCGTTGGCGGTGCATGTCGACTCGATCAACGAGGTCGATCAGCATGCGGTGCTGATTGCGCCGCGCGCGGGTGCGGACGCCTACCCGGACGATGCTGTACATAAGTTTCGCGCCGATCAGCAGCGTGAGCGCGAAGACGACGACGTACACGGTCCACAGGAACCAGCCGAGACGCTCGATCTCGTCGAAGGGGTTCGTCGTCGGTGCGCCGTTGACACCGGGGGAGAGCAGGTTGGCCGCGATGGCCAGACCGGTGCTGAACGCGGACAGGACTGCGGCCAATGCGACGGCCTGCCACAGGGCCATCGCCGCGCGAGGGGCGTACAGCGGCCAGGACGCGTGGGCGAGGGCCTGCGGGATGGGGCCGACGAAGGCAATGGTGAGGATGCCGAACAGCAGCGCGGTCATCGGCTTCCCTCTGGTAGTGCGGTGCGAGCGGTTGCCCGCGGTTCGGTGTCGACTCTAGTGCTTCGAGCCGCGGGACGACTCGAGTTCGTCCAACGCCTCGCGGAGTGCGGCGATCTCGTCGGCGTCGACCTGACCGACGAAGGATACGAGTGCTGCGTGTCGTGATCCCGGAGCCTCTGCGCCCTTGAGCGCGTCGACCATCAGGCTCGCGACGAGGTCTTCACGCGGACGCGCCGCGGTGTAACGGTGGGCACGGTCGTCGCGGATCTGGGTGACCAGTTCCTTCTTCGTCAGACGCTGGAGCACGGTCATCACGGTGGTGTAAGCGAGCGCACGTGAGCGCGAGAGCTCGGCATGGACCTGACGGACCGTCTGTGGTGTCGCCGACGCCCACAGGGTGTCCATTACTGCACGTTCGAGCTCTCCCAGGCCATTCATCTTCTTCATCTTACGTCGACTCCCGTCGAAGGTCGTGTAGTGCCCTGTCCGTTATGGACAACGCGGTCGGACGTTGATCAGTTCCCGTTGTGGTCTGAGTCTCAGGAACGGGAACGCTAGACATAGGTCGCGACACATTGGTCTGAACGCTAAGGTCTTGACACAAAGGTAAGGATAACCTACATTCAATCGCAAGGATCGTCTGAGTGTCCTGAGGGCTGCAGAGACCTCCGATCCGCCGCAGTGGCCCCCGTGCTCGTTTCGAGTGCGGGGGTCACTGATGTTTTCGCTTCCTGGCTAGCTGTATCCGTCGTCTGTCCGGCGGCTGATCTACGAGGCCACCTGCCGGTCGCCGACCGCCCGGGTGGCATTCTGGCCTTATGACTGAACATCTCAATGAGGCGTTGGCGCGGGTCAAGGATGCGACCGGCTTAGACGGGCTGCTCGGCTTCGTCGTCGACACGGTGTCCCGGGACGGCATCACGGGGTCGCTGACGATCACCCCAGACCACCACCAGCCCTTCGGCATCGTGCACGGCGGGACCTACTGCGCACTGGCTGAGAGCGCGGCGAGCATCAGTGCGTTCTGCTGGGTACAGGAGACAGGAATCGGCGGGACCGCCGTCGGCGTCAACAATTCGACAGATTTTCTGCGGTCCGTGTCTGACGGTGTGATCTCAGTTTCGACGACGGCGATCCATCGCGGGAGACGTCAGCAGCTGTGGCAGGTCGACATGCGCGATGACCAGGGACGACTCATCGCCCAGTCGCGGGTGCGGATGCAGAACATCGAGATGTGACGGCGCGGTCCGAACGCCGAAGGCGCCCCACACCTGTGGGGCGCCTTTTCGTTGCGGGTCGATTGCGCGTGATCGGAACCTGTTACGGTCGAACAGCTGTGACGACGACTACCCGAAGTTCACGGCGCGGGGGTCGTTGTCTGAAGTACTAGAGACGACGTGGCTTGCTTGAGACGAATGGGTTCTGAAAGACAAGCGGAGTGTGTGGCGAAGGAGACCTGTGTCAACGCCGAGTAAATCCAGAGATACACCGACGCGCGATTGGGTCGTCTTCTCGATCACCGCGCTGTTGTCGATCGCGTTCGTCGTCTGGGGGTTCGTCGACAAAGAAGGCTTGAAGACGATCTCCGCAGACGCCCAGGGCGGGGTCATCAAGTACCTCGGCTGGTTGTTCGTCCTCGCGACGACGGGTTTCGTCGTGTTCGTGATCTGGCTGGCGGTCAGCAAATACGGTCGCATCCGGCTGGGCAGGGACGATGAGGGGCCGGAGTTCCGGACCAGCTCGTGGATCGCGATGATGTTCAGTGCCGGCATGGGCATCGGCCTGATGTTCTTCGGCGTCGCCGAGCCCCTGACCTATTATGTGTCGCCGCCGCCGGGGACGGTGTCGCCGGAGACGGTAGAGGCGTTCAAGACCGCCATGGGAACCACGATGTTCCACTGGGGGCTGCAGCCGTGGGCGATCTACGCGGTGGTCGGTCTGGCCATCGGTTACGGCATGTACCGCAAGGGCCGCTCGCAGTTGTTGTCGGCGGCGTTCACCTCCCTGTTCGGTGACCGAGCGAACGGCCCGGCAGGCAAGATCATCGACATCCTCGCGATCTTCGCGACCCTGTTCGGATCGGCGGCATCGCTGGGTCTCGGTGCGTTGCAGATCGGCGACGGCATGAAGTTCGCCGGCTGGGTCGGAGACGTCGGTACTCCGATCCTCGTGGTGATCATCGCGGTGTTGACGTGTTGCTTCATCCTGTCTGCCGTCTCGGGTATCGCGCGCGGCATCCAATGGCTGTCGAACATCAACATGGTGTTGGCGCTGGTCCTCGCGGTGTTCGTATTCGTCGTCGGGCCGACCCTGCTGATCCTGAATCTGATCCCGAGTGCGCTCGGCGACTACATCCAGGACTACGTGGCGATGAGTTCCCGGACCGGAGCCGACGGCGACGCGGCGCTCGCCGACTGGCTGTCGACCTGGACTATCTTCTATTGGGCCTGGTGGATCTCGTGGACGCCCTTCGTCGGCATGTTCATCGCGCGCATCAGCCGCGGACGCACCATCCGGCAGTTCGTGACCGGTGTGCTGCTGGTTCCGACGATGGTCAGCCTCGTGTGGTTCTGCGTCTTCGGTGGTGCGGCGATTCGTCGACAGGATCAGGTCGGCGACATGGTGACCAAGACGATCGAGAATGGGAAGGAAGTGGTGTCGGTCAACTCGACCGGTGCCCTGTTCGACCTGTTGGACACCATGCCGTGGTCCGGTGTCACCGCGGTCCTGGTGATGCTTCTGGTCGCTATCTTCTTCGTATCGGGCGCAGACTCGGCGTCGATCGTCATGGGATCTCTGTCGGAGCGTGGCGCGCATGAGCCGCGCAAGCAGACCGTGATCTTCTGGGGCGTCTTGACCGGCGCGGTCGCTGCGATCATGTTGGCGGTCGGCGGTGAGACCGCGTTGGACGGGCTGCAGTCGATAACGATCATCGCGTCCGTTCCGTTCGTGATCGTGATGCTGTTGTTGTGCGTCGCCCTGTACAAGGACCTGCGCTCGGACAAGGTGATGTTGATCGAGACCCGCAGTTCGCTGCTCGTCGAACGCGCAGTCGCCATCGGCGAAGACAGCTACGGTGATGACTTCGATCTCGTGACCCGCTACAGCGAGACTGGAGCGCACCCGATCGTCCACGTGGGCACGGAGGACGACGTCGACGAGGAGTCGCCAGAGCCCACGACATAGCTCGTCACGCTGGAGGCGTCGGTTCCCGCTTATAGTCCGGACTATAAGCGGGAACCGACGCTTTGTGCGTTAGCCGGTCACGGTAAGCCCGGCTCGGGCCATGCGTCTGCGGAGCATCGGAATCATGGTTCCGTCGCGCAGCTCGGAGACGGTCCAGCGCGCCACATCGGCGACGTGGTCGCGCAACGCGTCCTCACGAAGCTTCTCGGCGACGACGGCCTGTTCGACACTCTGACCGGGACGGAGATCGCGGCCGTACTTGCGCAGACCGTCGAACTCGCCGACGAGGCATCGGCCCCACAAGTAGTCGGTGAAGGCGACGCTGCCGTCGCGCAGTTCGAATCTCCATTGAAGCTCGGGGATCGGCAGACCCGCTGTGATGATCTGTGCCCGCCCCCACGATTCGCCCGCATTGGCCGACCGCGGATCGCAGTGGCGTAGCGCTGCCGCGACCACGGCGCGGCCGCGAATACGATGCCGATTCAGTTCGTCCGCGATCTCCCCGGCGCTGACGCCCGCACGGCGTGCGCTGTCGAGCACCGCGAGTGCCTGCTCGAAAGTGCCGGCTGCCGCGACGTCGACCGCCGTCCGCGCGACGGCCGAGACCGCGATGCCGTCGACCTCGACGACGGCGTCATCGGGCAGCCCACTGTGAATGTGTCGAGTCGCCATCCGGCGACCGCCACCGGACCGCGAAGTCGCGAAATGTACAGTCCGCCGATCCGGATGCAGAAGATCCAGGCCATGCACCGCGGCAGCGGACTCGTGGCTCAGCGGAATGTCGCTCTCGCGTGCCGCGGCTACGACCTTCAGCCGGTACAGTGCGTCGCGTCTGTCGTGCTGGGGCAGGCGCGCGGTGCGCACGCACACGCCGCGGTCGACCAGGGTGAGTTCCCCGCGTCGAAGGGCGAGCTTCAGATCTGTGTCAGTGAATCCGACGCGAAGCGCGCTTCGTCGACGGATGATGCCGTTCTCGTCTTCGGGCCACATGCGCGACAGTGAACCCCGCCGCGCCCGATATGTCTCCCGGAATTCCACAGGACCATCTGACGCGAGCGGCTTCAGTTCCCGCTTATTGTCCGGACAATAAGCGGGAACCGAAGCCTGACGCGGGAGTGCGAGCTAGCCGCGAGTATGGGCTAGCCGGGCCGATGAGCTAGGCCGAGCTGTTGCGCTCCTCGAGTTCCTTCTTGGCCCGGGCGCGCTCGTCGTCGGCCAGACGCAGACGCTCCAGGTAGGAGAGCTCAGTGAGGGCGTGGCGCGCGTACACCTGCTGCTCGGTGACCGCCAACTGGGTGCGGCCTCGGGTACTGAACGCGAAGAACCAGTTGACAAACGTGTTCAGCCGGTTGCGGAAACCGACCATGTACACGAGGTGGAGCGCCAGCCAGCCGAGCCACGCGAAGTAGCCTTCGGTCTCGAACTTGCGTTTGGTGCCGGGGATCGGCACCTGCATCACCGCGCTGAAACGGGAGATGGTCGCCATCGAGCCCTTGTCGAAATAGCTGAACGGTTTGCGCTGATCGGGGGTGTGCCCCTTGAGCGAGGCGCGGATCGCGTCGGCCGCGTAACGTCCGCCTTGGATGGCACCCTGTGCGACGCCGGGGACGCCGTCGACGGCCATCATGTCGCCGACGACGAACACGTTGTCGTGGCCGGGGATTGTCAGATCCGCGCCGACCTTCACTCGCCCCGCGCGGTCCAGTTCGGTGGCCGACTGCTCGGCGAGGATCTTGCCGAGCGACGACGCCTGAACGCCGGCCGACCACACCTTGCACTGGCTCTCGATGCGGCCGATCTCGCCATCCGGGTACTTCACGGTGAGGCTGTCGTTGTCGATGTCGGTGACCATCGCGCCGAGACGGACGTCGACGCCCAGCTTCTCCAGCCGCGCCTTCGCCTTGTTGCCGAGCTTCTCACCGAACGGCGGCAGGACGGCAGGCGCAGCGTCGAGCAGGATCACCTTCGCCTTGGTCGGATCGATGTTGCGGAACGCGCCCTTGAGTGTCTTATCGCTCATCTCGGCGATCTGGCCTGCCATCTCGACACCGGTCGGCCCCGCGCCGACGACGACGAACGTCAACAACATCTCCTGTTCGGCGGGGTCGTCGGAGAGTTCGGCCTGCTCGAACGCGCCGAGGATGCGGCCACGCAGTTCGAGGGCGTTGTCGATCGTCTTCATTCCGGGCGCGTACTCGGCGAAATGGTCGTTGCCGAAATACGACTGGTCGGCGCCCGCAGCGATGATCAGATCGTCGTACGGAGTGACGGTCGTGCGCTCGAGGAGCTGCGACTTGACCGTCTGCGACTCGAGATCGATCCCGAAAACCTCACCCAAGACGACGTTCGCGTTGCGCTGATCGCGCAGGATGAGGCGAGTCGCGGGAGCGATCTCGCCCTCCGCCACGATTCCGGTCGCGACCTGGTACAGCATCGGCTGGAACAGGTGGTGGGTGGTCTTGGCGATCAGGGTGACGTCGACGTCGGCCTTCTTGAGGCGCTGCGCCGCGAACAGCCCGCCGAAGCCCGAACCGATGATGACGACCCGTCGTCGCCGCATCGGATCGGTGGCAATGTTGTTGCTCATCGGTTGTCTCCAGAGTTGTCGAGAATCATTGCGTTCTGCGCTTACCGCTCAACGGTAGTACCTGCCGGTCACCCGGTCATCTCGATGGTCCCGTTTGCTCGCCGGTGCCGGCCGATGGCACGGTCGGCGGTGTGTCGGCCACGAGTGGTGGCCCACTGATCGCGTAGCAGTTCGTACTCCACGTCGTCCTCAGTCTGCTCCCCGGATAGGCGTTCGGCGGACAGCGACAGCGGAGACAGGCGCATGCCCAGCTTGCGCATCACCCGATGCGACGCGGTGTGGCCGGGGTGTGCGCTGGCGAAGATGCGTCGAGTGTCGGTCGATAAGAACGTGACGGCGATCAACGCGGCGGCGGCCTCGGTCGCGAGGCCGACACCCCAATGCTCGCGAGCGATGCGGTAGCTGAGTTCGAGTTCGTGTTCGGCGCTGTGCCGGGGCAGCCGCAGATGGACCCAGCCGACGAACTCGTCGTGACGCCTCAGCGATGCCGTCCACATGCCGGTGCCGTGTGACGCGAACTGTGCCTGCGAGCGCGGCACCACCCACTCGGCGACAGTGTCGCGTCGAGTGGGTGCGCCGCCACTGACGAACCGCATCACGTCGGGATCCGCGTCGAGAACGTACAGGCGGTCGACGTCGTCGGGCGATACGGGCCGCAGTCGCAGACGTTCGGAGTCGATGGCCACGCCCGGCAGTCTAGCGATGCGCGTGGGGGAGGTGTCGGACCCCGACGATATGGTCGACCCGTGTCGGATGAAGAGAACATGAAAGCACCGCAGACCCCGTTCGCCGTGGAGGTCGCGTTGCGCTGGGGCGATCAGGATTCGCTCGGTCACATCAACAACGTGCAGATCGCGCGAGTGGTCGAAGAGGCCCGTGTCCGCGCGATGAACGCCTGGTTCGGTCGCGGGCGAGACACATTTTGGGCGGTCCTGGCACGCCAGGAGATCGAGTTCGTGAACATCCTGCATTACGACTCCAAGCCGGCCCAGGTGCAGGTCTGGATCACGCGCATCGGGACGTCGTCGTTCGATTTCGGTTGCCGGGTGCTGGCGCCGACCGGTGAGGTCGCGGTTTTGGCCGAGACGACGCTCGCCGTCCTCGACCCGAAGGCGGGCACGACGGTGCCGTTGGCCGACGCCGCAGTCCGCGGACTCCGCGAGCACCTCGGGGAGCCGGTACCGTTCCGTCGCCGCCGATGACGACCTGAGACACGACGACCTGAGATATCACGGCCTGAGACAACGACAGACGGGGAGTGGACACGATGTTGACGGTGCACCGTGCCGAACGGGCCGACACTCTGGTGGCGGTGCTGGCCGACGTCCTCACCGCCCCGCTGGCCGATCCGATGGCGACCGAGGTGATCGCCGTTCCCGAGCGCGGCGTGGAGCGGTGGCTGGGCCAACAGTTGTCGCTGCGGTCGGGGATCGCGGCCAATATCGCGTTCGATTCGCCATCGTCGCTACTACGGCAGACGACCGCCGTCCTCGCCGACGATCCCGATGAAGCGCAGGCGTGGTACGCCGATCGGCTGCGGTGGCCCGTCCTGCGAGTGCTCGACGCGAACATCGGCGACGGGCGTCTGGCCGTGCTCGCCGCGCACCTCGGAGTCACCGGCGACGTCGAGCGCTCGGACCTACGACGCGGCAGGCGATTCTCGACTGCCGCGACCGTCGCCGGTCTGTTCGGCGCGTACGGCTGGCAGCGTCCGTCGATGATCGCCGACTGGGCCGCAGGCCGAGACACCGATGGTGCGGGCACCGAACTCGCTCCGCACCTGCAGTGGCAGCCGTGGTTCTGGCGCCTGGTTCGCGAAGAAGTGGGGCGACCGCATCCCGCGGAAGACCTGGCCGGACTCACTGCGCGCCTGCGTGAAGCCCCGGACGTCGTCGACTTCCCCGAACGACTGTCGCTTTTCGGGCCGACCCGCATCCCGCAGACCTTGCAGGCGGTGTTGGACGCCCTCGCTGTCCACCGGGACGTGTCGCTGTACCTCCCGCACCCGTCGGACGCGCTATGGCAGACGATCGCGCTACGCCAGACGGGTCAGGAACGGCCGGAGCGGAGTCGACACGTGTCGACGGTCGCGCGCGAGTCGCGCGAGGGCGCCGTCGCCGGTCACCCGCTGCTCGCCGCGCTCTCCCGAGACGTCCAGGAGATGCAGGAGACGCTGGCGCCGTCGATCGACGATGACGTGCATCACTGCGGGAGTCCACGCCCGGACACTGTGCTGGGTGCGCTGCAGGGCGGGCTCCGCGACGACCGACTAGCCCCGGCTGCGGCGGGGCCGGACGAATCAGTCCAGGTGCACGCCTGCCACGGCCCCGAGCGTCAAGTCGAAGTGCTGCGGGACAGCCTGTTGCACCTGTTCGCCGACGATCCGACGCTCGAACCGCGCGATGTGCTCGTCATGTGCCCAGACGTTGAGGCGTATGCGCCGCTCATCCGAGGCGCGTTCGGTCAGACCGGCATGCACCATCCGGCGTACGCGCTGCGCGTCCGACTCGCCGACCGCGGCCTCCGTGAATCGAATGCCGTCCTCGATGTCGTCGCACGGATCCTCGACCTCGCCGCGGGGCGAGTTCGGGCGGGCGAACTCATTGATCTCGCGTCCTCGCCGCCCGTGCGGGCACGATTCGGATTCTCCGACGCCGACCTCGACTCCCTCTCCGGCTGGATCCGCAGAGCAGGCGTCCGCTGGGGCCTCGATTCCACACAACGTGAACGGTTCGGTCTCGGCGGATTCCCGCAGGGCACCGTCGCGACGGGCCTGGACCGGATGCTGTTGGGCGTCGTCGCTGAAGAATCTGAGAACGAGTGGCTGTCCACCGCGCTGCCACTGGCGGGCATCGACTCCACCGACACCGACCTCGTGGGGCGGTTCGCTGAACTATGCGACCGCCTCGCGGCGATCGTCGGGGCTGTGGAACAACGCAGCACCATAGGGGCGTGGGCAGACCTCCTGGTCGGTGCCGTCGACGCGTTGACCGACGTGACCGACGACGGCGAATGGCAGCGCGCGCAGGCCGTCGGGATGATCGGCGATGCGCTCACCGTCGATGACGACGATGACACCGAACTCGAACTCGGCGATGTGCGCGACCTTATCGCGGGACTGGTGGCTGCCCGCCCGACGCGGTCGAACTTCTGCACCGGCGAACTCACAGTGTGCTCGATGGTGCCGATGCGATCGGTGCCGCACCGGGTGATTGTCCTGCTCGGCATGGACTCCGGCGTCTATCCCCGTCCGCGCGCCCTCGACGGCGACGATGTGCTCGCCGTGCGCCCGCTCGTCGGCGAACGAGACCGACGCGACGAGGACCGCCAGATTTTCCTGGACGCGGTGGGTGCCGCCGGAGACCATCTGCTGGTCTTCTACACGGGCGCCGACCCGTTGACCGGAACCCGGCTGCCGCCCGCCGTGGTCGTCAGCGAACTCATCGACGCCGTCGACGTCGTCATCGGCCGCGACTCTGGCGAGTCCGACGCGGAGTCGCCGGTGCTCCACCGACATACACTGCACGCGTTCGACGAGCGGAACTTCGTGGACGTCGACGGCCATGGTCCGTTCAGCTTCGACCCGACTCTCCTCTCGGGCGCCCGAGCGCTGCGCGACCTGACCAGATCGGAGCTGCCAGCTCCCATGCTGCCGCGGATCTCCGATGCGCGGCCGACGGCGCCTGCCCTCGGCGACGTCGACCTCGACGAACTCATCGCCTTCCTGTCCGCACCGGTGGAGGGCTTTGCCCGCCAACGACTCGGACTCGGCATCCCGGAGGAGGTCGACGAGTATCCAGACCAGCTCGCGGTCTCGCTCGACGGGCTCGAGAAGTGGGGGGTCGGTAACCGATACCTGCAGGCGTTACTGGACGGGCGCGACCCGGTCGCGGCACAAGGCGCCGAACTCCGCCGCGGCAGTCTGCCGCCATTCGCGTTCGGCACCAAGGTGTTCGGTCCCATCCGAGACAAGGCGCAGTCGGTGGCGACCGCGGCGCACGGCTACCGGTCGGATTCGGCCGACGCCGTCGACATCCGCGTCGAATTGCCGGGCGGCCGACGCCTCTACGGGACGGTCGGCGACGTGTTCGACGGACGCCTGGTCCCGGTCAGTTACTCGCGGCTCGGCGCCAAACATCGCCTCGCCGCGTGGATCCGAGTGTTGGCGATGACGGCATCGGGGTCGGTCGACGGCGCCGAAGCCGTGGTCGTCGGCAGCGCGGGCGGCTTCCGGCCGTCCGCCCGCGTGAGCAGACTGGTCGCGCCTCACGACGCATCTGAGATCCTCGCGGTGCTGGTCGCGATCCGTGACGCCGGTCTGACCGTGCCAATCGGGCTGACGCTGGAAGCCGCCGAGGCTGCGGCGGCCGAGTTCGACAGATCCGGCAACGAGCGGCGCGCCATGAACCGCGCGTCGTGGGCGTACCGCTCGTCGTACAGTGACCCGAATCGGTACGCCGGTCTGGTGTTCCACGGCGACCCCGGCGCGAACGTGAGCTTCGACGAATTGTGCGTGTCCCTACCGGATCCAACGGCGTTGAGCAGCGTCGATCAATGGCTGCCGGGAACGCAGTCGACCCCGATGTACGTGCGTCTGGCGTCCGCCGTGTTCGGCCCGCTGCGCCGCAACGAGGAGGACCGATGACCGCGCCGACCGCGTTCGACCTAGGGGCGCCGCTGCCCCGCGGCACCACCGTCTTGGAGGCCAGTGCAGGCACCGGCAAGACGTACGCGATCGTGTCCGTCGCCGTGCGTTACGTCGCCGAAGGCGTGCCGGTCTCCACACTCCTGATGGCGACGTTCTCGAACGCGGCGTCCGCCGAACTCCGCGATCGGATGCGGACCCGGCTCACCGAATGTCTGGCCGCCTTCGGCGACGTCCATGAGCCCGACGACCACCGGGCGGGCGAGGACGGCCTCATCTCCTGGCTGTTCGACGCTCCCGACGAGGAGGTGGCAGTCCGGCGGCGGCGTCTCGTCGCGGCACTGTCGGACTTCGACGCGGCGACTGTGGCGACGACGCACACTTTCTGCAACCGCATGTTGGCCGCGCTCGGCTTCCTCGGCGGACGCGAACAGCAGTATCCGATCGTCGAGGACGTCGACGATATCGTCGACGACGTTGCCCGCGACGCCTATCTGGCCCGATTCGCCGGACACCCCGACGAGGCTCCCGGGTTCGAGGAGTCAGTGGAGATCGCGCGGTCCGCGGTTCGGAACGCGAACGCGATCCTCGCGCCGACTCGCGACGATGAGCGGACCGACGATTCGGACCTGCGTGTGCGGATGGCCGAACACGTGCGGCGGCAGACCCGGCGACGCAAGAGGCTCGCTAGACTCCGCACCTACGACGATCTGCAGAACACTCTGTTCGAGATCGTCACAGATCCAGATATCGGCGATCTCGCATGCGCGCGCATTCGTGACCACTTCCAGGTCGTTCTTATCGACGAGTTCCAGGACACCGACCCCCAGCAGTGGGAGATCGTCCGCAGCTGCTTTCACGGGCATCGGCCGTTGGTCCTGGTCGGCGACCCCAAACAGTCGATCTACGCATTCCGCGGCGCGGAAGTGCTCAGTTATCTGAATGCTGTTGAGGCGGCCGATGACCGTCGTCTCCTGACCGTGAACCGCCGGTCCGACGAGTCGATCGTCGCAGGCCTCGGCGAACTGTTTGGCGGCGCGACGTTCGGGCACCGCGAGATCGCCTACCACCCGGTGCAGGCGCATCACGCGGGCAGCCGGATCCACGGTGCGCCCGCCGTCCGCATTCGGGCGTTCACAAAGAACCAATTCACCGACTTCACGAAAGACGGGACAGTCCCGCGCGTCGCGCAGGTTCGCGAGGAGGTGATCGCCGACGTCGCAGCAGACATCGCCGCGCTCCTCGCATCCGGTACGACGATCGACGTCGACGGGTCGACGCGGCGAGTGGAGCCCGGCGACATCGCAGTGCTGTTGCGCGCCAACCGGACGATCGAGCCGCTGCAACGGGAACTGTCCGAGCGGGACGTCGCGTCGGTTGTAACGTCGGGAACTTCGGTGTTCGCGACCGATGCGGCCCGTCACTGGTGGCATGTGCTGACCGCGATCGACCACCCGTCGCGGCAACCGCGTGTGCGGCTCGCCGCGTTGACTCCGCTTATCGGTCATACCGCCGAGAGTCTGGAAGTACAGGGTGACACCGGGATTGGGACTTTGGCCGGCCAGTTCGGTGAACTCGGCCGTGTGTTCGTCGACGGCGGGTTCGCGGCGATGGCCGCCCGACTGTTCGACGAGTTCGGCACCGCGCAGCGGATCCTCGGAGCCGCGGGTGGCGAGCGGCTGCTCACCGACGTCCAGCAGGTCGCCGACGTGTGCAACCGGCGTGTCGCCGACACCGGCTGCGGACTGTCGTCGATCGTCGACTGGCTCGGCGAGCAGATCGCGGGACGCTCCCAGTGGTCAGGGCGCGGCGACGCCACTCGACGTCTGGACCGTGACACCGCGGCGGTTCAGATCATGACGGTCCACGCGAGCAAGGGGCTGGAGTTCCCGATCGTCTACGTGCCGTTCGGCTGGGATGGCGCGACCCGCGTCAACCCTGCGACGTTCGTCTACCACGAAGACGACGACGAGCGGTATCTCGACGTGGCGGGCAAACAGGCGCGCGGGTACGCGCGGCGCGACGGCCGAGCACGGTCGGAGAGCGCGGGCGAAGACCTGCGTCTGCTCTACGTCGCGGCGACTCGGGCTCGATCACAAGTCGTGTTCTGGTGGGCGCCGAGCACGACGACGCCGCGCGGCGCGTTGCACCGTCTGCTGTTCACCGTCGGAGAACGTCAGGTCGCCGCGCGTGACGGCGGGAACTCGCCGATCCCGGACACCGTGCCGATTCCGGCCGAAGACATCGACTGCGTCGGAGTTCTTCGGCAGGTCGCAGCGGCGGACCAGTCGATCGTCGTCGAACCGGCAGGCAAGCACGGGGGAGTGCGGGCACCGCGCGCCGCCGCCGGACCTGCGCCCGAACTCTCGGCCGCCCGGTTCACCCGACGGATCGACGAAGCGTGGCGTCGCACTTCGTATTCGGCCATCGTGGCAGCGGCGCACGCGGCGGCTCATCCGGCGGCCGGACCCGGCGTGATCGACACCGGCAGCGAACCGGACGTCGACGAGCGATCCGACGAACCTGCAGACGAACCGGATCCGACGGTAGGCGGGACAGAACCCGTCCTCGGCACCCCATCCCCGATGAACGGGCTCCCATTCGGTGCCGGGTTCGGCACACTCGTGCACGAGGTCCTCGAACACGTCGATACCTCTGCGTCAGACATCGACACGCACGTGCGCGAACTGACGGTCGCCGGCGCCGCCCGACGTGGTGTCGAGATCGACGTCGATGTACTGGCTGCGGCACTCGTGGGCGTGCTCACCACTCCGCTCGGCTTCGGGGACCTGTGGAGCATCGGTCCTCGAGACCGTCTCGCCGAGATGGACTTCGAACTGCCGCTGTCGTCGGTCGACGGCGGTTTCGGTCTCGACGAGGTCGGCGACCTGCTGGCGCGGCATCTGCCCGCCGACGATCCGCTGGCGCCGTACGCGGACCTCGTTCGTACGGTCTCCGGTGACCGCTTCCGCGGTTTCCTCACCGGCAGCATCGACTCGGTCTTGCGGACGCCTGCCGGGCAGTTCGTGGTGGTCGACTATAAGACGAATCGTCTGCGACCGGGCGAGCTCGCCGTCGAAGACTTCGGTCGCGACGCGACCGCGCAGGAGATGATGAGCGCCCACTACCCGCTGCAAGCGCTTCTGTACTCGGTGGCACTGCACCGCTATCTGACGAGCCGATTACCCGGGTATCGTCCGGCCGAGCATCTGGGACCGGTCCAATACCACTTCGTGCGAGGGATGGCCGGGCCGTCGACGCCACCCGGATGCGGTGTGTTCGAGTGGACGATGTCGCCGGGTCTCGTCGTCGCCATGAGTGGGCTCTTGGCCGGAGAGAAGGGGGAACAGGCATGATTGTCGCCTCCGAGGATGGGGTCCTCGCACCGTTCAACGAGGCGGGCGTGCTGGCCGCGTCCGACATCCATGTGGCACGCCGGGTGGCCGCGCTGTCCGGTGCGACCGTACCCGACGACGTGCTGCTCGCGACGGCGTTGGCAGTCCGAGCGGTGCGGACCGGGTCGACGTGTGTCCAGCTCGATCAGATCGCCGAGACCATCGCCGACCGCGGCGACGACGTGGCGCGTGCACTGCCGTGGCCGCCGGTGGACCGGATGGTTCGCGCGCTCGCCACATCAGAGTTGGTGACGGGCACCCCGTCCGGGCCGTTGCAGCCCCTCGCGCTCGCGGAGTCGGCGGACGGGCCACTCCTCTATCTACGCAAGTACTTTCGGCAGGAGCAGAGCGTCCGACGGATTCTGGACGCGCGGGCGGCCAGTCGACCGGAAGTGGATGCGGCAGCGGTCGGCGGTGCGATCGAAGCCTCGTTCGGGGCAGCCGAAGACTCCCGCTACGACCGGCAGCGGGCGGCAGCAGCGCTCGCCGCGACGAGCTGGACGACGGTGCTCGCGGGCGGACCGGGCACCGGCAAGACATACACCGTCGCCCGGATACTAGCGATGATGGAGGCGCTGCTCGGTGCGGACGTGCGGATCGGACTCTGCGCGCCGACCGGGCGGGCCGCCGCTCAGTTGCAGACGGTGATCGGCGAGTACAGCCAGACACACCGCAAGCTGCACAGCGATCCGAAGGCGGTCACGGTCCACCGGCTTCTCGGTTCGCGTCCCGACGGCACGTTCGTGCGCGGGTCGGGTAATCGGCTTCCGTTCGACGTTGTCGTCGTGGACGAGACGTCGATGCTGCCGGTGACCATGATGTGCCGACTGCTCGAGTCATTGCGCAGCGATACGCGACTGATCTTGGTGGGGGACCCACACCAGCTCGTGTCGGTCGAGGCGGGTGCGGTCCTGGCCGATCTCGTCGACCGAGGTGTCGAGATGACCGACGCCACCGAACTGCCGGCAGTGTTCCGGGAGGCCGCGTCGATCGATGACGCGGACTTCACCGACTCCGAGTGCGCGGGACTCGCGCACGGCGTGATCACGTTGCGACGTGGCCACCGGTTCGGCAACCGGATCGGCGATGTCGCGGAGGCCGTCAACGCGGGCGACGCCGACCGGGTGTTGGAGTTGGTCGCACGATATGTCCGGGCAGACGATGTCGGTGACGCGACGGTTACGCTCGTCGACCCGGCTGACGTCGGCGGGGTGCGCTCGAGCGTCGTCGGTTGGGCGCGTGATCTGCGGGAGGCCGCGAAGACTGGGGACGCGGCCGCCGCGGTCGCCGCGTTGCGGTCGCATCGTGTGCTGTGCGCGCACCGTGACGGCCGGTTCGGGGTGGCCGGTTGGTCCCGTCGAATCCTGGGATGGACGACCGAGGAACTCGGCGGGGCATCGTCGAACGGTGACTGGTATGCGGGGGAGCCGCTCCTGGTGACCGCGAACGACCGTGCGCAAGGCGTGTACAACGGTGACTCCGGAGTAGTGATCGCTGACGGCGATTCGCTCGCCGCGGTGTTCGAGCGGGGCGACGAGGTGAAGAAGCTTCACCCGAGCCAGTTGGGTGATGTGGTTCCGGTGTATGCGATGACGATTCACCGTAGCCAGGGAAGCCAGTTCTCGGAGGTCACCGTCGTCTTGCCGCCTGCGGACGCGGAGCTGTTGACGCGGGAGTTGCTCTACACCGCGATCACTCGTGCTCGTGACCGGGTCCGGATCGTCGGAACACCTGAGGCGCTGCGTGCCGCCGTCGGTCGCCGGGTCGCCCGCGCCAGCGGCCTCCGCACCCAGCTCCATGAGGTCGGTAGTTAACCGTTTCCGCTGATGGAAGGATCGCTACGCTTCCGGCGCCAACGCTGCCCCACCGGGCACGAGGTCGCGGCGCGTGTACGCCTCCCATCCGAGGAACTGCCGTTGCGGTTCGGCGGGTACGGACGAGAAGTTGCGCATCGACGCGCTGCGTTTCATCTCCGTCTCGTGCGAGTAGATCGCCCGTATCTTGGCGCCCAGCTGGGATTGGACGTCGAGGACGAGGTCGATGTCGCCGTCCGGGGTGCCGATGATCGGCAGATGCCGTTCGTCGGGCAGGTAGGGGCGTAGGAGGTTGACGACGGTGACGGGAATCGTCGCGAAGTACAACGACTTCACCTGCCACGGTTCGCCGTTCTCGGGTCGGTAGTGCACGAGCGGAGCAGCGTCGGCTGCCGCGCACACGAGCCTATTGATGTGGATGTGGTCGGGATGCCCGTAGATGCCGAAGGCGTCGTAGGTGACGAGTACATGGGGGCGCAGCCGTCTGATCTGCGCGACGAGGAGCCCGACCTGTTCGTCGAACGGGACGTCGAGCACCGACCGCGCATTGGGTGCCGACTCGGGAACCATGCTGTCGGCATATCCGAGGGTGATCGGCGGGCGTGGCAGACCGAGTTCGCGTGCCGCATTGAGCAGTTCGAGGTGCCGGTGGGTTCCTGGAGCCCAGGTGGCGGTGATCAGGTCGGCGTCGCCGCCGCGCGCGATGTGTGTCGCGATCGCTCCACCGGTCCACAGTGATTCGTCGTCGGGGTGAGCGTGGACGAACACTGCGCGGGCTATGTCGGGCACGGCGTCCATGGTACGCGCAGGTCGAAGGTAAACTCGTTTGAGCCGATCGGCGGTACTGGTCCCATGTCGGGCCGAGAGAGGAGAACAGCGTTGTCGTCACAGGTACACGAGTTTCAGGCGGAGGCACGCCAACTGCTCGACCTGATGGTCCATTCGATCTATTCGAACAAAGACAGCTTCTTGCGGGAGCTGGTCTCGAACGCGTCGGACGCGCTCGACAAACTGCGGATCGAGGGGTTGACGAACAAAGACCTCGATGCCGATATCTCCGACCTCTACATCCGTTTGACCCCGGACGTGCAGGCGCGCACATTGACGATCTGCGACAACGGCATCGGCATGTCGCGCGACGAGGTGATCGACCTTATCGGCACGGTCGCCAAGTCGGGGACGGCGGAACTGCGCCGTACGCTCGCCGAAGCCGATAAGGCTGCGTCGGAGGAGCTCATCGGCCAGTTCGGTGTCGGCTTCTACTCGACATTCATGGTCGCCGACGAGGTCACCCTGGTGACGCGCAAAGCAGGCGAGAGCGTCGGCACCCGCTGGTCGTCGACGGGCGACGGCACGTACACGATCGACGACGTCGACGGCGCTCCGCAGGGGACGAGTATCACCCTCGCGTTGAGCCCGGTTGACGAGGAGGACGCGGTCAACGACTACACCGACCGCTTCGTGCTGCGGGGCCTGGTGAAGAAGTACTCGGACTTCATCGCATGGCCGATCCGCATGCTCGGTGAGACGCCTGAGCCTGCCGAACCCGTCGAGGGCGAGGATGCGCCGGAACCGGTCGAGGCCGTCGACGAGACGTTGAACTCGCAGAAGGCTTTGTGGTCCAAGAGCAAGAGCGAGGTCAGCGACGAGGAGTACGCCGACTTCTACCGGCACGTCTCGCATGCGTGGGATGAACCGCTCGAGACGATCTCCCTGCATGCCGAAGGTACGTTCGAATACCAGGCGTTGCTGTTCATTCCGACGCAGGCACCGTTCGACCTGTTCATGCGCGAACGCTCCAGTGGCATCCACTTGTACGTCAAACGCGTGTTCATCATGGACGACGCCGACGAACTGATGCCCGAATACCTGCGCTGGGTGCAGGGTGTGGTGGACGCTGCGGACTTGTCGTTGAACGTGTCCCGGGAGATCCTGCAGCAGGATCGGCAGATCCGTGCCATTCGTCGTCGTCTCGTCAAAAAGGTCATCTCGACTGTCCAGGAGATCGCCGACACGCGGCCGGACGACTACAAGACGTTCTGGGAGAATTTCGGCCGCGCCTTCAAGGAAGGTCTGGTCAACGACGCCGACAACGCGCAGGCAATCCTCAAGGCGTCGATGTTCGCGTCGACACGATCGGAGACCGAGCAGACTCGGCTTGCCGATTACGTGACCCGGATGGCCGACGGCCAGGACGTCATCTATTACATGACCGGCGAGTCGCGTACCCAGATCGAGTCGAGCCCCCACCTGGAGGCGTTCCGCGCCAAAGGCATCGAGGTGCTGCTCCTGTCGGATCCGGTCGACGAGGTGTGGGTCGGCGCGGTCGGCGAGTTCGACGGCACGAAACTGGTGTCGGTCGCGAAGGGCGTCGTCGATCTGGACGGCGACGACGCGGACAAGATCGACGACGCCCAGAACGAAGAGTTCAAGCCGCTCCTCGACTGGTTGGGTGAGTCCCTCGCCGACGACGTGTCATCGGTGCGCCTCACGTCCCGTCTCACCGATTCGGCTGCCTGCCTCGTCGGCGACGAGTTCTCGATGACGCCGCAATTGGAGAAGCTCTACCGTGCGTCAGGGCAGCCGGTGCCGCACAGTAAGCGAATTCTGGAGCTCAACCCGAATCACGCTTTGGTGGCGCGACTGCGCGAGAAGGCTGCCGCCACGGAGGATCGTGCGGGCCTCGATGCGGCGGCGTCGCTCGTCTATGCGTCGGCGGTGCTTGCCGAGGGCGGCGAACTGCAGGATCCGGCGTCGGTTGCCAAGCTGATCGCCGATCAACTCACCGAGTCGTTGGGCTGACACCGTGGGATTGCTGACACCGCTCGCCGTCAAGATCGGTTCCATCTCGTGGATGCCGAGGCTATTGCCGACCATCGTGAAAGTGGACGGACTGATCCAGAAGGCGAGCGGTGGGCGTCGCGATCTGTTGTGGATCGCGGGGCTCCCGAGCGTGACGATGACCGTGGTCGGGCGCAAGAGCGGTGCCCCGCGAACCACCACGCTGCTGGCGGCTCCGGAGGGCGATGGCTGGCTGATCGCCGGCTCTTACTTCGGCGGTCCGAAAGCCCCCGCCTGGGTGTACAACGTGCGGGGCGCGGGCTCGGTCACGATCGATGGCCGCGAGTTCGCTGCCGTCGAGCTCAGTGGCGACGCCCGCGCCGACGCGTGGCAGACGCTGCGGTCGGTGTGGCCGAATTTCGATCTGTACGAGCAGCGCACCGCCCGCGTCATCCCGGTCTTCCGGCTCTCCCCCGAACCGTTGGTCGAGCAAACTGGCGACGCCGCTCGTTGAGCAGGAGCTCTATTCGCCCTTAAACTGCGGCGGACGCTTCTCGAACACCGACGTGATGGCTTCGGTGAGGTCATTGCTCGGCAGGAAGGCAGCGTTCCATGCCGCGACGTAGCGGAGGCTGTCGTCGATCGCGGCGCTGCGTGAGTGGTCAAGCACGTCCATGACGCCGTGGACGACGAGCGGCGGGTTGGCGGCGATATCGGCGGCGATCTGCCGAGCCGCGGCGAGGACCGCGTCCTTGTCGTCGTAGACGTCGTTGACCAAGCCGATCTTCTCTGCACGCGCGGCGTCGATGTCCTTACCGGTCAGGGCGAGTTCGCGCAGGTGACCGTCGCCGATAATTCGCGGCAGGCGGGCCAGCGAGCCCATGTCGGCGACGATCGCTACGCGGACCTCGCGGACACTGAACTTGGCGTCGGCACTCGCGACTCGGATGTCGGCAGCGGTGATCAAGTCGACGCCGCCGCCGATGCACCAGCCGGAGATCGCGGCGACGACAGGCTTACGACAGTCGGCGACGGCGTTGATGCCGTTCTGCATGCGCTTGATCATGTTGTGAAAGTCGGTGCGGGGACCGGCTTTTGCGTCGGCTGCCAGGACGGGCCCGAAGTCGCCGCTCATCGCGGGGAGGTCCAGCCCGAATGAGAAGTGCTTGCCCGATCCGGAGATGACGACCGATCGCACCTCCGGGTCCGCGTCGATGCCGTTGAACAGCGGGACGAGTTCCGCCCAGAAGTCCGGACCCATCGCGTTGCCTTTGTTGGGTCCGATCAACGTCACCTCGGCGACGTGGTCGGCTACCTCTACGTCGAAGGCCTGGTACTGGTCGCTGTCGCGGTAGTCGGTTGTGCTCATGTCGCTCCTCATTCGTCACATGTTACTAGCTAGTAGGTGTGCAGATTCGTCGGCTCGGCTCGACCGCTTAGTCGCGTGAGAGGCGGGGGAGCAGGCGTTCGGTGTCGGCATCGGTCCACGCCGCAGGTTCGAGGATCTTTGCCCATGCCTTCGGGATCGCGGCGAGATAGTTGTGGCCGTGGCCGTCGGGCACATCGACCGAGACGGCCATGTCGGCGGCTACTTGTAGGAACGTGACGAAAGGAATCCACCGGGTGGCGGCCAGGACGTCGGGGCCGCGCCGCTCGTCGAGCCAGTCCGGTTCGGACAGGATCAAGTCCGGTGACCACCACGAGATCGGGTCAGACGCGTGTTGGAGGTAGACGATCCGCGGGCTCGCCCACGGTCGGCCGGCAGGCTCGTCGAGGTCCGATGCGTCGGAGATGAAACGAACCTGCCCGCCGTCGTCGACCACCGGAAGGTACTCGGGCGAGCCGTCGTCGCGACTGTTTGTGGTGTCCCGCCACAACGTGTTGCTGAACGTGGGGCCGGTCAGAAGAACGCCGTCGGTGCGAGCAGCCATCGTCGGAATGGAACCGAACGGGGCCTCGCCTGCGAACGATCCGAGACTCTCACCGAACACGACGACCTTGGGCCGCTCGGCCTCGGGACGCTCGCGCACCACCTTGTCGACCGCCTCAAATAGTGCGCGTCCGGCTTCTCGTGCGCGTTCCTGATCGACGAGGAATGACAACCAACTCGGCAGCGTCGAATACTGCATCGAGACCATCGCGGTGTCGCCGTTATACATGTACTCGAGTGAGTCCGGATTGGCTCGGTTGATCCACCCGGTTCCGGTCGTGGCCGCAATGCCGATAACCTTCCGGTCGAGCCCGCCCGCGCGCACTAGTTCCCGGGCGGCGAGGTCGGCCGCTGCGGTGATGTCCGGCGCCGACTCGATACCCGAGTACACCCGGATCGGCTCCTCGGCGGGGGAGTCGTTGAAGTCGCTGATCTCCTCGACGGACGGACCCGTCGAGACGAACGCGCGCCCCATCCTGCCCAGACTCTCCCACGTCACCAGCGACTCAGGACTCCCCGATCTCAGCGGTGATGTCGGCGGCGCGGAATCGGGGGTCGACTCCTCGTTCGCCGCGGCGAACGTCGAATTGAGCAGTTGCATGGCGTTCCTAGCGACCACGTCGTTGACGAACACCATGGTGAGAACCAACACCACGGTGACGGACACGGTCGCCGAGATCCGCGGCGGGACATGCCTGCTCAAGCGGCGCGTCAGCATACGGACCAATGTGCCCCACGCCTGACCGATGGCGAGGAGGAGCGCGAATGCCACCAGCGCAATCACCAAGATCTGCGGATAGGCACCCCATGACAAACGGGCCACGCCCATCAGATCCCGCAGTTCGTCCTGCCATCGGGCGTACCAGTAGAGCATCACGGCGGTCCCGGCAGCGGCGATCACGCCGAGCGCGATCCACGCGCCACGGTGCGGGCGCGGCCACGGTTCGGTACGCGAGACGAGGTAACGCGACAGCCAGGTGAGGAATGCACCGATCATGTATCCGACGGCGGCGGCACCGGCACTCACGACACCTTGGAACAGTGGCCCGCGCGGCAGGAGGGACGGGGTGGTCGACAGCCACAGGAACACGGTTGCAACGACCGCGCCGCTGAACGAGAATCGCGCCCGGTAGACCGCAGCCCACCGTGCGACTCGGGACTGCTCGGCGGGCTCCGCCGCGACTGCATCCGCGTCGCCCGGACCGGGGCCGTCCGCTACCGCCTCGGTGTCAACGGACACGTCGCCTCCTGTGTAGGTATACCGATGACGCTAGTCATACGCTCCGGGGCTCACACGCTACGGGCCGCAGGTACAGAACGGGCACTTCCGGACAGAATCAGTGTGCGACCATGGGGCCGTGAGCAATTCGAACGATCCGATCGCCGCGTCCGACGTCCGCATCGGGATCCCCGTCGCTGACCTGCAGGCGTCGACGCGGGCCTACCGGATCCTGCTCGGCGCGCCGGTGTCCGATGGTGAATGGGCGGCGGCCAACGGAACTGTCGTCCTGCTCGACTCGGATGCGGATCTGTCGATCGACTTCGTCGTCGACGACGAGGCCCGGGCGCGCGCGGAACTCGAACGACGAGGTCTGAAGCCCGCCGCAGATGTGCCGATCGGGGTCACCGAAGTGACTCGGCCGCGACCGGAGCATCCGGTGCTCGACCACATCGTATTGACGCACAGCGATGAGGACGCCGCGATCGCGTTGTACGCGGGCCGCTTCGGAATGCGCCTGCGGCGTGTCCGGACGCTCGGCGACGATCTAGCGCAATTGTTCTTCCGTACGTCGACGGTGGTAGTCGAGGTCGTCGCGGGGCCTGTGATGGCCGAGCGTGAGCGATTCGGCGGCATCGCCTGGCTGACCGACGACATCGACGCCGAGCAGGAACGTCTCGTCGAAGCAGGCCTCGACACCAGCGAGGTGCGGGCCGGCCGCAAACCGGGGACCCGTGTTTGCACGGTGCGCGAGCGTGCTCTGGGAACGCCGACACTGCTCATCGAGCAGTCGCCGAGGCCCGACGGTCCGTCATGACCGCGATGTTTCCGCTCGGGTCGGTGCTATTGCCGAACGCGGATCCGAGGTAGGCGGTGGCGACACCAGGTCCAGTGTGGGCACGCTCGCACGCGTGGACAACTGGTCACAGACCGGTCCCGGCCGATACTCGCTGCTCTGTGTCGGAGTCCACCGGATCGTCGTCGACGAATGGCTGCCCGACGGTCTGTACCCGAACGCGCGGACCCGATCGCTCGCCGACACCCCCGGCGAGGCCCCGGATTGGACTGCGTTGATGGAGGGGCGAGCACTCCTGCAACTGCTCTGCGGACAAGGCGGCCGTCGCGATCGTGACCTGCGGCAGACCGCATCGTGGCTCGCTGAACCCGTAGACTACTCCGGCTCCGACGCGACCGAGGCGAGTTTTCGAGCGACTTCGGACCTGCCGCTCGGGGCCGCTGATCGGCAACGCGCGCTCATCGCGACCGACGCCGCATCACGCGTCGACGTCCTCATCTCGGCTGTCGACGATTTGATCGCCGCACTCCGATTCCGGTTCCAGGCCTGAACACCGGCTGTTCGCTATTCTCGGCGACATGAGCAATATCGAGAGCCAGCCCCAAGAGATCAGTTGTTCGGGAACGGCATCGGTCGGGGTCGAGGTGGTGACCCCGCGGGAGGTGCCGCTCGGCGGTATCCGTGCGATGCTCGTCCGACGCACGTTGCCCACACGCGATCGTTCGATGGTTGGCGCCTGGTGCTTCGCCGACCACTACGGACCCGAATCGGTGTCGTCCAGCGGCGGGATGCGAGTGCTGCCGCATCCGCACACCGGCCTGCAAACCGTCAGTTGGCTGTTCGAGGGCGAGATCGAGCACCGCGACAGCGCAGGCATCAACGCGATGGTCCGCCCAGGCGAGTTGAATCTAATGTCCGCAGGACACGGCATCAGCCACTCCGAGGTGTCCACCCAGTCCACCGACATCCTCCACGGCTTGCAGTTGTGGCTCGCGCTGCCCGACGACCTACGCGACGAACCACACGGTTTCCAGCATCACGTGCCCGCCGCCGCTACGTTGACGGCCGTTGACGGCACGACCGCGGGGAGTATGCGGGTGTTCATCGGGGACCTCGGCGGCTCGACGTCTCCGGTCGTCACCGCGACACCTCTCCTCGGCGCCGAGATCGTGCTGGAGCCTCGTACGCGGATAGATCTGACGGTGAATCCGACGTTCGAGCACGGCGCAATCTTGGATACCGAACGGCTCATCGTCGCGGGCGTCGAGATCGACCGGGGCAGCCTCGGCTACGTCGGGCCCGGATCATCGACGTTGATGCTGGAGAATCCGACGGATGCCCCGGCTCGTCTGGTTCTGCTCGGCGGGACTCCGTTCGGCGAGGACGTCGTCATGTGGTGGAACTTCGTCGGGCGCGACCACGACGAGATCGCCGCCTACCGTGCGGAATGGGAGGACGCCGCGCAGCGTTTCGGATCAGTAGACGGCTGGGGGCCCGATGACCGGATTCCCGCACCGCCGCTCCCCACCAGCAGGCTCAAGCCGAGAAGGAGACCACGAAGTCATGAGTGACACCACCGAGCAGGTCGAAGTCGTCCGAAACGACGAAGCCGGACGATACGAGATCACCGTCGACGGGACGGTCGCGGGCTTCACCGAGTTCGTCGACCGTGCCGGACAACGCATCTTTCCGCACACCGAACTCGACGACCAGTTCTCTGGGCGCGGCCTGAGTTCGACACTGGTACGCGAAGCACTCGCCGACACGCGCGGAGCGGGGCAGCGCGTGGTCGCCGTATGCCCGCTCGTCGCGCACTATGTGGATAAGCACGCCGACGAGGTCGGCGACATAGTCGACAAGGCGACTCCGGAGATCCTTGAGTTCCTGAAGTCCCGGTAACTCGCTGGCACAACTCTCACGTATGCGGCGGGGAACGGCCGGACGAGGTGGCGTGAGGCCGTATACGTGAGAGTTGTGCCGAGGGTCAGCGCGGGCGCACGTTGTATTCGCTCATGATCGACACCCGATTGAATGCGTTCATGGTGATCGACGCCCATGTCACCGCCGAGATCTGTGCTGCGTCCAGAATATCCGCGGCACGCTCGTAGGCGCAGTTCGCGGCATCGAGCGCCGGGAGTTCGGTGACGGCCTCCGCCAGCTCTAGCGCGGCTTTCGTCTGGTCGTCGTAGAGGTACGGTGCTTCACGCCACGCGGGTAGAACAGCGATCTGCTGTTCGGTGACTCCGGCCTTGATCGCGTCCTCATGGTGAAGGCTGAGGCAGAACGCACAGCCGTTTATTTGCGAACAACGCAGGTTGACCAGTTCGATGACCTGTCGATCGAGTCCGGCTGCGGACGCCGCTGCAGCGACCGCGACGGAGGTGGTTACGAACTGTTTGTAGATTTCCGGGTTCTGTTTGTCGAGCTTCACGCGGCGAGTCGGCATGTAGTCAGGGTAATTGTGTTGAACCGGTCGCACGAACCGTGTGAGATCGGTCGTATGGCAGTGCAACCGCAGCATCTTGGTACGTTAACCCGCAAACCGGACCGCGGAGGGGACCGGAGTTTGCTCGACGGTGTGCTCGACGAAGCACTCGTGGGGACCTTGTCGACGGTGGTCGACGGCTGGCCGTGGTCGGTGCCGACCTTGTTCGCGCGCATCGGCGACGACGTGATCGTGCACGGATCGACCGGGGCAGGCCTGCTCCGCCATGCCGCCGCTGGCGCCCGAGTCACCCTGACCGCGTACGTCCTGGACGCGATCGTGGTGTCGGACACCCTGTTCAATCATTCGGCGAACTACCGTGCCGTGGTGGTTAGGGGCGTACTCAAGCCGGTGTCCGATAGCGCAGCGGCCCTCGCCGCCCTCACTGACCGCATCGTCCCGGGACGCACGTTGGAGACACCGCCGATCACGGCAAAGGAGTTGGCGGCCACATTGACCCTCCGGCTGCCGATCGAGGACGGTCAGTGGACCGCGAAGGCCCGCAGCGGGGGAGCGGGTGTCGACAGTGATCGATGGACCGGTGTCGTCCCTGTCCGCACCGCTTACGGAGACCCGATCACCGACACCGGCGACGAGATCCCTGATTCCGTGCGCAGGCTCGTCTCGGGTGGATAGACCCCGCCCTTCCATATAAGTGATCGCGTTGCACAACAGTCGTGGTGCGAGTGTTGTGCAACGCGATTCTCGTCAGCGGTCGCCCGCAGCAGCGGGATCTCGACCGGAGGCCAACTCAGTCTTCGACGGACTTGTTGACGTCCGACGACTCGCCGAGGTTGGCGAGCATGGAGGCGACGTCGATGCCGGTGGTCGAACGGATCACTTCGAGGGTGCTCGCGACGCCGGTGCCTGCGCTCTGCGTCAGTGGGCTGACGGAGTCGCCGACCAGCGTGATGTTGGAGTCGGCCAGCGGCTGCGATGCGGCGCTGACGATCTCGGGCAGCTTGTTCAGGACGAGTTCGAGCTGACCGACCTTGTCGAGTTTGCCGAGCGCGTCGGCGCGCTTCTCCAGGGCCTCCGCTTCCGCTTCACCGGTGATGCGGATGCGGTCGGCATTGGCTTCGGCTTCCGCGGTGATCTCGGCCTTACGTGCTGCGGCGCGCTGTTGAGCGGCATACAGTTCGGCTTCGGCTGGGCGACGGACCTCAGCGTCGAGCTGAGTGTCACGCAGACGTGCGCTCTGCTCGGCGACGTCGTTGTCCTTCTCGACCTGGATGCGGCGACGCTCGGCTTCGACGAGCGGACGCACGGCGTCGGCTTCCGCTGCGGCACGGTCAGTCGCCTGACGGGCAGCCTCACGCTCGATATCGAGTTCGCGCTGCTGTTCGATGATTGCCTGCTCGTTGGCGATGCGGCTCTGCTCGGCCACTCGGTGCGCCTCGGCCCGGGACTGTGCAGCGATCGCGGCCTGGTCGGAGCGCTCCTTGGCAGCGAGGTCGCTGAAGTATTGGCCGTCCGAGTCCTGAACGTCGTTGATGGAGAAGCTGTCCAGGAGTAGCCCCTGGTTGCCGAGGATCTCTTTGATCGACTGTGCGACCTGGTCGACGAGTTGCTGACGGTCGACGAGGATGCTCTTGGCGGTCATTGTGCCGACGATCGACCGGAGTTCACCGGAGAGCTGTTCGGTCACGAGTGTCTTCACCCGGTTGAGGTCGTCGCCGAAACGCGGACCGGCCTTCAGTATGTCTTCCGGTGTGTCACCGACCTTGACGACGGCAACGCCGCGAACCTTCAATTCGATGCCGTCGTTGGCGGGCGTCGACGTGTCGAGATCGGCCTTGATCGAGGACAGCTGGACACGCGTCGCGCGCTGTACGACGGGCAGAACGAACGTGCCGGTGCCGCGGTACACCTTGCCCTGGTGACCCTTGCCGGTACCGGTGACGATGAACGCTTCCTCGGCACCGGGCACGCGGTAGCGCGACAACAGTAGGAGTACAACGAGCACGAGTAGGACGGCGACGACTGCTACGGCCGTGATTATCGCGGTCATAGGTGTTCATTCCCTTCTGGGTGGGTGGCCTCGCCGAACGTTATCGACGAGACGTGGAAACTCTCGCGCCCATCGATTTTCTCGACGATGACCGCGTGGTCGTTGTGGGCGAGCGACTCATCGGAGGTGACCGTGATCTGGCGTGCGCCCAGCGGGGTGGTGACCTCGGCGGTACCGTAGCGGCCCGGCGCGACTGCTTCGACGATGCGGACCGCGGACCCGACGAGGTCGTAGGAGGGTAGTTCCTCCTCGGACCCGACGAGGTAGCCGAGGAGTGCGAACGCCACCAAGCCCAGCGCGATGCCGACGACTGCACCGGCGAGCAGCGCTATCGGCGTGCTCGTCACCTCGAAGACGATGAGTCCTCCGGACAGCAGACCGAAGCCGGTCAGGAACGGGGTTGCAACGGACAACAACCCTGCGCCGGAGTCGCCGAGATGGATGTCGAACGAACCGAACTCGAAGCCGATCAGTGAGAGGAGAGTCAGCAACAAGCCGACGAGGCCTATTGCGAGAAGGACGATTCCGAGCACTGGCACCCCGTTTCTGCGGTCTTTGACGTGATCCCAGTCTGACACAGGGAGTGAACGAGGCCATTCGGGCGCACTCGCGCTGACGCTGGACGCGTGTCGAACGATTTCCGGACAGTTCAACACCACCTAACGTGCCATTGACAACTGGCACGATTGGTGGTGGCATTCGACTATGGATGAAACGCGGATCGCGCAGCGAGTCCCCACGACAGCGTCCACGCGGTCGCGGGTGGCCGCGGTCGCCACCAGATACGGCCTCGGAACCTTCACCGGGTATCTCGGCACGGACGCCGCCGGGGTGCGCCTGTCCCGACGGACGATCGCCCTGCTCATGGGAGTGTTCGGGTCGATGCCCTCGGGCACGACTGTCGAGAAGGTCGACGAGCGAACCCGGCGCGACGGGCCGGTGCGCGGCGAGTGGGTACACGGACCCGGAGTCGATCGCACCTCAAGCCGCGTCATCTACTTTCTGCACGGCAGCGCGTACATGATGTGCTCACCGGCGACGCACCGGAGCTTCGCCGCACGGCTGTCGCAGGTCACCGGGCTGCCGGTGTTCGTGCTCGACTACCGGCTCGCGCCTGAGCATCGCTTCCCGGCGGCGGCCGACGACGTCGACACCGGGTGGGACTGGTTGATCGGCCGTGGCTACGACCCGTCGGACATCGTCGTCGCCGGTGACTCGGCAGGCGGGCACCTCGCGGCGGTGTTCACCCTGAACCGTGCTGCCGCGCGGCAGACGCTGCCGGCAGGCGTCGTCCTGTTCTCGCCGGTCGTCGACCTCACCTTCGGGCTCGCCGCGCAACGTGAGCGCGTCCGCCGTGATCCGATGATCACTGCGGCGAACGCGCGCCGTCTCGTCGAGCTGTACACGGTCGGCGCCGACATGCGCGATCGCCGTCTGACTCTCGACTACACGAGTGCGGCGCAGTGTCCGCCGGTGCTCGTACAGGCAGGCGGCGTGGAGATGTTGCAGGACGACGCACAGCACTTCGCCACCCGCTTCGGCGCTGCTGGCGGCGACGTCACAGCCGAGATATGGCCTGGACAGATGCACGTGTTCCAAGCCTTGCCCCGATTGGGGTCCGAGCCAGACGCCGCGCTCCTCCGGGTGCGCGACTTCATCGCCGACGCACTGGCTTCGCATCGGAACGTTCAAGGAGCGACATCATGACCGCCATCGACTCTCTGCTGGTCGGCCTCGTTCGGCACCGGCGAAGCCACGGAGCGAACGCCGTGGTGACCGGCGCGGGCAGCGGTATCGGACGAGCCTTCGCCGTCGAACTCGCCGCTCGGGGCGGTCACGTCGTCTGCGCGGACATCGACCCGGACCGTGCGGGCGAGACCGTCGATCTGATCACGGCTGCCGGCGGCCGTGCCCTCGCGCAGCTCTGCGATGTGTCGGTGCACGACGACGTCGTCAAACTCGCCGATGTCGCACAACGTGACTTCGGTGGCCCGCCGACCCTCGTGATCAACAATGCGGGCGTCGGAATCGGGGGCCTGCCGGTCGGTGAGATCGGTATGGACGACTGGAATTGGGCGCTCGGCATCAATCTGTGGGGAGTGGTTCACGGGTGTGAGACATTCGCTCCGCTGGTCCGCAGCGCCGGCCGCGGCGGGATCATCAACGTCGCATCGGCCGCGGCATTCGCGGCCGCCCCGGCGATGGGGCCGTACAACGTCGGCAAGGCGGGCGTCATGTCGGTCTCGGAGACACTGTCCGCGGAGATGAGTGGCACCGGAGTCGCCGTCACCGTGCTGTGCCCGACGTTCGTCAAGACCAACGTCGCCCGCGACGGTCGGATCACCGAGAACGGCCGCGGACTCGCGGACTGGCTCATGGAGAAGACCGGACACTCCCCGTCGAGCATCGCCGCAGCCACGCTCGACGCCAACGATCTTGGCAGGCTCTACGTCGTACCGCAGGTGGACGCCACTGTGATCTGGCACCTCAAACGACACTTCCCGGCGCCCTACACCTGGGGTGCGGGGCTGTTGAACCGGCTGCTGCCCGACGAACAGCACGCCGACGTTCTAGATCGCGCAGACACTGACCACGCAAACCAGCACTGACCTGATCAGACGCACCGAAGGAGACCAGTCATGGCCATGGATATGGATCGCATGCTCGCAATGATCAAAGATCGGCAGTGGGCGCTCGCCGACATCGACTGGGACGCGCCGGGCGCGGAACTGATCGAACCCGAACTCTGGGCCAAGCTCAAACCGTTCCTCTCCGACCTGATGTGGATCGAGAACGTCGGCGCGCGCGGCTTCGCGGCCATGGCGAAGAAGGCTCCGACCCCGGTGCTCAAGAGCATCTACGAGCACTTTCACGCCGAAGAACAGAAGCACGCGAACGCCGAACTGGCGCTCATGCGTCGGTGGGGGATGCTCGACGGCGATGAGATCCCGTCACCGAACGTCAACGTGCAGTTGATCATCAACTTCTTGGACAAGCACTCCGACGGCATGTCTCTGTCGTTTCTCGGGACGGTGATCCCGATGCTCGAAGTGGCACTGGACGGCGCTCTGATCAAGTTCATCACCGACGAGGTCAAGGACCCGATCGCGCAGGACGTGTTCCGTCACATCAATTCCGACGAGTCGCGGCACCTCGCCGTCGACTACGAAGTCATGGACATTTTGGGGCATGCGGAGCTGCGCAAACTGATCGCGGACTTCGTCGGCGGTTGGATGAACCCGTCGCTGATGATCGGCTTCCTCAGCTACATGCCGCTGCTGAACAAGATGCGCGACAACATCGTCGCGATGGGCGTCGACGAGGAAAAGCTCTACGGAGCGATGAAGAAGTACCGTGCGGTCGGCGAACGCAGCAAATATGTGAACAGGCTCCCGATGTTTCGACTCGTCTCGCTGCACGGCTCGTGGGTGACCAACCGCGACAACGTTCCGTACCACTTCGTCGCGGACGGCCTGGTGAAGATCACCGGAAAGATCCCATTCGACCTGGTCCACCGCACGCCGACGTGGTCGAGGGAACTCACTTACGAGCCGGCGGCCTGAGCGGAGAGGAGCTACACATGGCGATCGCAGTAGCTGTCATCGGAGCGGGATTCGCGGGAATCGGGACCGCAATTAAGTTGAAACAGAAGGGGATCGACGACTTCGTCGTCTTCGAACGCGGCCAACGCGTCGGCGGGACATGGCGCGACAACACCTATCCCGGTGCGGCGTGCGACATCCCGTCGGAGCTGTACTCGTACAGTTTCGCGCCGAATCCAAACTGGACGCATACCTACTCCGGCAGTGCCGAGATCCTCGACTACATCGACACCATGGTCGCCGAGTTCGGTGTCGCCGACCATATCCGTTTCAACAGCGAGGTGACCGGCCTCTCGTACGACGAGAAGGCAGGGGAGTGGACGGTGCGATTCGCGGGACGGCGCCGGGCGGTCAAAGCGAGGTCGGTGGTGATGGCGGCCGGACCGCTCGCGAATCCGTCGTTCCCCGACATCCGCGGGTTCGACGAGTTCGCGGGGCACCGAATCCACAGCGGTCGGTGGGATCACGACTATGACTTCAGTGGCAAGAAGGTCGCCGTGGTCGGTACCGGCGCCAGCGCCGTGCAGATCGTGCCGCATCTGGTGCGGCGGGCGGCGTCGGTGAAGGTGTTTCAGAGGACGCCGGGGTGGGTTCTTCCGCGCGTCGACGTCGAGACCGGCGAGTTCGCGAAGAGCATCTATCGACGATTGCCCGGCGCCCAGCGGCTGACGCGCGCCGCCTGGTTCTGGGGTCACGAGTCGGTCGCTCTCGGCGTCGTGTGGGACACGCCGCTCACTCGTGTCGTCGAAGCGGTGAGCAAGCTGAATCTTCGTCTACAGGTGAAGGATCCGTGGCTGCGACGGCAGTTGACACCCGACTTCTCGGCCGGATGTAAGCGACTGTTGATGACCAGTGACTACTACCCGGCGTTGCAGGCGGACAACTGCAAACTCGTCACGTGGCCGATCGCGCGGATCGCGCCGAAGGGCGTCCGCACGGTCGAGGGCGTCGAACATCAGGTAGACGTCATCGTCTTCGCGACCGGCTTCGACGTCGGCAAACAGTCGACGCCGTTCCCCGTCGCCGGGGTCGGCGACCGAGTGCTTGCCGACGACTGGCGGGGCGGCGCATACGCGTATCGCAGTGTGAACGTCTCCGGATACCCCAACCTGCACATCACGTTCGGCCCCAACTCGGGGCCCGGACACAACTCGGCGCTCGTCTATATGGAGGCGCAGATCGAATACCTGACGGATGCGATTGTGCTGCTCGAAGAAAACGGTTGGAAGGCGCTCGACGTCCGCGCCGACGTCCAGACCGAGTACAACCGCGGCATTCAGAAGCGGCTGGGCGCCACGACCTGGAACTCCGGGTGCCAGAGTTGGTACCTCACCGAGGACGGATTTAACGCGACTATGTTCCCTGGTTTCGCCACGCAGTTCACCAACCAGTTGGCACGCGTGGATCTCTGCGACTATCGGATTCTGGTGCACGAGCCGGCGCCCCACACCAGGTCGGCGCCCGCCATGTCGCGATAGGGTCGACCGATGACCGAGTACCGGATCGACGACCTCGCACGGGAGTCTGGCACCACGACTCGGAATATTCGCGGATACCAGGAACGCGGACTCCTGCCGATGCCGCTGCGTCGCGGGCGAGTCGCTATCTACACTGAACGACATCTGGCGAATTTGCGAGCGATCAACGATCTCCTCGGCAAGGGTTTCAACCTCAAACACATTGCGACGTTCTTGACGAACCCTCGTGCGCGGGTCGGTGAGGCATTGGAACTCTCGGACGTGCTCGGCGAACAGTGGTCACGTGAACCGCATCGGCGAATGTCTACCCGCGAGGTGGCGGCGAAGCTGGGGTCGGCCGACGACGGGACGATCGATCAGCTGGTGCGTGCAGGCATCGTGCGGAGGATCGACGGCTCGAGCGACGTCGAAGCTGTCGACCCCCGGATCGTCGACAACCTCGCGACCCTGATCGACCGGGGCGTGCCGTTCGAGACGGTCGTCCGCACGCATGCGGAGTTCACGGACAAGCTGTCGGACGCGGTGCGCGTCCTGATGCGGGCCGCACGAGACGAGTTCGTCCGTCGCGAAGGTGTCGGCTGGGTCCCGCAGACGCCAGACGAGGTCGCGTGGGTGACGGACCTGCTCGTCGCCATGCGTCGTTCCGCCACCGACAACGCGTACAAGGCGTTGGACCGCGCGCTCGACGACGGACTGGCAGAGCAGCTCCGTGAATACGAGAAGACGACCGACAGCACGATTCCGCGATGACGGTGCGTCAGTAGGTACCGCCGCCCCAACCGGAGATCTGCCCAGGGCTGCGGCAGCCGTCGTTCCCCGGGTACCACTGGTCGCCGCTGTACGCCTGCATGTACGCCTCATGCCATTGCGGCCATTCAAGGAAGCGTCGGCCGACGTCGCGACGGTAGCGGCGATACTGTCGTTTCGCGGTCAGCGTGATCGACTCTCGCGCGTCGTGCGCAGCTCGACGCGCGAGCCGTTTCGATCGAAGCTGCTCTGCGACAGACAGTTCCGGTCCGATCTCGGTGAAAATTCGTCGACTGAACATCATGCCCTCCCCGGTGCGTGCGTTCGTTCGTTCTCCCCAGACACCCGAGAATACCGTGAGGGACTCGCGGCGCCCGCACTGTGATGGGATGACTGCATGGGGACTGGGGTAAACGTCGATAGCGCGCACGGTGCGGGGCGGAATCTCGATCGACCAGAACGGCTGGCGGGAGCACTCCTGGCGGTCGCGACGCTGTTCGCGGCGTCCGCGACTTTCACCGCGGCGGACCCAGTGACCGCTGATGCGCTAGGTATTGGGCTTGTGTGGACGGCATGCAATCCGCTGTGGTTGGTCGCGGTCGTCGTGCCGCTGATTCATCGGGCGTGGAGTCTGTCGATGTCCGTGTGGTGGGTGACGTCGCTTCCGGCCGCGCTGTTGATCGGCTGGCTTCTCGGTCACGTCACGCCCGCCTGGATGGGCGGAGTCGTCACTGGCCTCATCGTCTTCGGAGTCATGGCCACGGTGTTGTCGTCGCCTGATCGGGACTGACCCGGAATCCGTGCTGTCGGAACTCGCTGAGTCTTGACCGCGACGTGCGGACACGGCGTCACCCGCCGAGGGATCGTTCGGTCTCGCGGGTATGATTCTTATGGAAGTGTCCGGTTCGACAACGCCGTCCCGGGCACTGCGAATCGACGGTTGACGCCAGTCGATTTCACCGATCTGACATTCGCTGACAGATCTGCACCGCTGCCTACCGCAAGCGACGCAGGTCAGTGGCCAACCGGCGTGTGTGTTGCCTCGCAATATCGAGGAGGGCGCGCACCAGGTCACAACAAGCGGGACAATGTCAGCGACGAATATAACGAGTTCCACAAGAACACGATCGAGAAGAGGCAGCGACAACAATGACCTCCACGAAGCAGACGATCATCTACACGCTGACGGACGAGGCTCCGCGCCTGGCGACCGAAGCGTTCCTGCCGATCATCCGCGCCTTCGCCGGCCCCGCCGGGATCGACGTCGAGACGAGCGACATTTCGGTCGCCTCGCGCATCCTGGCCGCTTTCCCGGACTATTTGACTGACGAGCAGAAGGTTCCCGACAATCTCGCCGAACTGGGCCGTCTCACACAGTCTCCGGACACCAACATCATCAAGCTTCCGAACATCAGCGCGTCGGTGCCGCAACTGAACGCCGCGGTCCGTGAACTGCAGGAGAAGGGTTTCGCGGTACCGGACTTCCCTCAGCACCCGAAGACCCCCGAGGAAGAGCAGATTCGCGACCGGTACTCGGCCTGCCTCGGAAGCGCTGTGAATCCGGTTCTGCGCGAAGGTAACTCGGATCGTCGCGCACCGAAGGCCGTCAAGGAGTACGCGCGTGCGAACCCGCACAGCATGGGCAAGTGGTCGATGGCATCGCAATCGCATGTCGCACATATGACGCACGGCGACTTCTACGCCGGCGAGAAGTCGATGATCATGGACCACGGATGCGAGGCCCGCATGGAGGTGGTGACGCCCGACGGCAAGACACACCTCCTGAAGACCGTGCCGCTCGACGACGGCGACGTCATCGACAGCATGTTCATGAGCAAGAAGGCGCTGCTGGACTTCTACGAAGAGCAACTCAACGACGCCAAGGAGACCGGCGTCATGTTTTCCCTGCACGTCAAGGCGACCATGATGAAGGTGTCCCACCCGATCGTGTTCGGCCACTGCGTCAAGGTGTTCTACAAAGATGCGTTCGACAAACACGGCGACCTGTTCGACGAGCTAGGCGTCAACGTCAACAACGGCATGGCCGACCTGTACGACAAGATCGAGACCCTTCCGGCGTCGAAGAAGGAAGAGGTCATCGAGGACCTCCATCGCTGCCACGAGCATCGTCCCGAACTGGCGATGGTCGACTCGGCACGCGGCATCTCGAACTTCCATTCGCCGAGCGACGTCATCGTGGACGCCTCGATGCCTGCCATGATCCGCATCGGCGGGAAGATGTACGGCGCCGACGGCCGCAAAAAGGACACCAAAGCGGTGATGCCTGAGTCGACGTTCGCCCGTATCTACCAGGAGATCATCAACTTCTGTAAGACCAACGGCTCGTTCGACCCGACCACCATGGGTACTGTCCCGAACGTCGGTCTCATGGCTCAGAAGGCTGAAGAGTACGGATCGCACGACAAGACCTTTGAAATCCCCGAAGACGGCGTCGCGAACATCGTCGACGCGTCGACCGGTGAAGTCCTCTTGTCGCAGAACGTCGAAGCAGGCGACATCTGGCGTATGTGCATCGTCAAGGATGCGCCGATCCGCGACTGGGTGAAGCTCGCCGTGACTCGTTCGCGCGAGTCGGGCATGCCGGCAGTGTTCTGGCTCGATCCGTACCGTCCGCACGAGAACAACCTGATCACGCTGGTCAAGAAGTACCTGCAGGACCACGACACCGAGGGGCTGGACATTCAGATCATGTCGCAGGTCCGAGCGATGCGGTACACGCTCGAGCGCGCATGGCGCGGCTTGGACACGATTTCGGTGACCGGAAACATCCTGCGTGACTACCTCACAGACCTCTTCCCGATCCTGGAACTGGGTACCAGCGCCAAGATGCTGTCGATCGTCCCGCTGATGGCGGGCGGCGGCCTCTACGAGACCGGTGCGGGCGGAAGCGCGCCCAAGCACGTCAAGCAGCTCGTCGAAGAGAACCACCTCCGGTGGGATTCGCTCGGTGAGTTCCTCGCGCTCGCGGCAAGCTTGGAAGACCTCGGTCGAAAGAACGACAACCCGAAGGCGCGGGTCCTCGCCGAGACGCTCGACGCGGCAACCGGCAAGCTGCTGAAGAACCGGAAGTCACCGTCGCGTACCACCGGAGAACTCGATAACCGGGGCAGCCAGTTCTATCTCGCGCTCTATTGGGCGCAGGAGTTGGCCGCGCAGACCGACGACGCCGAGCTGGCGGCGCATTTCGCGCCGCTCGCGGAGAAGCTCGCGGCCGACCAGCAGACGATCGTCGACGAGCTGTCCGCGGTACAGGGCAAGCCCGTCGATCTCGGCGGCTACTACGAGGCGGATGTCGAGAAGATGGCGTCCGCAATGCGTCCGAGCGCAACGTTGAACGCGGATTTCGAAGCGGTTCGCGGCTGACCTTTCCAGCCACGACGAAAGCGACCCCCGAGAACTCTCGGGGGTCGCTTTCGTCTTCCCGCAGCTTGGACCGGAGGATCCAGACGGTCAGAGGACGTCGTCGACGACGAGCCCCTTCAGTTTGGGGATGGCCATCGAACTGATGAAAGCGACGACACAGACCGCCAGGCACACGAGCGCCGTGACCGAGTACGCGGAGATCGCAGGCGTGACGACAGCGCCGGCACGAGTGTGCGTGGTGACGGTCGACGCGGTCAGCACCATGCCGATCACCGCGGTCGACGTCGAGGTGCCGACGGCGCGCATCAGTGCGTTGACGCCGTTGGCTTCACCGGTCTGCGTTGTCGGGACCACCTGCATGATCAGGGCGGGCATCGCCGAGTACGCCAGACCGAGCCCGGCACCGACTAGCGCTCCGGACAGCAGAATGGACGGCCAGCCGACGGTCCACGGGCCGTCCAACGCGAGCAGGAACACCACGTAGCCCGCACCGATCACGAGCCCTCCGACGGCGAGCGAGATGCGGGCGCCGCTGCGATCGGTGAGCCAGGCGCTGATGTAGGAGAACCCGAACATGACCAGGCCCATCGGCATCAGGACGAGGCTCGCGAGAACCATGCTCATACCGACCCCGCCCGGGGTCTCGGTTGGCGCCATGAGGAGTTGGATCGGAGCCATCTGTGACGCGTAAAACGCGAATCCCGTCGCGATCGACGCGATATTCGTCAACATGATCGGTTTGCTCGTCAACACGTCGAGGTCGATGAGGGCATTGCTCGCGCGTCGCTCCCACTGCCACCAGACGACGGCAGCGACCACGAACGCTGCGAACAGACCGACAGTGATCGGTGCGCTCCAACCCCATTCGGCCCCCTTCGATACGGGCAGTAGCACGAAGGTGAGGACGGCGGTAAGTCCAACGGCGCCGAGGGTGTCGAATTTGCCGCCCGCGCGCTCGGGACTCTCCGGCACATACATGCGGAGCCCGACCGCGCCTGCGACAGCGGTTGCGGCACTGACCCAGAAGAGGGCGTGCCAACTGACGTGCTCGGCGATGATCGCGGCGAACGGCAGCCCGAGCGCACCACCGACACCGAGCGACGCGCTCATAGCGCCGACAGATGCGCCGAGGCGGTTGGCTGGGACGATGTCGCGCAAGATACTGATGCCGACGGCGATCGTACCGATGCCGATGCCTTGAAGGGCTCGGCCAACGAGGAACGGGATCAGTGCGGTCGACACGGCACAGATGATTGAGCCGACCGCGACGAAAGCCATGTTGGCGATCATCACGCGGCGTTTGCCAACCATGTCGCCGAGCCGGCCGGCGATCGGTGTCGCGACGGCACCGACAAGCAGGGTGATGGTCAGCGCCCAGGACGCGTTGTTCGAGGTGGTGTGGACGAGTGAGGGCAATTGGGGGATGAGTGGGACGATGATCGTCTGCATGAGCGAGACGACAATGCCTGCCGCGCACAGGACGATGACGGCGATGCGCGGGTACGGCTTTGAGGTAGACAGAATTCTTCAACTTTCTAGACAAGTATTCGTCGTCAACCCTATTGCCTGCCCGATTCATTTCATGCTGATCGATCCGCTGATCCGGGGTGTCCCTCGTCACCGGCTCCAGGGTTGATCGGAGTCGAGACTCGGTACGGCGCCTGGCCAGGATAAGTACTGGTGGAGACCGTCAGAACTCGTGTCTGTCGAGGAATTCGTGGATGGCGGCCGCGAACACTTGGTTGTCGTCGCCTGCCACCATGTGGCCTGCCGCGGTGACGTCGGCGACGTCAGCGTGGGGGACGAGTTCGAGCATGCTCGCGACGCCTGCTTCGCTGACCACGTCAGACTCCCCACCGCGCACGATCAGCGTCGGCACGTCGACCCGTCGTGCGGCTGCGCCGAGTCGCACGGGATCGGTGTGTCGGCGGGCTTCGTTTCCGGAGCTCACGATGAATTGCGGATCCCAATGCCAGTACCAGCGGCCGTCGTCGTGGAGTCGGACGTTCTTCTTGAGGCCTTCGAGGCTCCCGGGGCGTTCACGCCCAGGGTTGTAGGCGGCGATCGCATCGGCGACGTCGTCGAGTGTCGCGAAGCCGCCGATGTGATCGGTCATGAACGTCTTGATGCGCTCGATGCCCTCGGGCTCGACGTGGACGACGACGTCGACCATCACGAGGGCGGCCGCGGTGCCCGAGTGTTCGCCTGCCGCGCACAAGCTGGTGATTCCGCCGAGGGATGCGCCGATCAGGATGGGCGCTTGCCCGATCGTCTCGATGACGTGGCGGAGGTCGGCGACGAATGCGTCGATACCGTAGTCGCCGTCGGCCGCCCAACTACTGTCGCCGTGCCCGCGGAGGTCGATCGTGTAGACATTGCGGCCTCGTGCCGCGAGCGCCGATGCGCTTCGATCCCAGGAATGGCGTGTCTGTCCGCCGCCGTGGAGTAGGATGATCGGCGCTCCCGACGATGGGTGCGCGACCCATCGGTCGCCGACTATCCGCACCGTCCCGCAGTCGATGACGAATGGCTCCGGCATGATGTCAGACATTCGTGTTCCTTCAGTTGTCATTCGATATATCAAACCTACACACGGTCGGGATAGCCGACTGTTTGGGGTGGTGAGGCCACGTTGTGAGCTGTTCGATTGAATATGTTTCGAAATCGAAACCTGGGAGTTCGGTGACTAGGTCCCTAATACCCGCTAGTCTCATTGCGGGGTCAATGCTGACGCATTCACCTGGCCCGGATGTGACAGAGAATTGAAGGGGATCTAATGACGAAGATCGTGCGCCGCCGGTCGGCTGGCATCATCGCGGCTCTGGCCGTGACGACTCTGGTCGCTGCAGGATGCAGCGACGACAAGGATGACGACGCGTCGAAGGCGTCGGGCACAGCCACCGAGCAGTCCGCCGATACGAGCGGTTCGCAGTCGGGTTCGGAGTCTGGCACCGAGAGCAGTGCGGATGTCTCCCTCGACGCTGCGAACGGATCGAAGGTCACTCTGACCGGCCCGATCGCCGCGAAGTACTCGTCTGCGACCGAGAAGCAGAAGACCGATCTCGGCAAGCCCATGACCGGTGACGACGCATCCGGTAAGGGCGAGAACGGCGTCTCGTTCCAGCAGTTCGACGGCGGTGTCATCACGGCGAAGGGCGACTCTGCCTTCATCACGTGGGGCAAGATCCGCGACGCGTGGAACGTCGATCGCGATGAGAAGGGCAAGCCGTCCGATGACGGCAAAGCAGGCTCGGCGGGCCCGTTGGGCACGGCGACCAGCGACGAGACCGAAGAGGGCGACATCAAGAAGTCGACCTTCGAGCACGGTGAGATCACGTACAACACCAAGACTCGGAAGGTTGAGGTCACCGTCGACGGAAAGGTCGTCGACGCCGAGTGATCGGATTTCGGCTCTGAAATGCCCCGTCTGCAAATTCAGGCGGGGCATTTCTACGTTTATCGCGGTTGCGGGAAATAGGGTAGATGTACGTATTTTGGTCGAGTGAGCCGACCGGCGGACATCTCCGCAATCGGACATTGGACGCCATTCAATCCGCGCGCGAACAGAGAATGGCCGAGCACTCACGGAATTGGCTGCCCACTACGGCTAGCCGATCAACATCTCGCCGGCGTTCGGCCGAATCCGACCGTTAGCGGTGTACCGTCGGCCAGGTGAGCGGGGCGCACGAACGGTGGAACCACAACATCCACTATCACCGTGTGGTTCTCGATGCAGTGCCCGACAATGCTCGGTCGGCGCTGGATGTCGGGACTGGTAACGGAATCCTGGCCGCTGACCTTCGCACGCGGATCGAGGACGTCACCGCGATCGACGTCGACGAACAAGTACTCGGGTCGGCACGGGACGAAGTCGACGGGGTCCGGTGGGTCTGCGACGATGTCATGGATCACGAGTTTGGTCGCACGTTCGACGTCGTCGCCTCCGTAGCGACCTTCCATCACCTCGCCGATTCACGCGCAGCGCTCCGGCGGCTCGCCGATCTGACCGCACCGGGCGGGGTGCTGGTGATCGTGGGACTCGCGCGGCCATCGGCTCCAGTCGACTACGCATACGCGGTCGCGGGCGTTGCTCGACACCGTTGGCTGTCGTGGCGAAACGGGTACTGGGAGCATTCGGCTCCGACCGTCTGGCCGCCGCCGCACACCTATACGCAAGTCAGAGACCTCGTCGCCGACGAACTGCCCGGCGCGACGTGGCAGCGTCTGACGATGTTTCGCTACTCGGTGCTCTGGCGCAGAGCATAGAGGTTAGACCGCCAGGGCTCGGAAGGTTCGCGGCTCACCGGCGTCGAATGTCGGCTACGGGTATCCCCTGATATGTGAACCAGGGTCAGAGTCAGTGCGGTCCCCGATGCGCGTACGTGCTGGTCAGCGTTAATTTCATCGTGATGATGAATCTCGACGACGGAGCGCGGCAATGATTTCAGCACACGAACTGACCAAACGATACGGCGACAAAGCCGCCGTCGACGGACTCGACTTCACTGTGAGGCCGGGAAAAGTTACCGGATTCCTCGGCCCGAATGGCGCGGGCAAGTCGACGACCATGCGGATGATCCTCGGATTGGACCGACCCACCTCCGGTTCAGTCACCGTCAACGGGCACCCGTACGCAGCGTCGCCCGCGCCACTTCGTGAGGTCGGCGCGCTGCTCGAAGCGCACGCGGTACATCCGGGCCGATCTGCGCTCGGACACTTGCGGTGGCTCGCCGCGAGCAACGGCATTCCGCATGCACGGGTTCGCCAGATCCTTAATCACGTCGGCCTCGAGGACGTGGCTCGGACGCGAGCGGGCAAATTCTCCCTCGGCATGCGGCAACGACTCGGAATCGCCGCGGCGCTGCTCGGCGACCCGCCCGTGGTGATCCTCGACGAGCCGGTCAACGGGCTCGACTCCGAAGGCATTCGGTGGGTGCGACAACTCTGTCGGCAACTCGCCGACGAAGGACGTACCGTCTTCGTCTCGTCGCACCTCATGGCGGAGATGTCACTGATGGCCGACCACCTCATCGTCATCGGGCAGGGGAGGATCCTCGCGGACGCGTCCATGACCGACTTCATGGCCGACCACGCCCCCAGCCATGTGCGGTTGCGGACTCCCGAAGTCGCGGACGCCCGGCGAGCACTGGCCCGGGCCGGGCACGACGCGGCGCCGTTCGGCGACGAACTGCGCATCAACAACGTGACCGCGTCATCGGTCGGCGACGTCTTGTTCGACGCAGGTGTCCGCGTCCACGAGCTTTCCGGCGTGCAGTCGTCGCTCGAAGAGGCGTTCATGACGCTGACGGCTGACGTCGTCGAATATCACGCGCACTTAGGTCGATCCGCCGAACCGACCCTCGAAGGAGCCTTCTGATGACTATCGCAACCGCTTCCGCTCGGCCCGTCGATGAGACGTTCGCCGAGCCCTCAGTTCCAGGGTTCGGAGCAATCCTCCGCGCTGAATGGATCAAACTCTTCTCCGTCCGCTCCACATGGTGGACGCTCGGTGCCACCGTGGTCTTAGGTGCCGGCCTCACCGTCGTCCTGTGTGCCGCGAACGCAGAGTGGCTCGCCTCGGACACCGCCGACGAGTCTCCCGGGTCGTTCATCACCTGGGGCATGATGATCGCGCAGATCTGCGCAGTGGTCATCGGCGCGCTGTGTGTGACGAGTGAATACAGCACCCGCATGGTGCAGGCGACGTTCGCCGCCGTCCCGTCACGAGGCCGGGTGATGCTCGCGAAGTCACTCCTCGTCAGCACGCTGATGTTCGTGGTCGGCACCTACACCGCACTACTCGGATACTTCGGCGGAAACTATTTCCTCGACGCGAAAGGCATCGGGTTGCCGTTCGACGGCGCGGTGGCGCGGTCCATGTACGGCAGTGGTCTATTCATGGCGGGGATCGCACTGCTCGGCGTCGGAGTCGGATTCCTGGTGCGGCACACAGCGGGAACCATCACGATTGTTCTCGCCGTCATTCTGATCCTCGGCAACATGGTGATGATGGTGCCGGGTGCGTTCGGGGAATGGCTCGCCAAGCTGATGCCGGGCAATGCGGGCCAGGCCATCTCCACTCCCGTGCCGTTCAACCCGGATCTTCTGTCGGCGTGGCCCGGACTCGGCGTGTTTGCAGTCGAAGTGGCCGCTGTGCTCGCGGTCGCATGGGTCCTGCTCCGGCGACGAGACGTGTAGCTTGCAACGTTGGCACTCGTACCGGCCCTGGGGAACGGTTCGAGTGCCAACGTTTTCAGGACGTCGACGACGGCGCGTTCAGTGTTCGTCGTTCGACCATGTTCGTGCCGGTGACGACGCTCAGCGGAGGGACATCCTTCGCGACGACAGTGCCGGCACCGACGACGGAGTCGTGGCCGATCGTGACACCCGGCGCGATGGTGGCGCCGGCACCGATCCACACGTTGTCTTCGATGACGATGGGCGCATGAGTGATGTAGTCGAACCGTTCGTCGGGCTCGACGGGGTGCCCGGAAGTACTCAACGTGACGCGCGGGCCGATCAGCACACGATCGCCGATCGTGATGCCGCCGAAGTCGAGCAGGAAGCACCCTTGGTTGATGAACACACGATCGCCGAAGGAAGTGTGGAGTCCGTAGTCGGAGTAGAACGGCGGCAGAATTGACAGGGAGTCGGGGACTGTGCGCCCGAAGATCTCGTTGAGCTTCTCGGTCCGGTGCGCGAGGTCGGTGAAGGGCGCGGCGTTCAGTTCGGCGCACAGCTTCATCACTGTCTGCACTCGCGCTACGAACGACGCGGATTCGGGAGTGTGGGTCGCCATCCTCTGTTCCTCACGCATGCTGTCGACTCTGCCAGCATCGACCCCGGCCACGCGGAAGGACACACCTCCCGAAGCAGTCTGCGAGTGTGGTCGGCCCGACACGTGAGATCGCAGGCAGAGGCTATCGAGGGTGCCGATGCGGACACACGACGTCTCGTTGTCTCCCGCTCAGGCGTCGAATTTGGCCACGAAGGCCTGGTTATCGGACATTCGGCTCGATCGTCTCATGGCGTAAGGATGATCTCACTCATAATTTCGGCATGTGTTGAAAAAGATCTTGTCGCCGCCCGCGGAGAGGGCTACCGTCGGCAGGCGAACTCAATTACGACGACAGAATCGAGACGACCAGTGACGTCTGCCAACGCCCCAGTTGGAGCAGGTCCAGACCCTCGGCGTTGGAAGGCGCTGGTGTTCATTTGCATCGCGCAGCTGATGGTGGTGCTCGACGGCACTGTCGTGAACATCGCTCTGCCGTATGCGAAGCAGGATCTGGATATCAGCGATGCGAATCAGCAGTGGCTGATCACCGCCTATGCACTCGCGTTCGGCGCGTTACTGCTCTTCGGCGGCAGAATCGCCGATCTCTGGGGCCGACGACGCGCGCTCATGATCGGGCTCGTCGGTTTCGCGTTCGCCTCCGCTCTGGGCGGTGCCGCGGTAAACGAAGCAATGTTGTTCGGCGCGCGTGCGCTTCAGGGCGCATTCGGAGCGCTGTTGGCGCCGGCCGCTCTGTCGTTGTTGACCGTCATGTTCACTACTCCGAAGGAGCGTGCGCGCGCCTTCGGCATCTTCGGCGCGATCGCCGGTGGCGGCGCGGCCGTGGGGCTGCTCCTGGGCGGACTGTTGACCCAAGCGCTGGACTGGCGCTGGACCATGTACATCAATGTGGTGTTCGCTGCCATCGCGCTTGCCGGGGCCATCTTCGAGATCAAGGAACCTCCGCGAAATCACGACCAGGTTGTCAAACTCGACATCCTCGGTGTTGTCTTGGCGGGTACGGGCCTTGCCCTCGTCGTGTACGGGTTCAGTCGAGCTTCGGAGGCCGGTTGGAGTGATACCGGGACCGTTGCGAGTCTCGTCTGTGCCGTAGTGCTGCTGGTGCTGTTCGTCGCCTGGCAGACCAGGAGTAGCTACCCGCTGCTGCCACTGAGGGTGATCACCGATCGGGCCAGGGGCGGCGCGTATCTCGCCGTCGGGCTGTCGGTGATCGCGATGTTCGGTTCCTTCCTGTACCTGACGTTGTACATGCAGACCGTGCATAACTATTCGCCGCTGAGTGCGGGCGTCGCGTTTCTTCCAATGGTGCTCGGTATGTTGATCGGGTCCACGCAGATCGCGGCGCGGCTGATCACGCGAGTTCCTCCGCGAAACCTCTTGGTTCCCGGTGCGCTGCTCGCCGCATGCGCGATGTTGCTCTTCACTCAGATCTCGGCGGATTCCACCCGGTACTGGAGCGTGATCTTCCCTGCGCTGCTCATGCTCGGTATCGGGATGGGCACCGTGTTCATGACGTCGATGAACTTGGCGACGTATGGTGTGGAGCCGCATGACGCCGGTGTCGCCTCGGCAATGGTGAACACGTCTCAGCAGGTGGGCGGAGCAATCGGCACCGCATTGCTGAACACCTTGGCGGCGAACGCGGCGAGCGCCTACATCACCCGGAATCAGGGGGCGGTGAAAGGCCCGGACGACGCCGCACATATGCAGGCTCAAGCGCTGGTCCACGGCGAGAGTATCGGCTTCTATGTCGCGGCAGGCCTCCTCGCGGCAGTCGCTGTAATCACCGGTCTTTTGATCAATGTCCGTCGGCCGATCGGCGCGCCTCACGAACCCACCGATGCCGCGGCCGCTCCGGCGTAGGCCGAGGGAGAACCGGGGCGACGTCAGGTCACCCGATACGTGCCCGATCGGGACTGGTCGCCGACCAGTTCAGTGATCAATCGTTGAACTCGGGCGGCGATGTCGTCGCGTACGAGTCGCATGCGTTCGATTCCGTCGACACCGCGTTCCGATGGTTCGTCGGTGTCCCAGTTGACGATCCGGACTCCGGGCGAGTCGAAGAACGCTTCGCGGCCGAGAGTGACGACAAGGTCGACCCGGTGCAGGAGTGCGGTGTCGATCGCTGTGGGGACCTTGGCGCTGATGTCGACGCCGATCTCGCGCAACGATTCGGCCGACAGCGCATTGATGGCGGTGCCCGGCCGAGTGCCTGCTGAATGGACCTCGACACCGTCGCCGACGATCTGAGTCAGGATCGCCGCGGCCATCTGGGATTTGCCCGCATTCTTTACGCAGATAAATAGGACGGAAGGGCGGTTCGCGGGCGACGCGTTCATCGCTGACGTTCTCCTGGTGCGGCCGACGCGACGAGTTCGGTGGTTGGGAATCGTCTGCGCAGGGCGAGGGATACATAGACGAGGGCGACGAGGACGGGGACTTCGATGAGTGGTCCGACGACGCCGGCGAGCGCCTGTCCGGAGGTGGCCCCGTAGGTGCCGATGGCCACTGCGATGGCGAGTTCGAAGTTGTTGCCTGCCGCGGTGAAGGCGAGTGTGGTCGTGCGGGCGTAACCGAGCCGCATGATCGCACCGAGGGAGTAGCCACCGCCCCACATGATGGCGAAGTAGGCGAGGAGGGGGAGTGCGATGCGAGCGACGTCCCATGGTTTGGACGTGATCTGCTCGCCCTGCAGGGCGAAGAGGATCACGATCGTGAAGAGTAGCCCGTAGAGGGCCCACGGTCCGACCCGCGGCAGGAACGACTGCTCGTACCAACCGCGGCCCTTGGTGCGTTCGCCGATGCGTCGGGAGAGGAATCCGGCGATGAGGGGAATGCCGAGGAAGATCAAGACGGACTTGGCGATCTGCCACGGTGAAACGTCGATGGAGGTTTGCTCGAGACCTAGCCAGCCGGGCAAGATCGAAAGGTAGAACCACCCGAGGCCCGCGAACATGACCACCTGGAATACCGAGTTGATCGCGACGAGGACAGCGGCAGCTTCGCGGTCACCGCAGGCGAGGTCGTTCCAGATGATGACCATTGCTATGCAGCGCGCCAGGCCGACGATAATGAGTCCGGTCCGGTACTCCGGTAGGTCGGGCAGCATCAGCCACGCGAGTGCGAACATGAGCGCGGGTCCGAGTACCCAATTGAGCAGTAGCGATCCGATGAGAAGTTTACGGTCGCCGGTGACAGTGTCGAGGCGGTCGTATCGAACTTTCGCGAGGACTGGGTACATCATGATTAGCAGGCCGAGCGCGATCGGCAGGGAGACTCCGTCGACCTGGAGCTTCTCGATGGCGTTGTTGAGGCTTGGTATCGCCCGGCCAAGGAGCAGGCCAGCGATCATGGCCGCGCCGATCCAGACCGGCAGGAAGCGGTCGAGCGTGGAGAGTTTCCCGCCGACCTTCTCGTCGCTGGCTGCCGTCACACCGGGCTCGCCGCGGTGAGGGTGCCGGTGGCCGGCGCCAAGAGTGCGTTGAGTGCGGTCAGAGCGTCCGGGACCACTCGGTAGTGCACCCACGATGCGCGACGCTCAGATTCGAGTAGTCCCGCCGCTTTGAGCACCTTGAGGTGGTGCGAGATCGTCGGCTGCGAAACGTCGACGGCTGGCGAGATATCGCAGACGCACGCCTCGCCGCCTTCACGGGAGGCGATCAGGCTGAACAGGCGCAGCCGAACCGGGTCGGCGAGTGCTTTGAAAACGGCCGACGCCCGGCTGGCCTGGTCGGCTGTGAGCGGGTCGCGAACTAATGGTGAGCATCGCGTCAGCGTGATGTCCCGCTTTTCCAGAGCCATCGGATTCGACATGTGTCGATATTGACAGTTGTCGAATTGGAATGCAATTTGGGGGGCCGCCATACGTTGCCGCGTGGCCGGGTGATTCGTGACCGTGGACCGTGCGTTGGGCTAGTGGGTGTCGCGGAGCCTGCTTTCCAGTGCGCTCATGAGTTGTGCCGCGCGGCTTCTGCCGTGTGGCGCGAGTGGGTAGCGCTGTAGGACTTCGATGACGGTTGAGTTGGCTCGCTGATAGGCGCGTTCGATCAGTTCGTCAGCCGTGGCATCGGTGCCCGACTCGATCTCGGCGATGCGTGCTGCGTTTGCCGGCGCACGGAGGATATGTCCTACTTGGTGGCCTTTCGAGATGGGATGGAGGTAGGCGGCGGATGCGGCGTCGCCGGCGGCTTGCGCGGCCAGGCGTGCGGTCTCGGTTGGCGCGCTCTTTGCGGCCCGGTGTGCGTCGAGTGAGGTGATTCGTTGGAGCTTGGTCCGACGTGCGCCGTTGGCGAACTCCCATGCGGCGTCAATGGCAGCGCGCGGGCGGGGGTCATCGGGGCAGGTGCTTTCGAACACGCGGAGAACATCCTCGGCCGACTCCGCGACGTAGCGTGCGACCGCGCGCAACTCTTCGTTGGTCAGGTCGAAGTCGCCGGTCACGGTCATGGATTGATCTTCTCATCGACAGGACTCGACGACCGACAGGTGAGGGGTGATAAGACACGGACGCTCGTCATTTCCATTGTTACGCGACTGCTTGCCGGTGTCTTATCGGCCGTCGCCGATTGAGTTGATCGATGACGAGCTCGCATACGATTCTGCTGGCCTTCAACGAACAGCCGACGTGAACTAGGACCGCAGCCGTCGACCATGATCGATGCCTTCATCCGTCCCCACGACGTGCACTCTTATCGGACGGTTTTGCCCATTGATCCCGACTTCGTCGCTGACAGGATCGCGGTCAGCGAGTCCAGGTAGGCGCGTCGGGATCGATGGTTCACGAGCGAGGTATGCGAGCCGCCGACCACCGGTATTAATTCGGGTCTCGTGTGACGGTCGTTGGCATCCGGGTAAAACTCGTCGGCCAGTGCGTATGGCACCACGCGGTCCGCAGTTCCGTGTACCAGAATGGTCCGGACGAATGGTGAGATGCGGCCGATCGGGTCGACGGTGTCGTACCGGTCGGGGACCGCTGCCGGCACTCCTCCGAGCGCGGCGATCACGGTGGATCTTCCTGCGAAGGCTTCTCTCCGCAGGTTGACCGCTCCGGCGAGCGACACGAAGGCGCGAGGGTACGGGTCTGCCGCGTCACCAAGGCGGAGTAGGTGTCGCGCGGACGGCATCGCAGGCAGTGCCGCGAGTTGGGCGCCTGCGCTATGCCCGGCGACAACCATCCGCGTGGCGCTGAGCTGCGGCCACCGGCGGTGCAACGTCGACGCCGTTCGATACGCGTAGAGCGCGTCGGTGAATGTCGTCGGCCACCCACCGCCGGTCCCCACTCGCCGATACTCGACGTTATAGACCGCGACGCCGCGCCGGGAGAGATCCTGCGCGAGGTGCGACAGAACGCCGTTGCCGATCTTCGCGGCCCAACCACCACCGCATTCACAGTGCCGTCTTGGCTGATCCACGAGACTGTCGCGACGCCGGCGTTGGGTGCCGGCGAAACACTAGCCTGAGAAGTGGTCATCTCTGTTCGCTCCGGTAGGCCGCTTGTGGCGACCATACGAGAGGGGTACGACATTCTCGGAGGCATGTCAGGAAATACGTCGAAGAGGTACCTGGCCGAGCTACGTGAGCGGGCGGTCCGGATGGTCGCTGAGACCAGGGCTGAGCATGAGTCGGAGCGGGTGACGATGGGCTGTCGACGACGGCACCACCGGCGGTGGCACTTATAGCCATGACGAGACAGTACGCAGTGATCCGCACCGCCGTCCGCTGTCCTGCGCTGCGCTGAAACGGCACGACTCGCTATCCCACCTCGTCGCCCGGTCGGCGCTGTCGAGACGGTAACGTATCCCCCAGGAGGATCCATGTCGAGAGATGTAGACCGTTGCGAGATCGGGCCTGGTGTGTCGAATGAGGAAGCGTCGGTTTCGAACGAGCGCGCGGCAACCCGTCAGCGATTGATCGACGCCGCGTTCACGACGTTCGCAGCACGCGGTTTCGGTCGCTCTACCGTCCAGCAGGTATGTACTGCTGCTGGCTTCACGCGGGGGGCCTTCTACTCGAACTTTGATTCGATGGACGAGCTCTACATGACTGTCTGGAGACAAGAAGCCGGTCGAATGATTGAAAGTGTACGGATCGTAGGGGCGTCTCTGAGCGAGATGGAGGGACTGGACCTGCATACGGCACTCTCGGGTATTGAATCGATGATGCCCATGAGTATGGATTGGTTTCGAGTATCGACCGAATTCACTGCTCTTGCAACGCGTCGTCCCGAAATACTTGAGATGGTCGAGGCCCGCGAAGTTGCGATCCGGCAAGAGCTCGGTTCCTTCGTGGAGCTACTTCTGTCTCGGGTTGGGCGTCGCGCGTTCGATATGGATGAATTTTGCCTGGTGCTCATCGCCGCCCATGAAGGTACCCTGGTGCAATACATGATTGAGCCGGATTCTACTGCGGTTCACTCCCGGCGAATAAGGCTTTTTACCGCACTCGTAGAGGCATATACATATAAACTCGGAGAGTGAATAGTGATCGATCCGAAGTCAGACCATTCCGTAACGCGTCGTAGTTTCCTCAGCGCTGCGGGTGCCGCGAGCCACCGTTGCCGTGGGCGTAACTACCGGCAGCCCAAGCAGTAGCCGCCCCGTCTATAAAGGTCAACGATCGGGTATACCTCCACGGAGTGGCGTCGGGGGGATCCTCACTGAGCCCCGGATAATATTCTGGACACGCATCACGCCATCCCGTGATGCGACCGCAGGGTCAGGGAAGGGTCTACCGTCGGGGGGGTACCTGGGAGATGTCGACTAGTCCTGACTTCGGAGATACTTCGGCCACAGGAACTGTCACTACCGATGACTCACGTGATCACACAGTGAAGGTCGATGTACTCAATCCTGCAGCCAGCAACTCGATACTGGTACCGATTCCGCGTGAACAGCGGACTCACCAAGGGCGCTGTCTCACCGATCGGCCGCCCCAAGACATCTCCGCCCGCAGACGAGGACGCCACCGCTATCCGATTCGGTGTCGCAAGCTGCTCGAATTGAGAAGGGGATACTTCGCGGCGTACAGGTACCTCGCGCAACGTTCCGACCTCACTGCCATCGTTCATCTCGGCGACAACACAAATGAGTACGCGACCGGCGAACACGGGGAAAATGAGGGCCGCCCCGCATTCATCAGCTCGGCCCACACCACTGTGTCTCTCGTGCGAACGCTCGTGCGCTGACGGTGCATCGGCGGCAGTTGCCGATCTGCGCAGTGTCGCAGTTCGCGGACGCCTTACCGTTAACCTGTCTCGATACGCTATTGTATCGACAAGCTCGAGGCAGACAGATGCCTCGTGGATCGTCGCCCGTGATCTAGGAGGATCCTGATGAAATCGCCCATTCACCTCATCCTAACGGGGGCGCTCGGCACAGCGGCAAGCCTCGCAGCCCTAACTGCGACCTCTGCGGTAGCTTGCGCTGCTACGACCGTGCTGGTCATCCCTGGTACTGGCACCAAGGATCCTGCGCCCGTGCCGGGCTACCTCGAACATTCCATCCAGTATTACGTATCTCCAACAGGAGCGTGCGAGGCTGACGGCTGCGTTACCAAACCCGTGCCCTACATTGCAGAGTTTGGCCCCCTCCCATTCGAGGGTTGGGGAGGACCTCTCGGGACCCAGCTAGATGACTCGGTCGCCAGTGGAATTTCGAGCGCCAAATCGGTTTATGAAGACACAGATAGCATGGACTCAAGGGTAGTTTTCGGATACTCACAAGGTGCCACAGTTGCGAGTGAGCTCAAACGCGAACTCGCTGCGAAGCCCGGAGGGGTCCCCGAAAATGTCTCGTTTGTCGCCATCGCAAACCCTTCCCGACCAAACGGAGGCATATTCCAAAGACTGGCACCATTGAAGTGGACCGGCCCGGCCTTTGGCGCAACATTTGGCCGATCCTCGCCTACCCGCACGTCGGCCAACGTAAACACCACCGATATTGCGCTACAATACGACGGCGTTACCGACTTTCCTACCTACCCTACAAACGTCCTTGCCACAGCGAATGCGATGGCAGGATTCATGTACTCACATGGAACATATTTGTCCCCGAAAGACGATGATACGCCGACTGCGACACCCCTCGGATATCATCCACACGAGGTCGCTGACGCTGTCCGGGCAGCCAAATCGAGCTGCACTGCAGACACACACTGCCAGGTAAGCGGCGATACGCGCTATATCACTCTTCCCGCTCCGATATTGCCGCTCGCCCTGCCTCTCATTGAGCACGGGCCATCTTCCGCGATGCGCCCACTTGTTGACTTTGCCTCACCCATCGCCCGAACCGCAATCGAGACCGGATATACCCGTGACGACTACGCAAGGCCCACCCCCCTTTCCCTCGACTCCTCCAATGCGCCCACGCCTCAAGAGTCCCTCGCCGCGAGTGTGACCGAGGGGCTTCACGCGGCAATCACAGGCACCGGCGATGCATCCCGCTACCTAGACAAACGGGCGAACCAGAACGAGAATTCACCAACCCCTGCCGATGACGAGACAGCAGGAACCGTGCCGCAAAATGCCCAAGAAGACGTTGTCACAACAGTTCGATCCGCCGTGGATGAACTCATCGGCATACCACGAACGAAATAGGTTTCTGATGCGGAGAATGGTAATCACGCCCGCGATCGGCATGAGCAGTTCGGCATGCGTGGCTCCCCGGGCGGATCGCGGCGGCACATGCTGCGTCCCGTGAAATCTACGGGGGCGGTCTATTGATTCTAATTCTGTCGCCGACAGGATCGCGGACAGGGAGGCCAGGTCGGCGCGTCGGTATCTATGGTTCACCAGCGAGGTGTAAGGGCCGTGGACCGCCGATATAAGTCCTGTTCTTGGATGGCGGTCGTCGTTGGCACTCGCGTGCCAATGCGTATGGCACCACATGGTCCACAGTGCCGTGCACCAAACGGTTCGGACCAGTGGCAAGATACGGCCGGTCGGGTCGTCGACGTCGCATCGGTGGGGGATAGCCGCCAGGCACCCCGCTGAGCGTGTCCATCATGCTAGGGATCGGGTATGCCGCGTCTCGAACGCGGAGCAGGCGCCGCGCGGACGGCATCGCAGCCAGCGCTGTCAGTTGAGCGCCTGCGTCATGCCCGGCCCACAATTGCCCGGGTGGCGCTGAGCTGCGGCCAAGGGTTTGCCCAGAGTTTGGTTGACACTCGGGGTTAGTGATCTTCAGGCCGCGTTTGCGGCTGCGTAGATTGTCTCAAACGCGACCGGGCTGAGCTTGCCGAGTCGCCTCTGGCGGCGTCTGCGGTTGTACTTGGTCTCGATCCAAGTCACGATCGCCAGGCGGAGTTCCTCGCGGGTGCCCCACCGCTTGGTGTCGAGAACGTTCTTTTGCAGCAAAGCGAAGAAGCTCTCCATCGCGGCGTTATCACCGGAGGACCCGACGCGGCCCATCGAACCTTTCAGGCCGTTGTTCTTCAATAGTCGCTGGACCTTCTTGGAACGAAATTGGCTGCCTCGGTCCGAGTGGCAGATCGTGCCGGCCGGGTCGCGTTGGGTGATCGCATTGCGGATCGCTGAGGCGGCCAGTGCGGACTTCATCCGAGAGTCGATCGAGTAGCCCACGATCTTGCCCGAGTAGCAGTCCTTGACCGCGCAGAGGTAGAGCTTGCCCTCGCCGGTCGGATGCTCTGAGATGTCGGTCAACCACTTCTCGTTCGGCCTGGTTGCGGTGAAGTCGTGACGCGTCTGTCCATGCCGGTCGACGAACGCGAGTAGATCATCGTGCACCGGTGGCCCGGGCTTGCGGGCCTGTGCACGGCGTCGGTGGTGGGAGGCGAACACCCCCCGCCATCGAGCATAGACGCCAGCCTCGATTCTCTGAGACCGTGATGCCCACGTCAGCGAGCTCGTCGGTCAGGAACCGATAGCCCAATGTGGGGTCGTCCTCATGAAGCTCACGCAAGGCGTTGATCGCGTGCGCGTCATCCCAATCACGCTGACTGAACGGCTCGGCGAGCCACTGGTAGTACGCCTGTCTGCTGATTTTCAGCACCCTGCACGTCACCGCGACCGGCACCCTAATGCGGGCGCCGGTCGCGGCCATCTCACGGACGAGCGGGAAGACTATCTTCCCGGCAGATTTGCCTGCGACAGATACGCCGCTGCCCGGCGCAAGACCTCGTTCTCCTGCTCCAGCAGCCGGTTGCGCTTCTTTAACTCACGAAGCTCTGCCGCCTGCTGATCGGTGACGCCGCGACGGTTCCCGTCCTCGACGTCGGCCTTCTTCAACCAGGTCGACAGGCAGCCCTCGGAAATCCCGAAGTCCTTCGCGATCTGCTTCAACGGAGCGCCGCCCTTACGGGCCACGGCCACAACGTCGTCGCGAAACTCCTGGGGGTAGGGCTTGGGCATGGTCAACATCCTTCCAGCGAGGAAATCCTCACAGGTCAGGTGTCAAGCAAAGCCTGAGCAGTCCCCAACGCCAGGCGTGGACGCAGTCCTATACGTGTAGAAGGCGTCGGTGAACGTCATCGGCCACGCGCCGCCGTACCCACACGCCGATACTCGACGTTGTACACGCGACGCTGTTCCGGGAGAGATCCTCCGCGAGGAGCGACAGAGTGTGGTCGCCGATCTTCGCGGCCCACCCACCACCGTGATACAACTCTACGACTGGGGACGCTCGGTGGGGGTGACTCGCTGGGCAGATATAGGTCCGCGAAGTTCTGGTCGATCAAACTATCGGACGTCGTATGACGCCCTGGTCGAGCCGCCAACCAGCTCGGGCACTGACTCGTCCTCAGGCCAAATCGGTCCATGCAGCGACTGGCGCACTTTTCTCGTGGACCGGGAAGCCTCATCCCTTAAAGTCTGAGACAGAAGTCTCCAGGTTCGCGACCTTTCCCCAACTGCAATTAACGAACCATACCCCTACGGTAGACATCACTTAGGCAACTTAAGGCCGGCGATTCCGTCTTCAACGACCGCCTTCTTTCGCCACGAGACCGTCGTCTCCTGGAATTCACGATTCTCGATGAAATTCCACGTGTGTTCCGCCGCCTCATGCGTTATTTCCAGTAGTCCATATCCGTGATAGGTCAGATCCACGAATTTCAAATGGTGGTTCGCAAGACGAAAATTCGCTTTAGCCGCCGCCATTGCCGGCGTAGCATACAGCGAGCTAGGGCCAACCGAGTATTTCGTGCTTCGAGCAGTATCCCAAAAGCTATCCGAGGTGATCGATGGTGAGACGAACTCTGCAGCAATTGGCTTGGACCTATCATCATTTTGATCCCCAGGAACGTTGAATCCCCACGCCGAGTGGATATCGCCAGTTACAAAGACGACGTTATCGATATTATTCGAGCCAAGGAAGTTGAGTAGGGATCCACGATCGTTCTGATATCCTGTCCATTGGTCGGGGTTGATCTGACCGTCAATGGTGTCCGCGAACAGCTTCGTTGCTCCACCCCAGTGCGGAGATAGGACTACAGGGTTTCCTACAATGCGCCACTGAACTCCATCCGAGACAGAGCTTGACAATTTTTCTTGTAGCCAAGCCATCTGCTGCGCGCCAGTAATTGTCCCGGAGGAGGATCGTGCTGCCTGCACTGTCGCGGGCTCTTTAGTGCGAAAGCTGCGAAGATCGAGCATAGGGATTTCAGCTAGGTTACCCCAGCGCAACGACCGATAAATCGTAGACACGCGGGCGCTGTCGCGGATCGGCATCCATTCGAAAAACGCCTGGTGAGCTGCCTTCTTCCGTGCCGACCATTTCTGCGGTGGTGTGCCTGGCCAGCCGGCGCTCCCCGTTGACCCGCCTGACCAGGTGTTATCGGCAATATCATGATCGTCCCACGTCACGAACCATGGGCACCGACGGTGAGCCTCCTGCAGGTCGGGATCCCGCCGGTATTGCGCGTACCTCGTCCTGTAGTCCGCAAGGGTATAGATTTCGTTCTCGGGTTCATGGAATCGTGTGTTCGCCAACTTCTTGTTATACAGCTGCGCGTTCGACAGCTGATGCACCCCGAACTGCCCCTTCTTATACTCATATATGTAGTCGCCAAGAAACAAGATCATATCCGGATTATCGGCGGCCATATGTCGATAGGCAGCAAAATATCCACTTTCAAAGTTGGCACACGAGGCGACTGCAAGCTTCAGTTTGGCTACATCAGCGCCATCAGCCGGCGTGGTTTTTGTGGAACCCACCGGCGACACTTGATCGTCAAAAGAGAAGCGATAGTGATATTGAGAACCAGCCTGAAGACCATCGGCGATCACCTTGACTGTGTGATCGCAATATGGGCCCGTTGGAACGCTCCCCTTCGCCACTATGTTACGGAATGACCGATCGGAGGACACCTCCCACTTCACGTCGACATTGGGTCCACTTCCAGTGCCAGGAAGTGAATCAGAGGTCGGCGTTACCCGGGTCCACAGCAAGACGCTATCGGAGAGAGGATCCCCCGACGCCACCCCGTGGTGAAAGTACGAGCCTGTGTCAGCACCTGCTGTAGACGGAAGGAGCGCCTGCAAGGCAACTGCTGCCCCTAGCCCACCAGCGGCACGCAAGAACAATCTCCGGTTAATACCTTCTTCGTTCACTTCAGAAACAACTCCTTACATTCACCAGGGACAAACTCTTCGCCGCGAATACCGGCAGCGAAAGACAGCTGTCAGACCTTGGAGTGACAGAGACCGCGTTCTGCGAACGTTGCGAACGCGGCGTCGGTCACTCTTAGGTGCGTAGCCGATCGGCCGACCAAACCAATGCGTCATCACGCGACGTATCCATCACAGATCTAGACCTGCAGGCTTGAACAAGAACTGCCGATACATTATCGTATCGACCGGGCTTGGCGCAAGTATCCTCGGCCACATGAAGGTCGCGGTCACATTGGGGTCGAGGTGATGCAGAGCTAGTTCTGGGCCGGGACAGAACGGGGACATTGGGTGGGAACTGTTGGTGGTGTCGCACAAGGTGTGCGTCGTCCAAACACTTTAGGAGTTCAATTATGCGATCGAGTTACTCGCACCGGAGTCGAATTATGACCGGGCTCGTCGGCGCGGCAGTCGCCGGGGGAGCCCTCCTTGGAGGGTTCGCTGTGACCGGAACCGCGAACGCCGACCCTAGTTTCGATCCGGCAAAGTTGCCGAGCTGTTTGGAACTGGTCAAAAAGGACGGAACGGTCAACAAGTCCCTGGAACAGTCTAGCCGGTTCAACCACGGGTGCGCACCCGTGGACATCTATGCACCCGGGCTCACGCTGGAACAGCGGAAAGCGTTCGTGAACTCCGACTCACCGAACTACGGCAGGATCATCGCGGACCTGAATATGAAGTTCGACCAAACGGGCAAGCCGAGAAACGGCCAGTACCCCGTCCAGCCGTGGGACCAGTGAGACTGCCCCAGTAGCATCCGCTACTAATCGCAGAGCCCCTACGGGCGCGCCGGCATGTCTCCTCGGCGCGCCCGTACCAGCAAGAACAGCTGACACCGCATCCCTTCGGGCGGGCACCCGGCGCCGAACGCCGCAAACGCCGTCAGCGCAGCCGGCGGCCCTGCCAGAAGCCGCTTGGAAGACAGCAAGCATGCCTACAAGCGTTCTTGGCCGGGCCACCATGACCGGGTAGATCTGGGCACCGCCCCAGATCTACCCGGTCAAGTGAAGTGAGCTCGCGTGGCTCGGTCTGGCGAAAGACTCGAGGATTCCTGCCGTCATCCCCACAGCAGGAGATCCGATCCTACAGAGCAGGAGGACCTCGCCATGACATTTACTGAGACTATGAGAATAGTTGTCGCCGCTACGCCAGGGTTGCTGACACTTTCTACGGTCCACCCTATCCCGACCATGTTGGGATGGGCTCTGGCGAAGTACCACATACGAGCAGCTAGCTGTTTTGCTGTCATGATGGCCGTGCTCGTTACAGTGATCGATGACATACACGCTTGCATGCATTGGGTGATCACTATTGCGGCGATCGGGTCTACTTGGGTCGCGTGGACCGCAACCCTAACCACAGTGGCGGTATGGCTACACCGACAGTCCGATTGCAAACAGGTACAGCACATACCCAGACGTGAATGCATAATAAGATCAGACTTGGCGAAATGACCGTTGCTGCGGCGAGTACGACGCACCGCTTGCGAGTCATGATAGGCCTGATCCTGGTGGTGGCCATGTTCGTCACCCTCGTCGGGAGTTATGCGTTCCCGCAGTTGCCTCCGGGGCGCAATTCTTCTACTCGTTTGATTGGCTACGATTGCTTATCGTGCTGGTTACAGGAGCGCTCGGCGGCGGCCGGTGGTCCATCGACGATCGAGTAGGGCGACTACAGATTTGCGACAGCGGTCGACTGTACTTGATGATTGCCGAGCCATATATCCGTTCACCTGGAATCCGTCCTTATTATTCCGAATTCCATGGTATTGACTAACATTGACAAAGAATGAGGGGTATCCATTTTGACGCTACGGCCTGAACGTGCCCCGCGCCCCTTCGCAGTAATTGAGTCTGCCCAGTGAACGCCGAAGCCAAAGGGAATCTGACGCCACTTGTAATCGCCGCACTTCGCTTCACAGCCACACTGATGTGCGTAATCGTCTTGGCGTTGACGCTGGCAAACCAGAGGATGATCTCGGGACACAGTTGGCTTCTGGTAGCTTCGGCAGCGATCATGTGGTGTATCGCGGCGACGCTCGCACGCTGCAGATCCGTGCGCCACAGCCAGGAAGGTGGGGCGTGAGTCCTTGTTGGGCAGCAGTCCCGTCCGTGTTAGGCGACGATGTAGTCGTCGTGGTAGCTCGTGGTCGGGTGGGTGATCTCCTCGCCGGAGTCGGAGTCAACGAAGTCGATTCGTAGATCGGCCTCGGGGTTCATGGCGGCGGGGGAGAGTCTGACTATTCGAACCCAAAACTACGCTCACGAGTCGTTGGATGTGCACCCCTATCTGCGGCTGCACGAGCAGAAACCAAGGAGCTTCGAGCATGATCCGTCAATTGCGTCGGAAGCTCGGCTCGACCAGTACCCCGAGCTGATCCTCGACCGGGCCGCGATCCTCGCCAAATGGGATCACGATACCGAAGCCGTCGACAGTCTCCTCGACACCCTTGAATCGCACTGGGTCTGATGGAGGCTCGGGCTATTGGATTCCGACCAGGGTCTGGTCGGCCCGTCTCGTAGCGTAGAACGTCTCCTCGAACTCTGCTGGCGGCACGTCATTGAGATAGCCGTGCAGGCGGTCGTTGTTGTGCCAGTGGACCCAGCTGAGCGTCGCGAGCTCGACGTCCTCGACGGTCTTCCAAGTCCCAATTAGGTGTCAAAGTCTCAGTTACGTTGTCATCCGACAATGGGGAGGTGGTGATTGATTCATCTGGTGTAATACGCAGTGGTTTACTGACGGAGTCTCGTGTTCGGGGGTGTTGAGTTCTCGACGTCCTTGTGGCCGAAGCTCGGGATTGTGAACGGGTTTCGTCGTTGCTAGCTCGGCCGACTAATCACGGCCGTCACCATGGCCTCGAGCGCCGCTTCAGTTTGATCGAGGGCGGCGATACTGCGCTGCGCCCGGCAAATCGCGACTGTTCCCTCGACGGCTGACACAATCAGCGTAGCGGTGTTGGTGGCGTCTACGTCACTCGCTCCGTGCTGACGGAGGGAGTCAGCCAAGAGATCGATCCAGTGGTTGAAGGCAGCCGCTGCGGCTTGCCGAGGTTCGTCCTCGCCCCGGGGTTGGGCCTGGACGGACACCGCGAGCGCCGGGCAGCCGGCCTCGAAGTCGCTGTTGATGACTATCGACCGCCACATGCTTAGCAGCGTCCGGAGTCCGGCTAGCGGCCCGTCCGGGAGGTGCTTCTGGAGTGCACGCATTGTCAGTTGGTCGGCGAATTGCACAGCCTCCGTGGCGAACTCGCGCTTTCCTCCGGGGAAGTAATGGTACGTCGAGCCCAGTGGGGTGCCCGAATGTTTGGCGAGTTCGCGGATGCTCGTCCCGTTCAGCCCCTGTCGCCCGAGCATTTCGGCGGCGCCGATCACCAGTTTGTCCCGCGTCGAGGAATCCGACATCCCGCACCCTCCCTTGTTGTAGCGACTGTCCTACTGTAGCGTCCGACAGGTCCTATAACGAACGTTATAACCGCGGAGGTTCCCATGCCGATGATCACGCTGACCGTGCCCGAGGGCGTGTTCCCTGAGGGGGCGCGCACCAGATTGCAAAAGACCCTGCTTGCGACGTTGCTCGCCTGGGAGGGGGCGCCGGATAGCGCATTATTTCGCTCGCTTTCCTGGTGTCACATCCATGAGGTTCCGGTCGGGTTTTTCGTTAACGCTGAAGATGACGCGCCGCGTTTTCGGCTCGACGTCACGGTGCCCGAAGGGGCAATGTCGGACCGGCGTAAAGCTGGTTTGGTTGCGCAGGTCACGGCGGACATCGCCGCCACAGCAGAAATCGATGAGGCCAACCTGCAACAGATTTGGGTGCTCGTACATGAGCAGCCGGAGGGCACCTGGGGTGTGGCCGGTCACATTGTGCGCTTTGCCGAGCTCCGCGCGCTCGTAGTAGGAGAGGGATCCTGATGCGCGAGCTGCAGCTGTTGGGTGCGCATAACCTGCAATGGCGCGACGTGCGCGACCCGGTCGTGGTCGACCCTCGGGATGCGATTGTTCGCCCGTTTGTTGCCGGTCGCTGCGACGGCGATACGCTCCCCATCCACAGGCATGTCTCCCGGGCCATGCAGGTTGGAATTCGGGTTGGTCTGATCGACCCGGTGGTCGCGAGCATTTGCGGAGCGGTGCCGTTCAAGGGGCCGATCGGCATCGGTCATGAGTGCGTTGCCGAGGTCGTCGAGGTCGGTCCCGCGGCCACCGGTGTCGACGTCGGCGATATCGTCGTCGTCCCGTGGGCGGTCTCGTGCGGGGATTGTGTTCCGTGTAGGCGCGGGCTCACCGCGAAGTGTTCGACGACGGCGACGAGCACGCTCGCGGCGTACGGTTTTGGACCGGTGAGCGGACCTTGGGGTGGAATGGTCGCCGACCGGCTCCGGGTCCCTTTCGCTGATCATATGCTTGTGAAAGTTCCTGGGGGAGTGGATCCGTTGCGCGTGGCCGCGGCGAGTGACAACCTTGCCGACGCCTGGCGGTGCGTTGTGCCCGGACTCGCCGCGCGGCCGGGAGGTTCAGTGCTGGTACTCGGTGGGGCGGGCCAATCGATTGGCCTGTACGCGGCGGGGCTGGCGGTCGCGCACGGGGCGGAAGTGGTCGACTACATCGATCACCGACCCGAGCGATTGGCGATCGCGGAAAAACTTGGTGCCCATGTGCATCCCGTCAAGAAGGGAAAGCTGCGCGCCGCGGACATTCCGCGCCCTCGTTACGATATTGCGGTCGAGGGAACTTCCACCGCGGCAGGCGTGGACGTCGCGCTCCGCGCATTGGAACCCGGCGGGAGTTGCCAACCGGTCGGCTACTACCTGCCGCGCGGCACCAAGGTGCCGTTGATGCATATGTATGCCAACGACGCGACACTCAACATTGGTGTCTCGCACGTTCGCCCAGTTCTCCCAGAGCTGCTTGAGTTCATCGCGCAGACCGGCTTCCCGGCCGAGCTGGTTAACACAACGGTCGCCGAGTGGGAGGATGCACCGCATGCGTATCAAGCGCGGACAACGAAACTCGTGCTCCAGCGCCCGCCACTTGGTCTAATGCAATCAGAAAGGGTTTACTGGTAACCGTCAATATCGAACTGACCATATTGCCGTTCAGGAAAAGGTGACTGACAGCGGCCCGCTGCACTGGAGCGCTACCTCGTCAGAGCATCGTTAGGGGGAGCGCTCCGGCGCTGAAAGGAGTTCCAGTAACTGGGACTTTTTCAAGCGTGAGTAGCAGGATAAGCCGCGCTCCTTGGCGATGGCCTCGAGTTGCGGGACTGTGAGTTCAACAAGTTTGACGTCCTCAGCATTCGAAGAATCGCCATCGTCAGGCTCGCGCCTGACGTCGACCGTCCGCTTGCCACTGGCAAGGTATTCGGCGACCACCCTTCGAACAGAGGCCGAGGGATGATTTCGCAGCTTGTCGGCCAGCATGTCTACTGTTTCGGTAGGGGAACTGTCCTCGATGATCCCTGCGACAGCCTTCGCGACGAGAGTTCCGGGATCGTCGAGCACGTGAGTAAGGAGATTCAGTGCGGGTTGCACTGAGACACCGTCGGTGACCCATTTCGCGACATTAAATGCGACTTGCGCGCGAACTTGCGGGGAAGGGTCTTTGGCAAGGATTGCCAAAGCAGTTAAGTCGGTGGGGGATTCCCGTGCCGCTATTACCCGTACTGCCGCGACTCGCCTATCTTCAGTCCCGTTGAGGAGTCGGGCCAATTCGGTCTCGCTAAGCTCTTGCGGTCGAATTGAGGCTAGCGCAGAGGCCGCATCGCCACCAATGTTATTGCCGCCAAGGAACGGGTCGGGTGATGGGGGATCGGCTATAAGTCCGCGCAGGACAGGGACGAGGCGATCCTTGACGGTCTCCGGCACGCGATAACCAAGATTCTTCAGGTATGTGAGTGGCCTTGAAAGATGCTGTGAATATGCAGTTTTGACTGTAAGCAGACTGAATATTGGTTCCCAGTCGCTTTGCTCTGGGTGCCAGGCGTTTACAAGCAATAGTGTTGCGCCATAGTCAACAGAACGCCATGAGTACTGTCCGCGTCTCAACTTCTCGACATCTTCGGAGACTTTGCCCACCAAGCTCGCGATGAGTCCAGCAACCGCGCTGGTTGGAAGATCGCGCACGTCACCGAATGCCGCACGAGCGGACAGGTCTCCAGTGGAGACCTTCTCGAGGAGATCGTTTCGGATGGCAGGGTCGCCATCCGCGAGCACCTTCGATATCGCTTCTGTCAGTTCAAAGTTGTCGGAGTCATGCCGTTCGGCAAGAGCACGATAGTCTGCCTCTGCCCACATTTCGGATGGGATTCGGCTTAGGAGCTTGGCGTAGGCGTGCGCCTCTCCTTGGTCATCCTGATTAGCGAGAGCAGTAATGTAATCGACCGTTGCTCGAACGTGGTTGTGCGACATCGCGGGAAGGAGTTCTGCGAGAGTGTCAACGAACACTGAGGTGATCCAGAAGGTTGGCTGGAGTCGCTCCGCGAATGGCTTGGGAGCGCGGAGAACCTCGAGTATGAACTCGGACTGACGATTCGCGTTCTCCTGGGTGAGAAGGTCCGCGGAGAATCGCAATGCCTCGAGATCTGCACGAACCGAAGTTCGAGTCGACCTCCGGAGATCAATCGAATTCGCGTCTTGAGCGACGGGCACGAAAGGACCATTCCGAATTAGATGCTTCACCGCCAGCTTTATTGAGTCTTTGTCACCAGTTAGTCGTAAGATCTCCAGAGCATTCGCCGCGAGTTTTAGGTCCGATCCCAACTCAAGCGTGGTCAAGACTTGCTGTGCGAGCATCCCGGTCGCGTGTCGCCAAGCATTGTGGTCGGCAGACAGGCCAGCTATCAATGACGCTGCACGTAGCCGGCGCCATGTGGTATTCCCGGCGCCGGTGGCTTGTCGAGCGTCTTGGGCCCAGTTCTTAAACGCGGCGTCCCAGTGGTGCTGAAGTCCCCATGAGACCTCCTGCGTGCGCCACCAGGAGGCGCGGGTGTCGCGCCCGGTAATCGCGGCAGCCATATTGTTCGTATCCCATCGGCTGGCTGCAAATACCAGATCAGCGCTCGATCCAAGAATGGCCATCGCGGTCGGGTCTTGGCTCGGGAGACTCTGTGTGGTCTGAACGCGAATGGCGTGTTCGTACGCGTCCTCGATTCGTCCGAGCTCGGCCAAACAGCGAGCCTTGTGGACCAAGAGCCACGAATGGTCTACGGGCTCGCAGTCGTCTCGGTCAAGGACCAACGTTACGACATTTAGGGCCTCCTGGGGCTTACCTGATTCAACGAGCAGCGCGCAGGCTAGTGCTGCTGCAGCTGCACGCTCAAACGGCTCGGTGGCTGTCGAAATGAGCGACTCGATCGCCTCCGTACCTGCGCCCTCTGCAATGCAGTCGTTGGTCGCCGCGTAGAGTTGCCAGGCCCATACCTCGGATTCGCGGGCCTCCTGCAACGTTGGGGCTTTCGTCTCGTTTCGGCGTCGGGGATCCAGGTCTTCGAGACGCACCTTCACTAGCAGTGCGATCGCGGACTCGGGAGTCAGCTCCTTGACTGTTAAGTTCGGGTGTGGGGCGATCAGTCGCGGGGTCAGCAGTGCGTAGCGAAGGCGGTCACGTCGCGGTGTGGAGACCCCAGCGTTCCAGGCGCTGCCTTCCCATTTGAAACCCTCACGGTCGCCGACAGCGATCTGAACCAGCTCCTGCGCATGGTCCGGATCAATCGTATTAGCTTTGGGAACAAGAAGCTTGACGCCCTTGCCAGTAGAAATAACCTTGTCAGGTGTGACGTGCACCCAGAACGAGGCTTCCGCGGACTGATCGTGAAGGATCAAAAGGTGCGGAACGCGATGCTCAGCCCAATACGTCGTGTGTTTGTCATCGTTATCCGCAAACCACCAGCCTTCTTCCTGGCCTGCGTCTACATTCGTTGGCCGACGGAACCAGGAGTCGCCTGACTTCACCTGAGCACCGACAAGAGCGCCGAGGTCGAAACCACGTTCGTCACGAGCCTGCAACCAAAGATCGGTTCCAAGATCATGCTGTGTGGGATTTGGTGCGACCCCCCAACCGAGCTTTTCGAACTGAACGGTTATCACGGTCTGGCCGACAGAGCCGGTAACCCCGCGCTCGCTAGCTCTCACCGCGCGCCACGCCATTCGGTCGGTGAGCTCGCCATGCTGCAATACTGCCATCAGAACAGTCACGCATGCGATCAAACTCCAACTGCAGACCGACGAACTTCGGCCAAGACCGTGGTACTCCGAACTCGGTAATGATCGGCTGATTCATAGTCCACCCGGCAAGCGGATCGTGGGGTATCCGAGATTCCGATCGATCATCTCGTCTATCCCGGCAGCGTCAAGGAGTTGGTTATACTCGGCTCTCGCGACGGTCGCTAGCTCGCTGACCGAGGAAACAGCGACTCTGATGGGGTCTACCCACGGTCGTTCGTGTGTAAATAGCCAGGCCATCCGAAGCTCTGGAACATAGTGCGCCAGAGCGCTAAATGTGGGCCATTCTCCAGGAACGGGTATACGTGTGTTGTGCGTCGAGTCATACCCTCGGGGCAAGCTGAACCGCAAGGTCGGAGGACGCACCGGCGCGCGTGAGAGCTCAGCAGTCATACTCCACGGCATCACAAAGCCGGGGTCGCAGTGAAAGCGAATCGGCTCAGTTTGGCTGCCGCTCGCGCGGGACATGTGTCCACCGACTGTCTCGATTTCCTCCTGCGCAACTGTTGAGGCCATCGCACCTACAAACCGTCCACCGGGGTCGTCCATGTCTTCCAGGTCATGATAAGTCCTGGTGTAGGCGCGAAATGCCTCATAGTCGCCAATCCAGCCCGTTCCTATGATCGTCCGATCATCAATTTTACCGTTGCTGACTTCTACAATTCTTGGCGATGGTTTGCGGATGGCCACTAAGAATCTCGTTGTAGCGCCCCGCTCGCTGTACTTTTGGAGCGAGTAGCGCTGCAAGGTAGATTCAATCTGATTTGTGGATGTTTTACGAAGTTCAACAAGCTTCTGGGTTGCTAGATCCGGATTGTCCCCTGCAAATCCAACTACGGTATCGTCGTTGACGATGACCACCTTCTGTATCGGATTCACCAGGGAATTCCTGGTAAGTCGGTCGTTGTTACGGTGCGTCACTTTGCTATCAGCCAATAGCATAATCTGGCCAGTCTCTCGATCTACGATTTTCGCGATTACGAACGTCACTATCATCCTTTGTAATCGAACCGCACGGTGAGTGTCTCGGTTTGTCGTGTTTGAGCGGCGGCTCGCCAAATCTTCCGATGCGTCAAATCCCAGCAGATCAGTTGAGCGAGGCGATCGTGTGGGAGAGGGAGTGGGCGTAGCGAGCGTACGTGGTTGCGGCGAGTGCAGCATGGCGTTCGGTGACTTGGTAGCTGAAGCCGAGCATGTCGGCCACAATGGGCGGTGGCGCGAGCTGCACGAGATTGGCTAGCGCGCTATTGCGGCTGCCGCGCAGGTCAATGCCGAGACGCCGAAGAGTGTGCATCACTTGCTGCGAGCCAATATGTCGGCCCGGGCGATAGCCCGGGAACAGGTACATGGTGTCCGCACCGGTTGTCTGCAGGTTCGGCCTGTGTTCAAGCAACTCATAGATCAGCACTGCAAATGGTTCCGGCACAGGTGTTGGATCGTTGCCGAGGCTGATTCGCATCTCGGTAGGCGTGAGCTGGAGATCGCCAATTTGCAGCATTACGATCCGGTTCAACGGCTGGGCATAGAGCACCAGCAGCAGGCCAGCGACTCGTTGGTGAAGGCTGGTGACGTCGCCCTCTATGAGAGTTCGGATCCACCGCATCCGATCCTCGTCGGTCAATCTTGGGGTTGTTTTCGCGTACCGATGCTCGACTGTCACGCAGGTATTAATGCGAACTGCGCGGCACCACACAAAAAAAGTGCGGATAAGCTGGCGGGTCGTCGGGCCTGATTTCCGATACTGATCCACGTCTTGCTGTGTGGCGTTCTCCACGCTGCGGTGATGGGTTCTGTGGAGCCAGTTGAGAAACTTGATGACCTCGGTTATCTCCTGCTTAGCAGAACGCACCGAACCTTCGCTGGATTGGCCAGGTGACGAGTTGCCACGGATTCGTCGAAGGTGATGCCACGTCGCGAAACGGTGGGCGGCGGCCCATACCTCGGGGGTGTCTGCAGCGGACACCTTGCTCTCTAGCCAGCGCTCGAAAAGAGCAAGGTAATGATCTCGCGGTTCGAGTAGCGCGTGTTGCTCAAGGATCGACCGAATATGTTCGACAGTCTTTGATGGGGGGATACTGTCTAGCGCGTCGTGTGTACACGGAATCGATCCAGTCATCAAGCCGTGTAGGAGTTCCCGCACCTGGCCGTTGCGCATCCACGTCATTACACTCTCTGGCCGTTCTGCCTGAGTTAGCGCGTCAATCAAGGTGGTTCGGAGTTTCTTCAGACCTGCGCGGCGAGGAGGCGGGGCGAGCTGCTCCAACTTGTCCCGCAACGAACATCTGGCACATTGACCTCGCCGATACATCTCACCCTCGTGCCCACAGATGGTGCAATAATAGTCAGCGGGATTGATGCCGCCGCATTCCAGACAACAGGGCCTCGGATCGTCTACTCGCGACCTGGCCGGGAGGACCCCATCATGACCGCAGATCGGGCACTCTCCGAATGTGCGCATCGCGAGGTAAAAGCAACTGTTGCAGAGTCGTTCTCCGGGCCAATGAACCCGGTGCTTGCCCATTACCCGCCCGCATCGATCGCAGAAATGCTCGCCAGTTGTACGTTTCGGGCGTCCTCGCAGCCGCCGCCCCTCAGTAAGTGGCTCACTCATCACGGATCACCCGGGCACGCTTGGGTCGTGCGCTGCGATTGAGATCTACCACGTTCTCGGTTGCGGCGCGTTTGCGACGTTTATCAACAGCGGTCACCGTGACGAGATCACCTGGGGTGCAAGCAAATACATCACAAATTGCGGCCATCACTTGCAAAGACACGCGCTCAGGCTGGCCCGCCACCAATCGGTATACTTGTGACGCCGACAAGTCGATTCCACGTTCGCGGAGGAGTGGCACTAGATCGGTGCTGTTGTGCATGCCGGCCGCAGCCATCAACTCCGCCAGGCGCCAGCGGTACTCCACAGTACGTGCTGCCATCAGTTACCCGACTTCCTCATCTGGGTGTTCACCCATATTCATTGCATCCCGCACAGTCGAGTCGAGCGCGTCGTGAAGGGTGGTCTGACGATAGTCCGTCGAAGTACAGTCGTAAACGCCCGTGGTGGACGCAAACTCGTGCCCAAGTTGGTCCTGAACGAACTTCGGATCAACGCCGGCCTCGATCAAATGTGTCGCGTACGACCGGCGCATCGAGTGCAGATCGAGTCCCGGAGCCAAACCAAGCTCCTCGCAGTAGCGCGAGAACCTTTGCCGTACACAATTTACCGTCACGAGCGTGCCTCGTTCGCTGGTAAAGAGGTCCAACTTTCCAGTCTCGCCACCAAGGTGTGCGGCCGAGATCCAGTCAGCGACGACATCGGGGGACCAGTCGAAAACAGTTAGGACGGATCGACGCTTTGGGGGAGAACCACGATGAGGTTTGCCGTAACGAACATGCAGGATGCCGAACTTACCGAATTCGCGCGCTTTCGGGTTGCGATAGAAATCAGTGGTCTGCAGATGACGGACCTCATTGCCGCGAAGTCCCCATGCGTACGCAACTTTGAACCAGGTTGCATCACGGTAGGCCGGCCACCGACCCTTGCGACCGCTCGCCGCGAGCCGATCGACTTCATCGTCAGCATGATCGAAAAACCGTTGCAGTTCAGCGCGACTGAAAGCCCGCTTACGTGGATCGGACTCGCACTCTTGTGCGTGGCGAGCCGAGTTCCAATCGTGGCAAACCTGAACTGGATGGGTTCCGAACAATTCAACGCAGAGATCACACCAGCCATACTCGGACGATCCGACATAGTCGCAGAACAGCCGCAGCGCTGTTTGATACCCACGGACCGTCGTCTGCCGCGCGTGACGGACACTCCGCAGGTCGCCGAAGAACTCGTCGACCATCGCCGGCGACCACTTCCACGGGTACTCGTTGACATAGTCAGCAAAGCGGGTAACCAGCTGACAACGCTGCTCAATGGTCCCGAAGGTTAGGTTCCGGGACAGCTGCTGATTGCGCCATCCATCCAACATCTCCGTGAACACAGCATCCTGGTTGCTCAGATATCGAACACCCGGCACCAGCACCAAGCGCCCAGAGTCGTCGACTGTCACGCGCCATCACCTCCCAGGGTGGATGCATTAGATGCTCATATCATGCATCCAATGCAGGGACCGTGTCAATCACCAAGTCGCTCAGCCATGCTCGTACGGCAGGTTTCGGCGAATACTGCAGCATCGATGCGGAGTCCACGCTCACAACAGACCGCCTGAACCCACATCAGAGCAGGTCAGACACCCGAACCGATAAGAATCTGAACGTTGCAAGGAAAGAGGGTTCGCCTGCATCTGCTGCAACATTACCGCTTTGAATTGACATAATGTATATTATCGGCACGCTGAAGCGTGCTGCGAACGCGCTGTGCTACAGCGTGTACGTCGCCTGTGGCCTGGTGCTGTGGTGGCTCTTTGTCAATCCGGACGTTTGTGGCTTGTCGGGGTCTTGCGGGCATCGCCGGATCGCTCGAGTTCTCGGCGACGTATTGCTGCGCAATAGAACTCGATCGCGTCGGAAGCCGAGCTGTCATCGGCTACTCCGCCCGGCTTTCCATTGATGGGATGTGCGGATTCGACACCGAGGAGATCACCATCGATACGTCACTGTGACAGAATGTAGCTACTCTGCGGTGTTCACGGACGTCACTCCGTCGGTACGACCTTCCCATTCACAGTCACGGTGACCTTGTCGGTCTCAGTGTTGTAGGTGATCGAGCCGTGCTCGAAGAGCGTCTTCTGTAGGTGACGTTGTGTCGTCTGATCGCTGGTGACCTGCCCCAGTGGGCCCGCCGATCCGTTCGTCCCGACGACCGTCGGCACGCCCTTCTCGTCCCGTTCGACGTTCCACGCGTCACGTATTTTTCCGTAGGTCATATACGCCGGTGTGCCGGGACGATTGTCCTTCGCCGTGATCACACCGCCGTGGAACTGCTGAAAGACGACGCCGCTATCACGAGTTCCTGCATTGTGGGAGCCGGTGAGCGGGAGTCCGAGGATCCTCTTCTCTGCCGGCGTCGCGGACGAGTAGCGCGCTGCGATCGGCCCCGTCATGGTCACCTCGACACCGTGCTCCCCCTCTACCGTCAGCTTCGACTTCTGCACGACGCCCGAGTCCCGCGGCGACGTCGAGGAAGGTGTGGCAGTTGATTCGTCCGGGGCGGATGAATCGGAGGCGGATCGCTCCGAGGACGGGGCCTCAGCAGAACTCGTCGCCGAGGTGCGGGCGGTATCGTCGCTACCGCATCCGGTGCCAACCAGAGCTACCATCGCCACTCCGATGATGACGGCGATTGCCCGACCGCCTGCAGTGCTCCTCATGAAGTCCTTCCAGTTCACTGCCCAAGCGCTCCGGCGTTTCGGACAGCAGTCTTCGTCGTTCCGTGGTGTGTGCGGTGTACAGCATAGTCCGTGCGGTAGTGAGCGACGGCACTCGAGCCGCACGGTCGCAGAATCCCGCCGGACGACCTGCAACCTCCGTGGCGTCGTCCAACGCGGGCACCTGATCCGCTCGTCACCGGTAGGGCCGCTTCGCATCAGTCTGGCGCGCTCGAATCACGCACCTGGAGTCTGTTGCCGAATGCCGTCGCGCCGCTCGCTGCATACGTCGAACAGTCGGGGCATTCGTGCAACAGCGGGTGGCGGCATTCAAGTATGTGGCCGAGGAATCCATCGATCGCCTGCAGACTTTCGATCTGCACGGCGATGTCTCGACGATGCGCCGCGACGAGCCCCGCGCGACCGGTGCCTGCACTCGCACCCAGTTCGACGATCTGACCCAACGACATCCCCGCCCCCTGACACAGGCGGACTATCTGCGCGGCCGCGATCGTCTCGTCGTCGTAGTCGCGGTGACCCGACGACAGTCGCGGCGGCACCACCGCGCCGACGTCCTCCCAGTGCCGGAGCACGTGGGCGGGCACTCCGATGATGTTCGCCGCTTCGCCGATCCGCATGAGCCGCGCTCCGATCTTTGACTTCAGGTCGACCTGAACCCTTATCGTCGCACCCATCGAACGAACCGACCAGAAAGGGTGCGATGCCCAACCTCGCCGATACCCTCGTCCGCAGTCTGGCTGGCCTCGCGGCGATGCCATTCCGCCACCTCCGACCGCACCAACTCGACCGCCAATTCCTGTTCTCCTTAGACGACTTCGGCCTGCCGCCGGGCGACGTCGTCGTGAAGCTCCGCCGTCTCGAACAGACCACCCGCACCATTCCGGCATTCATCGTCGCTGAAGGTGTCACGACGCCCCGACGAGTCGAAAACACCATGGCCTCATTCGTCGTCAAGCATCCCGAGGCGACGATCCTGGTCGACCCGTCGATCTGCATCAATGTGAACGAGCGGGTCCTCTCCGAGCTCTCACCGGCGTTACGGCCGCTCGTGCGGCCCGATCCGTCAACGATCCCCACCATCGAAGCAATGCGCCTCGCGGAACTGGACTCGGCGGACGTCGCGTTCGCTCTCCCGACGCATCTTCACTGGGATCATGTGAGCGGCCTCCTCGACCTCCCCGGCCTGCCAATCGTGGTCCGCGATGTCGAACACGACTGGATGACCAGCGGTGCCACCGCACCAGCCGACGGCGTCCGGTCGGCGCTGGTCGACCGACCGGTGACGCAATACCGCCTCGACGGGCCACCAGTGCTGACGTTCGCCCGCAGCCACGACCTCTTCGGAGATGGTTCGGTTGTGCTCGTCGACCTGGCCGGACACACTCCCGGCAGCGTCGGAATCCTGCTCCGGACCTCCGACGGCCCGACGCTGCTCGCCGGCGACGCCGCGTGGCACAGCATCCAGATCGACCGTGTGCGACCGAAGGCAGCATTCCCCGGCCGTCTCGTCGATGCCGATCGAGCGACCACGCTCGCCACACTGCATCGCCTGCATGCGATCGCCGACCGTGTTCGCATCATCCCGACACACGATCCTCACGCCTGAGCTCTGAAAATGGCAACTGCTCGAAACCATCTCCCGCGGGCGCAACACAGCCCCACCTGCCGGGCCGCACAGACTCACACCGTTTTCGTTGCACCAGCGTCGATGACGAGGTCCGAGCCGATCATTCCGGCCGACACCGGCGAGGCGGCGAACGAGACCAGCGCCGCAACCGCCTCCGGCTCAACGATTCGATCCGAAGCGAGACCGAACAGTGACGGCATCGCCGCCAGAAAGTCGGCGTGCGTCATTCCGTTCGCGGCCGCGACTCGCGATCCGAAGCTGTCGGCATCACGCCACAACCCGGTACCGACAGGACCGGGCGACACCGTATTGACCCGCACGCCTTGCGGGCCGAACTCTTCGCTGAGGCGCTTCCCGAATGCGATCAACGCGGCCTTCGCTTCGCTGTAGCCGACCGGCCCAGTCGACGGAATCCGCCCATTGATCGACGCGACGTTGACGATCGAGCCGCGACTCTTCACCAAATGCGGCAAGGCCGCTCGACTCGCCCAGACCGCACTGAACAAGTTGATGTCCATTAGATGACGCCACTGATCGTCGTCAGTGTCGAGGAAGCCTCCCAAGGCCAGAGCGTCTACGTCACCGGCACCCACGTTGTTGACGAGTACGTCCACACCGCCATGCCTCGAGACCGCCTCGTCGACGACGGCCTGCGCGGCGCCCGCGGATGCGAGATCGACCTCGACCACTGTGTCGGCGACCCCCGCGAGTTCGGGGGTGGTCGTCCGCGCGGCACCCACCACTGTTGCTCCCTCGGCCTTGAGTCGGTGCACGACAGCCAGCCCGATACCGCGACTCGCGCCGGTGACGATCGCTGTAGTTCCGTTGAACTTCAGATCCATTCCGGTTCCCTTTCACTTTCTTGAATTAGAGGTCAATAATTAGGGTGTGCCGCATCCTGGCAATGGGCATCTGTGACTACAGGGCTGCGACCGCCGTGTCGATGATGCGATGAAGCGTGTTTGCTTCGTGGGTCATCGCCGTGACGCGCAGCCCGGCAAGCGTGTTGGCCAGATACTCCGCGAAGATGCGTGGGTCGATGCCCTCGTCGACGTCGCCTTCGGCCTTGCCGCGCAGGATCCGCGACTCAAGCAGGTCGACGCTCTCGTCCTGCGCCGCTCGCACACGGCGGGCCATGTCCGGGTCGACGCCTGCCAGTTCGACCGCGGTGTTCCCGATCAGGCAGCCACGGGGGCTGCCCTGCGCGAGGTCGTTGTCGACGATGTACCTCAGTGCGGCTGACAGGCATTCGCGCGTGGTGCCCGGATGGGCAAGTAGTTCACCCGCCATCTCAGTGGTCAGGGTGCGGTAGCGATCGAGGCATCGCTCGAAGGTCTCTCGCTTCCCGCCGAACGCGTTGTACAGACTCCCCTTTCCGACACCAGTGGCCTCCGCGAGCATCGCCGGCGACGTCGCCGCATAGCCGTGTGTCCAGAAGACATCCATCGCACGGTCGATCACCGCATCGTCGTCGAACTCCCGGGGGCGCGCCATGCGGTCAACGCTAAAGGTTATTGAACACTGAGTCAAAAACTGTGTCGACCGAAACCCCGGTACTCCTCAGTTGCGGCACCACGCAGTACATTCTGGACGAGAGCGTCGGCGAATTCGACAGTAAGCGGCTCGTCGGGCATGAGAAGCCGGTTGTAGCAGGCGCCCCAGAGTTGATCGACGAGAAGTTCGGTGTCGACGCCAGACTTGATCTGGCCACGCTCGCGGGCGCTTTCGAACCTTTTGGTCGCTAACTCGCGCCTGGGCCGTGTGTAGCGCTGCGACAGCGCCGTAGCCAGTTCGGCATCGAGTTGGGCCGCACCGATCAGCTCGGCAATGATGCGGCCTGCGTGCTGTTCGGTCAACAGGCGAACGAATGCCCGCAACTGGGAACGAACGTCGGTGAACACGTCGCCGGTGTCCGGAAACTCGAGCGTGTGCTCACTTGCCGCAAAATAGGCTTCGGCGGCGAGCGCTCCAGGGCTCGGCCACCACTTGTACAGCGTTGTCTTGCTTGAACCAGACGCGGCCGCGACCCGATCGAACGTCACCGCACGCAAACCGTGGTCGAACAGCAAGGTGCCCGCGGCATCGAGTACCCGTGCCCGTACCTCAGCTGCCGGTCGACGGCCACGGCCTCGACGCGGACTCGCGGCGTCCTTCTGCATGCTTCTCCCACGGTCGACAGTCAACGAGTTACCAATCAGATCAGGCTAGTGGACAGATAGTTCATTTATCCTTACACTAAAAGTACAACTAGTCCATATATGGAGGTGTCATGCCTGACTCCACATCTAAAACTCGTGTCGCGATCGTTACGGGTGCTTCCGGCGGCATTGGCCGAGCAGTCGCAGAGCGCCTTGCTGCCGACGGCTTGGCCGTCGTCGCTCATTACAGCGGCAATGCCGCGGCAGCCGAGAAGGTCGTCGAAGCGATCACCTCACGCGGCGGTGAGGCTGTTGCCGCAGGCGGGGATATCGCGGAGGAGGCCGCGATGGGCTCCTTGTTCGACCTCGCCGAGAAGCGGTTTGGCGGTATCGATGTCGTCGCCAACACGGCTGGCATCATGCAGCTGGCGCCGATCGCCGAGATGGACGTCGAGGCCTTTGATCGCATCCAGCGCGTGAATGTGCGTGGGACATTCGTGGTCGACAAACTCGCCGCGGGTCGGCTGCGTGCAGGCGGAGCAATCATCAACTTCTCTACCTCGGTCACCCGCCTGCAAATGCCGGGCTATGGCGCCTACGCCGCGTCGAAGGGTGCGGTCGAGGCCATGACACTGATCCTCGCCCGCGAACTGCGCGGTCGCGACATTACCGTGAATGCCGTCGCCCCGGGTCCCACTGCCACCCCCTTGTTCTTCGAGGGCAAGTCGCACGAGGCTATCGAGCACATCGCATCCTTGAACCCCATGGAACGACTCGGCACACCTGACGATATCGCCGAGGTCACCAGCTTCCTCGCCGGCCCCGGCCGCTGGGTCAACGGGCAAACCCTCTACACCAATGGCGGAGCAGCCTGACTGGAGAGCACGAAGTTGAGTCAGTCGATCTGGCCATTCTCTTAATGTCCGCGGCCGCGCTCTGGCACGCTTGAGCCATCCACAACTAGAACGTGTTCTAGTTGTGGATGGCGTCGACCATTGCGGATGAGCGAGTACAGGAGAGTTATGGCCTACTTCGAACGCGGCGATGAGGGGTTCCTTCCCCTGTCGTTCTCGCAAAGTCAGTGGTCGCCGGAATCGATCAACGGCTCGGCGCTAGCGGGGCTGACTGCCCACGTGCTCGAATCAGACTGCGGGGCGCCCGGCTACCAGGCCGCGAAGCTGACCCTCGACATCTTCCGGCAACCGGCGTTCGCTCCGATCCAAACAGAGACCATGGTCGTGCGGGAAGGACGAAGCATCCGCATGGCCGATCTGTTTGTCCGGCAAGGCGACCGGACAGTGGCGCGAGCATCCATGGTGGCGATCCGACCCACGCAGGATCCGGCGGGTATTCGCTGGCATCCCACTAGTGAGGCGATGGCCTTCTCTGAACACATGGCGGCAGTACTGCCCACCCCAGGAATCCTCTGGGGCAGCGATGAGCATCCCGACGGGTGGAGCAGCACCATGACCGAACATCAGAATGCCGGCAGGAAACGCCTGTGGTTCGACCAACCACGACTGTTCGCCGACGTCGACAACACTCCGTTGGTGCGGGCAGCCATGGTCGGTGAACTCACCAACACGTTGACCAGCTGGAGTGATCACGGTATCGGATTCATCAACCACGACGTCACGATCCTATTGGCGCGACCTCCGGTTGGCGCGATCGTCGGCATCGAAGCAGACAACCACATGTCCGCCAACGGCATCGCCGCCGGAGCAACCACCATGTGGGATACCCACGGCCGCTTCGGCATCAGCATGGCCGGCGCCGTCGCCCACATGATCGGCACTCTGAACTTATCCAGCGGTCCTGCCGAGTGGACAGAAACCAACCACGCCTACTCGCCCGATTTCGACGCCACCCCCTGAACTGGAATCCCCGCGCTGAAATCCCTGAGCTGAAATCAGCAGGGCGCGAGCACGCGAAAGGCGTTGGCCGCCTTGTGACGGGCAACTCGCGACATCACTCGATAGTTCACTTCGCATTCGCCCGATCCGCGGTAATTTCAACGAGTGCCAGCCTCCAAAAACCTCTCCCCCGGCTTGGTCAGGCTGTGCGTCGTCGCCCTGATCGCCGGCGTGATCATCGGATTCATCGGTGGCGGATTCCGGTGGTGTCTGAGCCACCTCGACCGATGGCGCGCGGACATGTTGGACTGGGTCAACACTCTGCCCGGACCGGGCTGGCTCATCCCGATAGTCGTCACCGCAGCGGGGGCGATCGCCGCAGCGGCGATCGTGCGCGCGATGCCGCTGGCGTCCGGGAGCGGCATCCAACACGTCGAGGCCGTCCAACGCGGCGAGGCCAGCCCTCCCCCGCTACTGCTGCTGCCAGCTAAGTTCGTCGGCGGACTGATCGCCATCGGTGCAGGTCTGGTGCTCGGACGCGAAGGTCCGACCGTGCACATGGGTGCAGCGGTCGGCGCTGCGGCCGCACGGCAGGCCGGACTTGACGATCGAGATGCCAGGGAGATGCAGACCTCCGTCGGCGGCGCCGGCCTGGCCGTCGCTTTCAGCGCCCCCATCGGCGGTGCGCTATTCGTGCTCGAAGAGGTCGCCAAGTCGGCGCGCATGCGTATCGTCATCCCGACGCTCGTCGCCGTCGCTGCCGCTGTCGCATGCTCGCGTCTGGTCATCGGCGACGGCTCCGACTTTCATGTGGGCGCCGTCGACCCGCCCTCGATCGTGCTGCTCCCGGTGTTCATAGTCTTCGGTTTGGTGACCGGTGTGATGGGCGGCGTGTACAGCCGCATGATTCTCGGAGCGCTCGACCTCGTCGCCCGCTTCGATCACGTCCCCGTGGTCGTCAAAGCTGGAATCGCCGGGGCGATCATCGGCGCGCTGCTGGCGATAGACCCGCTCACCGCAGGGGGCGGGGACACAGTCGCGCAGAAGGTCCTCGACGGCGGCGGCCTGGCGCTGCCGCTGGTTGCGGCGCTGTTTCTAATCCGGTTCATCGCGGGACCGCTGTCGTACGCGGCCGCGACTCCCGGCGGCCTGTTCGCGCCGTTGCTCGCTCTCGGCGCGCTGTGGGGAATGCTGTTCGCCGCACTCACCGATGCGGTGTTGCCCGGGCAGCAGCCGCCGCTCACGGTCGCGATGGCCATCGTCGGCATGTCTGCGTTGTTCGGCGCGGTGGTGCGCGCCCCAGTGACCGGCGTCGTTCTGGTGATGGAGATGACCGCGACGACTACCGTGACCGTGCCGATGCTGGCGGCCACCGCCGCCGCCGTACTCGTGGCGCAACTCGTCGGGTCGCCACCCATCTACGACCTGCTGCGCGAACGGATGCTCGCTTCCGGCATCGACTCGTCTGCCGCTCCCTCCTCGGCAGACGACGGACCCGACACCGGACGGAACACGTAACGGACTGAAGCGCCGGGGCTCACCGAACCAACTCGGCGAGCCCCGGCGCTCCGTGCCGCGGGTGCGAATCAGGAGATCGGCGTGCCGTCCCAGGACACGTCGAAGAACTGCGCCGCCATTAACTGTTCCCGCTTGTTGCGCTCGATGCCGAGCTCTTTGCGGTAATGCAGGACGTGCTGCAACGACAGCGCCGAGTACAGCAACGGCAGCGCGTCGCCCGGCCGCTCGTACACACCACCGGAACGATGTGAGGCCGAGAGGTCCCTGCGCAGGTGGCGTGGGTGCTTCAGGATGTCGCGCAAGACAGCAGCGCGGATCGCCTTCTTGCGGCCCGGCGGGACCACGACCAGTCCACTCGGGTTGAACAGTGCGGTGTCGAACTCTTCGTCGGTGGCCACGGTGCACCCGGCGGTCGGACGCGGATTACATTCGACCATGTGGTGCACGCCGTCGTCGGTCACCAGATAGTCGAAACTGATCTGGCCGTGCCAGTTCAGCTCGGACGCGAATCGTTGTGCGGTCGCCAACGACTCCGGTGAATCCACCGACTCGAAGACGATGCCGCCGCGATCATCGATCGCCAACGGGTGCTCGTAGCAGGAGTGCAGGACCACCTCGCCGTGATGGACCACGCTCCAACTGCACCGGTTGACACCGGTCAAGAACTCCTGGACCAGCCACGGCTCCTCGGGCGTCGGGTGGATGTCCGCGAGATCGCCTTCGCCGGCCAGCGGACCGGTGTTGGTGAGTATGTCCAGACCACCACGCCCGTACGCGGCTCGGGCGAACCAGTGATCCCACCGTTGTACGGCCTCGGCGAGCTCAGCCTCGGATGTCGCGGTGATCGACTCGGCGACCGGGAGACCGAACTCCCGGCACAACTCGGTGAACGCGACCTTGTCGTGCACACGGGTCAACGTCTCCAACGGCGGGAAGAACATTTCGAGATCCGGGCGACCTGCGGCCAGCCGTTCTCGGTGAGCAGCGAGATAGAAGACTTCCTCGAACATCGGTAGCAGCCAATTGATCTCGTGCTCGTCGATGACCTTCTCGACAGCGCCGACGAACTCTTCGGTCTGCTGCGTCGGGGCAGGCACGACTACGTGGTGTCGAGCGCCGCGTGAATGACTGCCCGGTGCCGCGGAGAACGTGTCGGCGGCTACGACGTCGCGGCCGCTCGCGCCCAGCTTGTGGATCTCGTCCACCGCGAACGGCATTCGCGATGTCGTGACGAGGACGCGGGGATCTGTTTCGGTTCTGGGCGGAGCGGAGTCGCCGTTCACCTGTGGCATGGGAAGGTCCTTTCGTCGGTCAATCGACGGCACCGCGTCGGTCGCGGCACCCAGTTCATAAGAAGGTCGTGCTCGGTATGAAGGTCGATGCACCGACGGCGCACTCCTTGTCTGCGAAGAATCGCATCGAACCGCCGCCCGCGAATCCGCAAGGTTGAGTGGAAGTCTCCCGAGCACTTCTGGTTCGGTTTGCCGTATATGTTCTCACGCCTGAACCTCGGACGCTAGAACGGCTCCCGTGTGTCCGGCCGGGCGAATCCAACAGCGCCGCGCCGGTTCGGCTCACCGCGCTGCCGGCCGGACAGCGTCGACGCCCGACTCCCGAAGCGCAGTGCGGTTACCCGCCGGGTACGCGTTTCGGAATGCGCTGGGCGATGGGACCTGGAAGGTCGGTCCACCAACTCTCAACCTGGCTCGTGATCAGACACGTAGGCTCGGAAGTAGTCGACACGACCACACGGTCTCTCAGCCCGTTGAGGCCGCGCGTCCAACGCGGAAGGTGGACAGACTATGGGTGCGAACAGCTTCAACACACGAGACCGGCTCGATGTGGGAGGGAAGTCGTACGAGATCCACCGAATCGATGGGATCGACAGATCGTCACGACTCCCCTACAGCCTCAAGATTCTCCTCGAGAACCTCCTTCGTAACGAAGACGAGCGACTGGTGACCCGCGCTCAAATCGAGGCCGTGCGGGACTGGGATCCTAACGCCGAACTCAACCCGGAGATTCCGTACACCCCGGCGCGTGTGCTCATGCAGGACTTCACCGGCGTCCCGTGCGTCGTCGACCTGGTAGCGATGCGTGATGCCATGACCGACCTCGGCGGTGAACCGTCGAGGATCAACCCACAGATCCCTGCCGAACTGGTTATCGACCACTCAGTCATCGCCGACGCGTTCGCCCGGCCGGACGCTTTCAGCATCAACGCCGAGTTGGAGTTCGAACGCAACAAGGAGCGGTATCAGCTACTGCGATGGGGACAGCAGTCGTTCGACGACTTCCTAGTGGTCCCACCCGACACCGGCATCTGCCACCAAGTGAACCTCGAGTACCTCGCGCGCGTCGTGTTCACACGCGACCGCGACGGTGTCACTCAGGCATACCCCGACACCCTCGTCGGCACCGACTCACATACTCCGATGGTGAACGGTCTTGGAGTGCTTGGATGGGGAGTCGGCGGCATCGAGGCAGAGGCCGCCATGCTCGGACAGCCGATGAGCATGCTCATCCCGCAGGTGGTCGGAATCAGACTCAGCGGCGATCTGCGGGAAGGTGCCACCGCGACAGACCTCGTCCTCACCGTGGCAGAAATGCTGCGCGGCTTCGGTGTCGTCGGCAAGTTCGTCGAATTCTTCGGTCCGGGGGTGGCCAACGTCCCGTTGGCCACCCGCGCGACCATCGGCAACATGAGTCCCGAATACGGTTCCACCGCGACAATGTTCCCGATCGACTCAGAAACCATCGACTACCTGCGCCTCACCGGCCGCGACGACGAACAGATCCAACTCGTCGAGGCATATGCCAGAGCGCAGGGACTGTGGCACGACCCGGACCACGTGCCCGACTTCTCGCACGTCGTCGATCTCGATCTCTCGTCTGTCGAACCGTCCATCGCTGGTCCGAGCCGCCCCCAGGATCGGGTGCCACTCGGCGACGCGCCACGGACGGTACTGGGACTGCTCGCCGGTGACCAGAACCGGCCTTCCTCGGGTGCCGACGGCATCGACAACGCGTCCGCTGATTCGTTTCCGGCGAGCGACCCGATCGCACTCGGGTCATCGGACGGTGATGACGCGCCGCCGCGTCGGGTGTCCGACGAGCAGCTCACCGCAAACGCACGATTGGGTTGGCCCAGCGATCCCGCAGACGTCGTGATCAACGGCACGAAGGCAGTCGTCGACCACGGCGACGTGGTCATCGCCGCCATCACCTCGTGCACCAACACGTCGAACCCAGCCGTCATGCTCGGCGCTGCCTTGTTGGCCAAGAAGGCCGTCGAACGCGGGCTGCGAACCCGTCCGTGGGTCAAGACGACCCTTGCGCCGGGTTCCCGCGTGGTGACCGACTACTTCGAGCGGTCCGGACTGACTCCGTATCTCGATGAGCTCGGTTTCAACCTGGTCGGCTACGGCTGCACCACGTGCATCGGCAATTCAGGTCCGCTCATCACCGAGGTCAGCGCGGCCGTCGGTGAGAACGACCTAAACGTTTCGGCAGTACTGTCGGGCAACCGCAACTTCGAGGGGCGTATCCATCCCGAGGTGAAAATGAACTTCCTGGCCTCGCCGCCCCTGGTCATTGCTTATGCGCTCGCCGGCAGTTTGCACACTGATCTCCTGTCCCAGCCGCTGGGCACCAACGACGACGGCGAAGAGGTCTACCTACGCGATATCTGGCCGACGGACGAGGAGATCAAGCAAGTCGTCGACGAGAACGTCGAAGCCCAGATGTTCACCGACGGCTACTCGGACATCTACGCAGGCGACGACAACTGGCGCAATATGAGTGGTCCGCAAGGCGCCGTCTACGACTGGGACGACTCGTCCACCTACATCCGCCGGCCACCGTATTTCGACGGGATGACTCGCGAACCCGAACCGGTTCGCGACATAACCGGCGCGCGGGTGCTCGCCAAGCTAGGCGACTCGGTCACGACCGACCACATCTCCCCCGCCGGCGCTATCAGACGGGACAGTCCGGCCGGTCGCTACCTCACCGACAAAGGCGTCGAACGAATGGACTTCAACTCGTACGGATCACGTCGCGGCAACCACGAAGTGATGATCCGCGGAACATTCGCCAATGTACGGCTGCGCAACGAACTCGTACCGGGAGTCGAAGGCGGTTTCACCACGCTGTGGCCAAATAATGAAAGCGGGCCACATAGTGAAGGCGGGCCGGACAGTGCAGCGGGGCCCGACGGTGAGCAGACAACGATCTACGACGCCGCGATGGCATACCAAGAACGAGGCGTGCCGCTCGTAGTGATCGCCGGACGCGACTACGGTTCGGGTTCCTCGCGTGACTGGGCCGCCAAGGGGACGAGGCTCCTCGGGGTGCGTGCGGTGATCGCGCAGTCGTTCGAACGTATCCACCGATCGAACCTGATCGGCATGGGTGTTCTGCCATTGCAGTTCCGCGAAGGTGAGTCCGCTCAATCGCTCAACCTCGACGGTGACGAGAGCTATTCGATCTCTGCGGTGACATCCGGCGACGGGCTCACCGATGAGGTTACGGTGACCGTCGAGAAGCAACGACGGTCCCGTGAATTCACCGCGATCGTCCGGATCGACACCCCGGCCGAGGCCGCCTACTACCTCAACGATGGGATCCTGCCGTACGTGCTGCGGAAACTACTGGCTCACACCTGACCCGGCGTCGACCGGCTGCGCGAAGCCGACTCAGTGACGAGGGATGAGACGATGGAATCGTGGTGACCCTAGGCGACATGGACCGTGACCGCGACGACGACGGTCGCGCGCGCAATTCGCGTCCCCGCGACGCATTGGGTCGTCCGCTGCCGCCGGGGAGCGTAGGAGTCGAACGCATCCCCGAAGACCTGGACCTGCCGCCCGCGGAGTCGTTGTCCTGGGCGCAGGATCTGCTGGACCGGGGCTTAGCGTTCAACGCACACGAAGTCCTTGAGGGCGCATGGAAGAGCTGCCCGGCCGACGAGCGCATGCTCTGGCAAGGGTTAGCCCAGTTGGCCGTGGGGATCACCCATGTGCAGCGAGGCAACGCGAAAGGCGCGCTGAAGTTGCTCGAGCGCGCCGCCAGACGCATCGGACACCAGGACGGTCCGGCGCCCTATGGGATTGACGCCGCCGGACTGATCGCATACGCCGACATGCTCATCGCCGAACTCCAGCAAGGTACCGATCCCACGCCGGACCAATTGGTTCCGCGTCTCGGCAGGTCGCCAGATCACCGGTGACCGAGGACAAAGAAATTCAGGTGACAGAATCCGGGCGCGCAGCTACCGTTCAATCACCGGTAGCCCGTAACCGCCGATCCGATCGTCGGTGCGTGAGACCGCTGCGGGCAGGCACGTCGGTGGGCCCGATCTACAGGACGTCCGCGAGGAAGCGGCCGGTGATGCTCCGCGCGTCGGCCGCGATCTGTGCGGGCGTCCCCGTCGCGACGACGCGGCCCCCGTCGGCACCACCGCCCGGACCCATGTCGATCACGTAGTCCGCGTTCGCGATCAGGTCGAGATCGTGCTCGATGACGACCACCGATCCCCCTTGATCGACGAGCCGCTGAAGCACGCTGAGAAGTGTGCGAACGTCCAGCGGGTGCAGGCCGACAGTCGGCTCATCGAAGACGAACAGCGTCCCGTCCTGTCGTCGCCCCAGGTCGGACATGAGCTCCAACCGTTGCGCCTCGCCTCCCGACAGCGCCGGTGTGGCCTCCCCCAACGCCAGATAGCCGAGTCCGACGTCGCGTAACGCCGTCAGTTTGTTGCGAACGGACGGCAGATCCGAGATGTGCGGATAGGCGTCGTCGATCGACATGGCGAGCAAGTCGGGCAGCGTCAGCCCGCGCGCGTCCGCAGGCGAGCGACGCCCGTAGTCGTCAGCGCGCGGCGCGTACCGTCGCCCGCGGCATTCCGTGCAGTCGATGTCGACGTCTGGCAGGAATTGCACGTCGAGCGAAATTTGGCCCGTCCCCTCACAACGAGGACATCGCAGCGACCCAGTGTTGTAGGAGAAATCCGACGCGGTGAGACCGTCTCGGCGGGCCGAGTCCAGACGTGCATAGGCGCGCCGGAGATCGTCGAGGGCACCCGAATATGTGCCGACTGTCGACCGGACGTTGATACCGATCGGCGTCGCGTCGACGACGTCGACGCGTTCGATTCCGGGGGCGTCGACGTCGACCACATGAGCGGGCGCGTCGCCGTGGAGCGCAGGAACGAGACTCTCGAGCACGAGCGTCGTCTTCCCCGAACCCGACACCCCGGTCACTGCAGTCAGCCTGCCGCGCGGAAACCGCACGTCGAGGCTGCCGACGGTATGGACCGGAGCGGTGCGCACACCGATCGCGCCTGAGTCGAAGACCTCGTCCGCGGAACAGGTCGCACGGACGATGACGTTCTCCGTTCCGGAGAGGAACCCGCCGATACGGGAGGCGGAATCAGCGCTGACTTCATCGACAGTGCCCTGCGCGATCACCTGTCCGCCGTCGCTGCCAGCCCCGGGACCGATTTCGACGAGATGATCTGCGGCCCGAAGCACAGCCGGATCGTGGTCGACCATCACGACGGTGTTGCCACCCGCGACGAGGTCGTCGAGTACACCGCGGAGTCCGACGAGATTCGCCGGATGCAATCCGATGGACGGCTCGTCCAAGACGTATAGGACACCGGTCGTCTCGTTACGGACCGCGCGCGCAAGCTGGACGCGCTGGCGTTCGCCCGTCGACAGCGAATCGCCCGCGCGATCGAGTGTCAGATAGCTCAGCCCCAGGTCGACGAGGCGTCGCGCCATGCCGAGCAGCGTCGAGACGAGCACGTCGGCCATCGGCCCGAACTCGGCAGGCAGGGTCGCCGAGACTCCGCTCGCCCAGTCGACCACGTCGTGCAGCGGTAGCGCAGTGACGTCGGCGAGGTCCCGATCGTCGATCCGAGGCGCACGGGCCGCCGACGACAGGCGGGTGCCATCGCAGTCCGGGCATGTGTGCTCGGACAGGAACCGGCTGACGCGGGCGAGTCGCTTCTCGGTGTCTGCGCGCTTGAGTTCCTCAGTGACGGTCAGACGTGCGTTCCGGAATGTGAAGTCGAGGTCGTGGACCCCCTTCTTCGACGTGACGGCGATGTGTTTCTTGACCTCTGGCCCGTCGAGCACGATCTGCCGTTCGTTCTCGGTGAGGTCACGCCACGGAACGTCGGTGCGCACGCCCATCTCGTGGACGATCTGCGGCTGCACACGGAATCCGTACACCTGCCACGGAATCACCGCGCCGTCGTCGATCGACTTGGAGGCGTCCGGTACCAAGGTCGCGTCGTCGACGAGCCGCACCATGCCGAGCCCCTCGCATCCTGGACACGCCCCACCGGAGTTGAACGCGAGCGCTTCCGCCCCCGGCGCCAGGAAGCTCAACCCGCAGACCGCGCAGATGATGGGATTCTCAGCCGCGACGTTCAACGTCGGCGCCTGGCGATGCCCGTTCGGGCAGACATGAGAGGCGAGCCGGGAGAACATCAGACGTAGGACGTTGCCCAGTTCGGTCGACGTGCCGAACGTCGATCGCGGTCCGGGAAATGCCGGCCGCTGCCGGAGGGCGAGTGCCGCGGGCACATGGGAGACGGCGTCCACGTCCGCGCGCGGCGCTTGTCCGATCCGACGTCGGGTGTACGTGGACAGCGCCTCCAGGTAACGGCGGGACCCTTCGGCGTACAGGACGCCCATCGCGAGCGACGACTTTCCCGACCCCGACACACCGGCGACGCCGACAAGACGAGCGAGTGGAATGTCGACGTCGACGTCGCGCAGGTTGTGCACCCGAGCGCCGCGGATCTCGATGACGGTCGGGGCGCTGTGTTCGTCAGACGGTGATCGATTGCTTCCCACAGTGGTCCAGCATTACAGCCCGGTACGGTGCCTGCGCGCAGACGCGCGGGTTCGCCTGGATCGAACCTCATCACCTGACCCCCTCAGAGTGCGCGATCGGGCAATGCCGAGTCCGCCGACGGTGGGCGCGCACTCCGACGGCCTCGTGGGTCGAGTAAGTTCGGTTCCATGGTCGATCGAACTTCGTTCAGCGCAGACGGACAGTTCGATCGGGAGTTCGTCGCCGCGTTCGACGACCTCCTGCGCTGGCGTAGGGACGTACGTCGGTTCCGTACCGATCCACTCGAACCCGGCCTCCTCGACCAGGTCCTCGCGTCGGCCGAGCTGTCTCCGTCGGTGGGCAACAGCCAGCCGTGGCGCTGGGTCGACGTCCGCTCCCCTGAACGCCGTGCGCGAGTCGCGTCCAGCTTCGCGCGCTGCAACGCGACAGCGTTGGCAGGCTACGACGGCGACCGCGCCCGCGACTATGCGACGTTGAAATTGTCCGGACTCGACGATGCACCCGTCCACCTTGCGGTGTGCTGCCAGTCCGAGCCGGACCAGGGTTCCGGCCTGGGCCGTCGGACGATGCCACAGACTCTCGAATACTCCGTGGTGACAGCGATCGCCACGTTTTGGCTGGCAGCGCGATCGCGTGGCGTCGGGGTCGGCTGGGTGTCGATCCTCGAGCCGGATGAGGTCACGGCAGTGCTCGACGTCCCCGACGACTGGACGCTGGTCGCCTATCTATGCGTCGGATACCCGGCCTCGCTCGACTCGACGCCTGAACTCGAGCGGCTCGGCTGGCAGCGGCGGACCGATCCACATGCGCGCTACGCGGTCCGTTGATCTGCCTCCCGCGCGGGTGACCCTCGCCTACAGCGGGTGCGACGACGGACGTTGAATTCCGGTCCGGAGACTCGTCGTGACTCCTCGGACGTGGTCGGCGAGTGGTAGCGAAGCGTCGTCGATCCAGCGGCCGAACGCCACTTTGAACACCGTCACCGCGACCTCGGCCGCGACGGCGGCTTCCGGTTCGGCCACACCGCGTTCACACAGCGCGCGCCTGGCACCCGACGCGAGCAGCGCCAACTTCAAGAGTTCGCGCTCTCGGAGGCTGGCGTGCGACTCGATTACCAGTGCTCTGCGGCGCGCGAAGTCCGCGCGGTCGTCAAATAGTTCCGATGTCGAGACGAACGCATCGACCATCACATCGAGCGGCGTGCTGCCATCGCTGCTGGCGATCGCTGCTATCACGGTGTCCTCAAGCCGGTGTGCGCTGTCGAAGAGCACCTCGCGCTTGTCGGCGAAGTAGCGAAAGAACGTGCGTTCGGTGACGCCAGCTCGTTCTGCGATGTCTGCTACCGACGTGCGTTCGTAGCCGTGCTCCGCGAACAGGTCGAGAGCGGCCGCCGTCAGGCGACCTGGTGCGTCGGGCTCCCATCTGGCCATGGTGGAGATCTTAGGTCACGGCACTACTCCGCTTTGCCTGCTACGCTTGATGTCAGAAACTGACATCACAGATTTTGACCTCACTGATTTCCACAACCCCTGGCTCGACATCCCCTGGCTCGACATCCCCTGGCTCGACATCACTGAACTCGTTTTCCTGGACTGACATCTCTGATCGGAGGACTTCATGAACATCTTCATCACCGGCGGTACCGGACTGGTTGGCTCGGCCGTGGTCGCCGAACTCATCGCCCACGACCACGCCGTCACTGCCCTGGCCCGCTCCGACGCATCGGCCGCCGTCGCGACTGCAGCCGGCGCGTCTGTAGTCCGCGGCGCCCTCGGCGACATCGAGACACTTCGGTCGGCCGCGTCGGCCGCGGACGGGGTCATCCACCTCGCGTTCAGCAACGACTTCAGCAGTCCGCAGTCGGTGGCGGCCGCAGTCCAGGAAGAAGCCGCCGCGCTCGACGCGCTCGCCCGTCAACTCGTCGGGACGTATCGGCCGATCGTGACGGTGTCCGGAACCCCCTACGCTCCGGGGCGAGCGTCCCTGGAGTCCGATCCCTTGCCGACCGACGGACCAGTCGCGGGCCGCGGCGCCACGGTGAACCGGGTGCTCGATCTGGCGGCTGATGGGGTACGCAGCAGTGCAGTTCGTCTGCCGAGAACCGTGCACAACCACGGTAAGGGCGGCTTCACTGGGATTCTCACTGAATCGGCTCGAGCCTCGGGTGTGGTGCGTTATCCCGGGGACGGCAACCAGCGTTGGCCTGCGGTGCACGCGCTCGATGCGGCTGTGTTGATCCGTCTTGCGCTCCAGGAAGCGCCCGGCGGGACCTCCTGGCATGCCGTCGCCGACGAGGGAGTCGCCGTCGGTGACATGGCCGAGGTGATCGGCCGACGTCTAGGTCTGCCAGTGGAGATCGCGCCCGAGGAAGTCTTCGGCCCACTCGGACAGGTCTTCGCCATCGACCAACTCGCTTCCAGCGTGCATACTCGCAGCGCTCTCGGGTGGCAGCCGACCCACGCAGGTCTGCTGGAGGACCTCGAACTGATCGAGCCCTGACGATCACCGCACGCGGCGGTGTGGACCGATGGTTGGGTTCGCCGCTGACGGGGTATCCGTCCCCCTATGACGCCAGATACGCCGAGTGCGGGTCGTCGCGACGCCGAGAAGCGCTGGTCCGATCCGAATGCATTTCGGTCCGCGGCCCGCTACGCGGCTGCGGTGACGGTCCTCGCCGTCGTCGTGCTCGTCGTCTTCGCGGCGACCGGAGGCACGAGCGTAGTCCTGGGCGCGTTGGTGCCGGGAGTGTTCGGTGTGGGCGGGCTGCTTGCGCTCTACATCGGCTTCAGCGCCTATCGCCGCGGTCGGATGTGGGTGTACTGGCAGGGCGCTGCTTGGGCTCTTCTCGCGTTGATGCTCGTCGCTCTACCCCTCGCCAACGCGGCGCGATGACCATCCGCATGGTCGGACCAGAGCGTCAGGGGTAACGACAGAACCGCGGGTTCACCTCTACGGCCCTGATTCGGTTGCGCCGTTGAGTACGACGAGATCGAACTCGCGACGGACACTCTCCGGTATTCGCGGATCGGTCAGCGCGCCCTCGACGATCGTTCGGCAGATGTCGACCACGGGCACATTGCGGGACTGGGACAGCCAGCGGAGTACGTCGAACGCGCGACCGTCGTCGATGCCGTAGACGAGCATGAGCATGCCTTTCGCCTGCTCGATGACTGCCCCTCGCGCGCGGAAGTGCTGCACCCGCTCATCGACGCGATCACGCACCGTGTCGTCGACGGCCAGACCGAGGTCGACGTAGAAGCCTTCGGTGCCGGTCACATCGCCGTATCGATCCCGGAACGTGCGGCCCATCACGACGACGTGATGGGTACGGCCCGATGTGTCGATGATGCGGTGCCGACTGGAGAACTGGGTCCGCGCCTCGCGCATGGTCCGCACTAGATCGGTGAACGACTGGCGGTCGTCGGCATGCTTATGCGACGTGAGCAGGGCGGTCGTCGGCTGGACCTCGGCCGACCGGTATCCGTGTATCGCGGCGACCTCATCGGACCACTCCCACCGGTCCTCGTCGAACCAGTAACGGAAGCTTCCGACGCCGGGCCCCGGTGCCGGTTGCCGCGCCGGATCCGGTCCGGAGTTGATCGCGTTCGTCACTGAACCGACATTAGCGTTCGGCGGCGCCGCCCGCTGCTGGTGAGCGACGAGAAGGCCGACGATGCGTCGCCGCGTGATGTTTACCCATGCGCGAGATCGGGTACTCCGGTGGCCCCGAGCGCATACCGATGCTCTGGGCTCGAATCGCCGAACGTGTCGGTCGCTGATCGGCGCGATGTATGGGAGGTCTTGTCGATGAACGTCGAACCAACCCCGGGCGGTGGGCGCGGGGCCGCGACCGGCGGCTCGGCCGATCCGGTGCGGGCACACCAGGTTGCCAAGAAAGCTCGGCCGCTGAAAGCAGTCGGACTAGTCGGCTACGCGGCGCTTCTTGTCGCCGTGGCGCTGCTCGCCGTGACAATCGCCGCCGCTGGATTCGACATGATGGTGGCGCCATGGATCACGGCCACCGTCGTATTCGGAGTCGTCGGCATCGGGTGCCTGGTGTTCGCCCGCACGCGTCTGAGCGCCAACGACGCACTCGACCGTCCGGGGGACGACCCGATCACGCCTGAAGTCACCGCCGAAGAGGCTGCTGAATACGAGCGAGAATTCCACGGCCGTCCCGTCCCACGCGACGAATCGCCGGATCCCCTATGAAGCCGTATTCGCTATCACGAAGGGAGCAGTAACGCGATGACCGTTCAGAAGTCAATCGCCGACACCAACGATTCAGAGAGGCTGATCTCGGCACTTCAAGGCCGGTTGAGCGCTCTTAGTGATCTGCACCTGACTCTCAAGCACGTGCACTGGAATGTGGTCGGTCCGTCGTTCATCGGCGTCCACCAGATGATCGATCCGCAGGTGGAGGCCGTACGCGGATTCACTGACGATCTCGCTGAGCGGATCGCCGCCCTCGGTGGTTCGCCATGCGGTACGACTGCCGCGATTGCCGAAAACCGGACGTGGGACGACTACAGCCTCGGCCGCGACACAGTGACCGCCCACCTCGGAGCGCTCGATGTGGTCTACGACGGTGTCGTCGGATCACACCGCGCGGCGATCGAATTGGCAGGCAAGATCGACCCCGTGTGTGAGGACATGCTGATCGGACAGACCGGAGAACTCGAGAAGTTTCAGTGGTTCATGCGGGCACATCTGGAGGATCCGCACGGCGACGTGCCGCACGCTGCTCAGTCCACCGAGGCGGGGGCTGCCTCGACCGCTCGCTGACCCCTCCGGCGCGTGGCGGCGCGGTCAGTCATTCTTGCGTGCCGCCCGCGCGCTGCGGTCGTTGGCGGCTTCGATGGCGTCGATCAATTGAGCCTTGCGCATCGTGGAGCGTCCCCGGATGTCGAGGTCGCGTGCCACGTGGAGGAGGTGGTCCTTGGTCGCTTCGGCGTTTACCCCGGAATGGCTCCTCCCCGATGCGTTCGGGCCACCGCTCTTGTCGCGCTGGTCGGACGGTCCGCGGGACGATTTGGCGACCCAACTGTCTCCGACCCGCTCGTACGAGTGTTTCAGGGCGGCGTACGCGACACGGTGAGCGCTCGCTTCCGAGCCGTACTCCTTGAGGGCGCTGTCGTGTGCCTCGGCGAAGGTGCGCTGTGCTTTCGCGGACGAACGTGCCACGGTTTCGGGCAGTTCGGAACGACGCGGACGGCCTGTCTCGTCGGTCTTCGGCATCTTCTCCTCCTCGTATCATGCGGTTGGCTACATGTTCGACGGTCATTCCGGGAGTTCCCGGGAATCGCGCGAGTCAAACGTGGGTGGATCAAGGCGTTTGGCTCGAGGCGCAGTTCTTCGACACCCAGAATTGTCCGGCCGTATGTCCCTAGGTCCCTAGGTCCGTATGCTCCTAGGTCTAGGTCTAGGTCCGCTGAGCCGCCGTGACCGACATCGCCAACTGTGTGCAGACGTCCGCCAACTCGTCGACCTCGACGTCGCGCTCGGCGAGCCACGTCTCCACGAGTCGGTAGACACCGCCGACCGCGAATCGGGCGGCGCGCCGCAAATCGGCCTCGGCAGTGTTCGAATGTTCGGCGAGGTTCGCGACTACGGCCTCGGCCACCAGGTCCAACGTCTCGCGGCGACGGCGGTCGAGCCCTTCGACGCCTGCATCGTCACTGGTCATGATCCGGAACATCTGTGGGTCGTCGGCGATGGCCGACAGGAACGCGCGGAGCGCGACTCGCAACTGCTGCTCGATTCCGCCGTCGACTTCGACACTCGACTCGATGAGGATCGTCACCAGTTCGTGGCGCACCTCGTCGGCGACGGCGATGATCAACGCGTCCCGGTTCGGAAAGTGTTCGTAGAAGTAGCGGTATCCGAGACCGGCTTCGCGTGCCGTACCGCGGACGGTGACATCGCCGATCCCGGAATCTCCCCAGATCCGCCGCCCGGCGGCGATCAGTCGTCGGCGTCGATCGTCACGGCGATCACCAGCACTCACCCCGCCGTAATCGCGGACTACTTCTCTACGTGTCATTGACATCGGATTGTAGCCCGCACTAGTTTGGATAACAGCTGTTGCCCGTTATCCCGTTGAACAGAGGTCATGCGAATGAGCGCAGGCATCCCTCGCAGGCATCCCAATTCTCCTCAGCGAGTTCCGGTCGGTGTCGCCGGTTTCGCGCGGATCCTACGCATCCGGCCCGTCAGTGAGGCGGAGTTCGCACGCATCGGCGAAGCCCTCACCGAAGGCGATCCGCCGATGGACCACGTCGTGGACGAGATGGTCAAGGGTGCGGGCATCCGATCCGTCCGCCCGATGTTCGAGCAGGCTTTGGAGAGCGGTATCGACGCCGTCCCGAACGCGCCAGAGTATCTGCGCGCGTTCTTCGCGGCCGTCGAACAGACTCCCGACTGGGTCGACCATCGCACGCTCGAGGTTGCCGCCCGCGCGATGAACAGCGGCGGGGCCGACGGGCTCTACGTCGCTCGCGACGTCGCACTCGTGGGCGGATACGCGTTCTCCGGCTTCAATCAGACGCTGCTGCGTACCGGTGCGCTGGAGAAGGGGTCGAACGCACGGTTCGCCGAGACATCACAGTGGGCGCTCGACGTGATCGAGGACGGTGGCCTGCACGCCCGCGGCAGCGGCTATCGATCAACCCTGCGCGTTCGATTCATCCACTCTCTTGTGCGCAGACACGTCGCCGGAATGGATGACTGGGACGCAGAAGAATGGGGTCTCCCGATCAACCAGGCGGACATGGCGGCGACGATTGTCGGCGCACTCATCGCACCAATGGTTGGCGGACTCGCGATGGGGCTGTTCAATACGCCGCACGAGTACCAGGCGGTCGCGCATCTGACCCGCTACGTCGGGTGGCTGATGGGCGTCGCCGACGAGTTTCTGCCCGTCGATTTCCGAGACGGCATCCGCATCCTCCACCACACGTCGGCTGCGCTCTCCACCCCCGATGGGACGTCTGCCCAGCTCGCCAGGCCGATGGCGGAGGACCCACTGTCGTGGCACTACCCAAGGTTCCAGGCGCTCCGACGGAGAGTAGCCCGGTCGCAACACCTGTCGGTCAGCGCGTTCTTCCTCGGACGCAGCGCAATGCGAACCCTGGGATTGCCGACCCGAACGCTCCCCTGGTACCCGATTCTGCGGATCCCGGTGAACTCCTTGCGTTCGTTTCTCAAGCTGCTGCCGGGCGGCAGTGTTCGTGCTTCGGCGCGCGGACGGGCCGAGCAACAGCGCTTCATGCACACCATGGCAGACAATCCGGTGACCATCGGCCATACGACACACTTGTCACAGCACGCCGCCTGACCTGCATAGAAGTCCCCTCCGTGACCGTTCGCGGAGGGGATTCTTCTATTGTGTCGACGTTGCCCGATTTTAGTTAGCTGCTGGCAACTAATAGTATTCTGCGAGTTCGGCGACGAGAGGATTCACGATGGATGACGCGCAGACAGGCGACACGTTCGCCGACGACGTCGCAGGCATGTACCGGCACCTCACCCGAATCACCCGGACGCTGCGCGCCAAAGCCGCCGGTTCCGGGCTCTCCGCGGGCGGAGCCGCATCACTCTGGACGATCATCAACCACGCACCCATCCGAGTGACCACGCTGGCCGAGGCCGAATCAGTCTCGGCACCGACCATGTCGAAGATCGTCGCAAGCCTCGTCGACCGAGGCTACGTCGAGCGCGTCGGCGACCCCGACGACGCTCGCGCGAAACTCGTCCAACCCACACCACAGGGTCGGGCAGTCATCGCCGAGATGCGGCTCGTCCGCACGCGTGCACTCGCCGACGCACTCGAGACGATGTCTCCCACTGACCGCGACACCGTCGAAGCAGGCCTGCGACTGCTGTCGACGGCTCTCGCTCCCCGACTCGACACTTCCGATCGACCGAAGGGCACCACCGCATGACCTCCTCCCCACCGCCGCCCCAAACTGCGACACAACAGACTGCTCACGACCCCCACTACAAGTGGATCGCTCTGTCGAACACCACCCTCGGCATGCTGATCGCGACGATCAACAGCTCGATCGTGTTGATCGCCCTACCGGACATCTTTAAAGGCATCGGCCTCAACCCGCTGACCCCGTCGAACACCAGCTACCTCCTGTGGATGATGATGGGCTTCCTCGTCGTCACCGCGGTCCTCGTAGTCAGTTTCGGCCGACTCGGCGATATGTTCGGGCGAGCCCGCATGTACAACATGGGCTTCTTGATCTTCACGATCTCCTCGATCTTCCTGGCGATCACCTGGTTCGACGGTGCCGAAGCAGCCATCTGGCTCATCGTCTGGCGCGTCGTACAGGGCGTGGGCGGCGCATTCCTGATGGCAAATTCGTCAGCGATCCTCACCGATGCCTTTCCGGCCCACCAGCGTGGGCTGGCGATGGGTATCAACGGTGTCGCCGCGATCGCCGGCTCGTTCCTCGGTCTGCTCGTCGGCGGTCTCCTCGCCCCGATCCAGTGGCACTACATTTTCCTGGTATCCGTCCCGTTCGGTCTCGTCGGCACGGTGTGGGCGTACCTCAAGCTCCGCGATACGGGTGTGCGTACCAAAGCGAAAATGGACTGGTGGGGCAACGTCACGTTCGCGGTCGGTCTCATCGCGATCCTCGTCGCCATCACCTACGGCATCCAGCCCTACGGTGACTCCAATATGGGGTGGACCAACCCTCTGGTTCTCACCGGACTGATCGGTGGCGTCATTGTTCTCGTCGTCTTCGCGTGGATCGAGACGCGCGTCGACAGTCCCCTCTTTGAACTCAGCCTGTTCCGCAATCGGTCGTTCACCGCGGGCAACGCTGCCAACCTGATGGCATCGATCGGCCGCGGCGGTCTCCAATTCATCTTGATCATCTGGCTGCAGGGCATCTGGCTCCCCCAGCACGGCTACGACTATTCACAGACCCCGCTGTGGGCCGGTATCTACATGGTCCCGATGACTATCGGCTTCCTGTTCGTCGCACCGGTGTCCGGCGCACTGTCGGACAAGCTGGGTACCAAATGGTTCACCTCGCTCGGCATGCTGATCACCGCGGGCACCTTCGTCGCGTTGATCCTGCTGCCCGTCGACTTCGCGTATCCCGCGTTCGCGGTGATCTTGTTGATCAACGGCATCGGGATGGGTCTGTTCAGTTCGCCGAACCGTGCGGAAGTGATGAACTCGCTGCCCGCGACCTCGCGCGGATCGGGTGCAGGCATGATGACGACGTTCCAGAATGCGGCCATGGTGCTATCGATCGGGTTGTTCTTCTCGCTAATGATCGCGGGCCTGTCGTCGCACCTGCCCGACGTGATGTTCGCCGGACTCACCGAGAACGGTGTGCCCGCCGATCAGGCCCAGACGGTGGCGAATCTGCCGACCGTCGGCATTCTGTTCGCCGCGTTCTTGGGCTACAACCCGATCCAGGAATTGCTCGCAGGCAGTGGATCGATGCAGGGCGTCGACATGGACCACCTCACCGGCCTCGACTTCTTCCCGCACTTGATCTCCGGACCGTTCGCCGACGGTCTGTCCGCCGCATTCTGGTTCGCCGTAGTGTGCTGTGTGCTTGGCGCGATCTTCTCCCTGTTCACCGGCAGCCGAACGCCGGAGGTCACCAGGGTCGACGTGTCAGAGAGCCAGAAGATGGCAGATCAGACGGTGGTGTAGGCCGCAAGGTGCTCGCCGGTCACGGTCGCGCGTTCGCGGACCAGCGCGGCCGGAGTCCCCTCGAACACCACGGTGCCGCCGTCCTGGCCTGCCCCTGGGCCGACGTCGATAATCCAGTCGGCGTGCGCCATGACTGCCTGGTGATGTTCGATCACGATCACCGACTTGCCCGCGTCGACGAGCCGGTCCAGTAGCCGCAACAACTGGTCGATGTCGGCGAGGTGCAGACCGGTCGTCGGCTCGTCGAGCACGTACGTCGTCGCCTTCTCGGCCATCGCCGTCGCCAACTTGATCCGTTGACGCTCGCCGCCGGACAGAGTGGTCAACGGCTGGCCGAGTGTCAGGTAGCCGAGACCGACATCGCGCAGGCGGACCAGGATCTTGTGGGCAGCAGGCGTCCGAGCCGCGCCGTCATCGAAGTACCCAAGGGCGTCGTCGACCGACATCGCTAGGACTTCGCTGATGTCGCGGCCGTCTACCCGATACTCGAGGACGTCCGCGGCGAACCGTTTGCCCTCGCAGTCGTCGCACACTGTCGCGACCCCAGCCATCGTCGCGAGATCGGTGTAGATCACGCCGCTGCCCTTGCACGCGGGGCAGGCGCCGTCGGAGTTAGCGCTGAACAATGCGGGTTTGACGGAGTTGACCTTCGCGAAGGTCTTGCGGATCGGATCAAGCAGCCCGGTGTACGTGGCCGGGTTGCTCCGTCTCGATCCGCGGATCGCCGTCTGGTCGATCGTGACGACGTCGGCGGACGAGGGCATGCTGCCGTGGATGAGCGAGCTCTTACCCGACCCGGCTACGCCGGTGACGACCACGAGAACGCCGAGCGGAACATCGACGTCGACGTCGCGTAGATTGTTGCTCGACGCGCCGCGGATCTCGATGGCCCCGGTCGGCGTCCGAAACTGTGATTTGAGTGAACTGCGATAGCCCAGATGCTGTCCGGTCAGCGTGTCGCTCGCCGCCAGCCCGGCCACATCGCCCTCGTAACAGATCTCGCCGCCGTCGGCGCCTGCGCGCGGCCCGATGTCAACGGCGTGATCGGCGATGGCGATGGTCTCCGGCTTGTGCTCGACCACGAGGACCGTGTTCCCCTTGTCGCGCAATCGAAGCAGCAGGTCATTCATGCGCGCGATGTCGTGCGGGTGCAGTCCGATGCTCGGCTCGTCGAATACGTAAGTGACATCCGTCAGCGCCGATCCGAGATGGCGAATCATTTTGGTGCGCTGCGCCTCTCCCCCGGACAAGGTGCCGGTCGGTCGATCGAGGGCGAGGTAGCCGAGCCCGATCTCGACGAACGATTCGAGCGTCGCGTGCAGCTTGGTCAGCAACGGTGCAACACTCGGCTCCGACAATCCACCGACCCACGTCGCGAGGTCGGAGATCTGCATCGCGCACGCGTCGGCGATGCTGATCCCGGCGACACGGCACTCGCGGGCATGATCGGCGAGTCGGGTACCGCCGCAGCGCGGGCATGTGTCGGCGGTGACGGCCCGTTCGATGAACGTACGGATGTGCGGTTGGACCGAATCGATGTCCTTCGACAGCATCGACTTGGTGATCCGAGGAATCAGACCCTCGTAGGTGATGTTGATGCCGTCGACCTTGATCTTGACGGACTCCTTGTACAGGAGGTCGTTGAGTTCACGAGTGGTGTACTCGCCAATCGGCTTGTCCGGATCGAAGAAGCCCGAACCGCCGTACACGCGGCCATACCAGCCGTCGGCACTGAATCCGGGCACCGTGATCGCGCCCCCGTTGAGTGACTTGTCGGCGTCGTATATCTGGGTGAGGTCGATATCTGAGACCGTCCCCATGCCTTCGCACCGCGGGCACATTCCACCGATGCGCTCGAACGAGGCCTTAGCCGCCTTCTTGCCCTCCGCTTTGATCACGCCGCCACCGGAGACTGACGGCACGTTGAACGACAAAGCGTTCGCCGTCGGCACCCGCGGTGTGCCGAGTCGGCTGAAGAGAATCCGCAGCATCGAGTTCGCATCGGTGATCGTGCCGACGGTGGATCGCGGATTCCCGCCGATTCGTTCCTGGTCGACGATAATCGCAGTGGTGATGCCGTCGAGCAGGTCGACATCGGGCCGTCCAAGGCTCGGCATGAAGCCTTGAACGAACGCGCTGTACGTCTCGTTGATGAGCCGCTGCGACTCGGCCGCGATCGTGCCGAACACCAGCGAACTCTTTCCAGACCCGGATACACCGGTGAACACGGTCAGCCGACGCTTGGGCAATTCGACGTCGATGCCCTTGAGGTTGTTCACTCGAGCACCCCGCACACAGATGCGGTCATGACTGTCGGCCCGTCGCGAGTTGTGCACCATGCGTGAACTCTAATACGAGTTGCCGACAGCTCTGCGCCTACGCGTCCAGGTCAGTCCTTCACGAGCAGGCCTCGGACCGCTTTGTCGACGGCCTGCCCGGTCGGCGAATCACCGGTCGGGCTGATGCCGATCGCGACAGTCATCGGTTTGCTGTCGACGACTACGACGATCACGTCGTCGCCGGTGACGCCGGTCGGCGCGTTGCTGACCGGGATCGTCGCGTTGAGCAACGTGTAGTCGGTGTTGCGGTTGTCGACCTTCGCGTTAATGACCTGCCCGTATCGGATCGTCCCGACGGTCACCGTGCGGTAGCCGGGGCCAGTGGACAGGCAGTCCAGATACTTGCGCGCGATCTCCTCGGTGTGTGCCGCGAAATTTGACGGCAGGACACCGACTGCGATCTGTGCGACCCAGGTGGACGCGCTCGAAGGTCGGTTCAACGTGACGCCGTCGGCCTGCTCAACGAATGGGAAGTGCGTGCTGCGGTCGGAATTCCATCCGCTCGGCATCACCTCCGACGGGATGGAGATCTTTCCGGACGAGAGTTGCCGCGTTGACGAGTTCGTCGTCGACTGACCGTCGACACACTGGGTCGGTACACCGTTGACGACAGCAGGATTGGTGTTGGCCGTCGACGGTGTCGTCGTGAGCGATGACGGCACCGTGCTGCTGATGGGTCCGTCCGCCTCGTCGTCGCCGTCGTCTCCGGTCACGCCCTTCACCACGAAGGCCAAACCGATCGCCAGCGCGGCGACGAGCACGATTGCGCCGACGATCACGGCGATCTGCTTGCCGCGCCCGCCACCGGGCCCCGAACCATTCGGGCCTGCCGGACCGTAGGGCGGCTGCGGCGGACCGCCGTAGGGCGGCTGCTGCCCGATCGGACCGGGCCCGTACGCGCCATGCGCCGGCGCGAACTGCGGTGGCCCGGGATTCTGGGAAATCGGGTTTTGGGAAATCGGGTATTGCGGCATCGGGTTTTGGGGCGACGGGCCTTGGGGCATAGCGGATGGCGGCGTCTGCGCTCCCGGAGCCTGTTGGTAGGACGCCTGTTGCGGTGCCCACGGCGACGGTGCGGGAGTCGGCGCGCTCATCGGCGCGGGCGCAGGGTTCGGCCTCGGCGGTGCCGACGGCGGCGGTGCGGCGATCGGGCCGGGGTTGATCATCGTCGGGGGGAACCGCGGCGCCCCGCCGGACGCGCGCAGTGCCGCTTTCAGATCACGCGCGAAGTCGGCGCAGGTCGGATATCGATTGACGGACTTCTTGTCCATCCCGCGGGCCAGGACCGCGTCCACTTCGACAGGCAATTCGGAACGGAGTTCGCGTGCGTGCGGGATCGGATTGTTCAAGTGCGCGTTGATGATCTCTGTCGGTTTGCGCTCGGAATACGGCGCGCGGCCGGTGAGGAGTTTGAACGCCGTGCACGCGAGCGAGTACTGATCGGCCCGCCCGTTGAGGTCGCCGCCGCGCAGCTGTTCGGGCGAGGTGTATTGAATCGATCCGACGGTCAGGTTGGCCGCAGTCAGCGCTGTGTCGTTCCCGAGGGTCCGCGCGATGCCGAAGTCCGTCAGATAGATCTTGTGGCGTGTCGCCGACGTCCCGTCGATCAGAATGTTCGCGGGTTTGACGTCGCGATGCAGCAGCCCCTTGCCGTGCGCATAGTCGAGTGCGTCGGCCACGGCGGTGACGACGTCGACCACGTCCGGTACGGCGAACGGCCCATTCTGCTTTATGAGGACGTTCGCATCCGACCCCGGAATGTATTTCATGGCGATCCAGAGCTGCCCCCGGTCCTCACCACGGTCGTACACGCTGACGATGCTCGGATGATCGAGTCCGGCCGCCAGGTCTGCTTCACGGATGAATCGCGCACGGTAGGTCGGGTCGTCGGTGAGTTCGGTCGGCAGAACCTTTAGCGCATCCTCGCGCGGCAGCCGCGGATGCTTCGCGAGATACACCTCGCCCATACCGCCTGCGCCCAGGACGCGCACGATGCGGAAGCCGGCGAACTGCTGTCCTGGACTGAACATGGATACAGACTAGGGCATCGTCGGCGCGCGTCTGCGGTGCGTCATTCGGTCGACGGCCCACACCGCTCCGACGGCTGTCGCGACGCCGAGCAGCACACCGGCGACCGCGTCGGACGCCCAGCTCGCGCACAGGTACACACGTGCGGCGGCCATCGCTGCGGCGATGCACGCCGCGATCGCATACGACAGCCATCTGGCCCGGCTGGGCGCCGCCGTGAGCAGTAGTCCGGTGACCAGAACTAACGCGGTCAGGCCTGCGACGTGCGTCGACGGGAACGCTGGAGTCGTCTCCGGTCCGGCAAGCTGCCACCCGATTGGAGGTCGTGGTCGGTCGGTGATCCGCTTCACGACCTCCGCGATGCCGACCGCGGCCCAGGTCGCCGAGACCATCGCGATCGGGCGATTGGCTGATCGATCGCGGACGCCCAGCAACAGGGCACCGACGGCCGCCAGCACGACGACGGTCAGCGGCCCGACCACCACCGAGTACCCGCGTGCGAGGTCTGTCAGCCATTCGACGTGATGTCGACGGGCGAACCGGATGGCGACACGATCGTCGTGGAGCGGGCGAACGACGATCGTTGTGGCGACGGCCACGACGACGAAGGCGGCTGCGGCCGCGGCGGCGCCCACGGCGGACGGTCGACGCGTCGGTGGGTTCTGTGTCAACTCGGCTTTCCGTACTCCTGTGCGAGGTCGACCCCGTGCGAGTTCGACTCATTGCTAACAAACTCTGCCATCGTTTGATCGGCACCTGAGAGGTCGGGCGGATTCGCCCGCGTCGACTCGTCGTTCGCACTACCGTGGGGATCGTTGCCGGCCCCGTCGGGTGGACCGGTCTTACGAGAGGCCACATGGACCGCATCGACACTGTCGCCGGGCGCATCGGCGCAGATCAGTTGGGAGCCGTGCTCACTCATGAGCACGTGTTCGTCCTCCAAGAGGACTTCCGGCTGAACTACCTACCCGAGTGGGATGAGGACGCGGAGGTCGACAACGCGGTCGCCACGTTGACGCGGCTCAAGTCCGCGGGCATCGACACGATCATGGACGTGTCGGTGCTGGGCATCGGCCGGAACATCGAACGAGTCGCTCGCGTGGCGGCGCAGGTGGACGTGAACATCGTGGCGGCGACCGGCTTCTTCACATTCAACGACCTGCCGTTCCAGATGCACTACACCGGTCCAGCGCTCGGCTTCGACGTTCCCGAACCTCTGGACGCTCTGTTCCTTCGCGATATCACCGAAGGAATCGGGTCCACCCAGATCAAGGCCGGCTTCCTGGTGTGTGTGATCGAAGCCGAAGGGCTGACGGTCGGCGTGGAACGGGTCATGCGGTCGGTCGGCCGTGTCGCGGTGCAGTCTGGTCTGCCTATCGTCGTCCACACCAATCCGCACACCCAGTCGGGTCTGGTCGCGCAGCGAGTGCTCGCCGAGGAGGGGGTCGATCTCACTCGGGTGATCCTCGCGCACAGCGGCGACTCGACCGACTTGGACTATCTGATGCGGGTGGCCGACGCCGGTTCCGTGCTCGGAATGGACCGGTTCGGTGTGGATCTACTTCTCCCCCATGCTGATCGGGTCAACACTGTGCTCGCCCTGATCGACCGCGGGTACAGCGATCGAATCGTGCTGTCGCAGGACGCGTTCTGTTACAGCGACTGGTTCGACAAGCACGCGATCGACGTGATGGCCGACAAGTGGGACTACTTCCAGGTGACCGGCCGCGTGGTTCCTGACCTCCGTAGTCATGGAGTCTCGGAATCGGTGATATCGATGATGTTGCGGGAGGTCCCGGCCCGACTGCTGGTGCCGAGTGTCGGCGCGGTCAGCCAGATTGCGCGAATCTCCGAAATAACTGGACTGAGTCCAGAACAGAGGGCATAATCGGATCGATGGTCATCGACGCGCACACCACAGCCTTGCGGGGCGCGGGCTTGCGGGTGACCAGACCGAGACTCGCAGTGCTGCAAGTCGTGGACACGCACCCACACGCCGACACGGAGACGATCCTGTCCGGTGTGCGCGAGTTGCTCGACGGCGTCTCGAAGCAAGCGGTCTACGACGTGCTTCGCGCACTGACCGACGTCGGACTCATCCGGCGGATCCAGCCTTCCGGTCACGTGTCCCTGTACGAGACGCGCGTCACTGACAACCATCATCACCTGGTGTGCCGGTACTGCGGAAAGGTCGTCGACGTCGACTGCGTCGTAGGAGCAGCTCCCTGCCTCGACGCCTCCGACGGCCACGGCTTCGTCATCGACGAGGCCGAGATCGTGTACTGGGGCGCTTGCCCCGACTGCGCCGCATCGGCGGCCGCGACCAGCATCGAGTGAGTCCAGCTCCACTGCCTGTAACGAAAATGCCCGAAACTGAACGAAGGAACACCGTGTCTGAAGAGCAGAGCGCGACCACCGCAGAAGGATGTCCGATGCACGGCGGCAAGATGCCGCTGCCTGCTGCGGGTGGCGGCAACCGGGACTGGTGGCCCGGCCAATTGAATCTGAAAGTCCTCGCGGAGAACCCCATCGAAGGCGACCCGAACGGCCCAGACTTCGACTACCCGGCCGAGTTCGAGTCCCTGGACCTAGCGGCGGTGAAAACCGACCTCACGACGCTCCTCACCGACTCCAAGTCGTGGTGGCCTGCCGACTACGGCAATTACGGTCCGCTATTCATTCGTATGGCGTGGCATTCCGCGGGTACTTACCGTGTCGCGGACGGTCGCGGCGGCGCGGGCCACGGCATGCAGCGCTTCGCCCCACTGAATAGTTGGCCGGACAATGCCGGTCTCGACCGTGCACGCCGCCTGCTGTGGCCGATCAAGCAGAAGTACGGGGCGAAGCTCTCCTGGGCCGACCTGATCGTGCTCGCCGGCGACGTCTCGCTTGAGGCGATGGGTTTCGAGACCTTCGGCTTCGCCGGCGGGCGCCCCGATAAGTGGGAGCCCGAGGAGATCTACTGGGGTCCCGAGCGCGGGTGGCTCGACGACGAGCGCTATACCGGCGACCGCGACCTAGAGAACCCGCTCGCCGCGGTCCAGATGGGTCTGATCTACGTCAATCCGGAAGGCCCCAACGGCAATCCGGATCCGCTGCTGGCTGCCCGCGACATCCGCGAGACGTTCGCCCGGATGGCGATGAACGACGAAGAGACGGTCACGCTGATCGCCGGTGGCCACACTTTCGGCAAGACACACGGTGCCGGTCCGGCCGACAATGTCGGCGAGGCTCCCGAAGGTGCTCCATTAGAGCAGATGGGCATCGGATGGAAGAGCACGTACAACTCGGGCGTCGGCGCGGACGCGATCAGTTCCGGCATCGAGGGCGCCTGGAACAGCACTCCGGTCACATGGGACAACAACTTCTTCTGGACCCTGTACGGATACGAGTGGGAGACGTACACGGGCCCCGCGGGCGCCACACAGTGGCGCCCGAAGGACAATGCTGGTTCGACCAGCGTCCCCGACCCCGCCGATCCGGACACGCGCCACCAGCCGATGATGCTCACTACTGACATCGCACTGCGGGAGGATCCCGAGTACGGCAGGATCTCGCGTCGCTTCCTGGAGAACCCGCGTGAGTTCGCGGATGCGTTCGCCCGCGCCTGGTTCAAACTGACGCATCGCGACATGGGTCCACTGGCCCGTTACCGCGGCCCGGAGGTGCCCGACGAGACGCTGATCTGGCAGGACGTGGTCGACGCGCCCGTCGGCCCGCAGCCGCGCGAGGCCGACATCGCTGAGCTCAAGCACCGCATTCTCGCGTCAGGTCTGACGGTATCGCAGCTGGTCTCGACCACGTGGGCGGCTGCCGCGTCGTTCCGTGGCAGTGACTACCGCGGCGGAGCAAACGGCGCCCGCGTCCGGCTCGAACCGCAGCGGAGCTGGGCGGTCAACGACCCGCAGGCGCTCGCGCAGGTCCTGCCGGTCCTGGAGACCATCGCCGAGGACTTCAACGCAGCGTCGAACGCGAAGGTGTCGATCGCCGACGCGATCGTCATCGGCGGCGCCGCAGCGATCGAGCAGGCGGCAGCCGATGCTGGCCACGCGATCACCGTGCCGGTCACACTCGGCCGTGGAGACGCGACGCAGGAGCAGACCGACGTGGAATCGTTCACCGAGATGGAACCCCGGTGGGACGGCTTCCGCAACTACGTCGCGCCCGGTGTCGACACTAAGCCGGAGTACCTGCTGGTCGACCGCGCCTACCTGTTACAGCTCACGCCCCCGCAGATGGCGGTCCTGGTCGGCGGCCTCCGCGTGCTCGGCGCCAATCACGGCGATTCGGCCCACGGAGTCTTCACTGACCGGCCCGGTGTCCTGTCGAACGACTTCTTCGTGAATGTGCTCGACATGGAGACCGAATGGACCGAACAGCCCGACGGGACGTACGTCGGCACCGACCGGGCCACCGGGGCGAAGAAGTGGACCGGTACACGTACCGACCTTGTCATCGGAGCCAACTCGCAGCTGCGTGGCATCGCCGAGGTCTACGGAGCCGACGACGCGGGCCGCAAGTTCGTCGAGGACTTCGTCGCGGCCTGGAACCACGTCGTCAACGCCGATCGGTTCGACCTCCACAACTGATCAACCCGTAATCGAGCGGAGTCGAGATCCCCACAACCTGGGCCTCGATTCCGCTCGACGGGGTCGTGTGCCCGACCGATACAGTCGGCGTTATGAAACTCGGACTTCAGCTCGGATACTGGGGCGCACAGCCGCCGAACAATCATCGAGAACTCGTCGCGGCCGCCGAGGAGCACGGTTTCGACGCCGTCTTCACCGCTGAGGCGTGGGGGTCCGACGCGTACACGCCGCTCGCCTGGTGGGGTTCGGACACACAGCGGCTCCGACTCGGCACGTCGGTGCTGCAGTTGTCCGCGCGGACACCGACGGCATGCGCGATGGCGGCCCTGACCCTCGATCACCTGTCCGGCGGGCGCCACATCGTCGGCCTCGGCGTCTCGGGACCGCAGGTCGTGGAGGGTTGGTACGGCCAGCCGTTCCCGAAGCCGCTGGCCCGGACCCGCGAGTACATCGACATCATGCGACAGGTCTGGGCGCGTACGGCTCCGGTGACAAGCGCCGGACCGCATTACCCGCTGCCGATTAGCGGCGAAGGCTCCACTGGACTCGGTAAGCCGCTCAAGCCGATCGTTCATCCGCTGCGCAGCGACATCCCGGTATTTCTCGGTGCGGAGGGGCCCAAGAACATCGCGCTAGCCGCCGAGATCGCCGACGGCTGGCTGCCGCTGTTCTATACGCCGCGTCTAGCCGACCAGTACAACGAGTGGCTCGAAGAGGGGTTCGCACGCGCGGGTGCCCGGAACACACGCGACACGTTCGAGATCTGTGCGACCGCACAGATCGTCCTCACCGACGATCCAGATGCCGCATACGCGGCGATCAAACCGTTCCTCGCGTTGTACATGGGCGGCATGGGCAGCGAGGACACCAACTTTCACGCCGAGGTGTACCGCCGGATGGGCTATTCGGACGTCGTTGACGAGGTGACGGCCTTGTTCCGATCGGGCCGTAAAGACGAAGCGGCACAGATCATTCCGAACGACGCTGTGGACGATTCGGCGATCATCGGCGACGAAGCGCACGTCCGCGAGCAGATCGCCGTCTGGGAGGCGGCCGGCGTGACCACTATGCTCGTCTCCCCCGGTTCACCCGACGAGATCGCGAGGCTCGCCGCGCTCGCAAAGTGAACACAAGGTTAACGCGCCCGGAACGGGGGTTGACGGATGGTGGATTCTTGGTTACCTTGGTGTGGACTGAAGAAGACGGAGGAGGACTCCACCATGCGAAAGAACACCAGTCCGGCGCTTGCGTCGACACTCCGCGGGTACACCCGCCGTATCAACAAGATGATGCACATGAGCAACTCCGACCGCGCGGCACTCCAGCTGTCGAACTCGCCGGTCGCCGTACTCGGCCCTACGCCACGTCGTCGCTGATACTGAACACACCTCTCACTGACGAGCCCCGACCATTACGGTCGGGGCTCGTTCACGTTCGTGCGCGGGTTCACTCCGGCCGCGGTACACCGCTCGTGAGATGCCAATAGCCGCAACGGCATTCGTAGGAGCGGAGGGAGGGACGCGTTCGTGACTGTCGGGTGATCGCGAGGATTGCCCCGGTGACCGCCGCATAGTCGGGGTAGGCGATCTTCTCGGGCGTCGGGCAGATGATCGCAGCGGTCGTCACGACACGACGCCTCCGCCGACGGCGGGCGGTGGCCGCGTCGGTACGCGACTCGATACGGCGATAGAACTGTTCGAGTTCGTCGTCGTCGAAGGGTGCCACGTCGCCCATTATCCTCGCGTGGGTGTCACAGCACGCCGCGCATCTGCCGTTTGATCCACGGCGACGCTGCGGCCAGCACAACGGCGACACCGATCGACGTCAGGCCGATAGTCAGGAAGTACGGAACCTCGTTCTCTTCGCTGTAGTACCCGGACAACGTTCCCGACAACGACGACCCGAGAGCGACCGACAGGAAGAACAACGCGACCATCTGGGTATGGAATCGGGCAGGCGCGAGTTTCGTAGTCAGGGAGAGGCCGACGGGCGACAAGCACAGTTCGGCGATCGTGAACAACAGGAGAATGCCGACCAGACCGAGCAGTGGTGCGCTGGCTGGGCCACCACCCGCCATCGGAATGAAGCAGAGGAACGCCGCGCCCATGATTCCGGTCCCGAGCGCGAACTTGATCGGTGACGACGGCTGCCGGGTGCCGAGGCTAGTCCAGATGGCCGCGAACACGCCGGCGAAGATGATGATGAACACCGGATTGATCGACTGCACCCACGATGCAGGCATCGTCCACCCGAATAGGTCTCGGTTCAGTCGCCCCTCGGCGTAGATGGCGACAGTCGTGAACTGCTGCTGGAACAACGCCCAGAACACGGCGGACGCGACGAACATCGGGATGAACGCGTATACCCGACTCCGTTCGTCAGCGGTGATCTCGCGGCTGGTGAGGATCACTACGAAGTAGGCGACCGCTGCCACGGCGGTCACCCAGGAGACGACGTCGGACAAGTTTGCGGCGGTGAGAACCCCGGTCACCGCGAGCACGATCACGACCACGACCAGGACCACTGCCGCCGTGGCGGCGCGGGCGTACCCGGAACGCGGCAACGGGTCGGCGACAGCCGCGCCGATATCACCGAACTTCCTTCTCGTGAGGACGTACTGGATGAGTCCCAGTGCCATGCCGATCGCGGCGAGGCCGAAGCCAAGATGGAAGCCGACGTGCTCCTGCGCCCAGCCGGTCAGCAGCGGCCCGATGAACCCACCGAGATTGACACCCATGTAATAGATGGAGAATCCGGCGTCGCGCCGAACGTCGTCACGGGAATAGAGATCCCCCACCATCGACGTCGCAGTCGACTTGAGGCCGCCGCTGCCGAATGCGACGAGCACGAGGCCGATACCGACGCCCGCGGTCCCCGGAACCAGCGACAAGACGATGTGTCCGGCCATGATCACCACCGCGCTGTAGAACAGGGTGCGCTCGGCGCCGAGAACACGGTCAGCGACCCAACTGCCGACGACCGTCGACAGGTACACGAGACCGCCGTACGCACCGACTATGCTCGTCGCCGACGACTCAGGGAGGCCGAGGCCGCCGTCGGCGACGGCGAAGTACAGGTAGTAGGCCAGGATGGCCTGCATGCCGTAGAAGGAGAATCGCTCCCACATCTCGACCCCGAACAGCGTGCCGAGCGCGCGCGGATGTCCGAAAAAGCCAGTGTCGTCCGTCGAGTGCGACGGTGCCGATGTCGGTTCACTCATGTCGAAATACTATTGCGGCGGAACGGAATCCGTACGGTTGTAGCGCGGCAACACGCGGAAGACTTGTAGGTCTTTCGGGACGCCCTTGGCACGAAACCGCCGCTTCTTGACCAGGTAAAGGTCGGTGTCGATGTCCTCGAGTGTCGCATCACTGACATACACCTCCCCCGCGCCCGCGGCATCGCAGACGCGCGCGGCGATGTTGACGTCGACGCCGATGAAGTCGTCGCCAACGGCACGCGGTTCACCTGTGTGCATCCCGGCGCGTAACGCAGGTCGATGTCCATCGACGGTGATCGCGGCGACTGCCTCCCCGCACTCGTAGGCGGCTTCGACCCCCTGGGTAGCGTTAACGAACACCGCCATGGTGCCGTCGCCGAGAGTCTTGACGACATAGCCGCCGTGACTGCGGATCACGTACGCGCACGCATCGTTCACTTGCTTGAGCAGGTCGAGAACCTGATCGTCGCCCGCACGCAGAGCCCACGAGGAGAAGCCCACAAGATCGGTGAACAGGATCGTCACCGGCACTGGTGTGTCGCTCACTGACGGCTTCCGTCGTTCGATCACGTTCTGCCACAACGACACCGAGGCCAGTCCGAGTTCGCGGGTGGCACTCTGCCGACCCGGCTTCGTGTCGCCTATCAAGCGAGCCAGCCGGTCGGATGTGCGCTCGGACGCCGGGAACACCGTGGTCTCCGGCGGCGCCAGCTTGCGCGCCAGCCGCGCGGCCTTCACCGCGGCCTCCGACGAATCGGTGCGTGAGAGGAAGCCTCCGGCCCGATGCAGGGGCGACGACGTGTCGTCGTCGGACGGCTCATCCGAGCGCGGTGGAGTCACGTATCAAAGTCTACGACGAGGCGTTCGGACCCGTTCGCGTCCATCACGAAAGTCGGTCGACTGCTCACCTGTCAGTCGGCGACCGAACTAGCCCTCTCGCGAGCCGCGTCACGCCGGTTGGCCCACATGCTCGACAGGGTCGCCGCACCGATGAATGCGACGCCGATCAGACCGGTCACGATCTCGGGCACTTCGATGTTTTCGTCGACGCTCACCAGCATGATCACTGCGAGCGCGCCGATCGCCCAGTGCGCGCCGTGTTCGAGGTAGCGGTACTCCGACAGCGTTCCCGCGCGAACCATGTAGACCGTGATCGAACGGACGAACATGGCGCCGATGAAGCCGAGTCCTAGAGCGATCAGGATCGGGTCCGAGGTGATCGCGAACGCGCCGATGACGCCGTCGAACGAGAACGACGCGTCGAGGACCTCCAGATAGAGGAAGAGGAACAGGCCTGCCTTGCCGACGGCCTTCGCCGCTTCGCTCGGCCCAGTGGATCCGTCAGGCTCGTCCTGCTCGATGAGGCCGGTCAGTCCGTTGACCACAAGGTAGGTGAACAGACCAAGGATGCCCGCGGTCAACACGGAGACAGTGTCGTCGTCGGCGGCGAATTGGGCTGCGACCACGAGGGCCGCCAGCGCGACGACTGTCGACACGCCGGGGAGACGTCCGACGCGGCCGAGCGGACCCTCGATCGGACTGAGCCAGGTGATGCCTGAGTCGTCGAAGACGAAATCGAGGAACAGCATGATCAGGAACATGCCGCCGAACGCCGCGATCTGGGGATGGGCATCGGTCAGCAGTGTCTCGTAGCTCGCCGACCCGTCCGGGAACGTGGCGGCGCCGTCAGCAGGCGGATTCAACGCGAGATCCATGGCGTCGACCGGGTTGAGACCGGAGGTGGCCCACACGATGACGAGCGGAAAGAGCAGCCGCATGCCGACGACGGCGATGAGGATTCCGACGGTAAGGAAGATCTTCTGCCACATCGGGCTCATGCGTTCAAGGACGGTGGCGTTGATGACGGCGTTGTCGAACGACAGGGAGATCTCGAGGATGCCGAGGATCGCGCACAATGCGACACCCGACCAGCCCGCGTACAGGTATGCGGCGACGAGCGCGACGATCGTGACGACGAACGACGCGCCGAATACTCGCGCGATCAACGCAGACGCTCCGACTGTTCGGCGAGACGGACCAGGTCGTCGGCCATCTCCTTCAATGTTGCCGGGTCTGCCGTCTCACAGATGGCGGTCCGGACGTCTTGTGCGGCGCACCGCAACGCGAACAGTCGGTCGCCGAGGGATTCGGCCTCCTCCGCGGACAGGATCAGTGCGTCGCCGGGAATAGCTGTGCCCGCTACGAGCGTTCTCTGTTCGTAGGCCCGTTGGCGGCAGGACCGCTTGCAGTACTTCCGTCGTCGGCCTGACTCGGAGTCGACCATCTGCCGCCCGCACCACGCACATGCGTAGGGGCGCTTGTGTAGGGACGTCGATGACACTCCGTGGACGTTACTCGCTTGATTCGACTCGTCTGCGCGGCCACGCGGAGTGACGCGTAGACTGTTAGGGATCGACTGTCTGTTGAGAGGAACCATGAATGGCTGATCGAGTACTGCGCGGTAGCCGACTCGGAGCGGTGAGCTACGAGACCGATCGCGACCACGATCTCGCACCGCGGCGGATCGTCCAGTACCGCACCGACAATGGCGAGATCTTCGACATCCCGTTCGCCGACGAAGCGGAGATCCCTTCGAAGTGGCCGTGCAAGAACGGTATGGAAGGCACCATTCTCGAAGGTGCTGAGCCTGAGGAGAAGAAGGGCAAGCCCCCGCGCACCCACTGGGACATGCTGCTGGAGCGTCGCTCCGAAGAGGAGCTCGAAGTACTTCTCGCCGAGCGACTTGATCTGCTCAAGCAGCGCCGTCGCGGCGGAACCGCATAAGAGAACACCTGAGGAAGGCCCCGGCTTGTGCCGGGGCCTTCCTCATGTCGGGGTATCGGGCTCGTGCCCGTCGGGTCAGCGGTGTCTCGGGTCAGCGCCGTCGCTTGCCGAGGCGTCCCTGAATCCCCCAGCGCGCCACGCTGATGAAGGATTCGGCGATCACGCCGCCGTCCATCTTCGATTCGCCGATAGCGCGTTCGGTGAACGTGATGGGGACTTCGCGGACGGTGAACCCGTGCTGCAGAGTGCGCCAGGCGAGGTCGATCTGGAAGCAATAGCCTGCCGATTCGACCTCGTCGAGCCCGATCTTCTCGAGCACTTCGCGACGGAACGCTCGGTAACCCGCGGTGATGTCGTTGATCTTGGCACCGAGGGCGAGACGCGCATAGGTGTTGGCGCCCTTCGACAGGAGCTCACGTCGCTTCGGCCAATTGACCAGCGCGCCGCCGGGCACGTAACGCGATCCGATGACGAGGTCCGCGCCGTCGTTGATCCCGGAGAGCAGACGATGCAGTTGCTCGGGTGCGTGCGAACCATCCGCATCCATTTCGACGATCACGCGGTAGTCGCGGCCGAGCCCCCAGGCGAATCCGGCGAGGTAGGCCTTGCCGAGACCGTCTTTGGCGGTGCGATGCAGGACGTGGATGCGGCCGGCAGCGTCGTCGCCTGCGAGCCGGTCAGCGACGTCGCCGGTACCGTCAGGACTCGAATCGTCGACGACGAGCAGGTGAATGTCAGGCAGGGCGGTGAACAACCGCTCGACGATGAGCGGCAGGTTCTCCCGCTCATTGAACGTCGGTACGACGACGAGTGCCCGGTCACCGCGCTCGGTGACCACATTCTGATCGCTACCGCTCATCGTGCTCCTTCATCTGTGCGTCCGGCAGTGTCCTGCCGACCGCTGTCCTCGTCCGCCCGATCCTGGGCGTCTGCTCCCCGATTGACGTCTTCGTGCGCCGGTCGGTCCCCTCCCACGCCGATCGAGCGCACACGAGATCCCCTGGCGAACATTTCGAGGCTAGTCGTTGTGCACAGCGCGTACAAAAAACCGGCGAGCAACGCGAGCAGCGCCACACGTTCGGGCCAGGGGCCCAACCAGACGGCAGGAGTGGTTCCGCCTCGCAGTTCCAGCCCTCCCTGCAGGATCGCAGACTCGAACAGTCCGCTCTCGTCGATGATCGATCCGTCCGGCCGAATCATCGCGCTGAGACCGCTGGTCGACACCACCGCCACGGACCGCCCGGTCTCGGCTGCCCGTACCCGGGACATCGCCAACTGCTGACTGCTCATGTCGGTGAGGCCGAACGTGGCGTTGTTGGTCGGCACGTACAGGAACTGTGCACCGTCCTGCACCGCCTGCCGCGGCGAGCGGTCGAAGGCGACCTCCCAGCAGGTGGAGACGCCGATCCGAATCCGGCCCGCAGGCGTGTCGGCGGTGAGGATCGCGGGGCCGGTACCGGCCCGGAAGTCGCCCGCCCGGTCGGCGTACGACGAGAAGTGTCGAAAGAAGTCGCGCCACGGCAGGTATTCGCCGAATGGCTGGATGATGTGCTTGTCGTACCGGTCGGACGGTGCTTGGTCGGCGACCCCATCGGTCGAGCCCCACAGCAGGACACTATTGGTCGGTCCGTCGGCGTTCGGCATGAGGGTGCCGAGAGCGATCGGGACGCCCGACTCGGTCACCGCGGTGCGGATTTCGGCTGCCGCGTCCTCGTTTTGCAGCGGCGGGATGTCGGAGGCGTTCTCGGGCCACAGGACGAGGTCGGGTTGCGGGCGTTCGCCGCGTTGCACCTGCCGGGCCAGCTCCAGCGTCTCGTTCACGTGGTTGTCGAGGACGGCGCGCCGCTGCGAGTTGAAGTCGAGGCCCAGTCGCGGCACATTGCCTTGGACTGCGGCCACGTCGAGCGTGGACGTCGTATGTGTCCCGGGCGCACCGGTAGCCAGGAGGATGCTGCCCGCGATCAACGGCACGGTCAGCGCGGCGGCCGCAGCGGTCAACCGCCGCCACGACCAGGAACCCGTACGCGCCGCTACTGCCGACAGGGCGAGCGATGCCGCGCCCGCGCCGACGAGCGCGACCACGAAAGACAGACCGGGCACCCCGACAACTGATGCGGTGGGCAGCAACAAGCCTGAAGTCTGGCTGAACGCAGCTCTCCCCCAAGGGAATCCACCGAATGGAAAGGACGAGCGGACAGCTTCGACACCGGTCCAGGCGATGGCGAACCACACGGGAGCCCACCGCAGACGCATGGTCAGCGTCGCCAAGGCACCGAACGCGGCCAGATAGAGCGCCATGATCACGGCGAGTGCGAGCCACGGCAGCGGGCCGACGTACTCGCCGATCCACGGGAGCAGCGGAACGAAGAACACAAGGCCGTAGACGAAACCGGCGAGCGCGCCGACTCGGATGCGGGGACGACCCACACGTAGGACCGCGTAAAGAACGCCGAGTGACACCGGTGCCAGGAACCAGAGGTCGCGCGGCGGGAACGCCGCGAACATCAGTCCGCCGCCGGCCGCGGCGCCGATCAGACGCCACGCCCAGGCGGGCAGGCTCACGCAGTCGGCCGTTCGTACACGGTCTGGCCGCCGATCACCGTACGGACGCACTCGGGGAGACGCGCACCGGGCGCGACGTCGGGCAGCGCGGGCACGCGGGACCGCGGATCCGTCGACCAGCGCTGGACGCCGCGATGGGATGCGGCGACGACCAACTCGTCGGCGTCCCACACCGCGTAGTGGGCGGGCGCGCCGGGAACGAGAGTTCCGGTCAGGCCGTCGTTGATTCCACCTGCCCGCCAGCCGCCGCGTGTGCACGCGGCGAACGCCGCTCGTGGCGAGATCGCGTTGGTCGGTGTGTGGTGGTGGACGGCGGCGCGGATGGTCGACCACGGGTCGATGTCGCAGACTGGGGCGTCGCTTGAGAACGCGAGTGCGACGCCGGCCCGCGCGAGCCCGGCGAAGTCGTTGAGCGTCGACGCACGCTCACCGAGACGGTGGATGTACAGGGCGTCGTCGCCGCCCCATTCGTCGTCGAACAGCGGCTGCATCGATGCGATGACTCCGCAACGAGCGAACAGTTCAGCCTGATCGGCGGTCACCATCTCGGCGTGTTCCAGACGGTGGGCGCAGCGCGCCAGCGCAGGTGTGCCGAGTTCGTCGGCGACCGCGGTCATCGCGGCGGCGACGGCGGCAACGGCTCCGTCGCCGATCATGTGGAAACCAGCCTGCACTCCGGCCAAAGTCGTCGCGCGCAGGTGCGCCGCGATGGTCTCCTCGTCGAGGTAGCTGACGCCGTACTCGCCGGGGGCGTCGGAGTATTCCTCGCGCAGCCACGCGGTGCGAGATCCGATGGCTCCGTCGACGAACAAGTCGCCGCCGATCGCGTCGGCCCCCATCGCCGACATCACCGCCCGTGCCTCCTCAAGGGTGCTCACCGGCTGTCCCCAGTAGCGGCGGACCTGCACTGGGTGGTCGAGGTCGGCGATCGACCGGAAGTCGTCGACGCCGCTGATGTCGGGGCCACCGTTCTCATGGACGGCAACCACACCGCGTGACGCGGCGTGGTCGAGCGCGGTCAACTGGGCTCGTCGTCTCGCTTCGGGGGTAAGGAGTGCTCGTGCGGCGGCGCGCACCCGGTGGTGAGCGTCGGCCACCAGCGGGGTCTGCGGGTCGAACCCGGTGGCTGCCTCGATGCCGTGGACGAGTTCGCGGAGCGCGCTGGACGCGGCAGCCGAATGCTCGTCGACGCGGGCCAGGTAGACGGGGCGATCTCCGGCCACCGCATCGAGGTCGGCCGTCGTCGGCGGCAACCCTTCGGCATCCGAGCCGTCCCAGGTCGATGAGTCCCACCCGAGTCCCCAGACGATCGCGTCGTCGGAGGTCTCGAGATAGGCGGTGAGCCGCTGCAGGCAGTCGGTGCGGCTGGCCGCACCGCTCAGGTCGAGTCCGGTGAGCCGCAATCCGGTATCGGTCAGGTGGACGTGCGCGTCGACGAACGCAGGCGCGACGAAATGCCCGGCGAGGTCGACGATCTCGGCGTCTGGATGCAGAGCTCGCCCAACGTCGTCGGTCCCGACCCACACGACGATTCCGTCGGTGATCGCGAGGGCGGTGGCATCGGGGACCGCGGGCGAGGAATAGACCGTCCCGCCGAGGAGCAGTTGAGTCGTCACACCGTCGATTGTGTCAGGAACGGGCGACCGGCGGCTCAGGGAGGCCGGGCAAGTCGATGTAGACCGAGCCGTCGGGACGGCGAGCGGTGACATCGACGACATCGGACGCCTCGTCGACGACGCTGCCTTCGACGGTTCCGTCCACGTACCGGCCGCCCCCGGCGCGCCCGCCGGGCACTCCCGCGACCAAGATCGCCGCGCGACGCATCATGCCGGCTTCGATCGCGGGCCGAAGGATCTTCCGCGCGGGCGGCGTCATGAGGAGCAGTCCGACGGCGGTGGACACGACACCGGGCAAGACGGTGAACAACGCGGCGCCCGCGAACAGGACGCTGTCGCCTGCCGGCCGGGCGTCGGTGGGTTCGCGGCGGGCGGCTCGCCGCAAGTCCGCGGTGAGCGTGCGTGCACGTCGGCCGAGCACTGCGAAGCCGACGGCGGCCGCACCGAGGGTGATCAACAGCGCCCACCCGAAGTTGAGGAAATGGGTGAGAGCCCAAAACGCCGCGATCTCCACGACGAGGTAGGCCACGATTGCGAGCCTGATCATTGCTTCGTCACTCTCCGATACACGAGATGGTGTTCACAGGTGCAACGCCTGATGCGCCCGAAGAGTTCCCGACTGGGACAAGTCAGTCCTCGGAGCGTCCTTCGATGTCGCCTTCGGCCTCCACGTACACCTGCCGCAACTGGTCCAGGAGTTCCCGGGGCGGTTCGTGCCACATTCCGCGCTCGACCGCTTCGAGGAGTCGCTCGGAGATACCGTGCAACGCCCACGGATTGGACTGTTCGAGGAACTCGCGGTTGGTCTCGTCGAGGACATACTGCTCGGTCAACTGTTCGTACATCCAGTCGGCTACGACGTCGGTCGTCGCGTCGTAGCCGAACAGGTAGTCGACGGTCGCCGCCATTTCGAACGCGCCCTTGTACCCGTGACGACGCATCGCCGAGAGCCACCGCGGATTCACTACGCGCGCCCGGAACACCCGCGACGTCTCCTCGTGCAGGGTGCGGGTGCGTACCGAGTCGGGTCGCGTCGAGTCACCGATGTAGGCCTCCGGGTTCTCGCCGGTCAACGCGCGGACCGTCGCGACCATGCCGCCGTGGAACTGGAAGTAGTCGTCCGAGTCGGCGATGTCGTGTTCGCGGGTGTCGGTGTTCTTCGCGGCGACGGCGATCCGCCGGTAGGCGGCACGCATATCGTCGACGGCGGCCACCCCGTCGAGGTCACGGCCGTACGCGTAGCCTCCCCACTCGGTGTAGACGGCGGCGAGGTCTTCGTCGGTCCGCCACTGTTTGGAATCGATCAACTGCAACAAGCCCGCACCGTAGGTGCCCGGTCGGGATCCGAAGACGCGGGTCGTGGCCCGGCGGGCGTCACCGTGCTCGGCGACGGCCGCGCGGGCGTGCGCTGCCACATAGTTCCGGTCGTCGGGTTCATCGGCGTCCGCGGCGAGCCGAACCGCGTCGTCGAGCATTGTGACCACGTGTGAGAACGCGTCGCGGAAGAAGCCGGAGATCCGGATCGTCACGTCGATGCGCGGCCGGCCGAGCTCGGCCAGCGGAACCAGCTCAAGGCCGGTGATGCGGCGGGACATCTCGTCCCAGACCGGTGCGACGCCGAGCAGCGCGAGAATCTCACCGACATCGTCGCCGGACGTGCGCATGGCACTGGTCCCCCACACCGACAGACCGACCGAGGCCGGGAACTCGCCATGGTCGGCGACATAGCGTTCGACGAGCGAGTCGGCCATGGCGCGACCGGTCTCGAACGCGAGTTGCGACGGCACGGCCTTCGGGTCGACCGAATAGAAGTTGCGGCCGGTCGGCAGCACGTTGATCAGGCCACGCAACGGTGATCCGCTCGGACCCGCTTCGATGAATCCGCCGTCGAGTGCATGGAGCACCTGGTCGATCTCGCGGGAGGTCTGGCGAAGTCGCGGAATTACCTCGTGAGCGGCGAACGCCAGAATCTTGCCGACCTGTTCCGGGTGTCCGTGTGACGCAGCGGCGACGGCGTCATCCGACCAGTCATCTGCGGCGCACGCGGACACCAGTCCGCGGGCCGTCGCCTCGACCCGATCGACGTCGCCACGCACCGACTCGTTCTCCACGAGCCCGAGCGCCTCACGCAGACCCGGCAACGCCTGAGATCCGCCCCAGATCTGCCGAGCCCGCAGCATCGCCAGAACCAGGTCCACTTCGGTCTCGGCGTCTGGAGCCTGTCCGAGGACGTGCAGACCGTCGCGGATCGCCGCATCTTTGATCTCACACAGCCAACCGTCGACGTGCAGCAGCATGTCGTCGAACACGTCTTCGTCGGGACGCTGGGCGAGCCCGAGGTCGTTGTCCATCTTCGCGGCGGTCAGCAACGTCCAGATCTGCTGCCGGATGGCGGGCAGTTTCGACGGGTCGAGAGCCGAGATGTTCGCGTGCTCGTCGAGAAGTTGTTCGAGGCGTTCGATGTCGCCATATGATTCGGCGCGCGCCATCGGCGGGATCAAGTGGTCGACGAGCACCGCGTGCGCACGACGTTTCGCTTGGGTGCCTTCGCCCGGATCGTTCACGAGGAACGGATAGATCAGCGGCAGATCGCCGACAGCGGCATCGGTCCCGCAGTCGGCGGACATGCCGAGCGTCTTCCCCGGCAGCCATTCGAGATTGCCGTGCTTGCCGACATGCACGATCGCGTCGGCGCCGAAGCCCCACCCGTCGACGTCACCGCGGGACGCCAGCCAACGGTAGCTGGCGAGATAGTGGTGGCTCGGCGGCAAGTCGGGGTCGTGGTAGATCGCGACGGGGTTCTCCCCGAATCCGCGCGGCGGCTGTACCAGCAGGACGACGTTCCCGAATGTCATCGCGGCGATGACGATGTCGCCGTCGGCGTTGTGGGTGCGGTCGACGAACAGTTCCCCGGGAGGCGGACCCCAGTGCCCGGTCACCGACTCTCGCAGGCCCTCGGACAGCGTCTCGAACCAGGCTGTGTAGTCCGCTGCCGACACCCGGATCGGGTTGGCGGCGAGCGCCTCCTCGGTGAGCCAGTCCTGATCCTGCCCGCCGGCGTCGATGAGCGCGTGCATCAACGCGTCGGGATCGTCGTCGGCGGCGGTTGTGCCGAGTCCCGGAATGCCGCTGTCGAGGAGGTATCCGGCCTCAGCCAGGGCGCGTAGGAGGTGGACCAGGCTGCGCGGCGTGTCCAGGCCGACGGCGTTGCCGATCCGCGCGTGTTTGGTCGGGTACGCCGACAGCAGAAGCGCGATCCGCCGGTCGGCGGCGGGCAGGTACCGAAGGCGTGCGTGCCGCACCGCGATACCGCCGACGCGGGCGCACCGTTCGGCGTCGGGCGCGTAGTACGGGAGGCCGTTGTCGTCGAACTCCTTGAACGAGAACGGGACGGTGATGATGCGGCCGTCGAACTCGGGGACCGCCACCTGGCTCGCGACGTCGAGCGGTGACATACCGTCGTCAGTCGCTGACCAGTCGGCGCGCGAACTCGTCAGACACAGTCCTTGAAGGATCGGAATATCCAGGGCGGCCAGACGTTCGATGTTCCACGCGTCATCGTCGCCGCCTGCCCCGGCAGTCGCGGGCGTGGTTCCGCCCGCGGCGAGGACCGTGACGATCAGCGCGTCGAACGTCCCCAGGTACGCGATGAGATCGTCGTCTGCGGCCCGCAGCGACGCACAGTAGATGGCTTCAGCACGGGCCCCGTGGCTTTCGACTGCACCGCACAATACGTCCACGTATTCGGTGTTCCCGGCCAAATGCTGGGCGCGGTAGTAGAGGACGCCGATGCGCGGTGCGCTTGCCGGGTCGGCTGTCCGGGTTGGGACGGCTGGGACGGTGTCGCGTTCGAGCACACCCCAGGTGGGCGTCTGCACGGGAGGCGCGAACCCGAGGCCGGTGAGGAGGATCGTGTCGGACAGGAAGTCGTGGACCGCGGCGAGGTTCGCGTGACCACCGGCGACGAAATAGCTGTGCGCCTGCGCGGCGACGCCGGTCGGAACGGTCGACAGCGCCATGAGATCGGGGTCTGGATTGAGTTCGCCGGAGAGCACCACGACCGGAACCGACTGCGCGAGAACAGCGTCGAGGCCGTCCTCCCACGCGCGCCGCCCGCCGAGGATGCGAACGACGACGAGGTCGGCCTCGTCGACCAGAGAAGGGATCTCCTCGAGCAGAATGCGGCTCGGGTTAGCGACCCGGTAGTCGGCGCCGCAGGTCGCGGCGGTGCGCAGGTCAGTATCGGACGTGGACAGCAGCGTGATCACGGTTCGCTCCTAGCCGGGTTGGCGCGCCCGGCATCGTTGGGACCGACCGGATGTCCCGGTCGAACGGCGTGGGTCTGGCTCGGGCCGCAAGCCTGCAGTCCTCACAGTGGCGCGTCCGCGCCGGCTTCTCACCGGCTTCCACGTCGTTGGTTCTCGATCAGCCTATCGGCAGCGGTGCGGCCTACTCTGGAGAGGTGACTTCTCCCGTGACCGCCCCCGGCCCCGACCGCTGTCCCGGCGTGTTCGCGACGCACAGTGCCCTCGACGGCGAATTGGCGCGAATCCGGGTGCCGGGCGGCATCATCGACGCGGCCGCCCTGGAATCGATGGCCGCGGCGGCCGACGAGTTCGGCGACGGCGGCATCGAGATCACCGTGCGCGGCAACCTGCAGGTGCGCGGCATCCCGGTCGACCGGGTCACCGAGTTCGCCGCCGCGGTGACGGCGGCGGGCCTCGCGTCCAGCTCCGCGCACGACCGGGTACGCAACGTTACGATGTCGCCGCTGACCGGCCGAGTAGGCGGCACAACAGACCTACGACCGGTCGCGCGCGCGTTGCACGCGGCGATCGTCGATCGGCCGTGGTCGGCGGGGCTGTCGGGTCGCTTCTGGTTCGGTCTCGATGACGGGCGCGGCGACATCCTGGCGCACGGCGCCGACGTCACCGGCGTCGCTCTCGACGACGAGCGCTCCGTGGTGGTCGTCGGCGGCCGCCCAGTCGGCGAACCTGTGCCGCATGCTCACCTCGCCGAGGCGATGATCAACACCGCCGGCGCGTTCGTGGAGATCGCCGACGGCGCATGGCGGGTCACCGATCTCGACGGCGACCGGGCGGACGCCCTGTATACGCGTCTGGGCATCGCCGATGCGGTGATTCCGCAGCCGCGACATCCGGATCCGCGCGTCGGCTGGTTCACGCAGACGGACGGCCGAGTGTTGGTGGGCGCCGTGGTGCCCTTCGGTCGTCTGACCGCCGAGCAGGCCCGTTATGCCGCAGCCATCGGAACCACGGTAACTGTGACTCCCGAGCGCGAAATCATTATTGGCGACCTCGACGAGGCCGTAGCCGACACAGTGGTCCGTGTCCTCGCTCCGCTCGGTTTCGTCTTCGACGCGAGATCCCCGTGGACCTCGCTCACCGCGTGCGCCGGCTCCGCGGGCTGCCGGAAGTCGCTCGCCGACGTGCGCGGCGATCTGAGTCACCACGTCGCCGGGCTCGAACGGGCGGCCGACACCCCGAACCCACAGCCCCAGATCCGACAGCCACAGCTCCCACCCGCCCAGATCACAGACTCCGAGAGGACTGACTCGCAGGACGATGAACCCCCGTACCGCGAACACTGGGTCGGTTGCGCGCGTGGCTGCGGGTCCCCGGCCCGTACCCATGTGCGGGTACTCGCGTCGTCCGGCGGCTACCTGCGCGAGCACCGCGAAGCGGTGCGCTAGGCGGGGCCGGGACGGCGTCGAGCATCGGCATGAAATGTCCGCCGGTCCATGCCGGTCGCCGGTGACTAGCCCACCGGCCCAGGACCACCTCGCGCTGACCGCCGACCCGCGAGGATGCTCCGATCCGGCCACTCAGTACTGTCGAACGCACTATGACCGACTACATCCGTGATGGCGCCGAGATCTACCGCCAGTCCTTCGCAACGATTCGAGCGGAGTCGGATCTGACCCGTTTCCCCGCCGACGTCGAACCCGTCGTCGTACGCATGATCCATGCGTCCGGACAGACAGATCTGGCCGACGACGTCGTCGCGACGCCCGGTGTGGTCGCCGCGGCCCGCGCCGCACTGCAAGCCGGCGGTCCCATTCTGTGCGACACCAACATGGTCGCCTCCGGCGTCACTCGGACACGCCTTCCCGCAGACAACGACGTGCGCTGTCATCTGCGCGAACCCGGCATCGCCGAGCTCGCCGAGAGGCTCGGCAATACTCGCACCGCTGCCGCACTGCAGTTTTGGCGAGACGACCTCGAGCATGCGGTCGTCGCGATCGGGAACGCGCCGACCGCACTGTTCGCGCTCCTCGACCTGATCGATGAAGGGTGGCCGCGACCGGCGGCGATCATCGGCGCACCCGTCGGCTTCATCGGAGCCGCCGAGTCGTGCGCCGCGCTCGCCGCGCGCAGCGACCTCGACTATGTCACCGTCACCGGTCGGCGCGGCGGTTCGGCGATCACCGCTGCCGCCCTCAACGCCCTCGCGAGCGTCGTCGAATGAGCGGCAAGCTGTGGGGCGTCGGGCTCGGCCCCGGCGACAGCGAACTGGTCACCGTCAAAGCCGCACGCATCATCGGCGCGGCCGACGTCATCGCGTTCCACTCTGCGCGGCACGGCAATTCGATCGCGCTGTCGGTTGCGCGCCCCTATCTGCGCGACGGGCAAACGCATGAACGGCTCATGTACCCGTTGACGGTCGAGACCACCGATCATCCCGGCGGATACGCCGGCGCGATGAGCGACTTCTACACTGCGAGCGCGGCCCGACTCGCCGAACATCTAGAAGCCGGCCGCGACGTCGTTCTGCTGGCCGAGGGTGATCCACTCTTCTTCAGCTCGTACATGCACATGCACAAACGGCTCGTCGGCCGGTTCGAAGCGGAGATCATCCCCGGTGTCACGTCGGTGAGCGCGGCGTCGGCCGCCGTCGGCATCCCGCTGGTCGAGGGCGAGGAGACATTGACGGTGCTGCCCGGGACAGCGGAGCCAGGTGAACTCGTCGCAGGCTTCCGGTCGGGCAAGGCCCTCGCCGTGATGAAGCTAGGCCGGACCTTCGGCAAGGTCCGCGACGCTCTCGTGGCCGCCGGTCGGCTCGACGAGGCGTGGTATGTCGAGCGTGCGTCGACGGATCGGCAGCGGGTGGAGCGCGTTGCCGACGTCGATCCGGCGACGGTCCCCTACTTCTCGTTGATCGTCGTGCCGGGCGGCCGCAACAATCCGTTTGCGGTCGAGACGTCGAACGCGGGCGAGGTGGTCGTCGTCGGCCTCGGCCCGGGCCCGGTGGACCAGACGACGCCGCAGGTGTCCGCGGAGCTCGCTGCCGCGACCGACTTCGTCGGCTACCGCACCTACCTCAAGCGGGTCACCGCACGACCCGGGCAACGCGTTCATGCCAGCGACAATCGGGTCGAGGCCGAACGGGCCGAGTTCGCGCTCGATCTCGCGTCGCGCGGCGCCCGCGTCGCCGTCGTCTCATCCGGCGATCCGGGTGTGTTCGCGATGGCGGCGGCGGTAGCCGAAGTTGCCTCCGAACCCGCATGGCGGCACGTCCGCGTCCGTGTGGTTCCGGGGGTGAGCGCCGCGCACGCCGTCGCCGCTGCCGCAGGTGCACCGTTGGGGCATGACTTCGCGGTGATCTCGCTGTCGGACCTACTCAAACCCGGTGCGGTGATCGAGGACCGGCTACGCCACGCGATCGCCGCCGACCTCGCGGTCGCGATCTACAATCCGGCGTCGTCGAAGCGGACCGAACAGATCCTCCGCTTGAAGGAACTCCTCACCGAACTCGTCCCCGCCGACCGCGTGGTGATTCAAGGCCGCGATGTCGGTGGCCGCGGCGAACGGGTGACCGTGACGACCGCAGCCCAATTCGATCCGTCGACGGTCGATATGCGCACCCTGGTGATCGTCGGATCGTCGACGACCGTCGCGGCGCGTCGGCCGGGCGGTGATTTGGTGTTCACGCCTCGCCACTACGCCCGGTAACGCCTCGGCTACGAGCCTGGTGACCACATGCCGGTCATCGGGCTCGTAGCTGGGCCCGAACCCACTCGGCCGCGTCTTCGGCGGTCGAGCGCGCGTCGATCGACGGCGGCTCCTTTGGTCGGTCGACGACGACCACCTCGATCCCCCGCTCGGCGGCCGCCCGGAGTTTCGCGGAGGTCAACGGACCGCCGCTATTCTTCGTCACGAGTAGGTCGATCGCGTGATGCTCCAACAATTCCCGCTCGGACTCCACCGTGTACGGGCCCCGCGAACGCAGGATCTGGTGATGCGGCGGCAACTCCGTGTCTGGAGCGTCGACGACGCGAATCAGGAACCAGACGTCGTCGGTGCCCGCGAACGCCGATACATCCTGGCGGCCGGTGGTGAGGAAGACCCGACCGCCGCGCGCGGCGACGACGGTCGCCGCCGCGTCGATGTCCGGCACGCGGACCCATCGGTCGGACGGTCCCGGCTCCCACGCCGGGCGCGCCAACCGCAGATACGCGACTCCCGCATCCGAGCATGCCGCCACGGCGTTCGGCGTTATCCGCGCGGCGAACGGGTGCGTCGCGTCGACGACCACGCGGACCCCGTTCCCGCGGAGGTAGTCCGCGAGCCCTTCTCGGCCACCGAATCCGCCGATCCGCACCTCGCCGACCGGCAGCCGCGGATCCTTCACACGACCGGCCAACGAACTCACCAGATCGACGGAGCCATCGACGAGCGAGGCGGCTACAGCGCGTGCCTCGCCAGTGCCGCCGAGGACGAGAACGTCAGGCATCGGTGCCCGCCGCGTCGGTGCGCAGCTTACTCATCCGGGCGTGCGAATACAGGTAACTGTCCACGAGGGCCGGGTGTGCGGCTCCGTCGAGCGCGGTTCCGACAAAGATGACCGCGGTCTTGGTGATACCGGCGGCCGCCAGCGACTGCGGCAGTTCCGCGAGCGGGGCACGCACGATCTGCTGATCGGCACGCGAGGCGAACGCAACCGTGGCGGTCGGGCAGTCGGCACCGTAATGCGGCTGGAGGTCGGCGACGATCTGCTCGGTGCGGTGCGCGGCGAGATGCAACGCCAATGTCACCCCGGTGTGCGCCAGCGACGCCAGGTCCTCCCCCGAGGGCATGTTCGTCGACAGAGTCGACACTCGGGTGATGAGCAGGCTCTGCGCGACGCCCGGCACGGTGAGCTCTGTGTCAAGGGCGGCGGCGGCCGCCGCGAACGCCGGAACACCCGGTACCAGTTCGTATGGGATGTCGAGGTCGCGCAGCCGCTTAGTCTGTTCGGTGAGCGCCGAGTACAGCGAGAGGTCGCCCGAATGCAGTCGCGCGACGTCGTGGCCAGCCGCGTGAGCCGCCGCGATCTCGGCGACGATCCGGGTGAGCGGCATCGTCGCGGTGTCCACGGCGGCCGCGCCGTCCGGCAGCCGGTCGAGGAGTTCACGCGGCACGAGCGATCCCGCGTATAGGCAGGTCTGGCACCGTGCGAGCAGATCGGCGCCACGCACGGTGATCAGGTCCGCGGCCCCGGGCCCCGCACCGATGAAGTAGACGGTCATCTTTGTCCTTCGGTATCGGTTCGGACGGCCGTCCACTGGACGATCGGCAATGCCGGTCGCCACGCGGTCGAACGGCCCAATGGTGCGGCGCGCTCGACGCTGATCCGCATCAGCTCGCCGCCCCACCGGTCGGCTGCGTCGACGATGAGGCGTTCGGTCTCCAGCGTCACCGCGTTCGCGACGATCTGACCGCCCGGAGTCAGTGCGGCCCACGCCCGTTCGAGGACGGTGGCGGACAGTCCGCCGCCGACGAAGACCGTGTCCGGTGCCGGCGCGTCGGTGAGCGCGGCTGGTGCGGCGCCGCGCATTTCCAGTCGGTCGGCGACGCCGTGCCGGCGCGCGTTCTCGACGACGCCCGACGCCCGGATCGGGTCGGATTCGAATGCGACGGCTCGACCTGTCTGCGTCAGCCGCAGCCATTCGATGCCGATACTCCCGGCGCCGGCGCCGATGTCCCAGAGGGTCTGACCGTCGGCTGGCCGCAGCGTGCTGACGGTGAGGGCGCGGATCGGGCGCTTCGTCAACTGTCCGTCATTGGTGAACTCGTCGTCGTCGAGGCCCGGCGCGCGGCTGCGTGCGGGTCCGACACAGTCCACTGCGACGATGTTGAGTGCGGACGGCGTCCCCGTCCAGGTGGCTGCGTGCCCACCGTCCACCCGTTCGGTCCGAGCTCCGAGGTCGGACAGCACCGTCATCGACGACGCACCGAACCCGTTGTCGGTCAATAGGTCTGCGACATCGGCGGGCGTCGCCGCGTCTCGCGAGAGGACGAGCGCCCGCGTACCGTCGGTGAGGTGGCCGACAAGTGCGTCGACGGGCGCAGTCACCAGGCTGACGACCTGCGTGCGAGCGAGATCCCAGCCGAGACGTGCCGCCGCCAGTGACGGGCTGGACGGATGCGAGATCACCCGGACTCGATCGACGCCGAACGCGCGCACCAGCGACGCACCCACACCGTGGAACATCGGGTCGCCGCTGGCCAACACGTGGATCGGCCACTCAACGCCCCTCGATTCGGCGAGCTCGGCGAGGTGTGTGCTCATCGGACTGCGCCAGGCGACGCGATCGCCACTGACTTCACCGGGCAGCAGGCCGAGCTGTCGGGTCGATCCGTAGACGACGCGGGCCTGCGACAGTTCGGCCTGGGCGGCCGCGGCGAGCCCGGACCAGCCGTCCGCGCCGATGCCGACGACGATGACGTCGGCGCTCACCGCGACAACCGTCGCCAGATCGCACGCGGGACGAAACGCATCACGAAGGCGACCACGCGTAACCGCCCGGGAATCCAGACCTCGCCTCGCCGTTTGCGGTAGGCGGTAGCGACCGCGTCGGCGACTTGGTCGGGGGTCACCGACATCGGTGCCGGTTCGACGCCGGACGCCATCAGGTCGCGGGTCATCGCGCCGACGACGAAGCCGGGACGGGCCAACAGCAGGTGGACGCCGCTGCCGTGCAACGCGTCCGCGAGCCCGCTCGCGAAACCGTCGAAGCCTGCCTTGGTCGAGCCGTATACGTAATTGCTCTTGCGGACCCGGACACCCGCGATCGACGAGTAGGCGATGATGGTGCCCGATCCCTGTTCGCGCAGAGCTACCGCGAGGGGGGTAACGACGCTGATCTGCGCATAGTAGTCGGTGTGCGCGATCGCGAGAGCATGCTCGACGTCGGTCTCGGCGCGCGCTGCGTCGCCGAGGATTCCGAATGCGATGATTGCCGCTTCGATCGGCCCGTGGTCGGCGACAATCGAAGCGATGAGCCCAGGGTGCGATGACACGTCGTTGGCGTCGAAGGCAATCGTGTGCACGCGGGTCGCGCCTGCCGCTTGCAGCACTCGAGTCTCCACGGCCAGATCGTCCGGCCGTCTGGCGGCGAGCACCACCGTGTTGCCTGCGGCCAGCCTGACTGCGGTGGCGACGCCGATCTCGCTACGTCCGCCGAAAAGCACGATGGTTCCCACCACTGCAGTATTCCAGTCGCCCACCGATGATTGTCGAGGCGGCACGCGGCACTAGGGTCGAATCCATGCCGCACACCCTCGCCGATCTTTCGCCCGCCGCCCACGACCTGCTCACTGATCGATACCTTGCGACGTTGGCGACGCTGCGCGCTGACGGCACACCGCACGTCTGCGCGGTCGGCTTCACGGTCGATATCGGCGCCGGAGTCGCCCGTGTGATCACGTCCGGCGGGAACCAGAAGGCGAAGAACGCGGCGCGCGGACAGTACGCCGCTCTGACGCACGTCGACGGCGCCCGATGGCTCACCGTCGAAGGCCCCGCCCGGGTGCTCGCCGACGCCGAGTCGGTCCGCGACGCCGAAGCCCGTTACGAGACGCGGTATCGAAGGCCGCGCGAGAACGCCAAGCGCGTGGTGATCGAGGTGACGGTGCGGCGGGTTATCGGCTCAGCCACGATGTTCACCGACTCGGACGCATGATCGGGGCGGACGCATGACCGGACCGATACGGTCTGGACTGGGCGCTCTCCTGGACCGGCGACGGTCCACGAAAGCGTACCGGCCGACTCCAATCGATTCTGCCGCGGTGCACGGCCTGATCGCCACGGTGGAGGGCGCAGGCCGAGACGGGCGGCGCGGGTACGGGTCCGCGCACGCCCGATACGGCGTGCACGTCACGGTGATCACCCGCGCGGTAGCCGGCCTGACCGCGGCCGCGTACCGGTACGACCGGGCGCTCGACGAACTCGTGACGGTCGTCGACGGCGACTTCCTCGCCGCCGTCGCGGGTGCGACTCTCGACGCGGACTGGCTCGCGCACTGTCCGGCCGCTCTCGTCCTCTCCGCCGACATCGCAGCAGCCGACGACGCTTTCGTCGACCAGGGGCACCACCGCGGTACCCGCTTCTGTTGGATCGAGACCGGCCTGATCGCGCAGAACGTCTACCTCTGGGCTGCCGAGAACGACTTCGGGACGGTCCTCCTCGGCGGCCTCGACGACGCAGCGATGGCGGCGGCCGCCGTGCGGTTGATCCCGCCGGAACAGACCATCACCGCGGTCATGCCGATCGGTGTTCCTACCTCGCGCTGAAGTCACCACGCGAGCGTTGCGCTGGTCTCGCAGGCGCGACACCCCTCAGCCGGCCGCGCAAGATCCACGGCGCATGTCATGCCGGTACTGCCGCTCGACCGATAGACCGCTGACACCCACATCGTCCGCGCGGCGAACGACCACAGCGGCGAAGCACAAAGACTGGACGCCCCAATCATCGGGACGTCACCCATCACAACTAGAGCTGCACTAGACCGTGCGGTCGCGTGTTCAACGGCTCACAGCCGTCCGCCGTGAGCACGACGATGTCCTCGATACGAGCGCCCCAGTCGCCCGCGACGTAAATTCCGGGTTCGATGCTGAAGGCCATCCCCTCGCGGAGCACGTCGTCGTTGCCCGCGACGATGTACGGCTCCTCGTGCACCGACAGACCGATACCATGCCCGGTCCGGTGGATGAACTGTTCTCCGTACCCCGCGTCATTGATGACGGTCCGCGCGGCGGCATCGACGGCCTCGGCGCTGACACCCGGCCGCGCGGCCGCGACGGCGGCGGCCTGGGCCCGCTCCAACACGTCGTACGCGGCGGCGATGTCGGCGCGCGGCGGACCAAAGCAGTAGGTGCGCGTCGAGTCGGAGTTGTAGCCGGGTTCGACGGGGCCGCCGATGTCGATCACCACGATGTCGTCGGCTCGGATCACCCGGTCGGAGTGCTCGTGGTGCGGATCCGCACCGTTCGGACCCGAACCGACGATGATGAACTCCGCGAATGTGTGGCCCTCCGCACGGATCGCGATGTCTATATCCGCGGCGACCTCTGCCTCCGTACGACCGGGCACGAGGAATTCGCCCATGCGCGCGTGGACCCGGTCGATCGCGGCTCCGGCACGGCGAAGCGCTTCGATCTCGGCGTCGTCCTTGATCATGCGGAGTTCACGCAGGACGGCGGTCGCCAACTCTGGTGCACGGGATGTCCGCGCCGCCAACGGAATCAGATGCAGTGCGGGCAATGAGTCGGATACGGCCAGCCGGGCATTCGGCGCTAAAATGTCGGTCGCCAACACGTACGGGTCTTGCCCGTCGACCCAGTCGATGACATCGACAGGCAAGTCGCCGATCGCAGAATCGCGCAGTGCCGCCAACTCAAGGCGGGCGGTCACGACCCGCGCACGTCCGTGCGACGGGACGACGAGAGCGGTGAGTCGCTCGAAGGTGTTGGCCTCCGATCCCGTCAGATAACGGAAGTCCGGACCGGTTCCGACGATGAGCGCGTCGATCCCGGCGTCTCGGGCCAGGACCGCTGCGCGATCGAGTCGTTGCGCGTACACAGTGGAGTCGAATCGAGCTGCCATGTGCCCCAGCGTATTGCACGGGTATGCAAGAGTGTTGTTCATGACCGGATCGGTGATGCTGCTCGACGGTGCCAGCCTGTGGTTCCGCTCCTTCTACGCCCTGCCAGAGAAGATGACGTCACCGGACGGACGCCCCGTGAACGCGGTACGCGGCTTTCTCGACACGATCGCTGCGCTCGTCACCGAACACCGCCCGACGCGCCTCGTCGTCTGCCTCGACCTCGACTGGCGACCGACGTTCCGCACCGATTTGATCCCGTCCTACAAGGCGCATCGTGTCGCGACCCCGAGCGACGGCTCCGCGACCGGCGACATCGAAGAGGTCCCCGACACGCTGACCCCGCAGGTCGACATGATCGCCGAAGCGTTGCGTTGCGCTGGCATCACGACCTCCGGCGCGCTCGGCTGCGAAGCCGACGACGTGATCGGAACACTCGCCTTCACCGAAGCCACCGATTCGGTCCTGGTTGTCAGCGGCGACCGCGACTTGCTCCAAGTCGTCGCGGACGACCCGGTGACGGTCCGCGTCCTCTACGTCGGACGTGGACTCAAGAACGCCGAACTCATGGGGCCCGCCGAAGTCGCAGCGAAATACAACGTGCCCGAAGACCGCGCGGGAACCGGGTACGCGGAGATGTCGATACTGCGTGGCGACCCGTCCGACGGCCTCCCCGGCGTCCCCGGCATCGGTGACAAGACCGCTGCCAGACTCATCACCGAGTACGGTGACCTCGACGCGCTGGAAACCGCCGCCTACGACTCGAACTCGGCGGTGGCGGCCCGCGCACGAAAATCGATCGTCGCATCGAAGGACTACCTGACCGCGGCGCGCGTCGTCGTCGCCGTCCGCACCGACGCGGACACCGTCGAGAGCCGGACCGACGACCGCCTGCCGATCGCCCCGGACGACGCCGACGGCCTGCGCGCACTGGTCGCCGAACTCGGCGTCTCCGCCAGCGTCAACCGACTCGCCAAAGCACTGGAGTGGGACGAGACCTTTTAGTCGGCCCCGCCCCACTCCAGTGGGCGAATCAGTGCGGAAAAGTCAGTTAGTGGGGCGCGACACTTCGTACGTGCCGTCCGAGTCCTTCACGGTAACGGTCACATGCTTGTTCTCACCGTTGACCGTCACCGAGCAGGTGAACGTGGTCCCCGACTCGACCTTCTGGCCGTCCGGGCAGCTGACGTCCTTCACATCAGAGATGCCGTAACCGTCCGGTTGCGGACCTGTCAGGGTCTTCTCCACACCCGACTGGACTGCATCCTGGTTGAGGCCGCCCTTCGCCCAGTTCGGCCACGCGAACGCCGTGATCAGCACGATCGCCGCGATGATCACCACGACGCCACCGACGATCGCGATCAGCTTGCCCTTGCCACCGGAACTGCCTCCCGCGCCCGGCTGCTGGGCGTACGGGTTCAGCGTCGGATCGGCACCGTACTGGGGTTGACCGGGCTGGGGTTGACCGGGCTGGCCGGGTTGGGGCTGGCCGTAAGCGGGTGCACCAAACTGTGCCTGCCCCGGCTGTCCGTATGGCGCTTGCCCGTACTGCGCCTGGCCGGGCTGGGGTTGGCCGTACTGGGCTTGACCGTAAGGCGCTTGACCGTACTGGAGCTGACCGTACTGGGGCTGACCGGCTTGGGGCTGACCGGCTTGAGGCTGGCCGGTGGCGCCGGAGGCGGACGCATCGGATTGCGGCTGCCCGTACTGGGCTTGCCCGTGTTGGGCTTGACCGTACTGCGCCTGGCCGGGTTGGACTTGCCCGTACTGCGCCTGGCCGGGTTGGACTTGCCCGTACTGGAATTGACCGTATTGGGGCGTCTGCTGAACAGTCGTCGGGTCCGACGGAGCCCCCGGCTGCGAGACCGGCGTCGCGCCCGCGGCGAACGGCTGCTGGCCCGGCTGCTGAGCGAACTCGGTCGGCTGGTACGCCGCCTGCTGCCCGCCCGGAGTTGACGACGGATGCGCCGCCCCTGGTTCGGGTTGATTCGACTGGCCCGCACCGGATTCGGGGGCAGGCGTCGCGGGCAGCTGCGAGATCGTCGTCGCATCCGAGCCTTCCGGGCCATCGGTCGGCGACGGAGCCGCCGGGATGTCCGGCCGCTGCACGATCGACGTCTTGTCGTCGTCGGGCGTACCCGCGTCAGTCGGCTCGTTACCGTTGGTCATCTCGGACCTCTCCTCATCAATGTCACATACCCGATCTGCGTTGGGTGTCACGCTACCGCAGCGCGGTCGGTTCAACCGGCATGAATCCTCGGTGTCGACCCGTCAATCGAGTTCAGATGCGACGACGCCACGGCGCACCCCCGCGACGGCCCGTTTCGCCGCGCTCGCCAGCGGCGCATTCGGGTCGACACTGCTGCGGATCTGTTCCAGCAGGTCGATGACCTGCCGGTTCCAGCGAACGAAATCACCGGGCGACAACAGATTCCCTTGTTCGGTCGCGGCGAGCAACGCCTCCCTCAGCGACCGGCCCGACGCCCACGCCGACACCGCCGCACAGAAGCCTGTATCCGGTTCACGTGTTTGAACGACTCCGCGTCGTTCCTGGACCCGATTGGTCGCCTCCCACACCTCGAGAGTCCCGGTCAACGCGTCGCGCAGCGCACGGTTTCCCGGCATCGAATCGACGCCGCCACGATACGATTCGCGACGCGACGTGAACAACACCGACGACACGACGGCCGCCAGATCCGGCGGCGACAATCGATCCCAGACTCCGGCACGGATGCACTCGGCAACCAGAAGATCGCTCTCGCTGTAGATGCGGCGCAGTACCGCGCCCGTCGGCGTCACCCGGATCGACCCTTCGCCGTCGTCCTCCAGATAACTCAGGTCGAGCAGCACCCCGACCACAGCGTCGAAGTCGTTCTCCAGCTGGGACGTCCGTTCCTGCACGGCCTTCCCCAACGATTCGACATCACGCTGAACCCGGCCTCTCCGCTCGGCGAGCCGATACAGGTCGTCCAGCCCAGACGCCTTGTGCACCGGGTGGCGACGAAGTCGGCCCCGCATCTCGTCCAACTCGGGATCAGTCGCCGCAGCCTTCTTCTTGACGCGGCCGCGCGGCCGCTCGATGCCCGACTTCCGCAGGGCCGCCGCGATCTCGCGTCGCGCGTGCCGGGTGCGGGTGTCCTTCGGCACCCGCAGATCGCCGAGGACTTCCGGCGGATTGACGAACTCGGCGGAACCGACCCGGCCGACCCAACCGTCCTCGCTCAACACAAGCGGTTTCGGGTCGGCACCCTTCCACGCCGGATCGAGCACCACAGCCAGACCTCGATGCCTGCCCGTCTGCACCGACACGACCTGTCCCCGGGTGAGCGCGCCGAGGTCCTCGGCGATCGACTCCTCACTGTCGAGACGTCGCACGAACCGTTGAGCGCGCTCCCGCTGCTTGATGGCCGCACGGAGGTCGACGTATTCAGCGAAAACATCAGGGTCGAGCGCGTGCCGCGTCGACGCCGCGTCGAGTTCAGTGTCGAGCTTGCGCAACGACCGTTCGGCTGAATCGAGTTGCCGGGCCTGGCCGACCACCGACCGATCGGTCTGGAACTGGGCGAACGAGCGCCGCAGCAGAGTGCGCGAACCGTCCAACCCGAGCCGGTCGATCAGGTTCATGGCCATGTTGTACTCGGGCGCGAACGAACTCTTCAGCGGGAAGGTCCGCGCGCCCGCCAGACCGGCGACCCGATCGGGCAGCACTTCGGGCGTCCACACGACGACAGCGTGGCCCTCGACGTCGATGCCGCGGCGTCCCGCGCGGCCGGTCAGTTGGGTGTACTCCCCCGGCGTCAGATCCACGTGCGACTCGCCGTTGTATTTCACGAGCCGCTCCAGGACAACGCTGCGGGCAGGCATGTTGATGCCGAGGGCGAGGGTCTCGGTCGCGAAGACGACCTTGACCAGTCCGAGCGTGAACAGTTCTTCGACTGCTTGGCGGAAGGTCGGCAGCAAGCCCGCGTGGTGCGCGGCGAACCCTCGCCGAAGACCCGCACGCCAAGCATCGACGCCGAGGACATCGGCGTCGCCAGGCGCCAGTTCGGTCAGGTGTCGCTCGACGACCTCGTCGACCCGATCGGCCTCGTCGGGTTCGAGCAGCCGCAGATCTGACCGCAGGCACTGCGCCAACGCTCCCTCGCATCCCGCGCGCGAGAAGATGAATGCGATCGCGGGCAGCAACCCCTCATTCTCGAGCATCGAGACCAAGCGCGGACGCGAGACCCCCGTGGTGCGGGTGCCGCGCCGTCCACGCTCGCGCGCGAGCCGATCCCGATAGGTGCCGACCGCGTCAGCACCGAGTACCCGATGCTTGATGTAACGGGTCAGCTCGGGATTGACCTCCGGTTTCCCGCCGTCACGACGGCGCCGGTCGAACAACTCGAACATTCGATTGCCCACCAGCATGTGCTGGTGCAACGGAACCGGACGATGCTCGTCGACTACTACCGCTGTGTCGCCGCGGACGGTGGTGATCCAGTCGCCGAACTCCTCGGCGTTGCTGACCGTCGCCGACAGACTGACGACCCGCACGCCCGGATCGAGGCCGAGGATGACCTCCTCCCAGACGGCTCCGCGGAACCGGTCGGCGAGGAAATGTACCTCGTCCATAACGACATGCGAGAGTCCTTGCAGCGCGGGCGAATCTGCGTAGATCATGTTCCGAAGCACTTCGGTCGTCATGATGACGACCGGCGCAGACGAATTGATCGAGTTGTCGCCAGTGAGCAGGCCGACGTTCTCCGCGCCGTGTACGGCGATCAGATCATGGTATTTCTGATTGCTCAGCGCCTTGATGGGTGTCGTATAGAAGCATTTGCCGCCCCGCGCCAACGCCAGGTGAACAGCGAACTCGCCGACAATCGTCTTGCCCGCACCCGTCGGGGCGCACACCAATACTCCGAGACCATCCTCGAGCGCGGTACACCCGCGGATCTGGAAGTCGTCGATCGCAAACTCCAGGCGACCGGCGAAAGCAGTGAGTTCGGGACCAGAGATCTCGGCGCGCGTAGTCATCCCCTACAGGATCTCATCGAATGACGACGGTTCGCGCACCGAACCGCGGCTCGATGTGCCGACGATCGTTCCGGAAGCTCCCACCGGGGTCGGGCGCGGCAGCCGTGACGCCGACTCGGAACGGTCGACTTCCTCGAGCGGCGAGGCCTCGTCGTCGTCGACATTCATCCAGTCGGGACTGTGCTTTGCCTTGCGGCGGTCGTGGAACCGGGAGAACTGGATCGCGACTTCGAGCAGCACCGTGAGTGCGCAGGCGAGCGCGAGCATCGTGAACGGGTCCTGGCCGGGCGTCACGATCGCCGCGAAGACGAACATCCCGAAGATCAAGCCCCGTCGCCAGGCTTTGAGGCGCTCGTACTTGAGCACACCGACGATGTTCAGCGCAATAATCAGCAACGGCAGTTCGAAGCTGATACCGAAGATGACCAGCAGGTGGAGCATGAAACTGAAGTACTGGTCACCGGACAGCGCGGTCACCTGGACGTCGTTGCCGACGGTCAGTAGGAACTCGAACGCCTTCGAGACGACGACGTAGGCGAGCACCGCGCCACCGACGAACAGCACGGCGGACGCCGACACGAAACTGCTCGCATACTTGCGTTCGTTGCCGTGGAGTCCGGGAGTGATGAACCGCCACAGTTGGTAGAACCACACCGGGCAGGCAAGGACTATGCCCGCGGTGAGCGCGACCTGTAGGCGGAGCATGAACTGGTCGAACGGCCCGGTTGCGAGGAGGCGGCAGGCGCCGTCCGAGGTGAGGGTGGCACGGGTCGACGCCGGGAGATCACAGTAGGGTCCGCGCAGAAGTTCACCGAGCGACTCAAGGCGCCACGGACCGTAGCTGTACCAGATGAAGCCGATGATCGTCGTGACGACGATGGCCGCTAGCGCGACGAGGAGCCGGTAGCGAAGCTCGTACAGGTGCTCCCGCAACGGCATCGAGCCGTCCGGGTTGACCTTGCTGCGTCGCTGGCGGGGATCGAGTCGGCGGAAGTTGATTCGCACGCGAGTGTCAGGGAGCGGCTACGCCGACTTCTTGATCTCGGCCGACTTCTTGGTCTCGTCAGTCACCGTGACGTTGACGTCGACGTCCTGGTCGCGTGCGGTGAGCTCACGCGGCTCATCTGCCTTCGACTTGTCGTCGCCGTCGTTCGCCATCTCGGCCATCTCGGACTTGAAGATGCGCATCGATCGTCCCACCCCGCGTGCCGCTTCGGGCAGCTTCTTGGAACCGAACAGCACGACGAGCACGACCAGCACGATTGCCCAGTGCCACCAGGAAAGGGCGCCCATGAAGAAACCTCCGTTGCAAAAACTCGATGTCGACGAACTCGATGTCTACGCTCACTGTACCCGCTGGAGCATGATCCGTCCCTGCGTGGATGCTCTGGTCAGTACCGCGCGCGAGCCGCGGCGGCGGTCGCCCGGACCGACCCGGCGACGTCGCCGTCGACGGTCGGTTCGATGAGTCGGACACGCCCGCCGAAGCCAAGGAGGAAACGCTCGAGCCACTGCGGCGATCCGTAGCGCAGTGTCGCCGTGATGGTGGCGTCCTCGGCCAGGTCCGCCTCACCCGTGTCGGGGTCCGTGTCCGGGTCGGCAGCATAGTATTCGAGCACCCACCGGGCGTCCGGATCGATCTCGATCCGCACCGTCGGCAGGTCGTCAGTCAACGTGGACGTACCCGCGGGCGGTGTGTGCGCGAGGTCCCGCTCCGGTGGCGCCGACGGCTCATCGAGCGGCAATGCGTGAAGGACACGGTCGAAGCGGAACAGTCGCACCGCATCCGATGACCGACACCATGCTTCCAGATAGCTGTGACCGTCGACGGCCTTAATCATGATCGGATCGACGATGCGTTCGGTGACCTCGTCGCGGCTCGGCGTGTAGTAGCGGATGGCGAGGGCGATTCCGTCGGTGACGGCGCTGCGAATCTGCTGGCGGACCGGATCATCGGCGGTCGGCGAAGCGCCGACGGTCGACACAGAACTGGGCGTTCCGCCGACCGCGTCCTCGATCTTCGCCATGGCGCGCCGGACCGCGTCGGCGTCGACCGCTCCGGTGTCGAGAAGGGTGCGGAGCGCGATGATCAGCACGTTCGCTTCCGTGCCGGTCAGCCTCAGTGGGCGGTCCATGCCCGCGGTGAAGCCGACGTGGACGTACCCGCTGGAAAACTCGATGTCGATCAAGTCGTCGGGCATATACCCGGGTAGACCACACAGAAAGAGCTGTTCCAGGTCTTTCGTCAACTGCTTCTGCGTGAGGCCGAGGTCGGCGGCAGCCGTCGACAACTTGATTCCCGGGCGGGCCAGGAAGTACGGGACCATCGCGAGCAGGCGCGACAGCCGGGTGGGCGCTGCGGTGCTCATCGCGTCGTTCCTTCCCCGACGGCGAGTCGGTCGAGTTCGGCGATCACCGTCGCACGCAGGTCGGCTGGTTCCAGGACCACAGCGTCTGGGCCGGCACTGAGCACCGCGCGGACCACGCCGACGCGGGAGCGAACGTCGATCTCGGCGACGTCGCCGACGTCCGACCCCAAAGCCTGCGGGGTCACCGAACGCGCCATTCGTCGCAGTCCATGCGCGCGGCCCTTCGCCAGCCACACGCGCGCGGTGAAGTCCTGCGCATCGCCCGCACGACTAACGGCCTCGTCGACGAGACCATTCAGATCCAGCCCCGCGGGCACGTGCACGGCCCCTCGATCGGACGCCGGAGCGACGTCGTCGATACGGGAAGTCCGGAAGGTGCGGGTCGCATCGCGGTCCAGATCGTGGCCGATCACGTACCAGCGTCCCCGGTTGCCGACCACTCCCCACGGCTCGACTCGTCGGGTCGACCGGCCTCGCGTCGAGCGGTGCGTGAAGGTGACCGCCTGCGCGGCGCCGATCGCGTCGATGAGCCCACGGATGACGGTTTCCGAACCCATCGATCGGGGTCCGCCCGCTTGCTCGACCCCGAGTTCGTCGGGAGCCACCACGTCGACACCTGCCGCACGGAGTTTGAGGACCGCCGACTGGGAGACTGCGGCGACGTCCGGCACGCGCCAGACGGCGGCGGCAGCGGCGAGCGCGGCGGCCTCGTCCGTCTCCAACCGGATGTCGGGCAGCGCGTAGTCGTCCGGCTTGATGAGGTACCCCTCCTCCCCGACGCTGTTGCGACCGGTCACCACCGGAATCCCCAACTCGCGCAGCTCGTTCTTATCGCGTTCGAGCATGCGTTTGAACGTCTCGTCACTCTGTCCCGACGCGTCGTATCCGACGATGTTGGCGCGCACGTATTCAGCCGTAACGTACTGCCGAGCCGACATCAGGCAGATGACGAGGTTGAGGAGGCGTTCGGCCTTCGGAGTGGATGCCACGCGGTGATCTTAAGGCCTACAACGACGAGATCAGTCGTTCGACGCGCTCGTCGACACTTCGGAACGGGTCCTTGCAGAGCACGGTGCGCTGGGCCTGATCGTTGAGCTTGAGGTGTACCCAGTCGACGGTGAAGTCGCGTTCGGCCTTCGTCGCGGCGACGACGAACTCGCCCCGCAGCTTGGCGCGTGTCGTCTGCGGCGGCGTGTGGACGGCGCGGTCGATGTCGTCGTCGGCCACGACGCGCGCGGCCAGCCCTTTGCGCTGCAGCACGTCGAACACTCCGCGGCCGCGCCGGATGTCGTGATAGGCGAGGTCGAGTTGCGCGATCTTCGGGTCCGATAGGTCCATCCCGTAGCGGTCCTGGTAGCGGCGGAACAACTTCTGCTTGATCATCCAGTCGATCTCGGTGTCGACCCCACTGTGATCGCCTGACTCGACGGCATCGAGGGTCCGGCCCCACAGGTCGACCACGCGGTCCATCGTCGGATCCGGCGTGCGGCTCTCCAGATGTTTCACGGCGCGGGCGTGGTATTCGCGTTGGATCGCGAGTGCGGTCGACGTGCGGCCGCCAGCCAAGCGGATCTCCCGTCGTCCGGTGATGTCGTGGCTGATGTCGCGGATCGCCCGGATCGGATTGTCGAGCGCGAAGTCGTGGAATGAGATGCCCGATTCGATCATCTCCAAGACCAGCAGCGCCGAGCCGACCTTCAGCATCGTCGTCGTCTCCGCCATGTTGGAGTCGCCGACGATCACGTGGAGGCGGCGGTACTTCTCGGCGTCCGCGTGCGGCTCGTCTCGGGTGTTGATGATCGGACGTGACCGAGTCGTTGCCGACGACACGCCCTCCCAGATGTGGTCGGCACGCTGCGATAAGCACATCGTCGAGTCCTGGCCGACGGTCAGCACCTTGCCTGCGCCGCAGATCAGCTGACGGGTCACCAGGAACGGCAGGAGCACGTCCGACACACGCCCGAACTCGCCCATCCGATTCACTAGGTAGTTCTCGTGGCAGCCGTACGAGTTGCCCGCCGAGTCTGTGTTGTTCTTGAACAAGTACAGGTCACCGCCGATGCCTTCGTCGGCGAGCCGCTTCTCGGCGTCGAGCATGAGGTCTTCCAGGATCCGTTCGCCCGCCCGGTCGTGGGCGATCAACTGCTCGATCGAATCGCATTCCGCCGTCGCGTACTCGGGGTGTGATCCGACATCGAGGTAGAGCCGGGCGCCGTTCTCCAAGAACACATTCGACGATCGACCCCAAGCGACGACGCGCCGGAAGAGGTAGCGTGCGACCTCATCGGGACTCAGCCGCCGCTGTCCGTGTGATGTGCAGGTGACACCGAATTCGGTCTCGATGCCCATGATTCGACGTTCCACGTCAGTCTCCCAACTCCACGTCAGTGTCCTCCCAGCAGGTCGGTGACCTTCTGGTCGCTGAGCCGTTTGAACGCGCGCCGCGACCGGGTCCGGTCGAGTATCGCGGCCTCGATTTCGGTGACCGGCAACAACGGCGGCGCGGCCTCCGCCTCGGGTGCCGGGTCACCGTCCTTGGGTGTCACGAGAGCCCGCGCGGCGACGGTCAACGCTTCGTTCAACGCCATCTCGGGCCGATACGAATCCTTCATCGCGGCGACGATCGGTTCGGTCGCACCACCCATCACCAGGAACGACTGCTCGTCGACGATGGAACCGTCGTAGCCGATGCGGTACAGCTGCGACGGCGTGTCCGCGCCGACCCGACCGACCTCGGCGACACACAATTCGACCTCGAACGGCTTGGCCTGCTCGGTGAACACCGTGCCGAGCGTGTTCGCGTACGCGCTGGCCAGCGACAGCCCGGTGACATCCGCGCGGTCGTACGAGTAGCCGCGCAGGTCAGCGAGCTGAATGCCCGCCTTGCGTAGACTCTCGAACTCGTTGTACTTGCCGACGGCGGCGAACCCGATCCGGTCGTAGATCTCACTGATCTTGCGCAACGTATTCGACGGATTGTGCGCGACGAACAGCACGCCGTCGCCGTACGTCACGGCGATCACACTGCGTCCGCGAGCGATGCCCTTGCGGGCGAGTTCGGAGCGGTCGCGCATGATCTGCTCTGCGCTCGCGTAATAGGGGAACGTCATCGTCGATCACCTCCGTCCTCGTGGGCGGCGAGTCGTCGGTCAACGACAGCCTGTGCGGCATCAGCGATCTCAGGTTCGGCGACGTCGCGGGCACCGTCGGCGTCGACCCGCACCGCCGTCGGGAAGATCCGGCGGACCAGGTCGGGGCCGCCCGTCGCGGAGTCGTCGTCGGCAGCGTCGTAGAGCGCTTCGACGGCGACGGCGAGTGCGTCGTCCGCGGTCAGGTCGGTGCGGTACAGCTTCTTCAACGACGAGCGCGCGAAGACCGACCCCGATCCGATCGCGTCGTAACCGCCGCGCTCCTCATGGCGCGACCCGGCGACATCGAAGGAGAAGATGCGCCCGAACGAGGGTTCCGGCGTGCTGTCGGTCGGCTGGTAGCCGACGAGCAGCGGAATGGCGGCGAGCCCTTGCAGCGCGGCGCCCAGATTGCCGCGCACCATCGATGCGAGCCGAGAAGCCTTACCGTCCAACGTGAGGCTGACGCCTTCGATCTTCTCGTAGTGCTCGAGTTCGACGGCGAACAGCCGGACCATTTCGATCGCGATGCCTGCGGTGCCCGCGATGCCCGCCGCGGAGTACTCGTCGGTGATGTAGACCTTCTGGACGTCGCGAGTCGCGATGATGTTGCCCATCGTCGACCGACGGTCACCCGCCAGGATCACACCACCGAGGTAGCTGACGGCGACGATGGTCGTGCCGTGCGGTATCTGGTCGGCGGCGGCGCCGGGCACCCATCCCCCGGTGGACGCGCCCGGCAGTCGATCAGGCGCGTTCACTCGGAGGAACTCGGTGAACGAAGAGATATTGTGCCCGGACTGACCGCCGACACCCGCGGTCACTGCCCGCCCTTCTGCACGTAGGCGCGGACGAAGTCTTCAGCGTTCTCTTCCAGCACGTCGTCGATCTCGTCGAGCAGATCATCGGTCTCGACGGCCAGCTTCTCGCGACGTTCCTGCCCGGCAGCGCCAGAGCCGGTCACCTCGTCGTCGCCCGAACCGCCGCCCCGTTTCGCCTGCTCCTGCGCCATCATCGCCTCCTGAAGAGTGGTTGTCCCTCAACACTACCGGGGCTCGGCGATGTGCCGTGCGGCGAATCGCCGGTCAGTTCGCGGTCAGCTGATCCACGAGATCTTCAGCCGACGTGGCGGCGTCGAGAAGCTCACCGACGTGGGCGCGGGTGCCGCGCAGTGGTTCGGGCATCGGGATGCGGACGAGCGAATCGCTACCAACGTCGAAGATCACCGAATCCCAGCTCGCGGCTGCGATGTCCGAGCCGAACCGACGCACGGATTCGCCGCGGAAGTAGGCGCGCGTGGACTCCGGCGGCGTCGATACTGCTGCCGTCACCTGCTCCTCGGAGACGAGTCGCTTCATCGACCCCCGTGCGACGAGGCGGTTGTAGAGCCCTTTGTCGAGGCGTACATCCGAATACTGCAAGTCGATGAGCTGCAGGCGCGACGCCCCCCAGCCGAGTCCCTCCCGGTTCCGGAAGCCGTCCAACAGACGGAGCTTGGCGGGCCAGTCCAGGATGTCGGCGCACTCCATAGGATCACGTTCGAGCTTGTCGAGGACGTCAGCCCACGTCCGTATGACGTGGGCGGCCCGCTCGTCATCCGCCGCGTGCGCGTCGTGGTGCGCCGATACCCGCGCGAGGTATTCGCGCTGGAGGGCGAGCGCGGTCATCTCGCGTCCGTCGGCGAGTGCGACCGTCGCCCGCAGCGTCGGGTCGTGACTGATGGCGTGCACGGCGTCGACCGGGCGCGCGAGCGCGAGATCGGTGAGGTCCACGCCCGCTTCGATGAGGTCGAGGACAAGCGCCGTCGTCCCGACCTTGAGGTAGGTGGCGGTTTCGGCTAGGTTCGCGTCGCCGATGATCACGTGGAGCCTGCGGTACTTATCGGGATCGGCGTGCGGCTCGTCGCGTGTATTGATCAGCCCGCGTTTGAGCGTGGTCTCCAAACCGACCTCGACCTCGATGTAGTCGGCACGCTGGGACAGTTGGTAGCCGGCCTCCTCGCCGCGCTGACCGATGCCGACGCGACCGGATCCGCAGATCACCTGGCGGGACGCGAAGAACGGCATGAGGCCGACGATGATCGAGTCAAACGGCGTGTCCCGCCGCATCAGGTAATTCTCGTGCGTGCCGTACGACGCGCCCTTCCCGTCGATGTTGTTCTTGTAGAGCTGCAACCGTGGTGCGCCCGGGACGCTCGCGACGTAGCGGGCGGCCTCTTCCATCACACGCTCCCCGGCCTTGTCCCAGATCACCGCGTCCAACGGGTCGGTCACCTCGGGCGCCGAATACTCCGGGTGCGCGTGGTCGACGTAGAGGCGGGCTCCGTTGGTGAGAATCATGTTCGCGGCGCCGATCTCGTCGGCGTCGATGATCGGAGCGGGACCCGAATGGCGGCCGAGGTCGAATCCTCGCGCGTCGCGCATCGGCGACTCTTCCTCGAAGTCCCACCGGGTCCGCCGATCGCGTCGCGGAACCGCGGCGGCCGCTGCGTAGGCGAGGACCGCCTGCGTGGACGTCATGATCGGGTTCGCGGTCGGGTCTCCGGGTGCCGAGATGCCGTATTCGACTTCGGTGCCGATGATGCGCTCCATGTGCCCAGCCTAACGGGACGCGCGAGCGCTCCGCGAACGACCGCCGCTCCCCACGTCACGGGGCCCGACGCTCGCCCGACCTCACCGTCTACGCAGCCGCAGTCGCGAGTAGATGAGCGCGACAAGCAGTACCGCCATCAGTGCGAGCACTCCGTAGGCCAGCGCCATGTGCCCGGCCGTCGGCTCCCACCACGGGTACTCCATGGACTTGCCCTGCGCGGCTTTGACCTGGCTGGCCTCCGGGTTGATCCGCGGAATGTCGACGGCTTGGGCGGCCGCCGTGTATCCCCAGTAGGCGGGGAAGATCCAGCCGAGTTGTGCCGCACCCGCCGCACTGATCGGGAACAGGCCGCCGCAGAAGACGAGCTGGACCATCACCACGATGACCAGCGGCGGCATCGTCTGCTCGTTGGACCGGACCAGCGACGAGATCGCGAGACCTACCAGTGTGCTCACGCAGGCGAGCACCGCGATCGCGATGAACAGGGCCGCGGCCGGCGGCAGGAACACGCCGCCGTACTCGGGAATGTCCCGCAGTCCGTACGTGATACCGAGCATGATCGCGCTCTGCACCGACGTCAGCAGGAAGAAGACGACGACCTTTGCCGCCAGATATGCACCTGGACGCAGGCCGACGGCGCGTTCGCGTTCGAAGATCGGCCGTTCGCCGACGAGGTCGCGGACCGTCAAGGCGGCGCCCATGAACGCCGCGCCGATGACGAGTACCACCAGGAGCTGCACCGCTTCGACGGGATCCTTGGAGATCGTGGACCCCGGCTCCCACCCGGGTTCGCTCGAACTGATGCCGAACCCGGTGGACCCGGGGATCACCAGCGTGAGCAGGCCGAGGACGACCGGAAGCAGCAACAGAAAGATCAAGTAGCCGCGATCGGCGAGGATCAAGCGCAGCTGGCGGCGAAACACCGTCGACGTCTGACGCCCCGAACTCGCCTGGTGCACTTTCACCGGCGGCCCGATCCTCGGAGCAAGGCCAGGTGCCGACGTGCGCGGATGCCGTTGCCGGTAGTTGTGCCACGCTAAGTCGGGCTGATCCGCGGTGAACGCGAAGATCTCCGCCCAGTCGGTGGTGCCGAGCTCGGAGCCGACATCCTTCGGTGAACCACAGAACGCCGTCTTTCCGCCCGGTGCCAGTAGGAGCACCTGATCGCAGAGGTTGAGGTACGTCAGCGAGTGGGTGACGACCAAGACCACGCGCCCGGCGTCGGCGAGTCGACGCAGTGTCTGCATCACCTGGCGGTCCAATGCCGGATCGAGGCCCGACGTCGGCTCGTCAAGGATCAGCAGTGACGGACCGGTCAACAGTTCCATGGCGACGGACGCGCGTTTGCGCTGGCCACCGGAGAGCTTGTCGATGCGGGTGTCGACGTGTTCGGTCAATTGGAGTTCGGAGAGGACGCCGTCGATCACCTGGTCGCGGTCCGCCGTCGACAGGTCTGATGGCAGACGCAGTTCGGCCGCATAGCGCAGCGCCTGCCGCAACGTCAGCTTGCGGTGCAGCACGTCGTCCTGCGGGACCATTCCGATCCGGGTCCGCAGCGCCTCGTATTCGGTGTGCACTCCCCGACCCTCGAACGTGACCACGCCGACCGTCGGATTGCCCAGTCCTGCAACGATCTTCGAGATCGTCGACTTGCCCGCGCCCGATGGCCCGATGATCGCGGTGAGCGTGCCGGGCGCGGCGTCGAACGAGATGTCGTTGAGGAGGGTCTTACCGTCGATCGTCAATGACACGCCGTCCACTTGAACGCCGCCCGCAACATCTGTCTGGGATCGGCCGCGGACGAGCGAACCACCGGACATGACGAAGTCGGAGTTACCGATCGTCACGACGTCGTTGTCGGTCAACCGGTGTGCCATGACGCGCTGCCCGTTGACGAACGTTCCGTTCACGCTCCCCAGGTCTTCCAAGAGCAGACCCTGCGGCGTGGACGACAGCTTGGCGTGGTGGCGGGACGCGAGGACGTCGCTGACGACGATGTCGTTGTCCGGAGTGCGTCCGATGGACTGCGTGCCCGACATCGCGATGCTCTCGCGGCCGCGCAGACTATCGGGGACTTCGAATATCGCGGACGCGTTCTGGTGCAGCGCCGCGAGATGCGGCGCGTCGGCGAGTTCCCCGAAACGCGGCGCCGCAGCGGAGGTGACCGCCCTCGTCGTATGCGGCCGCGTCGACCCCGGCCGAATCGAATCGGGCTGAATCGAATCGGGCTGGGCAGGTGGTGTCTCTTATACCCCTCTTCACTACCTCCGTAACCCTCTCCACATCGGGCGGACCGGCTGCGCACGAACCGGATGCGACGACGGGGCCGGCGGCGGGGTCACAGGTCCTGGCGTCACAGGTTTGGGCGTCACAGGTTTGGGTGTCGCAGGTCCGGGTGTCGCAGGTCTGGGGGTCGGGGGCCGTTGGGCGTGAACGCCACCGCTCGCCGGCACGATCGTCGGCGCGGCGGGCCCGAGCGGAGTCAACTCGAGGACGGGGCCAGTCTGACCGTCACCCAGGTTGATCCGGGTGGTGCCCGCGACCGTGACGACGGTCTGGCGGACACCGCTCACGAACATCCCATTGGTGCTGCCCGCATCGATGACCTGCCAGCCGTCGTCCGCCGACCACTCGATCGACAGGTGCCGCCGAGACACGAGCGGGTGATTGACCACCACTTCGTTATCGGGGGTTCGGCCGAGCGAGGCAGGCGAGACCCTAACGGTCTGCTGCGCGCCCTGACCGACGCGGACCTGCAGCGGCGTGGCTTCTTGAGTGTTCATCGCAGAACACCATATCCGGTGAACGTCGTCCGAGACGTTCACCGGAATGACTTCGCGAACTACAGATACTGCCCGGTGTTCGATTCGGTGTCGATCGCGCGGCTGGCACCACTCCCCTTGCCGGTGACCAAGGTCCGGATGTACACGATCCGCTCGCCCTTCTTCCCGGAGATCCGCGCCCAGTCGTCCGGGTTCGTGGTGTTCGGCAAGTCCTCGTTCTCGGAGAACTCGTCGAGGATCGAATCCATGAGATGCCCGATCCGGAGACCGCGCTGCCCGCTGTCCAGATGCGCCTTGATCGCATATTTCTTAGCGCGGTCGACGATGTTCTGGATCATCGCGCCGGAGTTGAAGTCCTTGAAATACATGATCTCTTTGTCACCGTTGGCGTACGTCACTTCGAGGAACCGGTTGTCATCGGTCTCGGCGTACATCCGCTCGACGACACGCTGGATCATCGCGTCCACACATGCCTGCGGCTGCCCACCGAACTCGGCGACGTCATCCGGGTGCAACGGCAGATCGGCGGTCAGATATTTGGAGAAGATATCGATCGCCGACTCGGCATCGGGACGCTCGATCTTGATCTTCACGTCCAGGCGGCCCGGCCGGAGAATCGCTGGATCGATCATGTCCTCGCGGTTCGACGCACCGATCACGATCACGTTCTCGAGGCCTTCGACACCGTCGATCTCGCTGAGCAACTGCGGGACAACGGTCGTCTCGACATCGGACGAAACGCCCGACCCGCGAGTACGGAAAATCGAGTCCATCTCGTCGAAGAACACGATCACCGGGGTGCCCTCCGACGCCTTCTCGCGGGCGCGCTGGAAGATCAACCGGATGTGGCGCTCGGTCTCGCCGACGAACTTGTTGAGGAGTTCGGGGCCCTTGATGTTCAAGAAGTACGACTTCGCCTCGGCCGAGTCGTCGCCGCGGTGTTCGGCGATCTGACGCGCCAACGAATTCGCGACCGCCTTCGCGATGAGCGTCTTGCCGTTGCCGGGAGGACCGTACAGTAGCACGCCCTTCGGGGGGCGCAGCGAGTACTCGGCGAACAGGTCGCTGTGCAGGAATGGCAGCTCGACGGCGTCGCGGATCTGCTCGATCTGGCGGCGCAGACCACCGATGTCCGTGTAGTCGACGTCCGGCACCTCTTCCAGGACGAGGTCTTCCACTTCGGCCTTCGGGATCCGCTCAAGCGCGTAACCGGCCTTGCCGTCGACCAGAAGCGAATCGCCGGGCCGCAGTTTGCGATCTGACTCGCCTCCCCCGTCGATGTGGACGAGCGTATCGGCGAGTTGCACGACCCGCTCCTCGTCGGTGTGTCCGACCACGAGCGCACGGCGTCCGCCGTCAAGGATTTCACGGAGGGTGGAGATCTCGCCGACTTCGTCGTAACCGAGCGCCTCGACGACGGTCAACGCCTCGTTCAACCGCACGGACTGTCCGCGGTTCAAGGTCTCGACGTCGATGTTCGGCGACACCGTCAATCGCATCTTGCGTCCGGAGGTGAACACGTCGACGTTGTCGTCGGACGCGACGCCGAGGAGGACGCCGTAACCACTGGGCGGCTGACCGAGGTTGTCGACCTCTTCGCGCAGCGCAACGAGCTGCTGGCGTGCTTCCTTGAGGGTGTCAAGGAGCTTGGCGTTGCGCGCCGTCAGCTTCTCGATCTGCTCGTGCGGAGCAGCTCCCTGCGCACCGGACTCCGTCGTCGGGGTCATCGGTCCTCCTTCGTCGCTGTCAACTGGTGACGCTGTACCTGGCTTCTACGCTACCCGCGTGTCGGACGACGCTTCACCCGGAGTGTTTCCGTGCCGTCGGCCAGTCGGCGGGCCGTGATGAGGAACGCGGTATGACCCTGCATGCGGTGCTCGGGGCGGACCGCCAGACCGACGGCGCTCCACTCGCGGACCAGCGACTCCCAGGCGCGCGGCTCCGTCCAACACTGGAGGTCGCGAAGCCCTTCCATCACCTTCGACAGCTGGGTGACGGTCGCGACATACACCGTGAGGACGCCTCCGGGCTTGAGCGTTTTCGACACGAGTTCTAGCTGTTCCCACGGCGCGAGCATGTCGAGAATGATCCGGTCGTACTGGTCGGCCGGATCATGGTTGGCGAGATCATCGACCACCAGCTTCCAATTGTCCGGCTTTTTCCCGAGGAAGGTCTCGACGTTGCGTACCGCGTGTTCGGCGTGGTCATCACGCACCTCGTACGACAGGACCGATCCTTCGGTGCCGACGGCGCGCAACAGGGACAACGTCAGCGATCCCGATCCGGCACCCGCTTCGAGGACACGTGCGCCCGGGAAGATGTCGCCTTCGGAAACGATCTGCGCGGTGTCCTTCGGATAGATAACCTGTGCGCCACGCGGCATCGACAGGATGTAGTCGGTGAGCAGCGGCCGGAGCGCGAGATATTCGGTCCCGTTGACCGACTTGACGATCGAGCCCTCGTTCGCGCCGAGCAGATCGTTGTGTTCGATACCGCCCTTGTGGGTGTGGAACTGCTTGTCCGGTTCGAGGACGACGGTGAACTTGCGTCCCTTGGAATCGGTGAGTTGCACGCGGTCGCCCTCGGCGAATGGACCGGTCGTCGGCATCGGTGGTGGTGTCCTTCGGGTCGAGGGGCGGTTCGGCGTCCAGGAGGTGGGTGAGACTTTCCCCAAGCATAGAGTGGCGTCCATGTCTGAGCATGCACTGGCAGCCCCCAGCTACTACCGGCCGATCGCCGCGCCCGACGGCGCCGATCCCAGTTACGAGTACTTCGTCCCGACCGAGGCGACGGTGAGCGTCTGGTCGCCGGAGATCCAGCACGGCGGTCCGCCCGCCGGTCTGATGATGCGCGCACTGATCCGCGCCGCCGGCGACGACGGGAAAGCGTTCACGCGCGTCACCACAGAGATTCTGGGTGCGATGGGCTTAGGTGTGAACCGGGTCCGCGCCTCGATCGTGCGACCGGGCAAGCGCATCTCCCAGGTGGCCGCCGATCTCGAAGTTCAGGCGCCGTCCGGTGAGTTCCGGGTCGTCGCGCGCACCGTCGCCTGGCGGATCATGACCGGCGACTCGACCCCCGTCGAACATTCGCCGGTGCCGCCGCTGCCCGCCGGGCCGGACGAGCTCCCCCAGATCATCGGGTTCCCGGATGACGGCGAGATGGCTGTCCCGTGGGGCAAGGTCGGCTTCATCGGCACCACCGTCGTCGCGCGCCAGGCCGGTAGGAACGGGCAGAGTCCCGCGGTCTGGATTCGGGCCGCGATCGGATTGATCGAGGGTGAACAGATGTCGCCGCTCGAGTCGATCTTCACGGTCCTCGACGTCGCTAACGGCGTCGGTACCCGGCTCGATCCGGCGAAATGGTCGTGGATGAACATGGACACGACGGTGCATCTCGTGGCCCAGCCGACAAGCCCCTGGTTGGGCTTGGACGCGGACCTCGCGATCGGGGCCGCCGGTTACGGCGCGAGCTTCGCCGACCTGTACGACGTGTCCGGTTTCCTCGGACGTTCCGCCCAGACCGACATGATCGCGCCCGCCGGCTGAGCGAGCCGACGCGTCAGAAGCGGCAGCTGCGGATGTCGGACGCGAGGATGGCGCGGACACCGAGCTCGGAGAGGTCGTCCATGACGGACTGGTGCGTCTTGCGCGGGACCATGGCTCGGACGGCGAGCCAATCCGGGTCGAGCATCGGCGACACCGTCGGAGACTCCAGGCCCGGCGTCATCGCGACCGCGGCGTCCAGGAGCGTCTTCGGGCAGTCGTAGTCGATCATCACGTACTGCTGGCCGAGGACGACGCCTTGCACTCGCGCGATGAACTGTTTCGCGGCCTTCGACGGCTCAGCTGATTCGGGATTGCGGATCAAGACCGCTTCGGAGTCGCACAGTGAGTCGCCGAACGCGGTGAGATCATGCAGACGCAGGGTCCGCCCCGATCCGACGACGTCGGCGATCGCATCGGCGACACCCAACTGGATGGAGATCTCGACGGCGCCGTCGAGGCGGATGATCTCGGCTTCGATGCGGCGTTCGGCGAGGTCGCGGCGCACGAGATTCGGGTACGACGTCGCGATCCGCTTCCCAGCGAGATCCTCGACCCCCCACTCCTGGTCGGCTGGCGCAGCGTACCGGAACGACGACGACCCGAAGCCGAGCGCCACCTCTTCGAGTACCTCCGCGCCGGAGTCGGCGGCCAAGTCACGCCCCGTGATACCGAGATCGAGAGTTCCCGCGCCGACATAGATCGCGACGTCCTTAGGACGCAGGAAATAGAACTCGACGTCGTTGTTGACGTCTATGACCGACAGGTCCTTCGGATCGGACCGCTTGCGGTAGCCGGCTTCGGAGAGGATCCCGGCGGCGGCTTCAGACAATGCACCCTTATTCGGGACTGCGACACGCAACATGAGTGAGTTGTTCCTAAAGGTAGCGGTAGATGTCGGCCGGATTCAGGCCGCGTTTGATCATCATGACCTGAAGCCAGTAGACGAGCTGCGAGATCTCTTCCGAGAGCGCCTCGTCGGACTCGTGCTCGGCAGCCAACCACACTTCGCCAGCTTCTTCGATGATCTTCTTGCCGAGCGTATGGACGCCCTGATCCAGCGCGGCTACGGTGCCACTGCCTTCAGGGCGGGTCTCGGCCTTGTCGGCCAGCTCAGCGAAGAGTTCGTCGAAGGATTTCACGTCAGCTATTTTCGCACGGGACGCGTGAAGTCGGCGTACCGGGCCGACCGACCGCTCGACCGATCGCTACGAGCCGCGTTACCAGTTTGTGGTCCCGCGGCTCGCAGCGAGAGCGTTCAGGCCAGTGCGGCGCACAGATCGTCGAGGGTGAGACCGACCAGCGAGTCGCGGTAGCTGTAGGTGGCTCGCGGCGGCACCTCAATCGCCGACGGGATGATGATGGCGCGGACGCCCGCAGCAAAAGTCGCGGCCGCGCCCGCGGGCGAGTCCTCGACCGCCAGGCACCGACCGATCGGGAACCCGACGAGCTCGGCGGCACGCCGATAGATGTGCGGAGCGGGTTTGCCTGCCTCGACTTCGTCGCCGCAGACCGTCGTGACGAACCGGCCGGCACCGATCGTCGTCAACAGGACGTCGGTCACCTCTCGCAACGTGTTCGTCACGAGAACCATCGGGATGTCGGCCGCGGCGACCATGTCGAGGGCATCGACCGCGCCCGGCCGCCACGGCGGGCCGCCTTCGAATAGCTCCAGGACACGCTGAACCATCCAGTCCTCGTCGGTGTCGAAGTCGCGACCGGACTCGGGGACGAGCGCTGCGTCGTACAGCTTCGTCATCGCGTCCACCGAGCTGTTGCCCATCGTCGAATCCCGCAGTGAGTCGGTCATCTCGATGTCGAGCCGGCCCGCGAATTCGACGAGGACCTGCTCCCACAACGGTTCGGTGTCGAGCAACGTCCCGTCCATATCCCAGAACAGGGCGTCCGGAAGGCGTACGTCATCGGTCACTGGTGGTCCTCCTAGAAGGGTCGGTCGCTGGCGGGTCCGACCCCCACCCTAGGCATTCCCGCCGATCTACGTGTTGAAGTACTTCGCCTCCGGGTGGTGCAGGACGAACGCGTCCGTCGACTGCTCGGGATGCAACTGCAGCTCCTCGGACAATTCGACACCGATCCGGCCAGGCTCCAACAGGTCGACCATCTTCGCGCGGTCCTCCAAGTTCGGGCATGCACCGTATCCGAACGAGTAGCGGGCACCGCGGTACTCGAGATCGAAGAAGCCTTGCGGCAGGTCCGGGTCCTCGTCGGCGACCGCTCCACCCGTGAACGACAGTTCGCTACGCACACGCTGATGCCAGTACTCGGCGAGCGCTTCGGTCAACTGCACACCGATGCCGTGAACCTCCAGGTAGTCGCGGTACGAGTCCGCCGCGAACAGTTCGTTGGCGAAGTCGGCGATCGGCGTGCCCATCGTCACCAGCTGGAAAGGCAGCACGTCGACCTGCCCGTCGGCGACCGCCTGATCGCGCGACCGGATGAAGTCGGCGATGCACAGGAACTTCGGGCGCTGCTGGCGCGGGAACTCGAAGCTGTGACGGACCGGCGACGACGGGTCCGGCGATTCGAGCACGTGGACGGTGTCGCCTTCGCTGACCGCCGGGAAGTACCCATAGACGACGGCTGCGTGCTGCAGGATGCCCGCCGTCGAGAGCCGGTCGATCCATTCGCGCAGACGCGGACGTCCCTCCGTCTCGACGAGATCCTCATATCCGGGCCCGTCTTCGCCGCGCGTACCGCGGAGCCCCCACTGGCCGAGGAACAACGCGCGTTCGTCGAGCAGCGACGAGTATTCGGCGATCGGGATGCCTTTGATGATCCGAGTGCCCCAGAACGGCGGTGTCGGAACCTCGTTGTTTGCGGCGACATCCGACCGCGCGGGTACCTCGACGGGGACCTCGGCGGCCTTGCGCTTCTCGGCGATCCGCTTAGAACGTTCGCGCCGCGCCTTACGTTCGGCGACCTTCGCGGCCGCGGCCTTCGCCTCCGGGCTGTCCGGGTCCGGCCCCTCACCACGTTTGATCGCCATGATCTCGTCCATGAGGGTCAACCCCTCGAATGCGTCCCGGGCGTACCGGACGTCGCCCTGATAGATGTCGGCGAGGTCGCCCTCGACGTAGGTTCGGGTCAACGCGGCGCCGCCGAGGAGAACCGGGAGCTCGCTCTTACCGCGCGAGTTCATCTCCTCCAGGTTCTCCTTCATCACGACCGTCGACTTCACGAGCAGTCCCGACATGCCGATGACGTCGGCCCGGTGCTCCTCGGCAGCCGACAGAATCGTCGCGATCGGCTGCTTGATGCCGATGTTGACGACGTCGTAGCCGTTGTTGCTCAAGATGATGTCGACGAGGTTCTTACCGATGTCGTGAACATCGCCCTTCACGGTCGCCAAGACGATCCGGCCCTTGCCGTCCTCGTCCGTTGCCTCCATGAACTGCTCGAGATGCGCGACGGCAGCCTTCATCACCTCAGCGGACTGCAGGACGAACGGCAACTGCATCTGGCCGGAGCCGAACAGTTCGCCGACCGTCTTCATTCCGGAGAGCAGATGGTCGTTGATGATGGTCAATGGCGGAACAGTCGACCGCGCCTCGTCGAGGTCTTCGACGAGACCGTTGCGTTCACCGTCGACGATGCGCCGTGCGAGTCGCTCGAACAACGGCATCCGCGCCAGTTCGGCGGCACGCGATTCGCGCGCGGACGCCGCCGATACGCCCTCGAACAGCTGCATGAGCTTCTGGAGCGGGTCATAGCCGGGGTCGTCCGGCCCGTCTGCGCCCTGCTCGCGGCGCCGGTTGTACACCAGGTCGAGGGCAGTCTCCCGCTGTTCGTCGGGGATCCGAGCCATCGGCAGGATCTTCGACGCGTGGACGATCGCGGTGTCCAGACCCGCGGCGACGCACTCGTGCAGGAACACTGAGTTCAGCACTTGGCGGGCCGCCGGGTTGAGGCCGAACGAGATGTTCGAGATGCCCAGCGTGAAGTGGACTTCGGGATGCGAATGCTTGATCCGGCGGATCGCTTCGATGGTCTCGATGCCGTCGCGGCGAACCTCCTCCTGACCGGTCGAGATGGGGAAAGTGAGGGCGTCGATGATGATGTCCTCGTCGGCGAGTCCCCAGTTGTCGGTGAGGTCGGTGATCAACCGCTCAGCGATCGAAACCTTGTGGTCGGCGGTGCGCGCCTGACCTTCCTCGTCGATGGTGAGCGCCACCACCGCCGCCCCATGTTCGACGACATGCGCCATGATCCGGGCGAAACGGGAGTCGGGACCGTCGCCGTCCTCATAGTTGACCGAGTTGACCGCGCACCGACCGCCGAGATGCTCCAAGCCCGCCTTGATCACGTCCGGTTCGGTCGAGTCGATCATGATCGGCAGCGTCGACGCCGTCGCGAAACGACTCGCCACCTCCGTCATGTCGAGCGCTCCGTCGCGGCCCACGTAGTCGATGTTGAGATCGAGCATGTGGGCCCCGTCGCGGGTCTGCTCCTTCGCGATCTCCATGCACTTCTGGTAGTCGCCCGCGAGCATCGCGTCACGGAACGCCTTGGACCCGTTCGAGTTGGTTCGTTCGGCGACGACGAGGAAGCTCGCGTCCTGATCGAACGGGACCGCCGAATACAGCGACGACGTCTCCGACACGTGGTCCGGGGTGCGCTCACGTGCCTTAAGAAGGCTCACCGCGTCGGCGACCCGACGAATGTGCTCTGGTGTGGTGCCGCAGCAGCCGCCGACAAACTGCAGACCGTATTCGGTGACGAACGACGAGAGTGCGTCGGCCAGTTCTGGCGCGGTGAGCGGGTATTCGGCTCCGTTCTTGCCGAGCACCGGGAGGCCTGCGTTCGGCATCACCGAGATCGGCACCCGCGAATGCTTGGACAGGTAACGCAGGTGTTCGCTCATCTCCGCGGGACCGGTCGCGCAGTTCAACCCGATGACGTCGACGCCGAGTGGTTCGATCGCGGCCAACGCCGCACCGATCTCCGACCCGACCAGCATTGTGCCCGTGGTCTCGACGGTGATGTGCGCGATGATCGGCAGATGCCGACCGAACTCGTCCATCGCCCGGCGGGCCGCGACGACAGTAGCCTTCAACTGCAGCAGATCCTGGCAGGTCTCGACGAGAATCGCGTCGGCTCCGCCGTCGAGCATGCCGAGCACGCACTCCTGGTAAGCGTCGCGGATCGCGGCAAAGGTCGTGTGCCCAAGGCTCGGCAGTTTGGTGCCGGGCCCAATGGAGCCGAGGACGAACCGATCGGTGCCGTCGGCAGACGGACCCATCTCGTCGGCCACCCCGCGGGCGATCGACGTCCCCTTGTAGGCGAGTTCCCGGATCCGGTCGGCGATGTCGTAGTCGCCGAGATTCGAGAGGTTGCACCCGAAGGTGTTGGTCTCGACGGCGTCGGCGCCCGACTCGAAGTAACGTCGGTGGATGTCGGCGAGCACGTCCGGGCGCGTGTCGTTGAGAATCTCGTTGCAGCCTTCGAGGCCGAGGAAGTCGGTGTCGACGTCGAGATCTGCGTTCTGCAGCATCGTTCCCATGGCTCCGTCGCCGATCAGGACTCGGCTCGACATCGCCTGCAGGAATGTCGAGTCGTAGTTGTCTGGTCGAGTCGAGGAGTATGGCATGCCCCCTAGGGTAGTTCGCCGTCGTTTGTGCTCCCCCCTAGGCTCGGTTTGCGCTCCCCCGTAGGCTCTGCCCAGTGAACTCTCCGCGACCCTCTGGACTACCCACACTGCGCCGCCCGGTCATGATCGTCGCCTTCGGCGGATGGAACGACGCGGGCGACGCCGCAACGGGCGCCGTGGAACACCTGGCTCTGACCTGGGACGCTACCGACCTTCGGGAGATCGACGGCGAGGAATTCTACGACTTCGCGTCGACCCGGCCGACGATCGCCCAAGTCGACGGTGTGACCAGGCGCATACGGTGGCCGAGCACGTCCGTGTCGTACGCGACACTCCCCGACAGCGAGCGTGACGTCGTGTTCGTCCTCGGGCCGGAACCGAATCTGCGGTGGCGTACCTTCTGCACCCAGCTCGTCGAACTCGCCGAGGCGCTCGACGTGGAACTCGTGGTCATGTTGGGTGCGTTGCTGGCCGACACCCCGCACACGCGACCCGTACCGGTATCGGGGTCCGCCGAGACAAAAGCCGCCGCGACCCGTTTCGGGTTGTCGCCGAGCAAATACGAGGGGCCGACCGGGATCACCGGGGTGCTGCAGGACGCATTCGTCCAGGCCGGCGTCTCGTCGATCTCGCTGTGGGCGGCAGTCCCCCACTACATCGCGCACCCGCCGAACCCGAAAGCCGTGCTCGCACTGCTGGAACGTCTCGAAGCAGTCATCGAGGTGTCGATCGACACCGGGCCGCTCGCCGAGCAGGCCCAGCAGTGGCAGGAGGCGGTCGACGAGATGATGTCGGACGACGACGACATGGCGGCGTACGTCCGGGAACTCGAGGAGACCGAGGACGCGACGTCGTTGGACGACGACGATGCGCTCACTGAAGTCGACGGGGACACCTTGGCCGCCGAATTCGAACGCTATCTGCGCAGACGCAACGACGAACAATAGAGACCGGCCGAGCGGTGGATCGCGTCAGCCGATCTGCTCGATCTCGACGACCGGCGTCGTGATCCGCCAGGTCCGCACATCCGGATCGTCGGCCGCCGACACCCAGAACTGAGCCGGTTCGCCGACCGTGCATTCTTTGACGCCGAGCAGCGGGATGTCTTGCGAGTCGCGCCGAAGCTCACTGACCTCCCACCGTTGGTCGTCGTGCCTGCCGACACCGGGGGCGCGCAGCAACGTCATCTCGCCGAAGTCGAGCACATACGTCGACGTGTGCGTCACGACAGTCCACACTCCGTCGGAGGTGCTGGCTGGAATGGTGGTCACCCGAGGCATGCCGTCACCCTCGCGGTGCGATGTCGACACCGAGCAACGCGTCGACCGCGTCCGCGATCAACCCGGGCGACTCGGTCGACGCGCCGATCCCGAGGATCGCGTCCGCGGCCCAGGCGTCGACTGCGGCGAGCGCTTTCGGCGTGTCCAGATCGTCGGCTAGATGTTGGCGCAACCGGGCGACGGTGTCCGTCGCATCCGGCGCGATCGACACACGTGCGGCCCGCCGCCACGTTGCCAGGCGACGCTCGCCGTCGGAGAGGACCTGGTCGGTCCACATCCGGTCCTGACGGTAATGGCCGCTGAGCAGGCCGAGCCGCACGGCGCTCGCGTCGACGCCCTTAGCGCGCAGCACCGACACCTTCACCAGATTGCCGAGGCTCTTGGACATCTTCTCGCCGTCCAGCCCGATCATGCCGGTATGGACGTATGTGCGCGCGAAACGTCGTTCACCGGTGGCGGCTTCCGCGTGCGCAGCGGAGAACTCGTGGTGCGGGAAAATTAGGTCGCTGCCGCCGCCCTGAACGTCGAACGCCATCCCGAGCCGGTTGAGTGCGATGGCTGAGCATTCGATGTGCCAGCCTGGCCTCCCGTCGCCGAACGGCGACGGCCAAGCGGGTTCACCAGGGCGCTGCACACGCCACAGCAGGGCGTCGAGCGGATTGCGCTTGCCTGCCCGGTCCGGGTCGCCGCCACGTTCGACGAAGAACCTCGCCATGGTCTGTGCGTCGTAGTTCGATTCGTAGCCGAACTGGGGTGTCGCGTCGACATTGAAGTAGACGTCCGGATGCTCGGGGTCGTCTACGACGTACGCAGCGCCGATCTCCAGGAGCTTCTCGACGGCCGAGACGACCTCGTCTACCGATTCGACGGCGCCGATGTAGTCGCGGGGCGCCAGCACGCGGAGAGCGGCCATGTCGTCACGGAAGAGGTCGATCTCACCCGATCCCAAGTCGCGCCAGTCGACGCCGTCGCGCTCCGCACGCTCGAACAGTGGGTCGTCGACGTCGGTGATGTTCTGGACGTAGTGCACCTCGTGGCCCTGATCGCGCAGGACCCGATTGATCAGGTCGAACGTCACGTAGGTCGCGGCATGGCCGAGATGGGTGGCGTCATACGGGGTGATACCGCAGACGTACATGGTGGCGACCGGCCCCGGAGCCAGTGGCTTCACCTGCGCGTCGGAGGTGTCATAAAGGCGAAGGGCCGGTGCGGTGCCGGGCACGGAGGGGATATGGGGCGACGACCACGACTGCATGCGTTCAACTGTATGTGTGGTGCGCGCGGGCAGAGAATCGGGGCCTGCCGGAAGACTGACCGTCCGATGCGCGACCGGTCAGAAGGGCGGCCAGGGGATGGCGCGTTCGGACGGCGGCATCGGCAGCGCCCCGTCGTCGCCGAGGGCACGTGCGCGCCGTCGTACGGCCGCGACCTCCTCGTCGGTGATCAATGTGCCGAGCCGCACCGTGAGCACGTCGTCGGGGTCGGCGAGACGCTGCGCGAGTCGGCTGAGATCCGCGCTCGATTCGGCGGGCAGCGGCCGACCAGCCCAGCCCCACAGAACGGTGCGGAGTTTATTCTCGGCATGCAGGCAGATCCCGTGATCGATCCCATACAGGTGCCCATCGCCGTCGACCAAGATGTGGCCGCCCTTACGGTCGGCGTTATTGACGACGACGTCGAACACAGCGAGCCGCAACAGATCCGGCCGATCCGCGTGCACCAGCGCAACCAGACGGCCGTCCTCGTCGTAGGCCTGCAAGACAGGCAACTGGTCGTCGGCGACCTCGTCGATGGGCGCCAAGTCGACCGGGTCGGGACCCGTCGGCTCGTCGGGTACGTGGATCCACCGCTGCACCATCCCGGGGCCGAGATCGACGTCGGCGGGGCCGTCGTCGCGCAACACCGTCTCCGGGACGAGATCCCACCCCAACGCGTCGCTGATCAGATAGGAGGCCACTTCGCGGCCCGCGAGATGTCCGTCGGGAAAGTCCCACAGCGGGGCCTCGCCGCGGATCGGCTTGTAAACGCACATGAATTCGGCGTCGCCGTCGGATACCCGGCAGGCCAGCGTCAGGTTGCTCGCCGTCGGGACCCGACCGAGCACGGTGAGGTCCCCGCCTGCGAGGACCTCAAGGACATCGGAGTTCACTCGTTCGCGTCGTCGTCAGGCTCGCCAGGCTCATCGGACTCGTCGTCGAAGTCCTCATCGACATCGAACGCCGTGTCGAATCCAGGAACCACTCGCCCCAATGCGGCGAGGACGTCCGGGTCGATGAACTCGACCGACCGCGAGAACTCGACGTCGCGTTTGTAGCCGTTGCTTCGCGCGCAGATGTGGCCGCTCGGGTCGAGTGGCTGGTCACACAGGGGGCACAGTGGACGCCCGGCGGAGATGACCCGCATCGATCGTGCACTGAACTCACGTGCTGCGTCCGCGTTCAGGAAGATCCGGACCGTGTCCGGTCCTTCGTCGGTGTCGTCTAGGATCACGCTCTCGTCCAACGGCTGCTCGGTGATCGCCAACAGTTCGACGACGACCGACGAGGCTTCGGCGTCCCAGCCCAACCCCATCGAACCGACTCGGAACTCTGCGTCGATCGGCATCGTCAGCGGTGCCGTGTCGCTGACCGCGTCCGTCTCCGGGGGCACTGACGCGCCGAAACGCCTGGCGACCTCGTCGAGGAGGTAGCCGAGTCGGTCGGCGAGAATCAGCACCTGCTGCTTCTCCAGTTCGACGCTCATCAACCGCTGATCCTGCGAGACCTGGAGGAAGAACGTCCGATCGCCGGGTTCGCCGACTGTACCGGCCACGAAACGGCTCGGCGTCCGGAATTCATGAATGGTGCGCGACACGTCTACTTCGCCTTCCTTCTCATCGTCTTCACGGTACCCGCGGACTCACGCGCCCGCTCCACCGCCGACTTCGGCGTCCGCGTTGACCCGCGGGCCGGGCAGGGTCAGTGAACCGCCGTTGTTGAGGGTCAGCACGTAAGGACGATCGTGCGAGTATCCGATCACGGTGATCGACCCTGGATCGACGACGATCCGTTGAAACGCATCCAAGTGCATGCCGAGCGCGTCGGCGACCACGGATTTGATGACGTCGCCGTGCGAGCACGCCAGCCAGAGTCCGTGTCCGTCCGCACCGCTGTACTCGCGGTCGAGCGCCCGGACGGCGGCAGTCGCACGCCGCGAGACGTCGGCCAGGCCCTCGCCGTCGGGGAACACCGCGTGCGACGGATTGCGCTGCACCGTCTTCCACAGCGGTTCGTTGACGAGTTCGGTGAGCTTGCGTCCGCTCCACTGTCCGTAGTCGACCTCGGCGAGTCGGTCATCGGCCACTTCGGGCACCCCGTCCAACTCGGCGACGAGAGGCGCGACGGTCTCCGCGCATCGCTGCAGTGGCGACCGGACGACCACCTGGAGTCGGTTCGCGGCGTCGCCGAGACGTTCGATGAGGTCGAGCGACTGGGCGCGCCCCTTATCGTCGAGCGCGATACCCGGAGTCCGTCCCGCGAGAACGCCGGAGGTGTTGGCCGTCGATCGTCCGTGCCGGACCAGGATCACCGTCATGGCGTTCAGGATACGGCGTGACAGCGGCGGCGTTCACAGCAGACGGCCGCCACCCAGAACGACTCAGGTCGTGATGACGCCCGCGGTCAGCAAGATGAGGACGAGCAGGCCCAGCGCGATGCGGTACCCGGCGAACCAGGCAAGGGAATGCCCGGAGACGAACTTGAGCAGCCAGGCGATCGAGATGTAGCCGAGCACGAAAGCAATGAACGTCGCGACGAGGATTTGAGGGCCGGAAGCACTCACCCCACTGCCGTCGGGGTCGAATGCGTCCGGCAGGCTGAACAGCCCGGACGCGAGGACCGCGGGAATCGCGATCAGGAACGAGAACCGGAACGCGGCTTCACGCTTCATTCCGAAGAACAGACCGGCGCTCGCCGTGCCGCCCGACCTGGATACGCCGGGGATCAGCGCGAGGCACTGCGCGAGGCCCATCGCCAGCGCGTCGCGCGGTTTCATCTGCGCCAACGATTTTCCTGGCCGTTCGGCCGCGGTCATCTCCGCGGCCAGGAACACGAATGAGAATGCGATCAGCATGATCGCCACCAACCACAGGTTGCGGCCCGCGGTACGGATTTCGTCTTTCAACACGAACCCGAGAAGGCCGATCGGAATGGTGGCAAGAATCACATACCAGCCGAGGCGGTAGTCGAGGTCGCGACGCGTGGAGTCACGCAGACCGGCGAACCACGCGACGACGATCCGGCCAATGTCTTTCGCGAAGAAGATCAGCACCGCGAGTTCGGTGCCCAACTGGGTGACCGCGGTGAACGATGCGCCCGCGTCCTGGCCGAACCAGATCTGCGACACGATGCGCAGATGCCCGGACGACGAAATCGGTAGGAATTCGGTCACGCCCTGCAGTGCTCCGAGCACCACGGCCTGCAGCCAACTCATCGATTCGATCACGAACGTGGATGCTACCCATCGAACCTTGATTTTCTCTTATCCAGCAAGATGGAAGCATGCGTGTGCGAACCAGATGGACGGCCGGGCTGCTCGCGGCGGCAGTGACTCTCACTCTGACGGCCTGTGGCTCCGACTCGGACGACGGCGACTCGTCGTCGCTCGACACACTCCCGGTCGCGACGGCCGCTAAGTCGCCGACCGACACCGCGAAGCCGGTCGGCGCCGTCGTCGCGCAGGGCGCGGCCACGGCGATCGCTGTCGCCGGATCGACGACCGCGGTGCTCGGCGCCGACGGCCGCACTGTGACCCTTCACCGGGCTGCCGGGTCGGCGGACGCGCCACCGCCGACCCGTGTCGCCCTGCCGATCGACGGCGTCGTCGACCTGGTCGCCGTCGATGACCACTTTCTCGCTGTCGGACCGCGTGGGCTCGTCCACATCGACGGCGACGGTCGCACGTCGGTGGCCGACGTGCCCGTCGACTCGCCGCTCTCGCTCGCCGTCGACGGCGACAAGGTGCTCGTCGGTACGCAGAAGGGCAAACTATTCGTGCTGTCCGCGTCGGGTGAGCGCATCGACGAGTTCGGCGGCTTCGCGCGTGTCGATGACATCCTCGTCGCACCGAAGTCGGCGACCGAGGTCGAGGGCCAGGTCAGCGTGCTCGACCGCGCCCAGTCGGCGATCCTGCCGATCGACATCGGGAACGGCGACCGCAAGGCGTCACTGCGCGCGGGTAACGGCGCGACGAACGCCGTTGTCGACCGCTTCGGTCGCATCCTGGTCACGGGAACTCGCGACGACGAGTTCTACGCGTTCTTCGGCGAGCCGATCGTGATGCGGATGCGTCACCCCGCGCCCGCGAGTCCGTTCGCACTCGCCTACGACGAGAAGCGCGACCTGCTGTGGGTGTCGTCGACCGCCGAAAACGAAGCCGTCGCCTACGACTTGTCGCGGGGTGATGCCCGCGAACGCGGCCGTGTCCCCACCGTCGGCCAGGTGACCGCGATGACCGTCGACTCGACGAGCGGCAACCTGCTGATCGCATCCGGTCGCGGCGACGGCCTGCAAGCCGTCCCGCCGGACGCGATCGCACCCTGAACACCCACCCCTGCGATCCACCCCGTGTCCCGATACTTGAAAGCGTCACCATGTTGAGCACGTTGAACCGACTGGTCTATCCCCCGCTGCTTAAGATCATGTTCCTGGTTCCGCCGGAGCGGATCCACCGGATCATCGCGCGGATCATCAGCGTCGCCGGGAGACTCCCGGTGGTCCGCACTCTGCTGTCGCGACTGTTCGCGGTAGCCGATCCGGCACTGCGCAGCACCGTCTTCGGTGTCGAGTTCCCGGCACCCGTCGGTCTCGCAGCGGGGTTCGACAAATCCGCCGAGTGCGTCAACGCGTGGGGACAGCTCGGTTTCGGGTACGCAGAGATCGGCACGATCACCGGGCAGGCTCAGCCCGGCAATCCCGGCCCGCGGTTGTTCCGCCTCCCCGCAGACCGTGCACTCATCAATCGGATGGGTTTCAACAATCCGGGGGCGGCCGCGGCTGCGGCGAAACTCGTCGAAGCCCGGCCCGGCCCAGCCCGGGTGCCGATCGGCGCCAACATCGGTAAGACGAAGGTGGTGCCGCTCGACGGGGCGGTCGACGACTACCGGCTGTCGGCGGGCCTGCTCGGCCCGCTCGCCGACTTCGTCGTCGTCAATGTCAGCTCACCGAACACGCCCGGACTGCGTGATCTGCAGGCCGTCGAGTCGTTGCGTCCCGTGCTATCCGCGGTCCTGGAGGTCGCGTCGGTCCCAGTGCTGGTGAAGATCGCGCCCGACCTGTCCGATGAGGACGTCGACGCCGTCGCCGATCTCGCCGAGGAACTCGGCCTCGCCGGCATCGTGGCCACGAACACCACAATCGCCCGTGACGGCCTCCGAACTGCGCGCGGCGAAGTCGATGCGATGGGTGCTGGCGGACTGTCGGGCCCGCCGGTCGCCGACCGCTCGCTCGAGGTCCTGCGTCGGCTCTACAGTCGCGTCGGCGGTCGGATGGCCCTCGTGAGTGTCGGCGGCATCGAGACCGTCGACCAGGCGTGGGAACGCATCTGCGCGGGCGCCGACCTACTGCAGGTCTACACGGGCTTCATCTACGGCGGCCCCGGCTGGCTCCGCGAACTCAACGACGGCATCGCCGGGCGGCTCCGCTCGCACGGCTACTCGTCGCTGAGCGACGCCGTCGGCTCCGAGAACCGCTGATCGGACACAGCCCCGCGCCCGCTACTCGCCCGGGAGCTCGAACACTGCGGTCAACGTCCCGCGAGCGATGGCGCGGGAGAACAAGTTGAACCCGAGGAATGCCGGGGTGGCACCGTCGGGCAGTTCAAGCGACTCCACGTCGACCGCGTGCACAGCGAATATGTAGCGGTGCGGGCCGTGTCCGGGCGGCGGGCCCGCACCGACGAACTGGGCCAGGCCCGCATCGTTTCCGAGCGTCACGGCACCGGCCGGAAGATCGGCGGACGCCGGAGCGCCCGCGCCGGCGGGAAGCGATGTGACCGTCACCGGAATGTCGGCGACCGCCCAGTGCCAGAAGCCCGAAGCGGTCGGCGCGTCCGGGTCGAAGCAGGTCACCGCGAAGCTCTTCGTATCCGCGGGGAAGCCGGACCAACTCAACTGGGGCGAGACGTCGTCTCCCCCGGCACCGAAGATCGCCGACACCTGCGGGGTGGGCAATGTTTGCCCCTCCGTGAAGTCGTTCGACGTCACAGTGATGTCGGGCAGCCTCGGCAGAACCGAGTACGGATCGAATGCAGTCACGATCGTTTCCTTTCGCCCTCCACAGCCACGGCCGACACGATCAGCAGTGGTGGAGGAAATGCTCAAGAACCTTGGTACCGAACAGAATCGACTCTACCGGCACTCGCTCGTCCACTCCGTGGAACAGGGCCGCGAAATCGAGTTCCGGCGGCAACTGCAGCGGCGCGAACCCGAAGCATCGGATCCCGAGCTTGGCGAACGCCTTCGCGTCGGTGCCACCGGAGAGCATGTACGGCACGGTGCGGCCGTCCGCGTCGTGAGCTACGACAGCGTCGTTCATAGCGTCCACGAGGTGCCCGTCGAACGTCGTCTCGTAGGCGTCCAGGTGGGTGATCCACTCGCGGGTGATGTTCGGGCCGATGAGTTCGTCGATGGTCGCCTCGAACTCCTTCTGGCGGCCGGGCAGGACGCGGCAGTCGATGACTGCTTCAGCCTGCTGCGGAATCACGTTGGCCTTGTATCCGGCCGACAACATCGTCGGGTTCGCGGTGTCGCGGAGCGTCGCACCGACGATGCGCGCCAGGTTGCCGATCTTGAATAGAGCCGATTCCAGGTCGGGGGTCTCGGGGCTGAAGTCGAGCCCGGTCTCCTCCGACAGCGCCTTCAAAAACTCCGAAACCGATTCGGTCATCACGAGCGGGAACCGGTGCGCGCCGATCCTCGCGACCGCGGCGGCGATCTCTGTGACTGCGTTATCCGAATGAAGGAACGAACCGTGTCCCGCCGTGGCGTTGCACGTGAGTTTCATCCACGCCAAGCCCTTCTCGGCCGTCTCTACAAGGTAGAGGCGGCGCACGGTGCCGTCGGGGCGGTCGACGGTCAACGAGAACCCGCCGACCTCACCGACGGCCTCGGAGATGCCGTCGAACAACTCGGGGCGGTTCTTGACCAACCACTGCGATCCCAGCGCGCCGCCCGCCTCCTCGTCGGCGAGGAACGCGAACACGATGTCGCGCGGCGGCACCGTGCCGTCACGCTTGAACTGGCGCGCCAGCGCCAGCGCCATGCCGGCCATATCCTTCATGTCGATCGCACCACGGCCCCAGATGTAACCGTCTCGGATCGCTCCGGAGAACGGGTGAACGCTCCAGTCTTCGGCTCGCGCGGGCACCACGTCGAGATGCGCGTGGATCAGAAGCGCGCCGCGCTGGCGGTCCGCACCTTCCAGGCGTGCGAACACGTTGGCGCGTCCCGGCATCCCCGATTCGACGTACTCGGTCGCATATCCGACCTCCGCTAATTGTTCCTGCACCCAGCGGGCGCAGTCCGCCTCACCGACCGTTGTCTCCGGGACACCGGTGTTGGACGTGTCGAACTGGATGAGTCGACTGACGATGTCGACGACTTCTTCGGTTGCTTGAATCGGGCTCACACCCTCAATTACTAGGCGATTTGGGATACCGGGGCAACCTTGGTTATTGTTGTCGAGCACGAGCGGAACGCCCGTGCAACAACTAAATCGAGTCCGAGTGGCGGAATGGCAGACGCGCTAGCTTGAGGTGCTAGTGTCCTATTAACGGACGTGGGGGTTCAAGTCCCCCCTCGGACACAGACAGAATGTCGCGACATCGTGAGAACGGTGTCGCGGCATCCTTTTTGCCGCACGATCGTCGGCGGGCACAACTCTCACACAGGTGGACATTCGAGCCGATATCTCGGCTATCTCGCCGTATCTGTGAGACTTATGCCCGCGGACGAAGTGCTAGAGACCTGCTCGGTCGACGATCTGCTGTGCGGCAAGCGCTGGGGTGAGCGAGCCGTCGAGGACCGACGCCTCCACCTCCGAGCGGATCTCCCGGACACCGGGGGCAGCGTCGATACGATTCAACACGGTTTCGCGGACCATCGTCCACATCCAGTCGACCTGCTGCTGTGCGCGGCGGCGAGTGAACTCCCCCGCCTCGGTCAGGACGTCACGATGCTTTTCGACGGCCGCCCAGTAGTCGTCCACACCCGACTTTTCCATCGCGCTCATCGTCAGGACCGGCGGCGTCCACAACGCATCGTGGGGGTAGATGAAGCCCAACGCGTTCCGCAGCTCGCGCGCGGCTCCCCGCGCCTCGTTGATGTGTTTGCCGTCCGCCTTATTGACCACGACGATCTCCGCGAGCTCCAGGACACCCTTCTTGATGCCCTGCAACGAGTCTCCCGTGCGCGCCAGCGTTAGGAAGGTGAACGTGTCGACCATGTTCGCGACACTCACCTCAGACTGCCCGACGCCGACGGTCTCGACGAGTACAACGTCGTATCCGGCGGCCTCGACGAGCACGATCGTCTCGCGGGTCGCCTTCGTGACACCGCCGAGCGTTCCCGATGTCGGCGACGGACGAACGTATGCCTCCTCCGCCGCCGCCAACTGTCCCATGCGGGTCTTGTCGCCGAGGATCGAACCGCGGGTGCGCGTCGACGACGGATCCACCGCGAGCACCGCCACCCGATGCCCCTGCGAGATCAAATGCATCCCGAGTGCTTCGATGGTCGTCGACTTTCCGACACCGGGCACACCGGTGATCCCGACCCGAAACGACTTCCCCGCGCGCGAACTAACCTGCAGCAGCAGGTTCTGTGCTGCCTCACGGTGATCCGGACGGGTCGATTCGACGAGAGTGATTGCCCGCGCCAGATCGGCGCGACGCCCCGCCAGCACACCGGCCGCCAGGGCGTCGACGTCGATCGGGCGCCGTTGCGCCGCGCTCATACAGTTTCCCGATTCACTCGCCTACCGATTCAGACACTCCGTGAGGCAAGTTCCAGCCCCAGTTGGTCGGCCAGCTTACCGATCAGATCCACCGCACTGTCGGCGATGACCGTGCCGGGCGGGAAGATCGCCGCCGCGCCCGCCTCGTACAGCTCATCGAAGTCGCCCGGCGGGATGACACCGCCCACGACGATCATGATGTCCGGACGACCGACGGCCGCGAGCGCCTCGCGCAGAGCGGGCACCAACGTGAGATGGCCTGCTGCCAGCGACGACACACCAACCACATGGACGTCGTTGTCGGCAGCCTGTGCCGCGACCTCTTCGGGCGTCGCGAACAGCGGGCCCACGTCGACGTCGAAGCCCAGATCGGCGAACGCCGTTGCGATCACCTTCTGTCCCCGATCGTGGCCGTCCTGCCCCATCTTCGCGACGAGGACACGCGGACGCCGGCCCTCGGCCTCGGCGAACTCGTCGACCACGGCCAGCGCCTCGTCGATGTTCGACACCGCATCACCCGCTTCGTTCCGATAGACACCACTGATCGTCTTGATCTCGGCCTGGTGACGTCCGAAGACCTTCTCCATCGCGTCGGAAATCTCACCGCCGGTCGCGCCCGCGCGCGCCGCATCGATCGCCAACGCCATCAGGTTGTTGCTCAGATCGCTGCCGCCCGGTTCCGCGGCGGCGCGAGTGAGGTTCGCCAGTGCGGCGTCGACGGCCGACGGGTCGCGATCGGCGCGCAGCTTCTCCAGCTTCGCGATCTGTTCGGCACGGACCTTCGAGTTCTCGACCTTGAGGACGTCGATCTCCTCGTCCTGCTCCGGCCGATACTTGTTGACGCCGATCAGCGGCTGGCGGCCCGAGTCGATTCGAGCCTGGGTCCGAGCCGCAGCCTCTTCGATGCGAAGCTTCGGCAACCCCTCCTCGATCGCCTTGGTCATACCGCCTGCGGCCTCAACCTCCTGAATGTGTGCGCGCGCCTTCTCCGCCAGCTGGTGGGTGAGCCATTCGACGTAGTTCGAGCCGGCCCATGGGTCGATGGGCCGGGTAGTTCCCGACTCCTGCTGCAACAGCAGCTGGGTGTTGCGGGCGATCCGCGCCGAGAAGTCCGTGGGCAAGGCGATCGCCTCGTCTAGCGCGTTGGTGTGCAGCGACTGCGTGTGGCCTTGCGTCGCCGCCATCGCTTCGATGCAGGTGCGTGCGACATTGTTGTAGGCGTCCTGCGCGGTCAGCGACCAGCCAGATGTCTGCGAGTGGGTGCGCAGCGACAGGCTCTTGGTGTTTGTCGGCTCGAAGTCGGCGACCAGTTCGCTCCACAGCAGGCGCGCGGCACGCAGTTTGGCGACCTCCATGAAGAAGTTCATACCGATGCCCCAGAAGAACGACAGGCGCGGCGCGAACTTGTCAATGTCCAGGCCTGCTTCGAGGCCGGCGCGAATGTACTCGACGCCGTCGGCGAGCGTGTACGCGAGCTCCAGATCCGCGGTCGCCCCCGCTTCCTGAATGTGGTAGCCGGAGATCGAAATCGAGTTGAACTTCGGCATCTTGGTGCTGGTGTACGCGAAGATGTCGGAGATGATTCGCATCGACGGGGCAGGCGGATAGATATAAGTGTTGCGGACCATGAACTCTTTGAGGATGTCGTTCTGGATGGTCCCGGCCAACTTCTCCGGCGGCACGCCCTGCTCTTCGGCGGCGACGACGTACAACGCGAGGATCGGCAGCACAGCACCGTTCATCGTCATCGACACCGAGACGCTGCCCAGGTCGATGCCGTCGAACAGTTGACGCATGTCGAGGATCGAGTCGATCGCGACGCCCGCCATGCCGACGTCGCCTGCGACGCGCGGATGGTCGGAGTCGTAGCCGCGGTGCGTCGCGAGGTCGAACGCCACCGACAGACCCTTCTGGCCTGCCGCGAGGTTGCGACGGTAGAAGGCATTCGATTCGGCTGCCGTTGAGAAGCCCGCATACTGGCGAACTGTCCACGGCTGGTTGACGTACATCGTCGGGTACGGACCGCGGATGAACGGCGCCTCGCCGGGGATCGAGTCGAGCGGATATCCGCCGTCTGCCGCCGCGTCGCGGTCGGCTCGGGTGTAGACGGGACGGACCGCGATCTGCTCCGGCGTGTCCCAAGTGACCTGGTCGGCCGTGTAGCCATGCGGGCTCGCGAGGCCTTCGGTGAGAGCTTCACCGCTACCCGCTTGCGCGGCGGGAGTCGTCAGTTCGACGTCGGCGAAACTCGGAATGGTGGTGTCATTCATGCGTTCACGCTCCCGCAGTTGCAGTAGGGGCAGTGTCAGGGTCGAGGGTGTCGAGCAGCTCACTCAAGACTGTGACGGCGTCGATGCCGACCTTCAGGTGACCGTCGACCGCCTCGTCGGCGGCCCACTCGCGTTCAGGTCCGGCGACCAGCAGTCGGCCGACGCCCGCAGCTCGCGCGGCCGAGGCCGCCGCCGCGCCGTCGTCTGCGTAACGGGCCTTGGTGCCGCACAGGACGGTGACAGCACTCGGATTGGCCTCGACTGCGGCGGCGACGTCGCCCGGGTTCAACGGTCCGGGGTTGATGACGTCGATGCCGCCTGCGGCGAGTAGGTTCGCGACGAACGTCGTCCGGCCGTTGTGTTCGGCGATCGGGCCGAGCGGCAGCATCAGGACCCGCGGGCGTGTCCGCGCGGCGTCAGCGCGGTCACGCAGAGCTTCGAATCGGCGTGCGACGCGAGCCAGATTGGGCGCCGCCGTCGGCAGGTCGTCGGTGTCGGCCGAACCCGCGGGCAAGGTCGGTTCCCCCAAGTTCGGGAACTCGCTGACGCCGGTGACCGCAGCAGTGCGGTGCGCGACGGCGGCCTCCCGTGCGGCCAACGCCTGCGAGACCTGCGCGGCGACATCGCCTGCGTCGAGAGCGGCTCGGTATCCGCCTTGCTTCTCGACATCGGTGAATACGGACCACGCGGCGGCCGCGAGGTCGGCGGTCAACGATTCGACGTACCAGGATCCCCCTGCCGGATCGAGCACGCGACCCAGATTCGACTCTTCCAGGAGCAGCAGCTGCGTGTTCCGCGCGATGCGTCGAGTGAACGAGGTTCGCGACGTGCGGGCGTCGACCGGGATCGCGGCGTCGAAGGTGTGCACGGTTACCTGGTCGGCACCGCCGACACCCGCACCAAATGCTGCGACGGTGCTGCGCAACATGTTCACCCACGGGTCGCGCTGGGTGAACATGGCCAGATCGGTCACCGCGTGGGTGATCGCGGCTCCTGCGTCCGCTGCGCCGAGTACGTCCGCGACACGCGCCCACACTGTGCGTAGTGCGCGAAGCTTCGCGATGCCCGCGAACTGGTCGTCGTCGACCGAGACGGCGAAGGTCACCTGATTCAGCGCCGCGGCGATGGTCAGGCCTGCGGCTACGGCGTCGCGCACGTGGGCGAGCCCGGCGGCGACGATGAGGCCTAGTTCCTGCGCGTTGGATGCGCCGGCCTGCGCGAAGTCGGTGCCGTCGACGCGGAAAGTCCGCACTCCCGTGGGCGCTTCGGCAGCGAGTGCTGCGGCGTCGGACGTCGACACGGTGGCCCGGCCCGAGAATGCTGCCGTGTACGGCGAGAGGCCCAGGCTGTGAGTGGTGGCGGCCGTCGTCGGGGCCCGCTCCGGGGCGGCGGGCGCCGCCGCGAGGACTGTGAGGAACGCACGGGCGGCGGCGATGCCGTCGGCTCCCGCGTCCAGCGTCACCGGCATCAAGTCGAGATAGACGCCGTTGAGCACGCGCGAGAGAGCCTTCGAGCCGAGACTTTCGCCGACCGACAGCCATAGGCCACTCGTGCCGTTGCTTGCGGCGTCGAGAATCGTCTCGTTGAGTCCGGCTGCGTCCGTCTGGTCGGTGGAATCGCCGAAGCGCTCGGTGACTCGCCACCCCTGGGTGACGTCGCGGACCGGGTCAGCGCCGCGTACGAACGGGAACGAGCCCGGCACACCGGGTTCGGCGGCCTCGTCCTTACGGGTGTAGAGGGGCCGGACGACGACGCCGTCCCGGGTCGGCGTGGACAACAGCGCCTCGGGGCTGTCGGTCAACTCCTGCGGGGAGACGCGTGCCGACTTGGCCAGCACTCCGGCCGCTGCATCCGTCCAGCGGTCGTACGCCTGGCTCAACCGGGGATCCACCGGATTATCACCTGCCGTCATGGGTCAGCAGCCTTCCGTCATACGCGATTTGAAACGTGCCTGAAGCACCTTAACCGATCGATCGCTCGGCCAGCGCATCAGCCTGTGACCTTCATCGTAGGATGAGTCTCGATGCGCCCTGATGCACACGGCCGAGAAGGCTTGACCGAAGAAGCCGTCCCACTCGAGGGTGTGGCGGTGATCAATCGACCCGCCGGGCCGACGACCGCAGGCCGTTCTCTGGCGCCGCGCCGAGCCGTCATCGGTGTGATCGGTGTCGTCGTACTTCTCGTCGGGGCCTACTTCGTCCCGCTGCCGTCGATCGGTCAGGCAAGGGAATGGTCGGACAGCCTTGGACCGTGGTTCGCCTGGGTCTTCTTCGGTGTCTACGCGCTCGCGTGCATCGCACCGCTCCCCCGCACTCCTTTCACCGTTGCGGCCGGCGTCCTGTTCGGACCCGTGCTCGGTTTTGTCGGTTCGTTGACGGCGGCGACCCTCGCCGCAGCCGTCGCGTTCGCACTCGCCCGCAGGCTCGGCCGCGACCGGGTGGCGCCGTTGCTGGCCAAGCCCGTGGTGGCGACCGTGGAGCGACGCCTGGAACGACGTGGCTGGCTCGCTGTCGGCTCGCTCCGCCTGATCCCGGTGTGCCCGTTCGCGCTCGTCAATTACGTGTCGGGCTTGTCCGCGGTGCGCCCTGCCCCGTACCTCATCGCGTCGGTGATCGGCACCGCACCGGGCACCGCCGCCGTCGTCTTCCTTGCCGACGCGCTGACCGGCCAGACTCACCCGGCCATGTTTTTCGTCTCCGGCGGCCTGTTCGCCGTCGGCTTGGTCGGTCTCGTCCTCGACGCTCGAATGCCCGTCAACGATTAGGCCTTGCCCCTGAGCAATCAGGTCTATAGCCTTGTTTAGAGTCCAATCAAGTCAGCAAACCTGATTATTCGTCGGGGAGGTGAACGACCATGTACGTGCTCACCGTCGACCAGCGTGGAAGCCGGACTGATCGGGACCGGGTTCCCGACGTCATCGGCCGATATGCGGGGGCGCGAACCGTCCGCCCATTCGATCGCACCGCAGGCGACGAACTCCAGGCCGTGTTCGACGCCGCCGACGAAATCGCCACGATCGCCGTCGCCCTCGCCGCCACCGGCAGATGGAGCGTCGGCATCGGGGTGGGAGATGTGGATCTCCCGCTCCCCGCCGCGACCCGCGCCGGCCGCGGCCGGGCATTCGAAGCCGCGCGCGAAGCCGTTGAAGCCGCGAAACGCGATCGACGACGGATCCGAGTGGTCGGCGCCTCCGACTGGACCGTCCACGCCCAGACCGCGGCCGGTCTCCTCATCGACATCCTCGCGAACCGCTCCGAAGCCGGGAGCGAAGCCGTCGCGCTCATGCAGACGGGCCTGACTCAGGCTGCCGCGGCGGACCGCCTCGGCATCACCCCGCAAGCCATGTCGTCTCGGCTCGCGGCGGCCGGCTGGGATCTGCAGCCGCCCGCCGAAGCGCTTCTCGCCCGGCTCCTGACCGAGGCGGACACGCGATGATCGCCGTCCCACTCCTCGCCTTCGCGGTGATCGTGTCGATCGCCGGCAGCGTGGTGCGCAGCAGGCTCGTCGACGATCCCGACGCCACCGATCGGCAGGTGCTGGTCGCCGACGGTGTGACCGCCGTCGTGGTCACCGTCCTCCTCGCCGTCGCCGCCGTCGGCGCATGGACCGCCGACCCGGTGACCGGCGGCGCATCCGTCGCGGCCGCGGTGCTCACCGTCGTCACCGCGGCGACGACGGGCAGCAACGTCGTCCGTCTCGTCCTCGCGGCAGGCGGGATACCGACCCGCGCAGACAATCACGATGATCCGAGCGACGACGAACCCGACGGGACGCCGCTGCGAGGTGGCCGAATCATCGGAGTGCTCGAACGCGCGAGTGTCGCCGCGTGCCTCCTATTGTCTTGGCCTGCCGGGCTCGCGGTGATCCTAGCCGTCAAGAGCCTCGCCCGGTTCTCCGAACTGCGCGCTCCGCGAGCCAGCGAACAGTTCATCCTCGGCACGTTCGCCTCCGTGATGTGGGCGTGCGGCGTCGCCGGGATCGGCTGGTTGATCGCACTGTAGACGCGGCGCGAGCGTGGACCGCCCGCGCGAGAGGTCACCGGTCGGCTTCGTCCGGACCGACGGTCACGAAGTCGATGAGTTCCTCCACACTCCGCAGCAACGGGACCTCAAGGTCGCGGAAGCTCGACACGCCTGCCAGCACACGTCGCCACCCGTCGCGGGGAGTCCCCCACCCGAGTTCGTCACAGATGCCGGTCTTCCAGTCGATCCCCATCGGGATCTTCGGCCACGCGGTGATCTTGACCGACGCAGGCTTCACCGCCTCCCAGACGTCGATGTACGGGTGACCGCACACAAGGACGTTCTCCCCCACCTCGGCGGTCAACTTCGCTTCCTTCGTGCCCGCAACGAGGTGGTCCACGAGCACTCCGGCTCGACGGTTCGACGCGGGCTGGAATTCGGCGAGCGCCTCGTCGAGATTGTCCAAGCCGTCCAGACTCACCACCACGACACCCTCCGAACGCAGGTCGTCGCCCCAGACGCGTTCGAGGAGTGTCGCGTCGTGCACGCCCTCGACGAATATCCGGCTCGCACGAGCGGTGCGCGCCCGCTGTTTGGGCAGCGCGCGTGACCCGGACGCCGTCTGAATGGTCTGCGGTGCGTTGGGACCGCGTCCCTTCGGTCGGACGAGGGTGACTGGCTTGCCGTCGATAAGAAACGCGGCCGGATACATGTGGAACACCCGGACCCGGCCGTGGCGGTCCTCCAACCGCACCATGTCGCCGGCATAACTACGTTCCATCCCAACGACGGCACCGCAGAATCCGGTGGCCAAGTCTTCGACCACCAGGTCGCGTTCAGCCGCGACCTCGGGGGCCTTCGGCTTGCTCTTGCGCGGTGAGGCCAGCACGTCGCGGCCGTAACGATCGTCCATCACGGTGCACAACCCTATGGCATGTGGGAGGCCGGGCCGGTGAGGCTCTCCGCGTATCGTTGGCAGGCGATGAGCACTCCCGGAACCACCACGATGCGCGCCTGGCCGACGGCAACTCTCGCCGTGTGGGCTGCCGCGCGCGACGCTCAGCGCTGCGCGCCAGACGATGTGCTGCACACGCTGCACGACTTCGCGCAAGCCCACGAACTCGACGCCGTCGACGCATCGGGTGACGCGCTCGCCGTCCTCGACGCGGTCGCAGGCAACGCCCATCTCGCGGTCCGCCTGCCTGCCCCCGGCGACGCGCAGGGACTGCCGCCCGATCCGCTCACTGACGCCGCGATGGCGGCAGGCGAGGTGCTCCTGATCGATCCTCGCCCGTGCCCGGCGCAGGGCCCGGTCGACGCGTTGGCGTTGATCGCTCGCGGCACGCCCGAACGCTGCCGGTGGACGCTCCTGCGATCACGGACACCGATAGCCGTCGACCGACTGTCCGCCGACCTGCCGCTCGGCGAACTCGAATACCAGTTGCGCGATGCGGTCAGCGAGGCAGCGCAAATCATCGCGGGGCTGTCCGGGATGCGAGCGACCTCGCCCGCCGACCTACGCGACGCACTCGCCGCGATGACAGCGGCGCGACGCGTCGACCTCCCACCGCACGACAATCCCCGGGTAGACCGGGTACTCGCGTCGGCCGCCCAGATCGATGCGATCGTCGCGTTGGCCGGGACGTCCTCGATAGGGGTCACCGGTGTGCAACACGAACTCGCCGACGACCGGTTCCGCGCGTTGACCGCGCTCACCCGCGCGGCCCGCACGTCCGCGATCAACACGTGCATCGTCGACTATCGACGGTGAACGGACGCACTCGAACAGCCCGTCCTACTCGGACCGCACCGCTCGCTTCACCGGGACGCAGCAGTCGGGCCGACAGGTGCGGCCGTTGTCGCCGCACCCCATCGCGGTGATGTCGCCGCCGCCGTCGGCATAGCGTTCGACGATGTCGGCGACCAACGACACGAACCGCCGCGAAGTGCCGACGGTCGCGACGCGGACATATTCCATGCCGAGCTCGTCGGCCAGCTCCGCGCCCTCGGAGTCGAGGTCCCACACCACTTCGAGGTGATCGGACACGAAGCCGATCGGGCACACCACCACACGGGATATGCCGTCGGCCGACAAGGCCCGCAAATGGTCGCAAATATCCGGAGCGAGCCACGGGATCTGTGGTGGACCCGACCGCGACTGCCAGACGACATCGAACTCGTCGACACCGACCAGACCGGCGACGGCGGCCGACGCGTCGGACACCTGCCGCGAGTACAGCCGACCGCCGTCGGCGGCGGGACCCGCCGCGCGGTCGGCCGACTCCGGAATCGAGTGCGCGGTGAACACCAGCCGCGGCGGCGGACCGTCCGGGAATCGGTTCAGGCCGTCCCGTACCGCGTCAGCGACGGCGCCGCGGAACTCCGGTTCGTCACAGAACTGCGGCAGCTTACGGAGCACGATGTCGTCGCCGACACCGGCGTCGTGGCGCGCGCCCGCGACGTCCTCGTGGTACTGCCTGCAGCCGGAATAGCCACCCCACGCCGACGTCGGGAACACCAAGATCCGCCGGTGCCCGTCCCCAACCATCGACGACAGCGTGTCCGCCGCCAGCGGATGCCAGTTGCGGTTGCCGAAATAGACCGGCAGCGCCGACCGCCCACGCCCGTCGAGTTCGTCCCGGAGCGCACTTATCATGTCGAGGTTCAACCGGTTGATCGGCGACACCCCGCCGAAATGCAGGTAGTGCTGCGCCACATCGTCGAGACGTTCGGGCGGAACACCCCGACCACGCGTCACGTTCTCCAGGAACGGGCGCACATCATCGGCCTGGTCCGGACCGCCGAACGATAGGAAAAGCACCGCGTCGAACGGCTCGCCGACCGGTCGACCCTCTGATGCAGGCATGTCAGTTCAGGAAGTCGTCCGGGAACCAGGTGTTGTGGCTGGCGCCGCCGTCGACATAGACGATCGAACCGGTCGTCGCGGGCAGGAAGTCCGACAGGAGTGTGCACACGCTGGTGCCGACCACTCCCGGGTCATCGACGTTCCACCCGATCGGCGACGCGCCGTCCCAATACTTGTTCAACATGTTGAGCTTCTTGGCGTCGTCGGTCGCCGTACCCGAGATAGCCTTCGCGGCAAGAGTTTTGATCGGGCCCGCAGCCACCAGGTTGGAGCGGATCCGCTTAGCTTCGCCGACCTCGCGAGCAACGTACCGGTTCACCGACTCGAGGGCGGCCTTGGCGACCCCCATCCAGTTGTAGTCGGGCAGCGCGGTACGCGGATCGAAGTCCATGCCGACGATGGAGCCGCCCTCGTTCATGACGGGCAGCGCCGCCCGTGCGAGCGACGCGTAGCTCCACGCCGAGATCTCGAACGACCGCGCGACGTCGGGGCCGGGGCCTTCCAGGAACGGCACCGCGTCGGGGCCCATCAACGTCTTCGGCGCGAACGCGATCGAGTGGACGACACCATCGATGCCCTGCGGGGCGAGCGCACGGACCGCGTCGGCGAGGCCGCCGAGGCTCTCCTCGTCGGTGACGTCGAGCGGAATCGCCGGCGGCACCTCCTGCGGTAGACGCTTGGCGATGCGGTCGATGAGCCGCAGACGCTCGGGAATGCCGGTGATGATCACCGTCGCCCCCTGCTCCTGTGCGACTCGCGCGCTATGAAACGCGATCGATGCGTCAGTGATGATGCCGGTGACGAGAATCGTCTTACCGTCGAGAATGCCGGTCACGAGATGCTCCTACTCGAGGTGTTGGGAAGGTCGGACGGGTGCGGACTCAACGGGTGCGGACTCAGTGGCCCATGCCCATGCCGCCGTCGACCGGCAGCACCGCTCCGCTGATGTACCCGCCCTGGTCGGAGGCGAGGAAGCTGATCGCTGCCGCGACGTCTTCGGGCTTGCCGGTCCGGCCGAGCGGAATGGCCTGCTTGGCCATCTCGACGTACCGGTCCTCCATCGCGGCGGTCATATCCGTCTCGATGAAGCCAGGCGCCACCACGTTGGCGGTGATGTTGCGGGAGCCCAGTTCACGCGCGATAGACCGGGCGAGACCGATCAGACCGGCCTTCGACGCGGCATAGTTGGCCTGACCGGGGATGCCGGAGGTCGCGACGACCGACCCGAGGAAGATCATGCGACCGAACTTGGCACGCTGCATACCCTTGGTCGCGACCTTCGCGCAGCGGAAGGCTCCGGTCAGATTGGTGTCGACGACCTTGGTGAAGCTCTCCTCGGACAGACGCATCAGGAGCATGTTCTCGTCGATTCCCGCGTTGGCGACCAACACTTCGACCGGCCCCTGGTGTTCGGCGACTTCGGCGAATGCTCGCTCCACCGACGCTGTGTCGGTGACGTCGCACTGCACACCGAACAAGCCGTCGGGCGCGCCCGAGCCGCGGTGGGTCACCGCGACCTTGTGTCCGTCGGCCGCGAGCCGCCGCGCGGCTGCCAACCCAATACCGCGGTTGCCGCCGGTCACCAACACCGAACGCGACGTCTGTTCGGGGGTCTGTGTGGTCTCTGCCATGGTTGATCAACCTATCTCAGGGAGGACGCGACTGCGAACGCGGTCTCGGTCACGAAATCTTGGGTCACGGAAAACTGATGTAGCGACACTGGGTTTACGGAAGTCTGCGGTTGAGCAGCAAACCGGCGATCGCGCCTAACAGAACGATCAACGTTCCAGCAATCAGCCACGGACGCGAATCGTCTCCTCGCTGCTTCTCGTAGCCGATCTGCTTCTTCAATGTGTCGTACACCTTGTTCAGCTCGTCCAGACTCGACGCTGTGAAGAAGTCGCCGCCGGATACGTTCGCGATGGTCCGCAACGACTCATCGTCCACCGGGACGCCGACCCGTTCAGTGCCACCGCCCGGCGCTTCGATGTCGACGGTGCCGTGCAATGTGCCGAAGGAGATCGTCGACACCGGAATCTCCTCTTCTTTCGCCTTGCGGGCCGCGGTGAATCCACCCCGCGGATCGTCCGGGCTCTGCGGGACGGTCTGCTTGCCGTCCGAAAGCAACACGATCCGGGCCGGCGGTGCAGCGTCGTCGCCACCCAACGCCGCATTCAGCGTCTGGATCAACTGCAGACCGGCGAAGATGCCCTCACCGGTCGCTGTCTTCTCCGCAAGCTTCAAATTGTCGAGTGCGTCCCTCGTCGCGCTGTGATCGGGTGTCGGAGAGACCAGGGTCGACGCGGTGCCCGCGAACGAGACCAGGCCCAAGTTGATCCCGTCGGTCAGGTCGTCGGCGAATCGTTTACCCGCAGCCTGTGCCGCCTGCAGCCGCGAAGGCGCGACGTCCGTCGCCTTCATCGACTGCGAGACATCGACCACCAGCACGACGGTCGCACGGTTGCGCGCCACTTCGCGTTCGGCGATCGGGCCCGCAAGCGCGATCGTCAACAGCAGCAGTCCGACGGCGAGGATTGCGAACGGGACGTGCCGGAACCGGTCGACCTTCCCCGGTGTCACCGATTTGAGGACATCCATGTTCGAGAACGCGAGCGACCGAGCCTTGCGCTTGCGCAGCACGTAGACGTAGACGCCGACCAGTGCGGCGACCAACAGGATCGACAAGAGCCACCACGGGTGCGCGAACCAATCGCTCATCGGGCGACCCCCGCCGCCATGCCGCGCCGCCGCTCGCCGACGAATCGGACCGTGTCTGAGATCCAGTCGCGGTCCGTGCGCAACGACATCACCGGTCCTCCGCTGCCACGGAAGACTCGATGGACCTCGGCGCGATGCGCGCTGGCCGCGGCCGCGAAATCGGCGCGCAGCTGCGGGGTCGCATCGACGTCGAGCAACTCACCGGTCTCCGCGTCACGCAACGTCAGTTGACCGACGTCGGGGATCTCCATGTCGCGCGGATCGAGCACCTCGACCCCGAGGAGTTCGTGGTGGGCGCCGATAGCGCGTAGCGAACGAGTCCAGTCGAGCGGCCCGAGGAAATCACTGACGACCACCGCCAGACCACGCCGACGCAACGGTCTGCGCAATGCTTCGAGCCCCGCATCGAGATCGCCTCGCACGCCGGGCGCACTCCGTTCGGTGGTGGCCACCGCTTTGAGGAGCTCCCGATCGTGCGCCTTACCCGCTCGTGCCGGTATCCGGACGATGTCGTCACCGGTCACGATGACCGCGCCGTGCCGGTTCCCGCCACCAGCGGTGAGGTGCACGATCGCCGCACAGGCCGCGACCGCGAGATCGCGCTTGGTCCGGTCTCCTGAACCGAAGTCCAGGCTCGCCGACGCGTCGACGACGAACCAGGTCTCCAGTTCGCGGTCGGCGATCATCTGCCGCACGTGCGGGGTCGACGTGCGTGCGGTGACCGACCACTCCATGCGCCGGATGTCGTCACCCGGCTGGTAGGGCCGCGCCTCCCCAGGCTCAGATCCCGGACCCGGAATGAGACCGAGATGCTCGCCCTGCAGCACGCCGTCGAGCTTGCGACGAACCGTGAGTTCCAGCGACTTGAGCGCGGCCGTCAGCTGCGGATCGTTGAGCGTCCCCTCGTGGAATGACGGGTAGCCGCTAGCGCCCGGCATGACCCTGCTGATCCGGACCGCTCGTCTGCGGCACCTGCTGCCCCTGTGGTTGCTGACCCTGTGGCTGGGGCGCCTGAGCTTGGACCGGCGACTGCGCCTGCGCGACCGGAGTCGCACTGACCTGCGGCAGGCCGACCGTCTGCAATATCCGCGTGATGATGTGCTCGGCGGTGACTTCGTCGGCGAGCGCGTCATAACTGAGGACCAGACGGTGACGCAGGACGTCGGGGATCACCTCGACCACGTCCTGCGGGGTCACGTAGTCACGCCCATTGATCAATGCGAGCGCACGGGCCGCCGCGACGATGCCGAGCGTGGCACGCGGCGACGCGCCGTACGCCAGCCATTGGTGGACATCGGTGAGACCGACCTCGGCGGGCCGACGCGTGGCGTTGATGACACGGACCACGTAGTCGACGAGGGCGTGGTGGACGAACACGTTCGCGGCTTTCGCCTGCAGTCGCAGCGTGGTCTCCGGATCGAGGATCGGCGATGCCGACGGCGGCGTGTTGCCCATCCGGTACACGATCTCGCGTTCCTCTTCGACGCTCGGATAGTCGACGAGCACTTTGAACAGGAAACGGTCGCGCTGCGCTTCGGGAAGCGGGTAGACGCCCTCGTTCTCGATCGGGTTCTGAGTCGCCATCACCAGGAACGGCTCGGGCATCGGGTACGTCGTGCCGCCGATGGACACGTGCCGTTCGGCCATCACCTCCAACAGCGCCGACTGCACTTTGGCCGGAGCCCGGTTGATCTCGTCCGCGAGCAGGAAGTTCGCGACCACCGGTCCGAGCTCAGTGTCGAATTCTTCCCGGCCCTGGCGGTAGATGCGGGTACCGATCAGGTCGGTCGGCACCAGGTCCGGGGTGAACTGGACGCGCGAGAAACTTCCGCCGACGACGGTCGCGAACGTCTCGACAGCGAGGGTCTTCGCGACGCCAGGGACACCTTCCAGAAGGATGTGCCCCCTAGCGAGGAGCCCGACGAGAATCCGCTCGACGAGTTTGTCTTGTCCGACGATCACGCGCTTGACCTCGTACATCGCGCGTTCGAGTATCTTCGAGTCCTCGGCGGTGAGTGCCAGGTCCGGACTGTCCGTTGAAGTCAAGCGTTCGCTCCTGAAGATCGACGTGCGTGGTTCTGCAGACCACAGTAGCGGTCGGCCGTTGATGTTCGCCGCCCCACACGCGTGGAGCGTCGTTCACGGCATCGACGGGCAACGCAACTTCGCGGCGGCGGAACTCAGAGCAGGCGAACCACGTTCGGCATCGCGCCTGCGGTCCGGACTGGCGAGATCTTCACGACGTCGCCCGACTCCGGCGCTTCGAGCATCGTCCCGTCGCCGAGGATGAGGGCGACGTGCTGGCTCGCGTTGGGGCCGAAGAAGATCATGTCGCCGCGCCGCATCTGCGACAGCGGAACCTGGGGGCCGGACGTGTACTGGTAGCCGGTGTAGTGCGGCAGATCGATGCCGACGCCCGCGAAGCCGTAGATCATCAGGCCGGAGCAGTCGAACCCGACCTTCTGGTAGTCGCCGTAACTGTCGGCGACGCCGCCGTCGCGGATGCCGAGCGTCGGACCGTTGGCGTCGCCGCCACCCCACGCGTATGTGACACCGAGCTGGGATTTCATCCGGTCGACGACGAGATTAATCGCCTGTTCGCCGCGCAGCCCGGGGCGCAATTGGCCCGGCGCGCCGCCCTGCCCGCCGAACATCGAGCCGAGGGATCCGTTGCCGAGTCGGGTGAACGTGTTGTTGTCGCCTTCTTCGAAGGGACTGGTCCCGCCGATGCCAATTTCGTCGAGCAGCTCCGAATGCGGGATCTGCTGGTTGCCGACCAGGCTCGCCAGCAGTGCCTGTCCGGTGTCGGTCGCGAGCCGCGCCGCTGCCTGCGCGGCCTGCGCCATCGCGTCGTCGCCTTCGACTGGCTTGCTCGGGATGGCGTCGACGGCGCGACCGAGTCCGTCGGTCACCTCTGTGGGGACTCCCGGAACGGCCGGCCGCTTCGGTGCCATGGTCGGTGCGGTTGTCGTCGTCGACGTCGGCTTGCCACGCAGCTTCGCGAGTCGCGTGGCGAGCGAATCGCGTTGACGGGCGAGCTCAACGCGCTGCCCCTGCTGGGTGCGGACTGCCGACTGCGCCGCCTTGTACGCGCTGACGGCGTCGTCACGACGGGCCGACGCGTCGGCGGCCGCGGCGACGGTCTGCTTCTTGGTGACTTCCGTTGCCGCGACACGGTTGGCCTGCTGGTTGCGTGCGACCTGGAGTCGACGGATCACGCTCTGCTGCTGGCGTGTCACTTGGTCGACCGCGGACATCTGTTCGAGGATCTTCTCCGGGTCGTCCGACGCGACGTATTTCGTCATGGCGCCCTGCCCGTTGCCCTGGCGGTACACGGTCCGAACGAACGCGTCGAACTCGCGTTGCGCACGCTCAACCTCGCCGCTGACCTCCTCCAAGGACGACTTTGCGCCCTTGTTCGCTTCCACCGCGAGTTGCCTGGCGGCGACCGCGTTCTGGAAGTCGACGAGCGACTTGTTGACGGTCTCATGCTTGGCGGCGACGGCGTCAGCGAGTTCGGTCAGGTTTTGGTCGACGTCGGCGATCTGGTTGATCAGCGCGGCGACCGGATTCGACTTCGTCGGTTCGGCGACCGCAGGTCCGGCAGCAAGAAGGGTGGCGAGAGCGAACGCTCCCACCACACTTCCGCGTCTGGTCCACCGCGTGCCCGCATCAGATCGCATCTACCGTGCACTCCCTTAACAATCATCCCCCGCACACCACAAGTGTCCCCTGCACCGTACGTCACATGAGCACCACTGAAAACTGCGGTCAGAGAATTACAAAGGCGTGATTACCTGCATAAACGTGGGTGATCAGCGAAAAGCAGAGGTCTGCGTCGGTCATCACAGTTCAATAACATGCAGGAGCTCGGGCGAGAGTGACGCCGACTGGAGCAAACGGCGGACGGTCGGCAGTCAGCGCAGGTCGTCGGCGCTCGACCCTGGAGCGCCTGCAACGACGTCGCCCACCGACGGGTCCACCGTGTCGGGGGACTCGTCGGTGGTCTCAGCTGCGGTCTCGGCCGCCACGGAGCGACGGCGGCTCATCAGGCGCGCCGCCACCGCGCCGACGATCACCACGACGATGAGCCCAATGGTGGCCAGCGTCCAGTCGACGTTCGGTTCGGTAGCCTTCTCATATATTTCGCGAGCAGATTGCGGCACCGACACGCCCTTGCTCTTCTCCCCCGTCGCATCCTCGATCTCGACACGACTGAAGTCGGTGGAGCTCGTTCCAATGCCACCCGGACCGAAGACGAGCACAGTGCCGCCAGTGGACGTCTGCAGTTCGTGCGCGATGTCGCGGTAGACAGTGAACGGCACGTAATTCTTATCGGTGACCAAGATGAACAGGTCGTGCCCGTCGGCCTTAGCCTCCTTGACCAGTTTCGTCAGCTCCGGAACCTGATCGGCTGGCGCCGAGACACCCGTCGCCTCCAGCTGCTTCTTGATCGCGGCGAGATCCAGGTCGGCCCACATATCACCGGGAAGGTCACCCACCGGAACGGGAGCGGCAACGGTGAACATGACCGGCTGCGGACTCATGCGCGGCTTCCTCATCTCAGAGCGTGGGCGGACGACTGTCGCGTTGACAATACGGCAGCGACAATACGGGCAGGAGTGCGCCACGTCCCAAGCGCAGGTGAATTCGGCGCGTCGACTTCCGGTTCCGCGCAAACCAGTACGTTCGTACTGCTAAGATGAGAGCCGTAGCGACACGGCATCGACCAAGCCGTTCTCGCGACACTTCACAAACTTCCGGGGACGCAGCCCGTCGCCGGTCAGCCCGAACAGAGTGGAGCACACATGAGCATCAATTCATTTGGAGCCCGCGGCACGCTTGCGGTCGGTGAGAACTCATACGAGATCTACCGTCTCAACGCAGTTCCCGGTACCGAGAAGCTGCCCTATGCGCTGAAGGTTCTCGCCGAGAACCTCCTGCGCACTGAGGACGGCGCCAACATCACGACCGAACACATCGACGCACTGGCCAGTTGGGATCCGAGCGCCGATCCGAGCATCGAGATTCAGTTCACCCCGGCCCGCGTCCTCATGCAGGACTTCACCGGCGTTCCCTGCATCGTCGACCTCGCGACCATGCGTGAGGCGATCACCGCACTCGGCGGCGACCCGAACAAGGTGAACCCGCTCTCGCCCGCCGAAATGGTCATCGACCACTCGGTCATCCTCGACGTATTCGGCACCGCCAACGCGTTCGAGAAGAACGTCGAGCTCGAGTACCAGCGAAACGGCGAGCGTTACCAGTTCCTGCGCTGGGGCCAGGGCGCGTTCGACGACTTCAAGGTCGTCCCCCCGGGCACCGGCATCGTCCACCAGGTCAACATCGAGTACCTGGCTCGCTCGATCATGGTCCGTGACGGCAAGGCCTACCCGGACACCTGCGTCGGCACCGACTCGCATACCACCATGGAGAACGGTCTCGGCGTCCTCGGCTGGGGTGTCGGCGGCATCGAGGCCGAGGCCGCGATGCTCGGCCAGCCGGTCTCCATGCTGATCCCGCGCGTCGTCGGCTTCAAGCTGTCGGGCGAGATCAAGCCGGGCGTCACCGCCACCGACGTCGTTCTGACCGTCACCGAGATGCTGCGCCAGCACGGTGTGGTCGGCAAGTTCGTCGAGTTCTACGGCAAGGGCGTCGCCGAGGTTCCCCTCGCCAACCGCGCGACCCTGGGCAACATGAGTCCCGAGTTCGGTTCGACGTGTGCGATCTTCCCGATCGACGAGGAGACCATCAACTACCTGCGTCTGACCGGTCGCGACGACGATCAGCTCGCTCTCGTCGAGGCCTATGCCAAGGAACAGGGCATGTGGCACGACCCGGAACACGAGCCCGTGTACTCGGAGTACCTCGAGCTCGATCTGGGCACCGTCGTTCCGTCGATCGCCGGACCGAAGCGTCCGCAGGACCGCATTCTGCTGTCCGAGTCGAAGGTCGCGTTCCGCAAGGACATCCACAACTACGTGGAAGAGGGCACCACCCCGCACACGCAGCTCGACGAGGCCGTCGAAGAGTCGTTCCCGGCATCGGACCCGGCCGCTCTCTCCTTCGCCGACGACGGCGCAGTGAACGTCCACTCGGCAGCCAACGGCGCCGAGGGCCGCCCGTCGAAGCCGATCACGGTCAAGACCGCCGAGCACGGCGAGTTCGTCCTCGACCACGGAGCCGTCGCGGTCGCGGGCATCACCTCGTGCACCAACACCTCGAACCCGTCGGTCATGATCGGTGCGGGCCTGCTCGCTCGCAACGCCGTCGACAAGGGCCTCACCTCGAAGCCGTGGGTCAAAACCAACATGGCTCCGGGCTCGCAGGTCGTCACCGACTACTACGAGAAGGCCGGCCTGTGGCCGTACTTGGAGAAGCTCGGCTTCTACCTCGGCGGTTACGGCTGCACCACCTGTATCGGCAACACCGGTCCGCTGCCGGAGGAGATCAGTGCCGCGGTCAACGACAACGACCTGACCGTGACCGCCGTCCTCTCGGGCAACCGCAACTTCGAGGGACGCATCTCCCCCGACGTGAAGATGAACTACCTCGCTTCGCCGCCGCTGGTGATCGCGTACGCCCTGGCGGGCACGATGGACTTCGACTTCGAGTCGCAGGCCCTCGGCCAGGACACGGACGGTAACGACGTCTTCCTCAAGGACATCTGGCCGTCGGCGCAGGAGATCGACGACACGATCAAGCAAGCGATCAGCCAGGACATGTTCCGCGACTCCTACCAAGATGTGTTCGCCGGCGACGAGCGTTGGCAGAGCCTGAGCACGCCGGAGGGCGACACCTTCGTGTGGGACGAGAAGTCAACCTACGTCCGCAAGGCTCCGTACTTCGACGGCATGACGCTCGATCCGGAACCGGTCGCCGACATCACGGGCGCACGCGTGCTGGCACTGCTCGGCGACTCGGTCACTACCGACCACATCAGCCCCGCAGGCCCGATCAAGCCCGGCACTCCGGCCGCGCAGTACCTCGACGCCAACGGTGTGGCCCGCAAGGACTACAACTCGCTCGGTAGCCGTCGCGGCAACCACGAGGTGATGATCCGCGGCACGTTCGCGAACATCCGTCTGCAGAACCAGCTGCTCGACGGCGTGTCCGGCGGCTACACCCGCGACTTCACGCAGGAGGGCGGCCCGCAGTCGTTCATCTACGACGCGTCGGTCAACTACAAGGAAGCCGGCATCCCGCTCGTCGTCCTGGGTGGCAAGGAGTACGGTTCGGGCTCCTCGCGTGACTGGGCGGCCAAGGGCACCGTCCTGCTCGGCGTCAAGGCCGTCATCACCGAGTCGTTCGAGCGCATCCACCGCTCCAACCTCATCGGCATGGGCGTCGTCCCGCTGCAGTTCCCGGAGGGCGAGTCGGCCAAGACCATGGGCCTGGACGGCACCGAGGTGTTCGACATCGAAGGCATCACCGCGCTCAACGAGGGTGGTACGCCTAAGACTCTGAAGGTGACCGCGACTCGCGAGAACGGCGAGAAGGTCGAGTTCGACGCGGTCGTCCGCATCGACACCCCCGGAGAGGCCGACTACTACCGCAACGGTGGCATCCTGCAGTACGTCCTGCGGAACATGATCAAGAGCTGACCGGGCGAGTGCAACGACGGGAGTTGTAACCGATGCCACGGGTCAGCGATGACCGGCTGGCCGCGCGCCGTCGAGAGATCCTCGATGGCGCGCGGCACTGCTTCGCCGAATTCGGCTACGAGGGCGCCACGGTGAAGAGGCTGGAGGAGACGACGGGTTTGTCCCGCGGTGCGATCTTCCACCACTTCAAAGACAAGGAAGCCTTGTTCCTGGCGCTCGCTCGGGAGGACGCCGAGCGGATGGCCGATGTTGCGGCACAGGAGGGCCTGGTGCAAGTGATGCGCGACATCCTGGCGCGGCCGAAGGACTTCGACTGGCTGAGCACGCGCCTGGAGATCGTGCGGAAGATCCGGAGCGATCCGAGTTTCCGTGCGGCGTGGGAAGCGCAGTCCGAAGATAGGGAGCGGGCCACTCTCGCGCGCTTGGAGCGCAAGCGACAGGCAGGCAGCCTCCGCAATGATGTGGAGCCCGAAGTCTTGGTGACGTATCTGGATGTGATCCTCGACGGGATCGTCACACGGCTGGCTTCGGGCCAGTCGACGGACGATCTGCACGCCGTGTTGGATCTCGTCGAATCGTCGGTGCGCAGGCCGCGCGCCGACTGAATGACCGAACGGAGCCGTCGTCTCGACCCGAACAGGGCCGAGACGGCGGCTTTCGTCACGTCCGGAGTCGTTGTCGCGCGAACGGGTACGCACCGAGCGGTCGCTCGGTTACGGTCTGTGTGTCACCGAGACATAAGGAGCGTTACGTGTATCCAGGAACCCACGCCTCGACCACTCCGGACAAGGCCGCCATCATTCGTCCGCCGACCGGTGAGCGCGTCACCTACGCCGAGTTGACGGATGCGTCGACTCGGATCGCGCACTTCCTGCGCGACGACCTCGGTCTGGTCCCGGGCGACACTGTCGCGATCGTCTCGGACAACGATCTGCGTGTGTTCGACGTGTACTGGGCCGCGATCCGCAGCGGCATGTACGTGACCGCGGTGAACCACCATCTGACCGCGCCAGAAGTCAACTACATCCTCGAGGACTGCGACGCGAAAGCGGTGTTCGCGGCGTCGAATGTCGCGGCGTCGGTCGCACGAGCACACGAGATTCCGGCGTTAAGCGACGCACGTCGCCGGGTGGCGTGGGGGGAAGGCCTTCCAGGCTTCGCCGACTACGCCCGAGTCAAGGCGGACGCGTCTTCCGAGCCGCTCACCGACCAGCCGCGCGGCATGGACATGCTGTATTCGTCGGGGACGACGGGTCGGCCGAAGGGCATCAAACCGAACATGCCCGACGTTCAGGTCGACGAGGCTCTGGACTTGATCTCGCTGGTCTTCGGTCCGGTCTACGGGTTCGGCACCGACACCGTCTATCTCTCGCCCGCCCCGGTGTACCACGCGGCGCCCCTGCGTTACTGCGCGATGGTCAACGCCCTCGGCGGCACGGTGGTCCTCATGGACCGTTTTGACCCGGAGAACGCGCTCGCGCTGATCCAGGAGTACCAGGTGACGCACAGTCAGTGGGTGCCGACGATGTTCGTCCGCATGCTCAAACTCGCCGAGTCGACGCGCGCGAAGTACGACGTGTCGAGTATGCGGATCGCGATCCATGCCGCCGCGCCGTGCCCGGCAGAAGTGAAGAAGGCGATGATCGACTGGTGGGGGCCGGTCATCAATGAGTACTACGCGGCGACCGAGGCCGCAGGCGTCACCCTCATCGGCGCGCAGGACTCACTCGACCGGCCGGGCTCGGTCGGGAAAGCAGCTCTCGGCGTCGTCCACATCTGCGACGACGACGGTGCCGACCTGCCGACCGGCGAGGTCGGCACCGTGTTCTTCGAGCGCGACGAGATGCCGTTCGCCTACCACAACGATCCGGCGAAGACGGCGGCCGCACAGCATCCGCAGCACCCGAACTGGGCTACGACCGGCGACCTCGGCTACCTCGACGACGACGGTTTCCTCTATCTGACGGACCGTAAGGCATTCGTCATCATCTCCGGCGGCGTCAACATCTACCCGCAGGAAGCCGAGAACGTCCTCATCAACCATCCGTCGGTCTACGACGTCGCTGTGATCGGTTTGCCCGACGACGATCTGGGCGAGGCCGCGACCGGATTCGTGCAACTGGTCGACGGCGTCCGCGCGTCCGACGAGTTGGCGGCGGAGCTCATCGATTGCGCGCGGGCGGAGCTGGCGGCCTTCAAGGTCCCGCGGGCAATCGAGTTCATCGACGAACTTCCGCGCACACCGACCGGAAAGCTCGTCAAAGGCGATCTGCGCAAGCAGATCCTCGGCGGCTGACCGGGCCCGCCCGCGGAGTTCGGCGACCTAAACGCGGCGCTCGGCTACATCCGAAGCATTCACAGGTGCCGCGGATGTCGCCGAGAGCCGCGTTTACGCGCGCGGGCCGAAGGGATCACAGCGGTAGACCATTCAGATGAATGACAGCATCGCTCCGAACGTAACCGTCCGTCTCCGATGAACGACGTACTCCATGTCGGGACCCACCGCCGTGGTGCGTGTGTCACCCGGCTGTCCTGAGGAGACGGACATGATCAGAAGCCTCAATCGGATACTCCTCGCGGTGGCCACCGTGCTGGTCGCACTGGCCACGGCAGTCGCGATGGCCGTGCCGACGGCATCCGCGGAGCCGACGGATTCACCTGGTTCCACCACTGCCACGACCAGCACTGCCACGACGTCCACTGCCACGACCACTGCGCCGGACACGACCACGCCGTCGACCACGCCGTCGACCACACCACCGAGCACGACGACCCCGCCGAGCTCCACCGTCACGCCGCCGGAGACCGGCACGGGCTCTGTCACGGTGCAGGCCATCGATCTGAAGACCCATCTCCCGGTCTCCGGCGTCGGCGTGGAGCTCCGATCGGGCAACGTCATCAAGGTAGTAAACACCTTCGCTAGCGTCGACATGCCGGCAGGCGTCGTGTCCGCGCAGGTCACCGCGATTCCGGGCGGATACCAGCGGGCCTGGGTCGATCCGTCCAGTGCGAATCTGGTGGCTGGCGGAAGCACCTCGTTCCTCGTTTCCCTGGTCCGCAAAGGGCAGGTTGGTGCCGTGTCGATCACCAAGCGTGACAAGGTCACCGGCGCGTTGCTAGCCGGTGCCAGCTACCGCGTCACGGCCGTCCACAGCGATCAGAGTGTGATGCTGGTGACCGGCCCGTCGGGCACCGGATCGGTTCAATTGGCCCCCGGCGGCTACAACGTCCAGGAGGTCGGCGCGCCCGCGGGCTACGCCCTCGACTCCACCGTCCGGTTCGTCGAGGTGTCCCCATCCCAAACTCGCTACTTGGAACTGTACGATTCGCCGATCGAGCAGCCGGTGATCATCCGTGACCCGAGCCAACGCGAGCCGCTGACGTCGATCCCTACCGGTCGGACGCACTGATGTCGCGCTTGGGCCGGGTCCTCGTAGCGGCCACCGCCGCGGTGGCACTGGTGGCGGCGAGCGCTTGCGGTACGCACGAGACCACTTCGGAGTCCACCCAAGCCCAGGCCGACCTGCCCGCGCCTATCATCGCGGTAGCGCACGATCCGTCCGCGCCGGTACAGCTGGTGATCGACGGCCAGTCGGCGCCGACGCAGGCCGTCGCGACCGATGCACAGGGAACACTGTTGCCGCCCACCGACATCTCGAATGTCGGATGGTGGGTCGACTCGGCGCTGCCGGGCTCGCACACGGGAACCATCGTCATCGCCGGCCACGTCGACGATGTCGCGCAGGGTACGGGGTACGCGGCTCGCTTCGCGACGTTGGAACTCGGAAGCATGGTGACGATCGGGACCGCCGACGGTCAGCACCTGACCTACCGGGTCTCTCGGGTGGTGGATGCGGAAAAGACGGGTACAGGCACCGATGCGGTCCCGTTCGAGGAGCTCAATCGGCTCGACGGTCCAGAAACCCTCGCGCTGGTGACATGCGGCGGCCCGTTTATCGGACCACCACTCGGCTACCGCGACAACATCGTCGTCTTCGCCGCCCCGGCATGATCGCCGAAGCCCCGCGAGCGTTGGTCAGGCGAGCTCGATGAGCTCCTGGTACTCGTCCGACCAGTGGTCCTCGGTACCGTCCGGCAGCAGGATGACGCGCTGCGGCTCGAGCGCTTCAGCTGCGCCCGGGTCGTGCGTGACGAGGACGACGGCCCCGGTGTAGCTCCGCAATGCTTCCAGGACTTGTTCGCGGGAGATCGGGTCGAGGTTGTTCGTCGGTTCGTCGAGCAGCAGGACGTTCGCGGCCGACGAGACGAGTCCGGCGAGCGCCAGACGCGTCTTCTCACCGCCGGACAGGGTACCCGCCGGCTGTTCGAGCTGCGGTCCGGTGAACATGAACGCGCCGAGGAGTCCTCGCAGATCCTGTTCACCCGCGTCCGGTGCGGCGTGCCGGATGTTCTCCCACACCGTCGCATCGTCGTCGAGCGTGTCATGCTCCTGCGCGAAGTAGCCGATCTTGAGTCCGCGGCCTGGCTCCAGTTCGCCGAGGTCCGGCTTCTCCACTCCGGCCAGAAGCTTCAAGAGGGTCGTCTTGCCCGCACCGTTGAGACCGAGGATCACCACGCGCGACCCCTTGTCGATGGCCAGATCCACACCGGTGAAGATCTCAAGTGACCCGTACATCTTGGTCAGGTTGGACGCCATCAGCGGAGTCTTTCCGCACGGGTCGGGCTCCGGGAAACGGATGTGCGCGGTCTTGTCGGCCACCCGCACCTCGTCGAGTTCGTCCATCATCCGCTCGGCGCGTTTGATCATCTGGTGGGCGGCCGCAGCTTTGGTTGCCTTGGCACCGAGCTTCGCGGCCTGCGTACGGAGAGCGGAGGCCTTCTTCTCGGCGTTGGCGCGTTCGCGCTTGCGTCGCTGCTCGTCGGTGGCGCGCGCGTCGAGGTACCGCTTCCAGCCCATGTTGTAGACGTCGGCTTCACCGCGCACCGCGTCGAGGAACCACACGCGGTTCACGACGTCGGAAAGCAGGTCGACATCGTGGCTGATGACGACGAGTCCGCCGTCGTGGTTCTGCAGAAACGTCCGCAACCAGGCGATCGAGTCGGCGTCGAGGTGGTTGGTCGGCTCGTCGAGCAGCAGGGTCGTATCCGATTTACCGGATCCGTCCGACGCCGCGAACAGGATGCGCGCCAACTCGATTCGACGGCGCTGACCGCCAGAGAGGGTGCGCAGCGGCTGGGCCAGCACCCGGTCGGGTAGGCCGAGACTATTGCAGATGCGGGCCGCGTCCGCTTCGGCGACGTATCCGCCGAGGTTCGAGAACCGCTCTTCGAGCCGCGCGTACCGCACGATCGCCTTGTCGCGGACCTTGTCGTCCGCGGCTTCCTCCATCAGCGTCTGCTGTTTGCCCATCGATGCGAGGATCTCGTCGAAGCCGCGGGCGGACAGGACGCGATCCTTCGCGAGGACGTCGAGGTCGCCCTCCTTGGGATCCTGGGGCAGGTAGCCGACGGGCCCCGAGTTGCGAACGGAGCCCGCATACGGCTGGGTCTCCCCCGCCAGAATGCGCAGCGACGTCGTCTTGCCTGCACCGTTACGTCCGACGAGGCCGATCCGGTCACCCGGCTGGATGCGCAGGTGGTCTCCGGGCGCGAGCAGGAGAGTCCTCGCGCCCGCTCGAACTTCCAGGTCAGTCGCGGTGATCACGAGGATCCATCGTACGGATGCCCGGCGGCTATCGGCGAATCGTGAAACGTGGGACATGACACCCGCTCGCCATAAGTCGAGATATGCTCGCTTGGAAAGTAGATGCGATGAGAGGCCGAAGATGCGTGCAGCAGTACTGAACGAGGTCGGTGGCGACCTGTCCATCGTGGAACTAACCGCCACGGACCTCGTCGCAGGCGAAGTGTTGGTCAAGGTCCACGGTGTGGGCGTCTGCCACACCGATCTCACGGTCATCGACGGCGCGATGCCGCAGCAGACGCCGATCGTCCTCGGCCACGAGGGTTCCGGGGTCGTCGAGGCCGTCGGCCCCGGGGTCACCGAGCTGAGCGTCGGCGACCATGTGGTGTGCAGTTTCACCTCCTGCGGCGAGTGCAAGCGGTGTGCGACCGACCTCCCGGCGTACTGCACGAGGTTCGCACAGCTCAACTACGCAGGCGGCCGACCGGACGGTTCGACGACGCTCGTCGATGGGGACGGCGCACCCGTCCACGGGAACTGGTTCGGCCAGTCGTCGTGGGCGACACATGCCGTGGCGAGCGTCGCGAACGCCGTGAAAGTCCCCGACACGCTACCGGTCGACATGCTCGGTCCGCTCGGATGCGGCCTCCTAACCGGCGCCGGCGCCGTCCTCAATGTGCACCGACCGAAACCGGGCCAGAGCTACGGGGTGTGGGGGCTCGGCCCCGTCGGCCTCGCCGCGATCATGGCGGCGAACGCCTCGGGATGCGAACCGATCATCGGCGTCGACCCGAACCCCACCCGACGCGAGCTCGCGCTCGAGATCGGTGCGACCGCCGTCTACGAGCCGTCCGACACCCTCGCGAAGGACCTCGTGCGCGAGACGCAGGGCGGACTTGACTTCACCATGGAAGCGGTCGGCGCCCCGTCTGTGATCCGTCAGTCGCTGATGGCGTTGGCTTCGCCTGGTTCTTGCGTGACGGTCGGATTCCGGGGGCCGAAGAACCCCGTCGAACTGAACCAGAGCCATCTGCTGCAGGGTCGTTCGCTGCGCGGCGTGATCGAGGGTGACGCTGATCCGCACGAACTGATCCCCCGCCTCGTACGGATGTGGGCCGACGGCGACTTCCCGTTCGACAAACTGATCACCACCTACTCGTTCGACGACATCGCGACGGCTATCGCCGACTTCCGTGCGGGCACCGTCATCAAACCGGTGCTGCGGCCTTGACCGCACGCCGGGGCTAGCCTTACCGCTGTGACCACGATCTACGATGTCGCCGTCGTCGGCGCGGGGCCCGCGGGTCGCGTCCTCGCGCACCGAGCGCTGGCAGCGGGACTGCGGGTCGCCGTGGTCGACCCCGATCCCGATCGTCAGTGGTCGGCGACGTACGGGATGTACACCGCTGACCTTCCGGACTGGTTCGATCGCGCGGCGATCGCGGCGTCGGCGCCGTCGATCACCGTGTTCACGCCGACCGAGCGCGTCGTGCCACACGGATACACGATCCTCGACACCGCCCAGTTCCAGCACACGTTGACGCTCAACGGCGCGGCCGTGCTCGCCCGCTACGCGGCAGCGGTCACCGCGAGCACCGTCACGTGCACCGACGGTTCCCGCGTGAGGGCCCGCTATGTGGTCGACGCGCGGGGTGCACGGACCGCCGACCACCCGGCACGGCCTCGACAGACTGCGGTCGGCTCGGTCGACCAGTCAGATGATCCGACGATGGTGTTGATGGATTGGCGGCCCGCCGCCCGAACGTCGCTCGCCGGGGCACCGCCGTCATTCAGTTATCGGGTCGCGCTCGGTGCTGGTCGCCGGCTCGTCGAGGAGACATGTCTGGCCGGGGCCCCGCCCATCGATGTCGATGCCCTCGCCGAACGCAATCGCCTTCGCACCGATCGGGCGCACGTCGACGAACTGGTCGACTTCCCGCTGCAGGTCGATGCCAGACCGTGGGCGCGTTCAGCGGACAGCCCATTGCGGTTCGGTGCGGTCGGCGGTCTGATGAACCCGGCCACCGGGTACAGCGTCGGTCAGTCGCTGCGCGCGTCCGATGTCGTCGTCGACGCGATCGTCGCGGACCGCGATCCGCACCACGTCCTCTGGTCGGCGCATGCGCGTCTCGCCTACCGCTTGCGCACGTTGGGACTGCGCGTTCTGTTGACGTTGCGTCCGGACGAATTGGTCGCATTCTTCGACACGTTCTTCCGCACGGACCCGACCCTGCAATACCGCTACCTGTGCGGCCGCGATGATGCGGTTGGTGTGCTGCGGTCGATGGCTGCAGTGTTCACGCTGGCGCCGATGCGGCTACGCTTGCGCGTCGCCGTATCGGCGGTGTCCTCGCTCAGCCGGCGAGCTTCTTCATGAATGTGTATTGCGCGGAGATCTGCTGCTGCGCGTCCGCCAGATCCTTGCCGTAGGCCTCTCCGACGTACGGTCCGACCGCGACAAAACAGCCAGCGTTGCCGTCTCTGGTGAGGCACCGCGCGATGTTCAGATCCTGCGGGCTCGCGGCCTTCCGAGACGTGTCGTCCTCGAAATCTTTGACAAGGTAGTCGATCCAACCCGCGGTCTGACCTGCGCTGCCCGCCTTGTACAACTGTGTGCCATTCCACGCGAACTGTTCGATGCCAGCCTTCTTCAGCGCGGTAAGTGCGGCCGACTGGTCGCCGTAGAACAAGGCCGCCGCACGCTGGCCGTAGACCGAGCCGTGCAATGGATTGCTGCCGTCACCGCTGTTCTCACCCACCGTTCCGGTCAGCAAGTTGTCCGGGTCGATGCGCCGGTCGTCACTCACCGTTCCGATCGCGTCCAGCAATGGCTTCTGCTGGTCGTAGGCGGCCTTCACGATTCGATCCGGCCAAGCACGGTCCTTGGCGTCTGCCCACGTGTAGATCAGCCGCTGCCCGACCGGCGTGAACGCGGCGACGGTGTGCTTGTCCGCGCTCGAATCGTGGATGGTGATCGACTCCGACGGCATGCCCGCCACCCGCACGCGCTCGTACTTCGAGTACGACGTGCGCTTGAGCATCACACCCGAGAGCTGTCCTGCCGCAGCAGACGCGGCCGCGGCGTCGCGGAACACGAACACGGCGTGATTGATCCCAGTGTCGTTGCTCTCGTCACCAGAGGACAACGTGAAGCCGTACTGAAAGTCCTTCATAACCGGCAAATCCGCCGTGTCGGGAATGACGGCTTGAACATTCGCCGCGGTCGCCAACGGCTGCGTGGGGAGCTTCCCGTCAACCATCACCGGATCGAGGTCATGCGCGAAGACCATGTGGTCAGCCAACCGAACGCCACGCAACTTCGCCCATGCGGTCTCCGACGTCGCGTCACCTGCGGGCTTGGTCTGCATCGAGCCGTACTTGCCGGTCTGCAGCTCTACCGGACCGCGCGTCGGTGTGCCGTCGACAGCACAGCCCGCGAGGACGCAGGTCAAACCCACAGCGACGGCTATCAGAGATTTTCGCATGAGGTGATAGTACGGGTGCCAAGCCGGAACGCCGTCGCCCGAATGACGTTCACCGGTCGCAGCCGTCGTTTACTCGGCCTGCCCGCTCTCCCGCAGCGCCTTCTCGACGTCGAGTGTCTTGAGTTGCTCGATCAACGACTCGAGCGCCTGCGGGGGCAGCGCGCCAGCCTCGTTGAAGACGAGGTGCCCGTCCTTGAACGCCATGATCGTCGGGATGGAGCGGACCGACGCGGCCGCGGCGAGCTGCTGCTGAGCCTCGGTATCGACCTTCGCAAACACGATATCCTCGTGCTTCTCCGACACAGCCGAGAAGGTCGGCGCGAACTGCTTACACGGACCGCACCACTCGGCCCAGAAGTCGACGAGCACGATCTCGTTGTCGTTGACGGTCTGCTCGAAGTCCGTCCCGGTCAAATCAATGGTTGCCATGTCACCATTCAACACTGCCGCAGCCCAGACATATTCCTGGCGGCTACCGTCCGCCTGCGCGAGCCCGCGCCGCGCGGACGTCGTCGGCGACGAGGTCGGCGTTCACGAACGCGCCCAGCTTGACTCCGGCGCCCGCCGCCGAGGCGACCATCGCCGCGAGGTCGCCCGCGTTGCCTGCCGTCCAGACGCCGGGCACAGGCGTCGCGCCGTTCTCATCGGCCGGGATGATCCGCCCCATCGGATGTTCCTCGGCCCGCCCACCGAGACGTTCGTACAGTTCGGTGCGGGCGAGCATCCGCGGCGCGACGACCACCGCGTCCACGTCGTACCGGTCGTCGCCGACCGCGATCGCCCGCGCCTCGCGGCCGTCCACATGAACGCGAGACACAACGCCGTGCACGACATTGACTCCCATCACGTCGAGGTCTGCGCGTTGCTCCTGGTCAAAGTCGACTCCGTTCGCGAACACGGTCACCCGGTCGGCCAGGCGCGCAAACAACAACGACTGATGAACGGCCTGCGGAGCGATCGAGGCGATCACTCCGACTCGCCTGCCCCGCACCTCGTACCCGTGGCAGTACGGGCAGTGCAGCACACCGTGTCCCCACGCCTGGCGCACGCCGTCAATATCGGGCAGGACGTCGACGAGGCCGGAGGCGAGCACCACCCGGCGCGCTCGGACCGTGGTCCCGCCATCCACGTCGACAGTGAAACCGCCTGCGCTCTCATCGCATTGAGCGCCGGTGGCTGTTCCGTCGACGAACTCGACGCCGTACGACTCCGCTTCGGCACGACCGACCCGCAACAGGTCTCCGGGCGAGATCCCTTCTCGACCGAGCACATTGTGCGCCGCCTCCGACGGCAGATTGCGTTGCGCTCCCGCGTCGACGACGAGCACCGACCGCAACGACCGGCCGAGCGCGACGGCGGCTGCCAGTCCGGCGGCACCGCCCCCGACGATCACGACGTCGTACGGTGTGGGCTTCTTCACTGCGGCAGACTCTTCTGCGGCAGACTCTTCTGGAGCGGACTCTTCTGGGGTGATCTTCGCTGTCTGACTCATGGCCTCGACGCTATCCGCGTGTTGCACAAATAGCATATAGTTTTGCCTATGAAGCAAGAACCGATGGATGACGACGTCGACGCGCTCGTCCGCCAACGCATCAGAGGCTTACGTGTCGCCCAAGGCTGGACATTGGACGCACTTGCTCGACGCTGCCACATCAGCCCCTCCACGCTGTCGCGGATAGAGACCGGCCACCGTCGCGTCGCACTGGATCAACTGGTCCCGATCGCGCGCGCTCTAGGAACTACCCTCGACCAGCTGGTCGAACCTGTCGGCGACGACGACGTCGTGATCCGGCCCGAACCCCATCAACGGCCGGGCGCCGTCACGTGGCTGCTGTCCCGGGACCGGGCCGAGAGCGGGGTAATCGTCGCGAAGATGCGACTGTCGCCGAATCCGAGTTCACCGACGGACCAACGCGTCCATCCGGGACACGAATGGTTCACAGTGCTCTCCGGGACTGTTCGGCTCCATCTGGGCGAGCGGGTCATCGACATTCAGGCGGGCGAGGCCGCTGAATTCGACACAATGACGCCGCACCACTTCAGTGCGTACCGCAAGACGGCCGAAATTCTGACGATCTTCGACCGGGACGGCGAGCGCGCTCACCTACATGAGAGCTAGGTCGAGGGGCGCCTAGACGGTGAAGCCGAGAGCTCGCAATTGTTCGCGACCGTCGTCGGTGATCTTGTCCGGGCCCCAGGCGGGAATCCACACCCAGTTGATCTCCATGTCCGTGCAGAGTCCGCTGGTGACGAGGACGTTTCGGGTCTGGTCCTCGATCACGTCGGTGAGCGGGCACGCAGGCGAGGTGAGCGTCATGTCGATCTTGACCGCGGCGTCGTCGTCGATGGCGAGGCCGTAGACGAGGCCGAGGTCGACGACGTTGATGCCCAGTTCCGGGTCGACGACGTCGCGCATGGCTTCTTCGACATCGTCCTGGCTGGGTAGCGAGGTCTCTACTGTGTCAGTCATTTCTATGCTCCGGTCTTTTCCGCAACGGTCTGGGAGACCGCGTCCTTGAACGCCATCCATCCGAGCAACGCACATTTTACGCGCGCCGGATACTTACTGACGCCAGCAAAGGCGATGCCGTCGCCGACGAGGTCTTCGTCGCCTGCGTCGGTGCCGCGAGAGGTCATCATGGTGTTGAACGAGTCGAGCGCGGCCATCGCGTCGTCGAGCGAGAGCCCGACGATCTGGTCGAAGAGCACCGATGTCGAGGCCTGCGATATCGAGCAGCCCTGGCCGTCGTAGGAGATGTCGGCGACGGCGTCGTCGACGACGGCCACCCGGAGGGTGACTTCGTCCCCGCACGTCGGGTTGACGTGGTGGACTTCGGTGTCGAACGGCTCGCGCAAGCCACGCCCGTGCGGGTGTTTGTAATGATCCAGGATCACCTCCTGGTACATCTGTTCCATTCTCATGGGCGTCCTCCGAAGAAGTTCTGGGCGACGCGGATAGCGTCCGCGAGAGCATCGACCTCGTCGACCGTGTTGTAGAGGGCGAACGATGCGCGGGCACTTGCGGCGACACCGAACTTCCGGTGCAGCGGCCACGCGCAGTGATGTCCGACCCGGATGGCGACTCCCTCGTCGTCGAGAACCTGCCCGAGGTCGTGGGCGTGGATGCCCTCGACGTCGAACGCGACCGCTCCACCTCGCCCAGTGGCTTCGCGCGGGCCGACGATCCGCAGACCGTCGATCTCGCTCAGGCGTGCCAGCGCGCGCACGACGAGGTCGTGCTCGTGGGCGGCGACCGCATCCATGCCGATCGCGTCGAGATAGTCGACCGCCGCACCGAGCCCGACGACCTGGGACGTCATCGGAACGCCTGCTTCGAATCGCTGCGGGGGCGCGGCGTACGTCGAACCCTCCATCGTGACGGTCTCGATCATCGAGCCGCCGGTGATGAACGGCGGCAGTTGTTCGAGGAGCGCCGACTTCCCGTACAGGACGCCGACACCCGACGGTCCGAGCATCTTGTGTCCGGAGAATGCCGCGAAGTCGACGTCGAGCGCGCGGAAGTCCACCGCCATGTGCGGCACGGACTGGCAGGCGTCGAGCACGACGTATGCGCCGACCGCGCGGGCCCGCGAGACGAGCTCGGCGACATCGGCCACCGCTCCGGTGACGTTCGACTGGTGCGTGAACGCGACGATCTTGACGGTCTCGTCGAGGTCGAGCGAGTCGAGGTCGATGCGTCCGTCGTCGGTCACCGAGTACCAGCGCAGCCGAGCTCCGGTACGGCGCGCCAGTTCCTGCCACGGGACGAGGTTGGCGTGGTGTTCGAGCTCGGTGACGACGATCGTGTCGCCGTCCCCGAGCCGGGTACCGCCGAACAGCGGTGCGGACCGATCGTCGCCCAGGGTGTACGCGACGAGATTCAGCGCCTCGGTCGCGTTCTTCGTGAACGCGATCTCAGCCGCCGTCACGCCGACGAACGATGCGATGGCGTCCCGCGCGTACTCGTACGCGTCGGTCGCCTCCTCCGCCAATTGGTGGGCGCCGCGGTGAACTGCGGCGTTGTGGTTGAGCACGAAGTCACGTTCGGCGTCGAGCACCTGCAGCGGCCGCTGCGACGTCGCGCCCGAGTCGAGATAGACCAGCGGCTTGTCGTCGCGCACAGTCCGCGAGAGGATCGGGAAGTCCGCGCGGACGGCGGCGATGTCGAAGCCCGTTGCCACGGCCATCTTTCTACTTCGCGACAGCGGCGGTGAAACGCTCGTATCCGCCGCGCTCCAACTCGTCGGCCAGCTCCGGGCCACCCGATTCGACGACCCGGCCGTTGACGAACACGTGCACAAAGTCGGGCTTGATGTACTGCAGGATCCGCGTGTAGTGCGTGATCAGCAGGATGCCGCCATTCTCGCCGTCGGCGTACCGGTTGACGCCTTCGCTGACGATGCGGAGTGCGTCGACGTCGAGACCTGAGTCCGTTTCGTCGAGGATCGCGATCTTCGGCTTGAGGAGACCGAGCTGCAGAACCTCGTGGCGCTTCTTCTCTCCGCCGGAGAAGCCCTCATTGACGCTGCGGTCGCCGAACGCCGGATCGATGTCGAGATCGTTCATCGCCTCGCGCGCTTCCTTCACCCAGTGCCGCAGCTTGGGAGCTTCGCCACGGACAGCGGTCGCCGCCGAGCGCAGGAAGTTCGACATCGAGATGCCGGGCACCTCGACCGGGTACTGCATGGCGAGGAAGATACCCGCACGTGCACGCTCGTCGACGCTCATCGCCAGAACGTCTTCGCCGTCGAGGGTGACGGTGCCGGACGTGATCTTGTACTTCGGGTGGCCTGCGATCGCGTACGAGAGAGTCGACTTGCCGGAGCCGTTCGGGCCCATGATGGCGTGCTTCTCACCGGACTTGATAGTCAGGTCCACGCCCTTGAGGATGTGGATCGGCTCGGCGTCGGAATCGTTGTCGGCGACGTCGACGTGGAGATCACGGATTTCGAGAGTAGTCACTGGAATCAGTAGTTCCTTCGTAAAGATGTGGGAGGCCGTCAAGATGTGGGGACGGGGCTCAGGCGCCTGCGATTTCGAGTTCGGCTTCGATAGCCGCCTCGAGTCGCTCGCGGAGCTCGGGGACAGTGATCTTGGCGAGGACCTCGCCGAAGAAGCCGCGAATGACGAGGCGTCGGGCCTGGTCTTCGGGGATGCCGCGCGACTGCAGGTAGAACAGTTGCTCGTCGTCGAAGCGTCCGGTGGCGCTGGCGTGCCCAGCGCCGACGATCTCGCCGGTCTCGATCTCGAGGTTCGGCACGGAGTCGGCGCGCGCGTTATCGGTAAGCACCAGGTTGCGGTTGAGCTCGTAGGTGTCGGTACCTTCGGCGCTCGGGCGGATCAGGACATCGCCGATCCACACCGTGTGCGCCTCGCGGGACCGCTTGGAACCCGGCTTGCCGTCGGAGGTCTGCCCCTGCAACGCACCCTTGTAGGTGACGTACGAACGGCAGTGCGGCGCCGAGTGATCGACGAGTAGACGCTGCTCCAGGTGCTGACCGGCGTCCGCGAAGTACAGACCCCACAGTTCGGCGTCGCCGCCCGGCGCCCGGTACTGCACGTGCGGGGACAGCCGCACGAGGTCGCCGCCGAGGCTGATCGCGAAGTGGCGGATCACGGCGTCGCGCCCCACAGAGATGTGGTGCGCCGCGACGTGCACGGTGTCGTGCGCCCAGTCGTGCACGTTGACGACTGTCAGGTGCGAGCCGTCGCCCGCCACGATCTCAACGTTCTCGCCGACCGTTCCGCTGCCCCGCTGGTCGAGGACGACGACGGCCTTCGCGAACGCTTCGGCGCGGATCTGCAGGTGCGTGTACGCGACCTCGCCTTCGCCGGGACCGTCGAGAGTCACCACGACCGGGACCTCGACCTGTGCGTTCGCGGCGATCGTGACGACGCGAGCGTTCGTGAACGACGAGTACGCCTGCGCGGCGATCCGGTCGAACGGGACGCCGCCTTCGCCGAGGCGCGGGTCGTCGCGTTCGACGAGTTCAGACGTGACGCCGTCTACGACGCCCTCGACGGTGTAGTCGAGGGTCGCCGTGGCGGGAGCCGTTCCGTCGTGCAGGCCGCGGAGACGACGGAACGGGGTGAACCGCCACGCCTCTTCGCGCTGGCCGGGCACCTCGAACGCGTCGACGTCGAACGAGGCGAACATCTCGCCCTTGTTGACGACGACTTCCTTCGTCGGGGTGAGTTCAGCCATCAGCCGACCGATCCTTCCATCTGCAGTTCGATGAGCCGGTTGAGCTCGAGTGCGTATTCCATCGGGAGTTCCTTGGCGATGGGCTCGACGAAGCCGCGAACCACCATGGCCATCGCTTCTTCTTCGGTGAGGCCACGGCTCATCAGGTAGAACAACTGATCGTCGCTGACTTTCGAGACGGTCGCCTCATGCCCCATCGTCACGTCATCTTCACGGATGTCGACGTACGGGTAGGTGTCGCTGCGGCTGATCTGGTCGACCAGCAGTGCGTCACACTGGACCGTCGAGCGGCTGCCGTGCGCACCCGGATTCACCTTGATCAGTCCACGGTACGACGATCGGCCGCCGCCGCGCGCCACCGACTTCGAGACGATGTTGCTCGAGGTGTACGGCGCGAGGTGCACCATCTTGGATCCGGTGTCCTGATGCTGGCCCTCACCCGCGAACGCGACCGAGAGGACTTCGCCCTTGGCGTGCTCGCCGGTCAGCCACACGGCCGGGTACTTCATCGTGACCTTCGACCCGATGTTGCCGTCGACCCACTCCATGGTGGCGCCTTCTTCGGCCTTGGCTCGCTTGGTGACCAGGTTGTAGACGTTGTTCGACCAGTTCTGGATGGTCGTGTAGCGGCAGCGACCACCCTTTTTCACGATGATCTCGACGACCGCGGAGTGCAGCGAGTCAGACTTGTAGATCGGCGCGGTGCAGCCTTCGACGTAGTGGACGTATGCGTCCTCGTCGACGATGATCAGCGTTCGCTCGAACTGACCCATGTTCTCGGTGTTGATGCGGAAGTACGCCTGCAACGGGATGTCGACGTGGACGCCCGGCGGCACGTAGATAAACGAGCCACCCGACCAGACTGAGGTGTTCAACGCGGAGAACTTATTGTCGCCCGCGGGGATGACGCTGCCGAAGTACTTCTCGAAGAGTTCCGGGTGTTCACGCAGACCGCTGTCGGTGTCGAGGAAGATGACGCCCTTCTCCTCCAGGTCCTCGCGGATCTGGTGGTAGACGACCTCCGACTCGTACTGTGCGGCGACGCCTGCGACGAGCCGGTTCTTCTCCGCTTCGGGGATACCTAGCCGGTCGTAGGTGTTCTTGATGTCCTCGGGCAGGTCCTCCCACGATTCGGCCTGCTTCTCGGTGGACCGCACGAAGTACTTGATGTTGTCGAAGTCAATGCCCGACAGGTCGCCGCCCCAACTGGGCATCGGCTGACGATCGAAGATGCGCAGTGCCTTGAGTCGCTGCTCGAGCATCCATTCGGGCTCACTCTTCTTGCCCGAGATGTCGCGGACGACTTCCTCGGATAGACCACGCTTGGCGGCTGCGCCTGCGTCGTCATTGTCGGACCAGCCGTAGCCATAGCCGTCGAAGGACGCGATCGTCTCTTCCTGGGACAGCTGAGCGGCGGCGGGATCGGTGACCGTCATCGGGGGACCTTTCCATCGGGGTTGTCGGCGACGACGGGCTGCGACGTCGCCTTCGGGTCGGGAACGTTCGGGGACTCCGCCGGGTTTGCAGGCCGGTGGACCGGTACGTGGGTGCTGCATACGCAGTCGCCGTTGGCGATGGTGGCGAGTCGTTGCACGTGAGTGCCGAGCAGTTCGGTGAACGCCGCTGTCTCGGCTTCGCACAGTTCGGGGAACTCGGTGGCGACGTGCGCCACCGGGCAGTGGTGCTGGCACATCTGTACCCCGGTGCCGACTTCACGGATGTCGGCCGAATAGCCTGCGCCGGTCAACGCGGCCGCGATCTGTTCGACGGTGGCGATGACCGAGCCGGACTCGGTCACCGGCTCGACGCCTGCGACGAGGCCGTTCACGCGTTCGCGGGCGAACTTCTCGACGGCGTCCTGCCCGGCGATGTCCCGAATCGATCGGATCGCGGCACCCGCGAGGTCGTCGTAGGCGTGCCGCAGCTTGCCGCGTCCAGCGGGAGCCAGTTGGAACCATTTGGCCGGGCGTCCGCGGCCACCCTTATTGAATCCGGCGGGTGCCAGTTCGACGTCGCCTCCGTCGGTGAGTATGTCGAGGTGGCGACGGACTCCGGCTGCACTGATGCCGAGGCGTTCGGCGATGTCGCTGGCCGTCATCGGCCCCTCGTCCACGAGCAATGACACGACGGCGGCGCGGGTCTGGCCGTCGGGGCCAGACCCGTCTGCATGCTGTTGCCACAGCAGTCGCTTCGAGTCGGTCATGCTTTTCACAACACAAGTGTGACGTAATTGATTCCCCCGATCCAGCAAGGGTGACCTAATCGCCCGGCGGGATCGCGCCGCTGGTCCGGCAGGCCGCACCGCTCTGCCGGCGAACCGGCGCACGTGCGCACCAGCACCGCACACCAACGGATACAGTGCTCGTGTGCCAGAACTCCCGCTATTGCGTCGAGGCCTCGATTATCTCGGTGTCTCCCGCCCCGTCGTCGAGCGCGATCCCGACGCTACCGGGGAATACGGCACTCGGCTCGCCCGCATGCACGCCGACGAAGCCGAAGTAGGCCCGCTCAACGCGCTCGAGACGTCGAGACTGCGGCGCATCCAGCTGTTCGGCACTACCGGCTCGGTGCTCATCTTGATCGGATCGCTCGGCACCGGCATGCTGCCGGTCCTACAGAATCCGATCGTCGGCACCCGCATCCTGTCGTTGCCCTCACGCATGTATTCGACGGCGCTCACCGTCTCCATCGGCGGCATGATGACGCTGGTCCTCGCGTGGCTGCTCCTCTCGAGATTCACCATCGGGCGCATGTCGGTCGAGGTAGCCGAACGTCGCAGTCCGGCCCGCCGAATGTCCCGGAGCCAGATCTATCAGACGATGGTGATGTGGGCGGCTCCACTAGTGATCGCGCCTCCCCTGCTCAGCAAGGACGTCTACTCGTATCTCGCGCAGAGCGCGATCGCCTACCGAGGAATGGATCCGTACACCTACAGTCCAATGCGCGGACTCGGCGTCGACCACGTGCTCACGCTGTCAGTGCCGAACCTGTGGAAGGACACGCCCGCCCCGTACGGGCCCCTGTTCCTGTGGATCGGTGAACACATAACCGCTATGACCGGCGAGAACATCACCGTCGCCGTCCTATTGCATCGCGTGGTCGCACTGTTCGGCGTGGCGATGATCGTGTGGTCACTCCCCCGTCTGGCCCGCCGTTGCGGCGTGTCGAGCGTTACCGCGCTCTGGCTCGGCGCACTCAATCCGCTGCTCATCCTCCACTTGATCGGCGGCATCCACAATGAAGCGCTGATGCTCGGCATGATGCTGGTCGGGATGGAATGGTGCTTCCGCGCCATCGACGGTTCCGAGCGCCTACGACGACCCGACCATCCACTCCCGTCCAGGGCCGGTTGGATCCTGGCCGCGGGCGTCGCGCTCATCGCCGCGTCCGCGATGGTCAAGGTCTCGTCGCTACTCGCGCTCGGCTTCATCGGCATAGCTCTCGCACGACGCTGGGGCGCCACGCTCCCCGCATTGCGGAACGCGCCGCGTTCCCAATGGTGGGATCGCTCTCGAACCTCGTTCTTCGCTCTCGCCAAGTCCGCGTGCGCCTTGCTGTCCGTGACGATCGCCGTGATCGTCGCGATCTGTCTGGGTACCGGCCTCGGATTCGGCTGGACGGGCACGCTCAGCACAGGCGGGATCGTCCGTTCTTGGATGTCGATGCCGACCTTGCTGTCGGTCGTCGCCGGTCGCGTCGGACTGTGGCTCGGAATGGGCGAGCAAACGCAGGCGATCCTCGACATCGCGCGACCCATCGGTCAGTTGATCGCGGCGATCTTCGTCGTCCGCTGGCTCCTCGCGTGCCTCGCGGGCCGCGTGCATCCGCTCGGCGGCCTCGGCATCGCGATGGCCACATTCGTCGTGTTCTTCCCGTTCGTGCAGGCCTGGTACCTGTTGTGGGCAATCATCCCGCTGGCCGCGTGGGCGACGACCCGCTGGTTCCGAGTCGGCACCGTCGTCATCTCCGCGATCATGTCGGTCGTCGTAATGCCCACGAGTTCGGACACTCCGCCGCTCGTCGTCGCGCAGGGACTGCTGACCGGGCTGATCATGGTCGCCATCACGGGGATGGCCTTCTTCATCGACAGTCCGGTGCGACTGTGGCTGTCGCGCCGTCGCCGAGTCGGGCGACGTTGACCTGTCCGCGTGCGGGCCGCCGGACCGCACGTGTGCCCGGGCGCACATCGTCGCGACCCGATGCCTGTGCGCGGGCGTTGCTCGCTTAGGCTGATGATCGTGCGCGACGCCCCTGCCTCTTCGAACGGTTCGGTCGATCGTGCCGCGGGCGAGACCACGCTGAGCATTCGAGGTCTGGTCAAGCGGTACGACGACGTCGCAGCCGTCGACGGACTCGATCTCGACATGCGACGCGGTGAAGTGCTGGCGCTTCTCGGCCCCAACGGCGCAGGCAAGACGACGACCGTCGAAATCTGCGAGGGCTTCGACCGACCCGATGCCGGCGAGGTCCGCGTCCTCGGTCTGGACCCGATAGGCGAGAACGATGCCCTCCGCAGCCGGGTGGGGGTGATGCTGCAGGGCGGCGGAGCCTATCCGGGCGCCAAGGCCGCGGAGATGCTGCGGCTGTGCGCGTCGTACTGCGCCGACCCACTCGATCCCGGGTGGCTGATGGACGTCCTCGGGATTGCCGACATCGCGGGCACCCCGTTCCGTCGCCTCTCGGGCGGACAGCAGCAGCGACTGTCGCTCGCCTGCGCCCTCGTCGGACGGCCTGAGCTCGTCTTTTTGGACGAGCCGACGGCAGGCCTCGACGCGCACGCGCGAATCATGGTGTGGGAGTTGATCTCCCGCCTCAGATCCGACGGCGTATCGGTGCTCCTGACTACCCACCATCTCGAAGAGGCCGAAGAGCTTGCCGACCACATCGTCATCATCGACCGGGGTCGGGCGGTCGCGTCTGGCACCCCCGCCGACCTCGTACGACGCGATGCCGAAGGCCAGCTCCGTCTCACCGCCGAAGGTATCGACGACGACGCCTTGGCGTCCGCACTTCCAGCCGGCTACACGTGCAGCCGGAGCCAGGCAGGCGATCACCTCGTGCACGGCGAGATCACTCCGCAGATCGTGGCCGCGGTCGCCGCGTGGTGCGCCGAAAACGATCACCTCGTCACGTCGCTGACCGTCGACACGAATTCACTCCAGGACGTCTTCCTAGAATTGACCGGACGCGAGGTGCGCGCATGAGCGAGACGTCTGGCGACGCCCCGAACCGTTTCCCAGCGGGCACGTTCGCACCGGCACCAGCGCCGGCACCGTTATTCTCGATGATCGCGGCACAGACGCGCATGGAGCTGACCCTGCTGCTGCGCAACGGCGAACAGCTGCTGCTCACCATGTTCATCCCGATCACCCTGATGATCGGCCTGAGTCTCCTACCGATCGACACCGGATCCGGCGACACGACCGCCGCCCGCGCGACAACGTTCGTTCCGGCGATCCTGGCGGTTGCGATCATGTCGACCGCGTTCACCGGGCAGGCCATCGCTGTTGGATTCGATCGACGGTACGGTGCGCTCAAACGCCTCGGCGCCACACCGATCCCGCGATGGGGAATCATCGCAGGAAAGTCGTGCGCGGTGGTCATCGTCGTCGTATTGCAGGCGCTGATCATCGGCGCGATCGGGCTAGCCCTCGGGTGGCGGCCCGCAGTCGCCGGCCTCCTTCTCGGCGCGGTAGTCGTTGCGCTCGGTACAGTCGCGTTCGCGGTTCTGGGTCTACTCCTCGGCGGGACGATGAAAGCGGAGATCGTCCTGGCGCTCGGCAATCTGATCTGGTTCGTGCTTCTCGGGTTGGGCAGTCTCGTCGTCTTCGACGAGCACGTACCGTCGGTCGTCCACTGGGCGGCTCGTTGTTCCCCGTCCGGCGCTCTCACCGAGGCGCTCATCCAGGCGCTCGACTCGTCGGTTGATCTGTTCGGCATCGGCGTGCTGGTGGCCTGGACGGTCGTCGGCGGCGCCCTCGCAGTGAGGTGGTTCCGATTCCAGTGACGACGTCGTCCGCAACTGAACAGTCAAACACGCAGTCATTGATCCGGTCGTGGGCCGGCTTCCGGATGCCGAGCCGCCGATTCCTCTACGGCTGGGCGATCGCCGACCTCGCCGCGAACATCCTCCTGGTCGTCACCGGCGGTGCCGTCCGCGTCACCGACTCCGGGCTGGGCTGCCCGACGTGGCCTCAATGCACGTCGGGATCGTTGACCCCGCACGCGGCCATGGGCATCCACGGCGTCATCGAGTTCGGCAATCGCATGCTCACGTGGGTCCTGGTTGTCGTGGCCATCGCGACTTTCGTGGCGGCCATGCGGCACCGCCCGGTCGACCGGCTCGCACGCCGACTGTCGCTGGTCATCGGACTGGGGGTGCCACTGCAGGCGGTCGTCGGCGGCATCACCGTGTTGACCAACCTCAACCCGTGGGTCGTCTCGTTCCACTTCCTGGCCACGATGTTGATCATCTCGCTCGCCACCTGGCTGGTCTTCCACACTTCGCCTGCCCGTCCCGCCGACACTCCGACGGACACCGCACCCGCCATCACGCGGATCACGGTGGTGGCGTCTTGGGTCGTCTATGCGGTCACCTGGGCGACGGTCTACCTCGGTACGGTCGTCACCGGTTCGGGCCCGCACGCGGGTGACATCGAATCCAAACGCAACGGTCTCGAACCCACCCAGGCGACGCAGTTGCATGTGGACGCTGTCTGGGCTCTCGTCGGTATCACGGCGGGCCTCATCGTCGTCACGATCATCGCGAAGTCGGCCGCTCGACGCGCCAGCATCGTGTTCGGCGGGATCATCGTGCTCCAAGGCGTGATCGGCTACACCCAGTACGCGACGGGACTCCCCGAGTGGATGGTCGTGTTGCACATGTTCGGCAGCGCCCTCCTCCTATCCGGAGCAACCTATCTGGTCGTCAGCGCGGTCCGCGCGAGTGGTGTGGAAGCCATCGCCCGCGACTCCTGATCGAAGCCCGCCGCCGATCGACCTGAGTCTCGACTCCGCTCGACGGACGGTCGACGTCGAACGAACCGCGGGACTCGACTTCACCAGGTCGTCGAGGTTGCTAGGACTGCTCGCGACCAAGTCTCGGGTACGGCGTGAAGGCGAGTCTAAGGGACCGTCTACACCATCGCTGCAGTTCAGCGTGCCGACAGTCTCCCCCGTGACTCGGTCACTATCACCAACGCACGACGGAGCAGCCGGTCACCATCACCGATATCCACCGGAGCCCTTCGGCACTGCCCGGCAAGTCCGCTCGCTCAGTCGAGGATCTTGCGGTTGCGCGCCTTCGGGAAACGCTTCTGGTTGGCGACCCAGCCGGCCATCTTCTGCCAGTGACCGGGGCGAACGTCGGCAGCCGAAGTGAGTTCGCGGTCCCATTCGGCGGTCTCGAGTCCGTCAACCGCGTCGACCACTGCCTTCGCGGTCTCCATGTCGTCGACGACCCGGTCGCCGAGGGTGCCGTTGTCGCCGACGAGGGTCACACGGACACCGGCTTGGCCGGCAGCCTGAAGGACGGCCTTCGCGGAGCCGCCGTTGGCGGACACGAAGCCGCGGATCGACGAGACCACGTCGGACGGTGCGGTCGCAGGCGTCTTCACAGCGGATTCTTCACTCATGTCGGTGATCATACCGGCGTGCGAGAATAGTCCCATGCGCGCGATCCAAGTGACTGCTCACGGCGGTCCCGATGTCCTCACCGCGGTCGACGTCCCCGATCCCGAACCCGCTCCCGGCGAACTCCTCGTTCGCGTTCGCGCCGCGGGCATCAACTTCATCGACACGTACCTTCGAGCAGGCCTGTATCCGTCCCGGCCGCCGTATGTTCCCGGGATCGAAGGATCCGGCGAAGTGATCGGAACCGGTTCTCCCGACACCGGATTCGCAGTCGGCGACCGGGTGGCGTGGACCGATGCCGCCGCGTCGTACGCGGAGAAAGCCGTCATCGCGGCCGACCGCGCCCTGCGGGTGCCCGACGCCGTCAGCGACGAGATCGCCGGATCAGCGCTCCTGCGCGGCCTCACCGCCCACTATCTCCTCGACGGCAGCGCGCATCCCGAGGTCGGCGACACAATCCTCGTGCACGCCGGAGCAGGCGGTGTCGGACTGCTCCTCACCGAATGGGCGACATCGCGGGGCATCACCGTGATCTCGACAGTGTCATCGGATGCCAAGGAAGAGCTCTCGCGCACGGCCGGCGCGGCGCACGTCCTCCGTTACGATGACGACATCGCGGCACGAGTGCGCGACCTCACCAGCGGACGCGGAGTCCAGGTGACGTACGACGGTGTCGGCCAGTCGACATTCGACGCCTCGATCGCGTCGACCGCGGTCCGCGGGACCGTCGTTCTCTTCGGCGCGGCGAGCGGCCCGGTCCCGCCGTTCGACCTACAGCGTCTGAACGCCGCCGGATCTTTGTCGGTGACCCGCCCCACGCTCGCACACTTCGTCGCCGACCGCACGGAACTCGAGTGGCGCGCCGACGAGTTCTTCGGCTCGATCACCGCCGGCCGCCTGCACGTCTCAGTAGGTCAGACGTTCGCGCTGGCAGACGCCGCAGACGCGCACCGCGCGTTGGAGTCTCGCGCCACCACCGGTGCGACCGCATTGATCCCGTGAGCCCGAGGACCCAAATCCGCGTCGGTACCGCCTTCGCAGCGGGCGCGGGCGTCATCGCGCTCGCCGCCACCCGCCCGATCTCCGCGGTACCGCTCCTCGTCTGTTTCGCCGTCCTGTTGAGCATCGTCCTGTCGGCCGCCGTATGGCCCAAGCACGACGACATCGCCGTGGAAGCCGCGCAGTTCAAACGAGACAGCGACACGAAAGATGCGTCCGGCGCTGACTTCGACAACGGTTCCGCGCGGCACCGGACGCCGACACCTCCTCCTCCCGCGGCGCCGTCGCCGGATACCCGGCGACAGAAATGGGGGCGTGCCTGCGAGCACCATGACGGCATATTGACCGCGTACGGCGCGTACGAACTCGACCCGGCGATGCTGCTCCGCTACCCGGGTATGTGGGACTTGAGCGCGCAGGAGGTCATGGATTTCCACGATGCCCTCGAACTGGCGGGCACGCTGCGGACCGAGCAGTTCACCGACGACAGCATCAGTCAGGACTACATCGACTCGATCGCGATCTTGCGCACCGCATGGCATAAGGCCGACCGTTTCGCGCGCAGCACGGGTACGTCGCAGCTGGGCGACGACGATGCCCGCGACTGCCGTCGTGCGTTGAAACTGCTCGATCACGCGAATGGGACAGCAGGACCGGAGCGGGCCACCTACCTGCGGCAAGTAGTCAGCACGGTCGAGCGGCTCACCGAACGCGGCATAGTGGCGAACGCGCCGACGATCCACGCCGCGCTGGCAGCCCAGGTCCGCAAGGCGCTGTCCGCGTGAAGCGAATGACCGCTGGTCACCATGAGCCGTCACGGACGAAACGTCCGTTGAGCGAGTAGACGCCTTCGACATTGCCGTTGACCGGGCCAACCGAAATCCGAATCCGTGCGGGCGCGTCACCACCGCTGTCGCCGGGCATGTCGCCCGCCTGAAATCCAACGACGCCCGAGTCGTAGGTAGGCGAATCATTGCGTCGCATGAGATCGTCGCGGGCCCGCAGCACCGAGGCCTGCGACAGCTCGCTCAACACGAACCTGGGAGTCCGCGGGTATCCTCGGCCGTCACGCTGAGCGACCTTCGGGAACTCGCCTGGCACCGCGATGATCGATTCGACGGGCCCGTCGTCGAACTCCATCTCGATGCCGCCACTGCTCTGGACTGATGACGCAGCGGGGATCGTGGCCTCGTCGATGGTCGATTTGAAATCGAACCCGGTGAGGTGCGTACGTGGTCCGACACCCGCCGCCTTCATTATCCGCACTGCCGCGACCATCACCGTGTCCACGGCTCCGGCGTCGAGAGTGTCGGGGAGGTTCCCATCCGCGTCCACCTGGATCTTGCGCATGATGTCGTCGCTGTCGAATGAGACGAGCAACAGACCGTCGTCGCTCCTGCGTTTGATCTCGATCGCGGTCCGGTCGGTCACGGTTCCCGAGTCGCCGATCTCTCTCGCACCTCTGGCGACCTTGACCGCGGCGTCGGATAGGGAGAGATTCGTCAGTTCTGCTCGACTGAATGTGTCGCGTTCGGTCGCGCGTGACGTCGACGGCGTGCCCCAGCCATCGCCGCTCTGGCTCACCGACACCTTGTTCCCGTTACGGGAATCGAGCACCGCGACACTCGGCGACCACCCGAACCGTAGTTCGAGGATGGACGCCGAACCGTTCGGCACCATAGCGTCCGCCTGCGCGAACGCGTCAGCTAGTCGTGCGTCGAGATCGAGTTCATCGGCGACGGGCGCTTCGGTGGTCTCGGACCCACCGGATTCCGTCGACTCGTCGTCCGTCCCGATCACGCCCGCGATCGGGACGCCGAGTACCAGTACGACCAACGGAACCACCGCCGCACCGATGAGCCCAGCGGTCCGCGACGACTTCGACACGACGACGACTCCGCCGACCGTTGCAGCCAGACCGACGATCGCGCCGAGAATGCGGATCGTGGTGTCGCCGACAGTGCCGGCGACGACGAACGCCGCAACTCCGAGGGTTGTCGCGCAGACAAGGACCGTGGCCGGTGTCGGTTTCGACGTGTCTGTCACTCGAACAGCCTATTGGGTCGGCGCTTCGCTCGACGTCCCGCCCCGTCGGACGATCAGGAGAAGTATGTGGAGATCGTCGGCAGGTTGATGACGGCGTCGACGGCGAGCCCGCAGAACAGGAGCGCGAGGTACTCGTTGGAGACCAAGAAGATCTTGAGCGGCTTGAGTTCGACGCCTGCGCGGGTCTGCACGTACAGCTTCCCGACCCACCAGATGAACCAGACACCGGACGCGACTGCGACGACGAGGTAGATCCAGCTGGTCGGCGGGATCAAGAAGAACGAGGTGATCACAGTGAGGACCGTGTACACCAGCATCTGAAAGGTGACCTTCTCGTCTGATGCGATCACCGGCAGCATCGGGACGCCCGCGGCCCGGTAGTCCTCGCGGTATCGCATCGCCAGCGCCCACGTGTGCGGCGGAGTCCAGAAGAAGACGACGAGGAACAAGACGAACGGCTGCCAACTCAAGTCGTGAGTCACCGCGGCCCAACCGACGAGCGCGGGCATACAGCCCGCGGCGCCGCCCCAAATCACGTTCTGCCAGGTGCGACGTTTGAGGATCAACGTGTACACGAATACGTAGAACGCGATCGTGATCATCACCAGAATCGACGGCAGGAACGATCGGTTGCCGGCATCGTCGGCCGTACCGAAGTACAGGACCGTGAACGACGCGGCCGCCATCACGATCCCGAAGATCAGGACATGCCCGATCGGCACGGCTTTACGGGCGAGTGGACGCTTCTGCGTGCGCTTCATCTTCTGATCGATGTCGGCATCGGCCACCATGTTGAGACTGTTGGCGCTCGCCGCACCCAGCCAGCCACCGATGACCGTCACCAAAATCAACCAGATGTCGATGTGTCCGCGGTGCGCTTGCAGCATCACCGGGATCGTCGCGACGAGAAGGAGTTCGATGACACGCGGCTTCGTGAGCGCGATATATGCGAGAACCGTCGTGCGGACTCGAGTCCAAGCGGTGGACTCAGTCACGTCGACACCGGCGCTCTCCCGAGTCCTCAACACAAGCTCCTCACATCAGCACGAGCCGGGTAACGGACGCATCCACGCCGACGGCTACTACAAGCGATGGTAGACCGCGGCCTCATGCGTCGAGGAATCGGGCGGAGGCGGGTGCGACGACCGCCACACCCACTGTTTACCGGCGGCCGCGCGCACGAGTCCGCCGCCCCGCTAGGCTGGAAGTCACTATTTGTCCGCGGGGGCAAGAGCCATCGATGCACAGGAGACACCACGATCGTGCCCATCACCGACAAGATTCGCGCGCTGACCCGACCCATCCACCCGTCCGACTGGACCGAGCTGGACACCAAAGCAGTCGACACCGCCCGCGTCCTTGCCGCGGACGCCGTCCAGAACTGCGGCAGCGGCCACCCCGGCACCGCGATGAGCCTCGCTCCCCTCGCCTACAGCCTCTACCAGCGCGTGATGCGCCACGACCCCACCGATCCAGCGTGGGTCGGCCGCGACCGCTTCGTTCTGTCGTGCGGCCACTCGAGTCTCACCCAGTACATTCAGCTGTATCTCGGCGGCTTCGGCCTCGAACTCGACGACCTCGTCGGTCTCCGCACGTGGGGGTCGCTGACCCCGGGGCACCCGGAGTTCCGGCACACCAAGGGCGTCGAGATCACCACCGGCCCACTCGGCCAAGGCCTCGCGTCCGCTGTCGGCATGGCGATGGCGGCCCGCCGCGAACGCGGCCTCTTCGACCCGGAGACTCCCGCAGGTCAGAGCCCGTTCGACCACCACATCTACGTCGTAGCCTCCGACGGCGACATCGAGGAGGGCGTCACCTCCGAAGCGTCGTCGCTCGCCGGCACCCAGCAGCTGGGCAACCTGATCGTCTTCTATGACGCCAACGAGATCTCCATCGAAGACGACACGACGATCGCGCTCAGCGAAGACACCGCCAAACGCTACGAGGCGTACGGCTGGCATGTGCAGACCGTCGAGGGCGGCGAGAACGTGGCAGGCATCGAAGCGGCGATCGACGCCGCCAAGAGCGTGACCGACCGTCCGTCGATCGTCGTGCTCCGCACGATCATCGCGTTCCCGGCACCGACCAAGATGAACACCGGAGCTTCGCACGGCAGTGCGCTGGGCGCCGACGAGGTCGCCGCCACCAAGGAGGCCGTCGGGTTCGACCCGTCGAAGAACTTCGACGTCGCCGACGACGTGATCGCGCACACGCGAGCGCTCGCCGACCGGGCCGCCGCGATCCGTGCAGAGTGGCAGAAGAGCTACGACGCCTGGGCTGCCGCGAACCCCGAGAACAAGTCGCTGTTCGATCGTCTCCACGCGGGTGAACTCCCCGACGGCTGGACCGAGGTGCTGCCGACGTGGGAGGCCGGCGACAAGGCCGTCGCTACCCGCGCTGCATCGGGCAAGGTGCTCGCCGCGCTCGCCCCGGTCATGCCCGAATTGTGGGGCGGCTCGGCCGACCTCGCAGGCTCGAACAACACGACGATGACCGGCGAGCCGTCGTTCGGTCCGACCTCGATCGCGACGTCAGCGTGGAAGGCGGAGCCGTACGGCCGCACGCTGCACTTCGGCGTCCGCGAGCACGCTATGGGCGCCGTCCTCTCGGGCATCGTCCTGCACGGGCCCACTCGGGCCTACGGCGGCACGTTCCTCCAGTTCGCCGACTACATGCGCCCCGCGGTCCGGCTTGCCTCGCTGATGGAGATCGACCCGATCTACGTGTGGACGCACGATTCGATCGGCCTCGGCGAAGACGGCCCGACCCACCAGCCGGTGGAGCATCTGGCCGCACTCCGCGCGATCCCTAACTTGGACGTCGTCCGACCGGCCGACGCCAACGAGACCGCGTACGCGTGGCGTCACCTGCTGACGCGCCGGAATCATCCGGTCGGCCTGGCGCTGACCCGGCAGAACGTGCCAGTCCTGCGCGGGACCTCGTTCGAAGGCGTCTCGCGGGGCGGCTATGTGCTCGCCGACACCGACGGAGCGGCCGACGTCGTGCTGATCGGCACCGGATCTGAGGTGTCGCTGGCCGTCGAAGCCCGCGATACGCTCGCCGACGACGGGATCAAGGCTCGCGTCGTCTCCATGCCGTCCATCGAGTGGTTCGACGAGCAGGACGCAGACTACCGCGAATCGGTGCTGCCGGCTGGTGTGCCGCGTGTGTCCATCGAGGCGGGAATCGCGATGCCGTGGCACGCCGTCGTCGCTGGCGGCGCGATCGTCTCGCTGGAGCACTACGGCGCGTCGGCCCCGTACGAGAAGCTGTACGAAGAGTTCGGCATCACCGCGGACGCCGTCGTCACCGCAGCTCGCGGCCTCCTCGGCCGCTGAGCGTCCCCGAAAGGTCTGGAGCAGAACATGACTCAAAACAGTAATCTGGTCGCACTCTCCGAAGCCGGTGTGTCGGTATGGCTCGACGACCTGTCGCGTGACCTGATCTCGTCGGGCGGTCTGCAGGAGCAGATCGACACGCGCAGCATCGTCGGGGTCACGACCAACCCGGCTATCTTCCAGAACGCGATCTCATCGGGCGGCAGCGCGTACGCCGCGCAGATCGCGGACCTCGCGAAGTCCGGTGCCGACATCGACGTGGCGATCACCGCATTGACCACCGACGACGTGCGAGCCGCGTGCGACATCCTCGCGCCGGTGTTCGAGGCTTCGGGCGGCGCCGACGGGCGTGTCTCGATCGAAGTCGACCCGCGCCTGGCGAACAAGACCGCCGACACCGTCGAGCAGGCCGTCGAACTGTGGAATCTCGTGGACCGCAAGAACCTGTTCATCAAGATCCCGGCCACCGCGGCCGGGGTTCCGGCGATCGCTGACGTGATCGCTCAGGGCATCAGCGTCAACGTCACGCTGATCTTCTCGGTCGAGCGCTACCGCGAAGTCATGGACGCCTACCTCGACGGCTTGGATCGCGCCCTGCGCAACGGTCACGACGCGGGAGCGATAGCGTCCGTCGCGTCGTTCTTCGTCTCACGCGTGGACACCGAGATCGACAAGCGTCTCGAAGCCGTCGGCACCCCCGAGGCGCTCGCCCTGCGCGGCAAGGCCGGACTGGCGAACGCCCGCCTCGCCTACGCCGCCTACCAGGAGGTCTTCGAAACCGAGACGCGGTTCCCGGATCTTCAGGCGCACGGAGCCCTGCCGCAGCGCGCATTGTGGGCATCGACCGGCGTAAAGAATCCGGAGTACCCGGATACCTTGTACGTGAGCGAGCTCGTCGCCCCGAACACCGTCAACACGGTGCCCGGCAAGACCCTCGAGGCGTACGCCGACCACGGCTGGGTCAACACCGAATCGATCGTCGGCCAGGGACCCGCCTCCCGACAGGTGTTCGACGCTCTTGCCGGCGCAGGCATCGACCTCCCCGACGTGTTCGCGCTCCTGGAGCGTGAAGGAGTCGAGAAGTTCGAGCAGGCGTGGGACGAACTGCTGACCGCGACCGCGGCGCAGTTGGACGCCAACCGATAGAAACTCTGCGGGAACGACGCGACAGGAAGTCAACAGCGTGCCTCACTCGGCCCAGTCGGAATGGACCAATCCGCTCCGTGACCCGCACGACCGGCGGCTCCCGCGTATCGCGGGACCGTCGGCGTTGGTCATCTTCGGCGTGACGGGCGACCTCGCCCACCGCAAGCTGATGCCCGCGATTTACGATCTCGCGAACCGGGGGCTCCTGCCCCCGAGTTTCGCCCTGGTCGGATTTGCCCGACGAGACTGGACGCACGACGAGTTCGCCGACGTCGTCCGGGCGGCCGTCGAGGCCAACTGCCGGACGGGGTTCCGCGCCGAAGTGTGGGACCGGTTGGCCGAAGGCATCCGCTTCGTGTCCGGGACCTTCGAAGACGACGACGCGTTCGAACGGCTGCAGGCGACGCTCGCCGACCTCGACGAGGCTCGGGGCATCGACGGCAATCACGCCTACTACCTGTCGATCCCGCCGAACGCGTTCCCCGTCGTGTTGAGTCAGCTGCGTCGGACCGGAATGGCCGACCAGACCGGGGACTCGTGGCGTCGAGTGGTCATCGAGAAGCCGTTCGGGCACGACCAGGAGTCGGCGACCGAACTCAACGAACTCGTTAACAGTGTGTTCGCCGAGGACTCGGTGTTCCGCATCGACCACTACCTGGGCAAGGAGACGGTCCAGAACATTCTGGCGCTCCGATTCGCCAACCAATTGTTCGACCCTTTGTGGAGCTCGCACTACATCGACCACGTGCAGATCACCATGGCCGAAGACATCGGCTTAGGCGGCCGTGCCGGCTATTACGACGGGATCGGGGCAGCGCGCGACGTCATCCAGAACCACCTGCTGCAGTTGCTCGCGCTGGTCGCAATGGAAGAACCCGTCTCATTCTCGCCGCGCCATCTGCAGACCGAGAAGGTGAAGGTTCTGCAGTCGACCCGCAATATCCTGCCGATCGCGGAGAACTCCGCGCGCGGCCAGTATGCCGCGGGTTGGCAAGGATCCGAACCCGTCGTCGGACTCAAAGACGAGGACGGGTTCGCCGCCGACTCGACAACGGAGACGTTCGCGGCGATCGCGCTAGAAGTCGATACGCGACGGTGGGCGGGCGTTCCGTTCTACCTCCGCACCGGCAAGCGTCTTGGTCGTCGCGTCACGGAGATCGCCCTGGTATTCAAACGCGCACCGCACCTCCCGTTCGACGACACGATGACCGCCGAACTCGGCCAGAACGCGCTCGTCATCCGCGTGCAGCCCGATGAAGGCGTCACCTTGCGATTCGGCTCGAAGGTACCCGGGTCGTCGATGGAGGTGCGCGACGTCAACATGGACTTCAGTTACGGCGGAGCGTTCACCGTCTCGTCGCCCGAAGCGTACGAACGTCTCCTGCTCGACGTCCTCCTCGGCGAGCCGTCGTTGTTCCCGGTGAACGAGGAGGTCGAGCTCAGTTGGCAGATCCTCGACCCAGTACTCGCCGAGTGGGCGTCGGCCGGCACCCCGGACGAGTACGAGTCCGGGACGTGGGGGCCGAATTCCGCCGAGACGATGATGAACCGCACCGGTCGCGTCTGGAGGCGTCCATGACGTCCACGCAGAACAGGAGCCGTCGATGATCGTCGACCTACCCGACACCGACACCACCTCGATCAGCAAGAAACTCGTCCGGATGCGTAGCAGCGGCGGAGCCGTGACGCTTGGCCGCGTGCTGACGCTGATCATCGACGTCGACGCGGGCGAAGCCACCGAGGAGGCCGTCGAGGCATCGAACATGGCCAGCCGCGAACATCCGTGCCGCGTCATCGTGGTCTCACGCGGCAACCGGACGGGCGACGCACGGCTGGACGCGCAGATCCGTGTCGGCGGAGATGCCGGGGCCTCAGAAGTCGTGTTGCTGACGTTGTCGGGGCAGCTCGCCGAGCATCCGCACGCGGTGGTGACGCCGTTCCTGCTGCCCGACACCCCGGTTGTGACCTGGTGGCCGGACCGGGCGCCGACGAATCCGGCGGAAGACCGTCTGGGGCGTCTGGCCTCCCGCCGCATCACGGATGCGCGGAAGTCGGCCGACCCCGCCGCGTTCCTCGCCGAGCGACGGGCGGGCTACTCCCCCGGTGACACCGACCTGTCGTGGTCGGCGCTCACGCCGACGCGCGCCCTATTCGTATCGGCGCTCGACCGTCCGCCGCATACCCCGATCACGGGAGCCGAGATCACCGGCCCGCTGGACATGCCGGGTCTGGACCTGTTCGCCGGCTGGTTGGCCGCGGCCCTGCACACTCGCGTCGTCCGGCGCCCCGGGCCGCTCGCCACCCGCCTATTCCGGGGCGATTCCACCCTGTCGATGTCGGTGAACGACGACGGGGTGAGTGGAACTGTTGCGAGCACCGGCCACCCGAATGGTCGGGTCGCGTATGCGCGACGAACCACAGCCGAATGCCTGGCCGAAGAGCTCCGCAGCCTGGATGCAGACGAAGTGTACGAAGCGGCGTTACTCGGTCTGCCCGACGTGGAATTCAAGGAGTCGACATGACGTCCCCTGCCGATCGAGCGGATTCGAGACCCGAGACTCTCGTCTTCGACTCGTCGACCGAGTTGATCGAAACGGCTCGTGCCCGCTTCGTTGATGCCGTTGTTCGTGCCCAAGAGGCGCGCGGTATCGCATCCGTCGCGCTGACGGGCGGGTCCAACGGGATCGGTCTGCTCCGCGCACTTGTATCCGACTCGGGCGGCATCGCCTGGGATCGGGTCGAGGTCTATTGGGGCGACGACCGTTTCGTCCCGGCGACACACCCCGAACGCAACTCCGGTCAGGCATTCGACGCGCTCCTCTCGTCGGTTCCGGTCGATCCGGCGAGAATCCATGTGATGGCCCCGTCCGACGGCGAGTTTGGCGACGACATCAACGCCGCAGCCAAGGACTACGCACGGTTGGTCGGCACCGAAACAATCTTCGACGTGCACCTCCTCGGCATGGGCGGCGAAGGCCACATCAACTCGCTGTTCCCGCACACCGACGCCACCAACGAGGATGTCGCGACTGTCGTCGCCGTCACCGACTCACCGAAGCCACCGCCCGCGCGTCTGACGTTGACGTTCCCGGTGATCAATCGTTCACGAGAAGTCTGGTTCCTCGTCTCCGGTGCGGAGAAGGCCGAGGCCGTCGCGGCGGCCCACACAGGCGCCGCGCGCGCCGACTGGCCGTGTGCCGGAGCAAACGGAACTGAGGCCACGGTCTGGTTCCTCGACCGAACTGCAGCGTCCGCACTGCCGTAGCCGTCTGACATCACCTCGGATCAGCCCGAGGGCCGCCACCGCTCGTGGCCGGCTCTCGGGCTGATTCGCGTCGGGTGGAGAGTTAGGCTCACCCGGATTCAAAGAATCCCGTATTTCCGTATTGCACGTCCTTTCCGATCACCACGATCGCGGCGATTGGCCGCCGCCCGCCGGACTCGTAACGTCGACGTCGGTTATGAGTGTCAGTGACAAAAGCCCTGGCTGGCTGACCGGCAACCCTCCACACGCGGCGGGGTGCTCCAGGTGAGAACCCGACCGTGCGAGAGCCGCACGGTAAGCGCGAACCGATGAAGGACGTCACCGATCGTGACTCAACTATCCGAGCGACCTCTCACGGTCCCGAATCTCGTCCGCCGTCCCGGAGACGACGAACTCGTCAGGGCACCGCTGGTCGCCGCGCGCCGACCCGGGCAGTGGTTCGGCGTGATCGTGGTGCTGGTCCTGCTGGCGATGCTCGGTCACACGCTAATCGTCAACGAGCGATTCCAGTGGGGCGTAGTCGCCGACTACTTCACCGACGACTCGATCCTTCGGGGTCTCGGGCTGACAATCTGGCTAACCATCGCAGTACTGGCGGTCGGCTACGCACTCGGCATCGTGCTCGCCGCCATGCGGCTGTCTCACAACAAGCTGCTCTCGTCGATCGCGTTCGCCTACGTGTGGTTGTTTCGCTCGGTGCCGCCGCTGGTCCAGCTCCTCTTCTGGTATGAACTGGCATCGCTCTACCCGCAGCTGTCGATCGGCGTTCCATTCGGACCGGAGTTCGCTTCGTTCGACACCGCACGCCTGTTCGGCGGAGTCTTCGCCGCGTTCGTCGCCCTGTCGCTGGACATCGCCGCATTCGCCGCCGAGATAGTCCGCGGCGGACTTCTGTCGGTTGACCGCGGCCAGACCGAGGCCGCACAGTCGATGGGGCTCGGGCGGCTGCGCATCTTCGGTCGCATTGTGCTGCCGCAAGCGATGCCGTCGATCATCCCGGCGTCCGGCAATATGCTCATCGGCCTACTCAAGGCCACCTCGATTGTCAGCGTCATCGCCGTCCAGGATCTGCTCTATTCCGCCGAGCTCATCTATCAGCAGAACTACCTGATCATTCCGCTCCTCCTCGTGGCGACGCTCTGGTACATCATCCTCACGACGCTGCTGTCGATCGGCCAGCACTATGTTGAGCGGCACTATGCACGCGGCAGACGCGGTGGACGCGGCCGTACGCCGCTGCGCCGAACCTTCCGCAACAATCTGCCTCTCCTGGGCTCCGCCTGGTCACGTATCAACGCGAACGGAGCGAAGTCATGAGCGCCCCGGAACTCGATTCGACACAGGCGGTGCGGATCCGTGGCCTGTCCAAGAGCTTCGGCGGTGCGAGCGTGCTGCAGGGGATAGACCTCGACATCGCCGAAGGCGGGGTGACTGTCGTGATCGGCCCCTCGGGATCGGGCAAGTCCACGCTGCTGCGATGTGTCAATCATCTCGAGCGCCCCGACGCCGGATTTGTCGAGGTCAGCGGCGAGGTCATCGGGTACCGTCCGGTCGGCGGTCGCCTCCGGGAACGCTCCGCCCGCGATATCGCCCGCCAGCGATCGCAGATCGGTATGGTCTTCCAACAGTTCAACCTGTTCGGCCATCTCACCGCCGCTCAGAACATCGCCGAGGGTCCGATAGCCGCGGGCGTTCCGCGAGTCCAGGCTCTCGCTGCCGCATCCGCTTTGCTCGCCAGGGTCGGTCTCGCAGGGCGCGACGGCGCTTACCCGGCGCAGCTGTCGGGCGGGCAGCAGCAGCGTGTGGCCATCGCGCGGGCACTCGCCCAGAAGCCACGCATCATCCTGTTCGACGAACCGACGAGCGCCCTGGATCCAGAACTCGTCGGTGACGTCCTCGCCGTGATCCGCGACCTCGCGGACGACGGCATGACGATGCTCATCGTCACTCACGAACTGGGCTTCGCCCGCGAGGTCGCGGACACTGTCGTCTTCGTCGACGGCGGCCAAATCGTCGAATCTGGTCCGCCGCGCACTGTGCTCGCCGCTCCGTCTCACGAACGGACACGCGCATTCGTCTCCGCCGTCCTCTGAATTCGCCGCACCTTTTCGCATCCGGCCTTTGCTATCCCGGGCCATCGGATCCCGGCCCCGCCCACACCGTCACTTCCCCGTCATCCATTTCCTCCTCATTACCGACAAGGACATCTCATGTCGCACTCGCGCACTAGGTCACGACGTCTCGCCGCAGCGGGAGCGCTGTTCCTGGCCGCCTCCATCGGTCTGACCGCATGTGGATCGGACTCGAAATCGGACACTGCCGCGGGCTCCGCCGCTGTGCCCACTCAGGACGTGGTCTCGGCCATCGCGCGAGACGACCGTGTCGCCGCGCTACTGCCGGCCGACGTGCGCGCCTCGGGCGCCCTCACTGTCGGTTCGGTCGAAGCGGTCGGTCAAGCTCAACTGCCGCACGCCGGCGTCGCCGACGGCGAGCAGGTCGGTCTTGACATCGACGTCGCGAACGCGGTCGCCAAGGTCCTCGGGGTCGACTGGCACCGCGAATACGGCACGTTCGCGACGATCGTGCCCGGGGTACAGAACGGCCGGTACCAGGTGGGGCAGGCGAACTTCGGTGTCACGAAGGCCCGCACCGAGGTGCTCGACTTCGCCACCTACCTGAACGACGGCCAAGGGTTCCTCGGAGCCTCCACGGTGGACGCCGACAAGATCGCGACACTCACCGACGCGTGCGGATACCGGATCGCCACGACCCCGGGGTCGACGTTCCAGACGCTGTTGGAGACCCACGCGGACGACTGCGCGAAACAAGGCAAGGAACCGTGGACCGTTCAGTACTTCGCCGACCAGGGACCCATCGTCCTCGGCCTGCAGAACGGCAAGGTCGACCTGATGTTCGGCCCCACGCTGAGCCTGCGATACGCAGCGCAACACATCCCGAACACGAAATTCCTCGGCGAGCTCACGACGACACCAGTCGGGTTCGTCACCGCCAAAGGCTCACCGATCGCCCCCGCACTGAACGCGGCAGTCAACAAGCTCATCGACACCGGCGACTACCACCGCATATTCGAGAAGTGGGGGGTGACGCAGACGGAGGTCAAGCGGTCCGAGATTAATCCGTCTGCGACCTTCTGACCGCCGAGTCCCCGAGCTTCCCTGATCCGACGCACCTCACCGAGGAGGACCCTATGTCCGACACCACCGACCTGCATCTCGCGATCGCGCTCGACGGCGCTGGCTGGCATCCCGCCGCATGGCGAGATGCCGACGCCCGACCCGCCGACCTGTTCACCGCACCGTATTGGGTGAGCCTGGCGGCGACCGCTCGGCGAGGACTCGCCGACTTCGTGACGATCGAGGACGCCTTCGAACTGCAGTCCGACGAGTTCGGCACACCCGACACCCGAACCGATCGGGTGCGCGGACGCCTGGACGCGGTCGACATCGCAGCCCGAATAGCTCCCTCGGCCCCGGGACTCGGAGTGCTCCCGACTGCCGTCGCGACTCTCACCGAACCGTTCCACCTGTCGAAGGCGATCGCCACCCTCGACTACGTGAGCACCGGCAACGCGGGCGTCCGAATCCAGGTGGCCGGCGCGGCAGCGGCCCGGAACGTCGGACGCCGGACTCTGCCCACCGTCACGGCGGACCGACTGGGCTCCCCCGAGGCCGAAACGCTCGTCCGGGAACTATTCGGCGAGGCACGCGACTACGTCGACGTGCTCCGTCGCCTGTGGGACAGCTGGGAGGACGACGCGGAGATTCGGGACGTCGCGTCCGGACGATTCATCGATCGGCACAAGCTGCACTACATCGACTTCGACGGCCCCCATTTCTCGGTGCGCGGCCCGTCGATCACGCCCCGGCCGCCGCAAGGGCATCCCCCGGTCGCCGCTCTCGCCCACACCGCGCCCGGGTACGAGCTGATCGGTTCGTCCGCCGACATCGGCTTCGTCACTCCGCGCGATCACGCGGACGCGGAGTCGATCGTGGCGAGTATCAGATCGGCACAGCGCGCCGCGGGCCGCGGCGACGACGCCGTCCACGTCTTCGGCGAACTTGTGGTCGTGCTCGATGACACCGTCGAGGCGGCACGCGCCCGACTCGATCGACTCGACGACGCCGCGGGTTCCGCGTACACGAGCGACGCCGAAATCTTCGTCGGAACCGCGAGCGGCCTCGCTGATCTTCTGGTCGATCACAGCACGGCGGGGCTGACGGGCTTCCGGCTGCGGCCGGCGACACTGCCGCACGACCTCGAGCAGATCGTCGATCGCCTTGTTCCCGAACTCCGTGCGCGCGGCGCCTATCCCGAGACACACCGTGCGGGCTCTCTCCGTGAACGTCTCGGCCTGTCTCGACCCGCCAACCGTTACGCGGCCGCCGCGTCGACCACAGCATGAGGAGGATCCGACCATGACCGAGACCACCAAGCAGATTCATCTCGCCGCCCACTTCCCCGGTGTCAACAACACGACCGTGTGGAGCGACCCGGCGTCGGGCAGTCACATCGAGTTCGACAGCTTCACGCGGTTCGCGCGCGACGCCGAACGCGGAAAATTCGACTTCCTCTTTCTCGCCGAGGGGCTGCGTCTGCGCGAGCAGAACGGCGAGATTTACGACCTCGATGTCGTGGGACGCCCGGACACGTTCACCATCCTGACCGCGCTCGCCGCCGTCACCGAGAGAATCGGGCTGACCGGAACCATCAACTCGACGTTCAACGAGCCGTTCGACGTCGCCCGCCAGTTCGCGTCGCTCGACCATCTGTCCGCCGGTCGCGCCGCTTGGAACGTGGTGACGAGCTGGGATGCGTTCACCGGCGAGAACTTCCGTCGCGGCGGATATCTCGCCGAGGAGGACAGGTACGACCGCGCCCGCGCATTCCTGGCCGCGGTCACCGAACTATGGGACTCGTGGAGCGACGACGACGTTGTCGCTGACCAAGCGTCCGGAACCTTCCTCGGGTCCGCGGACGCGGGGACATACGCCGTTCACGACCGGTTCTTCGACATCGAGGGCCGATTCACCGTGCCGCGAACTCCGCAGGGAAGGCCGGTGATCTTCCAGGCCGGCGACTCCGATCAGGGACGTGACTTCGCTGCGGCGAAGGCCGACGCGATCTTCTCTCGGCACGCCGCCGGAGACGATGCGCGCGCGTTCTATCGGGACGTCAAGAAGCGTCTGCCCGGCTTCGGGCGGCAACCGGACGAGCTCTTGATCCTGCCAGCGGCTACGTTCATCATCGGCGACACTGAGGACGACGCCGCCGAACTATCCCGTGAGGTGCGTCTCGCCCAGGTCTCACCGGCGACTGCCGTCCGGTTCATCGAACAGCTCTGGAATACCTCGCTCCCCGACTTCGACCCGGACGGTGCGTTCCCGTCCTTCGATCCGGTGCCTGGCGACTCGACGGTGTCGAAAGGGCGAGCGAGCGTTCGGATGTTCGGTCGCAGTGCACTCGAACTCGCCGAACAGTGGCGGGCCGCCGCAGCCGCCGACGGACTGTCCGCACGCGAAGCCGTCGCGAACTCGTTCGGCAGGCATGCGTTCGTCGGCACCGCCGAGTCGGTCGCGACTCAGATCGATCACGAGGTCCAGACCGACGCCGCCGACGGATACATCCTGGTACCCCACGTCACACCGGGCGGTCTGGCCCCGTTCGTCGATCACGTGGTCCCGATCCTTCAGGAGCGTGGCGTGTTCCGCACCGAGTACGAGGGGACCACGCTGCGCGATCACCTCGGACTCCGACGCCCCGCCGAGCGTCGGGATACGGCCGCATCATGAGATTCATCGCGATCACGCTCATCGCGCGATCACCGGATCCGCAGACCGGAGAGCTGACGCCCACCGCGGAGCGTTTCCGGCAGGTCCTCGACTACGCGCGGTACGCCGAGGAGCTCGGATTCGACGGGTTCGGCGTCGGCGAACGACACGAGCGACCGTTCCTGTCGTCGTCGCCAGCCGTGTGGCTCAGTCATCTCGCGGCGCTGACCTCCCGCATCCGGCTCTTCACGACGGTCGCGACGCTGTCGCTCGTCGATCCGGTACGGGCCTTCGAGGACTACGCGACCCTCGACCACCTGTCGGGCGGCCGACTCGAACTAATCATCGGCAAAGGCAACGGATCGGCACAACGCGATCTGTTCGCGGTATCCGAGGACGATCAGTGGGCCCGCAACGCTGAATCGCTCGACGTGTTCCGGCGATTGTGGGCGGACAACACGATCACCTACGACACTCGGTTCCGCCCGCCGCTGGACGACGCCGAGGTCTGGCCGGAACCGTTGCAGCGACCGATCCGCATCTGGCACGGCAGCGCTACGAGTACGGCGTCGATCGACCTAGCTGCCCGCTACGGCGATCCCATCTTCTCGGCGAACGTCACCAATCGAATCAGCCCGTACACCGCGCTCATCCGGCGCTATCGCGAGCAGTGGGCGGCGCACGGCCACGACAGCGCCGAGGCTGCGGTGGGCGCCGGTACGGCTGGACTGTCCGTGCACCGCCGGTCGCAGGACGCGGTCGCCGCGTACCGTCCGGCGTTCGCGCAGTACCTCGCCGCGCACCGGCAGTCCGGAGCCGACCCTGCGTTCACCACTCTCGACGAGTTCGTCACGGACTCGTCCGCGCTGATCGGCAGTCCGCAGCAGGTCGTCGACAAAGTGCACAAGTATCACGAGCAGTTCGGTCACAGTCTCGTGCATGTACAGGCCGAGCCAGGAGGGATCGAGCCTGCAGCCCACCGCGAATCGCTTGCTCTGTTCCAGTCCGACGTCGTACCTGCGCTGCGGCACCTGCCCGACCCACCGTGGGGCTGGGGTTCGCCGCCGGTCGGCTCGTCCGCCACTGCCCGACAGGAGTCCGCGACACCATGACCAACACACCGCTCACCGTTCTCGACCTGGTGCCCATCGCGAGCGGATCGACGGCATCGACTGCGATCGCGAACAGCATCGACTTGGCCCGACACGCCGAAGAAGCCGGCTACGCCCGCTACTGGTTCGCCGAACACCATCTCAACCCCGGGGTCGCCGGGACCTCGCCTGCCGTGCTCCTCGCCCTGACCGCGTCGGCGACGTCGACGATCCGGCTCGGCACGGCGGCGGTCCAGATGGGTCATCGCACAGCGTTGTCGACCGTCGAGGAGTTCGGCCTTCTGGACGCGGTCCACCCCGGCCGCTTCGACCTCGGGCTCGGCCGCTCCGGAGGCAAACCGCCGGACGCGCTCGTCGCGACGACGCCGCGACCGATCACCGACGGCCGCACCGATAACGGGCTGCCGATTCCGGCGCCGTTCGACTGGTCGCAACTGTTCGGCAGTCCGCGCATAGCGCTCGCACAGGGACTCCTCCAGCTGCCCGGAGCAGTACCTCAGGACTACGCCGAGCAAGTCGGCGACGTACTCACTCTCCTGGCTGGCGAGTACGTTGACGAGAACGGACAGGAGGCACACGTCGTGCCCGGCGAGGGCGCGGACCTGCAGGTGTGGATCCTGGGATCGAGCGCAGGTTCGAGCGCGCGGGTCGCAGGTGAACACGGGCTCCGGTTCGGCGCCAACTACCACGTCAGCCCGGCGACAGTCCTTGAAGCAGTTGATGCGTATCGATCGACGTTCATCGCGTCCGACGACCTCGAAGTCCCCCACGTGAGCGTGTCCGCGGACGTCGTCGTCGCCGACACGCATGCCGACGCTGTCGAACTAGCCAGCGGCTACGCACCCTGGGTGCGCAGTATCCGGTCACTCGAGGGCGCCATCGAGTTCCCGACGCCCGAGCAGGCGCGAGCGTTTACGTGGAGCGACGACGACGCCGCCCTGGTCGCCGACCGGATCGAGACTCAGTTCGTGGGAACACCGTCCGAGGTCGCCGACCACTTGGAGCGTTTGCGTGACGCGACGGCAGCGGACGAGCTGATTGTCACCACCATCACCCATGACCACCGCGACCGGCTGCGGTCATATCAGCTCCTCGCCGACGAGTGGGACCGACGGTGACCGGGGACCACCAGAGCGCAGAACTATCGAGCTCGGCCCGCCCGCCGCGGCCTGATCGAGGCTAACCGCTGTTTCGCAGCGCCGTCGCCAACCCGTTCATCGTCAATTGGATGGCGCGGCGGATCTGAGGAGAGTCATCGCCCGCGCGGAAGCGTTCTAGCAGCTCCACCTGAAGAAGGTTGAGCGGTTCCAAATACGGGAACCGGTTGACCACTGAACGCTTCAACGCGTCGTTGTCGGCCAGAAGGTCGTCGGTCCCGGTTATCGCCGCACACATCGCGATGGTGCGCTCATGTTCGTCGACGATCATCGAGAACACCCGATCGCGCAATTCGACGTCGGGCACCAGCTGCGCGTACCGGTAGGCCAGACCCATGTCGCTCTTGGCGAGCACCTGCGCCATGTTCGACATCACCGATCGGAAGAACGGCCAACGGCGATAGTAGTCGGCGAGCGTCGCGATCCGGTCCGGGTCGTCGCCGACCCACTCCGCGAACGCACTGCCGGTGCCGTACCAGCCGGGCAGCATCACCCGGCATTGCGTCCACGACAGCACCCATGGGATCGCACGCAGATCGGAGATCGCGGTGGTCTGTTTCCGTGACGTCGGCCGACTCCCGATATTGAGCGCGCCGATCTCCGACAGGGGCGTCGATGACGTGAAGTATTCGACGAAACCCGGCGTCTCGTGGACGAGCCTCGAATACGCGCGGCGAGCCGACGCAGCGATCTCATCGAACACCCGGTACGCCTGATCTGAATCGTCGCCGAGCCCTTCGACGTCGAGCAGCGACGATTCGATCGTCGCCGCCACCAACGACTCGAGGTTGCGTCGGGCACTGACCGGTTCGGCATACTTGGCGGCGATGATCTCGCCCTGCTCGGTGAGACGCAGCGATCCTTGGACTGCCCCCGGCGGTTGCGCGAGGATCGCGTCGTAGGTCGGCCCACCGCCACGCCCGACGGTGCCGCCCCGGCCATGGAACAGTCGGAGCCGGACGCCCGCCGCGCGGGCGGCGTCCACGAGGCCGAGCTCGCCGCGGTACAGCGCCCAGTTGGCCGCGAAGTACCCACCGTCCTTGTTCGAGTCGGAGTACCCGAGCATCACCTCGTGCGTGTCGCCCTGGTTTCGGACGAGGTCGCGGTAGAAGTCCAACGCGAGCGTGTCGGTGAGGATCTGGGCACCGCTCTGCAGGTCTTCGATGGTCTCGAACAGCGGCACCACCCGCACGCTGCACGACGGTGACCCCGTCCCGGCGTCGTAGAGGCCCGCTTCTTTGAGGAGGACCATTGCTTCGAGCATGTCCGACACCGACTGGCACATGCTGATGATGTAGTCGGGGACAGCGTGCGCACCGAAACGGTCGACGGCTGCCGCGGCAGCATGGACGACGCCGAGTTCCTTGGTCGCCAGCTCGCTCAACTGTGCGTCGGGGGTGGTGAGCGGTCGGCGTGAGGTCAGTTCGCCGGTCAGTACCCGCACCCGCTCGCCTTCGTCGAGGCCCGCGTAGTCGTCGCACACCCCCGCCCACGCGAGGAGTTCGGCGACGACCTCCTCGTGAGTCTCCGAGTTTTGGCGCATATCCAGCCCCGACAGGTGGAAACCGAAGGTCCGCACGGCCTCTCTCAGCGAGGCGAGACGGTCATCGGCGATGGCGTCGTCGAACACCGCGCGCAGGGCGGAGTCGATCACGTCGAGGTCGGTCAGGAACTCGGCGGCGTCCGCGTATGGCTCCGACGCGGACGCGAGCGCACGGTCGGCCGGTGCGACGAAATCGTCGCCAAGCGTGCGTTCGGCGCGTGCTAGTAGACGCGACCGCACCGCGGTGACCGCGGACCGGAACGGCTCGTCGTCGACGCCTCCGGGATATTCGTGTGCGAACCGACTGCCCAACGCAGTCAGATCGTCGGCGACGCCGCGGACCAGGCGCACCGACATAGCGAGTTCTTGGTGCAGTTCGGCGAGTTCGGCGAGGTGATGGCGCATGACGGCAGCGGCCGCCGACGTCGTGGCCTCGGTGACGATGTCGCCGTTCACGAACGGGTTGCCGTCGCGGTCGCCGCCGATCCACGAACCCATCGAGATCACCGACATCGCGTCGAGGTCGGCCGCCGGAAACACCTCGGCGAGGGCGCTACGTACATCGTTGTTGAGCGCTGGCACCACGTCGAAGAATGAGGCGTCGTAGTAACGCAGGCCGGTTGTGATCTCGTCGCTGATCGTCAGTCTGCGCATGCGAATCAATGCGGTCTGCCAGAGCATGAGGATTTGCCGGGAGATGTCGCGAGTGATCGCGGCGTCCTCCTCGGCGGTCAGTTCGCCGCGTCCCCGTTCGCGCATGAGCGCGGTGATGCGGTTCTGGGCGTCGAAGATGCTGCGTCGGCGCGTCTCGGTGGGGTGCGCGGTGATGACCGGCACCACCTGCGAGTCGGCGAGGATCTCGCCGACCCTCGCATCGGAGAGCCCCGAGGCGGCGAGTCGCGCGAAGGTGGCACCAAGCGACGACGCCTGCGGCGGGTCGCCCGCGAGCACGTGGATGCGCCGTCGACGTTCACGGTGGAGGTCTTCGCCGAGATTGGCCAGGAGCGCGAAACTGGTGAATGCCCGGATCACCGGCATGAGGTCGTCGACCGGCCGCCCGGTGTAGCGTCCGGCGAGTTCGTCGCGGCTGACGTCCGCATATCGGACGCCGAACGCGTCGATGCGCGAGTTCTCTACGAGCTCGAAGACCTCGTCGCCCGCCTGGCTGCGGATGACGTCACCGAGCAGACCGCCCAGATAACGGATGTCGTCGCGAAGCGGTTCGGTGGCCGACCGCCCGGATTCTTCGACGACGATGCGCTCCACCATCGGAGTCGAGACGGCGCGGCGGAAAGTTTCAGCGTTCGTACCGGTTGCCATGCGTCCCAACATACTCGGGACTCAGGGACACTCGGCCGGGTTACGCGCCGAACTTGATATCGAGGCCGACGCCGATGATCAGAATGACCCATAGCAGGCCGATGAAGATCGTGAGACGGTCGAGGTTCTTCTCGACGACAGAGGAACCGGACAGGCTCGACTGGACGCCGCCACCGAACAGCGACGAGAGTCCGCCGCCCTTGGCCCGGTGAAGCAGAACCAGCACGATCAGCAGGAGGCTGGTGATGATCAAGCCGATGTCGAGCGCGAGAGTCACGAGTCGATGGTCCTGTCAGTCTGTGGGTCGCGGCCCGTAGGCCGCCGGAAAGCATTGTGGCAGGTCGCTCCGCATAGGAGCAACCTGCCACAGTCTACGCGATAGAAGCTCGGATCAGAGCAGCGGCCCGCCCGCGGCGATCGCCGAGAGTTGCGCGAACTCGCCCGACTTGAGCGACGCACCGCCGACGAGCGCCCCGTCGACGTCGGTCTGCCCGACGATCTCGCCGACGTTCTTCGCACTGACACTGCCGCCGTACAGGACGCGTACCGCGTCGGCGGTCGCCTGGTCGGCAAGCTCGGCGAGCGCACCGCGGACGGCAGCGCACACCTCTTGAGCATCGCTTGCGCTGGCCACCCGACCGGTGCCGATGGCCCACACGGGTTCGTATGCGACAACGACCTCGGCGATCTCGGCGGGGCTGAGCCCCGCGAGCGACGCCTTGATCTGCGTGACGTTGTACGCCACGTGCTCGCCCGCTTCGCGGACGTCCAGACCTTCGCCGATACACACGATCGGAGTCAGACCGTGCTTGAGCGCGGCTTTGGTCTTCGCCAGCACCGTCTCGTTCGACTCGCCGTGCAGAGTGCGCCGTTCCGAGTGTCCGACAACGGCGAACGTGCAGCCGAGCTTGGCGAGGAACGCACCGCTGATCTCGCCGGTGTACGCGCCCGAATCATGTTCGGAGACATCCTGTGCACCGTAGGTCAGCAGCAGCTTGTCGCCGTCGACGATCGTCTGGACGCTGCGAATATCGGTGAACGGCGGGATCACCGTCACGTCGACCTTCTCGAAGTACTTCTCGGGAAGCGCGAAAGCGATCTTCTGCACCAGGGCGATCGCCTCGAGGTGGTTCAGATTGCACTTCCAGTTACCCGCGATGAGGGGCTTGCGTGGCCCTGTCGATGCGGCCATCACGCATTCACCTCCAGCACGGACAGGCCCGGAAGCTCCTTGCCCTCAAGGTATTCCAACGACGCACCGCCGCCTGTCGAGATATGTGAGAACGCTTCGTCGGCGAGTCCGAGCGCGCGAACGGCTGCCGCCGAATCGCCGCCGCCGACCACCGAGAACGCGCCGCCCGCGGTCGCCGTCACGATGGCCTCGGCCACGCCGCGGGTGCCCGCCGCGAACTTCTCGAATTCGAAGACGCCTGCCGGGCCGTTCCAGAACACGGTCTTGGCACCGGTCAGGACCGCTGCGAAACGTTCAACGCTGCCCGGGCCGATGTCCAAGCCCATTCCTTCGGTGAAGCCGTCCGCGGTCTTCACGATCGACGTCGACGCGTCCGGAGCGAACTTGTCGGCGACGACGATGTCGTGAGGCAGGTGGATGACGTCGCCGAACCGCTCAAGGAGATCCTTGCAGGTGTCGACCATGTCCTCCTGCAGCAGCGAGTCGCCCACCGGGCTGCCCTGCGCCTTGATGAACGTGAACGCCATGCCGCCACCGATCACCAGGGTGTCGACCTTCGGTGCGAGCGCTTCGATGACGGCGAGCTTGTCCGAGACCTTCGAACCGCCGAGCACCACCGCGTACGGGTGTTCGACCGAGTCGCCGGTGATCTTCGCGAGCACGTCGACCTCGGTCGCGACCAGGTCGCCGGCGTACGACGGCAGCACCTTCGCGACGTCGTAGACCGACGCCTGCTTACGGTGCACGACACCGAAACCGTCCGAGACGAACGCACCGTCATCGCCGACCAACTCGACGAGCGCCGCGGCCAGCTGTGCACGCGCGGCGTCGTCCTTGCTGGTCTCCCGCGGATCGAAGCGGATGTTCTCCAGCAGGAGGACATCACCGTCGGTGAGCCCTTCGGCTCGGGCGAGTGCGTCGCTGCCGACGACGTCGCCTGCGAGCTGCACGTTGCGGCCCAGTTCCTCCGACAGCCGAGCTGCGACCGGCGTCAACGACAGCGCCGGATCCACGTGACCTTCGGGTCGACCGAGGTGCGCGGTGACGATGACCTTCGCGCCCGCGTCAACTAGCGTCTTGATCGTCGGCGCCGACGCGATGATGCGCCCGGCGTCGGTGATCTCTGCGCCGTCGAGCGGCACGTTCAGGTCAGACCGAACCAGCACGCCCCGGCCCTGCACGCCGTCGGCGAGCAGGTCCTTCAGGGTACGGACAGCCATGTTTACAGCGACTTCGCGACGAGGCCGATGAGGTCAGCGAGTCGGTTCGAGTAGCCCCACTCGTTGTCGTACCAGGAGACGATCTTGACCTGGTCATCGATCACCTTGGTCAGGCCTGCGTCGAAGATCGACGAGTGCGGATCGGTGACGATGTCCGAAGAGACGATCGGATCCTCGGTGTACTTGAGGATGCCCTTGAGCGGCCCCTCGGCTGCGGCCTTCATCGCGGCGTTGATCTCTTCGGCCGTCGCAGGCTTGCGCAGGTTCGCGGTGAGGTCAGTGACCGAACCCGTCGGGATCGGCACGCGCAGCGCGTAACCGTCGAGCTTGCCGAGCAGCTGCGGGAGGACCAGGCCGATGGCCTTCGCGGCACCGGTGCCGGTCGGGACGACGTTGAGAGCTGCGGCGCGGGCGCGACGCAGGTCGCTGTGCGGGCCGTCCTGCAGGTTCTGGTCCTGTGTGTAAGCGTGGATCGTCGTCATCAGACCCTTGACGATGCCGAACTCGTCATCGAGGACCTTGGCGATCGGGCCGAGGCAGTTCGTGGTGCACGACGCGTTCGAGATGATGGTCTGGCTGCCGTCGTACTGGTCGTCGTTGACGCCCATCACGATGGTGATGTCCTCGCCCTTGGCGGGAGCCGAGATGATTACCTTCTTCGCGCCGGCCTCGAGGTGCCCCTTAGCTTTGGCCGCGTCGGTGAAGATGCCGGTCGACTCGACGACGACGTCGACGCCCAGTTCGCCCCAGGGGAGTTCAGCCAGCGGACCGCGGTGCGACAATGCCTTGATCTTCTGGTCGCCGACGACGATGGTGTCATCGCCCTCGAGCGAGACGTCGTGCGACAGACGGCCGAGGATCGAGTCGTACTTGAGCAGGTGCGCGAGGGTCGCATTGTCGGTCAGGTCGTTGACCGCGACGATCTCGATGTCGGTGGTTCCCAGCGCCTTCTGCGCATCCACGGCACGGAAGAAGTTGCGGCCGATACGGCCGAAGCCGTTGACGCCTACGCGAACAGTCACTGTTGAGCTCCTTAGCGGTGTGTGAAGAGCCGCGGTGTTCGCGCGACCCGTTGTGTTCAGCGTAGTGTGCGTCTCCCCCGAGGTCACGAGGTGGTCTCGGGTGTGACGACTCCCACGCGGTGAACGTGACGGCGCTGACGCGCCGATGACGAACGGGAGCGGTTACGCGTCGTCCATCAGATCGGCGGTGACCGCCGACTCAGTGTCGGGCAGACCCTCCGACCGAGCTTTCTTGTCGGCCATCGACAGCAGCCTGCGGATCCGTCCGGCGACGGCGTCCTTCGTCATCACCGGATCGGCCAGTTGACCGAGTTCCTCCAACGACGCCTGCCGGTGCTGGACGCGGAGCGAGCCCGCGGCCACCAGGTGGTCGGGCACTTCGTCGCCGAGGATCTCTAGCGCGCGTTCGACTCGGGCGGCCGCGGCGACCGCGGCGCGCGCCGACCGGCGCAGGTTCGCGTCGTCAAAGTTGGCGAGCCGGTTCGCGGTCGCCCGGACCTCACGTCGCATCCGACGTTCTTCCCACACCAGTCGGGTGTCGTGGGCGCCCATCCGGGTAAGGAGCACGCCGATCGCTTCGCCGTCGCGGATCACGACGCGGTCGGCGCCGCGCACTTCTCTGGCCTTCGCGGTGACGCCGAGCCTGCGCGCCGATCCGACGAGGGCGAGCGCGGCTTCGGGCCCGGGGCAACTGACCTCGAGGGCCGACGACCGGCCGGGCTCGGTGAGTGACCCGTGCGCGAGGAACGCACCGCGCCACGCGGCTTCGGCGTCGCCGACGGTGCCACCGACGACCTGAGCGGGAAGACCACGTACCGGGCGGCCGCGCATGTCCAGCAAACCGGTCTGTCTGGACAGGCCCTCGCCGTCCTTGGTGACACGGAGAATGTAGCGGGCGCTCTTACGCGCCCCGCCCGAACGGAGCACATGCACATCCGCCGAATATCCGAATAGGTCGTGAATCTCGTATCGCAGTCGCCGTGCGACATTCCCGAGGTCGACCTCGGCCTCCACGATCACCCGACCGTTCTGAATGTGCAGATCCCCCGCGAAGCGCAGCAGAGCCGACACTTCGGCCTTTCGGCAACTGATCTGGGTCACCGACAGACGGCTGAGCTCGTCTTTGACGGAACCTGTCATCGCCACTGGTCGCACCCTCCTGTAAACAACTCGATTCTCCCCCGACTCGCATGCTTCCGAGCTCGATCACACGAGCGGCAGGCAAACAGCGCAGTGGGATTGACTTTACCGGTCACGATCCGCCGCCCAACAGGCGCGCCAGCGTCTGCGCCGACTTGCGTGGATCGTGTTCGTGTGTTCCGGCCACCGCGAGATCGGCGACGACGAGGCGCGCCCCGAACGACGCCGCTGCTCGTTCGAGGTGCTCCCGTTCAGATCCGGCGGGCACCGACGCCGCATCGACGACCACGTCGTCGACGCGCATCGAATCGGCGTGCGCGTGCAGGACGTGCAGGTGTCGTTCGACGGAGAACCCGGTGGTCTCCCCTGGTTCGTTCGCGAGGTTGACGAACAGCACTTTGCGCGCGGACGTCGCCCGCAGTGCTTCGACTTGGCCCGGCACCAGCACGTGCGGGATGACGCTGGAGAACCATGATCCGGGGCCTAGGGTCACCAGGTCGGCGGCCATGATCGCATCGACCGCTTCCGCGCACGGGGCGGGCTCGGTGGGGATCACGCGGACTCGACGAACCTTGCCCGGGGTGGTCGCTACGGCGACCTGGCCGCGGATGACCCGGCTCATCCGCGGATCGGACTCGAGTCCCGACACATCGGCCTCGATGACCAGCGGGACTGTCGCCATCGGCAGGACACGGCCGTCGATCCCGAACAAGTCGACCATCGCGTCGAGCGCTTGGACGACGTCGCCGGTCAACTCTTCGACCCCAGCCAGCATGAGGTTGCCGACGGGGTGGCCCGCGAGCGCGCCGTAGCCACCGAGCCGGTGCTGCAAAATCCGCGACCACCGTTTGTGTCTCGCGGCGGCCGCCGGATCGCGGGCGAACTGATCGTCGATCGCGGCCGGTGCGCCCATGAGCGCGGCGAGCGCCATTCGCAGATCGCCGGGCGGGATGCCGCCGAGCTCGTTGCGCAACCGGCCCGACGAACCACCGTCGTCCCCGACTGTCACGACGGCGGTGACGTGCGGTGTCAGGTACCGCACCGCGGTAAGCGTGTTGAACAGACCGTGCCCGCCGCCGAGCGCGACGGCCTTCAACCCGATCGGCTGTCCGCCCGATACCCCCGGCCCGCCCGACGTCATTCGCGCCCCAGATCCCGGTGTGTCACCTGGACCTTGTACGCGGATTCTCCGTCCTCGCCGACAGCGGCGGAGAGCCGCCGCGCGAGCTCGGTCGACATGGCGACGCTCCGATGCTTGCCGCCGGTGCAGCCGACACCGATCGTCATGTACCCCTTACCTTCTCGGCGGTAGCCACGAGCCACGATGCCAACCAGCTCGATGTAGCGCTCGATGAAGTCGAGGGCATCGTCCTGCCCGAGCACGTAGTCGCGGACCGCGGCATCGCGCCCGTTGTGTTCGCGCAGTTCCGGAATCCAATACGGATTAGGGAGGAATCGGACGTCGACGACGAGGTCGCAGTCGATCGGCAGACCGTACTTGAATCCAAATGACTGCACCGCGACCGACAGTGCGCTGCCACCGACGTTCGGGAACGTGCTCTCGACGATTGCACGCAACCGGGTTGAACTGAGGTTCGAGGTGTCGATCACGGTTCCTGCCGCCGCCTGGACGTCGGCGAGCAGCAGTCGTTCGGCCGCGATTCCCTCGCCGAGCGTACCGTCGCCCTGCAGCGGATGTCGGCGTCGGACCTGCTCGAACCGGCGGACGAGCACTTCGTCGGACGCGTCGACGAAGATCACTCCGGTGCGGATCCGGGCCGCTTCGAGCTCGTCACGCAGCGCGGCGACCGATTCGCCGAACGACGAGTGCCCGGCGCGCACGACCATCGCGATCTTCTGGCCCTTGACGCCTTCGGCACGAACCTGCTCGATCACCTGCGCGATCACCGACACCGGCACATTGTCCGTGACGTACCAGCCGTCGTCTTCGAGTACATTCGCGACCGAGGTCCGCCCGGCGCCGGACATACCGGTCACAAAGAGCACTGTCGTCAAACCGTCGTTGTCAACCATGGACCGGCTCCTCCTGTGTCGACGTGTCTGCCGCGGCGTCGGCATCCCCCGCCTTCGACTCATCTGTACTGGTCTCGCCCCGCAACGCGTCGTGCACCGCTTGCGCGGTCGCCGCCCCGATACCGCGCACCTGCGCGATGTCGTCGACCGTGGCCTTCGTCAGATTGGCGACCGAGCCGAAGTGAGTCACCAGGGCGGTGCGACGTGTGGCACCGAGACCCGATATGCCGTCGAGTGCCGACGCCGTCATGCGTTTGCTGCGTTTACTCCGGTGGAAGGTGATCGCGAACCGGTGAGCTTCGTCGCGCACGCGCTGCAACAGGAAGAGGGCTTCACTGTTGCGCGGCAGGATCACCGGTTCATCATCTCCCGGGACCCACACTTCTTCGAGCCGTTTCGCGAGTCCGATGATCGCGACGTCGGTGACTCCGAGTTCGTCGAGGACCGCCGCAGCCGCGTGGACCTGCGGCGCACCGCCGTCGACGACGAACAGGTTCGGCGGGTATGCGAACTTGCGGGTCTTCTTCTCCACCTCGCCGCCCGGCACGGGTTGCGCCACCTCAGATCCGGTCCCGGTCACCACGTCGGCCGCCGACTTGTCGCCGTCGACCGGCGGCGGCGTCGGATCGCCGCCTCGGTGTCGCAGGAAACGTCTGCGTGTGACTTCCGCGATCGATGCGACGTCGTCGGAATGTCCGTCGCCCGCCGCCTCCTTGATGCCGTAGTGCCGATAGTCGGATTTGCGGGACAGCCCGTCCTCGAACACGACGAGCGACGCGACGACGTCGGTGCCCTGCACGTGCGAAATGTCGATGCATTCGATGCGCAGCGGCGCGACGTCGAGCCCCAAGTACTCCTGTAGTTCGGTGAGGGCCGCCGACCGCGTCGTCAGATCGCCCGCACGTTGCAGCTTGTGCCGAGCCAGCGCGTCCGAGGCGTTGCGTTCGACGGTCGTCATCAGGTTCCGCTTATCGCCACGTTGCGGGATGCGGACCTCGACACGCGCTCCGCGGCGTTCGGACAGCCACTCCTGCATCTGAGTCGGATCGTCCGGCAGGAACGGGACGAGTACTTCTCGGGGGATACCCGAACTCATCTCGGATTCAGCACCGTAGAACTGGGTGAGGAACGCTTCGACTTGTTCGGCCGGAGTCGCGTTCTCCTGGACTTCGACGACCCAGCCGCGTTCGCCGCGGACCCGGCCGTCGCGGACGTGGAAGATCTGGACCGACGATTCGAGTTCGTCACCGACCATCGCGATCACGTCCGCGTCGGTTCCGGTACCGAGGACGACCGCTTGCTTCTCCATGGCCCGTTTGAGCGCGGATACGTCGTCGCGCAGGCGGGCAGCTCGCTCGAAGTCGAGCTCGTCGGCGGCGGCGGTCATGTCCCGTTCCATCCGCCGGATCAGTGTGTCGGTACGTCCGGCAAGGAAGTCGCAGAAGTCGTCCGCGATCTGGCGGTGCTCGTCGGCGTCGACCCGTCCCACACACGGCGCAGCACACTTGTCGATGTAACCGAGCAGACAGGGCCTCCCCATCTGCTCGCTGCGGCGGAACACCCCGGTCGAACAAGTTCTGACCGGGAAGACTCGGGTCAGCAGGTCGACGGTCTCCCGGATCGCCCACGCGTGCGAGTAGGGGCCGAAGTACCGGACGCCCGGTTTGCGCGCCCCGCGATAGACGAAGACCCTCGGATACTCCTCGTTGAGTGTCACCGCGAGCATCGGGTACGTCTTGTCGTCCCGGTAGCGAACGTTGAAGCGCGGATCGAACTCCTTGATCCAGTTGTATTCGAGTTGGAGCGCTTCCACTTCGGTGCCGACGACCGTCCACTCGACGGACGCCGCCGTCGTCACCATCTGCCGGGTCCGCGGATGCAGTCCGGTGAGGTCGGCGAAGTACGACGTCAGTCGCGATCGTAGGTTCTTGGCCTTGCCGACGTAGATCACGCGCTGGTGCGCGTCGCGGAACTTGTAGACGCCAGGGTCGGTCGGGATCGCCCCCGGAGCCGGGCGGTAGGTCGACGGGTCTGCCACAGGATCCAGGGTAGTCGTCATGTCAGACAGTTCGGGACGCCCGCGTCGCCGGCGGCGAACGGACCCGTCTTCGCTCGGTGGATATCTGCCTTAGCCCAGGCCTGCTCAGTGCGTCGGCGCGTACTCGCCCTGCAGTTCGCGGAAACGAGTCATCGCGTCGATGGCGCGTTCAGCGTCGCGCGCCTGCACCGCGAGTACCGGGATGTGCTCGTCGTACGGGAGCAGGAGGTGGGCCGACCACCCCTTCTCCGGATACTCGAGGCCTTGGACCTCGTCCCATTCCCAGATGCGCTCGCCGACGAGATTGCGGACTCCAACGCCGTCGGCACCGACGCGCAGACGCGCCCGGGTCGGCATCAACAACACTCCGGCGATGACGAAGCCGACGGCAATGAGACCAATCTTGTCCGACCAGCCGACACCGACACCCGTATAGGAGATGTCCAGGAGCAGCCCGAAGGTCAAGTGGATCGCGATCACGACGCCCGCCGCCCAGAAGGCGACCCGCCGGATCCACTGTGGCGTGTACACCAGGTCCCAGTGGCCGGCCGGATTCGAACCGGCCCGACTCGGCTCCCCCGGCGTAGGGTCGGGACTCATCCCAACTTCCGGATGGTCAACGCGGAAGCGATCGCGGCGGTCATCGCCTGTGCGCCCTTGTCCTCGTCCGATCCGGGCAGTCCTGCGCGGTCGAGCGCCTGCTGTTCGGTCAGAGTGGTGAGGACACCGTTGCCGACCGGAGTCGACTCGTCCAGCGACACCCGGGTCAGTCCGGCGGTCACCGCATCGCACACGTACTCGAAGTGCGGTGTCCCGCCCTTGATGACGACGCCCAACGCGACGACGACATCGTGTGTGCGGGCCAGCGCCTGCACGATCACCGGCAGCTCGATCGCTCCGGCGACTCGCACCACGGTCGGCTCGGTGACTCCCGCGCGCTCCGCGGCGCGCACCGCGCCGTCGAGTAGAGCGGTGCAGATCTTCTCGTGCCATTGCGACGCCGCGATCGCCACTGTCAGGCCGCTCGCATCGTCGAGGTCGAGTGTCGGTTCTCCGCTGCCACTCATGCGCCTTCACCCTTCCCCTCGATGACCGGGGTGTCGAAGTCGTCGAGACCGTCCAGCAGGTGGCCCATCCGGTCACGTTTGGTCTTCAGGTATCGAAGGTTCTCGGCGTTGGCGCGCAACGGCATCGGGACACGGTCGACGATTTGCAGACCGTACCCGTCGAGGCCGACTCGCTTGGCCGGATTGTTCGTGAGCAAACGCATGGACCGAACGCCGAGATCGACGAGTATCTGCGCGCCGAGACCGTAGTCGCGGGCGTCTGCGGGCAAGCCGAGTTCGAGGTTGGCGTCGACGGTGTCGGCTCCCGCATCCTGCAGCTGGTATGCCTGCAATTTGTGCATGAGACCGATGCCGCGGCCTTCGTGGCCACGCATGTAGAGGACGATGCCGCGGCCTTCGGCTGCCACCATCTCCAGAGCGGCGTCGAGTTGTGGGCCGCAGTCGCACCGCAGCGAGCCGAACACGTCGCCGGTCAGGCACTCCGAGTGGACACGGACGAGGACATCTTGACCGTTGCCCTCGTCGCCAGCGATGTCGCCCATCACGAGCGCGACATGCTCGGCTTCGTCGTACGGACTTGAGTAGCCGACCGCGCGGAACGTGCCGTGGGTCGTCGGAATGCGGGCGTCGGCGACGCGCTCGACGTGCTTCTCGTTTCGGCGGCGCCACGAGATGAGATCGGCGATCGAGATCATGGCGAGATCGTGCTCGTCGGCGAAGACACGCAGTTCGTCGGTCTGCGCCATCGAACCGTCCTCCTTCTGCGAGACGATCTCACAGATGGCGCCCGCGGGTCGCAGCCCGGCGAGCTTAGCGAGGTCGACTGCTGCCTCGGTGTGCCCGGGGCGACGCAGTACGCCGCCCTCTTTCGCGCGCAGCGGCACCACGTGGCCGGGACGGGTCAGCTCGTCTGCCGTGGCGTTCGGGTCGGCGAGCAGACGCATCGTCGTTGCGCGATCGGTGGCGCTGATACCGGTGGTGACGCCGTCGCGGGCGTCGACGGTGACCGTGTACGCAGTGCCGTGCTTGTCTTGATTCTGCGAGAACATCGGCGGCAGGCCGAGACGGTCGCAGTCATCACCTTCCAGCGGCACGCACAGGTACCCGGAGGTGTAGCGCACCATAAATGCGACGAGCTCGGGGGTCGCCTTCTCGGCGGCGAAGATCAGGTCGCCTTCGTTCTCCCGGTCCTCGTCGTCGACGACGACGACGGCTTTGCCCGCTGCGATATCGGCGATCGCCCGATCGACCGAGTCCAGCACGGCACGATTCTCATTCTTCTCGCTCATCAGCGCTGTCCTTCGTCCGTGCCGGCGCTCTGCAAGCGCTCGACGTACTTCGCGATCACATCGACTTCCAAGTTCACTCGGACGCCGACCGTTATTGCCCCGAGGGTGGTCTCGGCGAGTGTCGTCGGTATCAACGACACTTCGAGCCAGTCGCCGTATTCCCCGTCGAAGCCGATGCGCGAGACAGTCAGCGAGATACCGTCGACGGTGATCGAGCCCTTCTCGACGATGTATTTAGCGAGCTCGGTGGGCACGGCGACGCGCACAACGGTCCAGTTCTCGCTCGGCGACACCGCGACCGCCGAACCGACTCCGTCGACGTGGCCTTGCACGATATGCCCGCCGAATCGGCCGCCCGCGGCCATCGCTCGTTCCAGATTTACTGGCGCGCCCGCGGACAGCGCCTCCAGCGAGCTGCGCCTCAACGTCTCCGCCATCACGTCGACAGTGAAGTCCGCGTCGCCGAGTTCGACGACGGTCAGGCACACGCCATTCACCGCGATCGAGTCACCGAAGGACGCGTCGCTGGTGACGAGGGGTCCGCGAATGCGGAAACGTGCGGCTTCTTCAAGGTCTTCGCGGCCGACGATCTCGCCGCGTTCCTCAATGATTCCGGTGAACACCGTCTCTCCTTTGCACGCGAGCGCTCGGGACAGACAGTTCGCGGCACCGTACCGCGCTGCCGTTCTCTCGTATCCGGACTATGACCGTCGGCTCCGGAATCACACCGGAATCTGCTGTCCCCGCACACCAGGTGCGAGCGCTCGCGGGCTCGACCCGTTGCCGGGCATCACCGCCGGTGGGGACTTTCACCCCGCCCCGAGAACTACCTTCCGAAGGTAGCACGCTGATGACACGTCGTGTCGCTCGCACTCGCTCCGGCCTGCGGTGTTAGATAGACCCACGCCGGGCCGAATATCGCGCCCGCCTGAGAGACTGCGAGTTCGCCCATGCCCACTAATGAGTTCGGGCCCACAAACGAATTCGGGGCGACCAACACCTCCGGTCGCGCACCGCGTCGCCGTGCCGCTGCGAGCGGGGAGAAACCGAGTCGCGATGTCCTGGCGTTCCTGAAGCGGTACTGGATCGCGATAGTTCTCGTGATCCTCGTGATCGTTTTCATCCTGACGAACACCAATAAAGCCGACCTAACCCTCGGCTGGGTGACGGTCAGTTCACCACTATGGCTCACGTTGACGGTCACGGTTCTCGTCGGATTCGTGGTCGGCTGGTTCGTCGGGCGACGCCAGCGGGACTGATCGGTATAACAGGACCGGCCGAATTAGCCAGATTGGCCGGTCACGTCTGGTCCCGGATCAGAGTCACCAGCAGGTCGTCGTCGAGTTCAGCGACCGACTCGCGGCGAAAGCGATGTGCTTGCGTCAATGTCGTCACCGATGGGTCCGCGATCGCCGCCGCCCCGGCCCCGAGGACTATCGGCGCGAGATATGCGTGCACCTCGTCGACGAGATCAGCGGCGAGGAACGCTCCGACGATCGCCGGTCCGCCTTCGACGATGACGGCGAGCGAGTCAGGCAGCAACGCGAGCACCTCGTGCGGGTCGTGACTTCGAGCATGCACGAAGGGCGACGTTCCGTCGCGTAGTCGCGCCGTCAGGCCGACCTCACGCCACCCCATCACCACCCGGGTCGGCTGATGCGGATACATCGACCCGTCGGGGCGGCGCGCGGTCAGCGACGGATCGTCGGTGAGCGCGGTCCCGGTTCCGACGATGATCGCGTCGACGGCACCTCGCTGCGCGTGTGCGTGTTCGCGTGCGGCGGCCCCTGTGATCCACTGGCTGGTGCCGTCCGGCGCGGCGATCCGGCCGTCGACGGTTGCCGCGATCTTCACCGTCACATACGGACGTCCGGACTCCTGGCGACACAGCCAGCCGCGCAGCGGGCCGCGGCGGACTTCCCCTTCGAGGACACCGCCGGACACCTCGACGCCCGCGTCGCGCAGGGTCTGTGCGCCGCCTGCCGCCGACGGGTTGGGGTCACCTACGCCGTAATGGACGGCGGCGACACCCGCATCGATCAACGCCTGCGCGCACGGACCCGTGCGACCGGTGTGGTTGCACGGTTCGAGTGTGACGACCGCGGTGCCGCCGAGAGCCGCATCACCCGCCTCACGCAATGCCATCACCTCGGCGTGCGGTCCGCCAGGCTGCTGGGTTCGCCCGACGCCGACGACCAGCCCGTCGGCGTCGAGGATCACGGCGCCAACCGGCGGATTGGGCGAACTAGCACCGCGCGCCGCGGTTGACGCGCTGATGGCTCGCCGCATCGCGGTATCGATCATCGCGGTCAGGCGTTCTCGCGGACGGCGGTGGCCTTGCGGCGCAGTTCGGCGACACGGGTCGCGGGGTCGTCGCCGCCGTAGACGGCCGAGCCGGCGACGAAGCAGTCGACGCCGGCTTCGGCGGCCTGCTCGATGGTGGAGTCGGAGATGCCGCCGTCAATCTCGACGAGCAACTGCAGGGCGCCGCTGTCGATGATCGTGCGGATGGTACGGACCTTGTCGAGCACTTCGGGCATAAACTTCTGTCCGCCGAAACCCGGCTCGACGCTCATCACCAGGAGCGTGTCGAAATCGCGGAGGATCTCGAGATACGGCTCCAATGCGGTGCCCGGCTTGATCGCGAGCCCAGCCTTGCCGCCCGCCGCACGAATCGCCCGGGCGACGCTCGACGGATCGTCGGTCGCTTCGGCATGGAAGGTCACGTTGTGCGCCCCGGCTTCCGCGTATGGCGGAGCCCAGCGGCCCGGATCGTCGATCATCAGATGGCAGTCGAGCGGGATGTCCGTCGCCTTGAGGAGACTCTCCACGACGGGCATGCCGAGGGTCAGGTTAGGGACGAAGTGGTTGTCCATCACGTCAACGTGGACCCAGTCGACGCCGGGATCGACGTCGGACGGACCGACCGCGGCGATCTCGGATCCGAGAGCGGCGAAGTCGGCGGACAGGATAGACGGGGCGATCATCGGGGCCGGGCGGGCGGGATTGCACATGCGGAGAAGTCTACGAGAACGCCGGCCGCCGCCGAGAACCGCGCGACACCGCCGTCAGGACGTGACCGACTTGCCGAGCACCGCCAGGAACATCGCGTCGGTGTCCTGACGGTGTGGCCACAGCTGAACGTGCGGTCCGGCGCCGAGACTCTCGGGATCGACCGCACTGCCCGCGACGAGCGGCCGTGCGTCAACCTGTTCGAAGCCGTCGACGGCGGCGAGCACAGCCGTGACGACGCCAGTCGTCTCGGCCGGATGCGGTGAACACGTCGAATACACGACGACGCCGCCCGGCCGGACCAGCCGCATCGCCTCGGTGAGCAGCTGGGTCTGCAGCTCGACGAGCTCGGGCACTTCCTCCGGCGTACGCCGCCATCGCGCCTCCGGGCGGCGACGCAATGATCCGAGACCCGAACACGGCGCGTCGACGAGGATCCGATCGAAGCCGGGCTCCAGGCCGCTGTCGCGGCCATCCGCGATGTGGACGGTGACTGGCAATCCGTCGACGATGTTCTCGATGAGCTTGGCTCGATGCTCGGATACTTCGACGGCGTCGAGTCGTGCGCCGTCGAGGTCGGCGAGCGAACCCAGGAGCGCGGCCTTGCCGCCCGGTCCGGCGCACAAGTCCAACCACCGGCCCGCATCGTCACCCACCTCCGCGCGGGCGAGTGCGAGCGCGACGAGTTGACTGCCCTCGTCCTGTACCCCGGCGAAGCCGTCGCGGACCGCGTCGAGCGATCCGGGGTCGCCTTCTGGCAGATAGACGCAGTACGGCGACAGGCGCCCCTCGTCGCCGCCGCTGATCAACGCCAGCTCTTCGGCGGTGATCTGCCCGGGGCGCGCCACCAGATGGACGATCGGACGTTGGTCGTCGGCGGCGAGCGCGGCTTGAAGTTCGCCGATCGACCCGAGCGAATCGGCGAACACCTCGGCGATCCACCGCGGATGCGCGTATGTCACAGCGAGGTGCCCGACAATGTCGTCGGCCATCGACGGCGCGACAACGTCGATCCACATCTGCTCGTCGCGTTGCGACACCTTGCGGAGCACCGCGTTCACGAATCCGGCCTGGCCCATACCGTGTTCGGCGCGAACGAGATCGACGGACGTCGACACGGCCGCGTGCGAACCGATCCGGGTGCGAAGCAGTTGGTACGAGCCGAGGCGCAGCACGTCGAGGAGGTCGCCGTCGATGTCGGAGATGGCGCGTCCCGCAGCAGACGCGATGATCAGATCGAGCAGACCTGCGGTGCGCGCGGTGCCGTACGTCAATTCCGTGGCCAGCGCCTTGTCGCGCCGGTCGAGGCCGCGTTCGCGCAGGAGTCGCGGCAGCAGCAGGTTCGCATACGCGTCGTCGCGACGGACCGCGCGGAGTACATCGAGCGCGACGCGACGCGCGGGATCGGTGGCCTTGTCCCGAGTCTTCGGGTCACGTCCGCCCGGCTTCTGGTCACGGCTCCCGCCGCTGCGTCCGGGTCCGCGCCCGCCCTGGGCGCCATGCCCACGTCCACCCTGTGTCATGCGAGTCGTCCGTTCTCATCCAATCGTGTACCGCGTGCCCAATCGGCCGCGTTCATCGCCTTCTTGCCGGGCGCCTGCACGGTACCGAGTCGCACCGCGCCGGACACAGTGCCGACGAAGACGGCCTTCTTCGTGACGCCGAGTTGGCCGATGGCGAGCGGTCCGGGGACAGTCGGATCGTCGTCGGCAGATGTCACCGCGCCGAGTTTGAGCCGGGCGTCGTCGAGTTCGGTCCATGCGCCGGGGGCCGGCGTGTGCGCGCGGATCGCGCGGTCCACCAGGTGCGACGGCAGATCCCATCGGACCCGTGCGTCGTCGACGGTGATCTTGGCGGCGTACGAGACCCCGTCGACGTCCTGCGGCACCGCGGCGAGTTCGCCCGCCTCGATGCCGTCGACGACGGCCTTGGTCAGCCCGGAACCGGATTCGGCGAGTCGGCCCAGCAGATCGCCCGCGGTGTCCGTCGGCCGGATCGGCTCGGTCAGTGTGCCGTACACGGGCCCGGTATCGAGCCCCGCTTCGAGCGCGAAGACGCTCGCACCAGTGATCTCGTCGCCCGCCGCGATCGATGCTTGGACCGGTGCGGCACCCCGCCACGCGGGCAAAATCGAGAAGTGGAGGTTTATCCAGCCGTGCGGCAGCAGATCGAGCACGTCCTGCGGGATCAGCCCGCCGTACGCGACCACGACGCCCAGGTCGGGCGCCCACCGGGTGAGGGCCTGCACCACGTCGGGATCGGACATGCGGCGTGGTGTCAGTACTTCGATGCCTGCCGCGTCCGCTACCGAGCCGATGTCCGAGCGGACCACTCGCCGCCCCCGGCCCGCTGTGGCGTCGGGACGGGTGATCACTCCGACGACGTCGTGGTCGGGCGTATCGATCAGTTCACGAAGGGTCGGTACCGCGACGTCGGGCGTGCCCGCGAAGACGAGTCTCATAATCACCCAATCGTAGGCGGGTCGATCTGGACGCGGATGCCCGCGGTGTCGTCGTGCCGAGCATGGCGCACAGTCTGCCCCGCACGCAGTGCGTCGGCGAGTTGACGTCCGACGCTGCGCGGAGCCCGCAGGAGCAGACGTTCAACGTCGCCGTCGGCGTCCATTCCGGCTGGTCTGCGGACACCTGCGGGCAGCGGGACCGGGCCGAGGGTCTCGGCACCGACAGGCATGTCGAGCATTTCGACGAAGGCGGTGATCGCCGGTCCCGGACCGTCCACCGAGGCCATCGTGACGGCTGGCGGAAAACCGAGCTGGTCCCGTTGGGCGAGATCTGCTGCCGCGAATCCGACGGGGTTCCACGAGATCAACGCCTGCACGGTGGGGCCTGCCGCATCGGCGACGATCACCACGCGACCGCCGTCGCTCTTGGCGCGGACCAGCGACGCCACCGCCATCCACATGCGCATCGCGTCCTCCCCCGCCCGTAGATCTTCCCGGTCGAGTTGCGCCCACGTGTCGAGCAGGATCGCGGAGCCGTATCCGTCCGGGGCTCGCGGTGCGGCACCGGGCGTCGCGACGACGACCCGCGGGCCAGCCGGGATCTCGTCGACGATCTTGTCGCCGCCCGAGGTGACCACCGGGACTCCGGGGAATGCCCGCCCCAACTCCTCGGCGGTCCGCTTGTCGCCGACCATCAACGCGCGCACGGTTTTGCCACCGCACGCGGGACAGACGAACCGGAGTTCGGGACGGCCACACCATCGGCACGACATGTCGCCGCGATCGTTCATCGACAGCGGGCCCTGACACTGTCGGCATCGCGCGTGTGCCCGGCACCGGGCACACGCTACGGAGGGTAGGTAGCCGCGTCGCGGCACGCTGAACAGCACCGCGAAACCAGCTGCCAGTGACGTGCGTGCCGCGTCGAACGCCGTTGACGGGATACGCGCCGACCTGGCGAGCGGGTCACCGCCGAGGCGTCGATCGTCATCGGCGATGCCCTCGATCCGTGGAGCGGCAGCGCGGACCGCTTCGCGCGGCGCGACCAGGTCGTGCGCCCATCCGGATTCGACGAGCGCCTGCGCCTCCGCCGTGCGCGCGTAACCGCCGATGAGCAGCGCCGCGTCCGCCGCATGTGCTCGGAGAACAGCGACTTCGCGGGGGTGCGGGTAAGGCGTGCGCGGCTCTTGGAGGCTCGAGTCGCCGTCGTCGAACACTATCGTCAACGCGAGGTCGGCGACCGGCGCGAACATCGCACTGCGTGTGCCGATCACCACCGCCCCTTGGCCGCGCAGAACCGACAGCCATCGCCGGTAACGTGCGGTCGGACCGAGGCCGGCCGCCAGCATCACGCATCGGTCGCCGAGCAACGGTTCGCATGCGGCGCCGAGCCGATCAAGGTCGCGCTGGTCCGGGACCACGACGATCGCCCCTTTTCCGGCCGCGGCCACGGCAGTCACGAGTTCGGCGATACGCTGCGCCCAGTCGTCGCCGGGAAGTACCTGCCAGACCGCGCGGGGATGCCTGCCGTCGACCGTCGCACGGATGAACGACTCACCCGCCGTGTACGGCTCCCAGCCGGCCAGGTCGGGCGGCCGGACGGGCGGCACGGGACCCGCGCACACCAGTTCCTTCTCGACGCGCGCGTGCCGGGGCGGAATCGCCAGGCGGAGAACATCGGGAACAGTTCCCGCATAACGCTGGGCGACGGCCCGGCACACACCGGCTACTTCATCGGTCAGCACGCGTTCGGGTGACACGACACGGTCGAGCCACGCAAGCTGCCCGCCGTGATCGCTCGACTCACGCCGTTCGAGCAGGAAACCGTCGACGAGACGACCCGAGAAGCGGACGCGGACCCGAACACCCGGTTGGGCGTCGGCATCCGTCTTCTCGTCGATGAGGTAGTCGAACGGCCGATCCAGGTGAGCCAGGCTCAACATCGGAAGTACCCGCGCTACGGGGCGAACCGGCGCGGGCAGCCGCCGATTGCGGTCCTTCTTCTCACTCACGCCGATCTGACCTCACCGCGCCGGCCGAATCGAAGCGTCGAAGCAGCCCACTGGTCGAAGGTGGTCGAGTCCCCTCAGAGACCAGCGGCCCGACGCAGTTCGTCGACCCGATCGGTGCGCTCCCACGGCAGATCGATATCGGTTCGGCCGAAGTGTCCGTATGCGGCGGTCGGCGCGTAAATCGGCTGCAGCAGTTCGAGGTCACGCACGATCGCGCCCGGACGCAGGTCGAAGACCTCGGAGATCGCCTTCTGGATGGTGCCGGCGTCGACTTTCTCGGTGCCGAATGCCTCGACGAACAGGCCGACCGGTGCGGCTTTGCCGATCGCGTACGCGACCTGTACCTCGATGCGGGTGGCCAGGCCCGCGGCGACGGCGTTCTTCGCTACCCAGCGCATCGCGTACGCGGCACTTCGGTCAACCTTTGACGGGTCTTTCCCGGAGAATGCGCCGCCGCCGTGCCGAGCCATCCCGCCATAGGTGTCGACGATGATCTTTCGTCCGGTCAGGCCTGCGTCACCCATCGGTCCGCCGAGTACGAAGCTCCCGGTCGGGTTGACCAGTAGCCGTGGGTTACTGGTGTCGAGTGCGACGGGCAGCTCGAGTTCGTCGAACACCGGCTGCAGGACGTGGTTCCGGATGTCGGGGGCCAACATGTTGTCGATGTCGATGTCGGCGGCGTGCTGCGTCGATACGACGACGGTGTCGAGACGGACCGGGGTGTCGCCCGCGTACTCGATCGTCACCTGAGTCTTACCGTCGGGGCGCAGGTACGGCAGGACGCCGGTCTTGCGGACTTCGGTGAGTCGACGGGAGAGGCGGTGCGCCAATGCGATGGGCAGCGGCATCAGCTCGGGGGTCTCGGCGGTGGCATAGCCGAACATCAGCCCCTGGTCGCCTGCGCCCTGGTTGTCCAGGTCGTCGCCGCTGCCGCCGGTGCGCTTCTCGTGCGAATCGGTGAGCCCCTGCGCGATCTCCGGCGACTGTGCGCCGATGGCGACGTTCACGCCGCACGACGCGCCGTCGAAGCCCTTAGTGGACGAGTCGTAGCCGATCGCGATGATCTTTTCGCGCACGATCGTCGGGATGTCCACGTAGGCGACGGTGTTGACTTCACCCGCCACATGCACCTGTCCGGTGGTGACCAGGGTCTCGACCGCGACCTTCGCATGGGGGTCGACGGCGAGCAGTGCGTCGAGCACTGCGTCGCTGATCGCGTCGCAAATCTTATCGGGATGTCCTTCCGTCACAGATTCGCTGGTGAACAGTCGGGACGCTGAGGCGGTCATCGGTTCCTCTCGGGGTGCTCAATCGCAGGGGCCATCCCCTGCGGACTTCAAATCAGAACAAAGCGGTTTGCTGCCTAACCATGAGGCATGGCTGTGTGCCTAACCATGAGGCATGACGATGGCGACTTCGTCAAGGATTCTGCTCGCCATCAATGTCTTCGATCCGAACGGGAGCGCGGTCTCATTACCGTCGGCGGTGAGAATCCAGCCCGCGTTGTCTTCGGTACCGAACGCTTTGCCGTCGCCGACCGCATTGACCACCAGCAGGTCACAGCCTTTGCGGCGGAGTTTGGCTCGACCGTGATCGAGGACGCCTCCGTCGGCGTCGCCGGTCTCCGCAGCGAAGCCGACGATCACGGTCTCGCGGGCGATATCGCCGACGGCTCGCGCGTGGACGAGCCCGGCGAGGATGTCGGGGTTGGTGTCGAGCTGGATCGGTGCGGGGCCGTCGTCGCCCTTCTTGATCTTCGATCCGGCAACATCGACGGGACGGAAGTCCGCGACGGCCGCCGCCATGATGACGACGTCGGCGTCGCGCGCACGTCGGGACATCTCCCGCTCGAGTTCCCGCGCCGAATCGATGTGGACGACGTCGACGGCCGCGGGCTCGCCCGGATCGCTGGTGGCACCCGCCACGAGTGTCACTTGCGCTCCACGCTGGGCGGCGGCACGAGCCAGGGCGTACCCCTGCTTGCCGGAACTGTGGTTGCCCAGATAGCGCACGGGATCGAGTGGTTCACGGGTCCCGCCCGCGCTCACGAGGACTCGTTGCCCCACGAGATCGTGCGGGAGCGCGTCGGGACGGTCGAGGAGGAGTTCGCCGAGCAGTCCGATCTCGCTCGGCTCGGGCATGCGGCCGGCGCCGGTGTCTGCACCGGTGAGTCGACCACTCGCGGGCGTCATCACCGTGTTGCCGCGGGCACGAAGGGTCCCGACATTCGCAACCGTAGCCGGATGCTGCCACATCTCAGTGTGCATCGCGGGCACGAACAGCACCGGACACGTCGCAGTCAACAGTGACGCGGTCAGCAGGTCATCCGCGCGGCCTGCGACGGCACGCGCCATCAGATCGGCGGTCGCGGGAGCGAGCACAACGAGATCCGCCCGACGACCTAATGCGACGTGTGCTACCTCGTCGACGTCATCGAACACTTCGGTGCTGACGGGGTTACCCGACAGAGCTTCGAAGGTGGCCGCCCCAACGAAATTCAGCGCGGACCGCGTCGGGATCACCCGAACGTCGTGCCCGGCCTCGGTGAAGTGACGAATCACACTGCACACCTTGTAGGCGGCGATACCCCCGCCGACCCCGATGAGGACGTGCGACACCGGTCGGCCTACTCGCCTTCGGTGTGCTCGAGTAGATCGGAGTGGATCTCGCGCATCGCTATCGAGAGCGGCTTCTCCTGGACGCCCGGCTCCACGAGGGGACCGACGTATTCGAGGATGCCCTCGGCGAGCTGGTTGTAGTAGTCGTTGATCTGGCGCGCACGCTTGGCGGCATAGATGACCAGCGCGTACTTCGACGACGTGCGCTCGAGCAGTTCGTCGATCGGCGGGTTCGTGATACCCAGCGGGGTGTCGTACACGGGCTCATCGACGACAGTCTGATCGATCTCGGTCTGAGTGGTCACTCACATCTCCTGCGCAGTATGTTCGGCCGACCGCGTTTCCGCCCGCGGCCCGACCAGAAAGTTTAGCAATCTTTCGACGGTTTCGTCGACATCGTCGTTCACCACGACGTGTCCGAACTCGTCTTGCGCCGCCATTTCGACGCGCGCGGTCTCCAGACGACGCTCGATGGCGTCGCCGCTCTCGGTGCCTCGTCCCGTCAGCCGGGAGACGAGTTCGTCCCAGCTCGGCGGTGCCAGGAACACCGTGATCGCCTCGGCGAGGTGCTCGCGCACATTCCGCGCGCCGACGAGGTCGACTTCGACCAGCACCGGACGACCGTCGGCCATCGCCTGCTCGACTGGCGCGGCGGGCGTCCCGGAACGCTGGAGCCCTCCGTGGATTTCCGCCCATTCGAGCATGTCGCCTGCCTCGATCATCGCGTCGAACGTGTCACGCGTGACGAAGCGGTAATCGCGACCGTCGACTTCACCGGGGCGCGGATCGCGCGTCGTCGCTGACACGCTGAAATACAGATCGGGGAGTTCTTCACGGAGGCGGCGGACGACCGTCGACTTCCCGACGGCCGAGGGGCCGACCAGAACTACTAGTCGGCCCCTCGGACGGGTGTTCGTATCGGGCACGCTCAGGAGCTGAACTTCTCGAGCAGTGCCTTGCGCTGACGATCGCCGAGACCGCGCAGACGGCGGGTCGGAGCGATCTCCAGCTCGGTCATGATCTCCTGCGCCTTGACCTTGCCAACCTTGGGCAAGGCTTCGAGCAGAGCCGAGACCTTCATCTTGCCGAGGATCTCGTCGTTCTCGGCGTCGGCCAGGACCTGCTTGAGGTCAGTGCCACCACGCTTGAGGCGTTCCTTGAGCTCGGCACGCACGCGGCGGGCTGCAGCCGCCTTCTCGAGCGCAGCAGCGCGCTGCTCGTCAGTCAACTGGGGAAGAGCCACGGTTCCTCCGTCTTTCGTTTCTGCGGGTTCAGTTGGTCCGATCGACGCTATCAACATCGGTCGGTGGTTTCGTCATGAGGTCCATCAGGAGCCTCACGTTCTTCGGCGATCGTAACGCTCGCCGCCGAGACCAGCACAAACGGTACCCGCTGCCACCGACACTTCGCACCCTCCACCCCGGGCGTGCCGCAGAAACTCCTCTGGTAGTACCGTGTGCGTCCATGCTCAGCGACCTGCGTACACTCGCCCGCGTCCTGCGAGACGACTACGCTCCCCGGACCGCGACCGAATCGGTGACCGTCAGCGATCGCCCGCACGGACGTCTTCGCAGGTACGGGACCCGCGATCAGCTTGACGCGGCTCGCGCTGCAGGCGCTGTTCCGGTCGTTCTGGTGCCCCCGCTGGCCGTTCCGGCATCGTGTTACGACCTGGCTCCGGGCGTCGATCCGGCGAACTCAGTCGTCGAGTTCCTTTTGTCGACGGGAACCATTCCGTACGTCGTCGACTTCGGTGGCGCGGCGCGTCGTCTCGGGTTCGAAGACCATTTCGACGGCTTCATTCCGCGTGCGATCGCGGACACCGTCGGTGATTTCCGGGCCGGTTCGGGTGCCGTCGATCTTCTCGGTTGGAGCCTTGGCGGCACGTTGTCGTTGTTGACGGCGGCGCACCGCCGCGACCTTCCGATCCGTTCAATCATCACCGTCGGCACACCGTTGAACTACTCGAAGATGCCGATGTACGCCGCGGCCCGCGCGGTGCTCGCACCGACCGACGGGAAGCCGATTGACTATCTGTTGAAGGCGCTTGGCGGGATCCCCGCTCCCCTCGTCCAGTTGTCCTACCGTGCGACCGCGTGGCAGCGTGAACTCCGCAAACCGAAGTTCATCCTCGACAACCTCGACGATCACGATGCGCTGGTCCGTATGCAGGTGATCGACCGCTTTCAGGATGCGATGCCCGGCTACTCCGGCAAACTCAGCGAGCAGATGCTCGTGAACTTGGTGGTGCGCAACGAGATCGGCGACGGCGTGCTGCACCTCGGCGGCCACACCGTCGATCTGAGGGCGATCTCGGCGCCGGTGTTCCTCGTCGGCTCGCATCGCGACGCGATCGTCAGTCATGCCGCCGCCAGCTACGGTGAGAAGCTTCTCACTTCGTCATCGCACGTCGAGTTCCACACTGTCGAATCCAGCCATCTCGGCCTGTTGTCCGGCCCCGACGCGCAGTCTCAGACGTGGCCCGCGATCGCGAAGTTCCGCGAGACGCTGGTGACGTCGCTCGCGTAGCGCCCCGCCGACTTCACGCCGTTCGTTTCACACCGTCGACGGCACGTCCTGGTGCGTCGTCGGGGCGGCGGGTGTTTCGACTCGGCCCGCCATCTGACGGAGGCGAGCGGCGCCGCCAGACAAGGGCAGTTCCCTACTTCAGGGCCGCCTCGATCTCGTCGCGGGTCGATTCAACGGCGGCGCGGAGGGCGCCGATATCGGGACCGGACCGCAGGATGCTGCGGCTGGCGGCGGGCAGGAGCCACGAGACGTCGGCGCCGTCGAAGATGCGGGCCAGGTCCGCGGCGGTCGCTCCCTGGGCCCCAAGCCCCGGCGACAGGATCGGACCACTCAGGGCACCTAAGTCCAGCCCGTGCTCACGCGTCGCTCCGACGACGACGCCGACGGTGCCCGAGCTCTCGGCGTTGACCGAGCCTGCCGCGTCCACGATCGCCTGTGCAACGGTCCCCCCGGCGGCTACCGCCGCATTCTGCAGCTCTTCGCCGTCTGGATTTGAGGTACGCGCCAACACGAACAGTCCGCGATCAGAGGCGCGTGCGGCGGCGACCGTCAGGTCGAGGGAGCCGAACCCGAGATAGGGCGACACCGTGACGGCGTCGCTGCACAACGGCGATGCGTCATCGAGCCACGCCGTCGTGTAGGCGGCCATCGTCGACCCGATGTCACCCCGTTTCGCGTCAGCGAGCACGATCGCACCCGCTGCACGGCATCCGGCGATCGTCTCCTCGAGGACGGCGAACCCCGCAGAACCGAACTGCTCGAAGAACGCGACCTGCGGCTTCACCACCGCCGCGACCGGCGCGATCCCGGAGACGCAGGCCTGCGCGAACACCCGTAGGCCGTCCACGGAGACCGGGAGGTCCCATTCGGTCAGGAGTGCGGCGTGTGGATCGATCCCCGCGCAGAGGCGGCCGCGCGCAGCGACCGCCTCCGTGTAGCGGACGCCGAAGCTCACGCGCGCCCCTGGAGTTCGGCGTGGCGACGCTGTAGGGACACGACCCCCATCGTCGCACCGATCGTCGCTTCGATCCCTTGGACCGCAGCGCCTGCGCCCGACACCGTCGTGATGCACGGGACGGTCGCGCCGATGGCCGCGGCACGGATCTCGTAGCCGTCGACGCGCGGCCCCGACGTGCCGTACGGGGTGTTGATGATCATGTCGACGTTGCCCGCTTTGATCTCGTCGATCACCGTGCTCGTATCCGCTGCCGCGTCCGCAGCCTTAGCGACGGTAGCGACATCAATCCCGTTGCGACGCAGCACGTCGGCCGTTCCAGAGGTTGCCATCACAGAGAATCCGAGGTCGGCGAGACGCTTGATCGGGAACAGGATGGAGGCCTTGTCGCGGTCCGCGACGGACACGAACACGGTGCCCGACGTCGGCAACGCACCGCCCGCTCCCTCCTGCGACTTCGCGAAGGCGCGACCGAAGTCCGCGTCGATTCCCATGACCTCGCCGGTCGACTTCATCTCCGGGCTCAGCAGCGAGTCGACGCCCGAACCGTCGGCGCGACGGAACCGGTTGAACGGCAGCACGGCCTCCTTGACGGCGACCGGAGCGTACGCCGGGGTCGACGAGCCGTCGCCGCTCGCGGGCAGGATCCCCTCGGCGCGCAACTCGGCGATCGTGCGGCCCAGCATGACCCGCGCGCAGGCCTTCGCCAGCGGCACCGCGGTCGCCTTCGACACGAACGGCACGGTTCGGCTCGCCCGCGGGTTCGCTTCGAGGACGTAGAGGATGTCGTCGGCTAGCGCGTACTGGACGTTCAGCAGGCCGCGAACGCCGATTCCCTTCGCGAGCGCCTCAGTCGACTCGCGCACTCGATCGATGATGTTGGCGCCCAACGTGATCGGCGGCAGAGCGCACGCCGAGTCGCCGGAGTGGATGCCGGCCTCCTCGATGTGCTCCATGATCCCGCCGATGAAGATGTCGGTGCCGTCGTAGAGGGCGTCGACGTCGATCTCGACCGCGCCTTCGAGGAACCGGTCGACAAGCACCGGGCGATCGTCGGAGATCTCCGTGGCCCGGGAAATGTAGTCAGCGAGCGCCTGCTCGTCGTACACGATCTCCATGCCGCGGCCGCCGAGGACGTACGACGGACGGACGAGTACCGGGTAGCCGATGCCCGCGGCGATCTCCCGTGCACCGTCGAACGTCGTCGCGGTACCGAACTTCGGCGCGGGCAGCCCCGCCTCGGTGAGCACACGGCCGAACTCGCCACGGTCTTCTGCGAGATCGATCGCTTCCGGGCTGGTGCCGACGATCGGCACTCCCGCGGCCTCCAGGCGAGCGGCCAGACCCAGGGGTGTCTGCCCGCCCAGTTGGACGATGACGCCCGCTACGGTTCCCGATTGGCTCTCTGCGTGGAACACCTCCATGACGTCCTCGAACGTGAGCGGCTCGAAGTACAGGCGGTCCGCGGTGTCGTAGTCGGTGGAGACGGTCTCCGGGTTGCAGTTCACCATCACCGTCTCGTACCCGGCTTCACTCAAGGTGAGCGCAGCGTGCACACACGAGTAGTCGAATTCGATGCCCTGACCGATACGGTTCGGTCCCGATCCGAGGATCAGCACCTTGGGCCGCTCGGTCTGCGGGGCGACCTCGCTCGTCGCCGCGGGATCGATCTCGTAGGCGCTGTAGTGGTACGGCGTCGTCGCCTCGAATTCGGCGGCACACGTATCGACGGTCTTATAGACGGGTCGAACGCCGAGACCGATGCGGAGTTCGCGGGCTGCGTCCTCATCGGCGAGGTCATTGCGGAGCGCCGCGATCTGACGGTCCGACAGACCCGTCGACTTGGCGGTGCGCAACAGTTCCTCGTCGAGGTCGTTGGCGTCGCGCACCTGGTGGCCCACTTCGCGAATCCCATCGATCTCGGCGAGGAACCACGGGTCGATCGCGGTGACCTCATACAGTTTTTCGATGGAGACGCCTGCTTCGAGAGCGAGCATCAATTTGTGCATGCGTCCGTCTCGGGCGACCGCGATGTCGGCGAGGAGCGCGTCCACGTCGAGCGTCGCGGGGTCGGGGCGACCCGGTTCGGTCCAGAATCCTGCGGCTTTGGTCTCCATCGACCGCATCACCTTGCCGAAGGCCTCCGCGAAACTACGGCCGAGGCTCATCGCCTCGCCGACTGACTTCATGGTGGTGGTGAGGGTGTCGTCGGCGCCCGGGAACTTCTCGAACGCGAACCGGGGAGCCTTGACAACGACGTAGTCGAGGGTCGGCTCGAAGGCGGCCGGAGTCACCTTCGTGATGTCGTTGGTGATCTCATCGAGCGAGTAGCCGATGGCGAGCTTCGCGGCCATCTTCGCGATCGGGTAGCCGGTTGCCTTCGACGCGAGAGCCGACGACCGCGACACTCGCGGATTCATTTCGATGGTGACGAGGCGTCCGTCCTGCGGGTTCTGCGCGAACTGGATGTTGCAGCCGCCGGTGTCGACGCCGACCTCGCGGAGGATAGCGATCGACTGGTCGCGCATAACCTGGTATTCGCGGTCGGTGAGGGTCATCGCCGGGGCGACGGTCACCGAGTCACCGGTGTGGACGCCTACCGGGTCGACGTTCTCGATCGAACAGATCACGACAACGTTGTCCATGTTGTCGCGCATCAGTTCGAGTTCGTACTCCTTCCAACCGAGGATGGACTCCTCGATGAGCACGTTCGCGGACGGTGAAGCGGCCAGCCCTCCGCCTGCGATGCGGTCGAGGTCCTCGTCGTTGTAGGCCATACCGGAGCCGAGGCCGCCCATTGTGAACGAGGGGCGCACGACGACCGGGAAGCCGAGATCGTCGACGGCCTTGCGGACTTCGTCCATCGTGTAGCAGACGGCGGACCGGGCGCTCTCGCCGCCGATCTTGGCGACGATGTCCTTAAACTTCTGGCGGTCCTCGCCGCGCTGAATGGCGTCGAAGTCGGCGCCGATCAATTCGATCCCGTACTTCTCGAGCGAACCGCGATCGTGGAGTGCGACGGCGGTGTTCAGAGCCGTCTGCCCGCCGAGGGTCGCCAGGACCGCATCGATGGGGTGGCCGGCTGCCGCTTCGGCTTCGATGACCCGCTCGACGTATTCGGCGGTGATGGGTTCGACATAAGTCGCGTCGGCGAACTCGGGGTCGGTCATGATCGTCGCCGGGTTCGAGTTGACCAGCGACACCCGGAGTCCTTCGGCTTTGAGGACGCGGCATGCCTGGGTGCCCGAGTAGTCGAACTCGCAGGCCTGGCCGATGACGATCGGGCCGGAGCCGATCACCAGGACGTGGGAGATGTCAGTACGACGGGGCATTACGAAAGGGTCCCTTCCTGGGCGGGGTTCTCCATGACGTGGACGAACTTGTCGAAGAGGTTGGCGGCGTCGTGCGGTCCGGACGCGGCCTCCGGGTGGTACTGGACGGAGAAGGCCTTGCCGGACAGCAATTCGACGCCTTCGACGACACCGTCGTTGGCGCACACATGCGAGACACGGGCCCGCCCGAGCGGGGTGTCGAACTCTTCGCCTGCCTCGCCTTCGAGCGCGAAGCCGTGGTTCTGCGAGGTGATGGCGATCCGACCGGTCACCGTGTCCAACACCGGGATGTTGATGCCGCGATGGCCGAACTTGAGCTTGTAGGTGCCGCGTCCGAAGGCTCTTCCCAGGATCTGGTTGCCGAAGCAGATGCCGAACGTCGGCAGACCGGAGTCGACGACCTCGCTGGTGAGCGCGACAGCGGCATCGGCGGTCGCCGGGTCGCCCGGACCGTTCGAGAGGAAGAAGCCGTCCGGATTCAGCGCTTTGATGTCGGCGAACGTGGCCGTCGACGGGAGGACGTGGACTTCGACGCCGCGGGCGGCGAGCATCCGCGGAGTGTTGGCTTTGATGCCCATGTCGAGGGCGGCGACCTTGAAGCGGGCTTCTCCCCCGGCAGCTTCGACGATGTAGGGCTCAGCGGTGCTGACTTCGGCGGCCAGGTCGGCGCCGGCCATCGACGGCTGGGCGCGGACCACGTCGAGCATCTCCTCGGTGGAACGCAGCGCGTCCCCGGAGAAGACACCCGCCCGCATCGAGCCGTTGTCGCGGAGGATCCGGACGAGCGCGCGCGTATCGATGCCTGCGATCGACACGATGCCTTGGTCGGCGAGTTCACCGTCGAGGGTCGAGCCGGCCCGCCAGTTGGAGACGCGGCGCGTCGGGTTCCGGACCGCGTAGCCTGCCGCCCAGATCTTGCCCGGGTCGTCGCGGTCGATAAAGTCCGACGACCATGTCTTGTACGGTCCGCCGTCCGGCGATCCCGGCACCCAGCGGACGTTGGAGCGTTTGCCGAGCAGGCTTTCGCTGTCTTCGCTGTTCCACCCGGTGTTGCCAATCTGCGGCGCCGTCGCGACGACGATCTGCCGGTGGTAACTCGGGTCGGTCAGTGTCTCCTGGTAGCCGGTCATCGCGGTGCAAAACACGGCTTCACCGACCGTCTGTCCGGTGGCTCCGTACGCCAGCCCGGTGAACACCTGGCCGTTCTCCAGCACCAGTACTGCCTTGCTCATCTAGTCTTCCTTCTTCTTGGTGCCGGCCTCGTTCTTCGCGTTCTCGAGGTCTGCTGCTTCGACGGCCGCGAAAGCCCGTTCGTTCAATTCCTCGTAGGCGTCGACCCACGCGGGATATGTCGTCTTGTCGTCGCCGCGCAGACCCGAGTCGATCTCGGTGCCGTTGGGCAGCGCCCACCGGATCACCAGCACGCCGTCGCGGCTCATCACCTTGCCCGCAAGCCCGTTCTCGGTGCGGACCGCGATCAGCGACTCGCGAGGCATCCAGATCTCTGACGCCCCGTGGCGCGTGATCAGCAGCCCGTCGTCGTACTCGGTCAGCTCGGCGCTCGCACGGTCGCCTTTGTCGCCGACGGCGACCCGATTCTGCCAGCTCGGTGCGAGGGTGCTACCGACGTACAGTCCGGTGTGGGGTCCGCGAACCGGCTCACCGAGGTCGGCAGGCGTCTGCGGGAACTCGCCGACCAGGTCGGCCTGACGTCGTCCGCGGTTGCGCCAGCCGCGCAGCGCGAGCGACACCAGGACGAGCCAGATCGCGATGGCGACGACGGCGATGATCAGGTAGTAGGCCCAGTTGGTCATTGCCATTCACCCGCCGTCCGTCGCGCTGTTACCCGCCCCCGCAAGAGGGTCACCTGCACTGTTCCCGGCAAGGTCATCTCCTCGTACGGCGTATTCTGCGACTTGCTCGCCAGCGCGCCGCCGCGGACCGTCCACTCGGTGGCCGGGTCGACGACGGTCAGGTTCGCGGGTTCGCCGACCGCGATCGGGCGGCCCTGATCGTCGAGCCCGACGATCTCCGCGGGGCGTTCACTCATCACCCGCGCCACCCCCCGCCAGTCGAGCAGCCCGGCGTTCACCATGGTCTCGACGATGATCGACAGTGCGGTTTCGAGCCCGAGCATGCCCGGACGGGCCTGCGAGAACTCGCAACACTTCTCCTGCGACGCGTGCGGTGCGTGGTCGGTGGCGACGCAGTCGATCGCCCCGTCGGCGAGCGCCTGGCGGAGCGCGGCGACGTCACTCGCCTCGCGCAACGGCGGGTTCACCTTGTTGACGCCGTCGTAGGTCTCCAACCGCGAGTCGTCGAGGAGTAGATGATGCGGGGTCACCTCGGCGGTGATGTCGATGCCTTGGCCGCGCGCCCACTTGAGAAGTTCGACAGTGCCTGCCGTCGACGCGTGCGCGATGTGCACACGAGCTCCCGCGTCCCGAGCGAGGAGCGCGTCACGGGCGACGATCGACTCCTCGGCGGCGCGTGGCCAACCGGCGAGGCCCAGTCGCGCCGCGGTGGGTCCGTCGTGGGCGACGGCGCCGACGGTCAACCGTGGGTCCTCCGAATGCTGGGAGATCAAAACGCCGAGCCCGGTCGAGTATTCGAGGGCGCGCTTCATCAGGACCGGGTCGTGCACGCACTTCCCGTCATCGCTGAACAGCCGGACTCCAGCAACGCCCTGCGCCATCATGCCCATCTCGGCGAGCTGCTCGCCTGCGAGTCCGACGGTCACGGCACCGACGGGATGGATGTCGACGAGGCCGACTTCCTGCCCGAGGCGCCACACCAAGTCGGTGACGGACGCGTTGTCGGCGACCGGAGCGGTGTTGGCCATGGCGAACACCGCGGTGTATCCGCCGCGGGCAGCCGCCAGCGATCCCGATGCGACCGTCTCGGTGTCTTCCCGTCCGGGTTCACGCAGGTGCGTGTGCATGTCAACGAATCCGGGCAGCAGGACGCCGCCGCCACCGTCGATCCGCTCCGCGCCATCGGGCGCGTCGAGGCCCGCGCCCAGCGCAGAGATGACGCCGTCGACGATCGCAACGTCGATCGGGTCGCCGTCACCGTATGGCCGAACGTTGGTTATCAGGGCCGAACCGGTGACGGTCACTACTTTTCTCCTCCGAGATCGACTGGGGTGTGGTCGGCGACGGATTCCTCAGCGCCCGCGATGAGCCGGAACAGGACCGCCATCCGGACGTGGACGCCGTTTCGGACTTGGTCGAGGACCGTGGCCTGTGGTGCGTCGGCGACATCGAAGCCGATCTCCATGCCGCGGAGCATCGGGCCCGGGTGTAAGAGCACGGCGTCGTCGCGGAGCATCGCCGTGCGGGCGTCCGAGAGTCCGTAACGCACCGCGTATTCGCGGCTGCTCGGAAAGAAGCCGCCGTTCATGCGTTCGGCCTGGACGCGCAGCATCATGACCGCGTCCGCCGCGGGAAGTTCCGCGTCGAGGTCGGTCGCTACGCGCACGGGCCAGGTGTCGACTCCGGTCGGTTGCAGCGTCGGCGGAGCCACCAGGACCACGTCGGCACCCAACGTCGACAGCAGCAATGCGTTGGATCGGGCGACCCGAGAGTGGAGGATGTCGCCGACGATGACGACGCGGCGACCTTCGAGTCCACCGAGGCGCTGCCGAATCGTGTAGGCGTCGAGCAGCGCTTGCGTCGGGTGCTCGTGCATGCCGTCGCCTGCGTTGATGATCGACGGCCCGGTTGAGCCGGGGATCCCGAGGACGTCGCTGCCGTCGTTGGTCCACCGCGCGATCTGGGCTGCCGCTCCGGACGCTGGATGCCGGACGACGAGCGCGTCGGCGCCTAGCGCCCGGAGAGTCTTCGCGGTGTCGCGCAGCGATTCGCCTTTGTTGACCGACGACGTCGACGCGCTCACGTTGATCGCGTCGGCACTCATCCACTTCGCGGCGACCTCGAACGACACGCGGGTACGCGTCGAGTTCTCGTAGAACACCGTCATGACGGTTCGGCCGCGCAGTGTCGGAAGCTTACGCACTTCGCGACCGGCGAGCGCCTGCTCGAACCGCTGAGCTTCGTCGAGGATGTCGATCGCCTCGTCGCGCGACAGGTCTGCGGCAGAGAGCAGGTGCTTCATCGGAGCACCACCTCGTCGAGGCCGTCGTGTTCGTGCAGGTGCACCTGGACGTCTTCGTCGCGGGCCGTCGGAATGTTCTTACCGACGTAGTCCGCGCGCAACGGCAGTTCGCGGTGACCGCGATCGACGAGGACGGCGAGTTGGACGGCGGCCGGTCGGCCGAGGTCGCGCAGCGCGTCGAGCGCGGCGCGTACGGTCCGACCGGAGAACAAGACGTCATCGACCAGGATGACGAGTGCGCCGTCGACTCCCCCTTCGGGCACGAGCGTGCGTTCAAGGGGGCGATGGGGCTTGTCACGCAGATCGTCGCGATACAGGGTGATGTCGAGGTAACCGGTCGGCACGTCAACTCCGGTGAACTCGGCGATCTTGGCTGCTAGCCGCTGCGCCAACGATGTGCCGCGGGTGGGGATGCCGATCAGGAGCACCCGGCGTGAACCGGGCTCGTCAAGAGCGGTCTTCTCGATGACTTGATGTGCCATCCTCGCCACGGTCCGGCCGACGTCTGACGCGTCGAGTAGTACACGTGGATCGCCCGATATCGGGTGGCGGGCATCATCGACTGGCGGAACCAAGCCGACCTCCTTCTCCGCCTCACAGGACGGTCCGTTAAAGGATTTACGCTTGATGAAGCAGTCTACTCCGCCGAGGCGGCGGCGCGGACCTGAGGGGCGAGTTCGGCCACCCGGCCGAGTACCCCGTTGATGAACGCGGGCGACTCGTCGGTTGACAGCTCTTTGGCGAGCTTGACCGCTTCGTCAATGACGACGTTGATGTCGACCTCGTTCGAATACAGCAGCTCCCACACCGACAACCGCAGGATGGCGCGGTCGACGGCGGGCAGTCGGTGCAACTTCCAGTTCTCCAGGTGTGAGGAGATCACCGCGTCGATCTGGGCGGCGTCCGCCGAGACGCCCTCGACGAGCGTGACCGTGTAACCGGTCATCTCGCCGACGGCGTCGTGCTCGGCGAACCAGTCTCGTCGCTCCTTGACCAACTGGGTCGCCGGGACCTCTTTGGCTTCGGCCTCGAACAGGATGTCGACCGCGCGCCCGCGCATGCGGTGGCGGCCCTTCGCTTCACTCACTGATGGTTCTCGTCACTACTGGTTCTCGAACGGGGTCCGTCACTGCTGGCTCTCGAACAGTGCGTCAACTGTTGACGCGACCGAGGTAGTTGCCGTCGCGCGAGTCGATCTTCAGCTTATCGCCGGTGTTGATGAACAACGGGACGCTGATCTCGGCGCCGGTCTCCAGGGTCGCGGGCTTGGTGCCGCCGGTGGAACGGTCGCCCTGCAGGCCGGGATCGGTGTGGGTAACTTCGAGTTCGACGGTGACGGGCAGGTCCACTGACAGCGGCTCGTCCTCGTGCGTCGACACCTGAACGGTCATGTTCTCGAGGAGGAAGCGGGCACCGTCGCCGAGGACCTCGGGCTGGATGTTGATCTGCTCGAAAGTCTCGCCGTCCATGAAGACGAAGTCGGCGCCATCCTTGTAAAGGAACGTCATGTCGCGGCGGTCGACGGTCGCCGTCTCGACCTTGACGCCGGCGTTGAAGGTCTTGTCGACGTTCTTGCCCGACGTGACGTTCTTAATCTTGGTCCGGACGAAGGCAGGCCCCTTACCGGGCTTGACGTGCTGAAACTCCATGATCTGCCAGAGCTGGTTGTCCATCTTCAGAACGAGCCCGTTCTTGAAGTCGGCGGTCGTCGCCATGAGTATTCTCCTCGGGGTTGATTTCGTCTCTGTCGGCCGGGTGGGGCGCACAGAGCGTGTCTACAGGACGGTCAGCGACCGGGGCGTCGTCGTCAGGGACGTCGATCCGCCGTCGGTGACCACCAGGGTGTCCTCGATCCGCACACCACCGCGCCCCGGGAGGTAGATCCCAGGCTCTACGGTGACCGTTGCGCCGTCAGGCAGTGTACCGCTCGAAGCGGCTCCGATTCCCGGCGCTTCGTGGATCTGCAGGCCGACGCCGTGCCCGAGACCGTGCACGTAGTACTCGCCGTATCCCGCGTCTGCGATCACGGTGCGTGCCGCGCCGTCGATTGCGGCGAGGTCGGCGCCCACGGCCAGCGCGTCCCGTCCCGCCTGCTGGGCTGCGGCGACGACGTCGTAGATCGCCACCTGCCACGGGGCCGGCTCGCCGAGCACGAAAGTGCGCGTCATGTCCGAGTGGTAGCCGCCGACGACGGCACCGAAATCGATCTTGACCAGGTCACCTGCTGCCAAGACGGCGTCGGTCGGCCGGTGGTGCGGTACGGCCGACCACGCACCCGCGGCGACGATGGTCTCGAACGCGATGGCGTCCGCACCCCGCTCGAACATCGCCCATTCGAGGTCGCGCGCCACCTGGCGCTCGGTCCGACCTGGCGCGATCGCCCCGCGCGCGATCAGGGCGGCGAGTGCGGCGTCGCCGACTGCACAGGCCGACGTGATCAACTCCACTTCTGCCGAGTCCTTCGCGACACGGAGTTCTTCGACCGCGTCGACCACCGGGACCAGCTGGACGCCGAGCTCGGCGGAGAGTTCGGTGAGGCCCTCGTATGCGGCGACGGTGACCACGTGCCCTTCGACGGCCACGCGTGCCCCCGGCTTGCGGTCGGCGACGAACCGCAGCAGCGCACTCGGGCAGTCGCGGGCGATGATCGCCGTCACGTCCGGACTCTGCTCGGCGACCTGCGTGAGGTAGCGGCCGTCGGTGCAGATCCGGTTGTCGGCGCTGATGTGATCGTCTGTGCTGATGTGATCGTCGGCGCTGATGCGGCCGTCGGCGCTGTTCCGGTCGTCGTCCATCGACTCCGCGCCCCACACCAAGACCGCACCATTGCTGCCGGTGAACCCCGTCAGATACCGCACATTGTTCAGGTCGGTGACGATGATCGCGTCCGCGTCGGCGACGGTCGGCGAGACGGCCAACGCAGAGCAACGGCGAACGTTTGTATTACCCATCGGTATGTCTCCATTGTTTGAACATGTTCTAGGCGGCTACTGTGTCCACATGACTTCGTGGCTTATTCGTGGCGTTGTGATGTCCATTGTGCAGATCGCCGCCCGCTTCATCCTCGGTGCCGTCGTGATCGCCGCACCGTTGTCGAAGACGCTGTCGACGTCGCTCGCGCTCGCGGCGGTCGTCCTCATCGCCATCCTCTGGGGCGGCATCGACGGCATCCGGGACGCACGCGCCCACGCCGACCCGGACGATTACGAAGACCTCACCGTGCGTTGGCTCAAGGCCGGTCTGCTGGCCGGCTTCATCTCCTGCCTGGTCAGCTGGATCGTCGGCACCGCAGGTTGGTTCAACGGGATCGGGCAGTCGTCGTTCGCCGTCGAGATCTTCGCAGGCACCTCGTTCATCACCCTCATCATCTTCGTGCCGGCCTTCTTCGGCGCCTCGATCGGTCGCCTAATCATCCGCCGCGAACAGCGCAAGGCCGAGCGCAACGCCGAGGCCCCGACCGAGCAGACTCCCGTCGCAGCCTGAGCAGTACCGCTGCCCCAGCGGAGACGTGAATCCACCTATCGCACAGGTGGTTTCACGTCTCCGTTGCTATTGGCTCACCACCCGGAGACGCCCCTCTCTCAGAGTAGGATCGCTCCCCCACCCGACTGCGTGCCACCTGCGATCGCCGAGTAGGCGGCCGCGATGAGCGACGGGTCGGGGGCTTCGAGTCGTCCCGGTTTGGCCAGACCATCGAGGACGACGAAGCGCAGCATGCCCGAGCGGTTCTTCTTGTCGCCGGCCATGGTCTTGAGGAGCGCGTTCAGCGCGTCCGAATCGTAAGATGTCGGGAGTCCGACAAGTTCCAAGATCGTGCGGTGCCGGTCGGCGGTCTCGTCGTCGAGGCGGCCGGCGAGCCGCGAGAGTTCGGCCGCGAACACCATGCCGACCGAGACAGCGGCTCCGTGCCGCCACTTGTACTGTTCGCGACGTTCGATCGCGTGCCCCAGCGTGTGCCCGTAATTCAGGATCTCCCGCAGCGACGACTCTTTGAGATCCGCGGAGACGACGTCGGCCTTCACCTGCACGGAGCGGCGGATCAATTCGGGGAGAACATCGCCCTTCGGGTCCAGTGCCGCTTCGGGATCGGCTTCGATCAGGTCGAGGATCACCGGGTCGGCGATGAATCCCGTCTTGATCACTTCGGCCAGACCGGACACGATCTCGTTGTGCGGCACCGTCTCCAGTGTCGCGAGGTCGATCAGGACGGCGTCCGGTTCATGGAATGAGCCCACCAGGTTCTTTCCGGCATCCGTGTTGATGCCGGTCTTACCCCCTACCGCGGCGTCGACCATCGCGAGCAGCGTGGTCGGCACGTGGATGACACCGATTCCGCGCATCCAAGTGGCTGCCGCGAAACCCGCGAGATCAGTGGCTGCGCCGCCGCCGAGACTGATCACCTTGTCGTTGCGCATCATGCCGATGCGCCCGAACACCTCCCAGCAGAACGACGCGACCGACAGGTCTTTGCCTGCTTCGGCATCCGGGATCTCAACACGGTGCGCATCGAAGCCTCGTTCGGCGAGATATTCGCGGATCTGTTCGGCAGTCTGCGCGAGCGTCGGCTGATAGACGATGGTGATGCGGTCAGCACCCTTCGCTGCAGTCGCGACATCGTCGAGTAGTCCGCGGCCGATCGTGACGTCGTACGGGGCGGCGGCGCGGACTGCGACGGTGACCGGTTCGGTCATGAGTTCTCCTGATCAAGTCGGCTGATGATGTCGGCGACCACAGACGTCACCGGCTGGGCGGCGTCCACGATGTGGGTTGCGACGCCTCGGTAGTGCTCGACGCGTGCCGCGAGGATGGCGCGGTAGCGGTCGGCCGGACGATCGTCGGCCAGCAACGGTCGACTCGACCCGGTGACTCGCGCGAACCCGTCGTCGGCGCTGATCTCCAGGTAGACGACGTGATGCCCGGCGAGCGCGTCTCGGATCGCACGCACGGTCGGCGAACCGCCCCCGAGCGCTACGACGCCGCGTGCCGACGCGAGGACCTCACGCACGGTGTCGGCTTCGATCGCCCGAAATCCGTCTTCGCCATCGGCCGTGAAGATCTCCGGGATTGTCCGGCCGGCGCGCCGCTCGATTTCGGCGTCGGTGTCGACGAAGTCGACGGCCAGGCGCTCGGCGAGCACGGTGCCGACCGTCGACTTGCCCGACCCCATGAATCCGGCCAGAACGACGACCGGACGGTCCGTCGCCGGGTCGGTCACCGGTGCTGCATCGGTCACGGGCGTGGGGGACGCGCGTGCACCGTGTCCAGGTAGGCGCGCACGTTGGTCTGTGTCTCGGTGACCGAATCCCCGCCGAACTTCTCCAACGCCGCCTGTGCGACGACGAGCGCCACCATCGCCTCGGCGACGACGCCTGCGGCGGGCACCGCGCACACATCGCTGCGCTGATGGATTGCGCTCGCCGGTTCGCCGGTGGTCATGTCGACGGTCGCCAGGGCTCGCGGCACCGTAGAGATCGGTTTCATCGCGGCCCGAACACGCAGGTCTTCACCGTTGGTCATGCCGCCTTCGAGGCCGCCCGCGCGGTTCGTCGAACGGAGGACACCGTCGACGCCGGCCACCATCTCGTCGTGAGCCTGGCTGCCGCGTCGTCGTGCCGTCTCGAAGCCGTCGCCGACCTCGACACCCTTGATGGCCTGAATGCCCATGAGCGCTGCTGCCAGCCGCGCATCCAGCCGGGTCTCGCCGCTCACATGCGAACCGAGACCGACCGGTACACCGGTCACGATGACCTCGACGACGCCGCCGAGGGTATCGCCGTCCCGTTTGGCGGCCTCGATCTCCTCGATCATCGACGTCTGTGCGTCCTCACCGAACGCACGGACTGGGCTCGCATCGATCGCTTCCAGGTCTTCCGGTCGCGGAGCGGGACCGGTGTACGGTTCGCTGTCGCCGATCGAAATGATGTGCGAGACGATCTCGATCCCGAGGACCTGCGCGAGGAAGTTGCGGGCGACAGTTCCTGCGGTGACGCGGGCCGCGGTCTCACGGGCGCTCGCACGTTCCAGGATCGGGCGGGCGTCGTCGAATCCGTACTTGAGCATGCCCGAGTAGTCGGCATGCCCGGGACGTGGCCGCGTCAGCGCCGCATTGCGTGCACTGCCCGCTAGTTCGTCCTCATCGACCGGATCGGCAGCCATCACCTTCTCCCATTTGGGCCATTCGGTGTTGCCGATCTCGACGGCAATCGGCCCGCCGAGGGTCTTGCCGTGCCGGACACCGCCGATCACCCTGACCTCGTCGGCTTCGAACTTCATCCGCGCGCCGCGGCCGTAACCGAGGCGGCGTCGAGCCAATTGTTCAGCGATGTCGGCGGATGTGATCTCCACACCCGCCACCATTCCCTCGACAAGGGCAACCAGGGCCGGTCCATGTGATTCTCCGGCAGTCATCCAACGCAGCACATCGTCAATTGTTCCAGAGTCGGCTTCACCCACCGAATTCGGACGTCACGATCCGCGACTGGTCACGGGCCGGCGGCGATCGAACACGCTGCCACCAGACCGGCGGCGGCGACGAGCGCAGGCCCGTGGACGACGGCGCGCCGACGGCCGACGAGGCTCACGACGAGAGAGAAACCGGCGGCGATGACGACCGTCGTCAATGCGGCCGCGGGCGCTCCGACCGCTCCACCGACCACCGCGGCCAGCTTCACATCCCCGCCGCCGCACGTCCGAAACGCGAACGCGACGGCGTAGACCGACGCGCACAGGGCGCCGGCGAGTGGAACAAGCGGATCCACGATCCCAGCCGCCGCGACGAGTCCGATCGCGGGCAGGGTGAGTGCGTTGGGTATGCGACCGGTCCGTACGTCTGCCGTCGCGCACGCGGCCGCGGCACAGGCGAGAACGAGCGCGACGGCGATCACGAACGCAAGCATCGTCGCTCGGCCCGACGATGCCAACCGCGTTATCCACAACCGGCGGTAGCGGTGAGCGGGGCCCGGAGCGACTCAGTCTGCGTCGATGCCGACCGCTGCGGCCATGGCGGCCTTCGGCGCAGGTGAACCAGTGAACTGCTCCACCTGGCTGTACGCCTGATTCAGCAGCATCACCAGCCCGCCGACGACGACGCCACCGGCGTCGGCGACGGCGGTGGCGAGCGGTGTCGGCCACGGATCGTAGATGACGTCGATCAACCGCGCCGACGCCGCAACCTGCAGCGCCAGGACGGCGGCTGCCCCGGCGGGCACCGTGGAGACGGTGACGTCGGCTGCCGCGCACTCGGCGCGCAGTCCGTCAGTAGGCGCGAAATCGATCACGCGCGCGTTGACCGATAAACGGTCCGCGAGAGAAAGTAGTCCAGCGGCCCGTGCGGCGTCGCGAGCAACGACGGCGACATCGCGAACGCCCGACTCGGCGAGCGCCGCCAACGCGGGCCGCGCGGTCCCGCCCGCCCCGATCAGCACGGCTCGGTTCGGCGGTTCGACGAACCCGACCTCCGCGAGTGCGCCCGTCACGCCGTCGACGTCCGTGCAGTCGGCTCGCCAACCGTCGCCGGACCGGACCAAAGTGTTGGCCGACCCGATGAGTGTCGCGCGCGGCGTCGCCGAGTCAGCAAACGCGAGAGCAGCCGACTTGCACGGCATCGTCACCGAGAATCCGACCCACTCCGGCCCGACGCCGCCGACCCGGTCGGCGAGTTGGCCGCCTGTGGTCTCGAATGCGTCGTACGTCCACCCCTCCAGACCGAGCGCGGCATACGCTGCCCGGTGCAACGCGGGCGACCGCGAGTGACCGATCGGCGACCCGAGCACCGCCGCGCGACGCACGAGTCTGTTATTCACAACCGACCTTCAGGAATTTGTTACGGCACGCGACCTGACGGTTCTGCTTATGCTTTTCGAAAGTGCTCGCGAACAACGTGGTCCCGTCCTCATCGACGGTCACGAAGTAGAGCCAGGATCCGTTCGCGGGATCCTCGGTCGCACGGAGCGCACGGTCACCGACCGCGCCGATCGGCGTCAACGGCAGTCCGTTGTGCTTGTACGTGTTCCATTCATTGTCGTCGTTGTACGCGTCGCCGTGCAGGTCGTTGGCCCGGACGTCCGCCGTGTAGTTGGCGGTCGAGTCCATCTCCAACCGCTGATCGCGGTCCAGACGGTTGAGAATGACGCGCGCGACCTTCGGGAAGTCATCCTCCTTCCGCGCCTCCGCCTCCACGATCGACGCGACGGTCAGCGCATCGTACGGCGACAGCTTCGCATCATTGCCATCGAGGAGACCCCACGCCGTGTAACGCGTCTCGCTGCGCGTGATGAGTTCGCGCAGAATCTGCTTCGCGTCGAGCCGCGGATCGATGTCCTCCCACGCTCCGGAAGCGATGAGACCCTCGATGCGCCGGTGGTCACCAGTCAACTTCTGCACCTTCTGCTTCGCCCAGGACGGGATGCCCAACTCGTCGGGTGTCGCCTGAGCTGCCGCGTCGTCGAGTTGCTCGACGCTCACGCCGTAGTCCCCGTCGTCGGTGGTGATCGTCGTCGCCTTCGAGATCATCTCGAAGATGCCCGGCCGTGTGTTCCCGCCGGTGCTCTCCTTCGAATCCAGCTGCAGCCCTTCGGGAACGATAATCCGGCCGACCCGTTTATCAGTGCCGCTCATCATCTCGAGCGCGCTCTTCGCCGAGATCCCCTTCGGCAGATCGTAGAACCCCGCCGACACACCCGGACCGTTCTCCGCAGCGTCCACGAACGCTCGCTTGCTGCCGACGACACCCGCGTCAGCCAACGTCTGTCCGACGTCGCGGATCGCAGCGTCCGCCGGGACCTCGACGAGCACCGCACCTGACCCCGTCGCGCTGTCATAGTCGGTCCGCGAGTCGAAGACACCGAACCATTTGAGCCCGAGTCCACCGACGACGAGCACCAAGATCAGCGCGACCGCTCCGACACCGACCAGGACGCGCTTGTTGCGTCGACGCGCCGGCATCGCACCGCCTACGACGGGATCGTCGCCGTCGTCGTCCAAGATGTCGAGCGCCGATGGCTCGTACTCGGCCCCGGATTCCGCGTCGTCCGGCGGGTAGACCCGCGTCTCGCGCGGCGACTCCCCCACGTGTTCGCGACGCGACTCGAGGACATCGAACGCGGAATCGTGCGCCTCGGCCGGTTCCGCCACGACCGATTCGGCCGGAGGCTGCTGGGCCCGTGGCGAGAACGTCGCAGGAGCCGCATGGCGGGACACAGGCGCCACCCGTTGCGTCGGCTGAGTCTGCACCTCTGGTACCGGCTCACCCGGGGGAGCTTGGGGAGGCTGCGCATGTCGGCGCGGCGCGGGCGGCTCCGGGCGCGCGTGCGTAGGCGGAGGCTGCTGCGTCCACTGCGGGTCGGTGAACTGCATCGCCGAATCGTCCGAACTGCGATACCGCACCTCGAAATACGACGACTCACCCTCGGTGGGCTCCGGAGTCCGATACTCGATCGTCGGGTCCGGCAGCGTCCGATCGACGCGGACGATCGGAATGCTGCCCGTAGTCGTCGGATCACCCGGCCCACGACGACGACGATGCCGGTTCGGGGCCTGCGAAGCGGGCCGGTCGGTGAAATACCGCCGGGAGTCGTCGCTCCCCGGGCGGGACGTCGGGTCCTGATCAGTCACGTCGATCGATCCTCCTCATCGGCGAATGCTTCACCGGTGCGCGTCCAACCATCCCTGCAGGATAGCCACCGCAGCAGCCTGATCCACGACGGCGCGCGCATCCTTCGCCTTCACACCACTTGCTCGTAATGCCGTTGTTGCGGTAACTGTCGTCAACCGTTCGTCGTAAAACTCAGTCGGCACTTCCGGCCGATCGTCGCGGTCACGCAGCCGTGCTACGAGCGCTCTCCCGAACCCCCGCGCAAACTTCACCGCCTGCCCCTCGGTGTTCGCCAGCGTCCGCGGCAGACCGATGACCACACCGATCGCCTCATACTCGTCAATGATCTCGACGATGCGTTCGATGTCGCTGCCGTCCTTAGCGCGCCGCACCGTTTCGACAGGCGTGGCGAGGATCCCATCGGGATCGCAGACCGCGACCCCGACTCGCACACTCCCCACATCGATCGCGATCCGCCGGCCGCGAGGCGCGATCATCGCCCGCCGACGACGTCGCGCACGCGCACGAGCGCGGCATCCACGCCGGACGCATCCGTGCCCGACCCTTGTGCCAGGTCGGGCTTTCCGCCGCCACGACCGGCAACCAACGGAGCAATCTCCTTGACGACGTCGCCCGCCTTGATCCCAGCTGCGCGCGCCGCGTCAGTAGTGCCGACCGCGAACGGAACCTTGTCGCCGTCGGCGGAGAACAACACAACGACGGCGTTCCGGTCGGCGACGCGGCCGCGCAAATCAGTAACGAGCGAGCGCAGACCGTTCGCGTCCACACCGTCGGCCACGCGACCGGCGACGACGAGAGTCTCCCCGACCGTCTGAGCCTGGTCGATGAGCCCGGACACGGCAGCGCGCGCCTGCTCGGCCTTCGCCGCGTCGAGCGCCTTCTCGGCGTCACGCAGACGGGCGACCAACTGTTCGACACGGCCCGGAACCTGATCAGACGGCACCTTCAACGATGACGCCAGACCCGCCATGAGCGCCCGCTCCTTCGACAGGTAGCGGAAAGAGTCCATGCCGACGTACGCCTCGACCCGTCGGACGCCGGAGCCGACAGACGACTCCCCAATCACCGTGATCGGACCGACCTGCGCTGAACTACCGACATGCGTGCCGCCGCACAATTCCATGGAGAACGGTCCACCGATCTCGACCACGCGCACGCGATCGCCGTAATTCTCGCCGAAGAGCGCCATCGCACCCATCGCCTTCGCCTTGGCCAGATCGGTCTCAAAGGTGTTGACCTGGAAGTTCGATTCAACCGCCTCATTGCTGATCTGTTCGATCTGCACACGCTGCTCATCCGTGAGACCGCTCGCCGAATGGAAATCGAACCTCAGATAGCCGGGCCGGTTCAACGAACCGGCCTGAGTCGCGGTCGGACCCAGGATCTGCCGCAGCGCCGCACCCACCAGGTGCGTACCCGAATGGCCCTGCGTCGCACCGTGACGCCACCCGGAGTCAACGCTCGCGAGAACCTCGTCGCCCTCAGTGATCTCGCCCTCGTCGACGACCACGCGGTGCAACCACACCTGTTTGCCGACCTTCTGCACATCCTTCACCGACAACCGGACACCGTCAGACGTCGTGATGACGCCCTGATCCGCGGTCTGACCGCCGGCCTCCGCATACAACGGGCTGCGGTCGAGAATCACTTCGAGTTCACTGCCCGGCGACGCCGAACGGATCCGTTCACCGCCCGCAACGAGCCCGAGCACCCGCGCCTCCGACACCAACTCGTCGAATCCAGTGAACACAGTCGGCCCACGGTCGAGGAATTCCCGGTACACCGTCTGGTCAGCGTGCGACGACTTCCGCGACGTCGCATCGGCCTTCGCACGACTGCGCTGCTCGGCCATGAGTTCGGTGAAACCATCCCGGTCGACCTGCAAGCCCGCCTCAGACGCCATCTCCAGCGTCAACTCGATGGGGAACCCATACGTGTCGTGCAACGCGAACGCATCGCTGCCACTGATCTGCGAATTGCCGCTCGCCTTCGTCGCATCCGCAGCCTCCGAGAACAACTTCGAGCCCGCCGCGAGCGTCCTGGAGAAGCTCGCCTCCTCGCCGACAGCGACTGCCACAATGTGAGCGCGCTGCTGCGCCAGTTCCGGATACGACGGGCTCATCAGATCGATGACCGCGTCGGCGATTCGTCCCATCGACGCATCCACGCCAGCACTAACCGGCCCGCTCACTTCGTTCCCGGCGCCAGCACCAACCGGCCCGCTCACTTCGTTCCCGGCGCCAGCACCAACCGGCCCGCTCACTTCGTTCCCGGCGCCGAGCAACCGGACCGAACGCACAATACGGCGCAACAGGCGACGCAGCACATAGCCGCGCCCATCATTGGACGGCACGACGCCGTCGCCGATCAACATCACCGCCGTGCGCGCGTGGTCAGCGATCACCCGGAACAGGACGTCGTCCTCATGCCGACCGGCACCGTAACCGCGGCCCGTCAACTGCGCCGCCAAGTCGATGATCGGGCGACACAGATCCGTCTCGTACACATTGTCGACACCCTGCAGAATGCACGCGACGCGTTCGATGCCCATACCGGTGTCAATGTTCTTCTTCGGCAGGGGGCCGAGAATCTCGTAGCCGTCCTTACCGCCGCCCTCACCGCGGACGTTCTCCATGAACACGAGATTCCAGATCTCGATGTACCGGTCCTCGTCAGCCTCCGGGCCGCCCTCGACACCATAGTCGGGGCCACGATCATAGAAGATCTCCGAGCACGGACCGCACGGTCCGGGCACGCCCATCGACCAGTAGTTGTCCTTAAGTCCACGACGCTGGATCCGCTCGGCGGGCACGCCGATCTCGTCGCGCCAAATCCGTTCAGCCTCGTCGTCGTCGAGGTACACGGTCGGCCACAGTCGAGTCGCGTCGATGCCATAGCCGCCGTCGTCGACGGAATCGGTCAGCAACGTCCACGCGAAATTGATCGCCTCGCGCTTGAAATAGTCGCCGAACGAGAAGTTGCCAGCCATCTGGAAGAACGTGTTGTGCCGGGTCGTGATGCCGACCTCTTCGATGTCCAGGGTCCGCACACACTTCTGCACACTCGTCGCACGGTCGTACGGGGGCGTCTGGTCGCCGAGGAAGTACGGCTTGAACGGCACCATGCCCGCGTTCACGAACAGCAGGTTCGGGTCGTCGAGAATCAGCGATGCGCTGGGCACCTCGGTGTGTCCGGCCCGGATGAAGTGATCCAGGAACCGCTTCCGAATGTCATGCGTCTGCACTGCGGCGGTGTCCTTCGTTGGAGTGTGTATACCGGTATACAAGTTTACCGGGCTGTGACAATCGAGTTCACGCAGCACGCGTCAACCGCGGCGAGCACGTCCCGCGAGGCCGCGAACGATCGAGCGAAGCTTGCCAACTCGCGGCCCCAACTCGCGTTCAAAACCGTGGTCAGTCGGCGCGTAATAGTCGGAACCGACGAGTCCGTCCGGCGGATACTGTTGCGGTAGAACACCATCGGGATGATCATGCGGAAACCGGTAACCGACGGCATTGCCGAGCTTCTTGGCACCCGCGTAATGGCCGTCACGCAGATGCGGCGGCACCGCTCCGATCTTGCCCGCCGCCACATCGGCCATGGCTGCACCGAGCGCGGACGTCACCGCGCCCGACTTGGGTGCAGTCGCCAGATGGATCGTCGCCTGCGCCAACGCCAACTGCGCCTCCGGCATACCGACGAGCTGGACCACCTGGCTCGCGGCGACCGCAGTCTGCAGAGCTACCGGATCGGCCATCCCAACGTCTTCGCTCGCATGGATCATCAGACGCCTCGCGATGAACCGCGGGTCTTCGCCCGCCGAAATCATCCTGGCTAGATAGTGCAGGGCCGCGTCGACGTCCGAGCCGCGGATCGACTTGATGAACGCACTAGTCACGTCGTAATGCTGATCGCCGGACCGGTCATAGCGGACGGCCGCCCGGTCGATAGCGGCTTCCACATCGGCGACCGAGACAACCCCATCAGATGCGCCGTCGGCGCTGGCCTCCAACGCCGTCAACGCCCGCCGTGCATCACCGCCGGAGACGGCGACGAGATGTTCGAGCGCTTCGTCGGCGATCTCGACCGAACCGTCGAGGCCGCGCGGGTCGGCGACCGCCCGCTGCAGGACAGTCCGGACGTCCACGTCAGTCAACGACCGCAGATTCAGCACCAGCGACCGGGACAGCAGCGGGGCGACCACCGAGAACGACGGATTCTCCGTCGTCGCCGCGACCAACAAGACAATGCGGTTCTCGACGGCGTCGAGCAGCGCGTCCTGCTGAGTTTTAGAGAATCGATGGACCTCGTCGATGAACAGGACCGTCTGTTCTCCTTGGACGAGCCGACGTCGCGCCGCGTCGATCACGGCGCGCACCTCTTTGACGCCGGCAGACAGTGCCGAGAGAGCTTCGAAACTGCCGCCCGTCGCTTGGCTGATCAACGACGCCATCGTCGTCTTTCCGGTGCCGGGCGGACCGTAGAGCATCACCGACGATCCGCCGGAACCCGCGATCAGCCTCCGCAGCGGGGATCGTTGCCCGAGCAGGTGGTCTTGACCCACGACCTCGTCGAGGGTCGTCGGCCGCATTCTCACGGCTAGTGGCGCCGACGGTGCGGGCGCCTGCGGTGTAGTGCGCCTCCCGGTACCGACGTCGTCGAAGAGCCCGTCCGAATCGGTCATCGGCGGCCGATCACTCGAACCAGAGTCGTTGCAGCGCGCGCTGCACATCGTGAGCCACACCCGCTACCGCCTCGACGGCTCCGCCCCCCGCCATACCGTCTGCCGCTACCGCGAGATCGGCCCAGCGAGCCGTCACGACGCGAGGGTCACTCGTGTGGAGAGCCCAATCGTGCCCGGACGTATCCGACTCAAGCATCCAGTACGTCCCCAACCACGTCCACAGAGTCCGCGGCGTCAGCAACAGATTCTCCAGCGTCGTGTCGTCATTCAACGCGGGCCACAGCGGTCCGGCTTCGGACCGCCACGCGTCCACCAACGCCGACTCCAGTTCCACCTGGTGGGCGACCCCTTGGTCGGACAGTGCAGCGGGGAATGTCGTCAACGCATACGCGACATCAAGGGTCGCATCACGGAACGCACCCCACTCGTAGTCCATGAACTGGACACCGTCATCGTTGAAGAGGATGTTGTCGGGGCCCACGTCGGACGGACTGAACGCGCGGAACCGACCCTCGTCGAAGAGGGTCAGGCCGGCGTCCAGGACTCTCCGGAACTCGTCCGGAACATCGATGCCGACCTCCGCCGCCACTTCGTCCGTGCGCCGGATCGACCCCGACGCCTCGTTGCCGATTCCCGCCAACATCGGCTCGCCGGAGACCTCACGCGGTCCCGCACCGCCGCGCCCGCTCACTCGGAGCAACGCTTGGAAGTCGTCCTCCCCGCCGTACGTCGCCGCGTGCATGCGCCCCAACGCCTGGCCCCACGCACTGACGCCGCGGTGCACGTCGTCGATGTCGTTCGATGCGAGTTGGTCGAGCATGCCGCGCCCGCTGCCCAAGTCGGTCAGCACCAGGATGCGGGTGTCCAGGTCGGACGCGAGCAACTGCGGGCCGGGGCGGGACACCGTCGGCAGCGCCGTCGCATACCGGTACGACGCGATCTCGCGCAGCACCTGACCGGCTTCGGAGTTATCATCGAACGCCTTGACGACGACGGTGCGATCAAGAGAGACCGGATTGTCGGCGACCCGCACGCGCACCACGGTGCTTCGTCCGGATCCGCCGAGATCCTCCGGGTCGTCGATCCGAACTTGGCTTCCCGCTCGGCGCGTCAGGACGTCCTGCGCCGCGTCGAGGACGGAGTCGATTCGATCGTGTGCCACAAGGGTCATGACTGATTCAGGCGTTGACTGCCTGTCCCTCCTGAGCTTTGGGGCCCGGTTCGTTCTTGGGAGCGGGCTTCGCGTCGATGCCCGACTCCTTGCGCTGAGCCGCAGTGATAGGCGCGGGCGCGTCGGTGAGCGGGTCGACGCCGCCACCCGACTTCGGGAAGGCGATGACCTCGCGGATCGACGCCTCGCCTGCCAGCAGAGACGTGATGCGGTCCCAACCGAAAGCGATGCCGCCGTGCGGCGGCGCACCGTAGGCGAAGGCGTCGAGCAGGAAGCCGAACTTCTCCTGCGCCTCCTCCTCACCGATGCCCATGATCTTGAAGACGCGTTCCTGCACGTCCCGGCGGTGGATACGGATCGATCCCCCACCGATCTCGTTGCCGTTGCACACGATGTCGTAGGCGTACGCCACCGCGGCCCCCGGATCAGCTTCGAGGTCGGCCATGCACTCGGGCTTGGGCGAGGTGAACGCATGATGCACGGCGGTCCACGCGCCCGAACCGACAGCGACGTCGCCCGCGGCCGTCGCATCGTCGGCAGGCTCGAACATCGGTGCGTCGACGACCCAGGTGAACGCCCAATCGTCGTCGTTGATGAGGCCGAGCTTGTCGGCGATCTCACCCCGAGCAGCACCGAGCAGCGCACGCATCGGTTTGGTCGGTCCAGCGGCGAAGAAAATGCAGTCGCCGGGCTTCGCGCCGACATGGGCAGCGATGGTGGCGCGTTCGGTGTCGGAAATGTTCTTCGACACCGGTCCGGTGAGGGTGCCGTCCTCCTGGACCAGCACGTAGGCCAGGCCCTTCGCGCCGCGCTGCTTAGCCCATTCCTGCCACGCGTCGAGCTGGCGACGCGGCTGCGACGCTCCGCCCGCCATCACGACGGCGCCGACATACGGCGCCTTGAACACGCGGAACGGGGTGTCGGCGAAGAAATCGGTGCATTCGACGAGTTCGATGTCGAAGCGCAAATCAGGCTTGTCGCTGCCGAAACGTCGCATCGCGTCCGCGTAAGTGATACGCGGTATCGGAGTGGTGATCTCGTGGCCGATCAGCTTCCACAACGACACCAGGATCTCCTCGGCGAGGGCGATCACATCGTCCTCGTCGACGAAGCTCATCTCGATGTCGAGCTGCGTGAACTCTGGCTGGCGGTCGGCGCGGAAATCTTCGTCGCGGTAGCAGCGCGCGATTTGGTAATACCGCTCCATGCCCGCGACCATGAGCAGCTGTTTGAACAGCTGCGGGCTCTGTGGCAGCGCATAGAAGCTACCCGGCTGCAGGCGTGCGGGCACCAGGAAGTCGCGCGCACCCTCGGGAGTGGAGCGGGTGAGGGTCGGTGTCTCGATCTCGACGAAGTCGTGGCCACCGAGGACACTGCGGGCCGCGGCGCTCACCTGCGAGCGCAGACGGATCGCGCGCGCGGGCCCTTCACGACGAAGGTCCAGGTAGCGGTGGCGCAGGCGCGTCTCCTCGCCGGGCTGTTCGTCGAGCTGGAACGGCAGCGGAGCCGACTCGTTCAACACGACGAGCTCAGTGGCGTTCAGCTCGATATCGCCGGACGCGAGCGCCGGATTCTCGCTGCCTTCGGGCCGTGCCTCGACGACACCGGTCACCTGGACACAGAACTCAGCACGCAGACGGTGAGCGGCTTCGGCGACCTCGTCGTCTCGGAACACCACCTGGACCAGGCCCGAAGAGTCGCGGAGGTCGATGAACACAACCCCACCGTGGTCGCGACGTCGTGCGACCCAACCGGCAACGGTGACAGTCTGCGAGGCGTCCTCGCGGCGCAACGATCCAGCGAAATGCGTGCGGAGCACTGGGTTCCTTCCTGATAAGGACAAGATGATCTCGCCACAGTCTACGTTTCGTCTCCGACACACCGATACTCACGTCTCCGACACAGCAACACGTGCGTCTCCGACCCAGGAGCCCTTGCGTCTCCGACGCTGGGCACTCTGTTGACTCCCACCGCGATGCCCCGAAATCGGTCCTGCACCCGCTAGCCTGACTTCATGACTTTCCAGGGAAGCGGGCCGCTCGCTGGCGGCAATGTCTCGGCCGGCGGCGGAGGGGGCGGTGGACGGATCGCGATGGGCGGCGGTCTCGGCCTGGTCGTAACGGTCGTCGCCCTCCTGTTCGGCGTCAATCCTGGAGACATCATGGGCGGCGGCACGTCGTCGTCCCAGACGAGCACCGGATCGAACGCTGCGCTGCAGGAGCACATCGACAGCTGCACGATCGAACAGGCCAACACCGACGACGTCTGCCGGATCAAGGCGACGGCGATCAGTGTCAACAAGGTCTGGGGCGACCAGATGAGCGGCTACACCGAGCCGTCTGTCCAGATCTTCTCCGGGAACATCAATACCGGCTGTGGTGCGGCGTCGTCGGCGATGGGGCCGTTCTACTGTCCGGCCGACGAGACCGCGTACTTCGATCCGAGCTTCTTCAGCGAACTCAAGCGGATGGGCGGCTCAGACGGACCGCTGGCGCAGGAGTACGTCGTCGCCCACGAATTCGGCCACCATGTCGAAAACTTGACGGGTGTCCTCGCCAAGGGGCAGCGGATGGGCAATGACGGCTCGGTCCGTGTCGAACTGCAAGCCGACTGTTTGGCGGGCGTCTGGGCGCAGCACGCCGACGACGGCCCGGACGCGATGCTCGCTCCGTTGACGGACGACCAGATCGCTTCGGTGATCCAGACTGCCAAGGCCATCGGCGACGACACCATCCAGGGATCGGGTTCCAACCCGGAGGGTTGGACGCACGGGAGCGCACAACAGCGGCAACGCTGGTTCACCGTCGGCTACGAGTCCGGAAATCCGAAACGCTGCGACACGTTCGCCACCAACGACCTGTAAACGCGGCTTTCGCCGACATCCGCGGCATTGGACGACGCCAGACGCGGGTTTCGTCGACATCCGCGGCATTCAGGGGTGCTGCGGATGTAGACGGGACCCGCGGATGTCAGAGGATGCCGACGTCCTCGTAGTGGCTGCGGACGATAGAGACGACTCGCCCCGTCCGGAGGTCCTCCCAGACCCACCGAGCCACGTTGAGACCGAGGTCGCGGAGCTCGTCCTCCCGGATCTTCTCGCGGATGACGACCTCCTCCGGACTCTCCCCGTGGCGCATCTCGCGGCGGTACTTCACCAAACCGTCGAACTCTCCGACGAATTTCCCCCTAGTTCCGAAGTCGCAGAACGCAGTCCGGCCCGAGCGCAACCGGTATCGGACCTGGAGGTCCGGAACCGGTAGTCCCGCGTCAATGATCTGGGCTCTACTCCACGACTCCCCCGGCGACTCCGCCCCGCCGTCGGCGAACGACAGTGCGCGCCGCGCGAGTGCCACACCCCTGCGACTGGAGGCGAGCGCGCGTGCCATCTCGTCCCGCAGCGCCGCCCGGTCCTCCAGCACTATGCGCGACGCCAATCCGACGTCGAAAGCTGTGAGCGCCTGGGCGAAATGCCCCGCCGCGAGCGCCAGGTCCACAACGGTTCGCACCACACTCGTAACGAGGACACCGTCGACCTCGGCGATCTCGTCGTCGGCGAGGACGCCCGCGTGCACCGCGCGGCGCACCTGGTTATAGCCCCCGTCCGGTTGCCCGTTGGTCATGTGCACCCTGGAATTGTCCGGATACAGAAGGGCCAAGCCGTGCACTGCGGCGGCGGATTCGTGACTGAGCACCATCGCGCGCGGCCCGGTCGCCGCCGCGAAGCACTTGGCCCGATACAGCACCGCGGCCGCGTCCTTGCGCTCGGCGACCGCTTCGCGCGGCACATACTTGCCGCGGCCAACGACGAGCAGGAGTCCCGCCTTCACCGCCGCCGAAAGCGCACGTTCCGACGACCCGGCAGCGAGTACCGCCGACCGATCCACGATTCCATGCCTGTCCGCTGGCCACATGCGAACAGTGAACGCCCATCGACCCACAAAGACACCCCCGTTATCCACAGGGTGTACGCGCACGCACAGCCGCGGCACTCGCCGACGTCCGCAGCACTCCGCAGTGCCGCGGGCATCACCGAATCCCGCGGTTGCCCTCAGACGGCGAGTCGGCTGCGCACCTGTGCGAGGACGTCGTCGAGCGGCACCGACTGCTGTTCACCGTTCGTGAGGTCTTTGATCTCGATAGTCCGCTCGTCGAGTTCACGTTCGCCGAGGACGAGAGCCAGCCGCGCACCGGAACGGTCGGCGGCCTTCATGGCGCCCTTGAGCGCACGGTCACCGTAGGCCAGGTCGACCGAGATACCGGCGTCGCGCAGCGCTCCGGCGACACCCACCATCTCCGCCTTGGCGGCAGCACCGAGCGGAACGCCGAACACCTGGACTCGGGCCGCACCCGATACCGAGACGCCCTCGGCCTGCAATGCGAGGATCGTGCGGTCGACGCCGATGCCGAACCCAATGCCGGACAACTCCTGCTTGCCGCCGATCTGCTTCATCAAACCGTCGTAGCGTCCGCCGCCACCGATCCCCGACTGTGCGCCGAGCCCATCGTGGACGAACTCGAAAGTCGTCTTCGTGTAGTAGTCGAGCCCGCGGACCAGCCGCGGGTTGATCACATACCGCACACCGAGACGATCCAAATGAGCCTTCACCTGCTCGAAGTGTTCACGTGCCGAATCGCTCAGATGGTCGAGCATGAGCGGCGCGTCGGCCGTCGCCTCCCGCACCTCCGGCCGCTTGTCGTCGAGCACCCGCAGCGGGTTGATGCGCGCACGCTCACGCGTCGGCTCATCCAAGTCGAGGCCGAGCAGGAACTCCTGCAATATCTCCCGATACTCGGATCGGCACGTGTCATCGCCCAACGACGTCAGATCCAAGCGGTAACCGGTCAGGCCGAGCCTGCGGTAGCCCTCGTCGGCGATCGCGATGACCTCTGCGTCCAACGCCGGATCGTCGACGCCGATCGCCTCGACACCCACTTGCTGCAGTTGCCGGTAGCGGCCTGCCTGCGGACGCTCGTAGCGGAAGAACGGCCCCGAGTAGCAGAGCTTCACTGGCAGTTGCCCACGATCGAGACCGTGCTGGATCACCGCGCGCATCACGCCCGCCGTGCCTTCTGGGCGGAGCGTGACGGTGCGTCCGCCGCGATCGGCGAACGTGTACATCTCCTTGCTCACCACATCCGTCGACTCGCCGACGCCGCGCGCGAACAACGCGGTTTCCTCGAAGATCGGCAGCTCAATGTGCCCGTAACCCGCGCGATACGCCGCATCGGTCAACGCGTTGCGGACAGCGAGGAAATCCGCCGAAGCGGGCGGAAAATAGTCCGGAATGCCTTTCGGCGCGGAGAACTCGCTCACAGTCCGAATCGTCCCTTCTTCTTGGTATCTGGCAGATCGACGAGGAACGGGTTGCCGACACGTTCGGTACCGATCGTCGTCTGAGGCCCGTGACCGGGCAGAATCACCTGGTCGTCGTCGCGCGGCAGCAGTTTCGCCGCGATCGAGGCGAGTAGTTGCTGGTGACTGCCTCCAGGCAGATCGGTGCGACCGATCGAACCGTTGAACAGTACGTCCCCCGAGAAGCAGACGGAAACAGCTTCCCCCGTATCCGGGTCGACGGGTACGTCGGGAGTCAGCAGCACGCTGCCGCGCGAATGGCCCGGCGCATGGTCGACGCCCCAGCGGAAACCGGCGACGTCGACGTCCTCCCCGTCGACGAACTCGATGACCTTCTCCGGTTCGATGAACTCGAGGTCACCGATCATCGACGACAACGCCGACCCGATCCCCATCCCGGGATCGGTCAACATCGGACGGTCGTCCGCGTGAATGTAGACGGGCATCGAGTACTCATCGGCCAGTTCTTGCGCGTTCCACGTGTGGTCGAGGTGCCCGTGCGTCAGAAACACAGCGACCGGCGTGAGCGAATACTCGGCCAACGCGGCACGTACCTGTGGTGCAGCGTCCTGACCCGGGTCGATGACGACGGCGTCCAAACCTGGCGCCGACGCCACCAGATAACAGTTGGTCTGGAACGCTCCAGCCGGGAATCCAGCGATCAGCACGGACGCCACCCTTCTCTCGTGTGTCGAACCCATTGTCTCATCGAGCGATCAGGCCTCTGCGATAGCATGGGGCGGCCCCGCGCGGACTCTCGCCCGCGGACACCGCTTATAGGAGGTTCCACCAGCGTGTCGACCAACGAAGAGCGTCGCGACGCCGCCCGCCGCAAGCTCGAAGAACGGCTTGAGCGCGAGAAGCAGGCCGCGAAGAGGCGTCGACTCTCGATGATCGCCGCAGCAGGCGTCGTCGTCGTCGCCATCGCAGCCGTCGGCGGATACTTCTGGTGGCGCTCCTGGGACAACGACCGACACACTGTGTGCGACTACGCGGATGCTCCCGCAGACCTCCAGAGTCAGATCAAGAGCGTCGAGGCGATGCTGCCGCAGCTGGACGCGGCGAAGAAGCCGGAAGCTGAAGCGTACTTGACCACCCTCCGTGACGGAGCCAAAGATCAGCGGACGTCCCCGAAGCCGGAGTCCCGGACTCGCAACTCGGGTGCCGCCGAACTGACCCTCGGCACCAATATGGGCGACGTCGCCATCGACCTCGACCGCGGCCACGCACCGTGCAACGTCAACGCCGTCATCTCGCTCGCGAACGACGGCTACTACAACGGAACCACCTGCTACCGGCTCGCCGACAGCCAGAACATCGCGGGCCTGCAATGCGGCGATCCGACCCGCACCAGTGCGGGTTCGCCGGGATGGAACTCGCCGGACGAAGCACCCGACTTCCTCGGCACGACTCCGCCGGACCCACAGATGGCGCAACTCGGCATGACCGAAGGCCAGATCACCTATCCGCGCGGCACCGTCGCCGTCATCAATTCGAACAATCCTCAGGCGCAGGATCCGGCCCAGCAGTCGAATACCGGCAACGCGAACTTCATCATCTTCACCAGGGATTCGACGTCCACGACGCCGCTGTCGGTGATCGGCAAGGCTTCCCCGGACGGCATCAAGGTCATTGACGAGGTCATGAAGCAAGGTGTCGCCATCGGCCCCGGATCGACTAAGGAGAACGGCGTTCCGAAGGCGAACCTGGAGATCAAGACGGCGTCGGTCAGCGACGACGACTGACATGCGGTCTGCCGGGTGGCCTCAGCCTGCTGACGTCACCCGGTAGACGTCGTACACGCCTTCGACATTGCGGACCACGTTGAGGACGTGACCGAGATGTTTCGGGTCGCCCATCTCGAAGGTAAACCGGCTGATCGCGACACGGTCGCGGCTCGTCGTCAGTGACGCCGACAGCAGGTTGACGCGCTCGTCGGCCAGAACCCTCGTCACATCGGACAGCAGCCGGTGACGGTCGAGTGCCTCCACCTGGATCGCGACGAGGAATACTGCGGTCGTCGTCGCCGCCCAACTGACCGGGACGAGTCGTTCCGGCTGCGTCCGCAACTCCTCGGAGTTGGTGCAGTCGGCGCGGTGGACACTGACGCCGCCGCCGCGGGTCACGAAGCCCAGAATCTCGTCGCCCGGCACCGGGGTGCAGCATTTGGCGAGCTTGACGAGTACATTATCGATGCCTTCGACGACCACACCGCTGTCACCCGAACTCGGGCGGGCGCTCTGCGTCGACGACGGTGTCGCCCGATTCGCTATCTCGTCCTCGGCCGCCTCGACACCGCCGAGCATCGCCACCAGCCGGTGCACCATGCGTCCGGCGGGAACATGTCCCTCGCCAACCGCTGTGTAGAGGGCGTCGACGTCGTTGAAGCCGAACTCCTTCGCGACAGACGTCACCGACTCACCAGACAGGAGACGGTGCAGCGGCAACCCGCCGCGGCGCACCTCCTTGACGATCGCGTCCTTACCCGCTTCGAGCGCTTCCTCGCGGCGTTCCTTCGCGAACCACTGACGGATCTTGGCCTTCGCCCGGGGTGAGACGACGAAGTTCTGCCAGTCCTTGCTCGGGCCTGCGGTCTCCGCTTTCGACGTAAAGACCTCGATGACCTCGCCGTTCTCCAGCGGTCGTTCCAATGCGACGAGGCGACCGTTGACGCGTGCGCCGATGCAGCGGTGCCCGACCTCGGTGTGGACGGCGTAGGCGAAGTCGACCGGCGTCGAGCCCGCGGGCAAGGTGATCACGTCGCCCTTCGGGGTGAAGACGAAGATCTCCCGGACGGCCAGGTCGTAACGCAACGATTCGAGGAACTCCCCCGGGTCCGCGGCTTCGCGTTGCCAGTCGAGAAGCTGCCGCATCCACGCCATATCGTCGACTTCGGCGACATCGGTCGCCTTGCGGCCCTTGCCTTTCCGGCCCTCCTTGTAGCGCCAATGGGCGGCGATGCCGAACTCGGCGGTCCGGTGCATCTCGTGGGTGCGGATCTGGATCTCCAGAGGTTTGCCCTCCGGACCGATCACCGTCGTGTGCAGCGACTGGTACACGCCGAAGCTCGGCTGGGCGATGTAGTCCTTGAAGCGGCCGGCCATCGGCTGCCACAGCGAGTGGACGACGCCGATCGCGGCGTAACAATCCCGGACCTCGTCGCACAGGATGCGCATTCCGACGAGGTCGTGGATGTCGTCGAAGTCCTTACCGCGGACGATCATCTTCTGATAGATCGACCAATAGTGCTTCGGGCGTCCTTCGACGTTCGCCTGGATGTGAGCTCCGCCGAGCGCGTTGTCGAGGTCGGCGCGCACACGTGCCAGGTACGTGTCGCGACTCGGCGCACGATCGGCGACGAGCCGCACGATCTCCTCGTACTTCTTCGGGTGCAGGATCGCGAACGCGAGATCCTCCAACTCCCATTTCACGGTCGCCATACCGAGACGATGCGCGAGTGGCGCGATCACTTCCAGCGTCTCGCGGGCTTTGCGGGCCTGCTTCTCGGGCGGCAGGAAGCGCATGGTCCGCATGTTGTGCAGGCGGTCGGCGACCTTGATCACGAGCACACGCGGATCACGGGCCATCGCGATGATCATCTTGCGGATCGTCTCGCCTTCGGCAGCGCTGCCGAGCGCGACCTTGTCGAGTTTCGTCACGCCGTCGACGAGGTGCGCGACCTCCGCGCCGAAGTCACTCTCGAGTTGCTCGAGCGAGTACTCAGTGTCCTCGACGGTGTCATGCAGCAGCGCGGCGACCAACGTCGTCGTGTCCATCCCGAGGTCGGCGAGAATTGTTGCGACCGCCAGCGGATGCGTGATGTACGGATCCCCGGACTTTCGCATCTGACCGGTGTGATGCTGTTCGGCGACCTCATATGCCTGCTGGAGGACTGCTACGTCGGCCTTCGGGTACACGCTGCGGTGGAGCGTGACGAGCGGCTCCAAGACCTGCGCGACGCCGCCACGCGGCGCCGCTGTCATGCGGCGCGCGAGTCGAGCCCGCACGCGCCGAGAGCTCAATGGTGCAGCTGTGTCTTCGCTGCGGCGCGCGGCGTCCGGTTCACTCATGCTGCGAGTCTAAGTCACTCACGGGCAGTGATTCACATCACCCTTCGCAGAGGTTGTGCACGCGCACTGCGCCACCACCTGCTGCTTCGAGTCGCGGGCGCCCCGGGAATCCGCTCAACTCCATGACGACCGCGACGTCCGACACCTTCGCGCCGACCTGATTGAAGAGATCCAGTGTGGCGCACAGGGTTCCACCGGTCGCTAGAACATCGTCGACGACCGCGATCCGACGCCCGGCGAACTCGATACCCGATGCGGGAACCTCCAGGCGAGCCGAACCGTATTCGAGGTCGTAGTCGACGCCGACGACCGGGGGTGGAAGCTTGCCGCCCTTACGTACCGCGACGACGCCGACGCCGAGATGGTGGGCCACCGCACCGCCGAGCAGGAAGCCGCGCGCGTCGATGCCCGCGATGAGTTCGGCGCCCGCGCACGCGTCGGCGAGCGCCGCCGTCACGGCTCGCAGGCCGTCAGGCGCCGCAAGCACTGGTGTCAGATCCTTGAACGCAACGCCCGGCTCGGGAAAGTCCGGAACGAGCCGAGCGTGCGCGTCGATGGACCGGCGTGCCTGGTCGAGTCGAGCCTGGACACCGTTCGCGGCCGCGTCGACAGTCATCGGGTCATTCCCCATCGATCCATGTTCCATCCGGTTCCGGAGCGCCCCATACCGGGCACCATGCGGTGCACCGCGGCGGACGCGTCGCGCCCGCGCACGGTGCCGTAAAGCGGGATCGTGGGCAACTGGTCCCACGCCTGAGTATCGATCGTGCGCAGGAACGGCAGGCGCGCGCTGTCGCTGGCGGTCTCGGAGAGCCCGGTGATCGCCTGGCCTACGGCGGTACTGCGGTAGCCGGACAAGTTGAGGGGATCGCCGGGATACAGCGCATAGGCGGCCGGGATGCCGCTGGCGGTGCCCGCCGCGGCGAATGTGTCGCCGGACATGAGCAGCGCATCGACCTTCTTGCCGAGCCCGGCCACCGAAAGGTCCGGTGACGATGCGTCCGTCACAGTGATGCCCGCACCGACGCAAGCGTCGGCAATGGTCTTCACGACAGCGGCCGACGTCGCACTGCCCGCCGGGTAGCCGATCCGGATCACCGGCTTGGCACGGCGTCCGTTCTCGTCTGCGGCCCGCTGCTCGAGCAGGGTGCGGGCACGCGCGACGTTCGATCTCGGGTAGCGGCGACCGAACTGGACGTTCAACGACGGTCCGAGCGCGTCCGCGGGCGACGCACTGTGCAGACTCCACACGACGCCGTTGGAGCCGTGTTCGCGGGCCAGCCTGTCACGAGGCATGCAGGTGGCGAGCGCCTGCCGGACTTTGAGGTCGGCGGCCACCCCGGTATCAGCGAACACGAGGTTCGTCACCGCGAGCGGTGCGATATCGCGTGCGGCACTGCGATCGGTGTCCGTCGCCCCTGGCTCGCGGCCGGCGACCTTATCGGCGAGCGCCAGGTCGGCGGTGTCCGCGACGTCGACGGCTCCGTCGTCGACCGCTTTCGTGCCGTCGGTGCCGAGCGGCCAGACGGTGACGTCACCGAGTACCGGCTTTTGCCCCCACCACTTGTCGTTGGCGACCAGCCGCAGACCACGGTCGGCGCTGTAGCTCTGGATGCGGTAGGGGCCGGAGGCGACGAACTTCTCGGGATCGATCTCGTCGCCGGGCGCGATCTTGAACCCGGTGTTCCACGCCTGCGAGATCTTCGCGATCGCGGCGCGGTTCTTGCCGTTCAGCGTGCCGACGACGTCTGGCACGCCTGCGATCCGCCCGACGACGTGCGCGGGCAGCAGGGTGCCCGCACCGAAGAGGCCGCGCCATTCCCGGAAGTCGCTGTTCTTGGCGAAAGTGACGGTCGCCGTCTTCGCGCCGGGCGTGCAGTCGACCTTGTCGATGTCGCGGTAGCCCGCGTTGGTTGCCGCGTCGAAGCCGCGCACCCGGCCGCCGAGCGCGGTCGCCGCGAGCACGAGGTCGTCGCACACCATCGGTTTACCGTCCGAGAAGACGGCGTCCTGGCTGAAGTCGTAGCGGACGGTCATCGGCGCTGTCTCGGTGAGCGTCGCGGTGCCGACATCGCGGTCGGCGACAATCTGCCCGTCCGGTCCGATGAGGGAGAAGCCCGGCAGTACGCGGGTCAATGCCATCAGCGCGCCATCGGCGTATCCGTCGCGGGTGCTGACGTTGTAGTCCGATACCCGTGCATCGGTCAGGTAGTCGATGCTCGAGCCCTCCTCGTCACCGCACGCAACGAGAAGGGTGCCCGCGGCCGCGAGTGCCGCGGCGATCGCTGCGACCCTTCGCAGCCGCGGACCGATCATGCGCTCGCCACCTTCTCTCGGCGGGCGAGCACCTTGGCCGTGTGCCGTTTGACGTCCTTGCGGCGCTCCTTGAGCGACACCAGGATCGGCGACGCGAGGAACACCGACGAGTACGTGCCGACGACGACGCCGACCAACTGGATCAGCGCGAGATCCTTGAGCGTGCCGACTCCGAGCATCCACACCGCGACGATCATCAACGCGATGATCGGCAGGACCGAGATGACAGTCGTATTGATCGACCGCATCAGAGTCTGGTTGACGGCGAGGTTCGTCTGTTCGGCGTACGTTCGCCGCGACGTCGCGAAGACCGATCTGGTGTTCTCCTCGACCTTGTCGAACACGACCACCGTGTCGTACACGGAGAATCCGAGGACGGTGAGCAGGCCGATGACCATCGCGGGAGTCACCTCCCAACCGACGATCGAATACACGCCTGCGGTGGCGACCACGTCGAACAGCAGCGATACGAGAGCGGCCGCGGACATCTCCCGGTCGAACCGGACCGCAATGTAGATGAAGACGACGACCAGGAACACGAGGAGCGCGATCACCATCTTGCGGGTGATCTCCTTGCCCCACGTGGAACTCACGTCCGAACTGCTGACATCGGCCACTGTCACGTCGGGTTTGAAGGCTTCGGCGAACGCGTGCGCGAGTTTCGACGCATCCTGCGCCGACATCGTCTCGGTGCGCAGCTGGATCGTCGCGGCTGAGCCCGAACCCGCGGTCTGCGCCGACTCTGGACTTTGTCCCAGCGTCTTGGCGAATACATCACTCGCCGAATCTGTCGTGACCGACGCCGATGCGGGCAGCGACACCTGGGTGCCACCCTCGAAATCGATACCCGGCGTGAACCCCCGGAAGATCATCGACAGCAGACAGATCAGCATGATCGCCGCGGAGATCACGTACCACATCTTGCGTTTGCCGACGACGTCGAAGGCTCCGGTGCCGGTGTAGAGCCGGGACAGGAACGACTGGTTCTTCGCCGCGACGTAGTCTTCGTCGGCCCAGACGGTCGTGGGCTTCTCGTCGCTCACAGCGTGTCCTCTCCTGCGCCCGACCGCTTATTCGCGGTGGCGCGACGTCTTCGCGCGACTTCCGAGATCGCGCCGAGGCCATTGATGCTCGGACGAGACAGGAAGTCCGTGCGGCTCGCCAGCACAACCATCGGATGCGTCACCAGGAACACGATCACGACGTCGATGATGGTGGTCAGGCCGAGGGTGAATGCGAAGCCCTTGACCTGGCCGACCGCAAGAAAGTAGATAATAGCCGCGGCGATGAAGCTGACTGCGTTACCGGTCCAGACGGTACGGCGGGCGCTCTGCCAGCCACGGTTGACCGCCGACCGGAACGATCTGCCTTCGCGCATCTCGTCCTTTATTCGTTCGAAGTAGACGACGAACGAGTCTGCGGTCATGCCGATGCCGATGATCAGGCCGGCGATGCCGGAAAGGTCGAGGGTGAACCCGATCCAGCGGCCGAGCAGAATGATCAGGCCGTAGACCATCGCCGACGCGAGGATCAACGACAGGAAAGTCAGGAAGCCCAGCATCCGGTAGTACAGCAGCGCGTACAGCAGGACGGCGAGCAGACCGATGGCGCCCGCGATCAAGCCCGCGCGCAGCGACGACAGGCCAAGAGTCGCGGAAACGGTCTGCGCGTCCGACGTCTCGAACGACAGTGGCAGCGAACCGTATTGGAGCGCGTTGGCGAGTTCCTTAGCGTCAGACTGGGTGAAGTCGCCGGAGATCTCGGTGGTGCCGATGATGGCCGAGTTGATCGTCGCGGCGCTGACTACCTGGGTGTCCAGGACAGTCGCGGTGACCTTTCCGACGTTCTTCCCCGTGTAGTCGGCCCACGTCTTCTTGCCGTCGCCCTTGTAGTCGACCGCGACGACCCACTGGCCGCCCTCATTCTGTTGGGCTTTCGCCTTGTCGACGTCGGTGCCCTTGATGATCATCGGCTCGAGCAGATACACCTGCCCGTCCTTGTCACCACACGAGACGAGGTATTGGTCGGGCTTGTCGTAGCCGACGAGCGGGTCGACGGCGTCCGGCGAACAGTTGACCTTCGCCATCTCTGCCTGCAGGCGCTGCATCTCGGCCTGGTCGGCGCCCGCGGGCGCCTGCCTGGCTTTGCGCGCGGCGTCGATCGCCGCCGTCTGCTCCTCCGACGTCATCTCGGAGACCTTCTTGGCGTTCGGGTCGGTCTTCTGCGGTGTCGCGGGCGCCTGCGTGACGACCGGGCGGATGTACAGTCGTGCGGTCTGCGCGAGGGACCTGGCCTGCTTGCCGTCGTCGCCGGGAACCGTGATGACGAGAGTGCTGCCGTTGACGACCACTTCGGAGCCGCCGACGCCCAGTCCGTCGACACGCTGCTCGATGATCTGGCGTGCGAGGTCGAGCTGAGACTTGTCTGGAGCCTGACCGTTCTCGGTGCGCGCCGTCAGGACGACACGCGTGCCGCCTTGCAGATCGATACCGAGTTTCGGCTCCGCTTTATGGTCACCGGTGGCGAACACGAGCACGAAGATCAGCGCAAGAACGCCGACGAACCCGAGGAGCGGCGCCCACGGCGATGTCTCTCGCTGCGCCTTGCGTCGCGCGGTGAGTGGGTTGTTACTGCTCACGTCTCGGCAGCCTACTTCTCTTCGGGCTTATCGTCGCCCGACACGTCATTAGACTTGTCGAGGTTCGGCTTGCCGGGCTGCGAATCGGTCGAGTCGACGTCGAGCCCTTCGAGACTGTCCGGCACCTGGAAGTCGTCAGCGTTGTGGTCCAGCTCCGACATCTGTCCGTCGTCCGGTGTATCCGTGACGGATTCGCGGATGGCGAGGCGGTTCCACTCGGTAATCACACCGGGCGCGATCTCGATCTGGACGACGGTGTCGTCCGAAGCGTCGACGACCACCCCGAACAGACCGGACTGCAGTTGAACGCGCGTACCCGGTCCGATAGCCGACTGCATGCCGGCGACAGCTGCAGCCCGCTTCTTCTGGTTGCGGACGCTCACGAACATGAAGACCGCCATCGCCGCCAGCATTAGCGGGATGATCAATGAGGATGACATGGCCTCCAGTGTGCCAGGCCCGCCGCCGACGCCGTGCAGCGCACACGCGGATACCTGTCGATCACCTCGTGATCGCCGACGCACATCGACCGATCCTGAGGATCTTTCAGTCGAACAGGGTCTCCTCGCGTGCACGAACACCGTGCGCCTGATCAATGGCGTCCGGCGGCGCTTGCAGACCGAGGTGGTTCCACGCCGCGCCGGTCGCAACCCGGCCGCGCGGCGTGCGTGCAATCATCCCCGCACGGACCAGGAAGGGTTCGCACACTTCTTCGACAGTCGCCGGCTCTTCGCCGACAGCGACGGCGAGCGTCGATACACCGACCGGTCCCCCGCCGAATCCGCGGACCAAGGCACCGAGTACCGCGCGGTCGAGCCGGTCTAACCCCAACCCGTCGACGTCGTACACCGCAAGGGCCGCCCGCGCCGTCTCGATGTCGACTCGACCGTCTCCCCGGACTTCCGCGTAGTCGCGGACGCGCCGCAGCAGACGGTTGGTGATGCGAGGCGTTCCGCGTGAACGACCCGCGACCTCGGTGGCAGCGGCCGTGTCGAGATCGATGCCGAGGATCTTCGCGGATCGAACCAGGACGCGCACGAGCTCGGCCGGCTCGTAAAACTCCATGTGGGCGGTGAAGCCGAAGCGGTCGCGTAGCGGACCGGTCAACGCTCCCGACCGGGTAGTCGCACCGACCAGGGTGAACGGTGCGACCTCCAGCGGGATCGACGTCGCGCCGGGCCCCTTGCCGACGACGACGTCGACGCGGAAGTCCTCCATCGCGAGATAGAGCATCTCCTCGGCGGGCCGGGCGATCCGGTGAATCTCGTCGATGAACAGGACGTCGCCTTCGACGAGGTTCGAGAGCATCGCCGCGAGGTCGCCCGCCCGTTCCAATGCCGGACCGGAGGTGATGCGGATGGCCGCACCCATCTCGCTCGCGATGATCATCGCGAGGGACGTCTTGCCTAGGCCCGGAGGGCCCGATAGCAGGATATGGTCCGGGGTGCTGCCGCGCGCGCGAGCCGCGTGCAACACGAGTTCGAGCTGTTCGCGAACTTTCGGCTGGCCGATGAAGTCGCCGAGACTACTCGGCCGCAGGCTGGCGTCGAGGTCGCGGTCTGCGGGAACCTCCTCCGGTGCCAGGAAGTCGTCGGGCGGACCCTCGAACTCACCGGTCATCGCCGCGGACCGAGCCCGGCGAGAGCATTGCGTAACAGCGTGGACGAGTCGGCGTGGGGTTCCTGGGCGAGCACCGCAGCGACCGCCTGCTGTGCGGCATTCTCAGTGAAACCGAGTCCGACGAGCGCTTCGGCGACCTGGGCGCCCGCGCCACTCGCGGGCGCACCCGGCACGCTCGACCCGCCGGGCGCGGCGTCGACCTTGTCACGTAGTTCGACGACGAGGCGTTCGGCGACCCGCTTACCGATGCCGGGGACCGCAGTCAGCGCTTTTGCATCCGAGTCGGCGAGAGCTCGACGCAGACTGTCGGGTTCAAGGACGGCCAACGTCGCCATAGCCAGCCGCGGACCGACACCGGTGACCGTCTGCAGCAGGCCGAACAGGTCACGGGCGGCGGGATCGGTGAACCCATAAAGGGTCATCGAGTCCTCGCGAACAATCATCGACGTCAACAACCGAGTGTGCTTGCCGCGCACCAACTTTCCGAGCGTCGGCGGGGTCGCGAGGACACGGTATCCCACACCAGCGCATTCGACGACGACGTGGTCGAGAGCGATGTCGACGACTTCTCCGGACACGGACGCGATCATCGCGCTGCAGCCTCCTCTCGTGCCGCCTTCAGGCGCGCACGATGACGGTCCTGGGCGGCTTTGGCTTTGGCCGCCGCCGCTTCCATCCGTTCGTTGATCGGGCCACGCCAGCAGTGGCACACCGCGAGAGCCAGCGCGTCAGCCGCGTCCGCAGGCTTCGGCGGCGTCTGCATGCCGAGGATTCGCGTGATCATCATCGTCACCTGCGCCTTGTCGGCGCGACCGGATCCGGTGACCGCGGCTTTCACCTCGGACGGCGTGTGAAAGCGCACGGGTATGTCGCGTTGGGCGGCCGCGAGCGCAACGACACCCGCAGCCTGAGCGGTGCCCATGGCCGTGCTCACCTGTCGTTGTGCGAACACCCGCTCGATCGCGACCACGTCCGGCCGGTGTGTGTCCAGCCAGTCTTCGACCGCACGATGGATCGCCAGGAGACGCTCGGCGAGATCCATGTCGGACGGGGTGCGGACGACATCGACGTCGAGCGCGGTGACCTTGCGACCGTTCCCCGACTCGACCAGTGCGACACCGCATCTAGTCAGACCCGGGTCTACCCCCATCACACGCACGCGTACCGACCTCCAGACAACCGTGCCGCTTCGGATACGGCGAACGTTTGTTCGATATCCTATCAGTCGTTCTCAAGCTCGGCGAGTACCTCGTCGCTCACGTCGACGTTGCTGTAGACGTCCTGCACGTCGTCGGAGTCTTCGAGCGCGTCGATGAGTTTGAACATCTTGCGGGCGCCGTCGGCATCCACCGCGACCTCGACCGATGCGCGGAAGTCGGGCTCGGCCGAGTCGTAGTCAATGCCCGCCTCCTGAAGCGCGGTACGAACGGCGACCAGATCGCCCGGCTCGCTCACGACCTCGAAGGACTCGCCGAGGTCAGTGACCTCTTCGGCTCCCGCGTCGAGCACCGCCATCAGGACGTCGTCCTCGGTCTGATCACCCTTCTCCAGCGTCACGACGCCCTTGCGGGTGAACAGATACGAGACCGAACCGGGATCGGCCATGTTGCCGCCGTTGCGGGTCATCGCGGTGCGGACCTCGCCAGCCGCACGGTTGCGATTGTCGGTCAGGCACTCGATGAGGATCGCGACTCCGTTGGGACCGTAGCCCTCGTACATGATGGTCTGCCAGTCGGAGCCGCCGCCCTCTTCGCCGCCACCGCGCTTGCGAGCCCGCTCGATGTTGTCGTTGGGCACCGACGACTTCTTCGCTTTCTGGATCGCGTCGAAGAGAGTCGGGTTGCCTGCCGGATCACCACCACCCGTGCGGGCAGCCACCTCGATGTTCTTGATCAGCTTGGCGAACATCTTGCCGCGCTTGGCATCGATGACCGCCTTCTTGTGCTTGGTGGTGGCCCATTTGGAATGGCCGCTCATGGTGGTGATCCCTTCCGTTTACGCTCGCTCGACGTCGCACGACGAGCGGAGTGACTGTCAGATTCTACGCTGTGCCAACCAGGTCGACGAAGTACCCGTGGACTCGATGATCTCCGGTGACCTCCGGATGGAACGACGTGGCCAGCACATTTCCTTGACGCACCGCGACGACGCGCCCGGTGGCCGGCCCACTCGGCACGGTTGCCAGGATCTCAACTCCGTCGCCGACCGACTCCACCCACGGCGCCCGGATGAACACTGCGCGCATCGGCGCGGCATCGGGCAGATCGGTGATGCCGGTGAACTCAAGGTCGGTCTCGAACGATTCGACCTGTCGGCCGAACGCGTTGCGGCGGACTGTGACATCGAGGGCATCGAGGTGGCGCGCGTCTGCGCGCGTGTCGAGAATGTTCGACGCGAGCATGATCATCCCCGCACACGAACCGTATGCGGGCATTCCGTCGCGGAGCCGAGCGACGAGCGGATCGTACAAGTCGAAGACGCCGAGCAGTCGGCTCATCGTTGTCGATTCGCCGCCCGGAATCACCAGGCCGTCGACCCGGTCGAGTTCGCTCGCACGACGAACCTCGAGCACGTCGGCTCCGGCGGCCGCCAATGCTTCGGCGTGTTCGCGGACATCGCCCTGCAGCGCGAGGACACCGATCAGCGGACTCACTGGCGCTCCGCCATGAAGCTCGCCTTCTGCGCTGGCACCCCGGTCCTGGTGAGCCCCTCCTGGGTCACCGCGGCCACCATGCGACCCGCCCGATCGTAGATTCGCCCCTGCGTGAGTGCGCGGGCACCGCTCGCCGACGGCGACGTCTGGTCGTACAGCAACCAGTCGTCGGCACGGAACGGCCGCAGGAACCACATCGCATGGTCGAGGGATGCGCTCTGCAGGACCACGCCCCGATGTGCGACGTTTGACGAACCGAGGAGCGTCATATCGCTCATGTACGCGAGGGTGCAGACGTGAAGGAGTTGGTCGTCGGGCAGCGGCTTGCGGTAGCGGAACCATACGCGCTGTTGGGACGCGAACCAGCCGTGCTTGACGAGTTGGTCCTCGGGGACCACGCGCACGTCGAAGTTGTCCCACTCGGCACGCAATGCTTTGGCCGGCCCCTCCAGTTCACTTCCGTCTGGCAGCGACTCTGGGTCGGGTGCGGGCGGCATCGTGTCTTGATGCTCGATTCCCTCGTCGCCGGCGACATGGAACGACGCCGACATCGAGAAGATGGTCTCGCCGTTCTGCACGCCGTTCACCCGGCGGGTGACGAACGAGCGGCCGTCGCGAATCCGGTCGACGAGGAAGACCGTCGGCTGATCGGGCTTGCCCGGCCGCAGAAAATATCCGTGCAGGGAGTGCACGCGGAACTGCACGCCGACCGTCCGGGTGGCCGCGACGAGCGCCTGCCCGGCCACCTGCCCACCGAAGGTGCGACGCAACGCACTCGCGAAAACGCTGCTCCGGAAGATGTCGTCGTCGATGCGCTCGACGGCCAAGATGTCTTCGATGTCTGCCACGATTGCGTATTATCCCTCACTCGGGATGCGGCCACGTCGTTCACCCCGCTGCGCGGATCGTTACCCGTCGGTAGTGTCGCCTATATGGCAGAACGTGAGGAAGTCTCCGCTCCCCCGACCGACACCGTCGCCCAATTGCGCGCCGTCCTGGACGGACGATGGGCGGCCACCCGCGATGTCGTCCGGGACCAGATCCAGGCGACCGACCTCGTGCCCCTGTCGGGGCTGTCGATGGCCGACTATCGCGCACGAATGCTCGACGCCATGACCGCGATGGTGCCGCTCGGATTTCCCGCCGACGGCTTCGCGGAGTCGCACGGCGGAACCGGCGACGTCGGCGCCGCCGTCACCGCGATCGAGACGCTCGGCTACGGCGATCTCTCGTTGATGGTGAAAGCTGGCGTGCAGTGGGGGCTCTTCGGCGGAGCCGTCGAGAACCTCGGCACCGAGCGCCACCACGAGAAATATGTACCCGGACTCATCGATCTGGATGTCCTGGGCTGTTTCGCGATGACTGAGACCGGCCACGGCTCCAATGTGCAGGCACTGGAGACCACCGCGACCTATCTTCCCGAGTCGGGCGAATTCGAGATCACGTCACCGACGCCGGGATCACGTAAGGACTACATCGGTGGAGCCGGGGAGCACGCTCGCTACGCCGCGGTGTTCGCCCAGTTGGTCACCGCGGGCCCTGACGAAGAGCAGTCGGGTCGAGGTGTCCACTGTTTCGTCGTACAGATTCGTGACGCCGACGGAAATGACCTACCGGGGGTGACGACGTCGGACTGCGGCTACAAGGGAGGTCTCCCCGGTGTCGACAACGGGCGGATCATGTTCGATCACGTGCGGATTCCGCGCGAGGACCTGCTCAACCGCTACGGCGACGTCGCACCGGACGGAACGTACTCGAGTCCGATCGAATCGGTGAACCGCCGGTTCTTCACCATGCTCGGGACGTTGATCCGCGGACGGGTGACGGTCGGAGCGGCGGCGGGCGCCGCCGGCCGCCTCGGGTTGACGCTGGCCGTGAAGTACGCGCTGGTGCGTCGTCAGTTCTCCGGGCCCGACAGCGACGAAGAACTCGTCCTCCTCGACTACCGCACCCACCAGCGGCGTCTGCTGCCGCTGGTGGCGCGCGCGTACGCGTTTGCGATCGCGCAGAACGAAGTCGTCGCCGAGCTCCACGAACTGCAGTCCGGCGACCCGGCCGACGCCGACCCGGACGCGATACGCAAACTCGAGGTGAAGGCGGCCGCAATTAAGGCGGGCCACACCGAACTCGCGTCACGGGCCATCTCCGAGGCGCGAGAGGCGTGCGGTGGCGCGGGCTACCTCGACGAGAACCGGCTCTCACGACTCCGCGGTGACATCGACGTGTTCACGACGTTCGAGGGTGACAACCTGATTCTCCGCCAACTCGTCGCCAAACAACTCCTCACCGCGTACGCGAGTGATGTGAGCGACCTCGACACGGTCGGTTGGCTCCGGTTCGTCGCCTCGACGGTGAAGGACATCGCCTTGGAGAAGACCGCTGCCCGCCAGGTGGTGCAGACGCTGCTCGACGACTCGGACGAAGACCCGGAGAATAGCGATCTCACCCACCCCGGCACTCAGCTGCGACTGCTCCGCAACCGAGAAGATCACCTTCTGCGGACCGCTGCCGCTCGGATGCGTCGTGCTCAGGACGACGACGCTGACGCGCAAGAAGTGTTCACTGGGACGCAGGACCATCTGATCAAGGTCGGCGACGCACACATCGAGCGGATCGTGTTGGAGACTGTCGTCGACGTGATCGGCAGGGTTACTGACAAGCAGACGCGGACACTACTCAAACGGGTCCGTGATCTGTTCGTCTATTCGCTCGTCGAGGACGACCTCGGTTGGTATCTGATGCATCGACACGTCTCCGTGGAGCGAGCCAAGGCAGTCCGACGCGGCGTGAACGATTTGTGCGGCGTCCTCCGACCTCACGCCGCTGATCTCGTCGACGCCTTCGGCGTCCCCGACACTGCACTCGATGTCCCGATGATCCGCCACGCCTGACCGGTTCTACTACTGGTCTGGGTGAGTCGGTACCGCGTTACAGCTCTTCGATGTCGATGATGTCGTCTTGGATGGCGCGGGCGACGAGTGCGGCCTTCGTGGAGGCGGGGCGCCCGATCTCGGCGTACTTCGCGCGGATGCGCGTCAGGTGGGTGTTGACGGTGCCCAGCGAGATGTGGAGCTCTTCACCGCATGCGGGCTTCGAGTCGACCAGCAACCAGGTGCGGAGGACTTCCACTTCGCGGTCGGTCAAGGCCGGACGCGGCAGTTCAGGGGCTGCGGGCTCGACGAGCGCTGACGGATCGACGGGTGCGAGGTATCCGCGGCGGCGAAGCGGGGCTTCGACGTAGACGGGGCGGCCGGGTAGCGGCATCACGCGAGCGCTCAGGCGGGCCAGGGCTTCGCGGCGGCGAGACTCGGCCGAAGCCGATCGGTTCGGTGCGGAGGCGGTGGTGCGGGCTGCGGTCTGGTGTCCGGGGGCGGTGCGGATCGCGGCGACGGTCATCTTTGTTCCTTCCTCGGAGCCCGGGACCGGTCGATCACCGGGCTGATAAGAAGAACGTTAGGGTGATCGCGACCATAACGCGATGGGGAGAACTACCCATGGGATACGCGCTGGTCAAAGGACATTTTCGACCGGGCCGAGCGGGGTGGCTCCCACGGACTGCCCATTCGAAGCTCACCGCACCGTCACACACGGATCGCGACAGGGGGAGCATTCGAGCCATGCAGGCTCGTGTCCGAAATCCGCGTCAGCGGTCAGGAGTTGGGCGGCTGGGTGTTCCGCGCGTACTCCGCGTCGAGCATCGGGAGGTCGCCTCGACTGACGAGGCCAGTCGACAACGCGTACTCGACTAGTTTGAGCCGACGGTTCGACGCGAGACGTCCGCCGCCCGCGCGCATCCCCGCGACGCCGATCAGGTCGAGTTTGTCGCAGACGTTGTCGAGCTTCCGATTGAACTTCGTCAGCGACCAACCAAGGCGCGCAGACGCTTTCGCAGAGCTGGGCAGCGCGCTCGCACCCGTGCCGTCGTGGCGGAGGATCGCTTCGGCGAGCACGAGGACGGCGAGTTTCTGGCTGTCGGTGAAGTTCGGGACGCCGCGCGTCGTGTCGCCGCCGACCGTCGACGTCCCGATTGGCGAGACGACCGCGGGCGCGCCCGCCTGAACTTGGACCTCGTAGGTGGTGGGTCCGGCGCTGAAGACGATGCTTGTCCGGCCGAATACGAGGGGCATGCGTGCGCCGGGGCCGAGCGTCGCGGAAAAGCCGAGATCCGCCGCGGTCACCGTCGCGGACAAGTGGGTGCCGAGGTTCGTCAGCCACCACATGCCGTTCTCGTCGTGCAGTAGCAGGAAGCGGCGGTGAAGATACGGATTGTCGTCGACCGTCAGCGTGGCTTCACGTCCGATGTAGAACGGTTGGCCGGGTATCACCTGGTAGCGCTCGCCGACGAACTCGACAAACGTCGTGCCGTTGCCCGCGAGCTGCACCGCTACCGGCTCACGGTCACCGCGGCTACGGTGACGTTGTCGTGCGCTCCACTCTCGAGAGCGGCTTCGACGAGCGCGGCCGCGGCCAGTTCGACGTCGCCGTCGGCCGCGGCGACCACGGTTGCGATCTCGTCGTCGCCCAGTTCGCCGTCCAACCCGTCCGAGCAGAGGAGCACGATGTCGCCGGGGACCGCGGAGAACGCGAAGTAGTCGGCGATCGGTTCGGCCATGCCCGCGCCGAGTGCACGCGTGATCACGTTGCGGCGCGAGTCGACACGCGCCTGCTCGGGAGTCAGGTAGCCCGCTTCGACCAGTTCCTGCACCTGCGAATGATCGACGCTGACCTGCCGCAACGCGCCTTGGGAGTACAGGTACGTACGCGAGTCACCGATATTGAAGGCGACCCACGCCGGGCCGTCCTCCCCTTCAGCGAGCAGCACGCCCGTGGCGGTGGTTCCCGCGCGCCGCCCGGACTCGGAACCGAATGCGCCGATCTTCTCCTGCGCGTGCACGAGCAGTGCGGCAACGGCAGTGCGCGTGGCGTCGAAGTCTTCGCCCACCGGAGCGTCGGCGAGGGTGCAAAGCGCAGCCTCACTGGCGAGCTCGCCACTGTCGTGACCGCCCATACCGTCGGCGACGAGGTAGCGGCCGGGGAGCGCCAACGCAGCGTCCTCGTTGGCTTCACGAACGCGGCCGACGTGGCAGACGACCGACCAGTCGACCGTGACGTCGCCGATCCGATCCTGACCGGTCCGCGCTTCGTCACGCAAGATGACGGTGTCGTCCATGCTCACCTCTCTCTGAGTGCCCTTTGGCTCATGAGTCGAAGATTCCGCCGACAGCACGCAGCCGAGCCGGGTAGCGTACTGCCACACCACAAACCTTGTCGCTAGCGTAGTCGAGATCCCCGGCCGGGATCACATCGGGACGGGCGGGCGCCGGGACTCCCCCGCCGCGCCTACCACCCGAGCTAGACGGCGATCGTCGTCGCGTCGTTACCAGCCGCGCTCGGCGAGCCGATGTGCCACGGGCACATCGTCGACGTTGATGCCGACCATGGCTTCACCGAGACCGCGCGAGACGTTCGCGAGCACATCCGGATCGTCGTAGAACGTCGTAGCCTTCACGATCGCGGCAGCACGTTGAGCCGGGTTGCCCGACTTGAAGATGCCGGAACCGACGAAGACACCCTCGGCGCCGAGCTGCATCATCATCGCGGCATCGGCAGGGGTGGCGATACCGCCCGCGGTGAACAACGTGACCGGAAGCTTGCCTGCCTTCGCGACCTCCACGACCAGGTCGTACGGCGCCTGCAACTCCTTCGCAGCCACATACAGCTCGTCCTCGGGCAGCGAGCTGAGACGACGGATCTGCTGGCGGATCTGGCGCATGTGCGTCGTCGCGTTCGACACGTCGCCGGTCCCGGCTTCACCCTTGGAACGGATCATCGCGGCGCCTTCGTTGATGCGACGCAGCGCCTCACCGAGATTGGTGGCCCCGCACACGAACGGCACGGTGAAAGCGAACTTGTCGATGTGGTTCTCGAAGTCGGCCGGGGTCAGGACCTCCGACTCGTCGACGTAGTCGACACCGAGGCTCTGCAAGACCTGAGCCTCGACGAAATGGCCGATACGGGCCTTCGCCATCACCGGGATCGACACCGTAGCGATGATGCCGTCGATCATGTCCGGATCACTCATACGCGACACGCCGCCCTGTGCACGGATGTCGGCGGGCACGCGCTCGAGCGCCATAACGGCGACGGCACCGGCATCTTCAGCGATCTTGGCCTGCTCGGGCGTAACTACGTCCATGATCACGCCGCCCTTCAGCATCTCGGCCATGCCGCGCTTGACTCGGGCGGTGCCGGTTGCTGGGGAGTTCTGCGGATCAGTGGTCACGGGCGGTGCTCCTTGGTCTCAGGTGAGGGTCTCAGGTGAGGGTCTGACGCGTTAAGTAAACCCGATCAGGCAGCTTCATCCAACGTCGGGTCGTCTCCTACGAGATGTACGCCACGTGCGGACTCACGCGCTGGTCACTCGCTCGGTGATCTCGAAGTAGGCCGGTCGCGGCGCGTGCCCCGCCAGGTGTAGCCAGCGAACCATTCGACGGCCCCGAAGCGTGCGAACGTCGCGAACCGCATCGTTGTAGAAACGGCGCGCCATAGTCACCCGGGTCTGCGCGTCGGCGAGTTCTGCTGTCAACGCCGCCGAGCGGTGTGCCGGGTCAGCGTGTGCGATGGCGGCCGACAGTAGGTTCTCGGCAGCCTCACGGCCCGCGGGATCGGCGCCCTCCGCGGCGTCGGCCGCGGCCGACAAGTCGTGTGCGCCCGACGCGTCGGGGTTGGCGGCTGCGATGGCGCGGGCGACTACTGCGCGCCGCTCCAATGCTCCGAACAGCGCTTGACGGGTGAGGTCGACGCGGATGTTCAACCGATCCATCCTCGTCGCCCGGGTCGCCGACAAGACGACGAGCCATACCAGCCCCACGACAACGGCGATCCCGACGGCAGACGCGGTGATCGCGACGGCGGTCATACGACGCCTCCAGCGGCGATACGAGGGCGCATCAGTCGGACACCACCACGGGACCGGCGTTGTAGGTGACGGTGTCGTAGACGTTCTGGATCTGGTCGGCGACCCGTGACCAGTCATAGAGGTCGGCACGTTCGCGTCCGCACGCCACGTAGCGTGCACGCAAGTCGTCGTCACCCAACAGCAAGTTGACCTGCTCGGCGAGGGCCGTCGGTGAACCCGTCGTCACCAGAGAGCCCGACTGTCCGCTGTCGAGGACGCGGGAGAACGCGATGAGGTCGCTCGCGACGACTGCTGCGCCTGCGGCCATCGCCTCGACGAGGACGATACCGAAACTCTCACCGCCCAGGTTAGGGGCGACGTACACGTCGACGCTCGCCAACGCGCGTGCCTTCGTTTCGTCGTCGACCATGCCGAGGAACCGTAGCCGTCCGGACAGGTCACCCGCGCGTCGACGCAGCGCCGCCTCATTCCCGCCGCCGACCACGAGGACCTGGACGTCGGGAAACTGTTCGACGATCGTCGGCAATGCTCGCATCAGGACGTCGATGCCTTTACGCGGCTCGTCGAACCGGCCGAGAAACATCACGGTGCGCCCGGCCCTCGGATATCCGTCAAGCGGAGTCGCCTCGGCGAACGCCGCGACGTCCACCCCGTTGGGGATCTCGACCGCATCGTTGCCGAGCGACTCCATCTGCCAGCGCCTCGCGAGTTCGGAAACCGCGATCTTGCCGCTGATTCGCTCACGGAACTGCCGGAGCACGGAATCGAAGATCGACAGCCACATCGACTTCGTCGTCGACGTATGAAATGTGGTCACGATCGGTCCGCTGGCGACCATCAGAGACAACATGGACAGACTCGGCGAGTTCGGCTCGTGCACGTGCAGCACGTCGAACTCGTTCACCGCGATCCAGCGACGGAGACGGTGATAGGCCTTCGGTGAAAACGTGACCCGCGAGACCGACCCGTTGTACGGGATGCCGAGCGCGGGACCTGCGGAGTCGACGTAGTCGGGAAGAACAACGTCGGGTCCGGCTGGCGCGAGCACACGCACCTCGTGGCCGCGGCCGATGAACACCTCCGCGAGTTCGACGACGTGCGCTTGGACGCCGCCGGGCACATCGAATGAGTACGGACAGATCATGCCGATCTTCACGCGAACCTCATTCGATTCCAAGCCGTGCGCGACGTTCGGGCGACCAGTCGGCCTCCCACAGCGGCTGCAGCATGTGCCAGTCGGCTGGCGCGGTCGCGATGTCGCGGGTGAAAGCGTCGGCCAATCGCTGCGCTGTCGGTGCGATGCCGCCGTCGGTGTCGATGACAGTGCCCGCGCTCAGGTGCGACGTCCCGACACCCGTGTACCGATGATGAACGGCGTGCAGCACGGCCCCGGTCTCGATGGCGAGCTTCGCCGAGCCGGCCGGGATCCGTGTCTTCTCCCCGAACATCGTGACCGGCACGCCGTGCGCGGACAGGTCTCGGTCGGCCATCAGACACACGAGGCCTCCCGCGCGCAGCCGCTCGGCGAGGACCTGAAACGGTGGTTGCTCGCCGCCGGTCAGCGGAAACACCTCGAATCCGAGAGACTCCCGGTAGGCGATGAACTGGTCGAACAGCGACTCCGGCTCGAGACGTTCGGCGACGGTCGCGAACCGACCGTAGTTCTTCACCAGCCACACGCCTGCGATGTCCCAGTTCCCCGAATGCGGCAGCGCCATGACGACGCCCCGCCCGGAACGGATCGACGCGTCGAGCGACTCCCGCTCGTGGTCGGGTATCACCACGCTGGCCGCGATCTCGTCGGGGTCTGTCGTCGGGAGCCGGAACGCTTCACGCCAGTAGCGTGCGTACGATCGCATCGCCTGTTCGATCAGCTGGTCTGGGACGTCGTCGGGAGTCGTGCCGATGACCCGGGCCAGGTTCTTGCGGAGCTGGTCCGGTCCCCCATTGCGGCGGCCCGCGAAAGTTCCCGCCGCGTCGAAGACACTGCGCGCGACCGTCTCCGGCGAGTACTTGACGGCCGCCCATCCGGCGCGATAGCCGAGGTCGGCGACGATGTCGCCCAATCCACCCAGCATCCTGTCAGGCCTCCCCGGTTCGTTCGTCGGACTCGGGCGCCGCCGGTGGCGCTGACGGGATCAGGTCACGCGCGCCCGGCGAACAGTAGATCGACCACATGCGCTGCGCGACAGTGATCAAGCTCAGGACGGCCAGCACCCACATCGCGACGTGGATCGCCCACGCCCAGTGCAGGCCCGGGAAGTCCGTGAAGCCCGCGCCAACGAGGACGATGATGAGTCGGTCGGGGCGTTCGATGAGTCCGCCGTCGCCGTTCAGGCCCGCCGCTTCGGCACGCGCTTTGGCGTACGAGATGACCTGCGAGGTCACTAGACAGATCAGGGTGGCGATGAGCAGCAGTTCGTGCGGCTTCTGGACTGCCGCCCACCATGCGAGGCCGCCGAAGATAGCGCCGTCGGCGATGCGGTCGCACGTCGCGTCGAGCACTGAACCGAAGCGGGTACCGCCGCCGCGCGCGCGAGCCATTGCGCCGTCGAGCATGTCGAACATGACGAACGCCCACGTCACGAGGGCTCCAGCGAAGAGGTGCCCTTGCGAGAACAGCCAGATCGACGCACCAACGGTCACCGCGGTACCGATGATCGTCATCAGGTCCGGGGTGAGCCCCGTCCGGATGAGGGCACGGCCGATCGGCAGCGTCACCTTCGACACCGACGCGCGGCCTAAGATGCTAAGCACTCTGTGGTCCCCCGAGGTCCGTCCACGCCCGCGCCAACAGCGCCCGCGTGTCCTGAAGCAGTTGCGGCATCACTTTCGTGTCACCGACGACGGTGATGAAGTTCGCGTCGCCCATCCATCGTGGCACGACATGCTGGTGCAGGTGCTCCGACAGCGAGCCGCCAGCGGCCGCACCGAGGTTGAGGCCGACGTTGAACGCGTTCGGGTTCGACACCGACTTGATGACGCGAATCAGATGCTGGGTGAACGACATCACCTCGCGCGATTCGTCGACCGTCAGATCCTCCAGATCGGCCACCTGGCGATACGGAACGATCATGGTGTGACCGGGGTTGTACGGGTACAGGTTGAGCACCGCGTACACCGTCTCTCCGCGCGCGATGATGAGGCCTTCCTCGTCGGTCATTCGAGGAATGTCTAGGAACGGGTGGCCGGTGAGCTCACCGCCGTCGGACGCCTTCTTCGGCGCGTCGGCGGTGATGTAGCTCATCCGGTGCGGCGTCCATAGTCGTTCAAGGCCTTCGCGCGCGGATCCGTCGGCCGCTGTCATCGGCGTTTCCTCACGAGTTCGAGGAACTCACGCATCGTGTCGGCGGTCGGCGAGTCGTTGCGACGCGACTCCTCCCACTCGTCGATGGCGACCACCGCGTCGTCGACATCCACACCGTTGAGCTGCGTGCCGTCCCGGAACCGGAAACTCACGGCGTTCGCTTCGACATCGCGTTCACCCGCGAGCAGCATGAACGGGACCTTCGCCGCGGTGTGGTTGCGGATCTTCTTCTGCATCCGGTCGTCGGAGTGGTCGACCTCGGCGCGGACCCGACGGCTCTTGAGCCGATTGATCGTCGTCTGTAGGTGACCGGCGAACGCATCCGCGACGGGGATGCCGACCACCTGGACCGGCGACAGCCAGACTGGGAAGGCGCCCGCGTAGTGCTCGGTGAGCACGCCGAAGAATCGCTCGATGGACCCGAACAGCGCGCGGTGGATCATCACCGGACGCTTCTTGGTGCCGTCGGTGGCCGTGTACTCCAGGTCGAATCGCTCCGGCAGGTTGAAGTCGAGTTGCAGCGTCGACATCTGCCAGGTGCGTCCGAGCGCGTCCTTGACCTGGACGGAGATCTTCGGGCCGTAGAACGCAGCCCCCTCCGGGTCGGGCACGAGCTCGAGCCCGGACGCCTCGCCGACCTCCCGGAGGGTCTGCGTGGCCTGCTCCCAGACCTCGTCCGAGCCGACGTACTTGACCGGATCCTTCGTCGACAACTCCAGGTAGTAGTCGTCAAGCCCGTAATCCTTGAGTAGCTGCAGCACGAAGTTCAGGGTGGTCGTCAGCTCTTCGACGACCTGCTCCTGCGTGCAGTAGATGTGGGCGTCGTCCTGGGTGAAACCGCGGGCACGCGTCAGACCGTGGACCACACCGGACTTCTCGTAGCGGTAGACCGAGCCGAATTCGAACAGACGCAGCGGAAGCTCACGGTACGACCGTCCGCGCGAACCGTAGATCAAGTTGTGCATCGGGCAGTTCATCGGCTTGACGTAGTAGTCCTGGCCGGGTTTGCGGACCGTGCCGTCCTCGTTGTACTCGGCGTCGAGCTGCATCGGCGGGAACATGCCGTCGGCGTACCAATCGAGGTGCCCGGACACCTCGAAGAGATTGCTCTTGGTGACATGCGGGGTGTTGACGAACTCGTACCCGGCGGCCGCGTGCTGCTCACGCGAGTAGTCCTCCATCTCCTTGCGGATGATGCCACCCTTGGGGTGGAACACCGGCAGACCCGAGCCGAGCTCGTCGGGAAAGCTGAACAGATCCAATTCGCTGCCGAGGCGACGATGGTCACGCTTCTCGGCTTCGGCGAGCCGGTCCAGGTAGAGGTCCATCGCCTCGGTCGACTCCCAGGCCGTCCCGTACACGCGCTGCAGGTCGGCGAGGCTTTGATCGCCACGCCAGTACGCCGCCGAACTCCGCGTCAGTTTGACCGCCGGAATGTATTTGGTGGTCGGGACGTGCGGGCCGCGACACAGGTCTCCCCATACGCGATCGCCGGTGCGCGGATTCAGGTTGTCGTAAGCGGTGAGCTCGCCCCCGCCTACCTCCATGACCTCGTCGTCGTCGGCGGCGCCCTTGTCGTCGATCAGTTCGAGTTTGAACGGCTCGTTCGCGAGTTCCGCGCGCGCCTGATCTTTCGACTCGTACACGCGGCGGGAAAACTTCTGCCCGGACTTGATGATCTTGCGCATCTGCTTCTCGAGGACCTTCAGGTCCTCGGGCGTGAACGGATCGTCGACGGCGAAGTCGTAGTAGAAACCGTCGACGATCGGCGGGCCGATCCCCAACTGCGCCTTCGGGTTCAGATCCTGCACGGCCTGCGCAAGCACATGGGCGGCCGAATGTCGGATCACCGAACGCCCGTCATCGGAGTCGGCGGTCACCGGCTCGACGTACTTGTCGGTGTCCGGTGTCCACGACAGGTCGCGAAGCGTACCGTCCGCTTCGCGGACGACGACGACGGCCTGCGGGCCCTTGTTCGGCAGTTCGACGCCGTCGGGCAGTTCGACGTCCCGCATCGCTGCGCCCGCAGTAGTGCCCGCCGGAACCCGCACGGTCTCGGGAAGGCGGACTCGTTGAGCGGACGCGACGTTGTCGGGCACTTGCTGACTCCTGTGTTTCGGGATGACGACATGAAACTGTCGAGCCTGATGTTATCGGTTCCATCGACACCACGGCATACCGCACCCGATGTCTCGCGCCGATCGAGCCACCTGCCGATTGGACGCGAAGCGCCACACACTGATCGAGCGGAGTCGAGATCTCGACTCCGCTCGATCACAGTGTTGGCACCGCTCGATCGGCGCTATTGGTTCACGTCAGCATTCGTTCACGTCAGCATGCGTCACGTCAGCATTCGTTGAGGTCAGCGAGGGGGCGCCGTCAACTCCACGTATCGGGCGAGATGACGGTCGGTGGCGCCGTACTCGTATTGCACGGCGGTCAGGCGTTTGAAGTAGTGACCGATCGCCAACTCTTCGGTCATCCCCATGCCGCCGTGGAGCTGTACGGCATTCTGACCGACGAATCGGGCGGCGCGGCCGACGGTGACCTTGGCCACCGATACCGCGCGGGCCCGCTCCGTCGGTTCCGCGTCGATCTTGATCGTGGCGAGAAGAGTTGCGGCGGAGGCTTGTTCCACCTCGATGAGCATGTCGACCATCCGGTGGCTGAGCACCTGGAAGCTGCTCAACGGCAGCCCAAACTGTTGGCGTTGCTTGCTGTACTCAACAGTGTCGTCGAGAACTTTGCGCATCGACCCGACTGCCTCAGCACAGACTGCGGCGGAGCCTTCGTCGACGGCACGCGACAGCGCCGCTATCGCGTCGTCGCCGGTCAGCAGGAGCGCATCGCCCGGTACTCGGACCCCGCCGAACGCGATGTCGGCGGCCTGGCGATCGTCAACGGTCCGGATGGTGTGCGCGGTGATGCCCTCCGCCGACGCGTCGTACGGGAGGACGAACAAGCCGAGCCCCGCTCCCGGCTGACCGGATCCGGCCTGTTCGCCGACGTGCGCGGTGACGATCTGCGCGGTGACGATGAGGTGCGACGCGATGGGCGCGTCGACGACGAGTGCCTTCGAGCCGTCGAGCACCCACTCGTCACCGTCACGGCGCGCGGTGGTCGCGGCCGACGTCAGATCGTCGGACGAGTCTTCGGCCGCGGCGAGCGCGACGATCGCCTCGCCTTCAGCGATCTGTTCGGTGACCGCGTTCGCGACGTCCGAGCCGATGCGCGAGAGGAGTCCGCCCGCGACGACAACGGTGTTGACGTACGGTTCGACGACGAGCGCGTGGCCGAGGGCTTCGGCGATCACCATGGTCTCGACGGGACCACCGCCCATGCCGCCTGCTGATTCGGGCAGAGTCGCGCCGAGGATTCCGAGGTCGTGCGCGAATGCCTTCCAAATATCCGGCTGCCAGCCGGGCCCGGTCTTGACGGCCGTGCGCGAGGATTCGAGTCCGTAGCGTGCGGCGAGGAACTGGGCGAGTCCGTCGCGGAGCAACTGCTGTTCTGCGGAGAGTTCAAAGTCCATGGTGTGTCAGAGCCCCAAAGCTGCTTTAGCGAGAATGTTTCGTTGGATTTCGTTGCTGCCCGCGTAGATCGAACCCGCACGGTCGTTGAAATAGCGCAGCGGCGCGACGGCCTGCCATGGCTCGCCGCCCGCGTACCCGTCGGTCGGCGGCGTGAATTCGGCGATCGGTCCGCCCGGCGCGGTGATGTGCGGCTGGTAGGCCCGGCCGTATCGACCGGCGGCCTCCATCGCGAGCTCGGTGATGCTCTGGCTGAGTTCGGTGGACAGGATCTTGCCCATCGAGGACGCCGGGCCCGGATTCTTTCCGGCCGCGACCGTCGCGAGGAGACGGTATTCGAAGATCTCGAGGACTTCGGTGCGGATCCTCGCGTCGGCGAGTTTCGCAGCGAACAACGGGTCGTCGATCAGTCGCCCGCCACCGGGAAGGGACTGCCGGGCGGCGTCCGAGGTCAAGGTCTCCAACATCACCTGCAATGCCGGTGCCGCGGCACCGCCGCCTCGCTCGAATTCGAGGAGGTATTTGGCGACGGACCAGCCGTCGTCGATCTGACCGAGCACGTTGGACTTCGGCACGCGGACCTCGTCGAAGAAGACTTGGTTCTGCACTTCTTCGCCGGATGTCATAACGAGTGGGCGGATCTCAATGCCCGGCGACGTCATGTCGATGAGAATGAACGTGATCCCCTGCTGTTTGCGTTCGAGCCGCGACGTGCGGACCAGCGCGAACATCCAGTTCGCTTCCGTCGCATGCGTCGTCCAGATCTTGCTGCCCGTCAGGACCAGATGGTCTCCGTCGTCGGCCGCGGCCATGGTGAGTGCCGCGAGATCCGATCCCGCTTCCGGTTCGGAGTAGCCCTGGCAGAAGAAGACTTCGCCGGTCAGGATCCCGGGAAGGAAGTGATTCTTCTGTTCGTCGGTGCCGAATTTCATGATCGCGTGCGAGACCATGCGGATACCCATCGGCGACAGCGCGGGCGCGCCGGCGAGTGTCATCTCCCGACTGAAGATGTAGTGCTGGGTGAGACTCCAATCGCAGCCCCCATATTTGACCGGCCACGCGGGCGCAGCCCATCCTCGCTCATGGAGGATGCCTTGCCACGCCATCGACGCTTCGTGGTCGGAGTAGACGCTGGTCATCAGCCGTCCGGCGCGAGCCAGGTCTGGCGTCAGCTTCTCATCGAGAAAGGCCCGGACCTCGTCGCGAAACGCGGCGTCCGCCGGGGACCACTCCACATCCATGTGTTTCCCTTCGTCCGGCGCAACTCACCGGAATATCTGACAACAAGTGTTCTCGGATATGAAACGCACGGCCTGAACGTTTGTCAAGACGACGAGATCGCCGGTGCGCCATCGCGTCCGACCGACTGCGAGCGTTTGGCCCACCACAGCGTGACCGCGATGGTCCCGAGGAGGACGATCAGGTATGCACCGCTGGCGATGAGCTGCAGTGGGAGATGCCAGCCCACTGTCTCCGAGCCGACGAACCCACGGAACGGGCCGAACACCATGCCGTGGAAAAGCTTGCCCGGCGCACCGGGCACCGGCATGACAGTTGGCTGCGTGTAAGCGAATGTCAATGCCACGATCGCGGCGGGCGCCAGCCACCACGCCCAACTCGATGCTCGCGCGACTCGCGCATGGTCGGCGGCGTGCACGGTCGCTACCAGCAGGAGCGGCAGCACCCAGACCCAATGGTGTCCCCAGGAGAACGGACCGATCGCGCACGACGTCATGCCGGTGATCGCGATCGCGAGGAGGTTCGCTCCAGCTCGGTACGCGGCGCGCGCGGCCCACAGCCCGAGGACTCCGACGACCAACCCGACGGGCAGCCACAGCCACGACGGCGGGTTGGCGACCCCGTAGGTCGCGAGCCGCGCAAAATAGCCGTGAAACGTCTGGTTGGCCGGCGCGTCGAGTCGGCCGATGCGCCCAGTCTCAGACACCTCCGCGGTCCAGAACTGTCGCCCCTGACCGCCGAGCACCACGATACCGATGACGACCGTCGCCGCGAATGTGCCGACCGCGATCGCGGCGGCCCGGAACCTCTTAGTGACCAGGAGGTCCGCGACGAAGAACAATGGGGTGAGTTTGATACCTGCGGCGAGTCCGACGCCGACGCCGCGGAGACGTTCGCTCCGCACACTGAGGTCGAGAATCACCACGAGCGCGAGAACAAGGTTGATCTGTCCGTTCCAGAGGGTCGTGTGGACCGGCTCCAGAACTGTCGCCGCGATAGCGGCGCACACGGTGAACAGGACGAGGCGAGCGTCGAACCGAAACCGCAGCGCATGCATCGACACGCCGACCACCAGCAGCAGACTGATCACATTGCCGATGTTCCACAGTAGGAGCGCGGTGTGCGGGACGAACCCGGCGAGTGGCACCATCACCAGGGCCGCGAACGGGGTGTACGTGAACCGCCAGACCCGGTAAACCGGTAGATCGTAGAGGGGAGTCCCCTCCCAGACGGCGATCGCTCCTCCGCGATACACACGCGTGTCGATGCCGTTGTGAAAGAGCCCGTACACGGGATCCGTGAACGGGACGGCCCAGATGTGCCAGCAGATCACTAGGACCGCCGCACACGCGGCGACGGCGATCATTGTCCAAGTCGTCGTTCTCGTCGACGAACGGTCTCTCACCCGAGGATTGTACGTCCGCCGCCCGCAGTAACACGCGGCGACACAACGGTGACCGAACCATCCCGTCTGAGATGTTCGTCCAGCTCATGAGCGTGATCGGGCACTGACGATCGAGCCCTGCGCCGATGATCGAGCCGGGACAAAGATCTCTGCCGGCTCCGATGTGAGAGCAGCACTCCGCGCCCGACGCGATCGCACGGACACCGCACGCGTATTCGGCGGGTGTGCGGCGCCCTCGCCGCGAGCCGAATGTGTCTAGCCGGAAGCTATGTGGGCACGGTGCGCCGCCGGTAAGACAGCGCAGGCCGCGACATCGGCTCGGAGGGTCCCAGGTCCAGAGTCGGCGTGCCCGCACGTTTGGCCGGTAGCCCGGCGAGTATCTCGTTGGGTGTGTCGGTGCCATTTTCCTTGAACGCCGCCGCCGGGGTCGTCGTCCGCGGGGTGGCGGGCACAACAGACAACAGGACCGGCCGAACGATTGGATAGGTCGCCGGAGAGATCCATTTGATGAGTGCCACTTCCAGACGCGGAGACCTCGCCACCAGCGCGAAAGCGGTTTTGAGCAACGGACGGATCGCACGGCCGATCCAGGCGGGCTGACGCAGGGCAGCGAGCTCGCGCTGCCACACGGGCATGGTGGCGATGGTCGCCGCCCGCAGCACTTCGCTGACGATCCGACCGCCCGGGCGCAGGGGCCACGGTAGCGACGGGAACATCACCGATGCGTCCAAGAGTTGGTTCATCGCGTCCTGAGCCACCTCGCTAGCGGCCAACCGCGGCCGCATGGCCTCGAAATACTGTCGGACGCCATCCCGAGTCCGAGGGACATCGGTCGGATCGCACGTCTGCAACTGCGCTGCCAGCGCGCACTCCTCCCAGTACTTCCCCTCCTCCTCCTTGGTCAGCGGGCCCGGCCCGTAAATCTCGTAGGCGTAGAGGATCGAATGCCAGGCGGTCAGATGGATCCACAGTTGTTGAGCCGGGCTATTCGCGTCGTAGGGCCGACCGCTCACCGGCTCGAGCCCCACGATGTTCGAGTGAATGCGCATCAACACCGCGGAGGCGGCGGTCGCTGTCTTCGAATCAGCGAACGCCGCAATGGCGAAGTACCGGAGGGTGTTGTCATAACGCAAGCGCGGTTTGTCGAAGATCTTTCCGGTGGTGTCGACCGGCGCAACCAGGAAGGGATCGAGTTCTTCAATGACGACGGCGCGCTGAAATCCGATCGTCAGCGAACTCGGATAGCTCCACACTTTCCACGTCACCGACTCCGGCCCGAAGAATCCATAGTCCTGAGGCTTGTAGTCCTCGCCCTGGCTGCCGGAAAAATACTCTCGCATAATCAGTCCTTAAGCGCCGTAGTAGAAGTACGTCTTACTTCGAAGTAGTAGTTGGGTAGATCGGTGCGCCGGAGTCCGCTGCGCGAAACTTCCCCCACGGAATATCGAATGCCGAATGCCCGCTATCGGCGATTCAATAATCGGTCACGAGCGCCGTTCACTCGGGCCAGGCCCCGCAAATTCGTCGCTTTCCGGATCCGTCCACGTTGCAATCAGGCGACGATAGGGTGCAGTCGCTTCCATCTGAGAACTGATACCGACGATGCCAAGCAGGACGCGAAAGAGCATCGTGTACTCCGACGGCACCGACATCTTATGGCTCGTTCGGTACTCGGCGCTCGTGAGATCGATCGCCCTTCCCGCCGCGTGCTGCAACCATCGTCGGGTGAAATGGAACTCGTCGGAGTGAAGCGGGTCCACGTACGGCGCCAGGAACGCCCGGACTTCGGCGGATGTCACATCAGCCCCGACGGGAAGGAAGCCTGCCGCGGCGAGTTCGCGGTGTAGTTCCTCGTGCCGTTCATCGCGCGCAAGTCTAAGGATTCGCCCCATGGCAGGCGGGATTCCAGCAGGGAGCTCAGCGACGGCACCGAAGTCAATGACGATCAACCTGCCGTCGTCGGCGATCATGAAGTTTCCCGGATGAGGGTCGCCGTGCAGTAGGCCCACACGGCTCGGTGAGCTCAGCGAGAACTCCGTCAGCAACGTTGCCGCATGGTCGCGTTCGGCCTGACTGCCCGACTCGATCACCGACCGAAGCGGCAAACCGTCGACCCATTCGCTCACAACGACTTTGGGCGAACTTGCGATCACCTTCGGGACCTGCACACCGCCGTCGCCGTCGAACTCGGCTGCGAAACGACGTTGATTCTCGGCCTCGGCGCAGTAGTCGAGTTCGGCGACAGTCCGTTCTGAGAGCTCCTCGATTATTGCCTTGACATCGGTCCCGCCCGCGAGCGGCGATAGCAGCCCGCCGACGCGCCTCAACGTCTTGAGGTCAGCGATCAATGCTTCGTCGGCGCCGGGATATTGAATCTTGACCGCGACGGCGCGGCCGTCGGACCATACCCCGCGGTGGACCTGACCGATGCTTGCCGACGCTGCCGCGCGGGTATCGAACTCCTGAAATCGTTCCCGCCAACGGGTACCGAGTTGCCGAGCTAATACGTGGTGAACGGTGTGAGCGGGCATCGGCGGCGCCTCGTTTTGCAACTTCGCCAGTGCTTCACGGTATGGCGCGGAATATGCGGCTGGTACCGCTGATTCCATCACGCTGAGCGCCTGTCCGACCTTCATCGCTCCGCCCTTCAGCTCACCGAGGACGCTGAATAGTTGTTCAGCCGTCTTCGCCTGAAGCTCTGCGGTGATGGCCTCCTCGTCCGCGCCCGCTACCTTTTTCCCCCAGCCGATTACCGAGCGTCCAGCGACACCGAGCGGAAGTCTGGCCAGCTGTGCGGCGCGTCGTGCCGATCCTGTTGTCAGGTCCATGGTTCAGTCTCCAGTCGTATCCACTTACCGGCGTGTCAGTCGGTAAAGGTCGGTTCGGAGATCTCCTCACCGCGCCGGGCGTAGCGGAGTATTGCGGTGCCCGTGCGATCACCGAGATGCATCCCGTACACAAGGAGGCCGACGACCCCGAGCGCTCGCGTACGTTGGTTGATCAGGGCGAGCCCGACGACGGCCTCGGACGCTCCGTTGACCTTGACCCATTTCGCAGTGTCTTCCGGGAAGATCGGCTTGGAGATCGCCGTGAATGGACTAGGCGCAATGAAATGGGCCAGCCCGGACGTCGCCGACGCCACCCCGAATGCGCGGACCCCACGGTCAATCAGGTCCAGTCGCGCTACGGTGCTTCTCACTCGATTCAACATGCTTAGGTCCCTTTGTTAGCGGGCAACCGATTCCACGGCCTGCCGTTCAGATCTGACGCGCCGCGGGCCCGCCGGTTTGTTCGACAATCCGGAGGCCTAGACTGACGTATCAGTTCTGTTAACTCTATGGCGCGCGCTGCCGATAGGCAACCCGCGGCTTCGACCGGCTGTCTCAGCCGCCGGCAGGCGGGCGGGAGGCCCCGCCGAGTGCAGCCGACGACTCGGGGACCATCAGGTAGTCCACGTGCCTCCAAAATGCCGATGCACCGGGCGTCAATACCCCCGCTGCTGCAGCGGCCTCGCCGGCCACGGTGGAAACCCGAGGTCTGCCGTATCTGATTGCCCGCTCGACGAGAACGGCCGCCTGCTCTGGGCTGATAGTCGATATCGACCGATAAGCGCCAGTCGGCTCGATCATCGGAGTCCTGGTCAACGGCATCTTCACCGACGTCACCGTCACTCCCGAGCCGGCAAGCTCGCCGGCGAGAACCTCCCCGAACGCGTCGAGAGCCGCCTTACTCGCGGCGTACGCACCAAAGCGCGGCCCGAAAGTCTGAGTTGCGATACTCGATACGTTAACGATTCGACCGCCTCCGCGGCCGACCATCATGGGGAGCACCGCGAGAGTGCAGGCCACCGCACCGTAGTAGTTCACATCCATGGTCCGCCGATAGTCGTGCATGCGGTCCACCGAGTTGATGGTGGCGCGGCGAATCGATCGCCCCGCGTTATTGACCAGAACGTCGATCGGCCCGACCGTAGTCGAAACATCGTCGACCATCGCCCGGACACCGGCCTCGTCCGTCACGTCACACACACGCGAATGCACGGGCCCCAGGTACGACAACTCCACGCGAGCGCGCTCGAGGTCGTCCGCGCTGCGCGCGACGATTACTACCCGCGCGCCATCTCGCAAGCAACGCTGCGCGGTGGCGAACCCAATGCCCGAACTGCCGCCAGTGATCAAAACCGTACGACCGGCCAAGTCGAGCTTCTCGAGATGCAGCGATCTCGCCGCATTGCCTGCGACGAACCTGCCGAGCCGGCGACGAGCACCCCATACTCGTGCGAGCGATACGCGCATTGCACCGTTCATAGTCAGGTCCCCTCCCGTCCTTGCGCGCGTGACGGAATCGAGAACTCGACGCCTGTCATCGCTTCCGACTCCTCCCACAATCGTCGGGCGAGGCCCCGATCTCGTGAGAGTCTGGTAGACCTGGCCGGACGAACCGGCCCACGAGACTGGATCAGCAGGCCCGTCGGCCCCCAGAACACGGTCGGATCCGCCGCCTCCGTAGCAGCGAACAACGAAGACTCGGCCGCCTTGTCCGGCGCGTGACCTACGATGGATGCTCCGAACACCCCGGCCCGGTCGAAGATCGTCTCAGTCCGCGCGAACAGCTGCGTGCCGGATACGCCCGGATGGACACCGTATGAGCGCACGCAGCTCTTGGCGTCCACGAGCCGCCGTTCCAGCTCGCGCGCGAACATCAGATTGGCGAGTTTCGACTGCGCGTATGCAAGATTCCGCTGGTAACGACGGTTCTCGTAATTGAGGTCACCGACCCACAGTTTCGGCGTATGCCCGTGCGCAATACTTGAGAGCGTCACCACTCGGTCAGTGATGCGACCGATCAGTTGCGCGGTCAGCGCGAAGTGACCGAGGTGGTTCACCCCGAACTGCATCTCGAAGCCGTCCACAGTCCGGCGAAATGGGATATTCATCAGACCGGCGTTGTTAATGAGCACGTCGAACTCACCCTGCTGCTCCGCAAATGCTCGAATCGACGCCAAATCGGCCAGGTCGAGACTCGCGACTGAGACGTTGCCGCCGATGGCTTGCGCAACACTATCCGCCTTCTGAGTGTCCCGGCAGGCCAACACGACGGCTCCCCCTCTGCCGGCGAGCGCACGTGCGGTCACCGAGCCGAGACCACCATTGCCTCCGGTAATCACGAAGCGTCGCCCCGTCTGGTCTCCGATGTCGTTCGACGACCACGCCATGAATTCCTCCTTTTCCAAGTCCCTGCACGTCACGATGGCTCGACGACCCAGCGAACAAGCGAGAGCCAGGCCGTTCGAGCCGATGATTATTTAATAGTACTGATATGTCAGTACTTCTGCTAGAGTTTCCCGAATACGCTCACCCGCGAACCTGGAGGTTCTATGAAAGACGAGTCCACACATGACGGGACCGGCCCCGATTTCCATGTGGCGATCATCGGCGCTGGCGCAGGCGGCATCTGCGCCGGGATCAAGCTCCAGAAGCTCGGGATCACCGACTTCGTGATCCTCGAGCGAACATCGGAGATGGGCGGGACGTGGGCCGCGAACACATACCCGAATGTCGGAGCCGATCTGCCGTTTCTTGCGTACCAGTTCTCGTTCGCACCCAAGGCAGACTGGGACCACTTCTTCGCCAAGGGTGACCAGATTCAGGACTATCACCTCGGCCTGGCGATCGATGCGGGGCTGCACCACAAGACGATGCTCGACACCGAAGTGCGCAAGGAAGAGTGGGACGAAGAGCGGCTGCTGTGGCGCCTCCGAATCGGAGACGGTTCGACGATCACGGCACGGTTCGTCCTCAGCGCTGTCGGCGCGTACATCAACCCGAAGGACAGGCCGACGATCCCCGGTCTCGACGAATTCTCGGGCGAAGTCATGATTCCGTCCCGGTGGAACCACGACTACGACTTCGCGGGCAAGCGGGCAGCCGTGATCGGCGTCGGATCGAGTTCGGTTCAGATCGCCCCGGCACTCGCGGAGGAAGTCGAGCATCTCGACGTCTACCAACGCACACCGCAGCGCTACTTTCCCAAGCCGGACTTCCGGACCCCGCGCTGGATGCAGCGGTTGCTACGCCTACCGACGGTCGCCGGTCAACTACACGAGGCGATCCTCGGCGTCCTGGAAATCGGCCTCCGAGTCCTGATCTACACACCGAAGCCGCTGTTCAACGTCGGCGCGACTGTCTTCGATTTCGTCGGTGACCGCCTATACAACCTGTGGCTGTGGCTGTGCGTCAGGTCCAAGGAGGATCGGAACAAGCTTCGCCCGAGCTTCGGGGCCGCGTGTACCCGCGGCACACTCGGCGGCGGATATCTCTCGATCTTCAACCGCGACAACGTCGAACTGCACACCGAGGGAATCGATCATCTGACGGCGGACTCCATCGTCACCCGAGACGGGCTGGACCATCCGATCGACGTCCTGGTCTTAGCGACCGGGTACGAGATGTTCTCCGATCCAGAGACGTACCGGGAAGACACTGTGCTTGGGTACGGCGGATTCGACTTGGGACGCTTCTACAACACGCACGGACTCCGCGCTTACCACAGCACCGCTGTCGCAGGCTTGCCCAACCGGTGGCTGCTCGTCGGTCCGTACTCGTGGACTGGCACCGCCTTCCATTACATCCTGGAGAACGCGACGCGGCATATCATGGCGGTCCTGACCGAAGCGCGTGTGCGCGACGCCACTCGAGTCGAGGTCCGGCAGGAGGCGCAGGACAAGTTTCACGCCGACATGGTCGACAAGGGGGCGAACATTGCCCGCTACTTCAACGTGAACTGTGCAGGGTCGAATACGTACTTCGTCAATTCGCACGGGGACGCGGTGTACGTCCGCCCCTGGACCATCTACCAGTCCCGACGGCGCAGTGTCGATTTCGATCGAACTGACTATTCGTTCTCCTCGACGCCGAACACCGTCGTTCGTCCCGCCCCTCCCGAGCAGGAAGTGATGGCCTGACATGCAACCTCTCGCGCGGCTACGATTCACGGCCACCGAACCGATCAGCTCCGACGGCGTCGACGAATTTCTCGATGCCGCACCATTCCGAACCCATGTCGTCTACGACTTTCCACAGTTGTCCGTCCAGCAGTTATGGGACGTCGTCTCGTCGGACCGCATGTGGTCGTGGCTGCCGACGGTGTGGGGCTGCCGCTACCCTGTCGGCGAAGAGATAGCGCCAGGGACCGTCCGTGATTTCCAGATGTACGTGCACCACTGGCTGATCTACGCGCAACGCGAACAGATCCTGATCTGGGAACCGGGGAAACGGCTCGTGTACACCGCTACCGACGCGACACTGCCGTTCTTCGGCAGCTGGTGCGAGCAGTACGCCGTCGAACCAGGCCCCGGCGGTGGATCGCGGCTGCGGTGGACGATGGGCGTGAAGCCACGCTTCGTCGGCTGGCTGCCGCTCCGCTTCCTCAGCCCACTGTTCCGTCAGATCTACCGGTTCGGTCTTCGCGGAGTCGTCCGAGAAGTGGGAACGGGTCTGGACGGTGTCGCCGAAACACGCGTCGGACGTTGACCGACGGAATCCCGTCCGACCGTCACTCGAATACTCCGATCGCAGGTAGGCCGTCCAGGAGTAGGACAGTGAGCGCATCGGCGACAGCGTCGAGATCACTGAGCCCGGCGCCGTCGGCGATCGCCGGAGCGCTGACGCCGAGCAGATACGAGATCCATGCTTGCCCGGCGAAGTCGGTGTGAAGATCCGGATCGGCGACGCCGCTATCGACCGCGATCTGCAGTGCCGCCGAGGCGCGACGCGATGCTTCGCGAAACATCGCTAGATGGCCGTCGAGGGCGCTCTGATCAATGCCCGGAACATCGATGATGATGAACGACAGCACCTCGGCGCGGTCGTCGACCAACGTCAGCATCTCCCTATTGGCTTCGAACACCGCCTGCCTCAGCGTCTGTTCGACACAACCGTTCTGCAGACCCGCCTCGACGCGCGTGAGTACCGCGAAGAAATCGGCCATCTCCCGCTCCACGAGTACAGACAGCAGCTGCCGCTTGTTCTCGAAGTAGTTGTAGAACGTGCCATGGCTCACGCCAGCGCGAGTAGTGATCTCCTTTACGCCGACGGGCGCGTACCCGACCTCCAGGAATGCGTCGAGCGCGCAGTCGAGCAATTGGTTCGCGCGATCGCCGGCAACCACCACTATTGTCTTCTCCTCGGACCGAGTACACCATGACGTTCGAGCCGACTCGCGGCTTGCAGATATGCCGCGCGCGACTCCGGCGAATCATCTTGCCCCGTGATCACCTGGATCAGGCCCGGTATCGCCAACCCCGGCATCGCGCGACCGGCGGTGCGGCACCGCACCACCGCGATCTGGTCATCGGTGTCTGTTGCCCCGATACGTTCAAGCAGTGTCCCGACCAGCGAGTCCAGTGTCGCGAACAATCCAGTCAGCCGATACTTCACTTCCCGATCGACCGCGCCGATCTGCACTGTCAAGATCCGCAACAACCCGGGATACTGGTCTACCAGGGCATACAGCCGGTGTCCTAGTTCGACGATCGTTTCCCGAACTTGCGTGCTGGAAGGCTTCTGGTCGGCGAGCGCGAGAAGCTCGTCAGCTTCTACCGCCTCCATGAGTTTCTCGATAGACCAGTCGACGACGAGGTCGAGAAGTTCCCGCTTGCCGTCGACATAGCGGTACAAGGTGCCCTGGGCGAAACCCGCCTCTTTCGCGATCGCGCTGACGGCCGCGTCCTCATAGCTCGTCTCGGAGAACACTTTGAATGCTGCGGCGGTGAGCTGGGCGCGACGCCTATCGCCGAGGCCGACCGCTTTCGGCCTGCCTCGGCGACGAGGCTGCGCCTCAGTGCTCACAGCGTCTGACTTGCTGGTGGCCATAGCTGCTCAGTGTATCGGTGCCCGACCGCATAGAGCAGAGTGACGCGTCGTTCTCGTACCGGTGGGCGGATCACACCGCCCACCGGGTGCCGTCATGACCCACTGCCAGCCGAGCGTTCGCCGATCCCGGAAACGGTCGTCGCGGTGTGCCGGAAATGGAAGTCGTCGAAGTCGATGTTCTTGCTCGCCCGCGTCGACTGATATGCGGTCGTCGGTCGAAGGAACCCGAAATCGCCATGCTTGTCGATGTAGTAAGAGTTCGCATTTGCGCACGCCTTGCCGTGCATCAGCGTTGCTTTTCCTCGGTCGGAGATGAACTCGAAGAATTCGTCATTGGCGGTGTCGGTCACCGCGACCGACGATGCTCCGCGACGCTCGGTCTCGGCGATTAGCCTGGTCGTGATGCGCATTGCGTTCTCCACCATCACGTGCCAACTGCTGCCGCTCCACGAGAACGGTCCGAAGACCATGAAGTGGTTCGGCAACTGCGGCATGCATACGCCCTCATACGCCTTTGCCCGGTTGTGCTCATAGAAGTCCGCGAGGTCGAAACCGTCGCGACCGCGTACCGGTCGACGGCGGTAAGGTTCGGGGCTCTGAGACATCTCGAATCCCGTTGCCAGTACAAGCACATCGATTGGGTGATCGACGCCGTCGCGCGTGCGGATGCCGTTCTCAGTTATCCGCTCGATCGGATCGGTGATCAAGTCGACGTCGTCCCGCGTGTACGTTTTGTAGTACGTATTCGACACGCTCGGGCGTTTGCAGCCGAACCCATAGGTTGGAGTCAGCTTCTTACGTAGCTTACGGTCACGCACCTGCGTGAACAGGAATGCGCGACAGGCCCAGTTGGGCACCAAGGTCAACGGTGCGACCTGTTTCCCGTACACGGTGATCCCCACCAAGCCCAGTTCCACGAAGCCGGCGACGATACCCCGCACGAGGCTCTGCAACGCGGGTACCCACCGGAAGGCGGCTCGCACCGGTCTCGGGATTGCGAAGTCAGGTTTAGCGAACACCCAGATCGCCCGGCGTTGAAACACGTCGAGATGTCCCGCGAGTCTGGCCAATTGAGGCACCAGTTGGACTGAGGTTGCGCCAGTGCCGATAACGGCGGCACGTTTGCCGGTGAAATCATAGTCGTGGTCCCACCGCTGGGTCTGAATCACATGCCCTGCGAAGTCCTCGAGTCCGGCTATGTCAGGAACCTTGGGCTCGACGAATGCGCCGAGCGCGGTAACGACGTACTTGGCGGTGATTTCACGGCCGTCACCGAGGCCCAAACGCCAGAATTGACGCGCCTCGTCCCATTGCCGAGTCACGACGTCGTGGTTCAGGTACAGGTGTTTATCGAGCTCGTACTCGTCGACGAGACCCTCGATGTACTGCCGAACCTCTGCACCCTTCGGGAAGGTTCGCGTCCAACCCGGGTTCTTTGCGAACGAGAACTGATAGACGATTCCTGGCACGTCGACAGCAACGTCGGGATAGGTGTTGGCGTACCAGGTTCCGCCGACGCCCTCGGCGCGCTCAAGGACGACGAAGTCGTCGATGCCGGACTGCCTGCACGCGATCGCCATTCCGAGACCGCCGAAACCTGCCCCGACGATAGCGACCAGGTGATCGGGCGCATCCGCGGCGGCGCCGTTCGACACGTCTCGGTCGGCTCGTGTGTTCATCGCAGTCATCGTCTCCCCTAGCTCGTTTCGATCTGGCGGGTGATCCGGCCGTCATATTCGGCCCGCTCGTCGACGTCGTACGGCTCCAAGGTGCGGTCCGCACCGACCACCCTGCGGCCCAGCAGCCAGATCGATTCCGGCACGAGGGGATACAGACGCAATCCAATCACGGTGCCTACTGGCGCGCCGACGACTGCCGGCCGTCGACGAAGCGTTCCTACGGCCCTCCGAGCGACCACCCCGGGCGAGATGATGCCTAGACGTTCCCACCATTTGAATGGGATTCCGTCGACCAATTGGGTGCGTACCGCTGAGGGCATCACTACCGATAGCGTCACGCCGGTGCCCTGAAGTTCTTCGCGAGCGCTTCGAGCGAATCCCGTCGCAGCGTGCTTAGTCGCGACATATGTCGCCAGCCCCGGGGAATGGATGGCGCCGGCAGCCGAAGTGACATTGATGAAATGTCCTCTTCCGCGCGCGATCATCTTCGGTGCCAGAATCCGGAACGAGTAATAGTGCGCCCAAAAATTGACCCGCATCGTCGCGGCCGCAACACCGTCCTCTTCGGCTAGCAAAGGACCGACCGGCATGATTCCCGCGTTATTCACCACGATGTCTATAGGACCCACGTTCGACTCGACCCAATCGACGGTCGTCGCGTACGAGGACGCGTCTCCCGCGTCGAAGCCGATGCCGATCGTGCCGTGTCCAAGGCTCTGCGCTGCGTCGACCGCGACCGACTCTTCGAGATCGGCGATCACGACCGTCGCGCCCTTCGTTGCCAGCTTTTGTGCAATCGACAGTCCAATACCGCGTCCGCCACCGGTCACCAGCGCGACCGATCCGCTCGTCGGGAATTCTTGAAACTTCATGCGCTGGCCTCCGCCGTCAATGCTTCGTCGGTGTTCGGTGCCGAGAGTGGAGAACGGAACTCGTATGCGTCGAGGTCTGGTTTTCGACTGTCGTGCCGGGCTTGGAAGAGGCTGGTTGGCCGAATGTACGGCATGTCACCTGCAGAGTTCACGTAGTAGGTCCGCAAACCTTGGTTGACGGTGTTGAAGTAGTAGTCGATGTTCTGATCGTTTCGGCGGATCATCGCGTGGTAGTCGCGATGCGCCTGATCCCGCACCTCGGCGATCTCACGCCCACGACTGAGAGCTTCGGTGATGATGTTGACCGCGTGAGTCGACGAGATCTCGACGAGTTCGTGCCAGCCGGTGCCGATCCACGAGTAGGGTCCGACGAGCATCCAGCGGTTAGGTAGTTTCGGCACCGAGACCGACTGGTACGCCTGTAGTCGTTCGTCGTTGTAGAAACGCCCGAGATCGAAGCCTGCACGACCGACGACGGCGCCCTCGACATAGCTCTCCGGGTCGGAGAACAAGTGGTAGCCCGTGGCCAGCACAATCGCATCGAACCGGTGCAGTTCGCCGTCTCGAGTGACGATCCCTTCAGAAACGATGCGCTCGATAGCGTCGTCGACCAGGGTTACATTCTGCCTGTTGAATGCCTGCAAGAACGAGTTCGACAACGTCGGACGCTTGCCCAGAGGTCCGTATCCCGGCTTCAGTCGTTCTCGAGTCGACCGATCGGTGACGACAGTTGCGAGATAGCCCGAATACAAGCGTCGCGCTATCCGATCGAACCACGGGGCGGCAAAGCGGAAGAGCGGCCGCGGAGTCTGATAGACGACGCGGAGGGCCGCTTCGACTACGACGTTGGCCACGCCGCTCAGAACAGAACCAACGCCGGGCATTCCCACCACCCGCTGAACGCGCGGCGGCATCGCAAAATCCGGCTTCGGTAGCGCCCAGACCGGGGTTCGCTGAAACACTTCGAGTGAACCGACCTGCGGTGCGATGGATGGGGTGATCTGCACAGAACTAGCACCGGTGCCGATGACGGCTACCCGCTTTCCGGCGAGTTCGTAGTCGTGGTTCCATGAGTTCGGTCGCAGCACTTCGCCATCGAAGTCCAGGTATCCGGGGATGCCCGGATCGTCTTTCGCCCGTATATACGCGCCGATCGCGGAGATCACGAAACGCGCGGTGATCTGTGTTCCATCTGCACACGTGAGACGCCAGAAGCCTGCGTCGTCGTCCCATTCCTCCCGATCGACTCGCACGCCCCACCGGGCGTGCTCATACAGACCGAACGTCCGCGCAACTTCCCGGTGGTACTCGTACACCTCGCGGCCTTTCGGGAACAGCCGACTCCATCCAGGATTACGCGCGAACGAGTACTGGTAGGTGAATCCGGGGACGTCGACTCCGAGTCCCGGATAGTGATTGTCCCGCCAACTGCCGCCGAACTCGTTTGCTTGCTCCAGAATGACGAAATCGTCGATCCCTCGCTGCCTCAGCTGGACTGCCGCACAGATGCCGCCGGGGCCCGCCCCGATGATCACTACGGAGTGCTCTGGTCTGGTCATGTCACATCCTCCTCATCAAATGATACTGACACATCATTTCACGTAATTCAACTGCGACTGCGCACTGCCACCGACTGCGCTACTTGGTGCCCGGAATCAACCCTTTGTCGCCCCCTTGCACCTTGGGGTCCGGTGCGAAGTTGGCGATCTTCCATTCGCCGTCCACGTCAACGACCACCACGCGCAAGATCACCGCTGTTGTCGTGCGCTCGGGCTGCTGGACGGTTGTCGAGGTCTGCCTGGCGGCGACAACAAAGTTCCACGGCTCGCCGCGCTTGCGATCGACGGTTGGGTCACCGTCCAGGAATGCGTACACGACCTCGCCTTCTGAGGTCATACGTAGTTGATCGAGGAGTTCCTTGGTGAGCGCGCCCGCGCCGTTTGGTTCGAGACTGAAAGTCTTACCGAACGTCTCGGTAGTCCCACGCGCCAACCCCTTCACGAACTCCGTCGACTTCTGATAGTCGATGGTGAGCGCGCGAGTCGTATAGCCCTCGGCTGCCTTGCGCGCACCTTCAAGCGCCGAATGTCGGCTCGCCGACGAGTCTTGTTCCTGCGATAGCTCCGACCGAGTCGACTGATATGCGACAGCGAATCCAATTGTGCCCCCGGCCAGCAGGAGGGCAGCCACAACAGCGCCGACGAAACCCAACTTGAGCCGCCGGTTCGTTTCTGCCGCGGCAGAGAGATCGGCTTTTAATCGGTCCCGAGACTTACGCCCCTTCTTCTCCTTCTTCGGCGCCCCCGAGCTGTCGGGAACCGATTCGTCAGCCCCTGTCTCGTCTGCATCGTCAGTCATGCTGATCACCTCTCGCCTTCTCCATATACGTTCTCGGGCCGAATCGGACGCGGCGATTGCTCCCCGCGTACCGACCGATGCTCACTTGACCATCAACTGCACGCGCATCGGACCGCCTTCAGGGAATGCCTGCCCCCACAAGTCGGTGAATGCGTTCATATTCACGCGAATCCCGCGGAGCTGTGCTGTCACCGGAGCGAGTGCACCGGCAATTCCGCCGACCTCCGGCAGCAGCACATTCAGATCTTTGAGGAGACGGTCCATGAACGGCCCGATTTGGCTGTTCCACACGTCGTCTTTAGCCGACATCGTGCCGAAGTTCTCGAGCTGCCGAATAACGGAGGCCAAGGCGGGCCCCAGCTGCGCCAAGGTGCCCGCCACCGGACGGAGCTTGTTGGGGCCGTCGATCGCCATGACTCTCATGTCCAGGCGTTGTGCGGTGGCAAACAAGCGGCGGATCGTCGTGGCCTTGTCGCCGATTGTGGCGCTCATAAACTCCGCTATTGCCTTCGAGCTCGTCAGCGCGGCACGATCGACGGTGACAGCTTTCAACAGTTCCCCCATCCGTCCCACCACGTCGGGATCGAGCAGTTCCCCCACTCGGTCGATGCGACTGAGAACGGAGCCGACGGTGGCCGATTCGACGACCTGCTCGCGTCCGATCCGCGCACCGTCGGCGAGATACGGTCCGGCAGACGAATCCGGGCGGAAGTCGAGATACTGTTCACCTGCTGGAGAAAGGTTTTGCACCACGACCTTCGAGGACGTCGGCACCGGGTAGCTCGCATCGAGCCTGACGGACACGTCGACACCGTCCAGTCCAGTAACGATAGAAGTGACCCGTCCGATGTTCAGGCCGTGCAATGCGACCGACGAAGTATCCATCAATCCGCCGGTCTCATTCATCGTCACAGTGACAGCGATCTCATCGCGACGAGGATCCACGTCGAGCACCCGCACTGCGATGTACCCGGCCGCGACCAGCAGCACCACGCCGAGGCACAGACACGCGAGTAGTCCTTTACCGAGCCTCATTCACACCACCCCAATCGCGCGCAGAACGTCCGCGACCTGAGTCGCTGTCCCATCCGTTCGGTTGATCGTCTGCAGGTCGACCTCGCCACGGCCACCGAGGAAAGGCGTGATCTTCTCAGCGATCAGATCACGCACGGCGATCGCGTTCTGCCCGAGCGAGCGGTCAGCGTCCGCAACCGTCATCAACAACGGGTCGACCACCCCGAGCATCTCCTTCAGGTCGCTGTATACCGGCTCCACGAGCAAGTCACCGCCCGGCTTCGTCAGAATCCGAAGGTCCGCGATCAGATCCACCAACGCCAGGAACAGTTGCTGCATACGTCCGAACCGCTCGGGCCCCACCGCGAGAGCCCGCTCGATGGTCTTTCGGCGATCAGCGAGCTGTTCGACCATGTTGGCCCCATCGCTGAGCAACGAGTCGATTCTGTTGGTCGATGACCCCAATTCCACGAGCTGTCCGGCTGCCCGCCGCGTCAACTCCTCGAGCTCGCGTGGATCGTCCGGCAACGCATCGTTGAGTTTGCGAACAATGTTCTGGGACCGGGCGATCACGCCACCGTTGATGAATTGCGAGACCCCAACCATCACCGTCTCTACATTGTCCGGTGGGACCGTCTGCCTGACGGGAATCCGGTCACCGTCATGCAACAGGCGTCCGCCGGGTTCCGCAGGTGGAATCAACGCGATGTATATGTCCCCGAGCAGCGTCGTCTGCCGCAGCTCCGCCCGTGTCGACGCTGGAATCGCAGTTCCCACGCGCACCGCGATTCGCGTGGTCGCGGTCGCCGCCCCCAACGTCACCGATCTGAGCTCGCCGACTCGGTTGCCATTCAGTAGGACTTTTGCTCCGTCCGGAATGTTCAATACGTTCGCGAATTCGATGTCCAGGTCGTAGGTTTCGCCGCGGATTCCGCCAGGCATCGGGATTCCTGGCGCTCCCCCCGCGCAGCCGCTGAGTAGTAGGCAGACTGCGACTACAACCGAGGCGAACCGCATGTCGATTCGCTGCCTGCCGGAGACCGTCATTCCCCACCTCCCAAGATCATCTGGATGACACCGGAGTGCGCCGCATTCTGCTTCGCGCATCCGGCAGGCTTCTGCAAGATCGCGCATAGCCCCGCCAGATCCGACTGCCGCAGACGGACTGTCGGCGGCGTCCAGGTGGCGCGCAACGCTCCAGTCCTTTTGTCGAAGATCTGGTCGGTGATAGTCGCCAGACCTGGTAGTTGTGCGACGACCTGAGCGATACGGGTCGCGAAAGGCGCCAGCACCTGCACCCACGGTGTGACGAGTTCAACGATCGATAGCACGCGGTCCCCGAACCGGCCGACCGTACGCCCGAGGACTGGGACCAGGTTGACCGCGGACTTGAGCCCGGCGGCGAACTCCTCCGAGAAGCCAACAAAGGCGAGTCCTGCCTGATTGACAGTATTGACGACCTCTTCGACCTCGGGCCAGTGGCCGAGAGTCTCGGTGGCGAGCACGTCGCTGTTGTCGATGAGACTTCGCAGCAGTTCGTCCATCTGCGCCGGGTCACCCTGCAACGTCACGAAGTTTCGGAGCAGTTGCACCAATTGAGGGCCACGTCCCGCGAAGTTCTCATCGGCGAACGCCAGAAGCTTGCTGACGGTTGCGTCATCGGCGTCGGCTCCGAGCTCGCCGTCTGGCCCCAATGCATCTTTGAGGAAGTTGTCTAACGCTTGGTACGCCTGGCTAACACCTCGCGGAGTCTTGGTCCGTTCCTTCGGTACACATGTACCGCCGCTGAGCTTCGGGCCTCCGCGGTACGGACCTGAGAACTCCACTCGTCGATCAGCGACAATCGATGAATCGATTACCACTGCGCCAACATCGGCGGCGAGATCGAGGTCCTGTCGGATCGCGAGAGTCATCCGGACACCGCCGCCGTGTGGCTCTATCTGTTCAATCTTTCCTACCTTGAGGCCCATCATCGCGACAGCGTTCCCTCGATAGACGCCCACGGCATCGGTGAAGTCTGCGCACACGGTCCGCGTGCGAAACTCTGCTTCCAATTGCGGGGCGACCGCGACCGCGGCGCCACCTCCGACCAGTGCGGCGAGCACCGCCACGATCGCGGCCAATCGCAGCCCCCACCTGCGTCTGTCGATAGCTTCGGTCTTGTTCACGTCAGCACCCCCTCGACACTGACGGAATGCACAAGGTCATGCCGGTGAGCGTCTGAGCACCGTGATCGACAGTCAGTCCCGAGCCGTCTCCGCCGACGAGACCTTTGACTCGACCGAGCGCGTGTTCCACCGCATTCATCGACGCGTCGACCTTCTCGACTCTGGGTTCAAGGCGTTCGAGAATATCTGCAATATCGTTCACCGGCCCTTCGAGAACGTCCGCGTACGCCGTGGCTGGGCGTTCGAAGAACTGAAACAGCTTGGTGAGCAGATTGAACACTCGACGCACTTGCTCGTGGCGGACGCCGAGCTCCACGCCGATCTCGCCGAGGCTACGTACCAATGCGAACAAGACCTGTCGATCTTCTGCGGTCGCACGCACATACTCGTCGGAGACCTTCAATGCGCCTTTGAGCTGGTCCGAACGACGAGCGAACTGCTCGGTCAGAGACGATGCGTTGTCGAGTATTCGGGTTGCGGCCTTAGGCTGTCCGCGAATTCCTCGCTCCACGCCGGTCAGTAGATCCCGCAATTTTGCTCCGTCTAATTCCGCGGCCTTCGGTGTCACCTCTTCGAGCAGCGATGTCAGATCGTATGTTCCGGTCACCCGTTCTGGCGGGATGATGCCTCCGCCCAATGGTCGGCTCCCCTTCGGTGCGAGCTGTAGGTAGCGGCCGCCGACAGGCGTGAGCAATCTGACTGCGATCGATGAATCGACGCCGACGTGGACATCGTCCTCTACGGACAGACGAACTTTGACGTGGTCGCCTTCGATGTCGAGCGAGGTCACCTGCCCCACCAGTATTCCGGCGATCCGTACTTGGTCTCCGGTGCGCACACCGGATGAGTTCTCGAAGTTCGCTGTGTACTCGGTGTGGCCGAGCGGCTTGAGATACAGCAGACCGAGAGCTGCAGCAACGACCACGACCGTGACACCCGCGAGAGCGCCGATCCACAGTTGATGACGCTTGGCCTGATCGTCGGCACGCACCCGGCCAACGCCCATGACGTCTTGGAACCAATCGATGAAGCTACGGAGGCGGTTCATGGGCGGCACACCACCACATCGCGTCCCCCGACCAATACTTTCGTCACAACCGGGAGTTCCATCCTGCCGTGAGAGCACGCGAAGCTAGCGTCTGTACTCGATTCGCCGGCATCGTTGATCGAGGACAACAAACCCGGGATCACTTCCAGCGTCCTAATGATGTCCGGGGTAAACGGGACCACGCGGTGTAGCAGAGCATCCAGCGGACCGTAGTTCGAGTCATAGCTGCCCTGCATCGTCTCCAGCAGATCAACGAACGGGATCAGCACACGGTCGCCCAGGTCGAGTGACTCTTTGACGACTTCGATACGTGTGGTGAACTGCATAATCGACTTGTTCAGACTGCTGACCAACTTGGCCACCCGTTCGGATTTTCCACCGATCTGCTTCGCGACCTTGTTGAGGTTCTCGACCATCGTGATCAACACCAGGTCCTTTCGCTTCACCAGCGAGCTGATCCGATCAATCGCCTGCAGTGCCGGTCCCATGCCACGGCCGTCGCCCTGTAGAAGCAACATCGCGTTCTCGGCGAACTTGTTCACCTCGGCTGGGTCAACCTCGCCGATCAATGGAGCAACGCCGTTGAAGAGTGCGGTCACATTAAACGACGGGATCGTTCGGTCCGTGGGAATGGTGGTTTCGGGATCTTGTGGCGGAGCGCCCGATCCGTTCTGCCTGATGACTTCGAGGTAACGCTGTCCGACCAGGTTCTGATATCGGACGGCGACCTGTGAATCGGCAGCCAACTGGTGGGATGCTTGCACGTCGAACTCGACTCGGGCGACGGCGGAATCCAAGCGGATCGTGAGCACTTTTCCGACTGCAACCCCGGCGACCCGTACCGAATCGCCCTCGTGGAGCCCAGAAACATCGGACACTACGGCCTCGTACTGGATCTTGTCGCCGCCGACCGGAGCCAGCATTGTTCGTCCGATGTACACCATCGCCCCTCCCACAATTAGGACGAACACCAGCACCAGAATCAATGAGGATCTGACTGATTTCATCGAACCCCCCTATTGACTTCTCTGTGGAGCAGTGGCGTCGCGATCTGCGGAGCGTTGGTCAGCAGCACCTCGGCGAGCAGACGCACCTTTCCGTCGGGCTGGTTCGCGAACGCGTCGCCTGTCGACCGGATCAACGAGTTGAGCCGGTTATAGGCGTCTGGCACTGTGCCGACCGAGACGACGGCGGGCACTGCGAAGTCCAACGCCACGGCGATCAACGACTTCAAATATGGGGTGTTCGCGCCTCCGAGGATCCTGCCGAGCGGCGTCGTGAAGCGGTCGGCGAGGCCCGATTTGACCGCGGCGACTGTCTGGTTCAACCCCTCGTCGGTGTCGAGGTAGCCGGACGCGTCCAGCGATAAGTCAATGGTGTTCAGAATCGGCCCTACTGCCGGCTTGATCACGTCGACGATTTGGGACATGTCGTGGAGCGCCTGCGTAACGGTGACCTTCTGATCGGCTGCGATTCCGGACAGCAGGGGCAGCGCATTGCGGACCAGGTCGATGTACGGATCGGCGTCATCGACCAACATGTTCAGTGCTTCGAGCGTCGCGGTATCACTAAGCGGCTTCGCGAGCTTTCCCACCCGGCTCAGCACACTGGTCATGGTTCCGAGTGCTGTATCGCTGGTCCGCACCACCAGCTCAGCGCCGCTGCGTAACCGTCCGCCACGCCGTGACGCCGGCACCAGCTCTACTCCCGTCGCCGCGAACATATTCGTTGCGCGGTAGACAGGTACCAAGTCGGTGGTGAGACCGGCTGCCTGCGCCGGATCGATTGTGAGCTGTACCCGTTGGCGGCCGTCCTCTCCGACTGCGAGCCCTGACACCTCGCCGATCGCGTAACCGCGGTACTTGACGTCCGCACCGGTGGCCAGCCCGTCACCGACCCTGTTGGACACCACCGTGAGAAGAAACCGGTCGGCGAAGTCTCCCTGCGACCATTTGGCGACTACGACTCCCCCGCACGCGACGAGCGCGACAACGGCCAGTCCAACAAGTCGCAGTGCAGCCGGGCGAGGTTCGCGGCCCGATGGGTCTACCCAGAGCGGCATCAGATCACCCTGACACTTTCACGCCGGAGTCGAAGCCCCACAGCAGCAGCGTCAACAACATATCGAGGGACACGACGACGACCAGGCTGGCGCGGATTGCACGACCGGCCGCTACCCCGACGCCCTCAGGACCACCCATCGCGTAGAACCCTTGATAGCTGTGGATCAGCACGATCGCGACCGCGAAGACGACAACCTTGATAATCGAGTAGTAGATGTCGCCAGCAGAGACGAAAGTCGTGAAGTAGTGCAGGTACGTGCCGATGGACTGTCCGTGCACGATTGACACTAGGACCTCGCACGCGATGTATGCAGCGACCAGCGTCATCAAATACAGCGGGATGATCGTGATCACGCCTGCGATCACCCGGGACGACACGACATATGGGATCGGCCGGATCGCGGTCGCCTCGAGAGCGTCGATCTCCTCGGAGATCCGCATCGCCCCGACTTCTGCCGTGATTCGGCAGCCGACCTGTGCCGCGAACCCCACGGCCGCGATCAATGGACCGAGTTCTCGGGTGGTCGCGTATCCGGAGACGAACCCGGTAAGCGGGCCCATGTTGACCATGTCGAGCAACGCGAATCCCTGGATGCCGACTGTGCCACCGACAGCGGCACCAAGGAACAACAGCACGCCGAGCATGCCGCCGCCAACGATCACCGACCCGTTGCCAAACGTGACCGACCCGATATGGGCCAATACTTCTCGGCGATAACGGGTCAAGGCAATCGGGACGGACCGAAGTACATTCAGGACGAAGTACGCCTGATGACCGATCATTGCAGTAGCCGTGGCCGGTTTGTCGACGACCGTCCGGGCAGTTCGGACGATGACGCCGAATCCAGGTGGAACGTAGGTTGACGCCATCACAGAATCCTCTGCGGGAAAAACATAGTGGTCAGCTGCGTGATAGCCAGGTTGAGAGCGAACGCTGCTACCACGCCTATGACGACCGCGGAGTTGACCGAGTCCGCCACGGCTTTAGCTCCATGTTTGGTCTCCAGACCGCGCTGACAGGCGACGACTGCCACGACGAATGCGAATATCATCGACTTCCCGACTGCTATAGCAATGTCCGTGAACGATGCGAACGAAGCGAATGAGGAGATGTACGAGCCGGGAGCGACGTCTTGAACCGCTACGGCGATCACGTATCCGGTGGACAGGCCCATGATGATTGTCAAGAAGCAGATGAGCGGTGCCACAACGATCATCGCGGCGATCCGTGGAGCCACCAGTCGACGAATCGGATCGATGCCCATTGTCCGAAGCGCGTCGATCTCTTCTCGCATCACTCGTGCGCCCAGGTCAGAGGCGACCGCGGCTCCAGCCGCACCACCGAGTAGCAGCGCAGCGACCATGGGTGCCCCTTGCTGGATAACCCCGAGGCCGCCTGCGGCACCGGAGATCGAAGTGGCACCGACTTGTTGTGTGAGGCTTCCAACCTGAGCTGAGACGATTACTCCGAAAGGCACCGACACCAACACTGTCGGCGTCGCCGTCACTGTGATGACGAACCACGTCAGCGTAGTGAAGTCACGCCACGGGAATCGACCTCGCACGATGTCTAACGCGCCGAAGATCAACGACGCCCCCGCCAGCTGGATCGCCCGGCCGAAGGTAGCGATCGAGCCGATCACCGTCTGTTGGATGTAGCCGTCCGCGCGATCGAGCAGTTCCCCCGCGCGCGTCACGCGGCTCTAGCCTGCTGACGCGCGAGACTCGTTACGATATGAGCGCTGAGGTGTTGTATGGCGAGACGGCCCTCCGGAATGATGTCGGCGCCCGCCTGGAAGACGTGGATCTGCCCATTGAATACCTGGATCCGGGCGTTGCCTCCGGCGGCGGCACTGAGCGCGACGGACGTCTCCGCGTCGGTTCGCAGTATCTCTTCGCTGCCGACCTGGATGAGCAACGGCGGGAGCTGCGCAAGTTCAGTCGACGATGCCAGAGCTGGCGACCGAAGGCCCTCGAGCGCGGACTCGTCCTCTTCTTTCGCCTGGATGAGCGACCATATGGTGGTTAGGGCCTCAGGAGGGAAGAGCGGGTCACGACTTGACCCGGGAACCGCGAGCTTCGCTCTCGGATCCAGATCGATAATCGGTGACATGCATCCGATCGCGCCGAGCTTGCCGATTCCGCGGCGTTGCGCCTCCATTGCCACCCGCAGTGCCAGATATCCACCGGCCGAGTCGCCGACAACAGCGACGTTTCGGGGCTCGATTCCAGAGTCGATGAGGTAACGCAGACCGTCGAGGCAATCGTCGAGCGATGTCGTGATCGACGTCTTCGGCAATTGTCGGTAGCCCACGGCGAGGGCCGGGACGCCCGTCGCTTTGACGATCCGTGAGACGAGTCGACGATGGCTGTTGATGCCTCCGACAATGAACGCGCCGCCGTGAAGATACAAGATCGCCTGCGGCTCCGCATCGCCCTGGACGAACCCGGTCGGCCGCTGACGCTCCGCTCTGCAGCGCGGGAGCCGAACGCGCGTGCGCTCCACCCCCCGAACCGCTGGTAGCACCGCCGCTAACAATTCGAGGAGGCCGTACGGCCAGGGCCACTGCGGGTGCCGCGCCCACATCGCGATCACGGGCCGCACCAGGACCCGAGATCCGAATGTCGCCAACCGTGCGGCTGGGCTGGTTGCGTGATGAGTCCACCGAACAGTGACCTGATCTTCGTTGTTGTACGTCATGGGATATGCCTCACATTCTCTACCGCACAACTTATATCAGACTGACACCTCAGTCACATAACTATCTACGTTTCCCCGCGACCGCGACGACCGGTTTGGCCGAGCAAATTAGGTTGCGGCGGAACGCCACTCAGCGATCTGGTACCCCATCGGCGTCGCCGGACCGGCAAGGCCGAGCGCCTCCCTAGCGATCGCAGACCATGGCGCAGTCGCTTCCAATCGACCGAGTAGCGCACATGTGGCGAGTTCGTTCCGCCTTCCGAACGCATGGTCGCGCACCATTCGCTGGGTGCCCATTCGGCGGATATGACCACCCTGCGGCAAGACCGCGGCGGCTGCGGCCGCGGCCGCGAGGTCCGGGGTGATGGTCACCTCCCCCGCTTCCAGATGCCAGCCAACGACTGCCGACATGTACTCGAGGAGTCGATGCGGGCCGACAGACGTGGGATCTACGATGAATCCGGCCGAGGTCGAGTGCTCGTACACCGTTTGGACGTCGCCGTCGAGCAAGGCGCCGAACACCAACCGCTCAGTACGCAACTGTGGTGGCGTGAGCTCGACACACAGCCCGAAGTCCAGGAATCCGACCTTGCCGTCGGCAAGAATCAACACGTTTCCGGGGTGCGGGTCTGCTGAGAACCGCCCGATACGGTACATCTCGGAGCAATAGAAGCGGTAGATCGCCTCGCCGATCTCATTGCGCCGGTCGCGGCCCAAATGGACCGCCTCGTCGAAGGGCGAACCGTCTAAGAACTCGGTTACCAAGACCTCGGAGGTACACAGCTCCGGAACTGGCTTTGGAATAGTGAAGACCGGATGGTCCGCGTATCGTTGCGCGAATTCCGTGTGGCTGGCCAACTCTTGAGCGAAGTCAAGCTCGCCCGAGATCTGGTCTACCACTTCCGCGACGATCTCCTCGGCGTTCATCCCCGGGGCGTACTTCGCTAGGACACGTGTCATCAACCCCAGATTCTTGAGGTCGGCTCGCACCATCCGGTCGATGTCCGGGTACTTGATTTTGATCGCGACCACTCGACCGTCATCGAGCTCCCCTCGGTACACCTGTCCGATAGAAGCGGCGGCAATCGCTCCGTCGAGCCGCGCGATCCGCGCCGACCGAGGACCGAGGGAGCGTTCCAACACCCGACGCATCCGGCGGTCGTCCCACCGCGGGACCGATGAAAATAGCGGGGCGAGTCGCTCATTGAAGGCTGCGCGAGTCTCCGGCGTCGCGAGCCCGAGATCGAGGACGCCGAGTAGCTGCCCCAATTTGTGAGCCGCGCCCCGCATGCCCCCCGCCACAACGACGATGTCGTCCGCTAGTTTCAGAATCGCCGCTTCACGTGCCGCGTCGACCTCTGCCGGCGAGCGGAACGGCGCTTTAGCGGACTCGGCCGCGGATCTCACCGCATGCCGCGCGACGACACCGCCGAGCATGCCCCCGCGACGAATCCTCCCGTGCACACCGTCGTCGCGCATATCTGATCCATCCGGCACTGCGTCCCCCCCCTCGTGTCTTGATCAGTGTCTTGATCAGTGTCTTCTCAGAAGCACTTCGCCTCGAGTTCCACCCGACCGCCGAGACCCGACCGAAGGGGCCCCACTGGGAACTCCATTGTAAGTAGGCGATGCGATCCACTGGCGTCGAACGCGAGGACAAGCTCGGGCAGCATACCGGCGACCGCAGAGTCGATCGGGCTGTCAATTTCGGGCATATGCGGACGCACCCGGACCGGCCACGCTTCGGTCTTCAATCCACCGCAGTCAATGACTGCACGTCGCCCAACGCGGACGGAGGCTGGATAAGCCAATGACGCCCCGACCCAGAGCAACACATCGACAGACAGGCCCGCTCGAAGATCGATATCGCGCAGCAAGGTAAAGATGCCGAACAGCGGCACGATCGTCTTCGAGGTCGATGCGATGCGTCCGCTGGCCTGCGCGAGCCGTCCCGTTCCGAAATTCGCTTGCGTACGCGCCAGCACCTCGCCACGGTCGAACGTGGTCTCAACATAGTCGTCTGCCCGAATTTGCCCCTCGACCATCCGGAACGACTGCTCAATCTCGATACACGACTCGCCATCGCCCGGTTCGAACAGTGTCGCCGAGTGCAGACGATCCGACCCAACAGCCTCCAGGCGATTCGACAGCCGGCCGGTGGCCCGGTTCGGGCCGAGATCGACCCGGTACGTCGATGTCTCTGGGCACTCCGCGACCAGTCGCGCGAATCGCGATCGCGCGCGATCAACGGTTGCGGTCATATCTTCGGTCCCTCCTCGTTCGACCACGAACAAAGGCGATCGGACAACCCGCCATCGAAAACGGCGGGCGTCGGTCTCGGCAAATCAGCCCTGGACTTCCAGCGCCCATCGCATAGACTGACGCATCAGTATCATTAACTCGACACGAAAGTATCACATGCTAACGATCATCATCGCCGTCATCGCGTGCCTACTGGCGGCCGGAGTCATCGGCCTGGGCATCCTCGCGGTACTCGCTTCCGGCGAAGCTGGACCCAAGCGGTTCGCCACCTCAGAGCCCGCCTCGCCGATCGACTTCTTCACCGACGCCTCCTGGGCAGCGACCGTCCGAGTCGAGGTGGCACAGTCGCCCGCTAACGTCTGGGAACAGGCCTGCGACGGCCCACTTGTGACTCTCGCGCCGATAGTGAGCGGGCCGCGGACCGCAGGCGACGAGCGCCAATATCACGGCCTGATCGCTGCAACGAGTCGAACCGTTCAGTCCGCTCCGGAATCGGGGCTCATCGCCGTTGGAACCGGAGTTTCGATTCCCATCGCGGTGAAGTCGTTCGCCGAGCGAATCGTTATCACGGGAGGCGGCGGCAAGGCGACGATCGAGTACACGCTGGCCGTCCAACCGAGGCTCATCGGCTTCCTCCCGTTGCGTTGGACCGCGGCGTTCATCCGACCGTTCATGGCGTTCGCCGTCAAACGCGCATTCTGAACGCCGCGTGCACCCCTCCGAGACGGGCGACGAGACAACAACTTCGACGTTCTCAGCAGTCCCACACACCACAAACTAACGAGGCAAATGGCATGGTCGAGAACAATCTAGAAGGCGACGTCGTGGTGATTACCGGGGCCGGTAGTGGTATCGGGAGGGCGACCGCGATCGCCTTTGCCGAGTGCGGGGCACAAGTTGTCGCGACGGATCGCGATCTCGAATCCGTTACCGAAACCGCCGCGCTCTGTGCCCCCGTCGGCACCTGTGCACCTGACCTCCTCGATGTTACCGATGCCAACCAATGGGCGCGCGTCCTCAACGACGTCACCGAGAGTTACGGCCCGATACGAGTGTTGGTCAATAATGCCGGCTACACCACGGCAGGTCGATTCCTCGACCACACGGGTGAGGATTGGTCTGCTCTGGTTGCGGTCAATGTCCGAGGCGTTGTGACTGGTTCGCGCTTAGCGGCACAACACATGATCACAGAGGGCACTGCGGGGCAGATTATCAACATATCTTCGGCGGCCGCGTACACACCGATAACCGTCAGTTCACCCTATTGCACCACCAAAGCGGCGGTCTTGATGTTCTCCGAGACTCTGCGGGCAGAATTACGGCCGCACCGGATTGGCGTCACCGCGATCTGCCCTGGGGCGATCGACACTCGGTTTTACAATTCTGCGCAGTACGTCGGCAGCGCCCTCGATCGCACCAACGAGCGACGAGACCTTTCTGTTGGGCTGATCGCGCGTTTTGGCAGCGGCCCTGACACCGTCGCTGCAGCGATTGTTCGTTCGGTCAGCACTAATCGCGCTGTGCAACCTGTCACGGCTGAATCGTATCTCGGCTATATAGTGTCACGGTTAAGCCCCACCGCGATGAAGGCGGTCGCGCGTCTTTCCGGTGAGGGAGCTCTGCAACGAATTGAACACACCTCTTTCCCGCACCGATTACGCGGTCGATTCTCGGCATCGAAGGGGCCAGGACTACGATGAAACTCAATAGCATTCAACTCGTTGTTGTCACAGGAGCGGGTAGTGGAATTGGACAAGCGACTGCCGAACGATTCGCCACAAGGGGCGCTCGAGTCATCGTCAGCGACATCAATGAAACCGCAGCCGAGGCAACAGTAGCCACTATTTCCGCACGCGGGGGCACAGCATTCTCCCGTCGCCTCGACGTAACCGATCCGACGGAGTTCGACGAGTTCGCACACTGGGTACACGTCGAACACGGCGTCCCAGATCTGGTGGTGAACAACGCGGGAATCGGAATTCTCGGTGAGACTATCAGCACTACCGAAGACGACTGGGACCGGATCATCGGAATCAATCTCTTAGGCGTCATCACTGGAGCTCGATTATTTGCACAGCAAATGATTGACTCAGGACGCCCCGGACACATTGTGAACATCGCATCGGCGGCAGCGTTCTTGCCGATCCCCAATCTGGCGTCATACTCAACGACGAAATATGCAGTCAAAGTTCTTACCGACTGCATTCGGGCCGAATTGTCCCCGTCGAAGATTGGGGTGAGTGTGATTTGTCCCGGCGTAATTAAGACCAATATCTTCGCGGCGGCAGAGCATCCCGGAACGACTGACGAAGACGCTGACCGCCGGTCACAAGTAGCAGGCAAAGGCACCGACCGACTGCGCGATCTCCGGTTGATATCGGGCCCCGAAACAGTGGCGAAAGCTGTGGAGCTGGCAGTCCGGTGGAACCTGGGTACAGTCCTGGTACGACCGGAAGCATTTGCGATCTACGCGCTGCGGCGGATTTCGCCCACCGCACTCCGCAGCATCGCCAGCCTCGTCTTCGGCTCGCGCACCCTCGAACTGCTCTTTCGGCTGAGCGACCGTCCGCTTATCACGCGCATCATCGGCAATCCCTTACCTGCCGACTCGCCTCAGAATCCCTGATCGTGTCGTCAGGCGTCTGTCTGCAACGTACATCGTAGGAGCTCGACCACCTTCACAATTCTGCACGCATCGGCTCAGACAAGGACAAGCATGAATAGACAGGATCTCGACGCACTCCTCGGTCCGGGCAGCGCCACCCGAACCATGCTTGCAGACGTGACAACCGTGTACGCCGCATTCCCGGCCTTCGTCTACCCGGTGCTGTCTGCGAAGGGCGGCAAAGGGGTCGACGACCATGACCGGATCGGCAAGATCTCAGTACGCGAAGAGGTTCGCCTCGAGGATGTGATCGGGCGTGCCCGCGACACTGTTGACCTCGTCCTCGGGGTCGTCTTCGCCGACAACGAACGCCATGACGTCGCAGCGGCGATCCGCGAATTGCACCGTTTCATCCACGGCCAGCTCGACGACGGATCCAGTTGCCACGCCTGGGAGACCGACTTGTGGAACTGGACATGGGCGGCGATTGTCCTCCCATTGATGGAGACCCACGAGCAGCTACGCGGATGGCCATCCGACCAGTTCCGCGAACAGGCCTACGCCGGCCTGCGGGCTGTCGGAGAACTCTTCGGTGCTGATGCCCTCCCCGCCACTTACGACAGCTTCCTCGATTACCGCGCATCCACCTGGATGGACGCCGTCGACCCCTTCGTAGCCGAAGCTACGGGCTACCTTCTCGCGCAACGCGCCAATCCCGCTCCATTGCGGCGCTTTGAGGCCATCCCTCACCTCATCACCCGCGTCGTGAGCGCGCCGGTGCGACACGTCGCACGGGTCGGCCTTTTACTAGTCAACTCCGCCGCCGTGGCCGACGCGATGAGAATGTCGCCGACGCGCCGCGACAAGATTGTGATGACTGTCCATCGAACTGCCTGGAGGATGATCCCCCGGTTCGCCTCCCGTAACTGGATTGACCGGTATATGCGGATACGCCTGCGGTTCGGCTCCCCGGTGTGGCGCACGCATTACGCCCCTGGAGCGCTCGTCGCGTATCGCACGCAGGTGAAGGCTGCCCGCATAGCTGGCATACCTCAGCCCGCTCGCCCCTCTACTAGCCCGCCCTACTCGACATAGCCTGCGAAGCACTGAACTCAGGAGCAATCGTTGCCAAATCCACGCAATGTGCAGTTCGTCGAACGCCGCCTCGCGCCCCCTCAGCTCCGACAACGAGGACGAGCTGTGGGAGCCCCAGATCCACGAGAGTCGCCACTCACGGTCAGTATCGCCGATCGAGGTACCTCCGATCCGTCCGATCCATCTGTCGTTTTTCTGCATAACGGCGGAGCGAACCGGTCGGTATGGAATGACGTACTCGATCTGCTCCCGCAGAACACTCACACCATTGCAATTGACCTTCCCGGATACGGTGATTCCGACGTGCCGAGCTCGGGCTTCCGACGGATGGACTACGCGGACATTCTTGAAGCACTTCTTGATGATCGAGTTCCAGACAACAGTCAGGTGGTACTCGTAGGAAACTGTATGGGCGCCGCCTTCTCGTGGACCGTATCGATGCGGGACCCGAGAAGAATCGCCGCATTGGTCCTCCTCAACCCACTCACCGAACAGACAGCACGACGAGGTACCTGGGGACGCCTGGTCCCGCTCGCGTACACATTCGACTTGGGCAGATTCCTCGGCGCATTGAAGGTGCCGCGCGCATTCGGTTGGATCAGCCTGGTCCCCCAGTTGGGGACCACCGGCCTGCGTAAGGGCCAATGGCGTAACCGTGAGATCTCCGGACAATGGTCAGATGCCGGCCGATTTCGTCCGTTACTAGCGTTGTTCCACGACATCCGGAGCTACCGAGAGCTGGACAATTTCCAGCGACCTGCGGCCTGGCCGTGGACCGCGATGGTCTGGGGCCGCGCAAACTGGGCGCTGTCCCCTCGGGCTGGCGCGCGACTTGCCGCCGGGCTACAGCCTGAACGTAATATCGTCTTGCCCGGCGCAGGGCATCTCGCGATGCTCGAATCACCACGAGAGATCGCGCAGGTCGTCGCAGAAGCAATTGACGCTGCACGCAATCGGGACGGGACCGATTCTCGGGTCAGCGGTAGAGGCGAGTGAGCAGCGCGTTCCACCGAGTGACCTCCGCTTGCGCCGCCGGCGCCGCTAGTCATGCGGGAATCAGCGTGGGGTGCGGCATCTAGGCGGTGGTCCGGCGAAGCACTGAGCAATCCGGAGCCATTGCTCTTCATTTGATGTCGCGGTGAGAGTGGTGTCTGCTCGTTGTCGTCGCTGGACGACGACGAGACAAAAGTCAAGGGCGCTGCCTGTAACGTAGCCGGGCGCATCGTCGGGCCCCCAGCTCCAGAGCTCTCCAGATGGGCTGGCCAGTTCGACTCGCACGGGGGTCACAGGCGACGGGATCCCATTGATTCGATAGGAATACCCCCTCGTACGTACCCCCAGGTCAGCGATGTAGCGAAGTCGTTCCGACGCAACTGGGGCGCTTCCTAGCGCTTCGACGATATCGCACCCGTGGGCCCACGTTTCCATCAATCGAGCGGTGGCCATAGTAGTCGCCGCCATCGATGTGCCAGCCCACACCAGTCGGGCGTCCGGCGATATATCGGCCAGTGAATCGATGCATGCCAGGTGCGAGCTATGCCACTTTTCAAGAAGGCGATCGGATGGGATGTAGATCCCCTTCTCGGCCAAACGATCAAGCACCGACGCGAATCGCATTGATAATGGTCCTCGGCCTCGAACTGAAGCGCCGATCGCGAATGCGGTGCCATTGAGTAGAGTCCGGTTACTGACTAGGTCAAACACTGCGCCGATATCGCCTCGGACCGATCGGGAGTACCCGATCGTCGCCAGTACAAGTTCGTCGATGCTTTGAAGGTGAGCGATCTGATGAGCAACGCTCCACCCCTCGGACGACGTGGGCGTCCGCCACTGGACTGCGTCAATACTCTGCATCCGAGAATGAAGGATCCTTCCTTCTTCACGCAGCGCAGCAATCACATGTTGATGCGATTCTTCCGACGTGGCCGATCCGTTCATAGATCCACCCCGTGTGTCGAACTGTTCACACAATCACCCACTTTCGACTAACTCCACCTATCCCAACTGACTCGCATCGACGCGGATCCAATTGTCAGAATCCACGTCGCGGGTTCGCGACACTGGCACCCCACACGGCATAAGCGGCTCGCGAACTCCGCCCGACGTGAGTCCAGACTTGCGTCGCTGCGCAGTCGAATCGAGGAAGTTAGGACTTCGCGTTCAAGTCGTCCAGTTTCGCGATGATGTCGGGCACCCTGTCGAGCAACTCAAGCTTCACTGAGAGTTGTTCGAGTAGAGACTGGACCTCCGACACCGCCGACCGCACTTCCACGAGCGTGGTTGACACTTCGGTCAGGGTTCCTGACACATCACCTAGCGTTGCGTCCACGGTCGCGAGTGTCGAGTCGACTGTCCCGAGCTTCGAATCGACGTTCGTGAGCGAGCCGCCTACTGCGGTCAGTGTCGTACTGACCTCGCCGAGGGTTCCGTCGACACGCGCCAGCGTCGCGTCTGCACTGGTCAGCGTGTGATCAGCGCGGCCGATGAGTTCAGTCGGGTTCTTCGGAAGAAATCCCATGTCAATCCAATCTGAGGTCAGAGACGCCCCGTAGGCGCGTCCATCGAAAAGGCGTGTCGAACAGTCAGGTCGTTAGTCGTGGGCATCTCTTTCGCCCTCTCGCCACGCCCATTGACTCGAAGCACTTCGGATCTCTCGATCGTGCGTCAGTAGTGAGTATCCTATACTGACGTATCAGTTCGTCCTAGTCTGAGATGAGTTTGGGCAAGAACTACAAGGAGAAAACCGGCCCGAGGCTTCGTCTCCTAGGGCTCAGCAGCGCCTCGTGTTGCCGCAAACTCGGGCGACCTCTCAGTCGGGAGCTAGGCGCGAGCTTCCAGTCTCGTGCGGCGCCGACACATCTCCGGACGTGCCCGACTCACGTGCTTTCGCGGGATGAATGCGTGTGCTGCATTCGATTCGAGCGCTCGGGCCGAGACCCCAGTATTCCTATGCGCCGATACTGTCCCACTACCAGGCGTAGAGTCACTGGTCCGAGGCGAGAGGAATTGACAATGTCCAAACACGCTGGACCCGCGATTGCCCGGACTGCAGCAATCGCCGTGGCGATGGCCGCCAGTGTCGTCTTCGGCGCGGTCGGTCAGGTGTCTGCCAACGTCCAGCCCGGTAATTACACCTCCACGACACGTTCTTTGAACACCATCCTCCTGCAGCGCGACGCGCGGGTTGCGGGAGGAGACCTAGTGCTACTAGGTCGATACCCAATTCATCGCACGCCCTATGGCGGTTACGTGGACCTCTTTCCTGGCCATCGAGTTGTACTGATCAGCGACGGACACGGCGGGTACAGAGGCCCGGCGTATTTGGGCGGAGTGGTGATCGGCACCATTACCCTGACGCCGCGACGCTGAGCGGATCAGACGGCGAAGCCATGCTGGCGGAGGTGCATGCTTCCTTGGTTGCGGTAACTCAGTAGTCCAGACCGAATGCAGCATATCCCGACGTGCGCCGCGATCGTGTTCGACGACGCATTCGTCCCCCTGCCACCGCACATTCCCTGAGCGGTGACCTCAGAGCACACAGCAGCACTCGTGTGGTGTGCGAAGGGACTTGGGCAACTCTCACCAGATGGCAGATCCATTAGCTGGGAGACACTTTATATACAGGTGACGTGGTTCGACGTCAACGGCACAGCACCGATCGGCCCGAGCCAAATCCACGAGCACTTCGCATCACCGATCTGCGATGCAAAAGCGTCCTTGAACTTCGCCCTACCCGGCTCCGCGGCCAAAGGCGGCTAACTCAGTTCTAGCGTGCCAGACTTTCTCTGCGAAGGCCGGACCGCGCCCGTCCCCGACCGTGGATGGACTGTCGCCTGCCCGCAGTAAGTGGCGGCGGTTGCTTCGCCGTGCCCCCGTGCGTTGGGTACAGCGAACCTGCGACCGAGTGGAGCAGGCTCGCTGCCGCGTAATCCGATTACGCTTCCCAGCCTGTCGCGGTGCGGGCAATTTCGGCGTCTTGCTCAGGAGTGCCGCCGGAAACCCCGAGGGCGCCGATGAGTCGACCACTGTCGTCGACAATCGGAACGCCGCCGCCCATGAGAAGGAGTCCGCCATTGGTGTGGTCGAAATGCGGAACCGGAACGCCTAACTGCAGGGGCGCGTTGAGCACTTCACTTTCGGTCTCAAACATGACCGAAGTTCGCGATTTCGCCAGCGCGAGATCATTGGACGCCAACCAGGCACCATCCATTCGTTCGAATGCGACGAGGTTCGCCCCACCGTCCAGGATCGCGAAGACTGCTCGCAGCTCGAGTTCGCGAGCTTTCGACTTTCCCAACTCGATGATTCGAGCGGCCGCGTCGAGTGTGATCGTAGAATACGACATAAGTTCGTTTCCCTCCTTCAGCCTGTGTCTCAGGCCTTCTGCGTCCATTCGACTTCCTGCCAGTTCTTGGCGATGTCGATTGTCTCCAGCGGCCGCATAGTCCTGTAGTCGGGTTCTTCGGCGATGATGGTCTCTACCATCGCGTCGATCATCTCCTGAGGGTCAGCCTGATCAGCAAGTGACGGCCCGAAGTCAGGCACTGGAACCTGCGCATCGTCCGCGTTGAACCACTGTCGATAGCTTTCGGCGCCGGTGTCGTTAAAGCCCGTGCCGAAGACCCCAGGATTGACGGTCGCGACCTTGATGCCGAACTGCTCAAGCTCAGCCTTCATTGAGCCGGCTACCGCTTCGATCGCGTGCTTGGTCGCACAGTAGGCACCGAGGAACGGCACGACGAGGATTCCACCCATCGATGAGGTCCACACAATCCGGCCGCCCCTGCGGGCGATCATCTTAGGTGCGATGGTCTGCACCAACTCGAGGTGCCCGAAGAGGTTGATGTCGAACGACTCCCGCACTCGTTGCAACGGGATATCGACCATCGCACCGCCCTCCATGACGCCGGCATTGAGGACGAGAACGTCAACATCGAAAGAACCGGCGTGAGCGATATCGAGTTTGTCGAGCAAGTTGAGCTTGATGACCCTAAGTTCGACGCCAGCTACGTCGGCATCGGCTCGGAGACTGCGGACTTGCGGCCAGGTCTCGGCTGCAGCGATAACGTCGTGGCCCTGCCGGGCAAGCTCAAGTGCTGCTCCCTGCCCGAATCCGCTGCTAGCGCCGGTGATCAAGATCTTCTGGGACATACCTTCTCCTAGGTAACTATCTGGATACTTACGGTGCGATCGTGGCACGAACTGTCGCCACTGTCAATAACTAGATGGTTACCTATACGCTGGTTGCATGCCGCCAGACGCCACTGATACCAAGCGACGGATTCTCGCCGCTGCTCGAGCGGAGTTTTCAGAGTTCGGCCTAGCCGGTGCGCGGGTAGACAGGATTGCCGAGGCCGGACGAGTCAACAAGCGGTCGATCTACGTCCACTTCGGATCAAAGCGCGATCTGTTCGACCTGGTCGTGACGATGGCGCTAACAGAGATGGCCGAAGAGGTGCGATTCACTGCTGACGACCTGCCCGCGTACGCGGGATCCCTATTCGATTACCTGGCCGCAAGACCTGAAGTTCTGCGCCTGACCTCCTGGGCTGGCCTTGAGCGACCGGACGCAACGCCAGACGAGGTTCGGGCATACGAACCCAAGGTGCAATCACTGACCGAGCAGTTCGGTGATTCTGCTGTCGATGTACTCGCCCTCCTGCTCGGCCAGGTCACGGCATGGCAGTACGCGTCGGCCGCGCTTCGGGTACACGCTGCAACTGACCCGTGGTCAGCTCCCCGCCTCCAGCAGCACCGGGCGATTCTCGTCGCCTCAGTTGAGTCGCTAGTGAACGTGGCGGCTATTGCTGCCTTTCCACGGGATTAGGACAAGTCCCGCCCGCTAGAAGCGGCGAACGGGCCGACTCGACGTTCGCTACAAAAGGACGAACTGCATTCGGGTCGGGTGCGCCGTGCCGATCGTGATCTGGCCCTTGGTGGTCGCGGGTCCTCGCCTGGGTGCACGACTGTTCCTCGCCTTCGACACGGGCGAAGGAGGCGAGCCGGACGCCGCCGGAGCAAGGTCGGAGTTACGCAGCGGTGCATCCGCATCCCGCCGTAGTTTGAGATTCTCCACGGACGCCACGACGACCCCCGTTCACCGGGTCGACCGGATACGCGGTCCGCTACGACGAACCGAGCACGGCGCGGGTACAGGCAAGTGATCTTTCGCTCCTCGTGTCGGCATGGGGTTTCGGGCCCTGAGCCTGCTCGGCGCACGGGCACGAACCTTCGATCCACCAAGTCCCGTGGCTTCGGTCCTAGGGCTCTGATCGTGCGCCACTCGATCCATCTTCGAACCGCGGCCCCACAATTCCAGCTCGCCCATCAAGGGCTCCACCACACCTCGCGATCAGCGGCACAACCTCTGACCGTTCACAATTGATCGCCAGCCAGGCCTCCCCGCTACCGCCGCAGACGACGTAGTTTGAAACGTCGATTCGACCTCACCCACTTCTCGGTCGTACCGCCGGCCGCCGGTCCGGATCAACATCAGCCCGACGGCACCACTTGGGCACCGCATCCGGCGCCCCGCTCCGAGCAGCGCACCAACCTCAGTCATCGACGTCCTCTCCAACTCGTGACCGGCCCCTCTGTCACCGACCAGACTGACCGACCGCCCACGCAACTCGGCCAGCTATCGCTTCGATCCACTCCATGACATGACTCCATCCCTTCGAAGAAGCGGAGCGTCAGACATGCCCCGGGCGATTCAAGTCGATCAGTCAAAGCTTCAGCTTGTGCGTTCCACGCTTCGCTGAATCTAGGTCTCCGAGCGATCGATCCGCCATGCCGAAATGAAGATCCAACCCTTTCCACAGGCGCTGTTCCGCACGATTCCGAACAGCTTTTCCCGCGACAGGAAGATTCATCACGATGTTGTGCAGAATGAAATTCAGAGGCACACGCGACACTTCAAGCACTGGAGGAACCGGAAGAAGACCGAGAGCGATCATCGGTCGCCACCCGTTAAAGTATGTCCCGAGACTCAGCGCCCGGAAACTCTGAAATCGGCGCCGGAGACCTCGGGCTCGGCGGTACTCCAGATTCGCAGGAACTGTCTTGACCAGAGCTTTCGCCAATGCGACACAGTGGTCGGTAGCCGGCGCCTGACCCAGAATCAAGTGGTAAATAGTCCGGTAGCCGGACTTTTCATCAGCGGGGAGCCATTGATCCTCGACACCGAGCAGCCACCCGATATATCGCCAAAGATGCATCACCGCATCGGAGTCCGACCGCGGAATATAGATGCCCAGCTGGCGAATCCTAATCAGAAATGTTGTGCTGAACAGTGAAAGAGTCGCTGCCGTATCGGCCGCATTGATAGGCACACCAAGATCGTCGTGATTCCATTCTGGGTCCTCCTCGAAATGCAGGCTTACCAGTTGGTGCATCAACCGGACGTGAGCAGTCAGCTTGAATCCGTCCGCGTTGCGAGCCATACCGCCTTGCTGTACGCACTCAACCCACCACTTAGTTGTCTCGCCTACCCGACGGAGTGCGCCGGCCGCAGTGAGACCGCCACTCGCAGTAAGCACGTTGTTGGCTGCCTGAAACCGATAGCCGCCGAGCAGCGAGGCGTATGCGAGCACGTCCAATGCGTTCTGGCCATAGCTGCGACAGGCGCGTGCCCCGCGCTCGACCAAGTCCCAGTCGACCCAATCCGGGGTGGCCTCCATGGTTTCGAAGAAGGAGGCCAACTCCGGGGCCGGATCGGAAACTGACCCAATTCCCATATCGAGCGCAGAACGGAAGTCTTTGAGTGATACCCGACCGGATCGCACCGCGGCCGCAAGCGTCGCACCGAGCTCGTCCCGACGATTGAGACCCGAACCGATGTCGTCGATCTCCGCCAGAGTCGGCTCCGGCGCGGGTCCGACAAGCAATCGCATCGGAGCGGCAGCAGCGAAAGCCCCAGCCGGGTCCGCGTAGTAGCGCCGCGGCGCTCTTACCTTCACCCCCGCGGCGTCGTCCAAGACATCGTTGTCAATTAGCTCGCGGCCATCAATGAACATCGGGCACCTCGTACATCGGCTTGAAAATCGGCATGGGTCGGCAGCAAAGGAGACGCCGATTCATGACGGAAGAACTCCGCCGTACTGCTGCCCGGCCGCGTAGGCCTGAGGTTGCAGTCTTAGTTTGAGCGGAACTATCCGCCATAGCGTATTCACGACGGACAGAACAGCCCGGAATCCCCAAATGTTGAGTTGGGTTGGCCGCACGCCGAGGACATTGAGATAGCGGTCTGGCATAGCCGACAGCACGGCGGCACGACCGCCTATGCGATGCCCAATTCGAGCAGCAATGCGGAACAGCCAGGCCGGAACGCCAAGTTGGCTGTCGAACTCAGTCTTACCCAAGTCCTCGAGCGACCACTTAACGATGGGCGTGTAGTTGAGCGTGCTCGCGCAAACCTCATCCAAGTACCGCTCGTATTCTTCCCATGTATACACCACCGGCCGCATGGACATCCCGTATCGGGCCCACCAGGTGACGGACTCTCGAATAAGTTGATCCTTCTCTTGATCGTCTAATGGTTCGCCAAAGACGAGGTCAGCAGCAAGAATCGCATATTCGACAAACGTCACGTGGGTAAACCAATAAGTATCCGGATTAAGCGCGTGATAGGGATCCCCCGATGCGTCGACCCCTTTGATATCGCGATGAAAGTCACGCAGTCGGGGTCCAGCCCCGGCCTGCGGCGGTGAATAGATCACGTCGAGGACTGGCGGAATCGACCGCTGCAGTCGACTGAACGGCTCGGTAAAGATCTTGGAATGGTCGACCACTCCGGCACTGACGGCTGGATGCATATTCTGAATCGTTCCAATGACCCCGATCAGCATGTACGAACGGCGGTCCCTGTACAGCCTCCACAGCAGAGAACCCGGACCAACCGGCGCCCCTCCCTCAGGGACATCACTGTCAAACTCCACCTTGGCCACCGCATCAGTCATTACATATCCCGTCCTCAGCGAATCTCTTTCAGCATCGACGATACTATCTGACAGCAGTTGCTGTCAATTGATCGAGAATCGCCGACAGGTCACGATATGTCCTGGCACAACAGGCACACTCGCCTGCTGTCGAAATCCGTCCTGGCCGCGTTCCGCAAGGTGTTACGATGCCTCCGGCAGGACTTTCTTCGACCATAGGAGGCAGCGTGGTACGCGCCGAGACGATCGCGGCACGGCGTGCCGAACGGCGTCAAAAATTGATTCGCGCCGGCATAGACCAAATGGGCGCTGGCGACGACTACCAACGGATGACGTTGCGCTCGGTCCTGTCTGCCACAAAGCTCACTGAGCGGTACTTTTACGAGAGCTTCGCCGGTTTCAGCGCGTTCGTCGTCGAAGTGTACGAAGCCGTCGGCGCCCAAGTCATTGGGCATCTAGTCCAGGCAGGCGAGCTCACCAACAGCACACCCCCACCCGCGGGAGTACGAGCCGCAATTCATGCGTTCGTTGGTTTGTGCGACAGTGATCCGGCTTTAATCAGAACGCTATTAGTTTCACCTCTGCGCGAACCGGAATTGTCGATGCGCGGCGTCGAACTATCAGATCAGTTTGCACGCCTCGCAGAAAACACGCTAAACATTAGTAGCCCTGATGTTCGACACTTGACCGCCGTCGGAAATATCGGCGCCTTGACTTGGACCTCTATTGCCTATCTGCGGAGTGATCGAGAATTCAGCCGCGTCACTTTCGTCGACTATTGCTGCGAGCTCGCCGGCGTCAACAACTAGTCACCTTAGCGCTCCCCCACTTTTACTGGAATCTCGGCATCTGCGCTCGCCAGCAACGACCCTTCGAGCATCTGCGCGACGTCAACTGTGCGCAGTGCGTTAATAGTTTGCTGAACAGGAATCAGCAGCGGTTGCGTGAGCATCCTCAAGTCGGGCCCCACATCGTCAAGCAAACGTTGGACATCGGCGAACAATGCCAACGGACCGTCCTTTATAATTCGCGGATAGTCGTTGGTGTCCATCATCGCGAGCGCTTTCATAGCCATCGAACCGAACGCGGCAGACGTCGATACTACCTCGGGACCAGAACCAACCAGGCCAGTTGCCATTGCATCCGAATGTGACAGCAACTTGGAGCCGGACAGCAGCAATTTCCGAAACGGCTCGGTGTTCGCCGAAAATGCAATAGCGGCAGTGAGAGCAGCCCGGCGCAACTCTTCATATGTCGATCGATTGTAGGGCAGCGCACGACGAATTGCTGCAACAATAGCACCGACCGCTTGTGGATCCAGATGTCGTGAAATAGAAGATATTTTCTCGACGGTATCACCGATCCCCCACTGCTCATCCCCGACGATGCGATCGCCGCCTCGCACAAAGGGCCCTGCCGACGTTTTGGGTGAGATTTCGATATAGGCCTCACCTAGCATGGAAAGCTGCTCGATCCGAAAATTCGAGTCGCGTGGGACGCGACTGGATTCGTCAAGCCGGAATTCGATCTCGACGCCGTCAGGAACTAGTCGGACGTCCGTTACTGTGCCGACCTCGAGCCCGCGCAATAATACCCTGCTGCCTGCGACGAGAGAATTCGACTGAGCGACGACAAGCGTTGACGTCGACTCTCGGCCAGTGGTTGGCCATGCGCCGAATGAGGCGATTCCCAGCGCTGAGACCGCTCCAACGATGATCAGCGCCACAATTGACACGCCATGATTTTTCATTGGATCGCGCCGAGCATTCGCAAGATCGCAGTAACCCCGGGGGCTAGATCTTTTCCTCTATCTGACACCAGGGAGTTCACCGTTACGGAGGGTGCCGCTAATAGCGGCAACAGTTTGCGCCGCACTACGTCCACTGCGGAACCCAGATCTGATAGTTGCACGCCCTTGTCGGTTAGGCTCGTTGTCGCTAGGCCGAGGGCGCGGAAAGTGGGTACCAGCCAGTGCCCGCCGGAGTAGATACTTCCGACGGAAGGCAACAGAATGCCTATATTGCCGATCAAAGTTTGAAGATTCCGCCAGCCCACCATCATTCTTGGCGTAAAGGCCGCCTCGATGTCTGGTCGACGAGAGGAAACCGCGCGAGCGGTCGCGTCGCTGCTCGCCAAGACACGGTCAAGTATCGACCGAGATCGCGCGAGGCCCCGAAGGTCACGCGAGAGACGCTTCGCCAGCCTGTCGGCCTCCGTGCGGTCTGCGGGTAGCGAGTTCGCAAGCCGGTGTGTCATGGCGGTCAGCTTCTCCACCGATCCTTGACCGAGAAACAGTGCCACGGTCGCCAATGTCTCCTCGACCGGCGGGGCGGAATAGGTACGTGAAGTAGGAATCAGATCGCCGTCCGCGAGATAGCTGGACGTCGTCGTCGCCGGGCGGCTCAGCTCCACAAATGGGTCTCCCAGGATTGTGGCTGTCGTGATCCGCGCATGCGTCTGCGTCGGCAGGCGCACGGCGTCGCCGACTCCAAGTCGCACGCCAACGGAGTTGGGACGAAGGGCGACCGCTTCAACCTGTCCGACGCGCGCGCCATCGAGGATCACCTTGGCACCGGGAGCGAGGTTTAGCGCGTCGCGGAACTCAATAGTCAGTGTCATTGACGTCTCCACTTGGTGGCCTGGCAGGGGAAGCATCTCTGGCGCAACCCCGCACGCTGTGGCCGACGCCAGCACGCCGATGGCCGTAGGGACGGCACGGATCCGATATCGAAGTTTCATCGGGACAGTCCTTTGAAGACCAGCTGCAACAGGTCGACGTCGCTGTATCGAAGTGCTCCGGCTGCCGATTGGCAGCGAAGCCTCTCAACTAAGCACGCGTGAACCGGAGCCGTGGTGCGGAAATTCGGAGCGTTCACGTGAACCTGGCCATCGTGGGAGCCGACGAGCCGAAGAAAGCTCGTTGTCATCACCGGAATCAGGTCGGCGAGTTGGCGAATCGTTCCTGACTGGGTCGCTAGGAGCTTCACCGCCAGCGCAACCTTATCCAAGGCGGGCCAGAGACGTGGACCGACCCGCAACTGGATATCTGCCACCATCGTGATGGTGTCGGGTAGCTCATTGAACATCGACTCGACCGAAGGAAACACGCTGGAGGACAGCGTCCGTAACACTGCTGGGGCCGTTCTCAAACTCATGGCGATCTGTGGCCACGCCTGCACGGATTGCTCGGCGACCGTGTCCAAATTTCGAAGCGTCGACACCACGTCGGCAAGCATGGCGTCCAGATGCGGCGCCAACCCTGCGGCCGCCGTCAGCGTGTCGTTGATTCGCTGAGACTGGTCTGGCAGCTGATCTGCGATTGTTGCAACTAGGTCACCGATTCCGGACACGCCGGCCGACCCTTCTATCGACGACATAACCTTCATCGTGGCCTCGGACAGTTGCGAGACGCTCTTGGGTGTAGCGGTGCGACTAATCGGGATACAGCCTCCATCACCGAGCAGCGATCCCGAGCGGCCGCCAATCAGTTCCAGGGACCGATCCGCTAGTACCCCGCGTGACCTGGTCGCGGCGCTGACGCCGTCGGGAATCTCAGTCGACGCATCGAGAGAAAACGTGACCTTGACGTTCGTAAACTCCTGACTGATCGAGTCAACCGTCCCAACGGGCACTCCCATCCGTGTGACCGCACTTCCCGGATACAAACCTATCGAATCAGACATACGCGCACACGCCGATCGAGTTACGTGCTGAAAACGCTGGACGGTGAGATACCCAGCCACCCCAATCATGATGATCACAATCACGGAGACCAATTCCCTGACTCGCGAATTCAACATTTCCTACCCGCCACTGGAATACAGATATCAGTAATCAACAGTCCTGGCCCACTATCGGAAACCGCCGCCTTTAGGGTTTTCAACAAAGACTCGAGTTGACCAATTATCGGCTCGAGCTCGACGTCCAACTTGGACGCTGCACTGTCGAACACGTCGTACAAACGAATTACTTGCGGTCTATGCTCGGCATAAAAGCGCGAAACACCACCCACCGAGGCTATTAGTTCGGCTAGCCCGCAATACGAATACGCGAACCGATCACGGGTATCATACACTTTTTGAAGGATAATTGATGCCTTTCGCAACATGGCGAACAGCGTAGGCCTATCTGATTCTATTGCGTGCGCATATTCCGCAGATACGTCCAGAGCACCGGAGACTTGGTCCTTTTGTGAGGTCAGAACTTTCATCAGCGACTCGACTGCCCCAACTGCCGAACCCATGGTTACTGGACTTCCACGCATCGCACTATCAGCCGAATCGATTGCCATTTTTAGTGAATGGCCATCTATTGGCGCAAGAACGTCCGGAGCAGCATTAACCAGGTCACCAATTATATACGGGAGCCGGACACGCTTGCTGGGAATCACCGTCTCTCCTAGCGGTGCAGACCCTTTCGGCAGTAATGCCACGTAGGACCCGCCGATAACGGTTAGCATTCGGACCTGAACGGATGACTCGTTACCGATCTCGTAGCTCGAATCCACGGATACTTCCACCTGCACCCGATCGGGCAGAAGCGTCTTCGCGACCACCTCGCCGACTGTGACCCCGGCGATCCGAACTTCAGACCGGTCAGGAATGGAGGCCGCGTCCGTGGTGTCGAAGAGGACTGTGGTTCGCCCGGGCGGATCGAGGTAGACACCGACCGCGACCACCGACGCTACGATGCAGGCGACGACGGTCACCGCACCCCAGGTCACTGAACCGATCTTCCGAATTCGATTGAAGCCTATTTTCGGCACAGGACCACCTCCCCTGCGCTGAGCATCACGGAAACGATGTCGGGTACCTGCGCGGGGCCCTTCGAGCAAGACACACCCCGCTGCCGCGCCTCAAACTTCTGCAATGTCGATGCAACTTGAGGTAGCAGGCCAAACAACTTGGCGAGAGATTCCGGCGTTGGCATCAGGTTCGCCAGTTCCGCACCGATGTCGACGCCTTTGTGCAATCCAATCGAGTGGAGGAGGGCGACAGTAGAATCGACGAATTCGGGCCCGTACTTCGAGGTAGTATCGAACTGGGAAAGGACGGTCATCGTCTGATCGAGAACCCCGTCGAATCCAGTAATAAACGCCATCACCTGCAGACTTCGACCTCCAAGTGCATCCGAAGCATGTTTCACGTTGTCAACCAACGTCTGGACCGCTTGCTGTCGATCGGTCGCGTACCGGGACAATTGTCCAACTGCAGCAGATAAGCTGGCCGGATCGTGCTGGTCCCCCTGCAGGAGGAGTACCAGATTAGAGGTCAACTTATTCACGTCGTCGGGGGACATTACTCTTAGCACCGGAGCCAATCCATTAAATAGCATCGTGATGTCGAACGACGGTGTTGTACTAGTCCGAGGAAGGAAGTCAACAACTTGACCGTAACCGGAGACGGCATCGATATATCGGGTGCCCGACATATTCTGAAACTTGATTGATGCGTGACCGCCCGAGTGAATCTCACTAGTCGTCTCGATAGTGAAGGAAACATGCGCATGCACATCGTTTGGCAGGCCGAGAATCTCAATACTGTCCACCCGACCGACGGACACACCACGGACTTTAACCTCATCACCCTGACGGAGACCAGATGCGTCAGTGAAGTCAGCCGACATAGTCACGGTGTCGCCAGTAGGTGTTCGTCCGCGCAGCGCACCGACCACGAGGGCCGCGAGGAGGACCGTAACGATCGCCACCGCAGCAACCCGCCATCCTGACCGTCGCAGTGTCATCGCACGCCCCCAACACTCGACGCCAGAGCCGGAGATCCCTGGAGAATCACCCGTAGATGAGCGCTCGGACTCTCGGCCGGCCCGGTGACCGCTGACGCTGCTCGCGCGAGTGCTTCTCGCATGTCGAGGACTGACTGCGCGCCGTGCACGATGTCCGCGAAGTAGCCAGCCACTGCAGACGCCATTTCGGTGGTTGGTGTCAGTTCGTTCCGGTGTGAGCTAAGGAGGAGTCCCACCGGGCCGAAAAATCCAGTGCCGATAAGCTTCATCGTCTCGTTGATCGGCTCGTATTTGTTGATGATGTCATCGATACGCGGCAACTGCACCAATGTTGCTTGTGCATCGAGAACGTTGGCCACGAAATCGGGGAGTTGCCCGGCGACATCCGCAAAGGCCGCTAGTTCCTGAGGCAAAGGTCGCGCCCATTCTGCGTCGCGAATGCGAACGGCACTGATTACCGAATCGATGACCGGAACAGCCACATCGCTGTAAACCGCCATACGGTTGATGGAATCTGTCAGGTCAGAATTCAACACTCTGGTCGTCAAGGACCCGCTACCCTCCACAAGTGCACCCATCGTATTGTCCGGAATACTCTGGCGGACCAGCACCACTCCGTCGTGCAAACCCTGACCTCCCGGCTCAGGCAAGAGACGGACGGCTGCTATTCCGAAGTAGTTGAATGGGACATAGTCGAGAGTCAACGAGTCGGTAAGGCTCGCGATGGAGGCGGACTCCACATCGAGTTCGAGTCGCGATCCCCCGTTCTCTGCCAATTCGATCGAATTCACTGTGCCTACGGGAACTCCACGCAGGATAACGTCCGAATCCACGCCAACACCGCGACCGACCGTGAGCGTCTCGATCACAATCCGCGTTCTGCCTTCAGGCTGTGACTGCGGGGTGAGCGCAACGGCTCCGAACACCAGCGTCAGGCACAGTGCCAGCACTCCCCCCACCCGCTCATAGGAGAGGTTGACAGGTAGTTTCGGCATACCGGGTACGAGCGCAGTGTTCATCCGACGAACTCGATGGACGGAACCAAACTCCAGATTAGGACCGTCAGCGCGAGGTCGATCGTCACGATCAGAACGATGCTCGCGCGAATGGCCCGGCCGCTCGCGATACCTACGCCCTCCGGCCCGCCGGATGCAAAGAATCCGAAGTAGCAGTGCGTCAGCGTCACGACGGCACAGAAGACGGCAACCTTCAATGTCGAGTAGCCAATGTCATCCAAACTCAGGAATTGGGTGAAGTAGTGGTCGTAGGTGCCGGTCGGGAGCCCATGCACCAGGGTGACGATCGATCTAGCGGACACGAAGCCGAGGACCAGCGACAGGAGATATGCGGGCACCACACAGACCATGGCTCCGACCAACTTCGTTCCGACAACGAAGGGAATCGTGCGGATCCCGAGCGCCTCCGTAGCGTCGATCTCCTCGGAAACCCGCATCGACCCAATCTCGGCCGTCATCCTGCAGCCGGCCTGCGCAGCAAAGCCTATTCCGGCGACTGTCGGCGCCAGCTCCCGGACAATTGCCAAGCCGCCAAGAACTCCGGTCAGCGGACCGAAGCCCACGATGTCGAGCCCTGCGTACCCCTCGATCGCGACGCCGGCCCCAATCGCGACGCCTAGTATCGCGAGGACTGAAACGACGCCACCATCGGCGATCAGGCGACCCCGGCCCCATGCCAACGAAGAGGACGCGGCGAGAGCCTGCCTCGAGTACTGACGTAGGGCGATTGGAAGTTGGCAGAGGACTAATACTACGAACACGACCACTCGGCCAGCTTCGTAGAATCCGCCACGAACCGAACCTGCGACCCGTAGGACACCCCGACGGATCCGCGGAACTCTGGTGTATTTCGAAAGGATAGTGGTCATCGGTCACGCAACCTGTATTGGGGAAAACATGGTCTGCACCTGCGTCACGGCCAGGGTGAGCAAGATGATCACGACCACACTGAGAATGACCGCTTGATTTACCGCATCCGCAACACCGCGTGGTCCGCCTGTCGCCTCCATCCCCCGCATGGATGCGACCGTTCCGACTACTACCGCTGCCACCTCAACCTTCACTAGTGCGTAGACGATGTCGGTGATCCCGGCGAACGCTCCGAACGACTGCCAGAACCCACCAGGGCTGACATCGCTCACATAGACCGCCGTGACGTACGACGATCCGACTCCAATGGTGATGATGATGAACAGCAGGGCCGGGGCCACAAGGAGGAGTGCCAGCATCCGCGGAGTCACCAAACGCTGGACCGGGTCGACGCCAATCACCCGGAGCGCGTCGAGCTCCTCCCGAATGGATCGCGCGCCGAGATCCGCAGCGATCGCGGCGGCCGCGGCGCCTCCGAGAAGGAGTCCTGATGCAAGCGGCGCACCCTGCCGGATGATGCCCATTCCACTCGCGGCACCTGCAAGTGATCCAGCACCGACCTGGCTGACAATCGAGCCGACCTGGACCGATACGACAGCACCGAACGGGATCGCAGTGAGAACTGCAGGCAATGCCGCGACCTTGAACAGGTGCCACGTTTGGTCGAACAATTCAGTGACCGCAAGACGCCAGTGGCTGACTCCGTCGACCACGTGAAGGAACACTGACGTCAGCAGCATCACCGCCCGACCTATGGCCGAGATCGACTCCGTGCCGCGTTCGGCGGCTTTGCCGACGATAGTGGCGACACGGTGCGATGGCTCTGCTACCGCGTGGATCATTAGCCGAGTCACTTCCCTGGCACCACGCCGCCAACGCCGCCTACATCGACGATCTTCCATTTGCTATTTGAATCGATCTTGATCGTGTAGGTGGCCGTCGACTCGATTCCTTCGGGTGCTTGAGTGTTTTTGGTCGACACGTTGACGAATGCGAGCACCGTGTAGACGCCGTCTTTGGCGATCTGGACTTTCGCAGCGAGCGGGCGCGCAGTCGACTCCCATCGAAGTGGAACCATGACCTGCTCCATTGATGCGCCCGCCTTCTGGAGCCGATCGGCAAGGTTGGCGCCGGTGTTGGCACTCAGCCGCCTCATCCAGCCGGCCATGTCGTTGAAGTGCATCGTCCCGGCACCTACTGCGTAGTCCAGCGCAATCTTCTCGGCCCGGTCCGTATTGGCCGCATCGATGTTCATCTGCTCGACTGACGCCTGGGCACCATGTTCCTGACTCACTGCTTGGTACCAGGACCACCCTCCGAAACCGATGAGCAGCGCCAGGAGTGTGATCGCGCTCAATCGCCAGATGCTCCGGATCGAGATCGACAGAGACCTCGCTCGATTGTGGCCATCCCCAACGTTGTCAGCTGAGGAAGTCGGGGCTTCCGTCACGTGATCGTCGGTCAGCCCTGATCCTTCAGTTTCACCACTGAACTTGATCGCTGTCAGTTCCATTGTGCGTCTCCACCTGCAGATTTTCACTCCATCGACATGAAGACTAGCACAAATGACTTCCTTCACTGTCATTTCTACGGAGAGGGTGGCACAGGAACTCGGGCCCTGGACAAAAGACGTATGACTGCGGCCTCGTGCCGCCGTCGACGTCTCCTGGCAGACGTTCTCGCCCGGTCGCGCCGAGATACAAAGACAAGAGGGAGAGGGATGGCTCATCTAGGTAACCGAAGTTCGTTGAGTAGCGGTCGCATTCGACTCGCCCGCTCACGACAGCCGTTGGCCCGACAATGAGGCGAACGTTTCGCCGAAGTTCACCGCGTCTGCGAGCAGAGCACCTTAGGCCCTCCAGCCTGAGGATCTCGAGCAGCATGCGCGGCAGCAAAGTCGGCGGCGAACTCCACACAGTCGGCAGACCCAGTCCGGGATCCGAAGAAACTTGTCCTAGTACTCGATCGACACCTGCAGGCGCCCAGTTGGAACCTTCACCCATTTTGATGACAGTCGAAGTGCCGCAGTTCTGGGTCCGCCCGCCCATCGCTTCATGGACCGCAGCGGAGTGTCGTCATGCCCAAGTCCGCCGGTCATCGGCATTGGGGCGCCAATCTGCCGCGTACCGTCGCGTCGCAACCGGAATTGGACACGGGCCACATCCGAGGCTTGACCGTTGAGTGCCCCAGCGAGACTGCACTGCTGCAGCAAACCACCCGCGGACATCTCAGTTACGAGTCAAGAACTCGTCCAGACGCGAAAAGCCCGCTGTCACCAGCGGGTTTTCGTTGTGGTCCCGGCTGGGATCGAACCAGCCATTGCATGTATGGTCACAGCTAGTAACTGCAGGTCAAAGCGTTGCAGATGCCGCACGAATGGGCAGATTTCAGTACGTTTTGGCATGCTGAGTACCGCATGAGTACCGCACGCGCGGTACCCGACCAATCGGGAGGACGGCACACGTGGCACGGGAATCGTGGGGAATCATCGACAAGCAGCGGTCGGGCCGCTATCGAGCGCGGTACACGCACGTTGGCGAGCGACACGGCGCGCCGGGCACCTTCGACACCAAGGCCGCAGCGCGGGCGTGGCTGGCGACGCAGCGCGCCGCTATCGCCGGCGGGACGTGGGTGCACCCTGACGAGGCCGCGCGACAGGCCGAGGCCCAGGCTGCCGCCGCAGCCCGTCAGGCGACCACCTTCGGCGAGTACGCCGACAAGTGGGTCCGCGAGCGCACCAACTCCAAGGGCGAGCCGATCCGCCCGCGTACCCGCAAGGAATACGAGCGGATGCTGAACAGCGAGGCCGGTTTCCTCACTGAGTGGCGCGCCACTTCCCTATCCCAGATCCGGCCCGAGGACGTGCGAGCCTGGCGCTCCGAGAAGCTGGAGACCAGGCACCTCACCCAAACCGCTCGCGCGTACGACCTGATGAAGAGCGTTCTCAAGACCGCTGTCGAGGACGGATTGCTCGACGCCAACCCCTGCAACGTCAAGGGCGGATCGCTCACATCGACGAAGAAGAAGGTCCGCCCGCCGACAGACGACGAGCTGGACCAGCTCATCACCGCCATCGACGAGCGATACAAGGCGCTCGTGGTCGTGGCCGCAGCGGGTGGTCTGCGCTACGGCGAGTGCCTGGCACTTACTACCGACGACATGCTCGTCGAGCGCGACGACAAAGGCGACGTCGACTGCGTGCGTCTGGTCGTCGACGACGCAGTGGTCGAGGGTGCCGGAATCCCGCGGGAGTCCGGCGAGGTCAAGACCGAGGCTGGTGTGCGAGGGATCTCGATCTTCGGCCGCGACGCGCAGATCATCGCCGAACACGTGGCCAACCTCTCCCCCGGTGTGCTGCTGTGGACCGACACGCAGGGTCGCTACGTCAGCCAGTCAAGCGTCAACAACGCGTGGTGGAAGGCTCGCAAGGAGGTTGGCTGCGAGGACGTCACTTTCCACAGTTTGCGTCACTACCAGGGCACCCGGTACGCCAGGACCGGCGCGACGCTGGCCGAGATCATGGCTCGGCTCGGGCATGGCTCGGTGAAGGCCGCGATGCGCTACCAGCACGACGCCGAGCAGGAGCGGCTCGACGAGTTGGCCCGCAGAGCGGCTCGGTGAGTCGTGTCGCCTCGACGACGAAGGTGACACGACTGAGTATGAAGCACGGCCGCTGCTCCCTACGACGACGGCTGCGTACGTAGGTGGCGCCCCGGGCTCCTGTAGCCACCAACGTCGAGGAAGTGGCGATGCGGGAGGGAGCGGAGTGGGAAACGAAAGACAAAGGAAGCACCGCTCGGCTAGTGATGATCGGGTCGCTGCTGTTTGCTGCGACGACGGCTGCGTAAGCGGGTGGGCGAAGACTGCTGCTGGTTCGCACGACGGTGTCCGCAGAAGCCCGGTTGCGCTCCGAGCTGCGTCGCCACCGACGACTCGGAGACACCACTTGGCCGTTCGCACCCGGCTGCTACTTCCTACGACGACGGCCACGTAAGCGGGTGATCACAGAATCACAGATTTGAAAATCGGCGAAGCAGACTCTGTGACCAACTTTGTGACGGCACCCGCTGGGGGTTTATGCAGGTAGCGAGGTTTTCCGTATCAAGAATCTCTCAAAAATCACACAATCACAGATTTGCAGAAAAAGTTCTCCTAGGGACTTCGCTTCAATCGGTCGAGGTCTATAGGAATCTTTTCTGTCGCAAATCTGCGACTCTGTGATCACCTGGGCTTTTACAGAGCGAGAAACGCTGCTACCTGCACAAACATCAGTCACAGAGTTGGGTGCGCAACTCTGTGACTCCCGGCCGCTGCTTCCTACGACGGTGGCCACAACTCTCGAGTGGCGCTCCCGGCCGCTGCTTCCTACGACGGTGGCCACAACTCTCGGGTGGCGCTCCCGGCCGCTGCTTCCGGTCGCTCATGTCGGATGATCCAACATCGTTGCGCGACAGCATGATTCGATTGACAGTCACTGCCGATTCTGGTTGAATTGACTCAGATTGATTGGGATGAACCGTCAGCGCGGTGATTCCGAGTAGCCGGCACTTGAAAGCCCGGACGTGGTCCGAATGGCCGCGGAAGACAGGTGGGGCCTCGTGCGCCCCTTAGGAGGATCGTCGAGGGGTAATAGCCCGCCCCGAGCCGAGTGCCGGTATCGCTGATCCCGCCGGTGCAGAGCAGACACTAGGATTGCCGCCCTTGAGGCGGTGGGCGAGGGAAGTGCGGCCCGTTCCAGCGCGACGGTAGCGGCAGGCCCTCATCTGGCAGCGTGGACCGCCATCGGTCCGACCACGGGACGTCAGCCAGAGACATAGGCACAGTTGTGCCCTGTCTCTGGAGGTTTCCCCGATGGGATGCTCTGACTCCGTCGATCTCTCGACGCTTTTCGACACCGGCGATCGCCCGGTCAGCTACTACGCCGCTCTCCCCGGCGCTCCGAGCGCCTCAACGATTCACCGCGCGATCCGGCGCGGTGATCTGGCGGCGACCCTGGACGGTAACACCCACCGCGTCACACCTCAGGCCTTCGAGACGTGGATCCGCAGTCGTCGTGTGCCTGTGGCCGGTGACCTCGACTCTGCGGTGGCCGAGTGGGCGGAGGCTGTCGCGGCGACGGCGCCGCCGCTGTCGCCCTCTGACGCTGCGCGGGTGGCCGCGCTTCTGGTCCGCGGGGGTGCAGCTGCATGAGCGCAAAAGAAAACCCCGGAGTGGTGTCCGAGGCTCTCGAAGAAACTGCTGAGGTCGCGGCTTCTGGGGTCAACGGTACCATCGCCGATCTCGATTTCCCGCTGACGCCGGCCGCTGCGGCCGTCGCTCGTGCGTCCGTCCACGATGGCGTCATCGACGCCGACCAGCGCGCCACCAAGGAGATGTTCGACCAGCTCGCCCGGCGCGCCGGCGACGACCCGCGACTGAGCCAAGGCGGTCTGCCCTACACCCGCTCGGTCGCCGACATCTCCTCGATCGTCTGCGACCACTACCTGCGCGCCGAGCAGATCCCCATGCTCCGCAGGCTCAGCCCCGAGGCGGTGCGCGTCGGCCTGCGCGGGGCGATCAACGACGCCATCGAGGCGCAGAACGAGCAGCTCAAGCGCGACCTGGTCGTGGGCAAGAAGCTCATGCACATCACGCGCCTGGGCCACGCCGAGATCGCGCGCCTGATGGCCGCTCTGCATCCGATCCGCCGGCTGCAGGCCGGGCCGCGGCCGAAGTCGGCGGACCCGCTGATCGTCTACATCGACGACGCCGCAGCGCCCGGCTACGGCACGTACGAGATGAGTCAGGAGACCTTGGACGCGATCGCGCGGCGCTACCAGCCGGACCTGGTCACCAAGGAGTTCACGGAGATCTTGGGTGCGCTCAAGGGCGCGGTCGAGCGAGTACACCAGTCCGATGACCGCGACCTCGTCGCCTGCCGCAACGGCCTCGTGGACTACAACGGCGGCGACCCGATCTTCCGCGAGTTCAGCCCCGAGCACGTCGTCCTGGCCAAGCTCGACGTCGACTGGAACCCCGACGCCGAGAATCCGGTGATCGACACCCCCGACGGCGATCAATGGGACGTCGAGTCCTGGATGTCCAGCCTGTCGGATGACCCCGAGGTCGTCGAGCTGCTCTGGCAGACCACCGGTGCGATCACGCGGCCGCGGGTGCGCTGGGATCGCTGCGCCTTCTACTACGACGAGCGCGGAAACAACGGCAAGGGCACCCTGCTGTCCCTGCAGCGCAACCTGCTGGGAGAGGGCGGCTCGGTCGGCATTTCACTGTCCGATCTGGGCACCACTCACGGTCTGGAGCCGCTCATCGGCGCAGGCCCGGTGGCGTCGGCGATCCTCACCGACGAGAACGACGTGGGCACCTTCATCGAGAAGGCCGCGAACTTCAAAGCGCTGATCACGCACGACGTCATCACCGTGAACCCGAAGCACAAGGCCGTCGTCAATCTCCGCTGGTTCGGCTTCATGGTGCAGTGCGTCAACGACCTACCGACGATCAAGGACAAGTCCGACTCGATCTACCGTCGTCAGCTGTTCATCCCGTTCACCAAGTGCTTCACCGGCCGCGAGCGCAAGTACATCAAGGACGAGTACCTTAAACGCCGCGACGTGCTCGAATACGTGCTGCGGCGCGTCCTCACCATGAGCTACTACGAGCTCTCCGAACCGCTGGCCGTCAAGGCGCTACTGGGTGAGTTCAAGGAGTACAACGACCCGGTCCGCGCCTTCTGGAACGAGGTCAAGACCCAGTTCTACTGGGACCTGCTGCCCTTCCAGTTCACCTACGACCTCTTCGTGGCCTGGATGAGCCGCAACATGCCCAATTCGCGCCCGGTGGGGCGCAACAAGTTCATCAAGGAGCTGGTCACCCTGGTCGACGGCGACCTCGAGGGCCCCTGGGAGTGCAAGGAGCAGCAGGCCCAGCACGCGTCCGGCACCCGCATGATGGCCACCGAGCCGCTGATCGCCGAGTACAACCTGCTCGACTGGGCGAACACGTCTGCGCGCGACGACGCCAAGAAGTTCGCCCGGATCCCGGCGGACAAGCTCAAGCGTGTCTACCGCGGCCTGGTGCGCCGGGAGGACGACATGACTCTTCTCGACCGCGAGGCAGAGGGGGTCGCTGTCGACGGTGCGGACGCCGCCGGTGACACTGCGGTGTCGGATGACGTCGTGCCTCTGACGGCCGCGTCGATCGAGATTCCCGAAGATGGCGCGCCGGGCCCGGCCGGCCGGACCGCGGCTGTGTCCGGCGACGACGACGTACCTGAGGACGAAGGGCATGTCGGGGGTGCGCCGGCACCGGCACCGGTCCGCGCACTCTCGCCCGAACGCACGGCGACGCTCGCCGCCAAGGGTGTGTTCATGGCCCCGGCCGCTGACAACGCGGCAGAGGTGACCCGATGATCACCGTCTACACGCGCCCCGGCTGTGGCCCGTGCGCAATGACCCTCCGCAGACTCGACGCCCAGGGCGTCGACTACACAGCCGTCGACATCAGCCAGGACGTCCAGGCCCGCGACTACGTGATGGCGCTGGGCTACCTCCAGGCTCCCGTCGTCGTGGCCGGTGACGAGCACTGGTCGGGGTTCCGGCCGGAACGCCTCAAGGCACTCAGCACCGAAGGAGCAGTGGCATGACCTCGCGTATGAATCGGCGCGACTTCGCGCAGACCGTCGGCCAGCAGGTTCCGGTCGGTCGACGAGCGTTCCGTCGGCACGTGCAGCGCATGCGCGGGTGGGCAGCGACCGACCCGCGTATCGATGTCGCCTACGCGGCGTACCGGCGTGGCCTGCACGGAGCGCAGCCGACGACTGCAGAGTCGTCCGGCCAGCCGGAGAAGGGAGCGTCGGCATGAGCAAGATGCCTCATCCGTTCAAGTTGGATCCCGGTGCCGAGGACTACGGCTACGTCTACTACTTCCGGGTCATCGCGGCCGCAGCCGGCCTGTCGGTCATCGGCAACATCGCCGCCTACGCGGTGTCCGACCTGCCGTACGGAGCTGTGTGGGCCATTCACGGTCTGCCGCCGTTGATCGCCGTGCTGATGATCCACATGTTCTCGACCATCCGGGCGAGCTTCATGGGTTCGATCCGACGTGACCCGACGACGCGGCCGGCCTCGCCGTGGACCGGCCTGCCGTGGCGTGAGAAGGTCCGCAGCTGGAGTTTCGGCGACCTCGCTCTGGCCTCGGCGTTGGCGCTCCTGGTGACTGCCGTCGTCGCGATTACTCTGGCTGTGAGCTTCGTATCGCTGGCGAAGGTCGGCGCGATGGCCGGCTGGGATGGACGGGCCTCCTGGGCGCTGCCGCTGATGCTCGATCTACCCGCGTTCGCGGCGACCATCGGGTTCATCAAGGCCGGCCACCGGATCGCTGAGGACGAGTCGGGCGACGCCCTCGACGGGGCTGCCATCGACGACAGCGTCGACCGCAGCCGCCCTGTCGACGACAGTCCGACGGCCGCCATCGACGACCGCTACCGGGCCGACGACGACGGTCTGTTGGCCGCCATCGTCAACGGGCAGCAGGCTGACGACGACGGACAGTGGGCTGCTATCGACAGTGCCGTCGACGGTCAGCGGGCCGATACCGGCGTCGTCATCGTCAACGCCGACGACGCTGTCGACGGCGATCCGGCGGCTGCTATCAACAGTGTCGCTGGCCATGGCCGACCGGCTGCTATCGGTGCCGATGACAGCGGATCTCTCCTGGTCAAGGCTGACGATGGCAACGACGACGGTCTGCCGATGACGGCCCTCGACAGCGCTGACGACGCTGTCGACAGCGCGATCGACACCGGCGGGCGGACTGCTATCGACGACCGCTATCGGGCCGACGACGACGGTCTGTTGGCCGCCGTCGTCAACGGGCAGCAGGCTGTCGACGATGCTGCCGTCGACGACCGGACGTCGGCTATCGACAACCCGTCGTCGACTGACAGCGATGTCGTCGACGAGCAGGATCTCGATGCGTTGGCGGCTGCCGTCGTCGACGACACCAACACCAAGGTCTCTGTCGACGCCGTCGCCGAGGCGCTGCGTCTCCGGCGCGATGGCATTTCCTTGGCCGCGATCGCCAGCCGGCTCGGCGTCGGCTCACACAGCACTGTCAGTGGCTTGGTGAAAGCCGCGGCTCGACTCGACGATGCCTACGCCGAGGCCGTCGGCCAGCCGCGGCGACCCGCCCTGGTCGCCGTCGACTGAACGCTCGGCGTCCCGGAGACCCCCGCCTGCCACTGGCCGGCGGGGGTCTTCTCATGCTGCGGCCGGGGAGATCTCGGCCGCGCCTGTGTTATTCCCGGCGAACTTCGCGGCTATTCCGCGGCGTACCTCATCGACCTCGCTGCCACACTCGCCGACCGCATCCGCGTCGTCCCCGGCCGCACCACCCGGACACCGCCGCGGGCACATCGCCGGCGACCGCACCGGTGTGCAGCGGACCGGTGCGCCGTAGGCCACCGGCCCGCTGCCATGTCGCGCCACAGGTGCCGGTCTGGTGTCCGAGGCGTCCGCCGACTCGTGGGCACCGGGATCTCGCCGCGGGTTGCGACCACCACCACGACCACGGTTCCTGATGCCTCATCGGCCCGCTGGCGGCCCGGCGGCCGGATCGGCACCACCGGGGCCACCAAGACCCAAAACCGGCTCAAACGCCGGAAATCACCCCCTGCGTAGTCGGCGTCACTTTTGCGGCGCCCCACGTGACCGAGCGTCGCAGGGGTCTACCTGCGCAAATGAGGGGTTACTGGCCGGTAACGACGCAGGGGGTGCGCAGGCCCCCTGCGAAAGTGTTGTTTTCGCTGGTCAGGACATGCGTAATCGACCCGTTTTCGGGGCCGGTTCCGGCCAGTGCCGTCAAAACCGAAACAAGCATAAGGAGCGGTGACGCACGAGCCGTTTCGGCGCTGGTGACGCTCCTCTGGCCCGGACGCCGGTGGCCGCGAGCGAGCGAGTGGCCGACGGCCGGCCACCGCCCCTCCCCGGGCCCATCACCGCAGGTGGGGGCCCTGCCGCGCGCAGCGCGGTTCAAGGGCCGAAGGGCCGATCCCCCATCTCCTGCCGCGCGGAGCGCGGATCCCCCCGGGAGGGCGCCGCGAAACCTAGGAGCGCAGCGACGACGGTTTCGCTTTAAGGCTCTAAAAGCCAACTTCGGATACGATGGGCAGCGAGGGTGTGACGGGCGGCGAAGCAGGGCCCCGTCACACCGGAGCAGGGCCCCGTCGTATCCGAAGTTTGATCCCGCCGGACGGCGGCGCGGGCGGGCCGAGCGCAGCGAGGCCAGGGCCCCGCGGCGACGGGAGGCGGGAGATGCGACGAGCACAGCGAGGAGGTGAGCGATGAACGAGCCGGTGGCGCGGGCCGGATGGCACGCGCAGCACTTGCAGCACGGCGCGCCGCAGGCGGGCAAGCCGGCGTCGGCGAACACCCGCGGTGACCGAGCCAGGCTGCTGAAGGAGGCGATGCGGGCGCTGGACGAGTCCGACGCCGCACGGCAGGCCGGGCGAAATTCTTCGATTGTTGCTGCGGATACTCATCTGAATACTGCGTACGTTAATGACGGCCAGGGCGGCCTCCGCGAACTGACCAAGGCCGATGGCGTCGAGTCGGTGCTGCGGTACGGCGACGCCCGGATCGACGCGGTCAAGCGCAAGTGGCACGAGAAGTCGTTCGAGACCACCACCATCGTTTCGTGGGTGCCCAAATCGTTGCTGGACGAGGTCCCGGACTACTACCCGGTGTACAGCGACACGGAGAAGGACCCGCTGACCGGCGAGCCGCTGGAGGTCGGTCGACGGTCCCGTTGGGTGATGCCCCAGGACCCGGAGCGCCGCGCGGAGGTGCAGCGGTGGTTCGAGAGGACTCACCGCCACCTCACCGAGGACGTTCTGCGCGGCGGTCACGATGCCGTTCACGGCGTCGTCTGGAACTTCGACGAGAGTGCTGTGCATGTCCACTGGATGTGCGACACGATGGCCCCGCTGATCCGTGATCTGGAGTTCGATGACCGCCAGCGCGTGATCGGTGCCGACGGCCGCGTCGTGATGAAGTACGGCAAGGAGCAGATGCTCGCTCGGTTGATGAAGGTGTCCAAGGACGGTTCGCTCAAGGTCGCCCCGGAGATCCACGCGAGTCAGGTCCGAGGTGTGGACGGGTCCGGGCACTTGGTCGACGCCGAGGGGTCGGTCCTGCGGCGCACTACCGGCGAGCCGGTGACGGCGAGTGATCATCTGCGGGTCGAGGCCCAGCAGATGTGGGGCCAGTCCGATGAGGTCACCGAGACCCGGATGGTCGACGGCGTGGAGCGCGAAGTCGTCATCACCGGGGCGACGAAGTCGCGCCGGTATCAGGAGCTCTACCGCGAGCAGCTCGTCGCGGACGGCTTCGATGTCGCGTTGGAGGCCAACCCCGAAGGGACCAGCCTGGACAAGAGCGCGTTCGCCGTCCTGGAGTCCCGCCGGACCGAGCTCGACGAGCGTGAAGCGGCGCTCGTCGCGAAGCTGGCCGATGCGGAGCGACGGCAGATCCGGGTCCGCGCCGAGATGGAGGCGCTGGACGAGCAGGCTGCCGCGATCGAGGCGGCGCAGGTTGCTGTCGAGGCTGCACGGAAGGCGGCCGACGATGAGCGTGCTCGTGCGCGCACAGACGGATACGAGGCCGGCCGCGCCGAAGGCCTGGCCGAGGTTGAGGCGCTCCGGGAGGAGCTGGCGACCGCGGTCGAGGACGGCCGCAAGCAGGGCTACGACGCCGGCTACGCCGAGGGCGAGGGTGCCGGCCGTACGGCCGGCCGCGCCAAGGCCAAGATCGAGTACGAGCTCAAGGAGACGCGCCTTGCGGGGCGTGAGGCCGCGGTGGAGGCATGGGAGACCGAGACCGCACCGGCACTGCGCGCCGAGATCCGCGCCGAGGTCGAGACGGCGATGCAGGACGACCGCGCCGAGGCCAAGCGGGCGCGAGACGAGGCTGAGCGCCGACTCGCCGAGATCCCCGACTACGACGCTGACGCCGCGGTCGAGAGCATGCAGGCGGCCCGGTATGACGCCGGATGGGTCGTGCGGACACCGAAGATCGGGCCGGACGGCAAACCGCAGCGGGATGGCGACGGCAAGGCGATCTGGGTGGCGGCCAACGACGAGATCGACAAGGCGGCCGAGCGGATCTACAACGAGCGCAGGGATCAGGGCACACAGGACCAGACGGTCGCCGAGGCCGCTCGCGCGGAGAAAGATGGGCAGGCCCGTGGCCGGGCGCAGTGGACGCAGGCCAGTGCGGCCAAGGAGCAGTCGAAGACGAGCTACCTGGGCGAGGATTAGACGTGGACGACATAGGGATCACCCCGGAGCAGCTGCTCGCCAATGCACGGGCATTCGAGGCCGAGGCGGCGCTCATCGAGCGGTTCGCCAAGGACGATTACGAGAGCGCCGCCCGGGCGTACGGCGGGGGTTCGTACGCCTTCGTGCGGGCCATCGACGAGGCCGACCGCTACATGCGCGAGGCCAATCTGCTGCGCGAGGCGGCGGCCGAGCAGCGCGCGGGTGCGGCAGAACTGACACAACTATTGAAGGAGATCGAGAGCTAATGGCTGAGAAGACGGAGGCGCAGCGGCGCGAGGATGCGCTGGACGCCGAGCGGGTCCAGGCGATCAAGGCGATGCTGGAGCGGCCCGGCGGTGAGGCCGAGGTGGCCAAGCGCTACGGCAAGAACGCCGTGGCCTCCGACGAGGCCGCGGCCGCGCGGCGCCAGATCCAGCGCGAGCGGGCCCGCCGACAGGAGCAGGCGCAGCAGCGCGAAGCCGCGGCGGCCGAGGCCGGCCAGCGAGAGCACGGTCAGGCCCAGCAGGCCCGCCAGGAGGCGCGGACGAAGGCCGCGGACACCGCGCGTACGAGCGCCACAGCGCAGGATCCCGCGGCGGTGCGCGCCCGGGTCGCCCAGGGCCGCGCCGAACTGGCACGGGTGGACCGTGCGCGGGCTGCGGCGCGCGGGCAGGCGCCCAAGGCCGCAGCTCAGTCGATGTAGGACGCCGAAGAACAAGACCCCGGAGCCACCGGCTCCGGGGTCTTGTTCGTTGATGCGGCTCAGTCGAGCCCGAGCACGCTGATGTCGGGCAGGTCGACGGCCACGCCCTGCATGCCCGACAGCAGCAGCCGGCCGGTGCCGCGCTTGCGCGGCACCAGGTCGGCCACCTCCACGCTCTGGGCGCGGTCGCGGGCGTGTGAGGCGCGGCCGTCGGCGCCTACGGACGCGGTCACCCGCTCCTCCGGGACGGCGAACTTGGCCGCCCGCTCAAGGAGCTCCATCTCGTTCGAGCCGGGCAGGATCAGGAACGCTGGTGCGACGTTGCGCAGCACCCGCAAGGCCGACTCGCTCCAGATGAGGCCGAACTGATCCGAGTTCTGTACCGCCGCGCAGATGCGGATGCCCAGGGAGCGCCCCTCGCCGAGCCAGCCCAGGAAACGCTTGGCCGGGATCGGCGACCCGTTGGTGACCTCGTCGAGCACGAACAGGATCGGATCGAGATCGCCGACACGCTTGCGCCAGTAGTTGACGATCTGCACCAGAGTCAGGCTGGCCGGCACCGCCCCGGCACCGGTGCTCGGGCTCACGATGAACAGGGTCGCGCCAGGCTGTGCCAGCATGGCCGGCTCGAAGGCGGTGTGGCCGGTGGCCACCGCCTCCAAGGCCCAACTCGACATCGCCACCTGGCAGTTGATGCCAATGCTGTCGCGTTGCTTCTCGTCCATCGCCCGGGCAGCCAGCAGGCTCGGTGCGTGCCTGGTGCCGATGGCCAAGCACCGCAGGTAGGCGTTGGTCCAGTTCGGCGCATCGAGATCCTCGTCGGTCTCGTCGATCGCGTCCTCGTCGAGGCCCTCGCTGGTCACGCCGGTGCCGCCGGTGGACTCGGCAGAGTCAGGGCCCACGGTCTCGCAGGCGTTGAGGGCCCACTCCACGCCGCCGCCCCAGATCCGCTGACCGCGGCGGTCGGGGTCGGGCCGCCAGCCGCCAGCCAGCAGGAAGCAAGCTAGTCTCCTGCGCGCCAGGGCCTTCCAGAAGGCGGCGTCACCGCCGCCTCCCCCGTCGCCGGCGCCGAGGCTTCCGGTCTCCATGAGCAGATCGGCCAGGTCGAGCGCCTCGTCGTCGCTGGTGAGGTTGGCGCAGGGGTCGCAGCGCACGCGGGTGACGTCGACGCCCTGAAGCTCGGACTCGCGGACCTCGCCGCTCAAGTCGAGCAGGTAAGCCGGGGCCGATCCGGCGCGCCTCTTGATCGTCAGCTCGGCGAAGTCGCCCTTGCTGCTCATCGCCACTGCGGGTCGCGGGCCCCAGGCGATCAGATTCGGCCCCAGGACGGTCCGGGTCTTACCCCCGCCGGTTTCGCCGGACACGATCAGATGCGGCGGCGTGAGCGCCCGGTCGCCGTGCCTGCGCCCCTCGTTGCGCTCGTCGTGGGTGATCGGAGACTGCTTGCCGTCGGCACCGGGCGCGACGCGGATCCAGCCGGCGTAGGGGCTGTCGGGCAGGCGTCCGGCGCTCACGGCCGCGCTCCCCACCGGTGGGCGACAGCGCGCTTGGCCCCGTCGCTCAGGCGCTGGGCGGCCGCGCGCTTCTCCTCGGCGATCGACTCCTGCACTTCCGGGTCGTCCAGGTGCGCCATCGCGTGTTGGAGAAGCGCTCGGGAGAAGATTCCGTTCGTTGCGTCATGAATATGCGCAGCCTCCCGCAGTGACTCCAGCTCCGCGCTGGTCAGAGGCACCAATTGATGCTTGTCGAGTTTCGTCATCGGTGACGCACTTCCTTCTGTTGAGCAGATCAGGCCTCTGACCTGCGGTTTCTTCTTGCCACTATACCCATACCCCGTTAAGGTATGGACATACGAACCGCATCTCGACGGTGTGGGCAACGGAGTGGAAGGGCTGTCAGATGAGTAGGAAATCGGCGGGCAAGCCGAGCCGGATCAGCGGGCGGACGGTGATGATCGTCGTCGCGGTGGCGGCGATCTTCTTCGTCGGGGCTGCGACAGGCGGCGGATGGACCAAGGACCGCAGTCTTCAGCACCAGCGGGACACGGTCGCCCGGTGCGTGCCGATCGTCGATGTCGCGCAGCTCGACGCCTGCCTGGCCGGGACGCTGCAATGAGCGCTCCCTGGGCGCGCGAGCGCGCGGCCTGGCTGATGCACCGGAGCCGGCCGGGCACCAGTGCCCGACGCCGCGCGGAGATCCTGGCTCGGTCGGCCCGCCAGGGCTCGCGGGCCAGCACCGGCGTGGACGCGGCACCGATGCAGGACGAGCTCACCCCGCCGATGTGGAGGCGGGTCGGTACCGGTGAGGAGGCCGGCACCGGTCGCAAGGTCGTGCTGCTGCTGGGCGCGACGACGGCCGCGTTGGCGGTGGGCCCGGGCTGCGCGCTCGGCGCCGGCCTGTACCGCGGGCGGGTGGCACTGGTGAGCAAGTTCGGTCGACTGCGGTGGCAATTCTGGGCGGGCACAGCGACGGCCGCGCTGGCGGTCCTGATGCTGGCGGGCGTGCCGTTCGGCGTCCGTCTGCGATTCGACCGGCACTTCCCGGTGAACATGCTCGATTACGGCCCCTGGTGGGCATGGGTGCTGTGGCAGACGGCCATCGCCCTCGGCGTCGTCGGCTACCTGGCGCGTGCCTGGGGCTGGCCCGGCGTGGCGAAGCCTGAGCGGTCGGGATCGACGCAGCAGGCCGACGGGACGTGGGCCGTGACCGTCGATGAGGCCAAGGCGCGCGAGCTCGATCCGTACGCCGGAGCAGAGGCAGAGCCTGCCGATCGGCCGTCGGACGTGCTGCCTGACCGGAATCCGGCGCTGGCCGGTGACCCGTACGACGGCATCACTCTCGACAACTTCAACGACAACAACGAGGAGAACTGACATGACCGACAAGACCGCACATCTGCTGCAGCTCAACCGCGGCGCTGAGCTGGTGGCGCAGCTCGAAGACGTGCTCGGTGCCAACGCGGTGTGGGACGCGCTCGTGCAGCAGACGCGCCACCGGATCCGCATCGGTGCGCGCAGCACCGATCCGCTGGGGCTGGCCGACGCGCTGGAGGAGATGGCCGCTGAGCTGCGCGGGGTGGCACGTGAACAGGCAACTGAGGCTGAGGCGGTGCGTCGCCAGCTCGAGAGCGATGTCGCAGCGATCTACGGCGAGGATGCCGCAGCAGGCCAGGAGGAGCCCCGATGAGCGCACCGCAGCAGATCGAGATCAACATGAGCAGCGGCGCGAGTGAGATCGTGCGGCTGGTGGCGACGGTGCTCTTCTTCGGCGGCGTCGGTGTCCTGGCCTGGACCATCGCTGACACCGGATATGCGGAGCTGGCTGGCACAGGCGTGACGGTGATGCTCGCGCAGGTGGTGCGCCAGCTGTGGGCCAAGGGTGTGCTGACCACCCCGGACGCCTCCGGCGAGGAGACCTTCGGCGAGACCAAGGCCTTGGCGGCGCGGATCGCCGACGAGTACCGCATGTGGATGGGCAAGGGTGGACCGTTGCAGATCGTCTTGGTCGCCTTCGCCTACGCGGTGGCGTTTCTGGTGGTCCGGGCCGGTGTGGTCAGTGCACTGACCGTTTTCCAAAATCTGTACGTCGCCGGCGCCTGCGGTGCGCTGATCGGCGCGTTCATCGTCGCGCCGGGATTCTGGCGGGCCTACACCGATCCGCTCAAGAAGCGGGGCGTCATCAATCCTGATGCGCTCAAGCAGGCCGCACCTGCCCCTGTGCCGCAGCCGGCACCTGCACCTACCCCCGCACCGGCCAAGAAGGTCGTGCGCCGCGTCATCAAGAAGGAGAACGACGATGTCTGAGGAACGGTACTTCGACGAGCACGGCAACGAGCTGACCCCTGAGGAGGTCGCCGCGCTGGGCGACTACGAGATCGTCGAGGAGGTCGAGGCGTCGCCTGCTGCGCAGCAGCCGGCGGCCGAGACCCCGGCCCCGTCCGGTTCCGCGCCGGCCGAGCAGCGCGGCCGGGTGCCGAAGGCGCTTCTGGCCGGCGCGGCCGCGGTGGTCGTACTGATCGGCGGTGGCGTGGCGTACGGCATGCAGAGCCTTGGCCAGCAGAACACCGCGCAGGACGTGAAGCAGAACGTCGCCGAGAAGTCGAGCGAGGTCAAAGCGGCGGTCGAGGACAAGAAGGAAGAGGTCCTGCCGGAACCGTCGGCCGAGCCGGAGACGGTCCGCACCGGTACGCGGGTGACGGTGACGGGCGCGGCCTGCCTGGACCCTGCGGCCGCGCAGTGGGACGGCGAGGGCGCCGAGCCCGAGTTCCGGCTCCGGCGTGAGTCGGCCGCGAAACTGCCCGCGTCGATCACGACTCTGGTCAAGAAGCGCCACCGCGATCGGCCGAGCGAGCTGTCGATCACCCAGCCGAAGGCGGGCCGGCTGGGTGTCTACGCCTCCGACTCTGCGGGGATCTACAGCCGGGCGAACGTATCCATCGTCGGCGGCGTGCCCGTGGTGCTCAGCAGCGAGCCGACACCGCGTGTCGGCAAGGATGCCGGCGAGTGCCCGACCCTGGCCCGTGCGACGACGTATGCGGTGGTCGACGGCAGCAAGGAGAAGTCGGTGGAGATCCTGGCGAGCAAGTCGGTGGGCGATGTCATGTACGGAGTCACCGACGGCGAGGTCATCGAGCTGGTGCTGGAGAGGGTCGACGAGCCGGAGTCGGACGGGGGCGACGAGCCCGTGGAGTCGGAGCCCGAGCCGGCGCAGGAGGAGCCGGCAGCAGAGGACGAGAAGTAGGTCGACAAGCAACGAGAAGAACCCCCGGTGCAGCTCGTGCACCAGGGGTTCTTCGTGTGTCAGGGTACGCGCGGAGCGATGATCCGGCCTCGGTGAGCTGAGCCTCCGGCCGCGCTCTTTCGTCCGGCCACCGGCAGCCGAGTACCGTACGCCATCTCGGCGGTGATCTAGTGTTCTCTGGAGTCGAAAATCACTGAGGTCGTAGAACGCGGGAAGGCGTGCTGATGGCGAACGAGAGAATCACCGAGGACCTGGTCGAGGCGGAGCTGCGCAGTCTTGGCTTCTACGACGATGACGAGAAGGTGATTGTCGAGAAGCAGCAGTCGGCCGTCGATTCGATCCGTTCGGGATTGTCAAAGGCGTCGAAGAGCGGCAAGGGCAATGCGGGCTACCCCGAGTTCATCATCACTTCGCCCGACACTCCGGATATGGTGGTCCTGGTCGAGTGCAAGGCTGATACAAAGTTCCACGAGTCGGCGAACCGGGACAAGCCGGTGGAGTACGCGGTCGACGGCGTACTGCACTACGCGAGCTTCCTGTCGTCGAAGTACACCGTGATCTGCATCGCCGTGTCGGGCAAGGGCAAGAGCGCGAATTGGTCGTTCTTCGTGATGCCCAAGGGCACCACAGACGTCAAGGCTCTGGTTTCGCCTCAGGGAGCAACGATCACCGCAATGATCGGAATGGACGACCTGATTCGCGCGGCGTCGTTTGATCCGAACGTCCAGCGCCAACGCGAGAAGGACCTGATCTCGTTCTCCGTCGAGATGCACGAGTTCATGCGCGACGAGGCGGAGCTGGAGGAAAAGGAGAAGCCGCTGGCGGTGGCCGGCACCCTGATCGCGCTCAACGATCCGGTGTTCGCTAAGACCTACGACCAGTATCCGCCGAAGGACCTGCCCGCGTTCTGGATCCAGTCGATCAAGAAGGTGATCCAGGATGCGAAGCTCCCGAACGCCAAGCTGACGAACATGACCCAGCCGTTCACCGGGATTCAAGTGCACCCGGAGTTGAGTAAGGCAACGAAGGCCTACCCAAAGGGCCTGCTGAACCAGATCGTGACGATGCTCGCCGAGCAGGTCATGCCATTCATCACCGTCTACCACGACTTCGACGTCGTCGGCGCGTTCTACGGGGAGTTCCTGAAGTACACCGGCGGTGACGGCAAGGGCCTTGGGATCGTGCTGACGCCCAAGCACGTCACCGAGTTATTCGGCCTGCTCGCCAACGTGACCAAGGACAGCGTCGTGCTCGACATCTGCGCCGGGACCGGCGGGTACCTGATCTCGGCGATGAACCAGATGATGAAGTCGGCCACGACCGAGGCCGAGGTTGAGTCGATCAAGAAGGATCGGCTGATCGGGGTGGAGCAGAACCCGTCGATGTACGCGCTGGCCGCGTCGAACATGATCCTGCGGGGCGACGGCAAGGCGAACTTGTACCAGGGCTCGTGCTTCGACGTGGCAATCAGCCGGGCGATCCGCGGTCACAAGGCCAACGTGGGTCTACTGAACCCGCCGTACGCGAAGACCAAGGAGGACCTCTACGAACTAAGGTTCGTCGACCATATGCTCGACGCGCTTGACAAGGGCGGCATCGGCATCGCCATCGTGCCCATCTCGTGCGCGACCGCACCGAGCGATGACAAGCGGACCCTGCTCAAGAAGCACACGCTGGAGGCGGTGATGTCAATGCCGCCGGAGGTCTTCTCACCGGTGGGCGTGGTGACTTGCGTGATGGTGTTCACCGCGGGCATCCCGCACTCGGTCTCCAATCGCAAGTCGTGGTTCGGGTACTGGCGCGAAGACGGGTTCGTCAAGACAAAGCACCTGGGTCGCATCGATATGTATGGGCGATGGCCCGAGATCCGAAACCACTGGGTCGATATGTTCCGTAACCGTGAGGTGGTCGTTGGCGAGTCGGTCATGCAACAAGTCGGCGCTGATGACGAGTGGGTGGCGGAAGCGTACCTGGAGACCGACTACTCCGGGCTGAGCAAGGAGCAGTTCGAGCGGGTGTTGCTGGACTACGCAGTGTTCTCGCTGAGTCGGTCAATCGAGGACGCGACGGGAAGCGACACCGAGAGCGTCGAGGAGGGCGAATGACCAGGGTGGAGGACGTATTCGTCGTTGAGTATGGCAGCAAGCTCGACATGAACAAGATGACGAAGACCGAGCGGCTCAAGGGGGTGGCGTTCGTCGGCCGGATCGGTGGGCTCAACGGCAAGTCCGGTGTCTCGGGATTCGTTGAGCCGATCCCGGGTAGGGAGCCGTATCCAGCGGGCCTGCTCACTGTGGCGTTGGGCGGCTCGCGGCTGCTGTCGACATATGTGCAGCAGCTCCCCTTCTACACCGCGCAGAATGTGGCGGTGCTGACGCCGCGGGATGAGTCGATGCCGCTGAATCATCGGCTGTACTACGCCATGTGCATCAAGGCGAATGCGTTCCGCTACAGCGCATTCGGTCGTGAGGCCAATCGCACGCTGGCGACTGTGGAACTGCCCGACGAGGTGCCCGAATGGGTGGATAAATCGGAGGTCCCGACGGTAGAGGGCCTCGCGGGAACCAGCGGGCCGGAGCTGGACCTGGGCGACGAGGCAGAGTGGTCGTGGTTCCGGTACGGGACGCTGTTCGAGGTGATGAAGGGTCGGCGGGTACGCAAGGCGGACCGCAATCCGGGCGGTACGCGGTTCATCGGGGCGTCGGAGAAGAACAACGGGATCACCGACATGTGCGATTTGGAACCAAGATTCCAGGTGCACTGTCTGACTGTGCCGTACAACGGGAACTCGGTGGGCGTGGCGTTCTACCAGGACAAACCCTTCTTTGCGTCCGACGACGTCACGGTGCTGCGTCCACGCGACGAGGTGAGCAAGTGGTCGTTGCTGTTCGTCGCGGCGGTCATCCGGTTCGAGCGCTATCGGTATACGTACGGTTACAAATGGGGTAAAGCGCGGATGACCGAGAGCGTTCTGCGCCTGCCCTCGACACCGGACGGTGAACCCGACTGGGGGTTTATGGAGGCGTATATGCGCGGGTTGCCGTTCTCGGCGTCGGTCTAGGAGATCGAATAGCAAGACTCCGTGAGTGGGGAAAGGAAAGACCCCGCTGCACTGATCGTGCAGCGGGGTCTGTGGTGTCACCCCTCGGCGCATGCCTCCAGGCCGACGAGGGCGCTGTAGTCGGCCGGCGCCGCGGTGACGGTGACTTCGTAGACGCCGTGGACAGCCGAGTACTCGGGTCCCTCGCCGGTGAAGTCGAGCAGCGTGTCGGCGGCCCAGTCGGCGAGCAGGTCGGGATCGGCCATCTCCGCGGCCGCCGGCGCGTCGACCGTGACGGTCTCGTCGTGGGTGAACGCGCGGCCGAGCTCCGGATAGGCGTTCGTGATGCGGACGGTGAGCGCGATCTGGGCGGTCACAGGAACTCCCCTCGGGGCTTGATGATGCGCAGGTCGAGCATGTCGGCGATGATCTCGGTCCGGGTGAGTTCCTCGCCGCGCCAGGAGAGGACAACGCTCATCACGGCGAGAGCGTTGTCTCCGGGCTCGCTCAGATCGACGCTGCGCAGCAGCGTGATCCGCCCGGTCAGCTCGGCGCCAAGGTCGCGCAGGACATCGCCGTGCCGTAGTTCATGGACCGCGACGACGACGAAATCTTCGAGATCCGGCTCATGGGGTTCAGGCATGGAAGATGAACACCTCGTATCCGGGCGCGCGTTCGACGGTGTAGTCGAACTTCAGATCGCGGATCCAGGAGTCCCAATCGAAGTACCTCACGGCAATGTGGTCCTCGGGCAGGCCATCGAACATGTCGGTGTCCTCGGCCAACTGGAAAGCGTAGGTCCGGAAGTCCGGCCAGGTGCCAGCGAAGCGTTCCTCGAAGTCGCCGGTGCTGGGCATACCATCTCCGTCCTCGACATAGGAACCGCTGCGCACCCAGGCACAGAAAGCCGGCCAGGCATCGTCGCCGACCTCCTCGTAGATCTCGCCCCACCGGGCCGCCTCGGCGGGGTCCATCTCGCGGCGGACGGGCCAGTCACCGTCCAGGTCCATCACCCACAGCTCTTCGTGGGTCTCGGCCGGGATCGCCCGGCCGTGGAGCTGGGATGTGGTGATGTCGCCGGCCTCAGTGGCGTCGTACCAGTCGCCGACCAGGGATCCAGCGTTACCGCACTCCAAACACCCGATCCAGACGCGGGGAGCATTCACGTCGGCCATGTCAGACCTCCTTCCACGGCAGGGCCGCGACCAGCGCGTCACCGTCGACGCTCTCGCCAGTGGCGAGTCGGTGCTCCTCGCAGGCGGCCGCGAGCTGGCCGGGGTTGATCAGGTAGGTGAAGACGCGATCGCCGGTGTCGTCGCGGTCGGTCAGCACGACGGCGCGGTCATCGGGCACGTCGATGCCGATGCCGCGCAAAACGTCGCGGGCGCGCTGCTGCGGGCTCGACGGGGCTGGCGGAGCATCGACAGCGGCGCGCAGCATGTCGATGAGGGCGCGCGCTGTGGTTGGGCTGAACGCCAACGCCTCTGCGTCGTCGGACACGACAGTGATGATCGGCTGGTGCCCGGGGAGCACATCGTCGGTACGGGTGACGCGGACGCGGGAGCCACTGCGCGTGGCGGTGGTCGTGGGTGTGGACATGAAAGACCTCCTCGAATCGGATTCGAGGAGGTCATCGGTGGCGGCTGCGCCGCTACTCGTCGTCGCCCGACGGTTCGAGATGCGGTGCGATTGCGTCGTGAATGGGGATCATGTCTGTCGGTACCGAGGTGAGGTCGGCTATCGCGCCAAGATCCGGAACGGTGCCGTCGGCGCTGGCGTACGCCTTCCCCTTGGTCTCCCAGTACGTCTCCGAAACGACAACGGCGTCGGTGAACGCTTCTCCCGGCAGAGACAGGAGCCCCTCGTCCACGAGATGCCGAATGTATTCGAGCGTACCCATTGCCACTACAGCGATCCTCGCAAAGACGCTGGTGGCGGCATGGTAGCGATCACGATTCGAGGAACCGCCGAAGTTCTTGACATCACCGTGAATGCAGTCGCCGTACAGCCAGGCGTAGGCGAGATCGACATCAGTCATCGTCTCGACCTCAGCACCGTCGAGATTTCCTGAGACCAGGTTGAACGCTTGTCCAACTTTGCCGGGGTTGCGCGCGTCGCGCACAGTCACCTCGGCCCAGTCCGCTCGCATCTTGGCCAAGGCCGCAGCGACCCGCGGGTGGCTGGCGTCAGTACAGGCCTCGAGCGACTGCATCACCTTCTTGTGAGCCAAGTCGTCGCGGGTCAGCGTCATTGGCCGCAGACGCGCGGCCATCGACTCGAACAAGACTTCCTCGGGCACCTCATGCTTCATGATCACGTCGCCGGTCTGCGGAAACACGACCATCTTGAACTTGCTCGAGGCGAGGTCCCGCATGCCCTTGCCGCCATCGGCAGCGATCAGGGGATGAGCAGCGATTCGGCGCAGCCGTCGTACGAAGGCAACGAGACGGGTCGTGTCGTCGAGCTCGGGATTGTCAGTCAAGTCTTCTCCATTGGTCGGTAGCGCCCATCTGGCCCGGCCAACTGTAGGAGAAGCCTCTGACAGATTCCGGACTCCATGGGCCGGTTACCGACGCGGTTGAATCACGCATCGGTCCTCCAGCCTCTCAAATCGTATAGCGATAATGTATGTTATCGACCAATCATTCTCGGTACGCTGGGCGCATGGACATCGAGGTGTACAAGGGCTTTGAGACCGAGGATCTGATCGCACCGGCGCACGTGCCGGCCGCGGTGGTGCGCGCGGCGGTGGCCGACGCGCGCAGCCCGGTGCCGGCGGGCGTGCATCGGTCGGTGGCGCTGGCGGTGGCGCGCGGGTCGGAGAAGACGGCGCGGCTGCGATTGGAGCGGCTGGCCCGAGTGGTGATGTCGACCGGACAGGTCGATTCGCCGGAAGCGGCGTGGGCGGCAGACTGGGGCGAGTTGCCGAGCGCGGCTTACGAGTCGCTCGACAGGTCGATCGGCACGACGTGGGGTGCGGCGTCGACACGCAACGCAATGCGCGACAGCGTGCGTGCGGTGGTGCGCGCCTGCCGGGACACGGGGCTCATGACGCACGACGCGGCGACGGCCGCGCTGTCGGCACTGCGGCCGGAGCAGATCGGCCGGGACGAGGAGAAGCAGGCGCGCGGACACCTGAGCACCGAGACGGTCACGGCCGCGTTCGTGGCGATGGCCACCGACGAGTCCCCCACTGCCCGCCGGGACGCCGCGCTGATCGCCCTGCTGGTCGGTGCGGGCCTGCGGCGCGAGGAGGCAGCGGCGCTGGACCTGGCGGACTTGGACGCTGCCCGCGAAACGCTGGTGGTGACGGGCAAAGGCGCGGTGGTCAGGTCGGTGCCGCTGGCACCGGGTGTTCGGCGCGCCGTGTCGGCGTGGCTGGACATGCGCGGCGAGGACGACGGCCCGCTGCTGACACCGATGAGCAAGACGGTGCCGCGGGTGGCCGAGACCGGTCGGCGGCTGTCGGTGAATGCCGTCGCGGCCGCGGTCAAGCGGCGGTTCGCCGGTGAGGACGAGGCTGTGCGGCCGCACGATCTGCGAAGGACTTTCGTCGGAGATCTGCTGGATGCGGGTGCGGACCTGTCCTCGGTGAGCAAGATCGTCGGGCATACGTCGCCGTCGACGACAGCCGGCTACGACCGGAGAGGGATAGAGGCGCGGCGCGCAGCGGTGGAACGGCTCAGCGTTCCGTTTGTGTAGCCGTGATCGGCTGGGGTCCGGAGGAGCACCGCGCATGGGCCGAGCGGGTGGGTGCCGAGATCGTCCCGCCGGCACCGTGGGACGCCTGACGAGGGCCATAGAGTCCGGCGCGACATCGTCACGGCAAAGCAGGAACCACCCCGCTGTTACGCACTGCGGGGTGGTTTCGTGATGTCGCCCAGGGTTACGCCCAGTGGATCGAATCTATGTTCTAGGGCCGAGACCCATCGCCTCGCTGATGGCGCGATCGACCATCGGGATCAGTGCGCGGAACCGGCGCGCCAGGTCCGCGAGCGCCTCGTCGGTCCATTCCCCAGCCAGCTCGAACGAGGGGGCTTCCCCCTTCTTGCGCTTGGAGCGCTTCATCGTCATTCGGATCTGGCCGTATCCGGGGAACAGGCCGTGGACGATCGAGTTGCGATGGGGCAGCAACTCTCGCATCTCGTCGGCGATCGGTTGCAGCGTCGGGTCGCCGATCTTCTGGAGAGCCTTGGCGAGCGTCTCGCCGCTGGCCCACCACGTTGGATCGGGAGCGTCGATGCCGGTGCGGAGCACGATCAACTCGCCGATCAGGTCCTCAACCTCGGCCGCCTCCAGCACGACGTAGCCTATGTGCGTTGCCAGTGCTGCGGGGTACCGGGATTCATCACTCATGGAGTCGAGTATCTCAGCGTGCGCCCGTTGGCGGACACCGGTCTGTCGGTCGGACGGGTCTTATGTTACGGCGCGGGCTGCCGCTGGGAGGCTTAAGCGTGCCTTCGCCTGAGCCGCTTGCTGATGTTGGTCGCATCGGTGTCGTGTAGCCGATTGAGTTCTGTAAGGAGCTCGGCGGCTGATGCGGCTGGATCTTCGGGCCGTAGGAAGCTGGCGATGACGCTGTCGACGGCATGCCAGGACACAGGAGTGCCGCGGTGTGTGAGAATGTGAAATTCGGGACCCGTGAGGTAGGAAGTCGCACGCTCTTCGCAGTCATCGAACCCCGCTGCCTCGTAGAGCTTGCTCAGCGAGACGATCATCGCGTACGAATCGTCGTCCCTGGTCACTCCGTCGGCGGCCATTACCGCGACGGCCAGTTCTCGTATCAGGCTGTCGAGACTTTCGTCCGCTCGGTCAATCTCGCCGTTGATCCACTCGGTGAACTGTCCGTACGCGAGTGCGAGGCCCGGATACTTGATCCAGAACTTGAGGACGGACGGGAACCTGCTCTCTCTATATCGAAGCGTGCGGAGAGGAGATTGCTTCGAAGTCTGTTCGCCCCTAAGCGTGTACCCATGGGCAGCCTTGTCGTCTACGTTGCGGGGCAGCCAGTCCCGAAGGTCAAAGGGTGTGGCGAAGACTGGCCTTTTGTTCCTATAGACGAACAGAAAGGTCGGAACACCACCTACCGTTCCACTCAACCACCCTCTGACGGTTCCTACGCGGAGCGGCCCCGAGGTGGAAGTCTTGACTTGAACATGAATGGTTCGACCGGACAGGTTCCAGGACGCTGAGCCGGATTCGGAGGCTCGGCAGAGCAGCTCGTCAGGAACGTGGCAGTGCAGGTCCCACCCGGTGTCGGAGGCGGTCAGCGCGTTGATCGCGATGCCGTGTTCTAAGAGGAGTTTGGCCACGTTCAGTTCGTTGAGGTCTCCGACTACGTTGTTCCCGGTGCGTCTGGCCATACCCGGATTCTGCATCACCACGGGCGGCCCCCGGCAGCAGGTGCCTCCCCGTCCGCAAGAGCCGACTCGCGGCGATCTGGAATCGGACGGGTCTTTCGGACACCAATCACCCTGGTGGCGTGTTCGTCTCGCCGTGTCTCGCTGAACGACCGGCTTGCGGACAGCGGAAGATCGGTCGAATTGTCGGAGCGCGGTCATATGGTTGAAAAATGAACGAGAAGAAGCCCTACAAGGTGCCGACCAACGGCATGGAGTACAACGAGTTCGCCGGGTCGCTCGGGGCCTACGGCAACGGCAATCCGATCAACACCGAGCTTCACGTGCGCTATGGGGTCCGGGGCGGACGGTACTACGACTGGACCATCGAGCTGGTCGGGCGCGAGGGTGACGTCGACTCGTTCCGGGAGACCGGCGAACGGCCAGAGCGTTGGGTGATGGAATCCTTCTCGGTGGAGGACGGCGCAGTGGTTCGCCGGGTGCGCACCGGATCGGGGCCGGACGACTTCGAGACCGACGTGGTGCGCAAGCTCTACTCAGGCGACGGCGCTCTGGTCGACGAAGGCTACGACTTCTTCATGAAGCAGCTCGCCGACACGTGGGAGCAGCGGCACGAGGTACGCGACCCGCGCACGGTCGCCACGTTCGGGTTCGCCCAGCACAATCGAGACGCGGGTTTCCGCGACGGAGAGTACGACTGGGTTCGCAACACGATTGTGTGCATTGACGACGACTCGGCCGATGATGTGGTGGTCGAGCGTCTCAAGCACTACTTCCCCGACGGCGGGACAGCTGCGGTGCACATGCGCAGCGCCGGCCGGATGGAGTTCCTCAAGATCGGGCGCGGGGCGGATGCGACGAGGGACTCGTTCGAGCTGGACGACCGGGACGAGGAGGGGTCACTGAAGGCGACCGGCTACACCTCGATGGGGATGATGGTTGACGCGATCTACCGCGGTGACGACTGGATCGACGACGCCTTCCTGTCCTGACGCCCTACCGGGTCCGCCATTCCGACGATGGCTTCGGCCGTCGTGGTCGCCGACGAGCGGAGTCCAGCCGCGGCGGCGGGTTCGCCGGGGCACGACCGTCCCAGGCGGCCACCTTCTCCGGGTCGATGTGCGCGCTGACCTTCTCGGCCAGCGCGGCCAGCCGGGCCGGAATCGCGGCGAGGGCGGTCTGCTGGTGCTCGGCGATCAGGTCGTTGAACCACTGGTCGGGGTCACCGCCGTGGTCCCTGATCAACTTGTCCAGGTAGTGGGCCAGTTTTTCATCGTGGACGTGGAAGCTGACGTGCAGCGGATCGTCTGCGGTCACTGGGGTCTCCGGTCCGGGGTCTTGCGGTCAATGAGGGCGTCGAGCGCGGCCTCAGAAGCCAAGTCTTCGGGCGAGCCCTTCGGAGGAATGGCGCCGAGCTCGTCGAGTCGGTGCAGTGTCTCGGCGAACTTGTCGGGGTGTGCTGTCACTGTTGGTCCTTTCCGGTGATGCGCACCAGGCCGATGGCCACCGCGTCGTCGAAGGTGATCTCCCCGCGCATGGCGGCGGCGATCTCGGCGTCGGAGGCGGCGCGGTCGGCCGGGTCGAGACGGTGCCCGGCCGCGGCCAGGGCGCCATCGGCTCGGGCCAGGGCGCGGGCGATCTGGTCGTCGGTGGGATGGTCGGTCAAGGGGAGTCCTTGTCGTCGGTGATGTCGCGGATGGTGGCGTCGAGACGGGCCTGTACCGCGGGTGAAGTACCGTCGTCGACGGACTCCACGATGAGCTCGGCCTCGGCGACGACGCGGATGCGGTCGCCGATGGGCTGGGTCTGCTCGAACAGCGCATCGATCTCTTCGGGTGTCAGATCATCCTCGTCCATCGCTTCAGTACACCGCACTCACCCGCACCACGTCGTCTGAACCGGGCCGGCCAGGGAGCGCAGCGACCTGGCCTGCCCGGGTGCCTCCCGGCAGGGCGTCTCAGCGATCCCGCAGTAGATAGACGGGAGCAATCCCGAGTTCAGCGAGAAGGTCGAGCACGCCGATGCCGTTGTGGTCGGGGAAGACCTCGTCGAGCTGCTGGCCGGCGCTCATGCGCTCCCAGTCGGCGTCGTCCTTCCGAGCGACGAAGTGGTGCTGAATCCGATGGATCGTCTCGGTGCGCAGGCCGCCGGCTGCAGCGGTGTAGGAGACGGTGCAGCTCTGGGTGGCTGCGTCGGCGGCGATGCCGTCGTGCCATGCGGCGGGGATGATCTTGACCGCGTCGTCCAGGGTGACGGCGGGGGCCGGTGGATGGATGTAGTCGGCGTCGGTCGGATTGAGTGCATTGACCTCGTTGTACTGGACGATCGCGTCGGACAGCGACATGCCGCGGGCGCCGGGTGCGAGGTGGCCGGAGGCGATCAGGGCCTCGCGATGCCCCTCGTCGCCGGCGACGTCGATGAGTCGGCGGCCGAGGGCGTAAGCGGTGGCCGGGCTCAGATCAATGACCGCCGCGCTGGCGCTGATGACGCTGATCAGCGGGTCGTATCCGGCTACAACGTCGTCATTGCGGGTGACTGACAGCGGTGCGCCGGAGCGGGAGTACAGGGACACAGTGCCTCCAGGGGCTCAGTGGACAGGTCACCGAGCCCCTTGTCCGGCGCTGCGCGCCGGTCTCTTCCGGGGAAGAAAGAGCCGCCCGGACCCTGGTGTGGGTCCGGGCGGCCTGGCCACGGGTGTTCGCTGCCGTCGTTTCAGGTCAGCGTTCTCCGTCGACCTGGTGGCGCTCCTCGGGGAGGCCCTGTCCGATCTGGGCACCGACCTGCGCTCCGATGACCGATCCGGCGGTGGCCGCGGCCGCGTCCTTCTCCTGCTGCGACTGGGCCTGCGGCTGCGACGGTGCCGAGCTCCGCGGCTGTTCGGCGGGCCCCTGGGTCGAGCAGGCTGCGGGGATCAGTGCGGCCGCAGCGATGGCCAGTGCGACGAGGGACTTCTTCATGGAGTTCTCCTGGGACTTCGTAGCGGTGTCGGTGGGGTCAGACGCAGTCGGCGGGATCGGTGCCGGGGGTCGCTTCGACGACCCGGGCCTTGTAGAGATCGGTGCCGCCGCGCAGCAGCAGCCAGAGGCGGTCGCTGTTCTCGTCGTCGATGAGGATGTCGAGTGCGTAGTCGCCGTCGGTCTTGTCGCTGGCGGCCTCGGCCGGGATGGTGATGCCGTCTGCGGCCGCCATACGGAAGGTGCCGTAGGTGTGAGACAGCGTCAGGGCGCTCACGCCGGAATCATCGAACTCATCGAGATCGACCTCACCGGACTTCTGAATGTCGGGGTCGATACGGGTGGTCCACTTGGTTTTGGTGCGCTGCCCGAGCAGACGGCCTTCAGGCGAGTAGAGCGCGGAGTGGGTGATCGTCTTCCCGTCCCCCGACTTGATCATGCCGCCGAGTATGCCGTCGAGCGCTCTGGGGACAGTGACGCTGATCTGGCCGTCGGGATAGGTGTTGATGGTTCGGCTGGAAGTAGATGCAGAACTTGTCATGCGCGCTAGTTCCGCGCTCATGTCGCTCGGCAGCGGGTAGGCGTCGGTGAGCACGATCGCGTATCCGGGCTCGGCGCCCTTGGCCCAGGCGGCCTTGGTGGTGTCGTCGACGGATACGGGCCGGCAGTCTGCTGAGGCAGGTGCCCCCGGGCGAGAGTCATCGGCCACGGCGTCGGTGCCGGTGGAGCCGGAACCGCCGGTGCAGGAGACGAGGGTGACGACGAGAACGAGAGCCAGCGCGAGGCCACCAGCAACGGCCGCGAGGACGCGGCGCGGGATAGCTGAGAGCTTGGCCGCGAGACCGCTGCGGGCGGGGCGACTGGGGTGGGCGAGGGCGAGTGCATGCAGTTCGTCCGGGGTCCACGGCTTGGCGTAGGTGTTGGTCAGCCGTCGGTCGTAGACCTGCTTCTTGCCGACGTCGCCGAGGATGGCACGGGCCTGTTCCATCAGGTGTCGCTCGGGCCCGGGTGGCGTCTGAGCGATCCGGTGTGAGAGCTGCGCGAGGAGTGCGTGCGAGGGCGAGCGGGTGTCGAGGCCGAGCGCGCGGTAGTAGTCGATCGGCTGGGCAGAGCCGGATTCGGACATGGAAAATCCCCTTCGGGTGTGGGTAAATGACCGACGGTGCGAGCCACGTCGGCTGGTGGTGATGGATGGGCCCCTATCGGGGCGAGGACTTTAGACGTCGCCGAGTGTCTCGGCGACGTCCTCGTCGGCTTCGGCCAGGAGAAAGAAGGCGCTCGGGCGGATCTGGAGCGCGACGCAGATGTCCCACAGGGAATCCGAGGCGATCCCGGCCGCAGCAGTCTCCAGCCGGGCGATGGCCGATCGGGACAAGCCCGCGGCCTCGGCGAGCTCGGTCTGGGTCATTCCGGCTTCCCGGCGGGCCACGATCAGCGCATCGGCGAGCGCGCGCCTACGCACTGCGCGGTTCCTGCGCTGTGCGTCGCTCAGACGCTTCTCGGGTACGGCCACGTCCCAAGTCTGGCACGGGCGCACGCGGGCAGTTCTGCACGTTCCCTCCCCTCCGAGTGAATGTAGCCGCGCGGCTACATTCGATGCATTACGGATCATCCGACAAGGCGCAAGCATCGGGGACGGTCCGGTCGCTCGCCTGAATGACGAAAGACCCGCGGCACTGGGCGTGCTGCGGGTCTTCTCGTGGTGGCCGCTGTGCGGCCAACTTGCTCACCTCTCGCCGTAGATGTACTCGCGGAGGGACGCAGCCGGGATTTGGACCACCACTCCCCTCTTGCGCGGCCGCAATGTCCGCAGATCGCCGGCAGCGATCAGTCGATCGACGGTGTCCTCGGAGACCGCGAGTCGCTCGGCGACCTCGCTCTTGCGGAAGACACGAAGGTCATCGTGGGGATCGGATACTCGTTCGGGCACGGCACACCTCAGAAGAAGACGCTTCTTCTGGGGCCGACTGCCACGCGGGCCCGGCTGTCTCTTGTGCCGGAGGCGATTCCCAGTCGCGGCCGGATGACCGCTCAATGAGAGTGAGTGGTGTCCCGAAGGACGGCTCCAGCGTACCGAGGTTCGACACGTAGGGGCAAGCAACCGCAGGAATCGGTGGCCTCGAGTACCGCGCAAGTACCGCAACCGGCCGGAACGGCGGGCCACAAAACCGAAAGAAACCCCCTGCGAACAGGGGGTTTCTTGTTGTGGTCCCGGCTGGGATCGAACCAGCGACCTTCCCGGTGTGAACGGGACGCTCTTCCACTGAGCCACGGGACCGTATCGAATTTGCACACAACGTCTGCAGCGCAGGGCGTTGCACGAGGAATGAGACTACACACCGTCGAGCACGGTCGGCAAATCACCTTGCCGAGCACGATCGGCACAGGTGGGCAGTGTCGTCGAGTAGCCGTCGTCTGCCGCCCGTACGGCCGACCACGTGCGAAAACACATCGATGTAACTCTCCAACCAGCCGATTTGTCATCGCACCGCAAGTACGGCTAATGTTCATTCCGCTGGCGAGCAGCCCACAAGGCACGCTCACCAGTATGCGGATGTGGCGCAGCTGGTAGCGCATCACCTTGCCAAGGTGAGGGTCGCGGGTTCGAATCCCGTCATCCGCTCGGAGCGAGTTTCGATCTTTCTCGCCTCGTGGTGGCGTGGCCGAGTGGTGAGGCAACGGCCTGCAAAGCCGTGCACACGGGTTCGATTCCCGTCGCCACCTCCACCACAGTCGCATCCCGCGCGATTAGCTCAGTGGGAGAGCGCTTCCCTGACACGGAAGAGGTCACAAGTTCAATCCTTGTATCGCGCACCACCGAAGAGGCCCGCTCAATCGAGCGGGCCTTTTCGCATCTACAGCCGCCCTGACACCGCCAGGTAGCTCACCGCGATTCCGGTCGAGTCCCCTCGCCCACCGTCGTCGACCACTCGATTTGGCATCGGCGTCGACGACCCGCTAGAGTTTCTTCTCGCTGGCCGACAACAGTTCGGCAAGCGATGCGGATGTGGCGCAGCTGGTAGCGCATCACCTTGCCAAGGTGAGGGTCGCGGGTTCGAATCCCGTCATCCGCTCGGAAACGAGTTAGATTTAAATCTCGTCACGGTGGCGTGGCCGAGTGGTGAGGCAACGGCCTGCAAAGCCGTGCACACGGGTTCGATTCCCGTCGCCACCTCCACTGGAGAACTACAATTTCACACGACTTGCGCGATTAGCTCAGTGGGAGAGCGCTTCCCTGACACGGAAGAGGTCACAAGTTCAATCCTTGTATCGCGCACCACCGCAGGCCCGTCGATCACTCGACGGGCCTGCGTCGTGTCTACCCTGCGTCCTACTTGCCGCAGGGGTTAACCCCGGAGCAGCCTCAAGTTCAGACGCCTCAGCCGTCGTCACCGAACCCCAGACCCAGCGGGCCGCGAACGAATGCCCCTGCGGCTCCACGTACCCTGTCGAAATGAAGGACACCGATCGCATTGAGACAACCGCAGCGAATGCGAGCCCGCTGGCGCTGCGGCCACTGACTCCTATCAGACCTTCGTCGCCCCTTCCGCCCAAGTGTTAGGACATCCGTAGCCGTGCCAAGCCTCGCGATGCTCTTCCAGAGCCACCTCGATTCGGAACTCACCGGTGACCGACTGCGCCAGCAAATGCTCGCCGACTTCCCTGACCTGAAACCCGAGTCGTTGACCGTGGACGCCAGTGAGAACGCTGACGAGGACCGTCCGCTCACGCTCTCGTACGGCGACGCCATGATCGCGTTGATGAGTGTGCCGACCGCCGTCGGCGACGACCTTCAGGAGATCGCCGGGTATAGCCGCCTGTGGCCGGACTCGACACCCGTCCCGGCGTCGTATGACGCGCACACCATCATCACTGTGCTCCGCCCCGGAAAACCCTCCACGTCGCACGAGGATGCAGTCGCAGACGCGGTACTGCTGTCGAAGGTCATCGCCTCCGCGATCGCGGTGAGCGACTCCATCGTCGCTGTCTATTTCGGCACCGCGAACCACGTGATCGTCCCAGAACTGTTCCGTGACCTCGCCATCGAGACACTCCCCGACCCCATCCTCCCGGCGTGGGTGGCATTGAACGTCGCCCCGCGAACCGACGGCGTGATGACCGGCCACACCCGCGGCCTGGACATGCTCGGGTTAATGGACATCGAGATCGTCTCCTCGCCCGAAACGGCCGAGGAGACGTTCGCGCGGCTAGCGAACATTTCGATCTATCAACTGCAGAGCGGTCCGGTGATAGGCGACGGGCATTCCCTCGGTACCACCGACGACGCCGAACTGTTCGCTTTGCATGCACCGTCCGCATTGGATCCCGATAAGACGGTTCTTCAATTGACGTTCGCTGCGGGCGATGAGCAGCCGGTCGCGGCGACCGCAGTCGAGCCGCGACGCAAGCGTGGCTGGTTCCGCCGGAAGTAGGGTGTTCACCGCTCGCTAGTCGGCCAGTCGGGAAGATTGTCAGTGCTGCAGGTTGATTGTCGGCACTGGGCATCATGGTGCGCAACGTGAGCGATCCCCTCCTTCTCCGAAACAACATGTTGGCCAGCGACTGTCCACGCCCTCGCGGCTACCGCCGTGTTAGCGGCGGAGCACCGGTTGGAACATTCGGCAGATGCGACGCCGCACAACAACACGGGCCACGACGTGTTGTCGACCCCGGCACGATCAGCGGACGGTTCGCGCGACCACGGTCTTACCTGTGAGCCCGGACAGCCAGAGTTCGACGAAGTCAGGTACTTGACGAACTGCTTTCATGACATCTCGTTAGGCGACGTCGATGTGAGCAGCGTGGAGCTCAAATGGAATAGGGCGTCGGCGCCGCGCTGATCGAGGGTCAGAACGGAGGCTCGCCCCAGGATGCGAACTCAGCTTCGGACGCACCTCGGGCGCGACGGTTGGCCGCCCGGATCTTCATTCGATAGCGGTGTTTGGCCTGGGTTCGGCTGAGTTCCCGCTGCGGGCCGGGCCCGGCGTCGCGGCGGTGTGTGCCAGCGGCCGGTGCGGCGTGAGTGCAGGGCAGGAGACCGAGTTCGGGTAGGAGCCACGAGTTGAGCGCTTGGGCGCGAACAGTGATTCCTTCGGGCGTGGTGACTTCGGTCCACACGATGCCGTTGGCGTCGACGATCTGGTCGTCGACCCATCCGGGAACGTGCGTCTTCAATCCGTGGTGGAACCGGCATTTGGGGTTGAGGTTGCACGGGCAGGTCGGGCCACCCATCTCCGGGGCAGAATGGTCATATTCTTGGACGTGGTCGAGGTCGCACTGCCAGGCGGGTCTGTCGCACCCGATCGTCGAGCATTGTCCGTGCAGTGCGCGAACCGCGGTGTCGCACGTCGCGGTCGGCCGGTATCGGTTGCCTGCTTGCGCGGTACCATCCGTCAGGTCACCGAGGTCAAGGTCGCGGCGGACCGTGTCGGTGCGACCGGCGACGTCGCGAGCGTGCGCGGCGGAGATCGGGCCGAATCCGTCGAGGAAGGCCGGAGTCTCGGCATCACCGGTCAGCGTGTCGCGACGGGCGACGACGTGCAGGACGATCTTCGCGCAGCGTTCTGCGATCTCGCCTTCGGAAAGGCGTGCGGGGCAGTCATCGTTGCCGCACCGGCACCCGAACTGCGTGCCGGTGAGTCTCGCGACGGCCGCGTCGGATCGACGACCCTGCTTGGTGCGCGGATCCTCCTCACACACACCTGCGACGACCGCATCGAGTGATCTCGTGATCAGCGCGGCATCTTCGGACGACGCAGTGATAGTGATGTCGCTGAGTTCGGAGTCGACCGGCGTAGCGATGACCTTCTTGCGCGCCTTCGCTGCTTCGGTCGCCGCGCGGGCAGCGTCGGCGTCGTGTTCGGCGACGATGCCGTTGACGGTCTTGACCACACGATCTTTGGACAGCCCACCCATACCGCGAAACCGACGAGCGGCTTCGTTGTCGATTACCGCGAGCAAGTCGTCGTCGAGGACGGCTTCAGTCTGGGCAAGTGCGGCGTGGAACCAGAATGGAGTGAGTACGCCGTCGCGCATCAGCCTGCCGAGTTCCGGTACTCGCTCCATGCAGGCGATGGCGCGGTCGACGAACCGTTCGGCGGTGAACTGCTTAGAGCCGGTGAGAACGGCGTACGACGCAGCCGTCTGGCACATCGGATCGTAGACCCGCGAGAAGCTATCAGCGCCCGCGGCGTCGGCGACGTCGACCTTTGTCTGCCACACCTGGTACGCGGCGGCGTACCGCTGCCAGAGGATGAACCCCTGAAACGAGTCTGCGCGGGCAGCGAACTGCAAGAGCGCAGCCTGATCGGCGTCGACGCCGTCCTCGGCCTGCGGCTTGGTGATGCGGATGACGATCGAACCCCCGTCAACCTCGATGGTCGATGTCGCCCGGCTCCCCTTCGTGTTTTGCATTACTCCCCCTGAATCGAACTTACGTTCGATTATAGGCCGCCATGTCCGGTTTGGTCAATAGGTCCGCAGCCAGTCCGCTATGACCCACGCTCGATATTGCACATCGCGGTGTGCGTTTTTCACTTGTCGCGTCCACCGTCAATTCCGAACTGAGGAACAGTGCCCACACCTACTCAACATGTTCGTCGCCGCAAGCTGATCGAGGTCAGCACCCCGCTGCAGAAGATCAATGAGGAGCCGGCGCGCGAGAAGTCAATTCGCCACGGCCAGCCGTCGACAATGCACCTGTGATGGGCGCGCCGACCGCTGCCCGCGCCCCGCGCAGTCTTGTTCGCTCAATCGACCGAGGACCCGGCCAGCATCCCAACCACTGCCCCACCAAGACGGAACACACTGCACAGTGAACGCGTCGGTTCAGCTTCGTGGGTCGATTGAGCGTCAGCATTCTTCAAACTCGGCTTGATCGAAGCCGCCGTCACGCAAGTCGTCTGATATGCCGCCGGGTTTGGCCACTGAATCCACTCGGGTTTTCCGCGGTCAGGTCGAGCCGGAATTGCAGACGTCCATCGTTCGCGAGGTAACTAAGGAACTTCGGTGTACAGCCCGTTGAAGTTCTTAGCGGGAAGCGCGCTGTCGAATGCGATCGAGCCGACAATGCGTCGTCGCCCCTGTCGGGCGTCGTCGCTGGAGACACCGTTGCCGCCGCCATTCCCGACAGGTTGGCGTAGTGTACGTTCCCCCAAGCAGCCCGTCGGCCACAATGGCGTTCTCGCTATCGTGTACCGAGTGAAGTCTTTGATCGTCGGCACCGTCACCGAATCGACCCGTGCAGAAGGTGTCGCGGCCGTCGCCGCGGCCACGTTCCCGCTCGCGTGCCCGCCGCACTCGACTCCCGAGAACATCGCGGCACACATCTCCGCGCATCTGTCGGCTGACAAGTTCGCCGAGTACATCGCCGACCCGGCCAAGCAGGTTCTCGCCGCGCACGATGACACCGGCGCGATGATCGGCTACGCACTGCTCGTCTACGGGCGACCCGACGATCCGCAGGTCCTCGCCGCCCTCGAATCAGCGGACGGCGGCGCGGCCGCACTCGGCGCCGACACCGTCGCCGAGGTGTCGAAGATGTACGTGCTCCCCGACCATCACGCCGCACGCAACGAGGCCAAGCCGGCGCACGCGCTCATGCAGGCGTCCCTCAGCGCCGCCCACGAATACGGAGCGGACTACATCTGGCTCGGCGTCAACGAACTCAACGAACGCGCCCAGAAGTACTACCGCAAGATGGGCTTCACCCAGATCGGAACCAAGACGTTCGACATGAACGGCACCGTGGAACACGACCACGTCATGGGGCGGCCGCTGTAAGCGTCTCGACTTCGCTCAAGCAGCACGATCGCGGAACGCGCTTACGCGTCCGCTTCGGCGAAACGAGACAGCGCGAGCAGACGCGACGTGGCACGCAGATACTTCTTGCGATAGCCGCCCGCAACCATCTCCGGGGTGAAAACCTCGTCGAGCTTCACACCCGACACGCTGACCGGTATCTCCGCGTCGTACAGGCGGTCGGCTAGCGCGACGAGACGCAGCGCGACGGCCTGGTCGGACGCCGGCCGCAAGTCCTCGACACAGACCAGGGTGACGCCGTCGACGAGCGACTTGTATTTGGACGGGTGCAGCTTGGCCAGGTGCGTGACGAGGTCGTCGTACCGGTCGAGAGTGGCGCCCTCGGTGGCGGCCGCCAACTCCTCGAGAGCGGAGTCACTCGACGGTTCGGGTGCGGGCGGAAGGTCACGGTGACGGTAGTCGGGGCCGTCCACTCGGATCGTCTCGAAGATCGCCGACAACTTCTGGATCTCGCGGAGGAAGTCCTGCGCGGCGAAACGGCCTTCACCGAGCTGACCCGGCAGAGTGTTCGATGTCGCGACGATAGACACGCCACGGGCGACAAGCTCGGTGAGCATACGTGAGACGACCATCGTGTCGCCCGGATCGTCGAGTTCGAACTCGTCGATGCACAACACGCTGTGGTCTGCGAGACGATCCAGTGCGTCGAGGTAGCCGAGGGCGCCGACGACGTTCGTCACCTCACCGAATGTCGCGAACGCCTTGGGGCCGGGCATCGAGTGGTAGACCGACGCCAACAAGTGTGTCTTGCCGACACCGAAGCCGCCGTCCAAGTAGAGGCCGATGCCTTCCGGCGTCGACGCCTTCCGGAACAGGCCCTTCTTCTTGGCCCCGGATCGAATCGTGGCCGCTCGGGCGACGAAATCGCGGGCTGCCGAGACCGCTGCCGCCTGACTCGGCTCGTTCGGGTCGGGGATGTACGAGTCGAAACTAACGTCGTCGAACATCCTCGGCGGAACCATTTCACCGATGAGTTGGTCGGGAGCCAGAACAGGGTTCCGGTCGCTCAGTCGTGCCAGCATCCGGTAAGGGTATCGAGCGCATGGATGATGGACTCATGTTCCTCATGCAGAAAGCGACAGACATCACAGCAGACGACCTGCCTCGTGTGTTCGCGTTCCCAGACCGCACCACGCCCACCGTCCGCGCGACAATGGTCGCCAGCGTCGACGGTGCGGCGACGATCGACCGTCGCTCCGGCATGTTGGGCGGCGACGGCGACCATCTCGTATTCCACACGATGCGCCGTCTCGCGGACGTGATCGTCGTCGGAGCCTCGACCGCGATCCTCGAGGGCTACGGTCCCGGCACATCGGACGGCGACGCCGGGCCCCAGACTCTGGTTCTCACGTCCCGCACCCTCGCCTTACCGGACGACTTCGCCACAGCCGTCGCGCCGAACGTGCTCATCGCCACTTGCACGTCGGCGCCTGCCGACGCTCGCCGCCGACTGACCGCGGCGGGAGCGACGGTCATCGACTGCGGTACCGACGACCTCGACCCGGCGACTCTCGTCGCCGAGCTGGCATCTCGGGGGCTCACGCGCATCGATCTCGAAGGCGGGCCACGGCTCCTCGCTGCGTTCGCTGCGGCAGGAGTTCTCGATCAGCTGATCCTCACCGTCAGTCCGACGCTCGCCCTCGGCGACGCCCCACGAATCGCACACGGCACCGCCGCACCGATCAGAGACCAGGACCTGGCCCTGCCGTTCCGTCTCCCCTACCCGATGCGCGCCACCACTATCCTCGGCGACGATGAAGGCTTCCTGTACCAACTATGGGAGGCCGTGCCCGACTCCGACGCCGCACCCGGTCGGTAGGCTCGCGGCTATGCCGTCCATGCTCCGCGCACGACTGTCCGCCGCTCTGCTGGTGGCGACCACCGTCACCGTCCTCGCGGCTGGCTGCGCGGTGGGACCGGACACCGGACCGGACATCGTCCGCGGCGACAATCCGGGCGGCGACACGACGGAGGCGCCGAAACTACCCGATCTGCAGGTACCCGACCACGACCTCAACTGGCGTTCGTGCGGCGACAAGATCAGCAAAACCTACGACGTCGCTGTTCCCGACGGGGTCACCGTCCAATGCGCGACCTACGACGTCCCCCTGGACTCCGACGGCGACAGCACCATCCGCATCGGCGTGATGCGCGCGAGCACTGCGTCAACGCCGAAACAAGCGCCTCCCCTGGTCCTCACCAGCGGAACCGATCTGCCGAGTTCCCGCACGTTGCTGACACTGGCGGGCGGGGACGGAAAAGCAGTTCTCGACCGCAACCCCGTTGTCGCCGTCGACTTCCGCGGTACCGGACTCGGCGCGACCGTCGACTGCCTGACGACAGCGCAGCGCACCGTGATCGCTTCGAACGCCGCGGGCCGCGGACGCGACGTCGGTGCCCGGGCCACCGAGGTCGGGACGGCGGCCCGCGCGGGTGCCGACCTGTGCACCGAGACGCTCTCCCCGAATCAGCTCGCCTACTCCGTCGATGCGGCGGCGAGCGACCTGGAGGGCCTCCGGGACCGTTGGGGGGTCGACCGGCTCGGCCTCATCGGCGTCGGCGACGGATCGTCGATCGCGTTGCGGTATGCCGCAGCCCATCCCGACCGGGTGGGGCGCCTCGTCCTCGACTCCCCTGTCGGCTACAACATTCCTGCGCGGGAGAGCGCGGCCGCCCGAGCTCGCGGCGTCCAGAAGTCACTGACCGCCTTCGCGCAGCGCTGCGCCAACGCCGATTGCGCGCTCGGCAGCGACGCTGTGGCCACGTTGAATCGCGTCATCACGGCCGGCGCGGGCGACGACCTCGACGGACTGTCCGACAAACAGGTGCTCGCCGCGATCACGACCGCGATCGCTCTGGACGACATGTCCCCCGCCGGACTCAAGAAGCTCGGCGCAGCGATCTCCAATGCCGACCACGGCGACACCGCAGCCCTGCGCTCCTACGTTGCCGACGCCGAGGCGCTCCGCGGCACCGACGGGCGACTCGTCGGACGGTGCAACGATCTTCGAGGCAGGCCCGGCCTGCAGGAGTTGTCCGGCCTCGTCAAAGACTGGTCGAATGACGCAGCGATGACTGCGGTCACCGCCGCCCTCGACCTCGCCGACTGTGACGGCTGGGGCAGCACCGACGCACCGGCCGCACCCGAGTCACTCGCGGTGAACCCGCTGGTACTTGTCGGAGCGAACGACCCGTTCAACGGGAGCGCGGTGGTCGACCAACTCACTCAGACACTGTCCGCGGCGAAAGCGTCGCCGACCGCCGTCACCTGGGACGGTCTCGGGTTCTCGGTGCTCGCCCACAGCGACTGCGCCGCAGGCGTCCTCAGCGAATACCTCGGCCCCGACCCGATGAAGGCGCCCACCGCGCGGTCGTGTCCGGCATGAGCTATCTCGTCGGCAGCATGTAGTACGGTTCGCGGGTGACCGTAGTAGACCGTTACCTGCGCCCGCGCGTCGATCCGACACGCATCGGACATCTGATCCTCTGGCCCATCAGCATCATGATGGTGATCCACCGGTCGCTGATCCTGGCGGTGAACGGTGCCCGCACCGACGACTTCACCCCCGTCTACAACGCGGCCTTGGCGTTCCTGAACCAGCGTGCGGTCTACAACGAGAACTACGAGACCGTCGACCCGCACTACCTGTATCCGCCGTCGGGAACTCTGATGATGTCGCCGTTGGCGTTCATCGACCCGCAGAACTCGCGGTGGCTGTTCATCGCGGTCAGCGTCGTCGTGATCATCGTGTGCGCGTACCTGTTGACCCGGCTGTTCGGCTATGACCACCGCTCGTGGATCTTTCCTGCGCTGATTTTCGCGTTCTTCAGCACGGAGACTGTGGCGCACACTCTAATCTTCACGAACTTCAATGCGTTCGTGCTGCTCGGCATGCTCGCGTTCATGATGTTGATGCTGCGTAGACAGGAGCTGTGGGCGGGCGTCGCGATAGGTCTGACGCTCGCAGTCAAACCGATCCTCGCGCCACTCCTGCTGCTTGTCCTCCTGAACCGTCAGTGGAAGATCCTGATCACCGCCGTCGGCGTCCCGCTGATTCTCAACGTCCTCGCGTGGCCGTTGTCGAACGATCCGATGGACTTCGTCAAACGCACCTCGCCGTACCTCTTCGAGTCACGCGACTATTACAACAGCTCGATCACCGGCAACGGAGCGTACTTCGGCCTCGACGGCTGGCTGGTACTCCTGCTGCGGATCGCGTTCGGTCTGATGGCTGTGTTCAGCCTGTGGTTCCTGTACCGCTACTACCGGCGGACTGACGAGTTGATGTGGCTCGCGACATCGTCTGGGGTGCTGCTCGGCACGTTCTTCCTCGTCGGCGCCCTCGGCCAAGGCTATTACTCGATGATGCTGTTCCCGCTGATGATGACTGTCGTCCGCGCCGGATCGGCGGTCCGCAATTGGCCCGCCTGGCTCGGCGCCTACGGGTGCCTGTCGTTCGACGTCTTCTACTCAAACGAATGGGAACCGTTCGGCCGCTACCTCGAGTACGGCAAGGTCACGTGGGGGTGGTCGCTGCTGATGATCGCCGTCTTCTGCTCACTGTTGTTCCGATACCTCGACATGCGGCGCGACGGGGTGCTCGACGTCGACGCACTCGATTCCCGGGAGCCGACAGGCGTCGCCTGACGCGTCTACCCTGGGACATATGACGAACGACGCATCGAACGGACGCCGAGAATCCACCGAGCCGACCGACTTCACCAAGCTCACCGACGCCGAGTGGCGTGAACGTCTGTCGCCCGCCGAATTCCAAGTGCTGCGGCAGGCGGGCACCGAACGTCCGTTCACCGGTGAGTACACCGACACCAAAGACGTCGGCGTGTACGAGTGCCGGGCGTGCGGCGCCGAACTGTTCCGCAGCGAGACCAAGTTCGAGTCGCACTGTGGGTGGCCGTCGTTCTTCACCCCACTCGCTGGCGATGCCGTCATCGAACGGCACGACGACTCACTCGGCGCGCGCCGCACAGAGATACTGTGCGCAAACTGCCACAGCCACCTCGGTCACGTGTTCGCGGGCGAAGGCTACGACACCCCAACCGATCTGCGGTACTGCATCAACTCGATCAGTCTGCGGCTCACGCACGAGCACTGACTACCCGCCGATCGAATCGAGTCGAGATTCGGCAGTCTCGACTCGGTTCGATCAGCAGGCGATCAGGGCAACGTGTTGACGAGTGTGGTCGGCTCGACGCGGGGGCCGGTGAAGAACGGGATCTCCACGCGAACGTGATTGCGGGCGTCGGTGGCGCGCAGGTCACGCATCAGGTCGACGATCCGGTCGAGTTCAGGGGCCTCGAACGCGAGGATCCACTCGTAGTCGCCGAGCGCGAACGCGGGCACCGTGTTGGCGCGCACATCCTTGTAGCCGCGAGCGGCCATACCGTGGTCGGCGAGCATCTTGCGCCGATCCTCGTCGGGCAGCAAATACCATTCGTACGACCGCACGAACGGGTAGACGCACACGTATGCGCCCGCTTCTTCGCCCGCCATGAACGCCGGGATGTGGCTCTTGTTGAATTCGGCGGGACGGTGCAGCGCGGCACCGCTCCAGAACGGATCGCTCGCGCGGCCGACGACCGTGGTCCGGCGGAACGACGAGTACGCGGCCTGCAACGCTTCGATGGTCTCCGCGTGCCACCAAAACATGAAGTCGGAGTCGCCGCGCATGCCCGCCACATCGTAGACACCGCGCACGACGACACCGGTGTCCTCGACCTCGGCGATGAAACGTTCGAAGTCGGCTGCGGCCTCGGCGCGATCCTCCGGCAGTTCCCCGGCGCGCACAGTGAACACCGAGAACATCAGATAGCGGAGGGTGGAGTTGATTTCTGCGTAATCCAAGCGGCTCATACTTCCATCGTGCCACCGCGCGAATACCGCATCGCGGTCAGGTGAGTGCGCTCACGTGTGCGGCGAGACGAGCCGCTGCGTCGCGCGCAGTTCCGATACAGGCCGGCACTCCCACTCCCCGGTAACCGGAGCCGGCTACCGCGATCCCGGTCGGCAGCGCCGTGACTGCCGCCCTCATCGCCGACAGATGTCCCGGACCGTAGTGCGGCAGACCAGCAGGCCACCGTTGTACGGCGGCTTCGACGACGTCGGGTGCCGCCACGCCCGCCGCACCGAAAATGGTGTGAAGGTCGGCTGTGGCGGTGGCGACAAGTTCGTCGTCGGTGCCGACGACGGGCTTGCCGAGCCGACCGAACGACGCGCGCAGCACCGAACGACCGCCCGCACCGGCGAGGTGCGGCCATTTGCGGCTGCTGAGCGTGATCGCCTTGATCGACAGGTCGGCGGCGTCCGACGCGACGAGTACACCGGAATGCTGTGGTGTCTCACCGTCTACCGCGAACGCGACGACGGCCGAACCGGCCGCGTCGACGCTGGAGAACGTGGCACAGGCGTCGGGAGCCACCGCCGCGAGGAGCCGGCCTGCCGTCCACACCGGGACCGCGATGAGGACGGCATCGTATCCGTTCGCCCCGCTCCCGTTCGCCCCAATTCCGGTCGACCCGTGCCGTGACCTGCGGTGTCGGTCGACGTCGAGGTCGTAGTGTGCGCCGACGCGGTGCACGCCACGCACGACCGTGCCGACGTGCAGGTCCGCTCGGGCCGCAGCTACAAGAGCGTCCACTAGTGTGCGGTATCCGCCACGCAGCGCGCCGAACACCGGGCCGGTTCCGGTCGACCGGGCCAGCACGTCGCCGACCGCGGCGGTCAACGACGGGGCACCCGCGTCGAGTGCGACCGCGAGAGCCGGAATCGCTTCCCGTAGACCGAGATCGCGAGCGCGCGCCGAGTACACGCCGCCCAGCATCGGGTCGACGCTGCGGGCCACGACAACGTCGCCGAACCGATCGGCGACGAGATCACCGACGGCGACGTCAGCGCCGGGCGTCCAAGCCAGTGGTCGGTCGGCCTCGGATTCGACGATGCGCAGTTGCCTCTGGTCAACGAGATCACCGAGCGCGGCGGGATTCGCGGGGATCCCCATCAATGCGGGCGACGGCAGCCGGTGAAGGGCACCCGCCGACCACACGGCGGGGCGCAGGCCGGACGGTGCGACGATGTCGTCGCCGAGTCCGAGTTCGGTCACCAGGTCCCGAGCTTCGGGGCGTCGGACGATGAACGCTTCGGCGCCGACGTCCACAGACATGCCGCCGACCGTCGCCGACGCGAGGATGCCGCCGGGCTGCTCATCGGCACAGTAGATGTCGATACGGGTCTCGTCGCCGAGCAGGCGACGCAGGTCGTAGGCGCCGGTCAGTCCGGAGACACCGGCGCCGACGACCGCGACCCGCACGGTCACAGCGAGTGGACGAGTTCGACGGCGTGCGTGACAGCGTCCGCTTCGGTGTTCGGTAGGACGCCGTGCCCGAGGTTCACGATGTGGCCCGGCGTGCCGGCGGCGATCGCGCGCTCGCCTTCGACGATGATGCGGGACAGTTCGCCGCGGACCACGTCGCGGCCGGCGAGCAGTGCCGTCGGGTCCAGGTTGCCCTGGATCGCGACATCGCGTCCCACGCGCTGCGCGGCGACGTCCAAGGGGGTCCGCCAGTCGACGCCGATCACGTCGGTGCCGACGCGTGTCATGGCATCCAAGATCTCGCCGGTACCGACACCGAAGTGAATGCGGGGCACCCCGTACTTCTCGATCTCGGCCATCACCCGCGACGAATGGGGTGCCACGAACGCTTCATATGCGGCCTCCGACAGCGTCCCCGCCCACGAGTCGAACAGTTGGACGGCATCGACGCCCGCATCGATCTGTGCCTGGAGGAACGCGATCGTGAGGTCCGCGAGGCGACCCATCAGCGTGTGCCACAGGTCGGGGTCGCCGAGCATGATCCGCTTCGTGTTCTCGTAGGTGCGGCTCGGACCGCCCTCGATTAGGTAGGACGCGAGTGTGAACGGCGCACCCGCGAAACCGATGAGCGAGACGGTCGGCGGCAACTCGTCGAGGAGCAGACCGATCGCCGAGGTCACCGCGCCGACCGCTTCCGGTTCGAGCCGCGGCAGGGCTGCGACATCGGCGGCCGTCCGGATTGGTGACGCGATGACCGGGCCGGTACCGGGCACGATGTCGAGGTCAACGCCCGCAGCCTTCAACGGCACAACGATGTCGGAGAAGAGGATGGCCGCATCGGTGTCGTGCCTGCGGACCGGCTGCATAGTTATTTCGCAGACCAGTTCGGCGTCGAAGCACGATTCGAGCATCCCGCGGTCGACGCGAATCGCCCGGTACTCGGGGAGGGAACGGCCCGCCTGCCGCATGAACCACACGGGTCGGCGGGACGGGGTCTTGCCTGTGGCGGCGGCGATCAGCGGCATTTCGGTCGAGATTCGACGGGCACGCACCGTAGTCATGTCTTCACTGTGCCATCTGCCGTCCGGCACGCCCGCTGACACCCCGTAATTCCGGCGCGCCTCCGCCACCCGGCGCGACACGCGGCCTACCCTGACGGCCGTGACCACTTCTGGAGCCCCGACGGAACCGACCGAGTTCCGCGACGCCGTGCAGTCGCTGCACGCTGCGACGGTGCGGTCGGAGATCGAAGTCGGTTCGATCCGTCCCCCGCAGCGTCTCGCGCCCTACAGCTACGCGCTCGGTGTCGAAGTCCGCCCGCCGGACGATACCGACCCCAACCAGGTGCCGACCGATTCGGCAGGCAGTTCGTTCGGTCGCCTCGTCCTCCTCTACGACCCGGACGGGCAGGATGCGTGGAACGGCACGTTCCGGCTCGTCGCATTCATCCAGGCCGAGGTAGAGGCCGCGCTCGCCGCCGATCCGCTGCTGCCGCAGGTCACGTGGAGTTGGCTGGGCGAAGCCCTCGGCGTCCCCGAAGACGAAACCGAGTCGACGCCGCCGTTCGGCAGCGACGAACCGGTGGTCCGCGCACTCGGCGGAACCGTGACCGCAACGACCTCGGTCCGTTACGGCGACATCGCGGGCCCACCGCAGTCGCACCAACTGGAGTTGCGCGCGTCGTGGACCGCGACCGGAGCCGACCTCTCAGTGCATCTGGAAGCATTCTGCGAAGTGCTGGCCTCGGTCGCCGGGCTACCGCCCGCAGGCGTCTCGTCGCTCGGCACGGTCTGAGGCATTCGGTGAGCGATACCGATACCAACCCGGAACCCGATACCCCGGTTGTTCCGTTGACCGCGCCCCGCGAAGGCGTTCCCGACGTCGCGTCGACCCCCGGCGACTTCGCCTCGGTGGCCGCACGTCTGGCCGCGGGCACCGGGCCGATTTCCGTCGACACCGAGCGTGCGAGCGGATTCAAATACTCCCAACGCGCCTACCTCGTTCAACTGCGACGGACCGGGTCGGGCAGCTTCCTGCTCGACCCGATCCCTCACCCAGAGGCGTTGACGCCGATCATCGACGTGATGACCGGGCCCCAGTGGATTCTGCACGCGGCCGACCAAGATCTGCCGTGTCTGCGCGAACTCGGGTTCGTGTGCGAAAGCCTGTTCGACACCGAGCTGGCCGGTCGGCTCCTGAACGTCCCTAAGGTCAATCTGGCGGCGATGGTCGCCGAGTTCCTACATCTCGGGCTCGCTAAGGGGCACGGGGCCGCCGATTGGTCACGTCGACCGCTGCCCGACGACTGGTTGAACTATGCGGCGCTCGACGTGGAAGTCCTCGTCGAACTTCGTGACGCAGTCAGCGCGGCCCTGCGTGAGGCCGGCCGCGACGAGTGGGCGCTCGAAGAGTTCGCCGCCGTCCTCGCTCGCCCGCCTGCCGAACCCAAGACCGACCGATGGCGACGTACATCCGGCATCCACAATCTCAAAACGACCCGCCAGTTGGCAGTCGTCCGCGAACTCTGGTCGGCTCGCGAGGAGATCGCGCAACGACGGGACGTCGCTCCTGGCCGTATCCTCCCGGACTCGGCGATCGTGAATGCGGCGGCGAAAGACCCGAAAAGCGCAGCCGACCTGACCGCGCTGCCGGTGTTCGGCGGCCCGCGCCAACGCCGTCAGGCCAATACTTGGATGAATGCGATCGATCGTGCGCGGACTCTGCCGGAAGCCGAGTTGCCGCCGAAGAAGACGCCGCAGGCGGGTGTACCGCCGATCAATCGGTGGGAACCGAAGCATCCGGCGGCTGCGGCCCGCGCGCACGCGGTTCGACCGGCGGTCAAAGAGCTCGCCGACTCGATCGGTGTGCCTGCCGAGAATCTGCTGGCGCCGTCCGTGGTCCGCGACTTCTGTTGGTTCGGGCTCACCGACGGCCTCGACGTCGCTCAGCGACTCGCCGAACTCGGCGCCCGCCCCTGGCAGGTGTCGCTGACGGCCGAAGTGATCGAGCAGGCGCTGACGACTGACCCGCGCTAGCGCGGGTCAGTCCGCACGCCTCACGTCAGGTCTTTGACGATCGACTCGGCGAGATCGGTCGCGGTCAGCCCGACGTCGCTCAAGATCTGTTCGCGCGTCGAGTGTGCGATGAACTCTTGCGGGATGCCGCGCTGACGGACCGGCGTCGACACGCCTGCGTCGGCGAGCGCGCGGGCGACGGCTCCGCCGACACCGCCTTGCACGCCACCATCCTCGAGTGTCACCACCAATCGGTGATCGCGCGCGAGGACCGCGACAGATTCGGGCACCGGGAGCACCCAACGCGGGTCGACGACCGTCGCCGTCACCGAGTGCGACGACAGACTCTCGGCCACGTCGAGAGCCAACTGTGCGAACGCGCCGACCCCGACGATGAGCACATCGGCGCCGTTGTCGCCGCCGTCGGCGAGGACATCGACGCCGTCCGACGTCCGACGTAGCGCCGGAATGTCTTCGGGCACCGCGCCTTTGGAGTACCGGACCGCGGTCGGGCCGTCGGCTACGTCGAGCGCTTCGGCGAGCTCTTCACGCACGCGGATCTCGTCGCGCGGTGCGGCCACCCGCATGCCCGGCACCAACGACATCAGCGACAGATCCCACATCCCGTGGTGGCTCGGACCGTCCGGGCCGGTGACACCCGACCGGTCGAGGACCAGGGTCACCGGCAGCTTCAACAGCGCGACATCCATCAACAATTGGTCGAACGCGCGGTTGAGGAACGTCGCGTAGATCGCGAGCACCGGATGCATGCCGCCCAGCGCGAGACCCGCCGCCGACGTCATACCGTGCTGTTCGGCGATCCCGACGTCGAACATGCGGTCGGGAAAACGTTCACCGAACGGGACGAGTCCGGTGGGTCCGGGCATCGCAGCGGTGATCGCCACGACTTCGGGGCGGCGCTGCCCCTCGGCGACGAGCGCGTCGGAGAACACCGACGTCCAGTCCTTCGCGGCAACCGACGTGGCCTTGCCGGTCGCCGGATCCATCTTGCTGGTCGAATGCATCTGTTCGGCCTCGTCGGCTTCGGCTGGCGCGTAACCCATGCCCTTGCGGGTCACCGCGTGCACGATCACCGGGCCGCCGAACGCCTTCGCGCGACCCAGGGCCGCTTCCAATGCCTCCAGGTCGTGTCCGTCGACGGGACCGACATATTTGAGTCCGAGGTCGGCGAACATCGCCTGCGGAGACACCAGGTCTTTCACGCCACTCTTCATACCGTGCAGGACGGCGTACGCGGCGTCGCCGACGACGGGGAGCTGGCGGAGTTTGCGCCGTCCCGACGCGAGGATCCGTTCGTAGCCGGGTTGGAGTCGGAGCGCGGACAGGTTTTTCGCGAGCCCACCGATGGTCGGCGCATACGACCGTCCGTTGTCGTTGACGACGATCACCACTGGGCGGTCGCCGTCGGCGATGTTGTTGAGTGCCTCCCAACACATGCCGCCGGTGAGCGCGCCGTCGCCGACGACCGCGACAACGGTTCGCTCCCGCTCGACGGACGACAGGTGGCCGGGTGTCTTCGACGCCAGTTCGAACGCCTTCGCCAGTCCGTCGGCGTTCGACAACGCCGCCGACGCGTGCGACGACTCGATCCAGTCGTGCGGGCTCTCGGTGCGATCCTGGTAGCCGGTGAGACCGTCGCGCTGACGCAGCGTGTCGAACCCGCCTTTGCGGCCGGTGACGATCTTGTGGACGTAACACTGGTGGCCCGTGTCGAACAGGACCGGGTCGATCGGAGACTCGAACACTCGATGGATCGCGAGGGTCAGCTCGACGACACCGAGGTTCGGTCCGAGGTGGCCTCCGGTCGCCGCGACCTTCTCGATGAGGAAGCCGCGGATCTCGGACGCCAGCTGCTCGAGCTCCGCCGGCGAGCACGCCCGCACATCGGCCGGTGAATCCACTCGATCCAGCACTCCCATGTGCGGTCCCTCCTCAAGAAACGGTGATCTGGACCAGTCTACGGATTCAGCATGGCGCTACCGAGTCAGTACCGCCATGCCTTCGACATGATGCGTCATCGGAAACGCGGCGAACCCCCGCCATGCGCGCACCCGATAGCCTTGCGCTGCGAATCGACCGAGGTCGCGGGCGAACGCCGCGGCGTCGCACCCGACGTGCACCACGGCCGACGGCGAGGCCGCGACGATGGCGTCGACGACGTCGGCTCCGGCGCCCGACCGCGGCGGATCGGATACGACGACGTCTGGACGGGCGAGGTCGGCGATCGTCGAGACGACCTGTCCGCGGTGGGTGAGAGCTGCCTCGTCGCCGAGGACGCGGTCGGCTGCCGCGAGCGCACCCGGATCGGTGTCGACGATGTCGCTGCCCGTCACTGTGAATCCGCTGTCGGCGTCGCACAGCGCCGCGGTGAACACACCCGCGCCACCGTACAGATCCCAGAGGTGCACGTCGCCGGTGACACCGACCGCCTGGAGCAGGTCGACGGCGGTCGCCGAGTAGACGGCTGGCGCATTATGGTGCGCCTGCCAGAAGCCGGTCACCGGAATTGACCAGGTCCGCTTCCCCACCGTGTACACGACGTGGGTGTCGCCTTCGACAGTGCGGACGCGGCGCGGCGCGCTGCGCGCCGAGCGGGCGCGCTGTGCGCGTCCTCGGCGTCCTTGGCCTCGCCCGCCGGTTCCGGTGGGTGCCGCGAGTTCGGCGACGTGGCGTCGACCGTCACTGCCGACGGCCAACACCAGTTCGGTGCCCGCAGCGCCACCCATCGCGGCGGCGCCGTCGAGGAGTCCGTCGACCGGTGCCGCGCACGGCACTGTGATCAGGTCGGCCGACTTGCGTCCGCGCAGGCCGACGGTCCCGTCGCCTGCAACTGCGAGACGCGTCCGCACCCGCCACCCGGTGACCTCATCACCGAGAGCAGCGACCGTCGGTGGTTCCAGACCGTCGGAGGGAACATCTCCGTTGTGTGTTCGCCCAGAACCCCCATGCCCGAACCCGCCGATGCGGGTGAGCACGTCGCCGAGAGCGATGGCTCCGAGTTCGCGCGCATAGTCGGCGTCGACGTACGACAGATCGCAGCAGCCTGCGCCTGCGGCGGCTGCACGGCATTGCTCGTCCACCCGGTGCGCACTGGCGTCGAGGACTTCGACGACGGCCGCCCGCGCGAACGACGCCTTCTTGTCGTCGACGATGCGGGCGCGTACCCGTTCGCCGGGTAGGGCTCCGGTGACGAAGACGACACGTCCGTCGTGGCGGGCGACGCCCGCCCCGCCGTTCGCGTATCCGGTGACGTCGAGATCGAGATCGGCCATATGTTTACTGATCCTCCGAGGTGAAACCGCGTCGCACGTCGCCGGGCGCCACGTACTGAGTCTGCATCCGTCTGCCTCGGCTCTCCGAGGACGTCAACTGCCAAGGCACGGACGTCACCATGACACCGGGTTCGAACAGCAGACGCGTCTTGAGGCGCAGCGCCGACTGGTTGTGCAGGATCTGCTCCCACCAGTGGCCGACCACGTACTCCGGGATGAACACGGTGACGACGTCACGCGGTGACTCTCGCCGCAGCCTGCGCACATACGTGATGATCGGCCGGGTGATCTCGCGGTACGGCGACGCGACCACCTTCAATGGCATGGTGATGTCGCTGGCCTCCCATTCGGCGACCAGTTTGCGGGTGTTCCGGTCGTCGACGTTGACCGTGACGGCCTCCAAGACGTCGGGTCGGGTGGCGCGCGCGAATCGGAGAGCTCGACGGGTCGGCAAGTGCAGCGACGACACCAAGACGATCGAATGCGTCCGACTCGGCAGGACCGCGTCGTCGCCGTCGCCCTCGGCATCGTCGTACTCGATCTCCCGCTCGACGGTCGAGTAGTGCCGGTGGATGAGTTTCATCAGCACGAAGAGCACCATCATCGCGAGCACCGCCATCCACGCACCCGCGGTGAACTTGGTGACGAGAACGATCACTAGGACCGTGCCGGTCATCACCATTCCGGTCGCGTTGATGATCCGCGCCCGGATCATTCGCATGCGCGCGTCGGGATCGCTCTCGGTTTTAAGGTGCCGCGTCCAGTGCCGCACCATGCCCGTCTGGCTGATCGTGAACGAGACGAACACGCCGACGATGTACAGCTGGATGAGCGACGTCACCTCGGCGCCGAACGCGACGACGAATCCGATGGCGACCAAGGCGAGGAAGACGATGCCGTTGGAGAACGCGAGACGATCGCCGCGGGTGTGCAGCTGGCGAGGCAGGTAGCGGTCTTGCGCGAGGACCGAACTGAGCACCGGGAATCCGTTGAACGCGGTGTTCGCGGCCAGCATCAAGATGAGCGCGGTGACGACGGCGATCGCGTAGAAGCCGGGCGGGAACCCGTGGAACACCGCTTCGGCGATCTGCGCGATGATCGACTTCTGGTGGTAGCCGTCGGGTGCCCCGGCCAGATCCTTCGCCGGATCGAGCACATACTTGGCTCCGACTTCTTGCGCCAGCATCACGATGCCGAGCAGGAGGAAGATCGAGAACCCGCCGAGCATCAGGAGTGTCGACGCTGCGTTGCGCGACTTCGGTTTACGGAATGCCGGGACACCGTTGCTGATGGCTTCGACACCGGTCAGCGCGGCGCAGCCCGACGAGAACGCCCGCGCAATCAGGAACACCATGGCGAAGCCGACGAGCCCGTTGTTCTCGGCGACGACGCCGAACCCGCTGGTCTCCGCTTTCACTGTGTCGCCGAGCACAAAGACCTGGACGAACCCCCAGATCAGCATGGCGGCAACTCCGATGATGAACCCGTAGGTCGGGATCGCCAGGATCGAGCCCGACTCCTTAATGCCACGCAGGTTGACGGCGGCGATCAACGCGATCGCGGCCACACAGAACCACACCTTGTGCTCGTGGACGAACGGGAGGGCCGAGCCGATATTCTCCGCCGCCGAAGTGATCGACACCGCGACCGTGAGCACGTAGTCGACGAGCAGCGCCGCCGCCACCGTCAGCCCGGCGTTCGGTCCGAGGTTGACCGTCGCGACCTCGTAGTCGCCACCGCCGGACGGGTAAGCATGCACGTTCTGTCGGTAACTGGCGACGACCACGACCATGACGACGGCCACCGCCAGCGCCACCCACGGCGCGAATGTGAACGCGCTGATCCCGGCCACCGACAGCACCAGGAAGATCTCCTGCGGCGCATAGGCGACCGACGACACCGCATCCGACGCGAACACCGGGAGTGCGATCCGCTTGGGCAGCAGCGTATGGCCGAGGCGATCGCTGCGGAACGGTCGGCCGAGCAGCAGTCGCTTCGCCGCTACCGACACCTTCGTCATCGTGGACACGGAGCAACACTAGGCCATTTCCCCGAACTCGTCTGCGGCACTCTTCTGCGACACTGTTCTGCGGCACTCGCGTGAGTCGCCACTACGCGACTGACCGTCGGTCGCGACGAACCGGCTCGGCGCGCACCGTCGAGCTCGCGCCGCGCGCCGAGCAGGGTGCGTTTTGCTTCGCCGGGAAGTATCGTCTCCCAGCGTGCGAGTGATCATCATGGGCTGCGGCCGAGTCGGATCGTCCCTGGCGTTAGCCATGTCCGACCGAGGCCACGACGTCGTCGTCATCGACCGCAATCCCGACGCCTTCCGACGTCTGAGCGAGCGATTCACCGGGCGAACCGTCACCGGCGTCGGATTCGATCAGAATGTCCTGACTGCGGCGGGCATCGAGTCATGTGACTCGTTCGCGGCGGTCTCCTCGGGCGACAACTCAAACATCATCTCCGCCCGCGTCGCACGCGAGACATTCGGCGTCGATCGCGTCGTCGCCCGTATCTACGACGCGAAGCGCGCGGCCGTGTTCGAACGTCTCGGCATCCCGACCGTCGCAACCGTTCCGTGGGCAACCGAACGCTTCGTCGCCGCCCTCGGGGAGACCTTCAACACGCCGGTCTGGCACGACCCGTCGGGCTCGCTGGTGATGGCGGTCATCGAAGTGCACGAGTCGTGGATCGGTGTCGACGCGCACCGATTCCAGGAGCAGACCGGCGCCCGGATCGCCTTCATCCACCGACTCGGCAGGCCGCTCCTGCCCGAGCAGCGCACGGTGATCCAACAGGACGACGAATTGTATGTCGCCACCCTGTCCGCAAATGTCGACAACGCGCGAGCCGTCGCGGCCGCCGAGTTCCAGGAGTGAAGCAGCCGTGAAAGTCGCCATCGCCGGGGCGGGCGCCGTCGGACGCGCCATCGCTCGCGAACTGTTGCAGAACGAGCACGATGTGACGCTGATCGAACGGGACCGGACCCACATCGACGTCGAGGCCGTCAGTGGAGCCACCTGGCTGCACGCGGACGCCTGCGAGCTCGGCGACCTCGAACGCGCCGAACTGCAGACGTTCGACGTGATGGTCGCCGCCACCGGCGACGACAAGGCCAACCTGGTCGTCAGCCTCCTCGCGACCACCGAGTTCGCGGTGAACCGTGTCGTGGCCCGGGTCAACGATCCGCGCAACGAATGGCTGTTCAACGACGACTGGGGCGTCGACGTCGCCGTCTCGACTCCCCGCATGCTCGCCTCCCTCGTCGAAGAGGCCGTCTCCGTCGGAGATCTGGTGCGCCTCATGACGTTCCGTCAAGGCCAGGCCAACCTCGTCGAACTCACACTCCCCGACGACACCCCGCTCGCAGGAAAGGCAGTCCGCAGGCTGCAGTTGCCGCGCGATGTGGCGTTGGTCGCGATCATCCGTGGCAAACGGGTCATCGTCCCCGAGCCCGACGATCCTCTCGAGGGAGGCGACGAACTCGTGTTCATCGCACCGGAGGAAGCCGAGAGACAGTTGCACTCCGCGATGAAGGTTCCCGTCTAGGCGCGAATCTCTCCGCCGTTCCGGGTTCTTCGCCTCACGCTCCGGGCGGCACGGCCACCCTGGATATGGGACTTTCGCCCCTGCCGACATCGGCGTACGTCCCGACCTCGTCCTGTGAGACGAGACGTCTACCACGATGCGTAGTAGGTACTGTCGGAGAGTGATCAGATCGGTGTCGGGCGGTCGTTCGCGCGCCGCCCTCACATAGACCAGCACCGTGAGGAGCACTCCGAAATGATCTCGACCGACGCACGCACCATGATCGAAGCGACCCTGCCCGTCGTCGCCGCACACATCGAAGAGATCACCGCGAACTTCTATCCGCGAATGTTCGCCGAACACCCTGAATTGCTATCGGATCTGTTCAACCGAACCAACCAGAAGTCAGGTTCACAGTCGACGGTGCTCGCCGGGTCGATCGCCGCGTTCGCCACACTTCAACTCGACCACGATTCCACGGCCCAACGCGAGATCATCGAACGGATCTCGAACAAACACGCGTCTCTCGGCATCGTCGCCGATCAGTATCCGATCGTCCACAAGCATCTGTTCGCGGCGATCGTCGACGTACTCGGCGAGGCCGTTACCCCGGAGGTCGCAGCCGCGTGGGACGAGCTCTACTGGGAGATGGCGAACGTCCTGATCGGCCGCGAAAACGAGTTGTACGCGCGGGCCGGGGTCGCCCCAGGACAGGTGTGGCGGACGGTGCGGGTCGTCGAACGAGACCAGGTGTCGCCGGATGCCGTCTCGTTCACCCTCGCGTCGACCGACGGAGATCCACTCCCCGACTTCGTCCCCGGCCAGTACGTTTCAGTCCAGGTGCCGCTCGCGGACGGCGCCAACCAGATCCGCCAGTACAGCCTGACCGGCCGTGTCGGCGACCCGACATGGCGATTCAGTGTGAAACTCGACGGTGAGGTCTCGACGTGGCTGCACGAGCACACATTCGACGGAGACGACCTGTCGATCAGCACGCCATTCGGTGATCTGACGCTCCCCGACGACGACGGCCCACTGCTGCTGGCATCCGCCGGTATCGGCTGCACCCCAATGATCGGCCTGCTCCACCACCTCGTCGCGACCGGCGACCCCCGACCGGTCCAGGTGATGCACGCAGACCGGTCGCGGGCCCGTCAGCCGCACCGCGGCGAACTCGGCCGACTCGTAGCACAACTGCCCGGGGCTACTCTGTACCAGTGGTACGAGCACGGCATCAGCGCCGAGCCCACCACACGTATCGGCCTGATCGACTTCGCCGACGTGCCCGTCGACCCGTCCTCGACGGCCCTCGTCTGCGGACCAACCGGATTCATGTCGTCGGTTCGTGACGCTCTCGTCGACCGGTCTCTGTCGGCCGATCGCATCCGGTTCGAAGCCTTCGGAGGTATCCGTTGACCGCAGCCCTCACGACGAGCCACGCGCTCGCGCTCGCCCTCACATTCATCTGGCTCGGCATGGTCGCGGCGATCTCGTTCATCGAGGCCCCGCTCAAGTTCCAGGCCCCCGGCATCACGATCCCGCTCGGTCTGGGCATCGGCAGGCTCGTGTTCCGCGCGTTGAACACTGTCGAAGCCGTGTGGGCCGTCACGATCGTCGTGGCATTGGTCGTCGGAAGCTGTTGGCCGACGACGGCGCTCGCCGCAGTCGGTGTCGCAGTCGCCGCTCTAGTCGTACAGGTTGTCGCGATCCGGCCGGTTCTGTCGCGCCGGACCGACGCGGTGCTCGCCGCTCCGGACGACGTACCCGAGCAACGCAGCCACGCTCATCTCTGGTACGTGGCGTTCGACCTGATCAAGGTCGCGTCGCTGATCACGCTGGGAACCAGTCTGATCCTCGCCTGATCTGTGACCACCGCCGACCGTCCGAGTCCGCTCGGGTGGTCGGCAGTGCTGTATTGGTCGGCAGCGTTGTTGGTCGGCAGCGTTGTTGGTCGGCAGCGTTGTTGGTCGGCAGCGTTGTTGGTCGGCAGCTTTGTATCAGCCGCCGTCCGGTATCGACCGCCGGCGCGCTGTCGATCGCTAGGGTTCGAGTGATCGTCGGTGTTCGCAAGTCCGTGCTGGTCGCTCGCCAGCCCAGCTCAGGCCTACTCGTCGACGGCGTGCAACTCGTACTCGGGGTTGTAGACGACCTTCATGCCGTCGGCGTAGGCGACTCGACCGCGTACCGTCAAACGGCGGCCCGGTTCGATACCGGGGATCCGATTGCGGCCCATCCACTTGAGTAAGACTGTGTCGGTCCCGTCGAAGAATTCTGCCCGCACACCCGAGTGGGTGTTGCGCGAGCACGTCTCGACCGATCGGAGCTCGCCGATCATCACGGCCTCATCGCCTCGACTGCAATCGCTCGCGCATTGCGCGCCGGTCGCCCGCGCGACGTTAGCCGCCGCAGACTCACGCTGTACTCGCTCGTCCTCGACGTTCTCGAGATCCTCAGTGAGCATCTTGCCCAACCGCTTGAGCAAACCTGTGTTCGCCATCCCCATCCTCCGGGCATCGCTGTAATGACTCGCTTTCGAGGCTCACCCTACTCCCCGTGCACCATGGTCGTATGACCACCGTGATCGTGATGCCGGGCACCGGCTCAGACGCCGACTTCGCAGCTCGGGTCTTCGGGCCATCCGTGCGGGACGCCGGCGCGTCGCTGGAATGCCTGGAGCCCGAACCAGACCTCATCGAAAGCTACCTGACCAGGATCGATGCGATCGCCGATCGCGGCGATCGGGTGATTGTCGGCGGAGTGTCGATCGGCGCGGCGATAGCGCTCAGGTGGGCGTGCGACCCGGCGCACTCGGCCAGGTGCGACGGTGTCCTCGCCGCCCTCCCGCCGTGGACCGGACGCCCCGACGGATCACTGGCAGCGCTGTCGGCTCAGATCACCGCCGACAACCTCGCCCGGGATGGGCTCGACGCGACGGTGGCGGCCATGGTCGCATCGAGCCCGGCGTGGCTCGGCGCCGAACTCGCCCGGTCGTGGCGGGCGTTGTACCCGAGCGGGCTCGTCGCACAGTTGCGTGCAGCCGCGATGTATGTCGGACCGACACTCAACGACGTCGCAACCCTTCCGATACCGCTCGGCGTCGCCGTCGCACCCGACGATCCGCTGCATCCCGCGGCCGTCGGCCGCGCGTGGGCGGACGCGGCGAGACAGTCAGTCGTCGCCGAAGCCCCGCTCGCCGAGTTCGGCCCGGATGAACGCCTACTAGGCGACACCTGCTGGGCGGCGCTCGCCGCTGCCAGACAGGTGTAGCGGACGCGCCGTCAGCGGCTGCGCCGCCTACGCAGCCGGGACAGCGCAGACCCCTGCGACGGGGCCTGCGGCAGCTCCGGCTCGTCGCCTGTCGCTTCCAGTTCCACTGCGTTCAATTCCCCCGTGTTCAATTCGGGAGCCTCGTCGAGGACAGCGGGCGCCTCACTGAAGACGGTCGCGCTGGCGCTCTGAGCCACCGCGCCGCCGGGATGCACGTCCTGGCCACCCGAACTCCCGGAAAGTGCTGACGGCGCGTCACTCAACGGCTGGGACGTCGGCGCCGCGGCCTCCTCTTCCGTCACACGCTGACGTTGTGCGGCAGCGACCTGCTCGGAGAGGACAGGCGGCAGCACGATCGGCAGCACCTCACGCGGCGGATACGGCTGGTCGCCTCGACGGACAACCGTCTCCGCTAGGACCGCACGCGCCAACTGGCCTAGCTGCTCCCCCGACTCCTCCGGACCGCTGGCCATGCAGCGGATCATCCAGCGCGGGCCGTCGACGCCGATGAATCGATGCACCCCGCCGGGCACCCGGGCGACGATCTCTCGCCCCCAGTGGCCGTCCTCGATGGATGTGCTCGCGCCGTCGGACCGCAACGATTCGGCGAGTTCACGGACCACCTCACGCCAGAGGCCGCCGCTGCGCGGAGCCGCGAACGCGTGGATCCCGATCCGTCCGACAGGCGTCACAAGGTAGACCGCCTCCGGATCGTGGTCGGCTGACATCTCGACGGTCACCTGGCCTCCTTCGACGACCGGCATCAGCACCGACCCGAGGTCTAGGTGCGAGTTCGCCAGTTCGTCCGGCGAGTTCGCCAGGTCATCGATGTCGTACGGGCCGTCGGCCTCGCCGATCTGCTTCTTGTCACTCATCTCTCACGCCTTCCCGTCCGAGAGGATCGCGTGGCCGCCACTGGATCCGTATCCGCCTGCGCCGCGCACCGTGTCATCGAGTTCATCGACTTCGAGGACCGCGGGCAACTCGACACGCTGGACGAGTAGCTGGGCGATCCGGTCGCCGCGCGCGATGGTGATCGGTGTGTCGAGATCGTGGTTGATCAGGCAGACTTTGATTTCTCCTCGGTACCCCGCATCGATGGTTCCGGGGGTGTTCACGATCGACAGCCCGGCGCGGGCGGCGAGACCCGAACGCGGATGGATCAGCCCTACGGTGCCGACCGGGAGCGCGATCGCGATGCCGGTGCCGACGAGTTGGCGGCGGCCGGGTGCCAATTCGAGGTCAGTCGCCGCGTACAGGTCGATGCCCGCGTCGTCCGCATGGGCCCGCGCAGGTAGCGGAAGACCCGAGTCGAGTCGTTTGAGGCGCAACGGCGGGTACGCGTCTGGCGGGTTCGTTCCTGGGGTCTGCATGGTCACCCCCGCACAGTACTAGCCGACTGCCCGACTAGCCTGGGCTGCGTGACCGAATCTGCCAAGACCGGCTCCGCACGCGGAAATCGATACACCGAACGACTCACTACCCCCTGGTGGTGGTGGATCGCCGGGGCCGTATTGGCGGCGCTAGTCGGCGTCGAAGTGCAGATGGCCGGCTACTACCAGGCATGGACGTGGGCCGCCTATCCAGTGCTCGGAGTGCTGTTCGCCTGGGGACTGTGGTCCATGGGCCGCACCCAGGTGATCGTCGACGCCGACGGTTCGGTGCACGCACACAAGGCGATACTTCCACGCGAGGTGATCGCCCGCGGCGCCGCCATCGCGCCGTCCGCCAAGAGCGCGGCGATGGGCCGCCAGCTCGACCCTGCGGCGTTCTTGATGCACCGATCCTGGATCAAGTCCATGGTGCTGCTGGTCCTTGAGGATCAAGATGACCCCACGCCCTACTGGCTCATCTCCACCCGGCACCCCGAACAGGTCCTCGAAGCACTCAAGATGACAGACGCCGCACAGGACTGAGTCCTGTACGGCGTTCATCACGGTAGGCACTGTGCGCGTTCGCCGTGCCTAGCACTATCTAATTCTCGTTCTCACGTCTACGTCCGGTCGACGGCTTGCCCAATCTACCTATGCCCAGTCGACCTATTCCCAGTCGACCTTAAGCCGAGTCGGTATATGCCCAGTCGGCTCGTGACCTGCCGACGATATTTACCGTTGCCCTATGCGCAGTCGACGCAGATCAACTCGTTGCCGTGTTGCTCGGCCAACCGGTTGCGGTGGTAGACGAGGAAGCAGCTGGTGCACGTGAACTCGTCGTCCTGTTTGGGGACGACGCGCACCGAAAGCTCTTCGCCCGAGAGGTCCGCGCCGGGCAGTTCGAACGACTCCGCGGTGTCGCCTTCGTCGACATCGACATCGCCCGACTGCGCCTCGTTCCGGCGCGCCTTCAATTCTTCGAGCGAATCCTCGGCGAGATCGTCGTCGTTGGTCCGTCGCGGCGCGTCGTAGTCAGTTGCCATTATCTGCCTGCCTGAGTCTTTGTCGTATTGCTGGTGTCCGGTCGTTCATCGCTGAACTAACCTGGTTTATTCCCGGTAGGCCAATCTCGCTGGGGCGACGCGCTTATGGCCCGCCACACCATCTCAAGTCCCATTTGTTATGACCTTGGGCGCCCGTACTCTAGGTGACTGGGCATGCGATGTCAACACCCGCGCCCCGTTAGTTTGAACGACCGACAGATCGCCTCGAAGATACACCCGTCGCTTCGCTTCGGCGCGCCACCGCTCTGGCACGCGTGTCGCACGATTAGAGTGGTGCCGACCCAGTGGTGCCGACGCAGTGGCGCCGACCCGCCCCTCACGGAAGAAGGTGCTCAGCGACGTGGTCTCGAGAATCGCCACCGGTTACACCACCGACGCAAAGGGGCAGCCGTTTCTCCGCCGCAACCTGCGGCCCGGATTGATCGTCGTCACAATCCTCGCGATCGTCGCCGTCGCGGGATGGGTGTTCGTCGCTTCAAGCGACAATGACGAGTCGTATCCGACCGACTGCAATATCGCCGACTCGGCAAAACTGACCCCGGTCAGCGGCTCTGACATGTTGAGCGTCGGCCCCGCTCCGCTGTCGACGTTCGGCGTTCGGGTTCTCAATGCTGCCGCCGACCGCGGTTCCGCGCAGTCGGTGAGCGATGACCTGACGTCGCTCGGCTACCGCGCCGCCGATCCCGCGTACGGCGACGACACCGTGTACACCGACCGCGATCTGCACTGCGTCGCACAAATCCGCTTCGGGCAGGACGGCCAGGCGGCTGCGGCCGCCGTGTGGCTGGCCGCGCCGTGCGCTCAACTCGTCAACGACGGACGCAAGGGCACCGACGTCGACGTCGCGCTCGGCGAGTACTACACGTCGACGCAGCCGACCCAGGACGCGCAAGCCGCGATCGAGGCGCTCAGGGTCGCCGCTCCGAACCTGAAACAGTCGCCGGTCGATTCGTCACTGCTCGACGCGGTCCACAGCCAGACCTGCTGACCGGCGCTAGTCAGGCAGCGGGGCCGTCGCGCCGATCTCGTCGAGGACCGCGAAGAAGTCGTCCGCGATCCCCGGGGCCGCCGCGATCGTGGCGTCGCCGTCGCTCGAACGTGAGTCTGCGGGCGGCAGCACGACGCGCGCCCCGGCCTCGGCGGCGACCAAGCCGCCCGCCGCCCAGTCCCAGGGGCTCAGCCCGTGCTCGATGTGGGCGTCGACCGCACCTGATGCCACCATGCAGAGGTCTAGGGCGCCCGCCCCGATACGACGAAGGTCGCGCACACGCGGCAACAGCTGCGCCATCAGCACGCCCTGCTGAGCACGCCGCTGCGAATTGTAGGCGAATCCGGTGGCGACCAAAGCGAATCCGACGTCGTCGATGGAGTTGGCTCGCAACCGGACCGGTTCGCCGACCGGCTCCTGAGCGGTACCGGCGCACGCGTACGCGCCGCCGTCGGTCCACGCCCAATACGTCACCCGCCGCGCGACGTCGACGACAGCGCCCGCCACCGAGCGTCCGTTGATCTGCGCGGCGACTGACACCGCGTACGCCGGTATGCCGTACATGAAGTTGACGGTGCCGTCGATCGGATCGACTACCCAGCGGACGCCGTTCGGGACGTCGACGCTCCCACCCTCTTCCTCGCCGAGGATCTTCTCTCCTGGCCGCTGAGTCCGCAGCAACTGGCGGATGAGCGTCTCGGTCTCGGTGTCCGCGAGGGTCACCGGGTCGGTCGGGGTCGACTTGGTACTCACCGCCATCTCCCCCGCACGTGTGCCGGTGGGAGCGAAAAGCTCCGCCCGCCGGGTACGGACGTGGTGCGCAGCCGTCTCGGCGACGGAGCGGGCGACGGCGGCGAGTTCTGCGGCACTGGCGGAGGAACTGGTCACACCGTGGAGTCTACGGCGGGCCGTCAGTGCCTTAGTCTGGGCGATCAGAAAGGCTGTGTCCGAACCGTCTGGTGTCGCCGGTGTCACGCCGGCGCATCGGTTCGCACCCAACTCCCGCTCACACGAAAGCGAGTCCACCGATGACCGACGCACCGGAAGGCGCAGCACTCGGGCGCGTAAGTTACCTCGGCGCCGACAGCACGCTCTCACCCGCACCTCATCTGGGCTTCGGCATCGACATCGGCGGTTCAGGCGTGAAGGGCGCGATCGTCGATCTGCGCACCGGCTCGTTCGTCGGCGACCGGCACCGGATCGACACGCCGCAGCCCGCGACCCCGGACGCCGTGGCACGGACGTGCCGGGACATCACCGACCACTTCGGCTGGACGGGCCCCGTGGGACTCACCGTGCCCGGCGTGGTGCGCGACGGCGTCGTCCGATCGGCGGCCAACATCGACGCGTCGTGGGACGGCGCCGACGTCCAAGAACTGTTCGGCAGGCATCTCGGCGGGCGTACCGTCGCAGCCCTCAACGACGCCGACGCCGCTGGACTGGCCGAAGTTCGGTTCGGCGGAGAACCCGGCCTGGACACCGGTACGGTGATCCTTCTGACATTTGGAACCGGCATCGGTTCCGCGCTCTTCCACGACGGCGACCTGGTCCCGAACACCGAGTTCGGGCACCTCGAAGTCGACGGGCAGATCGCCGAGGCGCGGGCATCGGCAAAGGTCCGCAAGGACCATGAGTGGTCGTATCGCAAATGGTCAGGAAAAGTGTCACGGGTCCTCGCCCATTACGAACGGATCTTCTCGCCGAACCTGTTCATCGTCGGCGGCGGGATCAGCCGAAAGGCCGACGTGTGGATCCCGATGTTGACCGTCGACACGCCCGTCATCGCCGCGAATTTACGCAACACCGCAGGCATAGTAGGCGCTGCGATGGCCGTTGACGAGGGTCTGCACATGTGAGCTTCGCGGCGACGAGAGTTACAATGGAACACATCGGTCCCGCACCGAAGCCTCTAACCCCTTCGCCCACGGCGTCACGTCCGTTTTCTGGACGCGAACAGCCGTGCCGCCCGTGAGAACAGTCGAAAGGTTGTACGTGGCAACCACACAGTCACCCGACGCGTCCGTCGAAGCCGTAGGCGAGTCCGCCCCAGCTACGAAGGCCCCCGCCAAAAAAGCTCCGGCCAAGAAGGCCCCCGCCAAGAAGGCCGCGGCAAAGAAAGCCCCCGCCAAGAAGGTGGCGACTAAGAAGGCTCCCGCGAAGAAGGCGGCAGCCAAGAAGACCGCAGGCAAGAAGGCAACGTCGGCTGCCGACGAGAACGCTGTCGTCGACAACGATCCCGCAGGTCTCGACGACGTCGACGACGCAGACATCGATCTGGCCGACGAAGAACTGGTGGTCGACGAGTCGAAGCCCACGAAGGGCAAAGCCAAGGCCAAAGGGAAGGCCAAGGCCGACGAGGAACCTAAGTCCGGCGACTTCGTCTGGGACGAAGAGGAGTCCGAAGCCCTCCGCCAGGCTCGCAAAGACGCCGAGCTCACCGCATCGGCCGACTCGGTCCGCGCCTATCTCAAGCAGATCGGCAAGGTCGCGCTCCTCAACGCCGAAGAGGAGGTCGAACTCGCCAAGCGCATCGAAGCTGGCCTGTTCTCCACCGAGCGCATGCGCCGCATCATGGAGTCGGGCGAGAAGCTGACCGTCGCCCAGCGTCGTGACCTCTCGTGGATCTCGCGCGACGGCAACCGCGCCAAAAACCACCTCCTCGAAGCGAACCTCCGTCTGGTGGTCTCGCTCGCCAAGCGCTACACCGGCCGCGGGATGGCGTTCCTGGACCTCATCCAGGAAGGCAACCTCGGTCTGATCCGCGCCGTCGAGAAGTTCGACTACACCAAGGGCTACAAGTTCTCCACGTACGCGACGTGGTGGATCCGTCAGGCCATCACCCGCGCAATGGCCGACCAGGCCCGCACCATCCGCATCCCGGTGCACATGGTGGAGGTCATCAACAAGCTCGGCCGCATCCAACGCGAACTCCTCCAGGATCTGGGCCGCGAGCCCACCCCGGAAGAGCTCGCCAAGGAGATGGACATCACGCCGGAGAAGGTGCTGGAGATCCAGCAGTACGCGCGCGAGCCGATCTCCCTCGATCAGACGATCGGTGACGAGGGCGACAGCCAGCTCGGTGACTTCATCGAAGACTCCGAGGCCGTGGTCGCGGTCGACGCGGTCAGCTTCACGCTGCTTCAGGATCAGTTGCAGGATGTGCTCGACACGTTGTCCGAGCGCGAGGCGGGCGTCGTCCGTCTCCGGTTCGGACTCACCGACGGACAGCCGCGCACGCTCGACGAGATCGGGCAGGTGTACGGGGTGACCCGCGAACGCATCCGCCAGATCGAATCGAAGACGATGAGTAAGCTGCGCCACCCGAGTCGTTCGCAGGTCTTGCGCGACTACCTGGATTAGCCCGCGAACGCTCGATATTCGACGCCCACGACAGACGTGCGGTACGACACACCCGGGTTTCTCGGGAACAAATGCTCTGCCTCATACGTCTGACAAGGTGTAGCCATGATGGATCGCCAAGGATCTGTCATCTGAAGGGACGGAGGAAGCCATGCCTGACATCGCAACGCCCGACACTGTCGTCTCCACCGGTCTGACTGCCGCCGATCGCTGTGATCGTTGCAGCGCCGCGGCCAAGGTGCGTGCCGAGCTCCCGACGGGCGGAGAGCTCCTCTTCTGCCGTCACCACTACAACGACCACGAGGCACGCCTCGTCGAGCTCGGTGCAGTGGTGTCGATCTCGGACTGACGTCACCAGAAGAGGGGAGGCGAGCCGACTATCGGCTCGCCTCCCTTTTTCTGCGCTCTGCTTGCGGGTTCTGCGGTTTCGCGCTCCCGTCATCTCCACGTTCTCAGGGCGGTGATCCGTTCCTTGAGCTGGTCGGCTGTCGCCATCGCGGTCGGCGGTCCCCCCAGTCGGCTGCGCAATTCGCTGTGGACGGCCGAATGGAGTTTGCCGGTGCGCTGATTGTGGAGGGCGACGAGGGTGTTCAGTTCTTTGCGCAGCGCCATCAGGTTCTCACCAGTTCCACGCTCGGTTGCGTTCGGTGCAGCACTGGCCTGCTCGCCGTCGCGGATGCGCGCGGTACTGCGGTTGGTGACCTGCTGCGCTTGACGCTGTTGAAGCAGCGTGCGCACTTGGTCGGCGTCGAGGAGCCCCGGCAAACCGAGGTAGTCCGACTCCTCGTCGGAACCGACGAGCGTCGTCGTACCGAACGACGAACCGTCGTAGATCACTTGGTCGAGTTCGGCGTCGGCGTGTAGCGATTGGAACGACTTCTCGTCTTCGCCCGGCTCGTCTTTGCGCTTGTTCGCGTCGGTTACCAGTGCGTCGTCGAGTCCGTCGGACTCGCGGTGCGGCTTGCCGAGCACATGGTCGCGTTGTGCTTCGAGTTCGCTCGCGAGTTGTAGGAGCACCGGGACGGACGGCAGGAAGACGCTCGCGGTCTCGCCGGGGCGACGCGACCGCACGAAGCGCCCGATCGCCTGCGCGAAGTACAGCGGGGTCGACGCGTTGGTCGCGTAGACGCCGACCGAGAGTCGAGGCACGTCGACGCCTTCGGACACCATGCGGACCGCGACCATCCACTCGTCGGTGGAGTTCGAGAACTCTTCGATCCGCGACGACGACTTCGGGTCGTCGGACAGCACGACGGTCGGCTTGGTTCCGGTGATCGAGTACAGCAGGTCCGCGTAGTCGCGGGCGTTCTGCTGATCGGTCGCGATCACGAGCCCGCCCGCATCGGGCACACCGGACTCGCGAAGCCGAATCAGGCGACGGTGCGCCGCGGTGAACACCGCGTAGATCCAGTCGCCGTGCGGGTCGAGCGCGGTGCGCCACGCTCGTGCCGTCTGTTCGGCCGACAGGGGCTCTCCCAGGCGTGCGGTGAACTCCTCACCGGCACTGGTGCGCCAACTCGCCTCACCGGAGTACGCCAGGAACACCACGGGCCGGACGACGCCGTCGCGCAGCGCCTCCGAATAGCCGTAGGAACTGTCGGCGCGCGATCGCTGCCCGCCGCCCGGCTCGGGTTCGTAGGTGACGAACGGTATCGGCGAGTCGTCCGACCGGAATGGGGTTCCGGTGAGCGCGAGACGGCGCGTGGCGTCACCGAAGGCCTCACGGATGCCGTCGCCCCACGACTTCGCGTCACCGCCGTGGTGGATCTCATCGAGGATCACCAGGGTCCGGTACTGCTCGGTGCGCACGCGATGCCGGAACGGGTGGGCGGCGACCTGCGCGTAGGTGAGGACGACGCCGTCGAAGTCCGAACTCGTCGAGCCGGTGGAGTTCGAGAAGTTCGGGTCGAGGGCGATGCCATTGCGTGCGGCCGATGCCGCCCACTGGTGTTTGAGGTGCTCGGTTGGCGCAACGACGGTGATGCGTTCGATGGAGCGGTCGGCGAGCAGTTCGGCCGCGACGCGAAGGCCGAACGTCGTCTTGCCTGCACCCGGCGTCGCGACGGCGAGATAGTCCGTCGGACGCGATGTCAGATACTTGGTGAGCGCCCGCCGCTGCCACGCGCGCAGCGGCGCCCCCGATGCGGTTCGGCGGTCGGTGTCGACATCGGTACTGGTCACCTTGCTCCTGACAGATTTCACTGGTGATTTCTCCCCCTGGCATGCGCAACTGAGAGCCGTATTTCAGGCTCGCGTCGGCCACGGATGCGGCTTTGATTCTAGCGCTTGGCACGGGTGTCTCCGCCACGCCATCGGCGGGGCGGTGATCGACCACGCCCCCGTCATCGGCCATGCTGGTCTCATCAGCACACACGGGACGCCCTACAACCACGACGCCGCCGAGCCGCCCGTCGAAGGCTCCGCCGCGTCGACGTCGCCGACGCCGGATTTCGAGCACGACGACCGCGAACCTCGGCGACCGATCCTGAAGAACCTGCCGCGACTGGCGTGGCGGACGACGGTGAAGTGCTACGAGGATTCGATCATCGGGTGGGCGGCGCAAGCCGCGTTCTGGCAGGCATTGTCGCTGCCCCCGCTGATCCTCGGTGTTCTCGGCAGTATCGGCTACATCGCGGGCTGGTTCGGCCCGGACACGATCGATGTCATCTCTCAACGCATCATGTCGTTCGCCGAGCGAACGTTCAGCGACCAGGTGGTGACCGATCTCATCGAGCCGACGGTCGACAACGTGCTCAGTCGCGGCCGCGTGACGGTGATGTCGGTGAGCTTCGTGTTGTCGTTGTGGGCAGGCTCGTCGGCGATGTCGTGCTTCGTCTCGTCGATCGTCCACGCGCACGACCAGCACCAGGTGCGCAATCCCGTGTGGCAACGCATCTTCGCCCTGATCATCTACTTGTTCTTCCTGGTCATGGCGATCCTCGTCCTACCCCTGGTCGCACTCGGTCCGACCTATTTGCAGAACGTGCTGCCCCAGTCTTGGGGGCCTGCGGTCAACGACCTCATCGACTGGGCGTACTTCCCGTTCGTCGGCGTGCTGTTGATCGGCGCGCTGTCGGCGCTCTACCGCTTCGCGCTCCCGCACCCCCCGCCGCGACTGCGGCTGGTCCCCGGAGCGGTGCTCGCGGGCGTCGGGTTCTGGTTGGCGAGCTACATCTTGCGCTGGTATCTGACGACTCTTGCCAGGACCGGGTACACGTACGGCGCGCTCGCGACGCCGATCGCGTTCCTGCTGTTCACGTACTTTCTCGGCTTCGCGATCGTCCTGGGCGCCGAGTTCAATGCGGCCTGTCAGGAGTTCTGGCCGAGCCGCCAGAATAGCCCGGTGATGCGGCACTGGGTGACGACACAGACCACTGAGTTGACGGACACTCTGCGGAACCGCGCCATCACCCGGCGCGGCCCGCACGAGTGACTACTTCTTCTTCATCTTCTCGTAGATCTTCTTGCACTTCTCGCACACCGGTGAGCCGGGCTTGGCCTGCTTGGTGACCGGGAACACTTCGCCGCAGAGGGCGACCACGTGGCTGCCCATCACGGCACTCTCGGCGATTTTGTCCTTCTTCACATAGTGAAAGACCTTGGGTGTGTCGTCGTCCTGTTCGGTCCGCTCGTCGATGTCCGGGCGTTCGATCGTCTGCGTTGCCATGAAGCCATTGTGACGCACTGTGGAACCATGTGGGTATGGCGCACGACGAATCCGACCCGAGCACATTTCTGATCACCGGCGCCGAGCAGGATCAGGACGAGGTCTTCCGCGCCCGTAAGCGCCGTTACCTGATCATGATGAGCGTTCGAGTGCCTGCACTGATCATCGCGTCCATCGTGTATGCGACGACGCAGAACGGGTGGATTGCGCTGGCGATCATCGTCGTGTCGATTCCCATCCCGTGGATCGCAGTGCTGCGCGCCAACGACACCGAGCCTCGTCGTCGCGGCGAAGTCCCCACCTATCACTACGGACCTCACCGCGCCATCGGTCCGCCGGAGCTGTCGGACCGTCCCGCGGCCCGTGACCGGTTCGACGACGGCGACCACCCGGTGATCGACGCCCAACCCGACGGTGAACCAGACCCTGAAGAGTCAGATACTGGCGAGTCAGATACCGGACGGCCGGGCTAGACGCGAACCTAGTGTCGTCAGCCCGCAGCGCGGGCGGCCGCCGATCTCCCTCGCCATGCGTCGACGGCTTCGTCGAGCGGCATGTCGAGAGCGTCACACAGGCACACCACAGTGCCGAATCCGGGGCTGGGGATGCGTCCGGCTTCGATCTTGCGCAGGGTCTCCGGCGAGATTCCCGCTCGCGCAGCGATTTCCGCGGGGTCGGTGTCTCCACGTGCTTCTCGCACGAGCGTCCCGAGGCGACGGCCGGCTTCGATCTGTGCAGGACTCAGCGGTATGCGGACCATGCGTCGAGCTTATACGAACCCTGGTATTCTAATACCTGGTATTGAAATACCAGGTATTTCGGTAGCGCACAACCGGTAACTCATGAATGGAGATCTCATGATGGAGTTGAAGACACCGGCGGAGATCGATGCGATGGCGGTCACCGGCCGTTTCGTCGCCGATGTCCTGACCGATCTGTCGGGCCGCGCCGCCCCCGGAGTCAATCTCCTCGACCTGGAGCAGCGTGCCCGCACGATGGTCGCCGAGCGCGGGGCCGTCAGCTGTTACTGGGACTACGCACCGTCGTTCGGCGACGGCCCGTTCCGCAACGTGATCTGTTTGTCGGTCAACGACGGTGTGCTGCACGGACTCCCCCACGACCACACGCTGGCCGACGGCGACGTTCTGACGCTTGATTTCGCGGTGACGATCGACGGCTGGGCGGCCGATTCGGCGCTCACCGTCCGCATCGGGGAGGACGATCCCGCGCACCCCGATGCACGACTGATCGCCTCGACCGAGCGCGCACTCGACGCGGCGATCGCTGCGATGACTCCCGGTGGCAGGCTCGGTGACGTCTCGGCAGCGATCTTCGACGTCGCCCGCGCCGACGGCTACCGGGTCAACACCGAGTACGGCGGCCACGGCATCGGCCGGACGATGCACGAAGATCCGCATGTGCCGAATCTCGGTCGTGCGGGCCGGGGACCGGTGTTGCGTCCCGGAATGACGTTGGCGTTGGAACCGTGGTGGTCCGCGGGCACCGAACGGCTGGCCCGCGATCCCGACGGGTGGACTCTCCGCTCGGCGGACGGATCGATGACCGCGCACTCCGAGCACACGGTCGCCGTCACCGACGACGGTCCACGCGTCCTTACCGCACGGGAGGGGTGAGGGCACAGTCGGCGTCCCACCACGCCCCCATCCGGCTGACAGTCCGGGCGGCGTCGGGCAGGGTTGCCACGAGTGCGGCCGTCACCTCCGATCGGCGGCACGTCGCCCACACATCGACGCGGACGTCGGCGTCGTGCATCACGTCAAGCAGTATCGCCCAGCGGGCCAGTGCCGCCTCGGCAACGTCCGAGCCCATCTCATTCCCCGCCAGATCAGCCCCCGCGAAACCAGGGACCGCCAGCCCGGTCACCGTGACGGCCGTGTAGGCCCGAGCCAGCCATAGGTAATCGGCCGCATTTGTCGGTCGTCCGCACAGATCGGCGAAGCCGATCCGCACCGAGCCGTCGGCGTACTCGTGGACGGGAAGTTCCTGAGACCCCGGTCGAATCGCTCGCGGACGGCCACCGTCGACGTCCGCGCCAGACGCTCCGGCCCCCGATTTTCCTTTGACTGCAGTCCAACTCCCGGTGGTCCATGTGCCCGATGCGAATCCGACGGCGCTTCCGACTGTGGCGCGAAGGTCTGCACCGTCGAGCACGGCCACCGCGAATATCGAGTCGATGAATTCGATCGTCGGCTCGAACCCGGCATGGAACAACGGGCTCGGCATCAGCTCGTCGGGTCGCCGGTTGGAGGTCACCACGATCGAGGTCCCGCGTGCGGACAGCGTGCGCAGCACCCGGTCCAGAAAGACGCCGTCGGCCGGGTCGTGCACGGTGAATTCGTCGAGGCACACCGTGTCGTATCGCCGTCTGGATCGACTGGTCGCCGCGTCGAGGCCCGCTTCCCAGCCGCTGCACCGGTCGATCTGTCGATGCAGGTCGGCGAGGAAGTCGTGCAGATGCCTACGCAGCACTCGCGGGCGACCGGCCGCCGCGCACGCGCGAACCCACCAGTCCACGACGGCGGTCTTTCCGGTGCCGGGCGGGCCGACGATGTACAGATTCGCCGTACCGCACAGCAGTTCCGCTGTTCTCTCCTGATCGGGTGTCAGGGTCATGCCGTCGGCGAGGGCTAGGGCCACGACGTCGCCGTCGCGCACTCCTGTGACCCTCTCGCGCCTGATCACTCGTCTCAGCTTCAACCCCATACATCGCACTCTATGTTTATAGAGTCGTGATTGGATGGAAGGCGTGGCCGACCTCACCGAACAATCCGCTCCCCGCAATCCCCCACATGCCCCAGATCGCCGTACCCAGATCGCCGACGCCGCACTCGACCTCGCCGCGCGGGGCGGCAACCGCGCGGTGACGCACAGCGGCGTCGATGGTCTCCTCGACCTCCCCAAGGGGTCCACCTCGTATTACTTCCGCACTCGCCGCGCTCTGCTCGATGCCGCACTGGCACATCTCACGGCGACGTCCAGCGCGTCGTTCGAGGCGTCTACCGGGCCGGATCGGGCAGCGACAGATCCGGCAGTAGCAGATCCGGCGGGGGCCATCGGCCGCTACCTACACACCCTGATCACGACTCGCACGCGTGATGTCCGCGCCCGGTTCGCGCTCGCACCCGACGCAACCCACGACGACGATCTCGTCCGCTCCCTGCACAACTGCCTCTTCTCCCGGCCGGCGGCGGTAGCGCTGTTCACCGCATTGGACGCGGACGACCCCGAGTCGGACGCGGACGACCTCCTCGTGTTCTGCGAAGGCGTAGCGGCGTCCCACCTGTTCGGTGGAGCGCCGCGCAGCGCGGCATCGTTGGCGGCCGCAGTCCACCGACGCTTCGTTCACACATCTCAGTAACTTCTCAGCGGCCCCGGGAACCTTTTCTGAACTGACGGCGTTAGACCAGATGAACGCACTCGAACAGCGCACTCCAGGAGGTCGTATGTCTCACACGACGATTGCACGCCCGTCCGAAGCACCTGCCGCCCGCACTCGCCCGGCCCTCACCGAACAGGATCTCGACGCGCAGTCTCCGTCTGCCGACCTGGTCCGCGTCTATCTGAATGGCATCGGCCGTACCGCACTCCTGAATGCCGAGCAGGAAGTGGAGATCGCCAAGGCAATCGAGGCCGGCCTCTACGCCAAGCATCTGCTGGCCACCAAGAAGCGCCTCACCGCGGCCAAGAAGCGCGATCTGAAGATCATCGCCCGCGAAGGCGAAGCGGCCCGCTCGCACCTCCTCGAAGCGAACCTGCGCCTGGTGGTGTCGCTGGCGAAACGCTATACCGGCCGCGGCATGCCCCTTCTCGACCTCATCCAGGAAGGCAACCTGGGTCTGATCCGCGCCGCCGAAAAGTTCGACTACGCGAAGGGCTTCAAATTCTCGACCTATGCGACCTGGTGGATCCGGCAGGCGATCAGCCGCGGCATGGCCGATCAGAGCCGCACCATCCGCCTCCCTGTGCACCTCGTCGAACAGGTCAACAAGCTCGCCCGCATCCGTCGTGAACTGCACCAGCAGCTCGGCCGGGAGGCGACCGACGACGAACTGGCCGCCGAATCTGGTATCCCGGCCGCCAAGATCGCCGATCTGATGGACCACAGCCGCGACCCGGTGAGCCTGGACATGCCGGTCGGCAATGACGAAGAGGCACCGCTCGGCGACTTCATCGAAGACTCCGAGGCGACCTCCGCCGAGACCACGGTCATCGCCAACCTCCTGCACTCGGACATCCGCTCGGTGCTCGGCACGCTCGACGAGCGTGAGCAGGCCGTGATCACGATGCGGTTCGGGCTCGACGACGGCCAGCCGCGCACCCTCGACCAGATCGGGCGCGCGTTCGGACTCTCCCGCGAACGTGTCCGCCAGATCGAGCGCGACGTGATGGGCAAGCTTCGCCAAGGCGACCGCGCCGAGAAGCTGCGCTCCTACGCCAGCTGACCGCGCCCGTCACCTGACCGGTCCCGTCATCCCAAACGTCTAGGCCCGGTGTCCGCAAGAGTGGGCACCGGGCCGACATGTATCCGGGCGCCGAGAAGGGCGACGCCGTCGGCCGATGCGAGCACCGGATCGCACCGGACCTCCCGAACCTCAGGCACCTCGTCGACGAGCGCAGAGATCCGCAGAATCAGATCGACGAGATGGTCGGTGTCGACCGGATCGTCGACCGGGCCACCCGATAGCAACATCGCCGCCTGTGGTTCACCGAGCAGTTCGCGGGCATCGACCTCGGTGAGCGGAATCGCTCGGTAACCACGATCGCCGAGCGCATCGAACAGCCGACCGGAGAGGCCGAAGCTGAGCAGCGACCCGAACGACTCGTTGTCGCTCACCGCAATTGACGTGCCCAGCCCCTTCGGCGCCATCTTCTGTACGTGCAGTACCTCGTCGCCGGTCAACGACTGCAACTCAGTGAACGCCGACAGCACCGCCGTCACATCCGGCAGATCCAGCCGCGCACCCTCCCGATCCAATCGGCCGATCCAGCTCGCCGACGTCGCCTTGACAGCGACAGGGAACCCGAGTTCGCGGGCAGCAGCAGATGCCTCCTGCATGGTCCGCACCTCACGGAACGCGACCACGTCGATTCCGTAGTGGCGGAGCAGGTGCGCCGACTCGACCGCAGTCAGATCCCGGGGGCCGTCGGCCATCGCCTCGCGGACGAACGATCTGGCGTCCTCGGCGACGGTGCCTTCAATCGTCGGGATCTCGGCTACCGGACGGGACCGCCACGCCGCGTACTTCCAGGCGTGGGCGAGTGCCTTCGCCGCCCGCTCCGGCGTCGAATAGGACGGGATGGAGCCGCGTACCGGCATCCCGTCCGGGCCTGGTCGCGACAGCCCATCGGGCACGCCCTCGACAGCGAGGAACGTCGTCACAACCGGCTTGTCCGGTACGGATCCACCGTCCGCGGGCCGGACCGCGCTCATCAGTCCGTGCGCGTAGTCGTCGGCGTCGACCGCCACCGGTGGCACAAAGACGACGATGACAGCGTCGACGTCGTCATCGGCCATCGCCACGGCGACCGCGTCCGACAAGTCCGGACGGGACACCGCCGGACCGAGGTCGACGGTCGCGACGACGTCGAGACCCGACGACCGAGCGGTGGCCGCGGCGAGCGCTGCGATGACCGACGAGTTCCCGATGATCGCGGTACGCGGCCCCGCAGGCAACGGCTGATACGCCAGAATCGTTCCGCAGTCGAACAACTCGGTGATCGTCTCGACCTGGATGACGCCAGCCTGACCGAGAATCATCTGGGCGATCGCGTCGTCGCCGCCCGCCTTGCGAGTGCGTGAGGCCCGGGCCTGGGTCATCGCGCCCTGACCCGATTTGATGGCGACGATCGGCTTGGACGATGCGACCCGGCGAGCGATACGCCCGAACTTACGGGGGTTGCCGAAACTCTCCAGATAGAGCAGGACGACGTCGGTGCTCTCGTCGGTGTCCCAATACTGGAGGACGTCGTTGCCGGACACGTCGGCGCGGTTACCCGCCGACACAAACGTCGACAGACCGAGCTGCCGGTGCGCCGCGGTGTCGAGGATCGCGATACCCAGCGCACCCGACTGGCAGAAGAAGCCGACTCGCCCAGCACCCGGCACGCGGGGCGCGAGCGTCGCGTTCAAGGCGATGTCCGCACTATTGTTCGCCACACCCAGTGCGTTCGGTCCGACCAGGCGCATACCGTGAGCCCGGACCCGCTCCGTGAGCCGCCGCTCGCTCTCCAGGCCCGCCTCGCCGCTCTCACCAAACCCGGACGACACCACGACGAGGGTCCGGACGCCTTTGGCGAGACAGTCGCTGAGAACGGCGTCCATCCCCGCAGCCGGGACAGCGACGACAGCGAGGTCGACCGGGTCCGGGATGTCCCGGACCGTCGGATAGGCGCGGATGCCGCGCACCGACGGAGGGGCGGGCCGAGGTTCACGGGCCGGGCGGCGGACCGGCGCACCGAAGTGCGACGACGTCGGCGACACGACCGGCGCCGGCTCGTTCTCGTCGACGGGCGTCGGTGTGTTCACCGGGAACACCGGCCCGGTGAATCCGGCCGCGATGATGTTGGCGAGGAGCACGTTGCCGACCTTCTTCGCGTCGGTCGACGCACCGATCACCGCGATCGACTGCGGGCGCAGCAGGTTGGCGATGCTCCGGGCCTCCGACGCGCGCTCGCGCGCATTGCGAACCGACGTCAACGCCTCGCTCGGATCGATGAGGAACTCGACGTGCACGGTGCTGCCGTCGAACGCGCGGCTCACCTGATACCCGGCGTCGCGGAACACCGCGACCATGTTCGGGTTCTCGGAGAGGACTTCGGCCTCGAAACGCGTGAATCCGCTCTCCGCCGCGGCGCCGGCCAGATGTTCGAGGAGGATCGGGCCGAGCCCTCGCCCCTGATGGTCGTCGGCGACGACGAACGCGACCTCCGCCGACTCGGGTTTTCCGTCGGCGGCGAGGCCCTCGTACACACCCATCGCGATGATCTCGTCGCCGAGCATCGCCAAGAAGGCGACGCGGTCGTGATAGTCGATAGTCGTCATCCGGACCACCTCGCGCGGCGGCAGCGTCGGCGTCGGCCCGAAGTAGCGCAGGTATCGGGTGCGCTCGCTGAGCCCGTTGTGGAATGCGACGAGAGCGTCGGCGTCGGCCGGCACGATCGGCCGCAGGTGCACGACGCCGCCGTCGGAGGCAAGAACGTCGGCGACCCAGTCGCGCGGATAGTCGGTCTCAGTCACGGGGGTCCTCCGGGTCGAGGCCGTGCAGGGGGAACACGGCACGGCGGGTGGCGAGGATCGCCTTGTCTGTCTGACGTTGCGCCGCTTCGCTGACGCCTTCCGGCGGAGGGGATCCGGTGTCGCCGTCCCACGGGACGAAGTCGGTGTCGCCGGCGTCGCTCATCGTCGCTTCCGGCGGCCGGGCGTAGTCGGGGTGCAGATCGGCCCGGGCGGCGTTCGCCGCGTCGATCCATTCCTCGCCGATCGTCGTAGCCGGATCGACGTCGCGGTCGAGCGCCGCACCGATCAGATGCGTCCACGCCCGCGGAACGACGTTGACGATGCCGTAGCCGCCTCCGCCGACCGCGAGCCACCTGCCCTCGCAGTAGGTGTCCGCCAACCCCCGCAGCGCGCGGACGGCGGCAGCCTGGCCGTCGACCGTCAACGCGAGGTCGGTGAGCGGGTCCGCGGCGTGCGAGTCGACACCGATCTGCGTGACGAGAATCTGCGGTTTGAACGCTGCGATCACCGAGGGCACCACAGCGTGGAAGGCGCGCAGCCACATCCGGTCGGTGATCCCCGGCAACAGTCCGAGATTGACCGACGACCCCTCGGCCCCCGACTCGCCGACCTCCGTAGACCACCCGGTCCCCGGCCACAGCGTCGCCGGATGCTGATGGACCGATACCGTCATCACCCGCGGATCGCCGTAGAACTGCTTTTGGACACCGTCGCCGTGGTGAGCGTCGATGTCGACATACGCGATCCGGTCGTATCCCTGCTCCAGCAGCCATTCGATGGCGATGGAGCAGTCGTTGTAGATGCAGAATCCGGCGGCGTGCCCGGCCATCGCGTGATGCATGCCGCCACCGATGTTGACCGCCCGGCGCACCGCTCCCGAACTGATCGCCTGCGCAGCGGCAAGGGTGCCGCCGACCAGCATCGACCCGGCTTCGTGCATCGACGCGAAGATCGGATTGTCGTCGCTGCCAAGTCCGAACACCCTCTGGAACAGGGTGCTGTTGGACGCGGCCGCGCCCGAGCCGACGGCGCGGACCGCGTCGATGTATGCCTGCGTGTGCACAGTGGTCAGGACCGCGTCGTCGACCGGCAGCGGTTCGGCGGTCTCGACCTCGTCCAAGACGCCGAGACTCCGGGACAGCGACATGGTCAGCGCCAGCCTGATCGGGCTCATCGGGTGGGTGTACGCCCACTTGTAGTCGAGGAAATGGTCACTCCAGATGATCGCGGCGCTCACCCCAGCAACGCTAGCCGGTGGCGACCGTTGGCGGTGACGCAACGCGCGGCGAGAGGATGCGCAACACGCAATGAGGCAGGAGTCGGCACCGGGCAAGGACTTTGGGTAGCCTGTGAAGCAGCGAAAGGACGATGGCTGCCGTGAATGATCTGGTCGACACCACCGAGATGTATCTCCGTACGATCTACGATCTCGAAGAAGAGGGGATTGTGCCGCTCCGCGCGCGTATCGCCGAGCGGTTGGAGCAGAGCGGCCCGACCGTCTCGCAGACCGTTGCCCGCATGGAACGCGACGGGCTCGTCCGCGTCGCGGGCGACCGTCATCTCGAATTGACTCAAACTGGCCGCGCTCTGGCGATCTCGGTGATGCGTAAACACCGTCTGGCTGAGCGACTCCTGGTCGACGTCATCGGCATGCCGTGGGATGAAGTCCACGACGAAGCCTGCCGGTGGGAGCACGTGATGAGCGAGAACGTCGAACGACGTCTCCTCTCCATCCTCGACAATCCGACGACGTCGCCGTATGGGAATCCGATCCCCGGCCTCGCCGAGCTCGGTGTCAGCACGACCTCGGACGACGAGGCCGCGCTTGTCCGTCTGGTCGACCTACCCGAAGGCGAGTCGGCAGTGATCGTCCGCCGCATGTCTGAGCATGCGCAGGCCGACTCCGAACTGATCGCCGACCTGCGCGAGGCGGGCGTGGTGCCGAATGCGCGCATCACTGCGACGGTCGGGCCACGAGCGGTCATCATCAGCACGCCAGGCCACCAAGGGCTGACCCTGTCGTCGGAGATGGCGCACGCGATCTTCGTCGTCCCAGCCTGACGGGTCGGGCGACTCAGCCGGCAGAGCGGTGGGTTGCGGGCGGAAACGGGACGCCCAGCGCTCGGGCTAGATCGAACGCCAGATCCGCGATGCCGGCGAGTTCCTGCGGTCGCATACCGTGCATCAGCGCGGTGTCGAGCAGGTTGGCGAGGCCGTACGACGGGTCGGCTGCGTGGGCGACGTCGAATGCCGCTGACGCGAACGCGCCCGAGCCCTCCATGTAGTGGAGGTGACCGAGCAGTGTTGCGGCCGCGGCCCGGGGCGTCCCCGACAGTCGTCGTGTCAGGTCCATCCACAATTCCTCCGCTGCGTCCCGGTGGACGGTCATGGACAGCCCGATCGCCGCGTCGCGAACGTGCACCGAGACGAGCGACTCGGCCAACTCGTTGAGCTGCTCGCACGTGACCGACGGGTCGCCGCAGGCCCGTTCGAGGACTGCGTCGTACACCCGTGCCAGTCGCGGCCCGTCGTCGGCGCTCATCGGTCCGGTCAGCGCCGCCGGTGACACCGCCGCGCACCGCGGACTCTCACAGTGGTCGATGGGCGCGAGCAGCGCAGCGATCTCTGACCTGGACCGCATCACGATTCGGCCAGTCTCGAACGCGCGATGCAAGGCGATCGGTGACGCCTGAGGGTCCGATAGCACTCCGTCCGGAGCGAAGTCGTGCCCGAACACGTCGGCCGAGTGCGACGACTGCCATGCGGTCCGCCAGTACGCGCCGGCTTGTACCGCGCCGATCGAGAAGGCCGCGGTCAGCCCGCCCGCGCACGCGAACGCGCGCCGCACATCGCGCGCCGCCCGGGTGAAGCGCTCATCGGACGGCTCATACCGGTCGTCCACCAGTACCGCGACGACGCCGTGCGACCCATACGAGGCCGCAAGATCGCCGAGTCGGGCGAAGAGTGCTCGCATAGCTGCGGGGGTGCGGCCGCCGCGCGTGAATTCCAGGTCGTGCCGCATGGTCGCGGTGACTTGTATGCGGTCGTCGAAGCACATGAACACGATCGACCGTTCCGGAACGAACCCGAGCAGCGCTGGCACCGCGGCGATCAACGGGTCGGGGTCGGCTACAGCGTGCGATCCCTCGATGCGGGTTGTGATGGTGATCTTCATGGGCCGAGCGTGCTCGCCGCGATGCGAGCACGACACCCCTACTCGCCAGTTGTGCACGACGCGGACCGTTGTCCACAGTTTCACCAGGCGATTGGCACCCGGCGTCGCACGCTCAGCTCGCGAATGCCGTCTCGTACGCCGAGTCGAACAGGGTCCGCGTCGCCGACCGTTCGGCGGCGGAGAGGTCGTGGCCGCCGAACCGGTTCTGGACGTACAGCCGGACGTCTCCGCGCTGCGCGACCAGCTCGTACACCCTCGCGTACGGCACACCGTCGTTGCTGAGGGTGCGGCCGCTCGCCACTGTGTCGTCGGCGACCGAGCCGACGTTCGTCGTCACCCGCGTACCGACGGTGCCGCCGAGGACGAATGCCGAACAGTCACGCAGGCCGGTCACGTAATCGTCGAATGTGTCTGACACCCGTGTGAGCATCACCGTGATAGTGCCGCCCGCCGCACCGCCCGGTCCCACCCGCACCTGCGCACCCGACGCCTCAACGTGCGGCGGCGTGCAGTCGGCCGGCTGGTTCTGCGCCCGCATTGGCGTGAACGTGATGTCGGCGACGGCGTTGGGGACCTGCGCCGCGGGTACGGCGCTGGCCTGTCCGAAGGGGAACACGTCGGACGCCACGGTGCGGGGAGCGAGATCGGGGACGCGAACCGCGTCGCCGTCGACCGAGCACGCGACCACCGACAGGCCGATTGCCGCTACCACGATCACAGCTTTCACTGCTGCCACACCGACCAGTCCTGTCCCACGCTGCACATGTCCACTCTGCCACGTCGCGGTTCGCGCCTTCGGGAATGCCCGATGCGGGTGTCGTGTTGTAGCCGGTGACACCGGTGCGGGACAATGGGGTTCCTGCACCGCTCGCCTACCGCCGTATCGACAAGCCAGCAGCCGTACCGACAAGAAGGGGGCCACCGATGGACGAATCCTCGATGGAGCCGAGTTCCCTGTACGACCTCGAATTCCCGGCGCCCGCCGTGGCCGGTGCCGAAGGCGACGGGCCGGTGTTGATCCACGCGCTCGAAGGATATGCAGACGCCGGACATGCCGTGACGCTCGCGGCAGCGCACCTGCGGGATGCGCTCGACACCGAACTGGTCGCCACATTCAACACCGACGAGCTGATCGACTACCGCTCGCGCCGACCGATGATGTCGTTCACCGGCACCGAGTTCGACGGCATCGACATGCCCAAGTTGACGATGCACGCCGTGCGCGACAACGCGGGCGCGCCGTTCCTGCTTCTTGAGGGACTCGAACCCGACATGCGGTGGGAGCAGTTCGTCACCGCGATGACCGCCCTCGCGCAACGCTTTGGCGTCTCGCAGGTCGTCGGCCTCAACTCGATACCGATGGCGGTCCCGCACACGCGCCCCGCGTCGGTCACCGCACACGGCAACGACGAAGACGCCATCGCAGGCATGCACACGTGGGGCAACGAATTGAAGCTGCCCGCGAGTGCATCGATGCTATTGGAGCTGCGCCTGGGGCAGGCCGGATACCGCACCGCTGGCCTGTCCGCGCACGTGCCGCACTACCTGTCGCAGACCAACTACCCGGCGGCAGCAGCCGCTCTCGTCGAGGGTGTCGTCGGGGTGACCGGCCTGGAGCTGCCGGTCGCCGCACTGGAGAACGCTGCCTCCGACGTCCGCAAGCAGATCGACGGCGAAGTCGAGTCCAACGCGGAGGTCTCCGCAGTGGTGACCGCGTTGGAGAACCAGTACGACGCGTACATGCGGTCCAAGGACGAGCAGAAGTCGCTGCTGGCGCCCGATGAGTCCATGCCGACCGGCGACGAGATCGGTGCCGAATTCGAGAAGTTCCTCGCCGAGCACGCTGGCGAGTTCGGCGACACCGACGAAGGACGTGATCAGGCCTGAGCGACACGGCCGCACCGCCCGCGCCCATCGCGCCCACCGACGACGAGGACCTCGCGTTCGAACGATTCGTCGACTGGTGGGCTGGACGCGGTATCGACATGTATCCGCACCAGGAGGAGTCGCTCCTGGAACTCGCGTCCGGCAGCAACGTCATCCTCGCCACGCCGACCGGGTCGGGCAAGTCGCTCGTCGCCTCCGGAGCGATCTACTTCGCGTGGTGCCGTGGCAGGCGGTCGTATTACACGGCCCCGATCAAGGCACTCGTCAGCGAGAAGTTCTTCGACCTGTGCAATCAGTTCGGTGCGGAGAACGTCGGGCTGCTGACCGGCGACGCGTCGGTCAACGCCGGCGCCCCGATCGTCTGCGCGACCGCGGAAATCGTCGCGAACATCGCACTGCGCGAAGGCCCAAACAACGACGTCGGCGTGCTCGTCTCCGACGAGTTTCACTATTACGGCGAATCCGATCGGGGTTGGGCCTGGCAGGTCCCATTGATCGAGTTGCCGCCGACCGACGCGTCCGGCGACGGCACCCAGTTCCTGTTGATGTCGGCGACTCTGGGCGACACCTCATTCTTCGTCGACGACCTCACGAAGCGGACCGGTCGGCATACGGTCCCGATCACCGGGGTGCAGCGCCCCGTGCCACTCGAGCACCGCTACGCGATGACGCCGATCCACGAGACCATCGAAGAGCTCGTCTCCGGCGGCAAGTCGCCGGTGTACGTCGTGCACTTCACCCAGCAACAGGCGGTCGAACGAGGCCAGGCGCTCCTCTCGTCGAAACTGTGCACCAAGGAGGAGAAGGCCGTGATCGCCGATGCGATCGGCGACTTCTCGTTCAGCACCGGTTTCGGCGGCACACTGAGCAAGCTGCTCCGATCGGGGATCGGCGTCCACCACGCCGGAATGCTCCCCCGCTACCGTCGGCTCGTGGAACGGCTCGCGCAGGCGGGGCTACTCAAGGTGGTGGCCGGAACCGACACGCTCGGCGTCGGCATCAACGTGCCGATTCGCACCGTGTTGTTCGCCGGTCTCACCAAGTACGACGGCAGGCGCACGCGCAGGCTCCGCGCCCGAGAGTTCCATCAGATCGCAGGTCGCGCCGGTCGCGCCGGGTTCGACACCGTCGGATACGTCGTCGCGCAGGCGCCCGACCACGACATCGAGAACGCCCGACAGCTCACGAAGGCCGGCGACGACCCCAAGAAGCTGAAAAAGCTGGTGCGGCGCAAAGCGCCTGAAGGCTTCGTCAGTTGGGGCGAGCCGACGTTCACGGCGCTGATCGACGCGCCAGACGAAGAGATGCGGTCGCACTTCGCAATGACGACCGCGATGCTCATGGAGGTGTTGGAGCGTCCAGGCGACTGCTTCGCCGCGCTCCGCCATCTCCTCGAAGAGAACCACGAGCCGCGTTCACGTCAGCTCCGGCATATCAAGCACACGATTGCGTTGTATCGCGACTTGTGTGAGACGGGGATAGTCACCAGACTCGACTCCCCCGCCGCCGACGGCAAGCACGTCGAACTGTCGGTCGACCTGCCGGAGAATTTCGCGTTGACCAATCCGCTGTCGGCGTTCGCGGTGGCCGCGTTCGAGCTTCTCGACCGGGAATCAGACACGTACGTGCTCGACGTCGTGTCGATCGTCGAGTCGATCCTGGAGGATCCGCGGCCGGTACTGTTCGCGCAGCGCAAGGCGGCACGCGACGAGGCGATCGCCGAGATGAAGGCCGACGGGATCGAGTACGACGAGCGAATGGAGCGCCTTGAGGAGATCTCCTGGCCGCAGCCGCTCGCCGAAGAGATCGGATTCGCATATGACACGTACCGTCGAGGTCATCCGTGGTTGGCCGGCGCCACGCCGTCGCCCAAGTCGGTCCTGCGCCTGATGCGCGAACGGTCGATGACCTTCGCCGAACTGGTCTCGCAATTCGGTCTCGCCCGCAGCGAGGGCGTGGTGCTGCGATATCTCACCGACTGCTATCGGGCGTTGTCGAACGGTCTGCCGATGACCGCCGTCACCGATGAGATCGAGGACCTCACCGACGAGCTCGCCGATCTCATCCGCGGCGTCGACTCGAGCCTGCTCGACGAATGGGCCGAACTCACCGGTTCGCGGGTGTGATCGGAACGCTCACGTCGCCGCTCTGCGCGACGACGGCGGTGATGTCCGCCGCCAGTGTGCGGTACGAGTCGGCGCGCCCGGAGGATTCACGATAGACCAGGCCGATCCGCCGTCCGGGGCGCGGCTTGGCGAACTCAGCGACGGCGAGTGAACCGGCGGCGGTCTCCACGCCGACCGCCGTCGCCGGAATCAGCGTCACGCCGAGACCGCCCTCAACACATTGGACGGCTGTCGTCAACGACGCCGCGCGCGTCTGTTGCAGATCCGGATCGACGCCTGCCCGCTGGCACACCTCGAGCGCCTGGTCGCGCATGCAGTGCCCCTCGTCGAGCAGGAGCAACGGTAGGTCGGCCAAGAGTGCAGGGGAAAGTCGCCGTCGACCGGCGAGCGGGTGACCGGACGGCAACGCCAGAACGAAGTCCTCGTGGTACATCGTGATCTCGCCGATGCCCGCGATGCCCGCGGGCAGCGCGAGCACGGCGGCGTCGAGGGAGCCGTCCCGCAACTGGCCGAGCAGCCGATCGGTCTGGTCCTCGATCACCAGCAGGTCGAGCTCCGGACGACGCAACGCGAGCCCTCTCAGGACGCGCGGCAGGATGTACGGCGCGATCGTCGGGATGATGCCCAGCCGGAGGCGACCCGACAGCGGGTCCAGATCACCCGCCGCGTCGAGCAGGAAGTCGTCGACGGCGTCGCACGCGGCGATGGCTGCGGGCAAGAGTCGGGCGCCCTCCGGAGTCAACATGACACGCCGAGTTGTGCGCTCGACGAGCTGTAACCCGAGGCCCGTCTCCAGGCCCGCGAGCGCCTGGGACAGCGAGGGCTGGCTGACTCCGAGTTCTGTTGCCGCCGACCCGAAGTGGAGCTTTTTGGCGACGGCAACGAAGGCCCTTAGTCCACCGATCGACGGTTGATAGCTTTGATCACTCATACCTATCAATATAGTGCCTGTAATCACGTTTACTTTTTAAGGGGTTTTGGGCAGACTGGACACCAGACGGAGAAGGGCCACCGCCCGCTCCGGAGAGAACGCGTTTCTCGCAGACCTTCCGACGAACTTAGGAGTATGTGTCATGGCACTGTTGACCATCGGCGACCAGTTCCCCGCTTACAACCTGACCGCTGTCATCGGCGGCGACCTCTCGAAGGTCGATGCGCAGCAGCCCGAGGACTACTTCACCACCGTCACCTCCGACGACTACGCGGGCAAGTGGCGTGTCGTGTTCTTCTGGCCGAAGGACTTCACCTTCGTGTGCCCGACCGAGATCGCTGCTTTCGGCAAGCTGAACGACGAGTTCGCCGACCGCGACGCGCAGGTGCTCGGCGCATCGGTCGACAACGAGTTCGTGCACTTCCAGTGGCGCGCACAGCACGAGGAGCTGAAGACCCTCCCCTTCCCGATGCTCTCGGATCTCAAGCGTGAACTCGTCGAGGCCGCAGGCGTCCTGAACGCCGATGGTGTCGCGGACCGCGCGACCTTCATCGTCGATCCGAACAACGAAGTCCAGTTCGTCTCGGTGACCGCCGGTTCCGTCGGCCGCAACGTCGACGAGGTCCTTCGCGTCCTCGACGCTCTCCAGTCGGACGAGCTGTGCGCTTGCAACTGGCGCAAGGGTGATCCGACCATCAACGCAGCCGAGCTGATGACTGCCTGATGAGCATCGAGAACCTGAAGAGCGCACTCCCCGAGTACGCCAAAGACCTGAAGCTGAACCTCGGCTCGATCAGCCGCACCACGGTGCTGAACGAGCAGCAGTTGTGGGGCTCACTGCTGGCCACCGCCGCGGCGACCCGCAATGCGACGGTTCTCAAGGAAATCTCCGACGAGGCTGCCGACAATCTGTCTGCGGAGGCGTACAACGCCGCCCTCGGCGCCGCGTCGATCATGGGCATGAACAACGTGTTCTACCGTGGCCGTGGCTTCCTCGACGGCAAGTACGACGACCTGCGCCCCGGTCTGCGCATGAACATTATCGGCAACCCCGGTGTCGAGAAGGCCGACTTCGAGTTGTGGTCGCTCGCCGTCTCGGCGATCAACGGCTGCCACCACTGCGTTGGCGCGCACGAGAACGTGGTGCGCGAGGCGGGTCTCGACCGCGAGGCCGTCTTCGAGGCACTCAAGGTCGCCTCGATCGTCGCCGGTGTCGGTCAGGCGATCGCCACCGCCGAGGCCCTCGCCTGACCATCGCCAACTGATCTCTCTGCAGCCCGCAGAAGACACCGAAGTACTGTGCCCCGCCGGAACCCGGCGGGGCACAGTACTTTGCCGCCGCGTGTGGTCCAGCGGATTCGACGGCTTGTTCCGCCGATCTGTGCCGAATACTGGTATAGATCGGCGGAAGAATCCTGTTCTCCGAGACGAGGAACGCATGCTCACGTGGAATCACATCAAGGCGACGTTGATGGAACCCCCGTCTGTTCCGATACGCGGGACGATCGTGTCGAGAGAGCCTGACACGAAAGTGTTCGCGGGCGGCACGGTCGACCACAGGGTGCGCGAGTCCGCCGCCGACACGCCGGAATGCACAGTCCGAGTGTGGCGGGACGGAGCCAAGACGCGTGTCGAATCGGAAGTCGGCGACCCGCTCTACTTCTGCGACGGTGTACACAGTTGGACGCCGAAAATCGACGGAGGTTGGCTGGTGTCCCCTGCTTGACCGAATGCCTACCCCGGGCCTGGAAGCCAACTTCTGACGGTCCGCGGCCCCGAGACGTGGCGCGGCGACGACTTCACCGCGCCGACCGAAACCCCGATCACGGTCGGCGATTATCTCGGCAGGGAATGCTGGAACGTCGAACTCGCGCCGCCGCCACACAAGCCTGCCGCAATCCAACTCGTCATCGACGCCGAGAGCGGTGCTGTCCTGCAAGGCCGCAACGACCACTTCGCGTCACACACGTCGTTCGCCGAGTTCGTCCTCGACACGCGCCACGACGTTGACTTTTTCCGGTGGGACGGACCCGCTCAGACCCAGGAGGAATTCCGCGCGGAGATTCGCCGACAGGAGGCTCTGGGGCGGCAACAGGAAGTCGAGTGGTTTCGAGACAACGTGACGCCGGATCCGATCACCATCACGGTGGCGGTCACGCTGGTACCTGAAGACCTGCGACACCTCGACGGCGGCGAGATCGTCTTCAGGCTCAACGACGGTGCCACGGGCGTCTTCTTCCTCGTTGCGCGGCGGCCGCGCTCGACGTCGCCGTGGGTGCACCCGAGCGGTACGCGCCATTCCGTTCTTCTGGTCGACGGACCTGCATGATTGGGCGCTCGGTTCGGGGAAGCCCGTCGATCCGGCGACGGTCACCAGCCTGCAAACTGTGTTACACCCCGAACGTCCTAGCACCGCCGCTGAGTTCCCCACCATGCGGCGCTAGCGCACAAGACGAAACGGACCCCGTATCGCGCGAACGTCGCGCGGTACGGGGTCCGCCTTCTTCAGGTGGGCGACCGCCGTCAGGCGGCGGCCACCTCCTCAGTCCTGAAAGAAATCATCTTCTGGACCACCTCCTTTCCTCTGACGAATCGAACGCTACGCCGGAGCAGAGATGGCCCGCAACGGATTTATCTCGACAGTTCGCCGGTCCCGACAGATTGCCGGCCCCTACAAGGTCACCGGCCTACAGTTCACCGGCCTACAGTTCGCGCAGCGCCGCGGCGAAGCGGTCCGCCATCTCGCCTACCTCGTCGGTCGTCATGACGAACGCTGGCGAGACCTGCAACGCCCCTTGTCCTGCGGCACGCGAACTCACGCCGTGCTCGCGGAGCTTGCCGATCGCTGCGACCGCCTGGCTCGGGTCGGCGAGCTGCACAGCGGTCACCGCACCGAGGCCGGTGCGCACCTGCGCAACCGCATCCAGATCTGCCAACGGCGAGAATGCCTGTGCCAGATCGGATTCGAGGCGGTTGGCGCCGTCCAGCAAGTTCTCCCGCTCAATGATGTCGAGATTCGCCAGCGCAGCCGCGGCCGACACGTTGTGGCCACCGTAGGTGTAGCCGTGACGGAACCAGGTGCCGCCAGCGAAGAACGGCTCGGCCACACGCGGTGCCACGATGAGCGCGCCCATCGGAACGTACCCGCTGGTGAGTCCCTTCGCGGTGGTGACCATATCCGGCTGCAGGTCGAATCGAGACGAGGCGAACCATTCATTGGCCCCGATACGGCCGAAGCCGGTGACGACCTCGTCGACGACGAACAGCACGTTGTGATCGCGGCAGATCTCGCGGACCTCACGCAGGTAACCGTCCGGCGGGAGGTAGACGCCGCCCGCACCGATAATCGGCTCGACGAAGAATGCGGCGATGTTGTCGGCTCCGACGCGCTCGATCAAGCCGAGGAGGCTCTTTGCGTCGTCCCAGTCGACGGTCTCGGTATCGGGGAGGATCTGGCCGTAGCCTTCAGCGTTCGCCGGGATGCCGGCGAGCGATGTACCCGCAGCATGCATACCGTGGTACGCCTTGGTGCGGCCGACGACGACCTTCTTCTCTGGCTTACCCTGCTCCACCCAGTAGCGGCGCGCCAGTTTGAACGCGCTGTCGACCGAGTCGCTGCCACCGAGGGTGAACATCACCTTCGAACCGGCGACCGGCGCCATACCCGCCACCCGCTCGGCCAGTTCGAGCGTCACATCGGACGCGAAGTCACCGAAGTTCGAGTAGTGCGCGATCGTCGACGCCTGCTTGGCGATCGCCTCCGCCACCTCAGTACGACCGTGACCAATGTTGGTAAACCACAGTCCCGCAGTGGCGTCGATGTACTCGCCACCCTTGTCGTCGAAGACTCGACTGCCTTCACCTCGGGTGATGACGAACGGACCGCTCGCGCTCACCGCACCCATGTCTGCAAAACCATGCCAAAGAGAACCCATGCTCCAAATATCGCACGGCACAGCGGGTGTCCGCTCGGCGGTCCCAGGAAAATGTGAGCTGGTCGGTCAGTGCTCGCGAACAGCGAGCTCCGCGAGCCGATCAATCGACAACCGGAGCTTGTCGGCAGTCGTCGCGCGGGCGCGCGCCTCACGCTTATCGTCGTGCAGATCCGTCCAGTCGTACGTGTGGATCACAGCGACACCGTCGTCGGCGGGTTCGATCTCCCATCGCCACAGATGTCCGGGCGGCGCGGCGCCGACTTCGGACGGCTGCCAGGCGATGAGTCGCGCCTCAGTGAACTCGACGACCAGATTGCGTCGGACAGCACCGTTGGTGAGCGTCGTATCGAAAGTGTCGCCGATGGCACGCACACGGTGCCCCGGAGCCGAAACGGCGAGATTGTCGTTGCCGTCCCACTCGGGTTGGCGTGCCGGGTCGGCGATCAGTTCGAATACTGTCTCCGGCGACGCCCGCACGACCCGTTGCGCCGACACCACCCGCTGCTGCTCACTCATGACAGACAGGAGATCACGTCGCACGCAGCTCGGCAACGACGGCGGCGACGCGACGATCCACCGTCTCGGGGCGTTTGGCCGCCGCAACCGTGCGCGCGGCCTCCTTCCGCCGGGAGTACGACCACGCGTCGAACACCGCCCGCGCCCCCGCCTCCTCGAGCGCGGACGCCAGAGCGTGCGGAACGTCGACGGACCGCTCACGACGGTCGAGGACGATCGTCACATCCACGTCGTCGCCGATCTCGACGCCCAACTCGGCGCGCGCGGCCTTCGACAGTCCGATCAGGTTGGCGCCGCCCATCCGCGCCAAGCGCAGACGAGCACTACGTTCACCGATCGTCACGACCACGGCCGCCCGACTACCGCCGCCGAGGTCGGCGACCTGCGCATCGGTCAGTTCGACGGCGGTCGCCGGTCCGACTGGATCGAGTCGAGTGTGCAGAACCAGCGCCGGACGGTCGTCGGCGACGTTCGTGGAATCGGCGCTCATGGAACGTGATTGTGCCGCAGCCGTAGAATCGACGCCATCATGTCGTCGCCTCTGACCATCACGTATCCCCCGGAACTCCCCGTCAGCGCCTGCCGCGCGGAGATCGCCGAAGCGATCACCGACCATCAGGTCGTCGTTATCGCGGGCGAGACCGGATCCGGCAAGACCACCCAGCTGCCGAAGATCTGCCTCGAATTGGGCCGCACCGCGATCGGCCACACCCAGCCGCGGCGTATCGCCGCGACCTCGGTCGCCGGGCGCATCGCGGACGAGCTGGGCACCGAGGTCGGCACGACTGTCGGTTACCAGGTTCGATTCTCCGACAAGAGTTCCAAGGCCACACAGATCAAGGTGATGACCGACGGCATCCTCCTGCGCGAGATCACCACCGATCCGTTGCTCCGCGGCTACGACACGATCATCATCGACGAGGCGCACGAACGCAGCCTCAACATCGACTTCCTCCTCGGCTACCTCAAGCAACTGTTGCCCAGGCGGCGCGACCTTAAAGTCATCATCACGTCGGCGACCATCGAACCCGACCGGTTCGCCCGCCACTTCGCCGGGCCCGACGACGCCGTCCCCATCATCGAGGTGTCGGGGCGAACGTATCCGGTCGAGACCCGATACCGCCCACTGACATCCGACGACACCGATCACGCCGACCTCGACCAGATCGCCGCCATCGACGCGGCCGTCGGCGAACTGTGGTCCGGCGGTGCAGGCGACATCCTCGTGTTCCTCCCGACCGAACGCGATATCCGCGAGACCGCCGAAGCGCTCGGTAAGTCCCGCGGGAACGGTCAACGCGGAGCGGGCGGAGTCGAGATCCTCGCCCTCTACGCCCGCCTGTCCGTCGCCGAGCAGCACCGGGTGTTCAGCCCGTCGAACGGTCGCCGGATCGTCTTGGCCACCAACGTCGCCGAGACCTCACTGACCGTGCCGGGCATTCGGTACGTCATCGACACCGGCACCGCACGCATCTCCCGCTATTCCACACGGACCAAGGTGACGCGTCTCCCCATCGAGAAGGTGTCGCAGGCCAGCGCGCGTCAGCGAGCGGGCCGCTGCGGTCGCGTCGCGCCTGGCGTCTGCATCCGCCTCTATGCCGAAGACGACTTCGACGGCCGTCCGGAGTACACCGATCCTGAGATCCTCCGCAGCAATCTCGCCGCCGTCATCCTGTCGATGCTGTCGCTACGCCTCGGCGACATCACCGACTTCCCGTTCGTCCAGCCGCCGGAGTTCCGCGCAGTCCGCGACGGTATGGCCCTGCTGTCCGAACTCGGAGCGGTCACCGACACTGATTCGGCCGTCGCCAGGCTCACGAAGGTCGGCACCACGCTGTCCCGCCTGCCCGTCGACCCGAGGCTTGGACGGATGCTCGTCGCGGGACACGAGAACGGATGCCTGGACCATGTCTTGGTGATCGCTGCGGCGCTCGCGCTGCCCGACGTCCGCGAATTCCCGTCCGACAAGCGGGAGGCCGCACAGGCCGCGCACCGACGCCACGCCGTCCCCGGCTCGGAATTCATGGGGTATCTCAAACTGTGGGCGTACCTCGACGAGCAACGAGACGAACTGTCTGGCAATCAGTTCCGGCGACAGTGCGAACGCGAGTTCATCCACTACCTCCGGGTGCGGGAATGGTGGGACCTGCATAGACAGCTCAAACGGACGGTCCGCGACCTCAAATGGCAGATGCCCGAGACGCAGGCAGACTCGACCACCGTCCACAAGTCGCTGTTGACGGGTCTGCTGACCAATGTGGGCGCCCGGCAGGGAGACACACGCGAATTCCTCGGTACCCGCGGCACCAAGTTCTCAATATTCCCCGGTTCGTCCCTCTCATCGAAGCCGCCCGCCTTTGTAATGACGGCCGAACTGATGGAGACCTCACGGCTGTTCGCTCACACAGTCGCCGCGATCGACCCAGAGTGGGTCGAACAGGCGGCGGGAGACCTCGTCAGCCGCACCTACAGCGAACCGCATTGGTCGACGCGTCGAGCCGCGGTGATGGCCTACGAGCGCGTCACCCTGTACGGCGTCCCACTGATCGCGCAGCGCCGCGTCCACTACGGGCCGATCGACCCGAAGACGGCCCGCGAGATCTTCATCATGGAAGCGCTAGTCGGCGGCCGGTGGCGCAGTCGACACGCGTTCGTCGAGCACAATGCGCGAATGCTGAAAGACGTTGAGGACCTCGAGCATCGCGCCCGACGACGCGACGTCGGGATGAGCGACACGGAACTGTTCGACTTCTACGACGCTCGACTACCCGCGAACATAGTCTCCGCCAGGCATTTCGACTCGTGGTGGAAGAAGGCCGGACGTACCGATCCGACCCTGCTCGACCTGACTGCCGACATGTTCGCAACCGACGACACACCCCAAGCCACCGAGTTTCCGTCGGCCTGGAAGCAGGGCGAGGCGCGGCTGGAATTGCGGTACAACTTCTCCCCCGGAGCACCCGACGACGGCGTGACCGTCGTCGTCCCCCGCGACCTGCTCGACCACGTGCATGACGCCGGCTTCGACTGGTTGGTTCCCGGCATGCGTTCGGAATTGGCGACCGCGCTCGTGAAGTCGTTGCCGAAGGGTCTGCGCAAGTCCATGTCTCCCGCGCAACGCTATGCCGACCTAGCCCTCGACCAAGTGTCTCCGCGCTCCGAACCGCTCATTCCGGCGTTGGCCCGAGAGCTGTCGTCGATCACCCGGACTTCGCTGGGCCCCCGAGACTTCCGCCCCGAGAATCTACCTGCGCACCTGCGCATGCATTACGCGATCACCGATCCAAAGGGCGCCGTAGTCGCGCGCGGCGATCGCCTCGCCGACCTTCGCTCCCAGTTGAGCCCCGCCGGCGCGGGCGCACCCGCCCAGACGTTCACGACTTGGACAGCGGACGGAATCGGCGTCCTCGCTGAGGAACGCACCCAGACGATCGCCGGTCAACGTGTCACCCGCTATCCGACGCTGGCTGTCGTGCCCGGCAGCGGGGTCAAGCTCGTCGACGTCGCCACTGCGGCAGCACGCGATGCCGGCGTCGCATCCGCGGTCCGTGAACTCCTCGTGCGATCCGTGGCCCCGCCTGCGCGTCGACTCGCATCGTCGTTGCCACCGGCCCGCAAGCTCGCGCTGAGTCAGAGTCCCTACCGGGACGTCGACGCGCTGCTCGCCGACTGCACCAGACGTGCCGTCATCGATGTGGTGGCCACACGCACGGATGTCACGGAGGTGCGGACGGCAGACGACTTCGCCGCGTTGTCGGCATTGGTCGCGCCGATGATCCGACAGACGGCCCCGGAGTACTTCGACGGCGCCGTGGACGCACTCGCGGAGTATTCGCAGGTGCGCCGCGCCGTTGATCAGCGCGCAGGCACGCTGGCCGCCGACGACGTCGCGGACCAGATCGCAAACCTCGTTTTCGATGGTTTCGTCGGCGTGACGTCCGGTGCGCGGCTCCGCGCGCTACCCCGATATCTGGCCGCGGCCCGCGTCCGGTTGGACGCACTTGAGGGGTCCGCCGCTCGCGACAACGAAGGGACGGCAGTGATCGACCGCCTCGTATCGGTGTGGAATCAGCGTCTCGCGCAAGTGCCCGAGGCGCGGCACGACGCGCTCAACGAGTTGGTCCAGTGGCAGTTGGAAGAGCTTCGCGTGAGCTTGTTCGCTCAGCAACTGGGCACGGCAGGCCCGATCTCGGAGAAACGAGTCCGCAAAGCGATCGAGAGCTTCTGAGTGTCTGCGACTAGTTACTGGTCGCCGACTGCGCGGTCAGACGCGACTGTGAAGTTCGTCGATCTCGCGTTGGAAGTCATCGGCCGACTCGAACGACTTGTAGACCGACGCGAACCTCAAGTAGGCGACCTCGTCTAGATCGCGGAGCGGACTCAGGATTGCCAGACCGACCTCGTTGCTGGGGATCTCGGCCGACCCGGAGCCACGGACGGAGTCTTCGACCTGCGACGCGAGTTTCGCGAGAGCATCCTCGTCGACGTGGCGACCCTGGCAGGCACGCCGAACGCCTTGCATGACCTTCTCGCGACTGAACGGCTCCGAGACACCGTTGCGTTTGACGACGGACAGGACGGCGGCTTCGACGGTACTGAATCGGCGACCACACTCGGCGCACGACCGACGGCGGCGGATCGCCAGACCGTCCTCTGCGACGCGGGAATCTACCACTCGTGTGTCGTCGTTCTTGCAGAACGGGCAGCGCATGCTTGAAAGAATACGCGTAGGCGCCACACTCGCCCTCACACTGGTCCCCTCACGCCAGCTCCACTACACCGGAGTTCAGTACGCCGGGGCGATCAGCGGCTGACCGATCCGCAGTCCCGAGGACTCCAGGTGGTTGAGTTCTCGCAACTGCTCCACAACTCCGGCCACCGGTAGGTCGGCGGCGATCCTGCGGGCGACGTCCGACAGCGACTCACCGCTGCGTACGTGGACGACCTCGGTTACGCCCGGAGTGTTCGGCGTGGCCGCGTCCGCATAGTTTGACCCGACGATCGCCAGCAACCAGACCGTGCCGGCCAGAACGGACCCGAGAAGCAGGGCGCCGACGACTCGACGTCGAGCGATCACGGCGTCGATGTTCGAACGCCTGGCAACCGGCGTCCGCAGCCCCGCGCGACCGGCAGCCGGCGCCTGCTCCAGACGTCCGGCGCGCTGCGAACCGCGCTCTGCTGCCGGACGGCGACGGACCTCGAGAGTGCTGACACGACGCGGCGCTCGCCCAGTCGGGCGGCACAGTCGAGCAGATGCATCAGCTCGCGCAAGCGTCTGTGAGCGTTGCTCGACGACCGGTATATCGCAGGTCATCGCGGTGATCTGGGCTCGCTCGGGCGCACGCCGCGAACGCTGGTCAGGGCGGGAGATCAATACCTGAGCCATCGGATACTCCTCATCGATCGTGTGTTCGAAGAACTCTTGTTCGATAGTAAACACCACGGCACCGACAAAGTCAGCGACACGTCGAACAATTGTTTGAAATCTGTGATCTGTTCGACTAGCGTGAGGAACAGATCGGACACCGATGTTCGAACAGATCTCACACCCAGCCGGGTCACCCGATGGGTCGCCGATCACGCACGATCGACCACGCACGATCGACTACGCACGATGAGGAAGGACCGACGATGGCTGACACCCCCGATCCACTGCTCTCGACGTCGACACTGGAGGCGTCCCTGACGCAGCGCCAGCGCGAGGTGCTCGATGTCATCCGCAAGTCGGTCCGCGAACGCGGTTACCCACCGAGCATCCGTGAGATCGGCGAGGCCGTCGGCCTTACCTCCACCTCGTCGGTGGCGCACCAGTTGCGAACACTGGAACGACGCGGCCTGCTCAAACGCGACCCGCATCGGCCTCGCGCAGTGAACGTTCGTGATGACAACCGCACGCCGCCGTCAGACGATTCGTCCGAAGGACTACCCACGCCGACGTTCGTTCCCGTGCTCGGCCGCATCGCGGCAGGTGGCCCGATCCTGGCGGAGCAGGCTGTCGAAGAAGTCTTCCCGATGCCGAAGGAACTCGTCGGAGACGGCTCACTGTTCATGCTCCGGGTGGTCGGCGAGTCGATGATCGACGCCGCGATCTGCGACGGCGACTGGGTCGTCGTCCGTCAGCAGAATGTCGCCGAAAACGGCGATATTGTGGCGGCGATGATCGACGGCGAAGCGACTGTCAAGACCTTCAAGCGCAGAGACGGCCACGTCTGGCTCATGCCCCACAACGAGCATTTCGACCCCATCCCCGGTGACGACGCCGCCGTACTAGGCAAAGTCGTCACCGTGATGCGGCGAATCTAGGATCCGGAATCTAGCCCGTCACAGCGCGCGCCGCATCGCGCGCACCCGACGCACTGGTCGCCGCGAGTGCCGCACGAGCGGCCTCGCGGCACTGTTGCATCGTGACGGTGCCTAATTTCAGGCCGACTGCGGCCGATGCGGCGGGCGCCGACGACAGCGAACGCACGCCGAGCCCGACGAGGACACAGGCCAACAGCGGGTCGGCGGCGGCCTCACCGCACACGCCGACATTCTTTCCCGCCCGCTCGCCCGCGGCGCCGACCATGCCGATCAGGGCGAGCACCGCAGGCTGCCACGGGTCGGTCAACGACGCCAGTTCTGGCGACATCCGGTCGGCCGCCATCGTGTACTGCGTGAGGTCGTTGGTGCCGATCGATACGAAGTCGACCTCGGCGAGGATCGCGTCGGCCATGATCGCCGCCGACGGCACTTCGACCATCACGCCCGGAACCATGCCGCGGTCGCGCACCTGCGCGGCGAATTCACGCGCCTCGTCCACCGTTGCGATCATCGGCGCCATCACCCACGGCACGGCCGCGGAGCCGTGCGCGGCCGCGGCGAGCGCGTCAAGTTGTCCGCGCCGGATCTCGGGGTGCGAGACGGCCGTTCGGTTGCCGCGCACACCCATCGCTGGATTCGGCTCGAGTTCGGTCTCGACGAATCGCAGCGGCTTGTCCGAACCTGCGTCGAGGGTTCGGATGACCACCTTCTGGCCGTTGAACGCCTCGATGACCTCCCGATACAGAGCCTCCTGTTCGTCGACGGTCGGTTCGGTCGCACGGTCGAGGAAGGCGAGTTCGGTCCGGAACAGTCCGACGCCCTGGACCGGTGACTGCGTCGCGGTCCGAGCTGAGACGCCGTCGGCGACGTTCGCGAGGATCGCGATCGGCACCCCGTCTGCGGTAACGCCGGGACCGGACCACGACGCCACGAGGGCTGCCTGTTCCCGCGCCCGCGTCACCGCTGCCGCGATCGCCTCGGTGTCCGGTTCGGACCCGACAGTCCCGGCATCCCCGTCGACGTAGGCTGCTACACCCGAGGGGATCTCATCGAGGTCCACAGTTGCGACGACACACGGGATCCCGAGCTGGCGAGCGATGATCGCGGTGTGGCTGCTCGGTCCACCCTGGCGCATTGCGAGTCCGACAACGAGTTCCGGGTTCAGTCCGGCCGTGTCGGCGGGGGCAAGATCGTCGGCGCACAGTATCGACGGCGTCTCGGGCGTCGGGATACCCGGCTCTGGGAGCCCCAGCAGTTCGGCAACGACCCGGTCTCGTACGTCTCGGAGATCGGTGACCCGTTCGGCCATTAGCCCACCGAGCTTGGTGAACATGTCGACGAACTTCTCTGTCGCCGCGGCGGCCGCCGCCGGTGCGGGTGTGCCTGAATCGATGAGTCCGGCGGCAGCGGATATCCAGCCGCGGTCGCGCGCGAGACCCGCCGTCGCCGATAAGACTTCGGCAGAGACGCCGGTGCTGTGCGAGGCTCGGTCGGCCAACCGCGCGCCCACCGCCTCGGCGGCGTCGACGAACGCCTGCTTCTGCGCGTCCCGCTCGCCTTCGGGCACCGCGGGCGCGTCGGCGTCGAACGCCGGCCTATCCCCCACGCGGATCACAGGTCCGTACGCGAGACCGCCGACCACCGGGGTTCCGGTGACGACGATCGACGCGTCGAACGGATTGGACACGGCCGCTGCGGTCTCACTGGCACTCATGTGAGATAGATTACAAGAATGTCTTGACTTTGCAAGCGATACACGGGTAAACACAGATCAAGTCCACGTATTCACAGGTAAATCAACATTGATCGGCTTCGAGGAGGCAACGCGCGATGTACGCCGAGGAACGTCAGCAGGCCATCGCCGCCGAGGTCGGCGAGCGAGGACGCGTGTCGGTTACCGACCTGTCCGAGCGGTTCTCCGTGACCGGCGAGACCGTGCGGCGCGACCTGGCCGCGCTGCAGCGCGCGGGATCACTGATCCGGGTGCACGGTGGAGCCGTGCGCCTCGACGTGGCAGCCGTCGTCGACGAACCCGATCTCGCCGAACGTGAGGCCGCGCGCCGCACCCAGAAGGCGGCGATTGGAGCGGCCGCACAACGCTTCCTCCCCGCTACCGGCGGTGCGGTCCTCTTCGATGCCGGAACCACTACATTCGCCGCGGCGGCAGCCCTCGGCGCCGACACGCGCCACCAGTTCGTCACCAACAGTCTGCCGATCGCCGCAACATTGACGGGTCTACCCCGCTCGAACGTTATCTTCGTCGGCGGGCGGCTCCGCCCGAAGACACAGGCCTCCGTCGGCGCCGACGCGTGCGACGTGCTCGCTGGGCTCCACACCAGCGTCGGCTTCATCGGCACCAACGGGCTGACGCTCACCGACGGCCTCTCCACCCCGGACGTCGACGAAGCCGCCGTGAAGCGCGCGATGATCGCCGCCTGCGACCAGGTCGTCGTTCTCGCCGACTCGTCGAAGATCAATCGACAGGAACTCGTCACGTTCGGTGCCGTCGCCGACATCGACGTGCTCATCACCGACGACGGCATCGATCCCGGACTCGTCTCGGTCCTCTTCTCCCACGACATCGAGGTGGTCACCGCATGATCCTCACCGTTACCGCCAACCCCAGTATCGACCGCACCGTCGAACTCGACGGCCCGCTCCGCCCCGGCGGCGTCCACCGCACGAGAGCCTCCGGCGATCAGCCCGGAGGCAAAGGAGTCAACGTTGCGCGCGCGGTATCCGCAGCAGGCATGGACGCCATCGCGCTGATGCCCGCCCGCCCTGATGACCCCTTCGTCCGACACCTCGACGCGGTCGGCCTCTCGCGGGCCGCCGTCGAAGTTGCAGGCGACGTCCGTATCAACTTGACGCTCGTCGCCCCTGACGGAGTGACGACCAAGATCAACGCTCCCGGCGCCACGCTCGATGGCGACGAATCGGCCCGACTCACCGCCACCGTCGTCGAACTCGCCGCAGGCGCAGACTGGCTGGCGCTGTGCGGGTCGTTGCCCCCGGGCCTGGCCGCATCGTGGTATGCCGATCTCATCGAGAAGTTGACGGTCGAGAAGTCGACGGGCACACGGGTGCAAGTCGCCGTGGATACCTCGGGCGAACCCCTGGCACAGGTCGCCCGAACACGGCCCGACCTTCTCAAACCTAATGCCGAGGAGCTAGCCGAACTGACCGGCGCGGATCCGGCCGCTCTCGAAAGTCATGCCGCCGCGGGTGATCCGTCGGCCGCCGCCGACGCATCGGCCCGTCTCGCGGCGTCGACCGGCGGCGCCGTCCTCACCACGCTCGGCGGTTCGGGCGCACTTCTCGCGACCGGCGACGGCGTGTGGTTCGCGACGGCTCCAGCAGTCCGGGTCCGAAGCACGGTCGGCGCGGGCGACTCGTCGCTGGCCGGCTATCTGATCTCCGAGCAGCGCGGAGACGACGAGCCGACACGCCTGCGGACGGCGGTCGCCTACGGATCAGCGGCAGCCGCACTTCCCGGAACCACCCCGCCGACACCGGACCTCGTCGACGCTAGCGCCGTCACCGCCAGCCCGGTCGCCGTCACCCGACTCTCCTGAGAACCCCACCACCCCACGACTAGAGGCAGAGACCATGTCCGATCCCATCATCACACCGTCCCTGGTGCTCCTGGACGCCGACGCAGGCGACGACGCTGACGCCGTCATCCGTCGACTCGCCGGACTCGTCGGCGCCGACGGACGGTCGTCCGATCCCACCGACCTGGTCGACGGCGCGCTTGCGCGCGAGTCGAGTTCGCCGACCGGACTTCCCGGTGGCATCGCCATCCCCCACGCCCGCGCCGAGTCGGTGACCGTCGCGACTCTCGCAATGGCCCGCCTCTCGAAGCCCGTCGACTTCGGCGCCGCCGACGGACCAGCCGACATCGTCTTCCTCATCGCGGCACCCGCGGGCGCGGGCAGCGAGCACATGAAGGTGCTCAGCGCGCTGGCGCGGGCACTCGTGCGGCCTGAGTTCGTGCAGAGTCTGCGGGATGCGCGCGACGCGGACGCCGTCGTCGCGCTCGTCACCGACGCTGTTACGCCCGCCGCGAAGCCTGCCGCAGCAGTTCCCACCGCGTCCGCCAGCGAGAGTCCCGGCGCGAAGGCCGCTCAGCGCGCAGAGATCGACGGGCCGGCCTCCGACAGCCCGTCGCACCGGACCTCGATCCTGGCGGTCACCGCCTGCCCGACTGGCATCGCCCACACGTATATGGCGGCGGACGCCCTGAAACTGGCCGCCGAGCGCGCGGACGTCGAGTTCGCAGTCGAGACGCAGGGCTCGTCCGGTACCACTCCGTTCACGGCGCGCCAGCTTGCTGATGCGGACGCTGTCATCTTCGCGACCGACGTTGGGGTCAAGGGACGGAGCCGGTTCGCCGGCACGCCGCTCATCGAGTCCGGCGTGAAGCGGGGAATCAACGAACCGGATGCAATGATCGCCGAGGCCGTCGCCGCGTCCACCGATCCGCATGCGCGGACCGTCGCCTCGGGCGACTCGACCGACCGAGCCGAGGAGAACGAGGACGGCGGCATCGGTGTCGGCGGTCGCCTCAAGCAAGCGTTGCTGACCGGCGTCAGTTACATGATCCCGTTCGTCGCCGCGGGCGGACTGTTGATGGCGTTGGGCTTCCTGATCGCCGGATATGAAATCGGCAGCAGCACGTTGTCGCCGGACATGTCCGACGGCGCGTACGTCGCCCTGCACAACAGTCTGTGGGACCTGCCGGCCGGCGGTCTCGCCCAGTACATCGGCGGCGTCAGCTTTGCCGTCGGCACGACAGCGATGAGTCTGATGGTCGCGGTGCTCGCCGGCTATATCGCGTATGCGATCGCCGACCGTCCAGGGCTCGCGCCGGGCTTCACCGCGGGCGTCATCGCCGTGACCGTCGGCGGTGGCTTCATCGGCGGCATCGTCGGCGGCCTGATCGCGGGCGTCGTAGCGCTGTGGATCTCGCGGATCCCGCTTCCGCAATGGGCTCGCGGCCTACAACCGGTCGTCCTCATCCCGCTGATCGCGACCGCCGTCACCGGCGTCGTCATGTTCATGCTGCTCTCGCGTCCGTTGTCGTGGGTCAACACCGAACTCGAGGACGCGCTCAACTCCATGTCGGGTACGTCCAAGGTGGTCCTCGGCGTGGTGATCGGCTTGATGATGTGCTTCGACCTCGGTGGTCCGGTCAACAAGGCCGCCTACGCGGTCGGCGTCGCCGGACTCGGCGCTGCCGGTGCGGGCATCGCCCAGTGGGAGTTCATGGCCGCAGTGATGGCCGCCGGGATGGTCCCGCCGCTCGCTCTCGCACTCGCGACCGTCCTGCGGCCGGGACTGTTCACCGAGCCCGAGCGAGAGAACGGCAAGGCTGCTTGGCTGCTCGGCGCATCCTTCATCTCCGAAGGCGCCATCCCGTTCGCCGCCGCCGACCCATTCCGGGTGATCCCGCCGATGATGCTTGGCGGCGCGATCACCGGCGGCCTGTCAATGGCGCTCGGCGTGCAGTTGCGGGCGCCTCACGGCGGCGTATTCGTCATGTTCGCCATGAACGGCACCTGGTGGAAGTTCCTGATCGCTATTGTCGTTGGCATGGTGGTCGCGGCGATCGGCGTGGTCGCCACCAAACAGATCAAGACCAGCGCACCCGAGAAGGCACCCGAGCCCGCACTCGCCTGACTGATTCCGTCCTCCCCCTACACACACCTCCGAAGTAGAAAGGCACCAACCATGCCAAGCACCACTGTGTCCGTCGGTTCGGCCGTCGGCCTGCACGCGCGTCCCGCCACCCTCATCGCCGAAGCCGCGACCGGTCTCGGCACCCCAGTGACCCTCGCCGTCGACGGCGGCGACCCCGTCGATGCGGGCAGCGCGCTGATGATCATGACGCTGGGCGCCGAGAAGGGCGCATCGGTAACCGTCGCGAGCGACGACCAGGCTGCCGTCGATCAGATCGCCGCGCTCGTCGCGAAAGACCTCGACGCCGACTGACGTAGGTCAGACGATGAGGTCGGCGTACTCGCCAGCCAACGAGGAGGGCATCCGCGCATGCAGGCGGGTGCCTTCCTCGTTGTGGTCGGTGGTGATCACGTGCGCATGCTGGTGCAGACGGGAGATCACCTCACCACGCGAGAACGGGACCTGGAGGTCCACTTCGACGTCGTCGCGTTGCACGAACTCGGTGACCGCAGCGAACAGATCCGACAACCCTTCACCGGTGCGTGCCGACACGAACACCGCATCGGGGAACTCCGAACGCAGCGTCGTCATCCGCAGATCGTCGATGGCGTCGACCTTGTTGATGACGAGCAGTTCCGGTGGGGCCGCCGACTCCTCCTCGTCGAGCACTTCGCGCAGCACTTGGCGGACCGTCGAGATCTGTAGATCGGGGAACGGATCGGCGCCGTCGACGACGTGGATCAGCAGGTCGGCGTCGACCGCTTCCTCCAGGGTCGACCGGAAGGCTTCAACGAGTTGGGTCGGCAAGTGCCGGACGAATCCGACAGTGTCGGTGAAGACCACTTCGTGGCCGTCGGCGAGCTCCGCCCGTCGCGTCGTCGGATCAAGCGTGGCGAACAATGCATCCTGCACCAGCACACCGGATCCGGTCATCGCATTCACCAGACTCGACTTGCCCGCGTTGGTGTAGCCGACGACAGTCAGCGCGGGCACACCACCGCGACGGCGTGCCGAACGCTTCACAGTGCGCGCCGTCTTCATCCCGCGGATCTCTCGGCGAAGCTTAGCCATCCGCTCACGGATACGGCGCCGATCCGTCTCGATTTTCGTCTCACCCGGACCACGCAGGCCGACACCACCGTTGCTGCCCGCACGCCCGCCCGCCTGCCGGGACATCGACTCGCCCCAGCCACGCAGACGCGGGAGCATGTACTCCATCTGCGCGAGCGACACCTGGGCCTTACCTTCGCGAGAGGTCGCATGCTGGGCGAAGATGTCGAGGATCAGCGCGGTCCGGTCGATCACCTTGACTTTGACGACTTTCTCCAACGCCGTCAGCTGGGCCGGAGTCAGTTCGCCGTCACAGACGACGGTGTCCGCACCGGTCGCCAGAACTACTTCGCGCAACTCCTGCGCTTTACCGGAGCCGAGGTACGTTGCCGGATCGGGTTTGGACCGTCGCTGGTAGAGCGCTTCGAGAACCTGGGATCCAGCGGTCTCGGCGAGCGCCGCGAGTTCGGCCATGCTGGCACGCGCCTGCGCGACGGTTCCGGACGTCCACACACCGACGAGCACCACTCGTTCCAGGCGCAGCTGCCGGTACTCGACTTCGGTGACGTCATCAAGCTCGGTGGAGAGTCCGGCGATGCGCTGAAGCGATGCTCGGTCATCGAGAGCGAGTTCGCCAGTGGTCGGGAGCCCCGCGAAGTCTGCCCGCACGGGCGAGTCGGCGGTCAGGGAATCAGTTCGTGTCATGTCAGTCATACGAAGACCATTGTGCCCCGTCGAGCAGCGATGACGCACCTCGATTTATCCTGCGCTCCATTCCGGGAAGAGTTCGCCGCGCGCGACCAGACGCGACGGACCGCGCAGGACTGCGGCGCCGTCGCCGACCGTGACGATCACCGATCCGCCGGGGATGGTGATGCCGACCACCCCCTGGTCTCGTCCGATCCCGTGGAGTGCCGCGCTAGCCGCGGCGACGAGACCTGTTCCGCACGACCGAGTCTCGCCGACTCCACGCTCAAGTACGCGCATATGCGCGGTGAAATCGACATCCACGCCCGAGGGTTGCAGCGCGGTGAGTATCTCGACGTTCGCACCGTGCGGGAACGCGGTGGCATCGACCACTGCTCCGGTCGTGAAATCGAGTGCCGCGAGATCGTCGACGCTCATCCCATCAATGACGCACGCGAGATGTGGGTTGCCGACATCGACCCGTTCGCCGGTCAGTCTGCGGCCGGCGACCTGGACGTCGCTGCGCCCGTCGAGACGCACACGACCCATCGCGACGCTGACGTCGGCGGCAGACGGATCGCATGAATGCACCACCACCGGTCGCGCGCCCGCACGTGAACCGACAGTGAAGGAGTCGGAGTCGACGAGCCCCGTGGCGCGCAGATAGTGAGCGAACACACGCACACCGTTGCCGCACATCTCAGCGATCGACCCGTCGGCGTTCCGGTAGTCCATGAACCAGTCGTCGACGCCGACGCCGTCCGGGAACCCTGCCAGCACGCCTGCCGCCACCAGCGCGCGCGCTGGCGCCACCCGCAGCACGCCGTCGGCGCCGACACCCCGCTGCCGATCACACAGGGCGCTGACCAGGTCTTCGGCGAGATCGACGCGGACATCCGGATCGTCGATGACGACGAAGTCGTTCTGGGTTCCGTGGCCTTTGACGAACGCGAACGGCGGCGCAGCAGTCATAGCTCGGATTTTACGCGTTCGACGACCGACAACGCCTCGTCGAGCAGTGTCGGCGACGCCGCGTCGAGCCAGACGGCGCGGTGATCGCGGCGGAACCACGACCGTTGCCGTCGCACGTACTGCCGGGTGCCAATGTAGGTGCGCTCCTGCGCGGCCTCGACGTCGTACTCGCCGTCGAGGTATGCGAGGACCTGTGCGTAGCCGATGGCCTGCGACGCCGTCTTCCCGTCCCGGAGACCCTGTTCGCACAGTGCGACGACTTCGTCGACGAGTCCGTCGCCGAACATCTGCGCGGTCCGCGCTACGATCCGCCCGTCGAGTTCGGCCCGATCACGGTCGATTGCGAGAATCGTGGTACCCCAACGGGGTTCGCCGATCGTCGGAGCCGACGCCGCGAACGGCTCGCCGGTGATCTCCACGACTTCGAGGGCTCGGACGAGCCGCCGTCCGTCCGAGTCGCCGATCGTGCCCGCAGCCGCCGGGTCGACCGCAGCGAGTTCGGCGTGCAATGCGCGGGAACCGATCTGCGCCAATCGCTCCTCGTATCGGGCCCGTATCAGCGGGTCGGTGGCCGGGAACGCCCAGTCGTCAAGGAGTCCTTGAACGTACATCATGGATCCGCCGACGATCACCGGCGTCCGTCCAGCCGCGAGGAGTCGGTCGATCACCGCGGTCGCCGCCTGCTTGTACCCTGCGACGGTCGCCGTCTGTGTGACATCGAGGACGTCGAACAAGTGATGCGTGATCCCGCGGCGTTCGGCGACCGGCGGTTTCGCGGTCCCGATGTCCATGCCGCGGTACTGGGCCATCGCATCGACGTTGACGATCTCGCCCGACAGGCGCTCGGCGAGATCGAGTGCGAGCGCCGACTTTCCGCTCGCGGTGGGGCCGATCACTGCGACCGGGGCGGTCACGATCGTGCTCGCGCGGGAGACTCCGACGGTGCGGGACACCAGGTGGCGACTGTATAGCCGACTCCATAGGGCGCCCCCGCGTATCGCAGGCAGGCGTCGACGTCGAGGTCCGCACACAGCCCGGCAAGCGTCGCGAACACTGCGCGAGATGTGACTCCGTCGAGCTCACAGGCGTTCACGTCGAGCGCGGCGAGCTGGTCGACGTCTCCCGCCGCCACTGAGGTGTCGATCAGGTGTTGGAGTCGGTGGGCGCTCTCCCGGTCGCCACCGCCGGGCGCAGACGGACTCAAGGCTGTCGCCCCGTCGGCCACGACGAGGACGCCGATCGGCTCCGGGGCTGCGGCGATCGTCGCAGCGAGTTCGACGCCGATCCGATACGCGTCATCACCTGTGGCATCCGAGTCGACGACGACGCGGCGGAGCTCGACCGCCGCGTCCGCCTGGCCTCGGCACCAGCAGGCGATCAGCATCGCGAGCGGCATCGGGTCGGCCTCAGACCCCGTGCCGCCCAACCCTGCGTCCGGCGTCCGGCGACTCGGCGACACAGCGACCGGCACGTCGACACCGAACGCAGAGAACAATCGGGGCGGTCCGTCGACGCCGATCGCGATCCACGAGTGCGCAGCAGCCCCCAACGACCGCGCCGCGTCAAGCACCGCGGCCCGGACCTCGACGACCTCCGTCGCATCGCGCCCAGACAATTCAGGCACCAGAAGGGGTGCGCTCGGTACGATCGCAAGCTCGGCCAACACCGCAACGACGCTACCGTCACCGACTCTGCTTTGCCCAAATGCTGAAGCCTCACCCCACATCAGAGTCTGACCTGCTTGAATGAAAACGGAAGTGACCGGCAGCCGTGACGCGCGGCGAGACACCTAGATGAGGGACACCCGAGATGACAAACCCGACGCCAGCCCCGAAGCCCGGACCCAAGCCTGGACCGCGCCCGGGTCCTCGTCCCGGCACGTCCGCACCTACTCCGGCCGGACCGTCCCCCACCGGGCTGGGGCCGGTCCCCGCGGTCGCCGTTCACCATGTGACGCTGGGCGATCCGGCGAAGTATGGCCGAGTCGACACCGACGGCACCGTGTGGCTCGTCACTCCGTCGGGCGAACGCGAGATCGGTTCGTGGCAAGCAGGTACCCCGGAGGAAGGGCTAGCACACTTCGCCCGAAAGTTCGCCGATATGGCGACCGAAGTCGAGATCCTCGAAGAGCGGCTCGCGGCCCACTCAGGTGACCCTCGCAAGACTCAGACGGCCGCTGCACAGATGCTCGAAGCTCTGCCGACGGCCCAGGTGATCGGCGACGTCGACGAACTCGCGTCGCGCCTGACGAAGATCGTCGCCAGCGCCGACGATGTGGCCGAAGCCGTCCGATCCGAACGCAGTGAGCAGCGTGCGGCCGCCGTCGCCCGCAAAGAAGAGCTGGCGAGCGAAGCCGAGACGATCGGCGCTGAGGGAACCTCGTGGAAGGTCGGCGGCGACCGTCTGCGCGCGATCCTCGACGAGTGGAAGACCATCAAAGGTGTCGACCGTAAGACCGACGACGCGCTGTGGAAGCGATTCTCGAAGGCCCGCGACGCGTTCAACCGGCGTCGCGGCGCCTATTTCGCCGACCTCGATCGCGAACGCGCAGGCGCCCGCGCCCGCAAGGAAGAGCTCATCGAGAAGGCTGAGGCACTGTCGTCGTCCACGGATTGGGGCCCGACCGCGGGCAAGTTCCGCGACCTTCTCCAGGAGTGGAAGGCTGCAGGCCGTGCACCCCGCGACGCCGACGACGCGCTGTGGGCTCGCTTCAAAGCGGCCCAGGACGTGTTCTTCGAGGCACGCAACGCGGTGAACTCCGAGCGCGACGCAGAGTTCGCCGAGAACGCGAACGCTAAGGCCGCACTGCTCGACGAGGCCGAGAAGACCATCGATCCGGCTGCCGACCTCGACGCGGCACGACGAGCGTTCCGCGTGTTCCGCGACAAGTGGGAGGAGATCGGCAAAGTGCCGCGCGAGAAGATGCACTCCCTGGAGGGCCGGGTGCGCGCGCTGGAGAAGTCAGTGCGCGACGCCGAGGACTCGGAGTGGACCCGCACCGACCCGGAGGCTCAGGCTCGCGCCGCACAGTTCGCCGAGCGAGCCGAGAAGCTCGAAGAGCAGGCCGCGAAAGCCGCCGAGGCAGGCAAGGACAAAGACGCCGCCGCATTCCGCGACCAGGCCGCACAGTGGCGCGACTGGGCAGGGACCGCCCAGTCGGCGCTCACCGATCGCTGATCGGCGCCCACCGGACAGTCCGTTGAGGAGTCAGTCAGTCCTCGTGGGGCGCCGCGTCGTCCCGGTGCTCCACGAGTTTCTGCAACGCCCGGCCGCGTGCTTCCCGCTCGGCTGCCTTGTCGCGGCGCTCGGCTTCGAGAGCGAGATGGTAGTTGGTCCGCCCCCATACGACGCGGGCCCAGTGGAATGTCAACACGATCATCGTGATGCATCCGAGGATCAAACCGATGCCCGCTCCCGACGGCCTCGTCATGTCGAGCGAGTTGACGCCGACCGTGTTCCGCGTCCACATCGCCAAGATGCCGGCGACCGACGTGACCGCGCAGCCGCACAGCGCGATCCACGCGAGTACCCAGCGCCGGGTGACCAACGCCAACATGGAGAAGCCGACACCGAAGATCACGAGCATGTAGACGAAGATTTTCGACGGCAACGCGATCTGTTCGGCACCCGTGGCCGACGACATCGTCAACACGTCGAGTCCGCTCGCGTCCCCCGCGTGCGGGAGCACCACCGACACGAGAGCGACCAGGACGCAGACGGCGACGACGACGGCACGCGCCCCCGGGTCGATCTCGCCCGCCACCTTCTGTTCGGCCTTGCGCAAGTCCTCCTCGAACTCGCCGAACGCCTCCCGTTCGGCCGCTCGATCGGCCGGATTCGAATCCGATGTACTCATGAGCATCCTCCTGTTCCGCATGCTGAGACGGGCTCGACAGCGGGTGCGGCCCCGATCGTCGGCATGCCGAGGCCGACGCCTACGGGGGCCGTTGTCGGGGTCGTACCCGCTTCGTGGGCATCGCCTGCACGGGTGCGTCGCACCGACACGAGACCCGCGTCGGCGATCAGATGGTGGGGAGCGGCCTCGGTGACCGTGCTGGTGACGACGTCGCCGGGACGCACATCGGTGCGGTCACCGACCGCGAAGTGTACGAGTCGACCGTCGCGCGCACGACCGGTCATCCGGCCGGTCTGCGCGTTCTTGCGGCCTTCATCGGCGGCGACGAGAAGCTCGACGACGGTCCCGACGAGACGGGTGTTCTCCTCCAGACAGATCCGTTCCTGCAAGGCGATGAGTCGCTGATAACGCTCGGTCACGACCTCCGGTGGGATCTGATCGTCCATGGTCGCCGCCGGGGTGCCCGGTCGCGCCGAATACTGGAACGTGTACGCGCTGGAAAAGCGCGCCTTCTCGACGACGTCGAGCGTCTCAGCGAAGTCCTCTTCGGTCTCGCCGGGAAAGCCGACGATGATGTCAGTGGTGATCGCGGCGTGTGGCATCGCAGCACGGACCCGATCGAGGATTCCGAGGAACTTGCTCTTGCGATAACTCCGGCGCATCGCCTTGAGGACTCGGTCCGAACCGGACTGCAGCGGCATGTGCAGTTGCGGACAGATGTTCGGTGTCTGCGCCATCACTTCGATGACGTCGTCGGTGAACTCGGCGGGATGCGGCGACGTGAAGCGGATCCGTTCGAGTCCGTCGATGCCACCACACGCGCGCAGGAGCTCCGCGAACGCTCCACGGTCACGCGGCGTGTCCGGATCGGCGAACGACATGCCGTACGCGTTGACGTTCTGACCCAGCAGTGTCACTTCGAGGACGCCCTGGTCGACGAGCGCCTGCACTTCGGCCAGCACGTCGCCGGGCCGACGATCGACTTCCTTGCCGCGCAACGACGGGACGATGCAGAACGTGCACGTGTTGTTGCAGCCGACCGACACCGACACCCAACCCGCATAGGCGGAGTCGCGGCGTGCGGGCAACGTCGACGGGAAAGTATCCAGCGAGTCGAGGATCTCGACCTGCGCCTCCTCGTTGTGGCGTGCACGGTCGAGCAACGCGGGCAGCGACCCGATGTTGTGCGTACCGAACACCACGTCGACCCACGGCGCCTTACTCAGGACGACGTCCTTGTCTTTCTGCGCCAGACATCCGCCGACCGCGATCTGCATCCCAGGCCGCGACGACTTGACCGGCGCGAGATGCGACAGGTTGCCGTACAGCTTGTTGTCGGCGTTCTCGCGGATCGCGCAAGTGTTGAAAACCACCAGGTCCACGTCATCGCCGTCGTCGGCGGCCACATAGCCTGCACTCTCCAGAAGGCCGGAAATACGTTCGGAGTCGTGGACATTCATCTGACATCCGAACGTCCGAACCGAATACGACTTCGTCACTGCGCCACTCACAACTGACAGGTTACGCCGGGGCACCTGATCGGGGAGAATCGCCGAAGTGGCTCGACGCGAACACACCGGGATTAGCGGTCCTGCTGTGTTGCGGCCGGTCCCACAACTACCGTTAGACGCTATGAGCGACGCGAACGCCACCCCGATGATCTCGATGAGAAATGTTCAGAAGCACTTCGGTGATCTTCACGTGCTACGTGACATCGACATCGACATCCCCCGAGGGCAAGTCGTCGTCGTCCTGGGCCCGTCCGGGTCTGGGAAGTCGACACTCTGCCGAACCATCAACCGACTGGAGCCGATCGACAGCGGTGAGATCCGTGTCGAAGGGAAGCTGCTCCCCGAAGAGGGGCGCGACCTCGCGCGTCTGCGATCGGACGTGGGGATGGTCTTCCAGTCGTTCAACCTATTCGCTCACAAGACAATTTTGCAGAACGTCACGATCGGCCCGATCAAGGTCCGCAAGCAGAGCAAGGCCGACGCCGAGAAACAGTCCCTCGGACTACTCGAACGCGTCGGAGTAGAAGCGCAGAAAGACAAGTATCCGGCTCAACTGTCCGGCGGCCAGCAGCAGCGCGTGGCGATCGCCCGGTCCCTCGCGATGGGCCCGAAAGTATTGCTGTTCGACGAGCCGACATCCGCGCTCGACCCGGAGATGGTCTCCGAAGTCCTCGACGTGATGGTCTCGCTCGCCAAAGAGGGTATGACGATGGTCGTCGTCACCCACGAGATGGGCTTCGCGCGCAAGGCCGCCGACCGCATTCTGTTCATGGCCGACGGCGCGATCGCCGAAGACACCGATCCCGAGAGCTTCTTCACCGCACCCGAGTCCGACCGTGCACGTGACTTCCTGTCGAAGATACTGGGGCACTGACATGCGAAGAACGTCCATGCGAAGAACATCGATACTCGTCGCCGTGGTGGCACTGCTGGCGACCGTGCTCGCCGCGTGCGGCAGCTCCGACCCGCGGAATCTCCTCGACTCGATCCGCGACGGCAAAGTGATCCTGGGCACCAAGTACGACCAGCCCGGGATGGGCCTGCAGAAGCCGGACGGAACGATCATCGGGTTCGACGCCGCCGTGTCGGAGTTCGTCGTCAACCACATCGCCGACGAGATGGGCGTCGACCGCCCGGCGATCACCTGGCGCGAAACCCCCTCAGCGCAACGCGAGACGCTCATCAACAATGGCGAGGTCGACATGATCGCCGCCACCTATTCGATCAACAAGGACCGCTCGTCGAAGGTCGACTTCGCCGGACCGTATCTCGTCACCTATCAGGGCCTGTTGGTCCGGCAGGACGACGACACGCTCAACTCGTTGGAGGACCTCAACGACGGCCGCAAGCTCTGTTCGGTGACCGGTTCGACGTCCGCGCAGAATGTGAAAGCTCAGTTGCCCGGCGTTCAGCTGCAGGAGTACGACACCTACTCCTCCTGCGTCGAGGCGCTGCGCCGGGGCAAGGTCGACGCGCTCACCACCGACGAGACGATTCTCGCCGGATACTCCAACTGGTACCCGGACGAGTTCAAGCTCGTCGCCATGACGTACCCGAACGACGCGTGCGTCAAGGACGCATTCAAGAAGGCAGGTGCCCCGTTCTCCACCGAGCGATACGGCATCGGCATGGCCAAGGAGTATCCGGACGCCGTCGAAGCCGCCAACCGCGCGATCAAGGCGATGCTCGTCGCGCCCGCGGGCGGCGAATCACCGTGGGAGGCAGCGTTGCGCGAAAACCTCGGAGACAAAGACATCGACGCGTTCATCGACCGCGCGAACGAACCCGATTCCCAGTACAAGCTACTACCCGACGTCGGCGATCTCGAGTTCGTCACCGCACCGTCGACACCGTGTGAAGGAGTCGCGTAATGAGTGAACTCTGGGATTCGATGGGCCCGCAGTTGTGGCCCGCATTCTGGCTGACGATCAAACTCACCATCTACTCCGGAATCGGTGCACTCGTGTGGGGCACGATGCTCGCCGCGATGAAGGTGTCGCCGGTCCCGGTGATGCGAGGATTCGCGACGGTCTACGTCAACATCGTCCGCAACACGCCACTCACATTGATTGTGCTGTTCTGCTCGATCGGCCTCTACCAGAACCTCGGGCTGGCACTAGCCGCCGACAATGCGTCGTTCATCGAGAACAACAACTTCCGGCTCGCCATACTCGCGTTCATCTTGTACACCGCAACGTTCGTCTGTGAGACGCTGCGCTCGGGCATCAACACGGTGCCCATCGGGCAGGCGGAGGCCGCCCGATCAATCGGCATGTCGTTCCCCCAGGTCCTCGGCCTGGTGATCTTGCCGCAAGCCATGCGGGCAGTCATCGCGCCGATGGGCTCGGTGCTGATCGCATTGACCAAGAACACGACGATTGCGTCGATCATCGGTGTTGCCGAGGCGTCGCTCCTGATGAAGACCGAATTGGAGAGCAACGGCAGCCAGATCTTGGCGATCTTCGCGATCATCGCCGTCGGATTCATGATCATCACGCTCGCCGAGGGCGCGGTCTTCGGCTGGGCGTCCAAGCGATGGGTGGTTCGACGATGAGCGATGAATCGACAGTCCTCTACGATGCGCCCGGCCCCAAGGCCCGACTGCGCAACCGCATCACGACGGTCGTCTTCTTGGCGATCCTGGTCGCCGTCATCGTCTACGTGGTCCTCATCCTGAAGGACAACGGACAGTTGACCAGCGAGAAGTGGAGCCCGTTCGTCACCGAAAGCGGAACCTGGACGACGTGGATCCTGCCCGGCCTGTGGGGCACGTTGAAAGCCGCAGCGCTCTCGATCGTGTTCGCGTCGATCCTCGGCGCGATACTCGGCGTCGGCAGACTCTCCGACCACAAGTGGGTCCGCGGCGTGTCCGGCGCCCTGGTGGAAGTCTTCCGGGCCATCCCGGTCCTGATCCTCATCTACTTCGCGTACTACTTCTTCGCCGACTATGCGCTCGTCCCGTCGTCGCAGCTCGCGTTCGCGGCCGTCGTCTTCGGTTTGACGTTCTACAACGGCTCGGTGATCGCGGAGATCCTGCGCGCGGGAATCACATCGTTGCCGAACGGACAGTCGGAAGCCGCGAAGTCGATCGGCATGCGCAAATCCCAGATGATGCGGTTGGTCCTGTTGCCGCAGGCCGTCACCGCGATGCTGCCCGCCCTCGTCTCGCAGATGGTGATCGCACTCAAGGACAGTGCTCTCGGCTACGCGATCGGCTACATCGAAGTGGTCCGGTCGGGCATCAAAACCGCGTCGTACTTCGGAAACTATCTACCCGCGCTGATGGTCACCGCAGTCATCATGATCATCGTCAACTTCGCCCTCACCTCGCTGGCGCGTCGACTCGAGCGTCGGTTACGCGAGGGCAAGCGAAAGTCTGCGGCGACAAAAGCCGTCGAGATGATCGACACCGAATGAGCTGATCATTCTCGCCGGGCGGCGATCACGTCCTTCACGACCGACGAGATCACGTCCGGCGGGTATCCGCGACGCCCTAGCGCTCCGGACAGCCTCCGAAACGCCTTGGCTCGGATGTTCGGGTCCGCCAAGTCAGCGGCATCGAACGTCAGCTTCTTCTCGGCTAGCGCGTACGCGATGTCACGTTCGGCGTCCGGGTCGATCGTCTCGAGTGCGTCTGCAACGATCTCGTCGTCGACTCCTTTGGAGCGTAGTTCGCGACGTAAGGCGTGACGTCCGCGCGCGGAGTGCGCGTGGCGGGACTTCACCCATTCGTGAGCGAACTCGGTGTCGTCGAGCAGATTGCCCTCGTCCAGACGCGAGATGGTCTTCGATACCTCGTCGTCGGTGAAACCACGGGCCACGAGACGCTCACGCATCTCATGACGACTGCGGGCCCGTGCGCCAAGGAGCCGCAGTGCGGCGTCCCAGGCAGACGGGCCCGAGCGGGCCGGCCGGGATTCGCGAGGTTGGTCTCCCCCGGCGATCTCCTCGGCCAAGCCCCTATCCCTCATGACTGGTGTCAGAAGTCGACGGGCTCGGGAGCGACGGCTTCGGCGTCGACCTCCGGGCGGCGTCCAATGCCGAGCTTGTCCTTGATCTTGGTCTCGATCTCGTCGGCGATGTCGGGGTTCTCGATGAGGAAGGTACGCGCCTTCTCCTTGCCCTGACCGAGCTGATCGCCCTCGTAGGTGAACCACGATCCGGACTTGCGGATGAAACCCTCGGCGACGCCGAGGTCGATCAACGAGCCTTCGCGGCTGATTCCATGGCCGTACAGGATGTCGAACTCGGCCTGCTTGAACGGCGGAGCGACCTTGTTCTTGACGACCTTCACGCGCGTCCGGTTACCGACCGCGTCAGTACCGTCCTTGAGGGTCTCGATGCGGCGTACGTCCAGTCGGACCGACGCGTAGAACTTGAGCGCCTTACCGCCGGTCGTGGTCTCGGGCGAGCCGAACATGACGCCGATCTTCTCGCGCAGCTGGTTGATGAAGATCGCGGTGGTGTTCGAGTTGTTCAGACCCGACGTCATCTTGCGCAACGCCTGACTCATCAGTCGAGCCTGCAGGCCGACGTGACTGTCGCCCATCTCGCCTTCAATCTCGGCCTTCGGGACCAGCGCCGCGACCGAGTCGATGACGAGAATGTCCAGTGCGCCGGACCGGATCAACATGTCGGCGATCTCCAATGCCTGCTCGCCGGTGTCCGGCTGCGACACGAGGAGCGCATCGACGTCGACACCGAGCTTCGCCGCATAGTCGGGGTCGAGTGCGTGCTCCGCGTCGATGAATGCCGCGATACCGCCCTGCGCCTGCGCATTCGCGACCGCGTGCAGCGCAACGGTCGTCTTACCCGACGATTCGGGGCCGTACACCTCAACGACACGGCCGCGGGGAAGCCCGCCGATTCCGAGCGCGATGTCCAGTGCGACGGACCCGGTCGGGATGACCTCCATCGGCGGACGCGTGTCTTCGCCCAGTCGCATGACCGAGCCCTTGCCGAAGTTCTTGTCGATCTGCGCGAGCGCGAGATCGAGCGCCTTCTGTCGATCGGTGACGGGTGCCATCGTGGTCTCCTCGTTCTGGTCGGGCGGGTCCGTGGTCCCAAGGTCCGTGGTCGCTGTGTCCGTACTAGCTGTGTCCGTACTAGCTGTCTCCGGAATCGGAGCATCGGCGGGCGGAAGGTCCGGGATCGGCTCCGATTGTTGCGGTGATGTGATCACCGTAGAACCGCCCTCTGACAATTTCGTCGCGTCGCTCCGATCGGCCGTCGCAGTGTTGTACCCTCCAGCACTATTCGTGCTGTTCCTGGTCGTCGTGCTGTTTTTGATCGTCGTGCTGTTTCTGATCGTCATACTGTTTTTGATCGTCATACAAGGTCGGACGCACCGGGCGGCTTTTCGGTTCCACCTCAGTTTAACGAACAGATGTTCGATCGCAAGCGACACGCCCGAGGTACGCGTGCCGGATCCTCACGACCTGGCGGATTCACCATCGTTCGCGGGGAACGTCGAATTCTCTACACAGGGCGCGCCACACGTCACGCGGGTCAACGCCGTCGTCGATCGCCTGAGCTCCAGTCCGTCCCCCGAGTTCGACGAGGACGAGGTCGACGAGCATCGCGTCCGCCCGGAGCCGGCCGAACTCGATGCCGGTCAGTTCAGTGAACTCGGTCAGTCGCACGGTGCGGTTCGCCTCTCTCGAGTGTTCGATGCGCGATCGAGCGCCCGGTGCGCGATCCGTACCGGGTCGACGGTCGCGGCATTCGTCGCCGCGACACGCAGCGCCGCCGCGGCGAACGAGTCGTCGTCGAGCACGCGGGTCACGGCTGCCGCGATCGCATCGGCGTCGGCGGGCCGCACCACGACACCGCACCCCAGCCGCCGCACCCGGTTCGCGAGTTCCCACTGATCCCCACCGCCTGGCACGGTGACGACCGGCACCCCCGCGAGCAGAGCTTTGGCGAGCATGCCGTGCCCCGCCCCGCACACCGCGACCGCAGCGCGGGACAGGACCTCGTCCTGGCGGGCGATACCCGCGACGAAGGCGTCCGGGGTCGCCGCGTCGTCCGGCGGGGGCGTCAACGCCGAGTACACCGTGCGAATCTCCCGACGTCGAGCCAGGTCGGTGAGTCCGTCGAGCGCAGCCTTGCCGAGGTCTGCTTCGCCGATCTGCGCGGTCGACGGCGCAACGACCACCAGCGGCCCGTCGCCGTCCTGGGTCGCGAACACAGCATCGGTCGGCTCGTACGCCAACGGTCCGATCAGGTGTGTGCGGGCCGGCCAGTCGGGGCGGTGCACCTCCAGACCCGGCAGGGTCGCTACGAACCTGGCGGCAGGCGCCGGAACGTCCGACAGCGCGATGCTGCGGCGTGCGAGTGCAGTGCTTCGCCGCCCATCGGCCGCCGATGGCGCGCTCATCACACGCAGGGCGATATCCCGGAGGCGACCGCGGACACCGACTCCGACGTCCATGCCCGCACCGATCGGCGGTAGGCCACGCGACTGCTCGTACAACGGATGCGGCGAGAGTTCGATCCACGGGACCCCGACGAGTTCGGCTGCCCAGCCGCCGGCTCTCGTGATCACATCGCTGACGACGAGCTCAACGCCCGCTTCGGCGAGTCTCGGGGCGAGCACGAGAGCCATGCGGGCCGCGCGAGCACTGAGTTTCGCACCCGCATCGTCATCGTCCTCGCCCGGGAGCGCCGCCAGCCCGGGCAATTCCCGAACCTGGACGCCACACCGCGCACCGTCGGCGAGCCAGCGGGTGCCGGTGTAGACGATGACGTCGTCGCCCGCGGCCGCGAACTGTGCGGCCAGCCCAAGAGCCGGGAACGCGTGGCCCGCATCCGAGCCGGCCACGATGGCGACGATCGTCAGTGCTTCTCCGTGTCGAGCGACGGTGTGGCCTGGCCGGTTGCCGGCTGGCCGGCAGCGGGCTGCTGGCCCGCGGTCAGCGATCCACCCATGCTGGCGCGGATCTGTTCGAGACGAGCATGCCCGGCCATCTGGACGCCGGCGGCCTCCACCTCTGCCATGCGGCCGCTGACCGATCCCTTCGCGAGTTCGGCCGAGCCGAGCGCGGTGGCATACCGGCGCTCGATCTTGTCGCGGACCTGATCCAGGCTCGGGGTGTTGCCCGGCGCGGAGAGCTCGCTCATGCTGTTGAGCGACGCACTGACCTGCTCCTGCATCTTGGCCTGCTCCAGCTGACTGAGCAGCTTGGAGCGTTCGGCGAGCTTCTGCTGCAGTGTCAAAGCGTTGCGCTCGACGGCCTGTTTCGCCTGCCCGGCCGCCGTCAGAGACTGATCGTGCAGCACCTTAAGATCTTCGACGTTCTGCTCGGCGGTGACGAGCTGTGCGGCGAACGCTTCGGCAGCGTTGGTGTACTCGGTGGCCTTGGCCGCGTCGCCGGCGGCGGAAGCCTGGTCGGCGAGCGACAACGCCTGCCGCGTATTGCCTTGGAGCTTCTCGATCTCTTCGAGCTGACGGTTCAGCCGCATCTCCAGCTGGCGCTGGTTGCCGATGACGGCGGCGGCCTGCTGTGAGAGAGCCTGGTGCTGGCGCTGCGACTCTTCGACGGCCTGCTGGATCTGCACTTTCGGATCGGCGTGCTCGTCGATCTTCGCGTTGCCCAGCGCCATCATGTAGCGCCATGCCTTCACAAACGGGTTCGCCATTACGTTGTCCTCAACTTCTCGTATTCGATGCTCTGGCGAGCGTACGGGGATCAGGCTGCGGCGAGTGCAGCCGCGCGGTCGGCCTGCGATCCGATGACTTCGACCACGGCGTCGGCCACCGGGCTCATGACTCCTGCCACGTCGCGGAGCACATCGCCGATCTCGACATCCAGGGCGACGCAGATCGAGGCAAGCAGCTCGCTCGACGCCTCCTTCTGCCCTCGCTCGACCTCAGACAGGTAGCCGAGGGACACGCGCGCATTCGTCGACACCTCGCGCAGTGTCCGGCCCTGGTCGGTTCGGACCCGCCGCAGCTGGTCGCCGATCGCCTCGCGCAACAAAAGTGTCACGTGTGTTCCTCCCGCATTCGGGTCGCCGGTAGTTCTCATGAGCCTGTGACGACGACCCTAGCGGAATTTCGCATCGGTCGCCGCTGCATGCGCGGAGCGTCGCAGGCTGATCGCCTGCCAAATGTAGTCGAGTCCGGTGACGACCGTTGCGACGACCGCCGCGACAATGAACACCCAGCCCACGATGTGCAGTACCCCGTTCAACGGCAGAACGAACAGGCCTATTCCGCAACACTGGAGCAGAGTCTTGAGTTTGCCGCCTCGGCTCGCCGGGATGACACCGTGCCGGATCACCCAGAACCGCAGCAGAGTCACCCCGATCTCGCGGACGAGGATGACGACGGTGACCCACCACGGCAGTTCGTTGAGGATCGACAGCCCGAGGAGCGCCGCTCCGATGAGTGCCTTGTCGGCGATCGGATCGGCCATCTTGCCGAAGTCGGTGACGAGATTCCAGCTGCGCGCGATACGACCGTCGATCTGGTCGGTGATGGCGGCGACCGCGAACACGACGAACGCGACGACCCGCCACAAATCCGAGTGCCCATCGTCAACGAACAGCACGACCACGAACACCGGCACCAGCACGATGCGGAAAAGAGTCAGCGCATTCGCGAGATTGACCACCGGCGGAGCCGTCTGAGCGGCCGCTGCACGGGGTTCAGGTTCACTCACACCGGTAAGCCTATCGGCACGCGAAGTCGCGACCTGCGCGGGGACTCCCCCTGTCTGCGACTATCGTTTACTTCCATGCCCACGTCTGTGCCCGCCCCCCGTTCCGACGAACCGGTGGACGTCGTCGTGCGACGAGCCAGGACATCGGACGTACCTCGCATCAAAGAACTCATCGACATCTATGCGGGCAAGATCCTCCTCGCGAAGAACCTAGTGACCCTGTATGAAGCGGTTCCCGAGTTCTGGGTCGCTGAGGAGAACGGGATCGTCGTCGGGTGTGGGGCCCTGCACGTGCTCTGGGCCGATCTCGGTGAAGTACGCACCGTGGCCGTCGACACCTCGTGCGCCGGGCGCGGTATCGGCCACCGGGTGGTCAGTCGACTCATGGAGGTCGCGCGTGAACTCGAACTCGAACGCGTCTTCGTCCTCACCTTCGAGACCGGGTTCTTCTCCCGCCACGGATTCGTGGAGATCGACGGCACGCCCGTCACCAGAGAGGTATACGAAGAGATGACCCGCTCGTACGACACCGGTGTCGCCGAGTTCCTCGACCTGAGCTTCGTGAAACCGAACACCCTCGGCAATACCCGCATGCTCGCCCACCTGTAGATCTCCGTCTATCTAATGGCCCGAGCCACTTGTTGAACCGAACCGCCCAGTCGCTCCCCGCCCACACAGTGACCCTAGCCATCTGTTGACCCAAATCCAGCTGTTGACCCGAGCACACCGCCGAGACAAAGGACTTCGCCCATGTCGACCTTTCACGTCGAGTACACGTACGCACCCGAGGCCGCCGCAGTCCGCGACGAACACCGCCCGGCGCACCGAGAGTTCCTCGGCGTGCTACACGAAGCGGGAGAACTCCTGTACGTCGGTCCGTTCACGGACGGCTCGGGAGCCGCGCTAATGATCGTTGCCGATGACGAGACCGCGGCGCGCGCCATCCTCGCCGGCGACCCGTTCGCCGCAGCTGACGCTATCGCCGCGGTCACCGTCCGCGAATGGAAGCAGGTCTACGGACCATTCTGACCGCGGGTCAACCGTCCGCGCCCGACCGACGTTTCGACACCACCAGACTCGCGACGGTCGTCACCAAGAGCGTTCCGCCAATGACGCCGAGCGACAGCGGAGTCGAGATCGCCGGCACGGCAACGGGTTCGCCGCCGTTGACGAAACCGAGAGTGTTCTCGTGGAGGGCATGCAGCACGAGCTTGACGCCGATGAAGGCGAGGATCAGCGACAGTCCGTACGACAGATAGATGAGCTTGTCGAGCAGCCCGCCGAGCAGGAAGTACAGCTGGCGCAGCCCCATCAGTGCGAATGCGTTCGCCGTGAACACCAGGTACGGCTCCTGGGTGAGCCCGTAGATCGCGGGGATCGAGTCGAGCGCGAACAGGACATCGGTGAACCCGATGACGATCAGTACCAGCAGCAGCGGGGTGATCATTCGTCGCCCGTCGACGCGTGTGACGAGCTTGTCGCCGTCATAGGTGTCACTAGCGCGGAACGCCTTCTTGACGAGGCGCTCCAGCCGGCCTTCGCGTTCCTTCTCGTGTTCGACCGGCTCGTCGCTCTCGCGCAGCAGTTTGACGGCAGTCAGCAACAAGAACAGGCCAAACAGGTAGAACACCCAGCTGTAGGCATTGATCGCCGCGGCGCCGACCGCGATGAATCCGCCACGCATCACGAGCGCCATCACAATGCCGAGAAGCAGCACCTTCTGCTGATAGATCCGGGGGACGGCGAATTTGGTCATGATAACCACGAAGACGAACACGTTGTCGACCGACAGCGCCTTCTCGGTGACGTACCCGGCGAAGTACTCGCCGCCGTAGGTCGACCCCCACTGCCACCAGACGAATCCGCCGAAGATCACCGCAATCGTGATGTAGACGACCGACCAGAATCCGGATTCGCGGAGGGTCGGCTCATGCGGGGTCTTGACGTGGGCGAAGAAGTCGAAGACGAACAGGCCCAGGATCACCGCCCCGGTGATGAGCCAGGTGGTCAACGATACGGTCATGAAAATACCTCCAGCGTGCACTAGTCAGCGTGCGATGCCAGAGGTCTCTCCCACCGCCGATTCAGACTGCATCGGCGGCGACGCCCCGGGTTCTCGGCACCGGATCCGATCGGCGGATCCGGTGCGTCTACCGTATTGACGGGGTCGTCATCGAGTCGGGGGATACTCCCCTCATTGATCGTTGTCAGTCTACGGACGGATCACTGTCTCCGCCACCGGTGACCGATGCGATCACGCCAGCGAGGTCTTCGGGTTTGACGAGGACCTCGCGCGCCTTGGATCCTTCACTCGGCCCGACGACGCCCCTGGTCTCCATCAGATCCATCAATCGGCCTGCCTTAGCGAAGCCGACGCGAAGCTTGCGCTGCAGCATGGACGTCGACCCGAACTGACTCGACACGACCAGTTCGATGGCCTGGAGCAGGTCGTCGAGATCGTTTCCGATGTCGGCGTCAATGTCCTTCTTGTCCGACGCCTTCGCCGCGGTGACACCCTCGGTGTACTCCGGCTCCGACTGCTCCTTAGTGAACTCGACGACGGCCGAGATCTCCTCGTCGGTGATGAACGCACCCTGCATGCGGATCGGCTTGTTGGCACCCATCGGCAGGAACAACCCGTCACCCATGCCGATGAGCTTCTCCGCGCCCGGCTGGTCGAGGATGACGCGCGAGTCGGTGAGCGAGCTCGTCGCGAACGCGAGCCGGGACGGGACGTTGGTCTTGATCAGCCCGGTGACGACGTCGACCGACGGACGCTGCGTAGCGAGCACCAGATGGATGCCCGCGGCGCGGGCCTTCTGAGTGATCCGGACGATCGCGTCCTCGACATCGCGGGGCGCCGTCATCATCAGGTCGGCCAGCTCGTCGACGATCGCCACGATGTACGGATACGGCTTGTACACGCGTTCGGAACCGAGCGGCGTGGTGATCTCACCGGACCGCACCTTCGCGTTGAAGTCGTTGATGTGCCGCACGCGGGACGCCTTCATGTCCTGGTAGCGCTGCTCCATCTCCTCCACCAGCCAGGCGAGCGCGGCCGCAGCCTTCTTGGGCTCGGTGATGATCGGCGTGATCAGGTGCGGGACGCCTTCGTAGGGCGTCAGCTCGACCATCTTCGGGTCGATCAGGATCATCCGCACGTCATCGGGCTTCGCGCGGGACAGGATGGACACGAGCATCGAATTGACGAAACTCGACTTGCCCGAACCCGTCGAACCGGCGACGAGCAAATGCGGCATCTTCGCGAGGTTCGCTCCGACGAAGTCGCCTTCAATGTCCTTGCCGAGACCGATCATCAGCGGGTGCTCATCGAGAGCGATCTTCGGGCATTCCAGAACGTCGGCCAGCCGGACCATCTCGCGGTCGGAGTTCGGCACCTCGATGCCGACCGCCGACTTGCCGGGGATCGGCGCAAGGAGACGGACGTTGTCGGTTGCGACAGCGTAGGAGATGTTGCGCTGCAGCTGGGTGATCTTCTCGACCTTGACCGCCGGCCCAAGCTCAACCTCGTATCGGGTCACGGTCGGCCCACGGGTGTAGCCGGTGACGGCGGCGTCGATTTTGAACTGGTCGAGGACGGACTGCACCCGGTCGATCATGTCGTCGTTCGCCGCGCTGCCCATCTTCGGCGGGTCACCCGCGATCAGCAGGTCGGTCGGCGGCAGTTGATAGTCGTCGTCGGACCACGGTCCGGCAGCGCGAGGATCCGGCGCCGGGGCGGCCGGCTTCGAGACGGGGGGCTTCGAGACGGGGGCGGCGGTCTTCGGCGCTACCGGTGCCGGGGCACGACGCTGCGCCCGCCGCGGCACCGGCTCCGGCTCGGGGGCCAGCAGCCCGATCGGCTCGGTGACCTCCATGTCGGGCACGATCGGCTCGGTCATCATGTCGGCCATGTGTGCGTCGCGGTCCTGCCCCGCGGTGCGCCGACCCGCGGACGGCGACGTGCGAGACGCTCGGTCGTGAGCGGACGCCCGCGACCGAGGCGAGCGTTCGGCGGCGGCCTGCCGCTCGATCCGGTCGCGGCGCTGCGCTGCGCGACGCTGCTGGGGACGACGGCGTTCGTCGGGCGGGTAGTTGTCGTACGGGTCGCCGTAGTCGCTGTCACTGTCGAACGGTGCGTCGACGGCAGGTTCGGCAACGGCGGCCACGTCTTCGTCGTCGTAGACCCCGTCCTCGTAGTCGGCGTAGTCGGCGTCGGGCTCCCCGTCCCCGTACTCCTCGTTCTCGTACTCCCCGTTCTCGTCCTCGTAATCGTCGTAGTCGTCGTAGTCGTAATCGCGCTTGAGTCCGAGGTAGTCCGATGCGCCGCCGATGACGTCGCGCACGGTGTGACCGCTGAGCGCGAGCACACCGAACGCGGCGCACAGCAAATAGACCGGTACCGACAGCCAGACGGTGACGGCGTCGGTGAGGGGCCCGCCGACGGCGTAACCGGTGAAGCCACCCGCGTGCGCGCGTCCGTCGTAGTCAATCGGAGCGCCTTGGATCAGGTGTGTCATGCCGAGGACGGCGATGGCGAGCAGCACCGTGCCGCCGATGTTGCGGGCACGCCGGTCGGCATTCGGCGCCAGGCGCATGAGGCCGATCGCCCACGCGACGAACGCGACGGGCGCGATCACGGCGAGTGAACCGATCGCCGCGCGAACCAGCGTGTCGATAAACGCGCCGACGGGCCCGAGCGCGTGGAACCAGACGCCGACCGCGATAGCGACGCCGGTCAGCAACAGTGCGAACGCCGCACCATCGCGGCGCGGCGACGGCTCGTCGTCGCGATGGGCTCCGATGCGCGCCAGACTACCGACGCCGCGGGCGGCCATCGTCCACGCGGACGCGACACCGTGCCCAGCGGTGGCAACCGCCGACGGCCGGTGCATATCCGCCGAGCGGGTTGCGGCTCGCGGTGCAGGGCGCCCCGACGACGCCTTACGCGCGCCCTGCCCCTTGCTGCCTGCCTGAGCCTTGCCGGCGGTCGGTCCCTTGGTCGGGGGCTTCCGGCTCGTATTCGCCCGGTTTCCGGACGTGCGCGTACCGGCGTTGCCGCCTCGCGAGGTACCGGCAGCCGCACGACGTCGCGTGGTTGCTTCTGAAGCCATAGCCACTACCCTAGTGCCCATCAATCACAACAGTCACACCCGCAACACGTGTTCGAGGGCTGTCGTGTCGAATTCGTGACGTTCGAGGGCAGATCAACCGAGTCGACACTCGGTTCGCGCTTAAACTGAACGCTCGGTGTCGGCCAGTGCTTTCACTGCCGCTTCAGGGCCGGTGATCTTCACATCCACGGGTGCGCGCCCGAACGCCCACAGGAGTAGCTCGCCCATAGACCCGGTGACCGTGACGGCCTCACCCCGCCCGGCAGTCACCAGTTCGCGTCCGTCGACCGACCCGAGCGTGACTCGGGCCGGCGACGATCGCAGGGTGGCGCGAGCCACCAGCTTCAGGGGGCGTTCCAGGGCACGCTCCATTGCCGGAGACAGCTTGCGCGGTAGGAACGGTCCCGCCCGATCGGCTCCCCCGCGTAGCACGTCCTCATGGTGCACGAACATCTCGGAGAGGTTGAGCAACGAGTCGAGCGGCCGGAACGGCGAGTACCACGGCGGTCCGTCGAGGACCGTCTGCAACAATTCCGCCCACGGCTTGCCCGCGTAACGGCGTTCCACTGAACGGGTGTAGCTGGCGAACACGGGCACGAACATGCCGAGTACCGCGTCCGGCCTGCGTTCCCGCAGGATCAAGTGAACGGCGAGGTCGCGGGCAGTCCACCCGGCACACATCGTGGGCACGTCCGGCCCCAATGCGCGCATGGTCTCGACGAGCGCAGCCCGTTCGGCCCTCGCCTGCGACATCAGTCGTCCTCGCCCACAGCGATCACATTCGGCACGATCATCGGCCTGCGACGGTATTTGCCCGCCACCCAGCGTCCGACGGCGCGGCGGACGCCCTGAGCGATCCGATGGGTGTCCGTAACACCCTCGTTCGCCAGTTCGGCGAGCGACTTATCGACGATGAGCGCGGCGCCCGAGAGCGCATCAGGGTCGTCGGAGAATCCGCGCCCGCTCACCGCGGGCGCACTCAGTGCGCGACCGGTGACGGTGTCGACAGCAACCGTGATCGCGATGAACCCGCCTTCGCCGAGGACTAGACGATCGGACAGGGTCGACTCGCCGACGTCACCAACCGACAGTCCGTCCACGTACACGTGTCCGACGGGTATCCGACCGGTGATCTGCGCGCGCCCGTCGACGAGGTCGACGACCACGCCGTCCTCCGCTATCACGATGCGGTCGGACGGGACACCGGTCGCTTCGGCCAGTGCGGCATTGGCGCGCAAGTGCCGCCACTCCCCGTGCACCGGCATCGCGTTGGACGGACGGACCGCGTTGTACAGGTACAGCAGTTCGCCCGCCGATGCGTGCCCCGACACGTGGACCTTGGCGCTGGCCTGTGTGACGACTTTCGCGCCACGCTTGGAAAGACCGTTGACGACCGCGAACACCGAGTTCTCGTTGCCCGGGATCAAGGACGACGCGAGGACGACGAGGTCATTGGCGCGAATGTTGATCTGGCGATGCTCGCCGCGTGCCATCCGCGACAGGGCCGACAGCGGCTCGCCCTGCGAACCGGTCGAGATGAGCACCAGCCGATGGTCCGGCAACGTCGCCGCGGTGTCCATGTCGACGACGACGCCTTCGGGCACCGACAGGTAGCCGAGATCCTGTGCGATCTCCATGTTGCGGACCATCGAGCGGCCGACGAACGTGACCCGGCGCCCGTGCCGGTGTGCGACGTCGACGATCTGCTGGATGCGGTGCACGTGGCTCGCGAACGACGCGACGATCACGCGCTGGCGCGCCTTGCCGATGACCGTGTCAAGTACGCCGCCGATGTCCCGCTCGGGCGTCACGAATCCCGGCACTTCGGCATTAGTCGAGTCGACGAGGAACAAGTCGACGCCCTCGTCGCCGAGCCGCGAGAAGCCAGCGAGATCGGTCAGTCGATTGTCTAGGGGCAACTGGTCGAGCTTGATGTCACCGGTGTGCAGGACGGTGCCCGCGTCAGTGCGGATCGCTACGGCGACCGCATCCGGGATCGAGTGGTTGACGGCGAAGAACTCGCAGTCGAACTCGCCGTAGTTCTGGCGGTCTCCCTCGACGACCTGGACGAGAGTCGGGCGCAGTCGGTGTTCACGGCACTTCGCCGCGACGAGCGCCAACGTGAATCGCGACCCGACGACGGGGATGTCCGCGCGCAGCTTCAACAAGAACGGCACCGCACCGATGTGGTCTTCGTGGCCGTGTGTGAGGACGACGGCTTCGACGTCGTCCATCCGGTTCTCGATGAAACTGAAGTCGGGCAGGATCAAGTCCACGCCGGGCTGCTGGTCTTCGGGAAACAGGACACCGCAGTCGACGATGAGCAACTTGCCGCCGTACTCGAAGACAGTCATGTTGCGGCCGATCTCGCCGATGCCGCCGAGCGCGACGACACGCAGGCCGCCCTTCGGCAGGGCGGGCGGCCGACCGAGGCGGTCGAGGATGTCGCCGGTGACACCGATGCCGGTGGCTTCCGAGACTGAGGACTTACCGGACTTCTTCGTGGGCTTGTCCGTCCTCTTCTTGGAGCCGCCCTGGTTCTTGGACGCTTGACTTTTCGGCGCTTGATTTCTGGGCGCCTGATTCTTAGCCGCCTGGTTTGTCGGCGCCTTCTTCTCGGGTGCGGCCGGATTCTCGACCGGCGTCTTCTCGGCCTGCTTCTCGGGTGCGGCCTGGTTCTCGACCGGCGGGCCGGCCGGGCGACCGGCACGACGACGACGCTGTGCTCCGGACATCAGGAGATCACCTCCGCGGTGCGTAGATCTGCGATGAGCGCTTCTATTTGAGGCCCGTCTGCGGGCACTTGTGGGAGTCTCGGATCACCGACGTCCAACCCTGCGATACGCAGCCCGGCCTTCACCATGGTGACACCGCCGAGGCGCCCCATCGCGTCTACGAGCGGCGCCATCGATGCGGCTAGACGACGCGCCTGCGCAAGGTCGCCTGCGGCGACGGCGTCGCGCAAGTCGCGGAGACGACCCGGGACGAGGTGGCCGATGACGCTGACGAAACCGCTTGCGCCGATCGACAGCCACGGCAAGTTGAGAGCGTCCTCGCCGGACAGGAATTCGAGGTCGGTGGCGGCCAGGATCTTCGCTGCGGCGTGCAGGTCGCCCTTCGCGTCCTTGACTGCGCGGACCGTCGGCAGCTCGGCGAGTCGGAGGATTGTGTCGGTCGCGATCGGGACGACCGCGCGGCCCGGGATGTCGTACAGCATGACGGGCAGGTCGGTGGCTTCGGCGACAGCCTTGAAGTGTGCGTAGACGCCCGACTGCGGCGGCTTGCTGTAATACGGGGTGACGATCAGCAGACCGTGCGCGCCTAGTTCGGCGGAGTCGCGAGCGCGGCGGACGGTCTCGGCGGTGTCGTAGCTGCCCGCACCCTGCACGATGCGCGCGCGGTCGCCGACCGCGTCGAGCACTACCTTGAGGAGCTCATTCTTCTCCGGGACCGTCGTCGTCGGCGATTCGCCGGTGGTACCCGAGACGACAAGCCCGTCGCAGCCGCCGGTGACGAGATGGTCGGCGAGTTCGGCGGCCTTGTCGTAGTCGACCTTCCCTTCGGGAGTGAAGGGGGTCACCATTGCCACCGATACAGTTCCGAACGGGTGTTCCACGCGCCCAGCGTCAGCCGAATCCATGCCGCTCAGGCTACCGGTACAACGACGTCCCGCCGGTATCAGCCCTCGAAAACGAACGGCGAAGTCGCGACGTGCGATCCGTCGGCGAGTTCGCCGATCTCGAAGTCGCCGAACGCTGTCGGCGCGACGTCGACGAGTTGCCGCAGACATTCGACGGCAAGCTGCCGGATCTCGACGTCGGCGTGCTCGGTGGCGCGCATGCCGATGAAGTGACGCCACGCACGGTAGTTGCCGGTCACTACGATGCGGGTCTCGGTGGCGTTCGGCAGCACTGAACGCGCTGCCTGACGGGCCTGCTTGCGTCGCAGGATCGCGTTCGGCACATCCTCGAACTTCGTCTCCAGTTCCGCGAGGAGTTCGCTGTACGCCGCACGCGACGCGTCAGTCGCCTTGACGAACAATTCCTCCAACCGCGCGTCGCCGCGGAGCGCCGGCGGCGCGACGACGTTCGAATCATGTTCGGGTACGAACCGCTGAGATAACTGCGAATACGAGAAGTGCCGGTGCCGGATCAGCTCGTGCGTACACGACCGCGAGATACCGGTGATGTAGAAGGTCACGGTCGCGTGCTCGAACAGCGATGTGTGGCCCACTTCGAGGACGTGCCGCAGGTATCCGGCGTTGGTCGCGGTGCGCGGGTTCGGCTTGTCCCAGCTCTCGTAGCACGCGCGACCGGCGAACTCGATGAGCGCTTCGCTGCCGTCGGCGTCCGTGTCCCAGTCGATGTCGGTGGGCGCAGTGAACTGGGTCGCCGCCACGAGTTGTACTTTCAACGGCACCAGTTCGGACACCGGCACTCCTCTCGCAGTAGGTGGGCTCGCACCACGTGGTCGCCCCGCATCCAATCCGTCAATTGTCCCTCGCCACATTCCGTGCCGCTCCTCGGGGTCGATGAGCGGGTTGCCCGCTCTCAGCGCATCATGGTCGGCATGACTTCCGATCGCACTCCCACGGTTCCCCAGCCCGTTTGGCCCAGTCCCGCAAGTCCCGGTCCTGTTCGTCCGAGTCTTGTTCGTCCGAGTCTTGTTCGTCCCAGTCTTGTTCGTCGCCGTGTCGCGATGATTGCTTTGTCGAGCGCGCTGGTCGCGGGACCGATCGCGGTCGCGGCGCCCGTCGCCCACGCTGCCCCCGGCCTCACCGAGTCGACGCCTTCGACGGTCATCGCGCCTGACCGCGAGATCGGCTTGGCCGGTACCGAGAACACCCGCACCCTCGCCGGCTATGTCGGCTCCGACGGCAAGCGGGTCAACGACCTGGTCTTGCGCAGCGACAATCTGTCGAAGCTGACCGCCTCCGACATCGCGAAACTCGACGAACGAGGACTGAAGACCGTCGTCGATCTGCGTACCGGCATCGAGAAGACCGTCCAGCCGAACAAGCGGCTCGCGGGCGTCACGACCGTCGACGGCGACGTCCTCGGGGACGTGTCGCCTACCGCGCTCGTCGACCTGAATCAGGCGTATCGCGCGTTCGTGACCGACGCCAACGCTCGCGCCGAGTTCCGCGACACGATCCTCGCCATCAAAGACACTGCTGCTCATGGCGGCACAACGCTCTACCACTGCTCAGCGGGCAAGGACCGGACCGGCTGGACGACAGCGATCGTGCTCACCATCCTCGGCGTCGACCGTCCGACGATCCGCGCCGACTACCTCGCCTCAAACCACTACCGTCACGCCGCATCGAACGACATCCTCAACGGTGTGAACATCGGGTGGCTAAACGCGTCATACAGGGCTGTGGAGAGGAAGTACGGTTCGATGGACGCCTACATTCATGACGGCCTGAAACTGACCGACGACGACATCGCGTCGCTCCGTGACAGCCTCCTCGACTAGCGTCCGGCCGCAGCAGTCATTCGCTACAGTCCGCGGACGACCGCCCCTAGCTTTCCGAACGTGTCTTCCCACCCGTGCACCTGTACGGAGTCGATACCGAGGTCGGCGACGGGGCGGTCATTGCCGCCCTCGTCGAGACGATCCCCGTAGAACAGGATGTCGGCGATATCCAGGTTGAGGATGTCCATCAGGCGGCGGGCGCCAAACGCCTTATCGATGCCTTTCGCGGTGATGTCGACCGACGTCGACCCGCCGCTGCGGACTTCCAGTTCGGGGAGCCGTTCCGCGGCGTAGGCGCGCAACGCTTCCTTTTTGCGGCCGTCGGGATCCCACGCTGCCTTCGCGTCGACCGGTGCCGATTGGCCGAGCGCGGAGAACGTCACCTGACTGCCGCGGTCCTCGAGGATCGGCCCCCACGTCTTCGACTCCCACAGTCCGAGTGAACGCGCCCCTTCTTCGACGACGCGCATCGCCTCGTCCTTCTGCTGGGTCGAAAGGTCTTCGGCGTACACCGTCTCCCATTCGGTGCCCGACCAGCGGACGTAGCGGGTGCCGTTGGTCGGCATCAGGTGAAGGTTGGCCTTGTCAGGGAAGTCGCCGAGTCGGTCGAGGACCTGCGACTGGAACTGACCGTACTGTCCACCGGAGATGATGCACGCCTTCGACGTGGCGAGCAGATCGGTGAACAGTCTGACCATCTCGTCGCTCATCGGGGTCTTCGACGGGGCGAGGGTGTCGTCGAGGTCGAACATGACGAGCTGGTAGCTCTTCCCGTCGCGGGTCACTCCATCAGGCATGCCGGAAAGCTTACTGGTGTCCATCGGCCACGACTCGCACCGGCCAGGGTGCACCGGAAGCCGGGGCACGCGGCTCAAGGTGAGCGGTCAGCCGATGACCCAGTCGAACGCGTCCGCCTTCGACCTGGCGCCCTGCGCGGTCTTCGAGCGAGAGGTCTCCCCCAGTGCGGCGAGAAGAGTCTCGCCTGCGCGGACCAGGTCGGCGAGCACTGCGGGTGTCAGATAGTCGGGCCGGGTCGCGAACAGCAGGTCCTCGGTGGCGGTGTTCCCGCTCGCACCGGGAGCGAATGGGCAGCCGCCGAGGCCGGCGAGCGCGCCGTCGACGACGCGGGCGCCGCCGGCGATCGCCGCCAATGAGTTCGCGACACCCATCCCCCACGTGTCGTGGCCGTGGAACACTAGTCGGCGATCGCCTGCCTGCGCGGTCGCGAACAGATCGCGTACCTGCCCGGGATAGGCCTGCCCGAGAGTGTCGGCGAGCACGACGTCGTCGGCGCCTGCAGTCCGCGGATCGGCGACGATCCCGCGTACCCGGCCCGGGTCGACGGGGCCGTCGAACGGGCAGGTGAAGCTAGTGGCAATACACAATTGGATGCGGCCGCCCGCCTCCCGCACGATATCGACGGCTTGCGGCATCGCGGCGACCGAGTCTTCGGTGAGCCGGCCGATGTTGGCCTTGTTGTGGGCGTCCGACGCAGACAGACAGTATTGAACGTTCTTCGCGCCAGCCGCGACGGCTTGCTCGACATGCCGAGGGGTCGCCACCCAGATCCAGCAGCGGTCGAGTTCGGCCGGTGTCAACGCGGCGACGACGTCGAGGGACCCCGCCATCGGCGGTACGAGGTCCGGCCGCGCCATCGACCCGATCTCGAGTTCCGGGACGCCCGCGGCGAGAAGCGTGCGGGCTAGTCCGACGCGGGTGGCGACGTCCAACGTTTTGCCGGTGAGTTGAAGCCCGTCGCGGAGCGTCACGTCACGGAGTACGGCTGTGGACATGGCGTGAGTCTACCGAGGGGTCTGTCCACTGGAGTCCCAGGAGTTCGCCGGGCTCACACCTCATCGAGGGTGATGACGACCGCCGTCCCCTTGTCTCCTACCTTCGCGACGCCGGTGCCTGTGCGATCCACGCCGTCGAGCCGGATGGTGATCGGCGTCGGTCCTGGCTGAAAGTTGCGCCACCATGTCTTCTGCGATGCCGCCGCCACTCCGACCAGGATGGTGCCGTCGTCCTGGCGACGGAATGCGACCGGCAGGCTGAACTGCTTGCCGCTCTTTCGTCCCGTGTAGCCGATCTCGGTCATCGACTTGCTGAGCGCCGGGCCGACGACTGGCGCCGACAACAGCGGAGTGACTGCAGTGTTGAATACTCGGGCGACGCGCGCGAATGTGCTCATGGGTCAACAGTAGGACTCACTTCACACCTCGCGCAGCATGCACGCCCTGGGCCATTCATCCAATCCCTGCGACTTCTCTTGCGCCCGTATCGCTTTCAGACCTGAAGTCTCTTCTGAATCAGTCATGTAGCGGAATCCGTTCCGCACGTAGTACGGACCGTTCCACGGGACGTCGACGTACGTCGTGAGCGTGACGGTCGTCAGTTGATGCTCGCGAGCCCAGTCGACAGCCTTCTCGATCAGTGACACGCCCAAGCCGCGACGCGCGCAGTCGGAATGGACGGACACCTGCTCGATGTGCGCGGCGGCGTCAATCTTTTCGACGATCAGGTAAGCGGCGGGCCGGTCCGTCCCGTCGACCACTACCCAGCATCGCCCGTCGTCGACGACCTCCGACAGATACTCGATCGGCAACGGGTCGTCGCCCGCGACGAGATCCATGCCGAGGTCGGCGAACATCGCTCCCGCAGCGACCTCGATCTCCTGCAGCCGTGCCAGATCGGTACGCCTGCCTTCCCGAATCATCACAGCCCCACGATAGCGCCCGACCCTGCCTGCACTTCGGCACTTTTTATCGGCGTGCAGCCGATAAAAAGTGCCGAAGTCGCGGAAGCCGCTCAACACACCGCGGACAGGGCCTCCGACAGCTCGCCACGCGGACGGATTCGGACATCGTCGAGGCCCCGCCACTGCGCCATCGCCCGCAGATCCGCGGCCAACGAGGCGGCGACCGCGCCCCGGTCAGCGTCCGGTTCTACATGCGCAGACAACACGTCGAGGACCCCGGCGCCGCGATCGGCCTTCAAGTCGACGCGCGCCACGATTTCCTCCCCCATCAGATACGGAAGCACGTAATAGCCGTGGACGCGTTTGTGCTCGGGCACGTAGATCTCGATGCGGTAATGGAAGTCGAATAGCCGCAGTGTGCGCGGCCTGAAGAACACGAGTGGATCGAACGGCGACAGCAGCGTGCTCCGGCTTGCAGATCGCGGCATCTTGGCGTCTCGGTGCAGGTAGGCGGGATCAGACCAGCCCTGCACCGAGACCTCGCGGATCACCCCGTCGTCCAGGAGGTCGCCCAGTACGGCGCGGACATCCGCGGTCTTCAACCGGTAATAGTCGGCGAGGTCGGCGACAGTCCCGACGCCGTGCGCCGAGGCTGCCCGAGCGACAAGCTCGCGATGGGAGTCGGTCCGGCCGACAGTGATGTCGACACGGTCGCCGACGATCCGTTCGGCGAGATCGTAGTGGCGGACGAAGTTCTCGTTGCGGGTCGCTGAAAAGTCTCCCGACGCGAATAACGCCTCACAGACGTGCTTCACTTCACCGCGCGTCCACCACGAACCTTTTTCTCCGGGCGCGCGTTCGATCCCGAGTACGCCCTCGATCTGTCGGGGCGTCGACGCGCCGCTGCCTGCGACCACGTCACGGATGTCGACCGCGAGCGTTCTGTTGCGCGCCAACACGTCTTGCGTGTAGCGGTAACGGCCGCCGCGGTACTCGTCCATCCGCCATCCGAACAGCGGCCAGTCGTCGACGGGAACCAGTGCGGCCTCATGGGCCCAATACTCGGCGAGCAGGCGCGGCGATCGCGCGGTCTCGCGCCAGGCGGCGGTGTCGAGGAGGATGTCGTCGTACGGACCGAGTCGGCTGAACGCCGGTAGATAGTGCGCGCGAGCGAGGATGTTGACCGAGTCCATCTGCAGCAGCCTCGTCCGCCCGACCACCCGGCGCAGGTGCCTGCGAGTCGGTGCACCGCCGGGAATCGGGTCTGTGAAGCCCTGTGCGGCCAACGCGATCCGGCGAGCTTGCGCGATCGACAGGTCCGCCATTTACCGCTTCCCGGCGATGACAGTGACCGGCCACGTAATCCGTCGGCGGTCGCCCCAGTGCGATGCGAAGTCTGCGCGCATCGACTCAACAAGGTGCCCGGCCCCGGCATCGCGCGCACGCCGCGTCGCCGACCAGGTGCCGACGTAGTCGACGAAATCGTCGAGCGTCCAGTCACGTTCAATCGGCGACACGGAGACGTCGACCCGCGCGAAGGGGAACGGCAGGTCCGCGTACGCGGAGTCGACGTGAACCCGCTCGGGCGGCCAGTACGGACCGATCTCATCACGGTAGAAGCGGTCGAAACGTTCAGCGAGATCGTCGTCGAGCGCGACGACGCCGTAGGTGATCAACGCGATCACCGCGCCCGCACGCGCGATGCGGCGCGCCTCGTCGTAGAACGCGGGCAGATCGAACCAGTGGGCTGCCTGCGCGGCCGTCACAATCGATGCGGACCCGTCGGCGACGTCGAGTCTCTCTGCGGGCCCAACCCGGTATTCGATGTTCGGTGCGTGGACAGCTGCCGCGATCTGGCTCTGCGACGGGTCGACGCCCACCACCGCGTCGAAGTGCTCCGCCAACAGCGCGGTCAGTTGACCGGTGCCGCAACCTACGTCCACCGCGAGTTCCCGGTCGGGTGCGAGCGACGACAGGACGCTCGCCAGCGCGCCGGAATAGGTCGGCCGGTGCGCCGCGTACTCGTCGCCGCCGCGTGCGAACCAGGTCATTCAGAGACCCGGCGGTAGTCGACGAACCGGTACCGTGTGCCGGTCTTCGAGGTCTCCCAATCGCCCCGCGCGGCAACCGTCCACACGTCGATATCGATCTCGGGCGCGAACGCGTCGGCGCCGTCGACGAGCACATCGATCTCGGTAACGCGAAGCTCAGTCGCGAAGTCCAATGCCGACGTGTAGATCTGGCCGCCGCCCATGATCGATGCGTCGCCGCCGACGAGGTCGAGTGCCTCGCGCACTCCGGAAACCACCTCGGCGCCTGGAGCGTCGAACGTGGCATTGCGCGTCACGACCACGTTCCGCCGCCGCGGGAGCGGTCGAAACTTCGTCGGCAACGACTCCCACGTCTTACGCCCCATGATGACGGTGCCGGTTCCGGTCAACGACGTGAACCGCGCCATATCTTCGGGCACCCGCCACGGGATGGTGCCGGCCTTGCCGATGGCTCCGGCCAAGTCTTGTGCCCACACGAGAGAGACGGTCATCGTTTGCTCCGGGTTTCAGACTGCGACGGGCGCCTTGATCCCCGGGTGCGACGTGTACCCGACGACCTGTATGTCGTCGTAGTCGTACTCGAAGATCGACTCGGCCTCACGCAGTTCCAGTTGCGGGTACGGGTACGGGTCGCGCGAAAGCTGTTCGCGTACCTGGTCGACGTGGTTGTCGTAAATATGGCAGTCGCCGCCGGTCCACACGAAGTCGCCGACCTCGAGGCCGGCTTGCTGAGCCATCATGTGCGTCAACAACGCATACGACGCGATGTTGAACGGGACCCCGAGGAAGAGGTCGGCGCTGCGCTGATACAGCTGACAGCTGAGTTTGCCGTCGGCCACATAGAACTGAAAGAACGCGTGGCACGGCGGCAACGCCATCTGCGGGATCTCGCCGACATTCCACGCGGACACCAAGTTGCGCCGGGAATCCGGGTTCGTTTTCAACGTCTCCAGCGCCGTCGCGATCTGGTCGATGTGCTCGCCCGACGGTGTCGGCCAGTTACGCCACTGCACGCCGTAGACGGGGCCGAGTTCACCGTCGTCGGCCGCCCACTCGTCCCAAATCGTAACTCCATGGTCGCGCAGCCACGCGACGTTCGAGTCACCACGCAGAAACCACAACAGTTCGTAGACGATCGACTTGAGATGCACCTTCTTGGTGGTGACGAGCGGGAAGCCCGCAGACAAGTCGAATCGCATCTGATGGCCGAACACGCTCCGCGTTCCGGTACCGGTGCGATCCGCTTTGGGCGTACCGGTCTCCAGAACGAGTCGCAGCAGGTCTTCGTACGGTGTAGGGATGGGCGTGCTCACCTCGTCGAGTGTACTGAGGCCGACTATGACGGCTGGCCGGACGCGCCGAACGCTCAGGCGGGCGCCCGAGCCCCTGACTATTCCCGGAGAGTGCAGGCCAGTTATCCCATGAGCCCGGCAGCCACGGTCGCGCCCAACTCCCAACATGCTTCAAGCTGTTCCTTGGTCGGCTTGTTCGACGCAATCACGTAGTCGACGGTCTTGGTCCAGCCCAGGCCCGCGGTGATCCGGTCGACAGCGTTCACCGCGCCTTCGGCCCCCTCATTGCCGTGCAAGTACAGCCCGAACGGGCGACCCCGCGCCGCGTCCAGGATCTGGTAGTAGCTGGAGTCAAATGCGTGTTTCAATGCGCCGGAGATGTAGCCGAGGTTCACCGGCGAGCCGAGGACATAACCGTCGGCCTCCAGGAAGTCGCTTGTCGACACCGACAGCGCCGGTCGCCGGACCACCTCGACACCCTCAATCTCGGGGTCGGTCGCACCGCTCACCACCGCCTCGAACATCGCCTGACAGTGCGGCGACGGCGTGTGATGGACGATCAGTAGACGAGCCATACGTCCACTCTGGCAGAACCCGGAGCGCCGGTGCGCGCGGAACGCCGTTCGGCTCCGTGGCACGATCATGCCGAAGCACAATCGAGGGGAACACCATGCCGCACACAAGTAGGCTCGCCGCGCGCCCGGTGCAGGCCCGCACCTATGAACGCACATACCGCCTTCGGATGGAAGACGTGACGCCCGACATGGACGTGCGCCACGATGCGATCGCACGACTGCTGCAGAACATCGCGATGGACATGATCGACGAATCGGCATGGGGGACGACGAATCCTTTCTGGATCGTGCGCCGCAACGTGATCGACGTGCTCGAACCGATCACCTGGCCGGGTGACGTCCACATCGAACGATGGTGCGAGGCCACGTCGTCGCGGTGGGTCGGCATGCGGCAGCGGATGACCGGCGTCCCGACCGCCACCGGATTCGCCGACGCCGACCGACCGGGCGGGCTCATTGAGACGTCGAGCTTCTGCATCAACGTGACCCGTGAGGGTCGGCCGTCACGGATCGACGACGAGACCATCGACGACTGGAACCGCGACGTCACCGACACGAGACTCAAATGGAAGTCGATGATTCCGGCGTCGCCCGACGCCGTGACGACTACCCCGGATTACATGTCGTTCGCGTTGCGCACCACCGACTTCGACGCCTACGGACACATGAACAACGTCGCCTATTGGCACGCGGTCCACGCTGTCCTCGCCCGCTATCCCGGACTGACGGCAGCACCGCATCGTGCGGTGATCGAATATCTGCGGCCGATCACGCCGCGGAGCGAGGCAACGATCGCGACCGCCGCCTACGACGGCGGCCTCGCCCTGTGGTTCATCGTCGACGATGTGGTCACCACTTCCGTGGCGGTCACTCCCCTGTAGCGGCCCTGTCCTGACTCAACACGATCTGTACGCTGATCCGCCCGTTGGGACGATATGTCCAGACGGCGCGGTGAGCGTACGGATCGTGGGAGTACTCCCCCGCTAGCTGCGGCCGGCGAATGCGAGCAGCCGGTCGACCGGTGCCGAAGACACCGGCTCGGTTGCCGGCGCGAACGCTCCCGCCCCACGGATGTCCTCGATGATCGACGCCGCATCCGACAACAGGTACAGCGCGAGCGCATCGGCGGGTCGCCATTCGACTCCGACACCGACGCACAGGTCCAATGCGTGCAGGGTCAGCTCCATGGTCCGCATCGGAACGAGGTCCGCGCCGGGGCGGCGGCCGACCCGGTGATCGACGTCGACGCTCAAATCCGCGGCGTCGACCGAAGCGCGCAGCAGTTCCTCCGACCGCCAGAACTGCGCGATCGCGCCTTCGGCGACGTAGTCGATATCCCGCGTATGCACTGTGTCGTCGGCGGAAGCGCCGTCCAGCAGCATCGCGTAGCGGTGTCCGCCGCCGATCACATGATTGATCAGGTCACGGTTGGTCCAGTTCGGACATCCGCTCGGCGACGCCAGCGCGGCGTCGCCGACGTGGTCGAGGACCGCCGACCACAGGTTCGCCGACTCAGTCAGCATCGACTCGTGCACCGACATGTTCAGGCCTTCGCCTCTCGATACTGGCCCGACGCGCGCTTCATCATCTCGCGGGCACGTGAACGGTCGCCCGCGTAATCGTAGGCTCTCGCGATTCGGTAGGTCCTGACCCAGTCGCTCGGGTCGGCTTCCCACTCCTGTTTGACCTCCGCGAACAGCCCATCGGCTGCGTCGCGCTCGATCCGCCCGGACGGTCGGCGAGGCAGGTCGTCGACGTCGAGCTCGCGACCGAGCTCCGCGACATCTGCCGCCATCCGCTGGTGCTCGATCCCCGAGCGAAGTGTCGAGACGATCATCCACACTCCGAGGAGCGGGAGGATGAAGATGCCGATGCCGAGGCCGATCGATACGGCGGTTCCGTGCTCGAGTAGCCGGTAGGCCATCCGGCCGAGAATCAGGAAGTACACGCACATCGCGATCACCAGGAAGGCGATCACGGCGACGATCGGCCGGGCGTCGGATTTACCAGCGGCCACGATTCACAGATCCATCAAGTGTTCGAGGCCGACAGTCAGTCCCGCGCGCGAACCGATCTCGCGCACACCGAGCAGCACGCCGGGGACGAACGAGTTGCGGTCGATCGAATCATGGCGGATCGTCAGCGTCTCGCCCTGCGTGCCGAACAGCACTTCCTGGTGTGCGACGAGGCCCGCGAGCCGCACCGAATGCACTCGCACCCCGTCGACGTCCGCGCCGCGGGCGCCGTCCAGCCCAGTCGACGTCGCATCCGGCGACGCACCGAGACCCGCCTCCGCACGGGCGGCAGCGATCAACTGGGCGGTACGTCCGGCGGTGCCAGACGGGGCATCGGCCTTGTGCGGGTGATGCAGTTCGACGACCTCGACCGAGTCGAAGAATCGTGCGGCCTGCGCAGCGAAGCGCATCGACAGGACTGCACCGATCGCGAAATTCGGCGCGATCAACACGCCGCTGCGCGGGTCGTCGCCGAGCCAACCGCGGACGGTGTCCAGCCGCTCCTGCGTGAACCCAGTAGTGCCGACGACCGCATGGATTCCGTTGTCGATCAAGAACTTCAGGTTGTCCATGACGACATCTGGGTGGGTGAAGTCCACGACCACCCCGGTACCCGAATCGACGAAGGCCTGGAGCGAATCACCTTTGTCGACACCGACGGTGAACTCGATACCGTCGCCGGATTCGACCCCCTCGACGATCGCTTTGCCGACTTTGCCGTTGCTGCCCAACACACCCGTGCGGATGGCGTCACCCATGACTTCCAAGCCTTTCGTCGCTGAATGTCCTCCAGTCTAGAAGGCGCGGTCCGGCGGCGGCCGATCGCACACAGCCACCAAATATTGATCGTTCGATCCACTGAGGCTAGAGTCACATTGCCGACCCAGAAGAACCTGCACCATTCAAGGAGCCCGATGTCCGCCGTTTCACGCCGCACCTTCCTACACGCGACCGCCGCCGGGGCGGCCGGTGCCGCTGCCACTGTCGGGCTCGGCGCCGCTGCCACGGACGCGGCCGGACCGGCCCGCGCCGCTACCGGATACCTCGTCGGCGCAGGCAAGGGCGACATGACCGGGGCGATCGCCGGACAAGGCATGATGGGCTACTCGGACCTCGACCAGGTCGCGAACGGACTGCTGCAACGCACCTGGGCGCGGGCGTACATCGTCGCCGACGCCGCGACCAACCGACGCGTCCTGTTCATCACCGCCGACATCGCGTGCGTGTTCACCTCGCACCACAACACCCTGCTCGCCGAACTCGGCAAGCGATACGGCGACATCTACAACGTGCATAACGTGAACGTGAACGCTACGCACAACCACAATTCGTGCGGCGGGACCTCCTGGGACTACGCGTACGTTCTGGCCGCGAAGGGCCATCGGCACAACTCGTTCAGGGCCGAGATCGACGGACTACTCGAGGCCGTCGCGCAAGCACACGACTCGCTTGCTCCGGGCACCGTCGAACTGGGTCACGCTGAACTGCACAATGCGAGCGCCAACCGCTCCTACGACGCGTTTCGGTTGAATCCCGCGGCCGACCGCAAACACTTCCCTGAACACATCGACCCGCAAGTAACCGCGATCCGGCTGCGCCAAGGCGGTAAGACGATCGGCGAGATCACCTGGTTCGCCACCCACGGAACGTCGCTCACCGATGCGAACTTCCTCATCAGCGCAGACAACAAGGGTTACGCGGCATATCTCGGCGAGCAGCGGGACCCGCACATCGTGAGCGCGCACGCCCAAACCAATGCGGGCGACATGACCCCGAACCTGTGGGCCCGCAAGATGAATCCGGGAGGCCCCACGGAGAACCACCAGAGCAACCGGATCATCATCGGACGTCGCCAGGATCAGGCCGGACAGTCGGCACTGGCCGCCGCGCGCCCGATGACGGCGGGAGGCGTCGACTCCGCGACCCGCTACGTCGACATGGCGAACGTACACATCAGCGGGCACTACACGCCGCACGGCAAATCCGCGCGCACCTCGCCCGCCATGATGGGCGCAGCCGCGGCGGCGACGAGCCAAGAGGAGAACACTCGCAGCCAGCTCGGTTTCCTCAACGAAGGCGTGCGGAATGAGCTGGCGATGGCGCTCGGTGCGGGCGCCACCCCGACGCCCGACGCGTGGATCGTCGACAATCAGGCGCCGAAAGCCGACCTGTTCCCGCTCGGCATCATGCCGCCCCGGTCGTGGATCGAACAGCGACTGCCCGTACAGCTTCTCCGGATCGGCGATCTGGTTCTGGCGGCGCTGCCGACGGAGTCGACCATCGTCGCCGGTCTGCGTGTGCGACGGATCGTCGCCGACGCCATGGACGTCCCGCTGGAGAACGTGCTCCTTCAGGGCTATTCGAACGGGTACAGCCAGTACGTCGTGACCCCCGAAGAGTATGTGTCGCAGCAATACGAGGGCGGTGAGACATTGTTCGGCCGGTGGACGCTGTGCGCCTACATGCAGGAGATGGATGCACTTGCCCGCGCGATGAAGCGCGGTGTCACGCGGCCGGCCGGCCGTCGGCCAGCCGACCGCTCCGCCCTGCAACCCGATCTCCTCGGCACCCAGCCTGCCGACACCCCGATGCCCGGAAAGCGCTTTGGACAGGTCGTGTCGAAGGTTCCAGCGTCGGCGAAACCCGGTGCCACGCTCTCCGCGAGCTTCTGCGGCGCCTACCCGAGCAACCGGGTGCGCCGCGGATCGCAGCAATACTTCAACGTCGAAAAGTTCACCGGTACCCGGTGGGAGATGGTCTACGACGACGACCACGAGTCCACGGAGATGACGTGGGCCCGCCCCGGCGGCAGCCCGTCCGCGTCGAAGGTGACCGTGACGTGGCGGGTGCCGAGGAACGCGCAGGCGGGCGACTACCGAATCAGGTACTTCGGGAACGTGAAGTCGGCGTCCGGCAAGCTACGCGAGATCAGCGGCGCGACGGGTCGTATCAAGATCGGCTGAGCGGGACTACTCGCACGTTCAGACCTGTGCGAGGTACATCAGGATCGCGCGAACCCGGCGATTCTCGGTCTCCGGCGGCAGATCGAGCTTGGTGAAGATGTTCGCGACGTGTTTGGCGACCGCGGCGTCGGAGACCACCAGTTCGGCCGCGACTTCAGAGTTGCTGGCGCCGCGTGCCATCAACCCCAACACTTGCATTTCGCGAGGCGTTAGCCGTTCGATGTCCGCCGCGCCGAACATCTTCGAGATGACTTCAGGGTCGATAACGACTCCCCCGGCGACCACGGTGTCCACGGCGCGAAGGAAGTCGTCGACACGGCCGACCCGCTCTTTGAGCAGGTAGCCCACTGCGCCGCCCTGCTCGGATGCGAGGAGACGCCGCGCGTATGCCGCGGCGACGTACTGCGACAGCACGAGGACTGGAAGGTCGGGGCGGCGATGTCGGAGGCTGACGGCGGCACGAAGTCCGTCGTCGCCGTCGCCGGGCGGCATCCGGACGTCGGTGATCACCAGATCGACAGCGGCCAGATCGACGGCCCGAAGCGCGTCGGCGTCGCGCACTGCGGCGACGACGTCGTGCCCGGCACGCTCGAGGATCCGGACCAACCCTTCGGTGAGCAGAACCGAGTCTTCGGCCAGAACGATGCGCACTCCCACTCGTTCGAGTGTTCCCTACCGTCTATTGCTCGACACGCCCAGTCCACCGGAGCACGGTCGGGCCACCTCGCGGACTGTCGACGGCGAGCACCGCGCCGAGCGCATTCGCTCGCTCGATGAGACCAGCGAGTCCGCTGCCGAGCGCCGGGTCCGCTCCGCCGACTCCGTCGTCGGTGACAACCATCGTGACGACGCCCACGACGTCCGACAACTCGATCGTGACGGTCGACGCCCGACCGTGTTTGACGGCGTTCGTCACCGCTTCGCTCGCCGTGTAGTAGAGCGCCCGCTCGATGTCTGTGGCCAGTCGACGGCCCGGTACCCAGCCGACGCTCGGAACGACCCGCACCACGATCGGGTCGCCGAGTTCCGCGCAGGCCGCCTCGAGGCCGAAGTCGCCGAGCACCTTCGGGTGCACGCCGCGCACGGTCGCCCGCAAACTTGCCAACGCTCGCTCGACGCGCGCTTGAGCGGCTTCCACGTCGGACCGGATGTCCGGGTCGCCGTTGGTCTGCGCAAGCTCGCCCAACTGCATAGCGGCACCGACGAGATCCTGTTGCGGGCCGTCGTGCAGGTCGCGCTCGATGCGCTGCCGCTCGGCTTCGAACGATCCGACGAGGACGCCGCGCGACGACTGCAGGGCCTCGATCTTCGCCGCCAATTCTTCCTCTCGCGGGCCCAACAGCCATATGGCGATCGATGCGGTGATCGCCGCGGCAACCCCGCACAGGTAGAGACCGAGTACCACAATCGGCAGTGCGATCGGCACCATCCACCAGGCTTCGCCGGCCGAATCAACAGCCCACGGTCCGAGGTTGATCGTCTCTCCGTGCCCGGCCAACGCCGGCGCGAACGCGAACACGACGACGAACGCGCCGCCCATCATGAACCCGACTCCGGCCAGCGGTGCGAACACGGCGAGCACGAGGGAGTAAACAACCTCTCGCCAGGTCGCAGCCTCCCCGAGCCGCACTCCCATCCGCGTCGGCAGATTCCCGACCGCAAGCGTGTGCGGATCGGTGATCTCAGGCAGCCGAAGCAGTCGGATCCGCTGCCGATCGACCTTCCCGAGCAGGTTCGACCATGCGGGCGCGAGCGGCAGCAGCACGATCACGATGTACCCGACGAACAGGAGGCAACCGAGGACCAGAGTCATCGCGGTGTATGCGACGGCGCGCCACGGATCAGAAGAGGTCAGGTAGCGCAGCGGAGAGCCTTGGAGCAGTTGCCACGGCGACTGCCGCGACCGGACGGACGGGTGCGGCCCCGCGTCCGTCATCTCGCCTGTCGCCGTCGTCTCGCCTGTCGCCATCGTCTTGCCTGTCATATTCCACATGCTATTGACCTGCAGCGACGATCTCACTGGCGTGGCGTCGACCGTTCCCGGTAGTGCTGAGACTACCTTCGGTGACCGACGGCCGGCCCACACTGGCCATCCGGGCAGACGACTCCGGCCCGCGACGCACCGAGTGTGTCGCGGGCCGGAGTCGATACTCGACCGATCAGGTCAGATCAGGCATCTGCCGTCTCTTCGGTCTTCTCGTCAGCGTCGTCGCGGACGAGGACGAGGCTGATTTTGCCGCGCTCGTCGATGTCAGCGATCTCGACCTGCAACTTGTCGCCGACCTTGACGACGTCTTCGACCTTGCCGATGCGCTTGCCGTTGCCCAGCTTGCTGATGTGGATCAGTCCGTCGCGGCCCGGGAGCAGCGAGACGAACGCGCCGAACGCGGGCGTCTTGACGACGGTGCCGAGGAAGCGTTCGCCAACCTTCGGCAACTGCGGGTTGGCGATCGCATTGACCTTGTCGATCGCAGCCTGAGCCGAGAGCCCGTCGGCCGCACCGATGAACACGGTGCCGTCGTCCTCGATGGAGATGTTGGCGCCGGTCTCCTCGGTGATGCCGTTGATCGTCTTGCCCTTGGGGCCGATCAGTTCGCCGATCTTGTCCAGCGGGATCTTGATGGTCGTGATCCGCGGAGCGAACGGGCTCATCTCGTCGGGCTCGTCGATGGCTTCGGCGAGGACATCCAGGATGGTGAGGCGGGCCTGCTTGGCCTGGCTCAGTGCGCCGGCCAGGACCTTCGACGGAATGCCGTCCAACTTGGTGTCGAGCTGGAGAGCGGTCACGAACTCCTTGGTGCCCGCGACCTTGAAGTCCATGTCGCCGAACGCGTCCTCGGCACCGAGGATGTCGGTGAGGGCGACGTAGCGGGTCTCGGACTTGCCGTCGATGGTGACTTCGTCAGAGACGAGGCCCATCGCGATGCCTGCGACCGGCGCCTTCAGCGGGACACCGGCGTTGAGCAGCGACATGGTCGCCGCGCAGACCGAGCCCATCGACGTCGAACCGTTGGAGCCGAGCGCCTCGGACACCTGGCGGATCGCGTACGGGAACTCTTCAACGCTCGGCAGGACCGGCACGAGTGCACGCTCGGCGAGCGCGCCGTGGCCGATCTCGCGGCGCTTCGGCGAACCGACGCGACCGGTCTCACCGGTCGAGTACGGCGGGAAGTTGTAGTGATGCATGTAGCGCTTGCTCGTCTCGGGGCCGAGCGAGTCGATCTGCTGCGCCATCTTCACCATGTCGAGAGTGGTGACACCCATGATCTGGGTCTCGCCGCGCTCGAACAGTGCGCTGCCGTGGGCGCGCGGGATCACACCGATCTCCGCCGAGAGCGCACGGATGTCGGTGATGCCGCGACCGTCGATGCGGAAGTGGTCGGTGAGGATGCGCCGGCGAACGAGCTTCTTGGTCAGCGAGCGGTACGCCGCACCGATCTGACCTTCGCGGCCCTCGAACTTGCCTGCGAGCGCTTCGAGAACATCGCCCTTCAGCGCGTCGGTGGCCTCGTCGCGTTCCTGCTTGCCCGCGATCGCGAGGGCTTCGCCCAGACGCGCGGTGGCGAACTCGGCGACAGCGTCGTAGACGTCGTCGGCGTACGGCGGGAACAGCGGGAACTCGCGGGTCTCCTTAGCGGCCGCGGCTGCGAGCTGCTTCTGTGCCTCACAGAGCTGGGCGATGAACGGCTTGGCGGCTTCGAGGCCTTCGGCGACGATCGCCTCGCTCGGAGCTTGCGCTCCGCCTGCGATGCGCTCGAGCACGTTCTCGGTGGCCTCGGCTTCGACCATCATGATGGCGACGTCTGCATCGGCGCCTTCGCCGGAGACGATGCGCCCCGCGACGACCATGTCGAACACGGCGCCTTCGAGCTGATCAACGGTCGGGAATGCGACCCACTGGCCGGCCTTGTTCTCGTCGCGGCCTTCGCCTTCGCCTGCGAGGGTCGGGATGAGGGCGACGCGGACGCCGCCGACGGGGCCGGAGAACGGCAGACCCGAGATCTGGGTGGACGCCGATGCCGCGTTGATCGCGAGAACGTCGTAGAGGTCCTTCGGGTCGAGCGACAGGATGGTCTCGACGACCTGAATCTCATTGCGGAGACCGTCGACGAACGACGGGCGCAGCGGACGGTCGATGAGGCGGCAGGTCAGGATCGCGTCGGTCGACGGGCGGCCCTCACGGCGGAAGAACGATCCCGGGATACGACCGGCGGCGTACATGCGCTCTTCAACGTCGACGGTCAGCGGGAAGAAGTCGAAGTGCTCCTTCGGCGACTTGGACGCGGTGGTCGTCGAGAGGAGCATCGTCCCCTCGTCGAGGTAGGCGACGACTGCGCCCGCGGCCTGCAGGGCCAGACGTCCGGTCTCGAAGCGGATGGTCCGCTGGCCGAACGCGCCGTTGTCGATGACGGCGGAGACTTCGGTGATCGATTCGTCGAAGTCGTCGGTGATGACATCAGTCATGTAGTGAGAATCCCTCGTGTAGTTCGACCGCGGACTTTCGCGGCCGGCATATGCAGTTGCAGACCCGTCGCGTTTCGCGACGGATCGGGTGGATAAGAGGCATGAGCGGCCGCGGGAGTCGTGGCCAGCGCTTCGTGCGCTGTGAGTAGACGGCCTTCGATCGAAGCGGCCGGAGTTTGTCACTTCCGACAGCCACTACCGAGGACCGATCTGACGATTCACGACTGCGTTGCCGCTGCAGGCAGGTCATCGCACCAAGTCGATCCTAGCATTTTCGCTGCGTAATACACTTCGAGACCGTGACCCTGGTGGGTCGCGGCCTCGAAGAGATCATGGGGGTGCGTCAGCGACGCATGCCCAGGCGCTCGATCAGCGAGCGGTAGCGGTTGATGTCGACGCTCGCCAAGTACTTGAGCAGGCGGCGACGGCGACCGACGAGCAGGAGCAGACCACGACGGCTGTGGTGGTCGTGCTTGTGCTCCTTGAGGTGCTCGGTCAGGTCTTTGATCCGCTTAGTCAGCATCGCGACCTGAGCCTCCGGCGAACCGGTGTCGGTCTCGTGCACGCCATACTCGCTGAGGATGGCCTTCTTCTCGTCGGCGGTAAGCGCCATGAGAGTCTCCTTGATTTTCAGTTCCGCGCTCGGACTCCACCACCAGGGGCGAGGGTGCGCCACCACGGACCGCAGCTGACACCAGGCGGGAACTCTACCAGCCAATGAACGTCGAACGAGAATCGCTCAGTTCGCGTCCGCGGACAGGATCGTCCGGGTGCGCGTCACATCGTCGCTGATAGCGGCGATCAGAGCATCGACGCCGTCATACGACTCCATGCCACGCAACCGGCTGACGAAGTCGACGGCGACGTGCTGGCCGTAGAGGTCTGCGTCGAGATCGAGAACGTACGCTTCGACGGTCCTGTTGCGACCGGAGAACGTCGGATTGGTGCCGACCGACACCGACGCCGCGTACCGTCTGCCGGGGCGGAACCCGTCGCCTTCTTTGTCGCCCAGGACGGTGAACCACGCGGCGTACACGCCGTCGCCGGGGATCGCGGCATGCTCGGGCGGGGCGATGTTCGCGGTCGGATATCCGAGGTCGCGGCCTCGTCGTTCACCGTGGACGACGGCGCCTTCCACGCGGTGCGGCCGACCGAGGGCTTCGGCTGCGAGTTCGACGTCGCCGGACGCGACGCACGAACGGATGTACGTCGACGAGTAAGTGACGGCGTGCTCGCCGAACAGCGACACCGCGGTCACCTCGAAGCCGAAGCGCTGACCGAGTTCGCGTAGCTTCGGGACGTCGCCGAGCGCCTTGCGGCCGAACGTGAAGTTGTCTCCGACGATGACCTCCGCGGCATGCAGTTCTTCGACGAGGACTTCGTGGACGAATTCCTCCGGCGACTGCGCCGCGACCGTCGACGTGAACGGGATGACGCAGAACACGTCGATGCCCATCTCCTCGGCGAGGTCGGCGCGGCGTCGGAGTGTCGACAACTGGGGCGGGTGAGTTCCCGGGCGGACGACCTCGGACGGATGCGGGTCGAACGTCATCAATACGGACGGGACTCCGCGTTCGGCAGCGGCCCGCGTCGCCGCGGTCACCAGCTGGGCGTGTCCACGGTGAATACCGTCGAATACGCCGATGGTCACCACACAGCGACCCCACCCGGCAGGTACATCATCCAATCCTCGCCAACGCAACACGCCTCTACAGTACGGCGCGGCACGCGGTCGGGCACGGCGCGGTGGACACCTCCGCTCACGACGGTAGGTAAGGTCATGCATATGCCCGACTCTCGACCGGTCGACGAACTCTCGTCTGTGACCCAGGACTATCTCAAGGTGATCTGGACGACGCAGGAATGGTCCGATGTGAAGGTCACGACCAAACTGCTCGCCGAAAAGCTCGGGGTCTCCCCCTCCACAGCGTCCGAAGGCATCCGCAAACTCGCAGATCAGCAGCTCGTCGATCACGCCCCCTACGGTGCGGTGACGCTCACTGACGAAGGTCGCGAAGCTGCGATCAGCATGGTGCGCCGACACCGACTGCTCGAGACTTTCTTGGTGCGTGAACTCGGGTACGGCTGGGATCAGGTCCACGAGGACGCCGAAGTTCTCGAGCACGCGGTGTCCGAACGTCTGCTCCGGCACATCGACACCAAACTGGGGCATCCGAAACGAGACCCGCACGGCGACCCGATCCCGGGCGTCGACGGCAGCGTCCCCGATGCGGCGGCCCTTCAGCTGGCCGACCTCGGTGTCGACGAGTCCGGTGTCATCAACCGGATCTCCGACTCGGATCCGGAGATGCTCCGCTACTTCGAGGAGATCGGCATCGCCCTGGACTGCCGCGTCCGTATCTCAGAAAAGCGACCGTTCGCCGGCACTGTGACGATCTGCGTCGACGACGGCGACCCGATCCACCTCGGTGACATCGCCGCCCGCGCGATCTTCCTCCATCGAGGCTGAGCGCACCTATCGCGACGGTTCCCCCAAGCATCGCGTTCGACATACGCAGCGGAACAGACTAGCCCTGCGGGCGCCGAGGGCTCTGAGAGGCACATGTGGAGCCGACGCGGTACGAATCCTCTCAGCGCAGATTGGCCGGGCGCACCACCATGACCGAACTGGCGCGCCTCCCCTTCTCTTGGACCAGCGCGATGGCCTGCCCGGACGGGTCAACGACGGTGTAGACGCCCTTGTGCCCGATCGGTTCGAGCCAACGGCCTTGACTGATCGACTCGGCTTCGTCGTCGGAGATGTCGCGCAGTGGGAAACAGATTTTGGCGGCGTCGTCGATGCCCATGCTGAGGCCGGGCCGCTCGGCGACGTCGTCGATAGTCCGGGCGCGTTCGAGGGTGAACGGTCCGACGGCAGTTCGGCGGAGCGCCGTGAGATGTCCGCCGACGCCTAGTCCGGCCCCGAGATCGCGTGCGAGAGAGCGAATGTAGGTACCCGACGAACAGTCGACTTCGACGTCGAGGTCGACGAATCCGCCGACGCGTCTGGTCTCGAGGACGTCGAAGCGAGACACCGTCACCCGCCGGGCGGCGAGTTCGAAGTCCTCACCGGTGCGGGCCAACGCGTGGGCGCGTTTGCCGTCGACCTTGATAGCGCTCACGCGCGCAGGCACCTGGTCGATCTCACCTGTCAGCTCGACGACACCAGCCGCGACCTGCTCGTCGGTCACCGCTGACGTGTCGAACGCGCCGATGGCGGCGCCTTCGGCGTCATCGGTGTCCGTCGACTGTCCGAGCCGGATGGTCGCCGTGTACGACTTCGTCGTCAACGACAGCAGACCGAGAAGTTTGGTCGCGCGTTCGATACCGAGCACCAGGACTCCGGTCGCCATCGGGTCGAGCGTTCCGGCGTGGCCGACGCGGCGCGTCCCGAAAGCCTTGCGCGACTTGGCCACCATGTCGTGGCTGGTGACTCCCGCCGCCTTGTCGAGGACGAGAAGTCCGGCGTTCTCAATGGACAGATCAGCCATGTCAGGTCAACGCAATCGTGGTCAGGATCAAGCCGTCGGCGACGGCCCAGCGGCCGGGCAGCGTGAGCAGCGGCGCACCCCCGTCGATCGTCGTGCCGTCGATCAGGATGGTCGAGGTGAAAGTGCCGGTGATCGGGTCATCGGCGCCAGCCAGATCGCGGTCGAAGACGATGTGCGCGTCCTCGAAACCCAGCCAGCGATGCGTGATCGGGAACCACGCCTTATAAGTGGCCTCCTTCGCACAGAACAGGAGACGATCCCAGGCGATGTCGTCGTCCCGGGTAGCGAGGACATCGCGTTCGGCCTGCACCGACGTGTGCTCGAGTACGCCGTCGGGCAGTGCGAGGTGCGGTTCGGCGTCGATGCCGAGTGACCGCACCTGCATCGAGTACGCGGTCACCGCTCCGCGGTATCCGTCGCAGTGGGTCATGCTGCCGACCACCTGACTGGGCCACAACGGCATGCCGCGTTCGCCGCGCATGATGGGCAGCGGGTCGAAACCCAACTGGGCCAACGCTTGCCGGGCACAATGGCGGGCCGTAATGAACTCACGGCGCCGCTTCTCGACGGCCTTCGCGATCAACGGCTCCTCGGCGGGCATCGCTGTCAGACCGGGCGGGTCGTCGAACGTCTCGGCCGCGCCGACACCGGCGGGCATGAGTCGCGAAATCATGCCGTCAATGGTGCCATGCGCTGGAACTACTCGGATTCGCGGGACGCCCGCCGCACCCGGCGCTCCTCGAGCTTCTGCCGGAACTCGGCCGCACGCTCCTCGTAGTCGGGCGGCACCTCGAAGCGAAGTCCCTGATGGGGCACGTCTGCGGGACGGGTCCCCGGGTCGGGGACGATCTGCCGCAACAGCGGCTCGGGCAGCCCCCGCCGCTTCCACTCGCGCGGATACCCGACGGACACCTCCTCGAAACGGACATCGTCGTACCAGGTGGTCCGCGGAATGTGCAGGTGTCCGTAGACGCTGCACATCGCGTTGAAGCGGGTGTGCCAGTCGGCGGTCAATTCACTGCCGCACCACAACGCGAACTCCGGATACATGAGGACGTCACACGGTTCCCGCCGCAGTGGCCAATGATTGATCAGGACAGTCTTCTCCGCTGGGTCGATAGCCTCGAGACGTCGGAGCGTCTGCGCGATCCGGTCACGGCCCCACGCGTCACGTGTGCCGAACGGCTCCGGCGACAGCAGGAACTCGTCGGTCGCGACGACGTTCCGGTCGCGGGCGACGGCCAACGCCTGAAGAGCTGTCGTCGTCCCCTCCGGCCGGAACGTGTAGTCGTACAGCAAGAACATAGGGACGACGCGAACCGGCCCGCTCCCGTCACGCGGATCGAACAGCGGGTAGATGTCCTCGGGGGTGATGACGCCGATCTCCCGACACGCCTGGACGAGGTAGTCGTAGCGCGCCACACCGAAGATCTGCAGCGGGTCTTTCGCCGTCGTGTACAGCTCGTGGTTTCCGGGTACCCAGACGACCGTCTCGAAACGAGCCGCGAGACGACGGAGCGTGTCGACGATGTCGTCGGTGCGTTCGGCGACATCGCCGGCCACGATCAGCCAGTCGCCTTCCCCCGCCGGCCGGATCCGGTCGATCATGTCCTCGTTGCCGCGGTGCGCCACATGCAGATCGCTGATCGCCCAGAGTGTCGCCATGGCGACCATGCTGCCACGGGCGCGACACCGCGCACCCAAGTGGGATTACGGTATACCGATGACACGAGTACTCGCGGCGAGCGCCGTGATCGTCGACGACGCGGGCCGCGTCCTGCTCGTCCAACGTGGTCACGAACCCGAGAAGGGCCGATGGTCGGTGCCCGGCGGCCACGTCGAAGACGGCGAGACGTTCGCGCAAGCGGCACGCCGGGAAGCGCTCGAAGAGACCGGCCTGGACGTGGAGATCGGCATCGAACTGTGGTCCGTGGAAGTGCCGTACGGCGAGTTCGGCGTCTTCGAGATCCACGACTTCTCGGCGACCGTCCTCGGCGGATCACTGCAAGCCGGCGACGACGCGGATGCGGTCCGGTGGTGCACTGACGACGACCTGGACTCGCTGCCCCTCACGAAGGGCCTGGCGGGCCATCTCCGCCGAGCAGGCGTGATGTCTCGACAGTCGCCCGTCTGACCGGCGTCGCAACCCCGGCTCGGGTGCGCGCGGTCCGAGCCTGGCCGTGCAGTCACGGAGTCGGACACGAATCGATCCGGACCCCTGAAATCACCCGTCTGGATCGTCACCCGATTCGCGTCAACGCGTCCGCGGTCGAGCCCTTCTGCCACACCAAACCCGGGCGTACGGTGGGTGTATGAGCGACGCACAGGTGATCATCGGTGGAGGATTGGCGGGCGCGAAAACTGCGGAGGCGCTCCGCGATCAGGGATACGGCGGGGCAATCGTGCTGATCGCCGAGGAACAACATCTCCCTTACGAGCGGCCACCGCTCTCGAAGGGATACCTCGCGGGTAGCGACAAGCGTTCGGATGCGTTCACGTTCGACGCGGACTGGTATGTCGCCCACGACGTCGACGTCCGGATCGGGGTTCGCGCCGTTCGGATCGACCGCGACACGCACCGGGTGCACCTCGACGACGGTTCGTCCGTCGTGTATTCGAAACTACTGTTGGCGACCGGTTCGTCGTCGCGACGCATGGACGGCGCCGACGGAGCGCTCTACCTGCGAAGCATCGACGAATCCGAGCAGATCCGGGACGCCATCGGCCAGGGGCGACACCTCGTGGTGGTCGGCGGCGGATGGATAGGCTTGGAGGTCGCCGCGACCGCACGCCAATCGGGCAGCGACGTGACGCTGATCGAACCCCAGGACCAGCCGTTGGAGAAGACCCTCGGATCGCGCATCGGACGTGTGGTCGCCGACCTGCACCGAGAGCACGGGGTCGACCTCCGGCTCGGGGTGGGCGTCGACACGGTGACGCCCCGATCCGTCACGACCGACGACGGCGATCAGATTCCCGCCGACGCCGTCCTCGTCGGCATCGGGGCGGTCCCGAACATCGACCTCGCCCGCGACGCAGGACTGGACGTCTCCGACGGAGTCGACGTGGACGCCGGTCTGCGCACCAGCGACCCGGATATCTTCGCGGTTGGCGATATCGCCAACCATGATCACCCGACCCTCGGGCGTCTCCGCGTGGAACACTGGGCGAACGCACAGAACCAGCCTGCTGTGGCGGTCGCGAACATGCTCGGCGGCTCCCAGGTCTACGACCGTCTCCCCTACTTCTTCACCGACCAGTACGACCTCGGCATGGAATATCGCGGGCACGCGTCGGGCCACAACGACGTCGTCGTCCGCGGTGACACAGCGACCCGCGAATTCCTTGCCTTCTGGCTCGCCGACGGTGCCGTGGTCGCGGGCATGAACGTGAACATCTGGGATCAGGGCGACGCGATCGCCGAGCTCATCGCATCCGGGCGAACCGTCGACGTCGACAGGCTCGGCGACCCGAACGTCCCGCTCGACGAAGTGTGAGTCCGGCGGTACGCCTAGCGAACCCAGGCGCCGGACCGAACGCGCCAGACGACGGCTCCGAGTCGCGCGAACATGAAGAGCAACAGGCCGGTCCAGATTCCTGCCAGTCCCCAGTCGAAGACGAGGGACAGCCAGATCATCGGGAAGAACGCGCACAGCGCGCCCGCGAGCGTCGCGGTGCGCAGGAACGCGGCGTCACCGGCGCCGAGCAGAACACCGTCCAGGGCGAATACGATTCCCGCGACGGGCAGCATCGCGACGAAGAACCACCACGGTGTGGTGATCGCGTCGAGGACCGCGGGGTCCGAACTGAAGATCTTCGGTAGCACGCCCGCACCGGCGGCCAGCGCACCGGCGAGCACCGCGGACACCGCGAGCGACGTCCCGGTCACGCTGCGGGCAGTGCGGCGAGCGACGTCGAACGTTTTCGCACCCAACGCCGCACCGACGAGCTGCTGCGCGGCAATCGCCAGAGAGTCAAGCAGCAGCGACGTGAATTCCCACAGCTGCAGCACGACCTGGTGCGCGGCCACTTGCGCGACGCCGAAGCGGGCGGCGACCGCAGCGGCCGACACGAAACAGATCTGGAACGACAGACTCCGCACCACTAGATCACGACCCATACGCAGCTGCGCGAGGATCACTGATCGATCCGGTGCGAGACCAGCGGGCGCCGCGCGGACCAGTCGTATTCCGAAGAGCACGCCGGTGATCGACTGCCCGACGAGATTGGCTACCGCACTGCCGTCGAGGCCGAGCCGAGGCAGACCGGCCGCCCCGTGCACCAACCCGACGCACAGCACAGCGCCGACGGCCAGGCCGCCAACCACGTAGTAGACGGGACGACGCGTGTCCTGAACTCCTCGCATCCAGCCGTTGCCCGCCATCGCAACGAGAATCAATGGCACTCCGAACACTGCGATGCGCAACCATCCCGCAGCATCGGCGGCCACTGTCTCATCGGGGACGAGAGCACCGGTAACCCAGGGGGCGAGAAGCCAGCCGGCGACGACGATCACGCCACCGACACCGAGTGCGATCCAAGTCGCCTGCACACCTTCGACGATCGCCCGATCACGGTCGCCGCTGCCGAATGCGCGCGCCGACCGCGCCGTCGTCCCATACGACAGGAACGTCAGTTGGGTGCTGATGACGGACAAGACGAGCGTCGCGACCGCCAACGCCGCGAGTTCGGAGGCGCCGAGACGACCGACGACCGCGAGGTCGAGCATGAGATAGAGCGGGGGCGCTACCAGTACGACGAGCGCCGACGCGGCGAGCCGAAGCACGAGGTGCCTACAGTTGAGCGCGCAACCGGGCGATGACCTCGGCTGCCGTCCCCGAATCGGAGTACCCGGACGCGCGGGTGTGCCCGCCGCCACCGAGGGCCCGCGCCACCGGAACCAGGTCGACGCACGTCTTGCTGCGCAGCGACACCGTCCACTCCCCCGGCGCAGCCTCCTTGAAGACTGCCGCGACTTCGGCTTCCCGCGCGGTCCGGACGACGTCGATGACGCTCTCCGAATCGTCCCACGCTAGTCCCGCCATCTCGTCAGCGGTAACTGTCGCGTACACCAGGCCTCGGCCATCGCACGCCTGCTCATCGAGCACGGACGTCCCCAGGACGGTTGAGACCATCTGCAGCCAGGAGTACGGGTGTGAGTCGAGCAGCGCGCGACTCCACTTCGCCGCGTCGACACCAGATTCGAGGAGTCGAGCCGCAACGTGGAACGACGCCGGTCGCGCCCATTTGAATGAGCCCGTGTCGGTCACCAGTCCCGCGTACAAGCATGTCGCGATCTCGGTGGTCACGTCGACGCCGAGTTCGTCCAACACCTGCAATACGAGCACCGCCGTGCAATCCGACTCGGGATCGATGAAGTCGAGATCACCGAATCCCGGATTAGACACGTGGTGGTCAATGCAGACGCGGGTGTCTGCCGCCGTGAACACGTCCTCGTACGCGCCGAGACGACTAACGGTCGCAGCGTCCACCGCAACCGCGACCTCTCCCGGTGTGGGAGAGGTCAGCGGCTCGATGAGATCGGCGCCCGGCAGATCGTAGAGCACACCGGGCAACGCCTCCGGACCGGAGAACCCGCACCGCACTGCGACGCCGAGCGTCCTCAGGCCGAGACCGAGCCCCAGCGCGCTGCCGATCGTGTCGGGATCAGGCCGGATGTGACTGATGATCACGACCGACTCCCGGTCACGTAGTGCGTCTGCTATCTCTGCTGCGGACGCCCGCGTCACCCGCGTCGGTCCTCACCTGGGGAAGGCTCTTCCCCACCAAGTTCCACTGCCGGCACCGCCGAAGGACCGTCTCCGTTGGAATCGTCGCCGCTTGAATCGTCGCCGTGCCGGTAGGGGTCGCTGTCGCCCGCAGGCTTCGCTTCCTCCGCGGTCCGCGCCACCAACTCGTCCTGTGCGCGCGCACGAGCCAACAACTCGTCCATCGCGCGCGTCGCGTCCGGCACCGTGTCCAGTTCGAACCGCAGGCTCGGAGTGAAACGCACTCCGGTACCCGCGCCCACCTTGGACCGCAACGCCCCGGTTGCGGCGGCCAGACCGGCCGCCGCCCCCGCGACATCTGGTTCGGCGTCGACCGATTCACCCATCACCGTGTAGAACACCGTCGCGTCGTGAAGGTCCCCGGTCACCCGACAATCCGTGATCGTCACGTGGGCCAGGCGGGGATCCTTGATCTCCGACCCGATAGCGCTCGCCACAATGGTGGTGATCCGCTTCGCGAGCCGTGCGGCTCGTGCATGATCGACCATCAGTCTCGTGCCTTCTCCACCATCTGGCGGGTCTCGATGACGTCGACTCCGTTGAACTCCTGCGACGTCGTCATCAATCCCTCGCCTTCTCAACCATTTCGTAGGTCTCGATGACGTCGTCGACCTTGATATCGCCGTAGGTGAGCGTCAGACCACACTCGAAGCCTTCGCGAACCTCGGTGACATCGTCCTTCTCACGACGCAGCGACGACACGGTCAGGTTCTCGGCGACCACTGTGTTGTCACGCAGCAGACGCGCCTTGGCGTTGCGACGGACCACACCCGACTGCACCATGCAGCCTGCGATGTTGCCGACCTTGGACGACTTGAAGATCGCGCGGATCTCGGTGCGGCCCAACTCGACCTCTTCGTAGATCGGCTTGAGCAGGCCCTTGAGCGCAGCTTCGATCTCTTCGATCGCCCGGTAGATAACCGAGTAGTAGCGGATCTCGACGCCTTCGCGGTTCGCCAGCTCCGTCGCCTTGCCTTCGGCACGGACGTTGAAGCCAATGATGATCGCGTCGGACGCGGCAGCGAGGTTGACGTTGGTCTCCGTGACGCCACCGACACCGCGGTCGATGATGCGCAACGACACCTCGTCGTCGATCTCGATGCCCAGGAGCGCCTCTTCGAGAGCCTCGACGGTACCCGAGTTGTCGCCCTTGAGGATCAGGTTCAGCTGGCTCGTCTCCCTGAGAGCCGAATCCAAGTCTTCCAGGCTGATCCGCTTGCGGCTACGTGCGGCCAGCGCATTGCGCTTACGCGCATTGCGACGGTCCGCGATCTGCCGTGCAGTCCGATCCTCTTCGACGACCAGCAGGTTGTCGCCCGCACCCGGGACGGAGGTGAATCCGACCACCTGGACCGGACGGGACGGCAGCGCTTCCGCGACGTCGTCGCCGTGCTCGTCGACCATGCGACGGACGCGACCGTAGGCGTCGCCCGCGACGATCGAGTCGCCGACCCGCAAGGTACCGCGCTGGATGAGCACCGTAGCCACCGGACCGCGACCGCGATCGAGGTGCGCTTCGATGGCCACACCCTGTGCGTCCATGTCGGGGTTGGCGCGCAGATCGAGCGACGCGTCGGCCGTCAACAGCACGGCTTCGAGCAGCGCTTCGATATTCTCGCCCTGCTTCGCCGAGATGTCGACGAACATCGTCTCGCCGCCGTACTCCTCGGGGATCAGACCGTACTCGGTGAGCTGCCCGCGGATCTTCTGCGGGTCAGCGCCTTCCTTGTCGATCTTGTTGACCGCCACGACGATCGGCACGTCGGCCGCCTGCGCGTGGTTCACAGCCTCCACCGTCTGCGGCATGACGCCGTCGTCGGCAGCGACCACGAGGATCGCGATGTCAGTGGCCTTGGCACCACGGGCACGCATGGCGGTGAACGCCTCGTGACCCGGGGTGTCGATGAACGTGATCAGGCGATCATCGCCGTTGAGGTGGGTGTTCACCTGGTACGCACCGATGTGCTGGGTGATGCCACCGGCCTCCGTGCCGCCGACGTTCTCCTTACGGATCGTGTCGAGCAGTCGCGTCTTGCCGTGGTCGACGTGACCCATGACGGTCACCACCGGCGGACGCTGCTGGAGATCTTCCTCGTCGCCTTCGTCCTCGCCGTAGGTGAGGTCGAACTTCTCGAGAAGCTCGCGGTCCTCGTCCTCCGGGCTGACGACCTGGACACCGTAGTTCATCTCCGAGCCGAGCAGCTCGAGCGTCTCGTCGTTAACCGACTCGGTCGCCGTCACCATCTCGCCGAGGTTGAACAACGCCTGGACCAATGCCGCCGGGTTGGCGTCGATCTTCTCTGCGAAGTCCGACAAGGATGCGCCACGGGCGAGACGGATGATCTCGCCGTTGCCACGAGGCAGACGAACGCCGCCGACTGCCGGAGCCTGCATCGAGTCGTATTCTTGACGCTTCTGACGCTTCGATTTGCGTCCACGACGCGGGGCGCCGCCCGGACGCCCGAACGCACCCGCGGCACCGCCGCGACCGCGACCGCCGCCACCGGGACGACCGCGGAAACCGCCGCCTGCCGGTGCGCCGCCGCCGGGACCGCCGCCACCGGGGCCGCCACGGAAACCGCCACCGCCACCGGGACGACCGCCGCCGCCACCGCGACCACCGGGTCGTGCATCGGGGCGAGCCGCGCGCTGCGGCATCGCACCCGGCGACGGACGGGACGGCATGTTGCCGGGGTTAGGACGGGGACCGCCCTGACCTGCGGGCGGACGGCCGGAGCCGGTGCCCTGCTGGCCGGGACGTCCCGCCCCGGGACGACCGCCGCCGGGGCGGGGTCCGGCCTGGCCGGGGCCCGGACGCGGGCCCTGCGGACGGGGAGCCGGCGCGGGCGCCGACGAGAACGGGTTGTTGCCGACACGCGGCGTGCGCGGGCCGGGACGCGGACCCGGGCGGGGGCCCGGAGCCTTCTGGCCGCCGGATGCTGGCGCCGACGCTGCGGGTGCCTGCGGCGTCTCCGGTTCCGGAGCCGGAGTGGGCGACGGAGTGGGAGTGGGCGCCGGAGCCGGGGCCGGGGCCGGAGCGGGCTTCGGACCGGGACGCGGCCCCGGGGTCGATGCCGACGACTTCGGGCCCGGAGCGGACGGAGCCGACGCTTCGGGAGCGGACGGTGCAGCCGGGGCCGGCTTGGGGGCTCCGGGCTTGGGGCCGCCCGGCTTGGCCGCCGAGGACGGCTTCGCCGCCGACGGCTTGGGGGACGACGACGCCTTGGAGTCGTCACCTCCGGCGTCGCCGCCGGAGAAGGATTCGCGCAGTCGACGGGCCACGGGGGCCTCAACTGTCGATGACGCGGATTTGACGAACTCGCCTTGTTCCTTCAGACGTTCCAGCACCTTCTTGCTGGGTACGCCGATCTCCTTGGCCAGTTCGTGAACGCGGGCCTTGCCTGCCACTGCTCTCCTCACTTGGAGGTCGAGCGGGCATCCCGCTGCGACCTCAGATTATTCGGGTCAACGTGCTCATCGTGGAGACTTCACGGTGTGCTCATGTCTTCTGCTACCTGTCCTGATTCCCTACGGAATCGTCTCGGTGATCTCGTCGATCAGATCGGCGAGGTCGTCTGGGGCCACGGTGAAACCGCGATCCCGTAGCGCCGGTCCGAATGCCTTGCGCCGCACCGCCGCCGACACACAGTCGGGGTCGCGGTGCAGCCAGGCGCCTCGTCCCGGCAGCATCCTGCACACATCTACCACGACGGTCTGCGTACTGTCGGGAGCCGGCCGCACAACTCGAACCAAAGATGATGCGAGATCGCGGCGTCGGCATCCGATGCACGTGCGGACCGGAACGGTCGACGTTAGAGGAGCCATCGATCAGTCTATCTCATCAGCGGGGCTAGTCGATACGCCACTGTCAGTGACGCCGCCATCTGTGACGACTCCCTCACTCACGTCCGCGCCCTCAGCCACGTTCGAGTCCTCACTCAAGTCCGAGTCCTCACTTGGGCCGCCATCGCCGGTGTCCGACCGGATGTCGATTCGCCACCCGGTCAACCGGGCTGCCAGCCGAGCGTTCTGCCCTTCCTTACCGATCGCCAGCGACAGCTGGTAATCGGGCACGATGACGCGGGCCGCGCTCGTCTCCGGGTCGATCACAGTCACCGATAGCACCTTGGCAGGTGAGAGCGCGTTGCCGACGAACACGGCGGGGTCGGACGCGAAGTCGATGATGTCGATCTTCTCGCCGGACAATTCACTCATCACGTTCCGCACACGCTGCCCCATCGGGCCGATGCAGGCGCCCTTCGCGTTGAGTCCGTTGACTCCGGTGTGTACGGCGATCTTTGACCGGTGGCCCGCTTCGCGGGCGACAGCGACGATCTCGACGGAACCGTCAGCGATCTCGGGGACTTCGAGCGAGAACAGCTTGCGGACGAGGTTCGGGTGGGTGCGTGACAGGGTGATCTGCGGTCCGCGCATGCCGCGTGTGACACCGACGACGTAACACTTGATTCGGTCACCGTGGTTGTAGCTCTCCCCGGGAACCTGTTCAACGGACGGAATGATGCCTTCGGCGGCGTTCGCGTCAGTGCCGATCTGCACGACGACGATGCCCTTCGCGTTGAGTCGCGCGTCGGCCTGCACCACGCCGCCGACGACCTCTCCCTCGTGCGCTACGAGATCACCGTAGGTCTTCTCGTTCTCGGCGTCGCGCAGACGCTGCAGGATCACCTGGCGCGCCGTCGTAGCGGCGATGCGTCCGAAACCTTCGGGGGTGTCGTCCCACTCGTGGACGACGACACCGGCCTCGTCGACCTCCTGCGCCATCACGCGGACCGCGCCGGACTTCCGGTTGACGTCGATGCGCGCGTGCTGAGCGAATCCGTCGGTGTGGCGGTACGCCGTGAGCAGGGCCGTCTCGATGGCAGTGATGACCGTGTCGATCGACACGCCCTTGTCCGCTTCGATCAGCCGAAGCGCGTTGATGTCGATGTGCATGGCAGGTGCTCCTATTCGCTTGTCAGTTCCAGTTATGTGTTCGCGGTTACGTGTTCAGTTGTCTGCGGGTTCATTCGTCATGGCCGGTCTCGGGCGTCGGCGTGTCGGCGGGAGCGCGGCGACGCGCGATCTCCGCGTCGTCGAGCCCGCACGCCCGGAGCTCGGCTTCGCCCGGCCGCCGGAAGTCGACTTCGACAACGGCCTTCTCAACGCTATCCAGAAGCACGTCCACGGTCTTTATCCGGCCTTTGTCGGCGATGACCACGGCCACGGTGTCGCCGTCGATCCGGCCGATCCGCGCGGTAAGGCTCACAGTCTTGCCGTCGAGCGTGTAGTCGAGCTTCACGCTGCGGCCGACGTTGCGTCGCCAGTGGCGGGCCAGAGTGAGCGGGCGGCCGATGCCCGGTGTGGTGACTTCGAGATCGTAGGGTTGCGCACCCATGAGGTCGGCTTCGTCAAGCGCGGTGTCGAGCTCGCGACTGAGTTCGGCGAGCGCGTCGAGGTCGGCTCCACCGTCACGGTCGACGACGACGCGGATGTCACGACGTCCCGGTGGAGTCAAGACCGCGATGTCTTCGAGGTCGTAACCGGCCGCGGTGAGGATCGGCTCCACGACGAGCCCGATTGCTTCGGTCTTATCGCCGCTCATGCGCAATCGTCTCCTCGTTGTTCGTGATGTCGGCCGAGCCACCTGCGGTGCCGGGGGCTGCTCGAGTACCGAGTTTACGTGCGACACGGCAGCCGTTCAGGGCCTGCTGAGTGTAGTCGATTTCCGACACTGGCAGAATTCGACGGCGTGAGCGTCCGTCCGACAGACTTCCGTCCCTCCCGCCGCACCGTGCTGCGCGGTGCCGCCGTCATTCCGGTCGTGGTCGCGACCGGCGCCGCGGTGACCGCATGCGGCCCGACGACAGACGAGGAACGCGACCTCGCCGACACTCTCGTCGTTCATGCACAGGCTGCGGTTCGCCAGCAGAAGGCCGCGGCGGTGTTAGCGCCCCGCACCACCGAATACACGGCGGCATTGACCGTCGTATCGCAACAGCGCGGCGAGCACGCCCAGGCGTTGCGCGACGAGATCAACCGCATCCACTCCTCGGCGGCCGATCAGATCGACGAGCCGGGCCCAGCGCTGGCGACGCTCGACGCGGTGCGCGACGCACTCGCCTCCTCGACGCGCGCCGCGGCCGACGGCTCCGTCGCTGAATCCGAGTTCGTCGCGGGCCTCCTCGCGTCGATCTCGGCGTCTTGTAAAACTCTCGCGGAGGTCCAGCTCGCATGACCCAGAACGATGCCCTCACCACCGCGGTCGACGCCGAGTTCGCGGCGATCTTCACCTACGGCCTCACGACCGCGTTCGTGAACTCGGACCAACGCACCACCGTCGGCGAGCATATCGCCGAGCACCGGGTGCGACGCGATGAGTTGAACGCCGCGTTGGTCTCGGCCGGGTTGGCCGAGCAGGTCCCGGCCGCCGGCTATACCGTCCCATTCGAGGTGACCGACGACGCGACCGCCGTCAAAGCCCTCCTGCAGGCGGAAACGACGTGCGCGAGCGCCTACCGCGCGCTTGTTGAACAGGCCAGCGACGGCAAGATCCGGCGACTCGGGGTGGACGGACTCACCGACGCCGCCATGCGGATCGCATTCTGGCGAGGGGTGGCGGGCCTGTCCCCGTCGACTCTCGCGCTCCCGGGCGCGCGTTAGTCGACCGGGATCAGCGCCGCTGTGCCAGCACGATTCAGTTGCGCACCGCCCCGACAATCGCGTCTTGCGCGCCGTCGACCGGTACTTCGGTCGACTCGCCGCTGAAACGGTCACGGATTTCGACAGTGCCGTTCGACCAGCCGCGTCCGACCACCACGACGACGGGCATCCCGAGGAGCTCGGAGTCTTTGAACTTGACGCCCGGCGACGCCTTGCGGTCATCGAGCAGGACGGAGAGTCCGGCCGCGTCGAGCTGATCGGCGAGTTGGCGGGCACCCGCGACCGCCGCCTCGTCTTTGTTGGCGATGACGAGGTGGACGTCGAACGGCGCGACCTCTCGCGGCCAGCGGAGCCCCTTCTCGTCGTGCATCTGTTCGGCGAGGACCGCGACCATGCGCGAGACGCCGAGGCCGTACGAACCCATGGTGACGCGAACCGGTTTGCCGTTCTCGCCGAGGACGTCGAGTTCGAAGGCGTCGGTGTATTTCTGGCCCAACTGGAAGATGTGGCCGATTTCGATGCCCTTCGCGGATTCGAGGACTCCGGAGCCGTCGGGTGACGGGTCACCGTCGCGCACTTCGGCGGCCTCGATGACTCCGTCGGGCGTGAAGTCGCGGCCGACGACGAGGTTCACATAGTGGCGGCCCTTCTCGTCGGCGCCGGTAATCCACGACGTGCCGTCGACGACGCGCGGGTCGACGAGGTAGGTGAACTCGGCGGCCTGCACGCCCTTGGGACCGATGTATCCCTTGACGAGCGCAGGGTTGGCTGCGAAGTCCGCGTCGTCGAGGAGCTCCACAACGCTCGGCTCGACCGACGCTTCGAGTCGTTTGAGGTCGACGTCGCGGTCGCCGGGCACGCCGATCGCGGTGATCTCCCAGTCGCCGCCGGGTTTACCGATCTTGACCATAACGTTTTTGAGCGTGTCGGCGGCCGTGTACTGACCGTCGAGCGCCGCGTTCGCCCAGTCGACGAGCGAGTCAATGGTCGGGGTGTCCCCGGTCTCGTGCGAGACGGCGGCGGGCAGTCCGTCGATCGGCAGCGCATCGGGCACCGTGGTGGAGACGGCTTCGACATTGGCCGCGTAATCCGATTCGGTACTGCGTACGAATGTGTCCTCGCCGACCTCGCATACAGCGAGAAACTCCTCGGACTTGCTGCCGCCCATGGCTCCGGCGGTGGCCCGCACGATGACGTATTCGACGCCTAGCCTGTCGAAGATCCGCTGGTAGGCTGCGCGATGCTTGTCGTAGGACGCTTGCAGCGCGTCGTCGTCAAGATCAAACGAGTACGAGTCCTTCATGACGAACTCGCGCCCGCGCAGCAAACCCGCGCGGGGCCGCTCCTCGTCGCGGTACTTGGTCTGGACCTGATAGAGGATGACGGGCAGATCCTTGTACGAGCTGTACTCGCTCTTCACGAGTTGAGTGAAGATCTCTTCGTGGGTCGGGCCGAGGAGCATGTCCGCGCCTTTTCGGTCCTTGAGGCGGAACAGGTTGGGACCGTATTCGGTCCAGCGACCGGTCGCCTCGTAGGGGTCACGCGGAAGTAGGGCGGGCAGCAGGATCTCTTGTGCGCCGATCGCGTCCATCTCCTGGCGCACAAGGTTCTCGACGTTGCGGAACACCTTGAGCCCCAACGGCAACCACGAGTACACACCGGGTGCGCTGCGTCGGATGTAGCCGGCGCGCACCAACAGCTTGTGGCTCGGCACCTCGGCGTCGGCGGGGTCATCTCGGAGGGTGCGGAGGAACAGGTCGGACATGCGTGTGATCACGGTGTACCAGCTTAGTTGTGCTGCCCGAGGGTTCGTTAGGGTGGTCGCGTGCTCGTGATCCTGCCTCCTTCGGAGACCAAGTCCGACGGCGGCACGTCCGCCCCGCTCGACCTCGACTCGTTGTCACTGCCGGCGTTGAACGGCGTTCGTCGCCGTATCGCGGCGGCTGTCGTCGAGCTGGCTGGGGACATCGATGCGTCACGCGCGGCGCTCGGTCTCGGTACGACCGACGCTGCGCTCGCCGAGGTGGCGCGCAACGCCGAGCTGTGGAGTGCACCGACGCGTCCGGCGATCACCCGCTATACCGGGGTGCTGTACGACGCCCTCGACTATCCCGGCATGACTCGGGCGTCGAAAGCGAAGGCCGCCGACCGCCTGGTGATCGGGTCGGCACTTTTCGGTGTGGTGTCGGCTGCCGACCTGATTCCGGCGTACCGATTGTCTGGCGGTTCCAGGCTGCCCGGATTCGGGACCCTGGGCGCGGAGTGGAAGCCTGTGCTCTCCCCCGCCCTCGATGCGATCGACGATTTCGTCGTCGATCTGCGGTCGGGTGTCTACCAGAAGCTGGGTCCGGTGGACGGCGCGGTGTCGGCGACTGTTGTCACCGAGTTCGCGAACGGCTCACGCAAGGTCGTCAGCCACTTCAACAAGCATTACAAGGGTCTCGTCGCCCACGAGTTAGTACGGACGCGCCGCAACGTCCGCGATGTCAACGGGCTCGCCGCGGTACTCACGGACGCGGGCCAACGCATCGAGATCACGTCGCCATGGGAGATCACGGTAGTTACCCAGGGCTAATCGCCGAAGTGATCCGCTTCGCATGTCAGAACGGGCGGCTCGCCCCCCGTCGCAGGCCGAGGCAGCAACTCGCGCTCGCTCGGCTTCTCGCGCCCGTCGGTTGGCCGCGCGGACCCGCACGCGATAGCGATGTGTGGCCCACGTGCGCAGGTGAGGGACGGTCCGGGCCTGCGCGAAACTCGACCGTCGGGGGTTCGACGATCGAGCCGTGCGTGCACGGGATCAGCCCGAGTTCGGGGAGCAGCCACGAGTTCATCGCGCGCGAACGCGTGGTGATCCCGTCGGGCGAGGTGATCTTCGACAAGGTGACAGACACGAAACCTAATACCGGCGATGTTTGCGTCACCTCGAAAGGAGCGTTCATGCCTGAGCCAATCCGCACAAATACCAGCACGTCGGCTGTAATATTACGGCGGTTGGTGCATCCATTGCTGCATTGTCAAAGAAGCATGGTTGACGTCATAGATCATCGACGAGTTGCGCTGCCTTTTCGGGAACCACACACCATTGGACAGAACTGACGCTCGGCTCAAGCGAAAGTCGGTTTATTGCCGCTTCCATTTGCCGATCATCGCGAGCATCTGAGGACAGCCGCATCCGCACCTCCACTCGATCGTTCGCGACGTCAACGCTACTAATGGATCGCAAATGGAAGCCTGTTCGACTGATCGCAGTGACTAAGAGAGCACGAACATGCGCCTCTGCTGAATCCTTTGTGACCGCTACAAATTGGTATTCCGTCGGCAATTCGTGACCAGTGCCCGGGTGCCGATCCACCACGCGCCCGGCCGACCGCAGGGCCACATTCACAAAGATCACGACGCCCGTCCCGACCGCTGCAACCGGATACTGCCCGGCACCAGCGAGTGCACCGACAGCGGCCGAACACCACAGCGTCGCGGCGGTATTAAGCCCGCGTACCGTGAGTCCGTCACGCATTATGACCCCGGCCCCGAGGAAGCCGATCCCCGAAACAATCTGTGCCGCAACACGAGTTGGGTCGGCGCCAGGTCCGCTAAAGCCGTGTTCGGACAGCAAAACGAATAGTGCCGACCCGACGCAGACGAGGGCATTGGTCCGCAACCCCGCCATCCGAGCGCGATATTGGCGCTCCAAACCAATGGCCGTACCCAGGCCAACACTGGCTCCCACCCGGAGCAACATTTCGAGTATTGAAATGGTCATAGAAGATCCCACCTTTACCGCACAAAATCGCGTCGTGGAGGCGAAACGCCAAGCACGACACTAAGAAAGAGAACGAGCGTTCAAACCCGTGGAGAATTAAGACGATTCGCCAGAAGTGCGAATCGAGGGTCTGTGACTATCCGTCAAATCCAGCACCTCCAATACGTTCAATGAAAATCCATGCGCCACATCTAACGAGGCAGAATCGAACGAGGAGGAATACGCACTGCGCCCTCCTCGTCAGACCTTTGGCACTTCGTGGCGTAAACCCGCAAACGGGAGCCAATCGGGAATCACCCTTAATCCGGATGATTCTATCCTGACCCGAGGCGTCTCTCGACGTTCAAGGTCGCTGGCCTGTTTCCACGAAGGAGCCTCAGCGAACAAACGGCACCTTGCGTAGGAGATCGTGTCACCATTTTCTCGTTTGCGCAAGCGGACAAATTTACGGGCGGAAGCAGCGGGTGTTTCTCAAATAAAAGTGCTCGTACGCGGAATTGAAGGGCTTTCACAGGATCCATCTGCACCATTTGCCAGCGGAGTCCGAATCGCCTTAAACCTTCTCCGGGGACGACTACCCGGACAAGGTTGCACAAAATTTCACGATGCAGTCAGATGCGTTGTTTCTGGGCTAGAGGATCACGACCGCTGCTGTTCGCCTCGACCGCGGCTCGCGCGAGTCCATCGTCACCAGCTCGACATGCTCTGTGAAGGCGGCGGGAACGTTCTCTGCGTGGCGGGTGAGCGGCATCGGTCTGACGCCGGTCCGAATGAGCATTCGCGTCACGTGTCGGCCGACATTGCCGTGAGGCGTCGTCACAAGCGACGTCGGCGCGAGCGACCCACGCTCAAGTGCCGCCGGTCAGCACAGTCGGAGCACCAGCTTCCTGCTATTTGGCTTGTGGGAAGAACCACTGGTCGTCGTCGGCCTCACCCGGTTCGTCATCGTCGATGCGGACGTCGACGACCTCGTCGAGTTGCGCCCTCTGTGCGCGGACCCGCCCGTAGCCGTACGCGGCCGCCATGCCGATGACTCCGGTGAACAACCCGATCACCATCTGCACGTCGCCTGACTCGGTCCCGGCATCCGCGGAGATCCGGTAGATCCAGCCGTTCAACGCGGTGACCGCGAGCGCTCCGAACACGAGTGGAACGACGATCGTGGTCCACATGTTCTGCGGGAGCGGTTCGATCCCCGCGCGACGCCGATACACCTGCCAGGCCGACATGACGATCACCGCGAGGGCGATCAACCCGGCGGTCTGGGCCGGGTGGACGAACCACGAGATGATCGCCGCGACCAATAGGAGCGCGCCCGTCGACCAACCAACGATCCGAGCGGTCACAGGAATGATCCGAGCTGTCACAGTGGCGCCGCGCGGTCCGCGTCGGTGAACCCGGCGACCGGACCGATCACCGCGATCGCTGGCGCGATCAGATTCTGTTCGCCCGCGACCCGAGCGGCATCGGCGAGTTCAGCGCGGATCAGGCGCTGATCTGGGCGGGACGCGTTCTCGATGAACGCCACCGGGGTGTCGGCGGGACGGCCGCCGTCGAGCAAGGCCTGCGCGAACGCGTCAATGCGCTTGACCGCCATCATCAACACGATCGTGCCCCGCAGCTTGGCGAGAGCACTCCAATCGGTCAGCGAATCCGGGTGGTCGGGCGCGACGTGCCCGGAGACGACGACGAACTCATGAGCCACCCCCCGGTGTGTCACCGGGATCCCCGCGAGTTCCGGCGCCGAGATCGGACTCGTCACACCGGGCACCACAGTCACCGGAACACCCGCGTCGACACACGCCTGCAACTCCTCGAAACCGCGCCCATAGACGTATGGATCGCCGCCCTTGAGCCGGACCACGAACTTTCCAGCCTTCGCGCGCGCGACCAGAATTTCGTTGATCTTGTCCTGCCGCATCGCACGGCCGTACGGAACCTTCGCCGCGTCGACCAACTCAACCTGCGGGCCGAGCTCGTCCAGCAACGAGACGGGAGCGAGTCGATCGGCGACCACCACGTCGGCCTCGGCCAACAGACGGCGTCCCCGCACCGTGATGAGGTCCGCGGCGCCCGGTCCGCCACCGACCAGCGCGACGCCCGGCGCGTGGCCGGCACCCTCGGTCACAGTCAACGACGACCCATCCGCGAACGCCGCCGTGATCGCGGCACGAGCCGCGGCGGAACGACGGTGGTCGCCGCCCGCCAGCACTCCGAACTGGAGGTCACGATGGTGGCCGGATGCCGGAGTCACCGCGGTGCCGGCCTTGCCGTCATCGGCGCGGACACAGAACACGCGCGCCGCCGTCGCCTCGGCGACCACCGCCGCGTTCACCTCGGGATCGTCCGTACACGCGATCGCATACCAGGCTCCGTCGAGATCTCCCGCCGCATACGCGCGTTGATGGACCGTGATCGCCGGCTCCGACTCGACCGTCGGCGTCGGATCGATCGCGATCACATGCACGTCGGCTCCCGCCGCCACCAGGTTCGGGATCCGACGCTGAGCGACACTACCGCCTCCGACGACGACTGCCCTGCGTCCACGCAGGTCGAGTCCCGCCAGATAATGAGCTTGCACCATGGCAATCGAGCTTAGTCGGATGTGTGGTCTCGACTCCGCTCGACCGGCCCGCACGCTCAAGCGGTTCTCGCTGCGCGGTCAAGCGCGCGCGCCCGCGACTCCTCGAAACGCGCAACCTTCACGTCCATCTCGGCCAGGTACTCCACGAGCTTCTCGCGGTACAGCTGGCCGAGCGGCCCGAAGTCATCGCGGTCGAAGATCCGCCATTTTCGCAGTACCGGCATCACGACCTCCGCCATGTGCTGCGGCAGATCATAGATACCCCCCTTCGCGATCAGCACCGCGTTGCGCCGGAAGTTCGGCATCGCCGAACCGGGCATAGCGAAATTGCTGACGATCCCGTAGATCGCGACCATTGCCTGGTCTGGAACCACGTCGAGTGCCGCCGAGACGATGTTCCGGTAGAAGAGCATGTGGAGGTTCTCGTCGGCGGCGACACGCTGCAGCATCCGATCCGCGATCGGGTCGCCGCACGCCTTGCCGGTGTTCCGGTGACTGACCCTCGTCGCCAACTCTTGGAATGAGACATAGGCGACGGCGAACAACATGTCGAAACTATGGTCGCGCTGACCGTCGTCCTCGGGCAGCGGATTGAAGCCGTGCGTCATGTGCTCCATACGGACGTTCTCGAGCTCCACCGGGTCGACCCCTCGAGTCACGACGAGGTAGTCGCGCATCACGATGGAATGCCGGTTCTCCTCCGCCGTCCACCGCCCCACCCAGAAGCCCCAGGCATCGTCGAGACTGAAATTCTCGGCGATCACCCGGTGATAGGACGGAAGGTTGTCCTCGGTCAGCAGGTTGGTAATCATCGCAGCCTTCGCCGTCTCCGACAGCTGCGACTGCTGCGGATCCCAGTCGAGGCCGCCGAGCGCCGCGAAGTTCTGTCCGTCGTCCCACGGAACGTAGTCGTGGGGATGCCAGTCACGTGTCATCCGCATGTGCCGCGCCACCTCCGCCTCACAGGCGGGGAGCAGTTCACGGAGCAGATCCGATCCGTTCATGGATGAGCCGATGAGAGTGGTCATCACTCCACTCTCGCGCAGCGCATCGGCTCGCGCCCGGGGCGAAAGTCCTGACTCGCCGAGGCCCCGGGTCCCGCCCTCACCTGCGGTAATGTGTCCCTATGAGTTCAGTGCAACCACAGTCGCCGAATCGTCGGGTCCGGGTATTCCTCGTCGACGATCACGAGCTCGTTCGACGCGGACTCCGCGACCTGCTGTCGACTGCTCCCGACATCGACGTGGTCGGCGAAGCCGCAACCGTCGCCGAGGCACGCGTACAGATCGCGGCGACCGCCCCCGACGTCGCCGTCCTCGACGTCCGTCTCTCCGACGGCAATGGGGTGGAACTCTGCCGGGACGTCCGCGCCGAGAACCCGGCGGTCCGCTGCCTCATGCTGACGAGCTACGCCGACGACGACGCGCTCCTCGCAGCAGTCCTCGCGGGAGCCTCAGGTTTCGTCCTCAAACAGATCCTCGGCCACAACCTGATCGACGCGGTGCGGACAGTCGGCCACGGCGGGTCACTCCTCGACGCCAAGAGCACGTCGGCTCTCCTGGCGAAGCTCCGCCAAGGCGAGCCCGCCGACCCGATCGCGCAACTCACCGCGCAAGAACGGGGAGTGTTCCAGCTCATCGGTGAAGGCCTCACCAACCGTCAGATAGCCGACCGTATGTTCCTCGCCGAGAAGACGATCAAAAACTACGTGTCGCGGATTCTGTCGAAACTCGACATGCAGCGTCGCACGCAGGTCGCCGTGCTCGCCACCGAGCTGCGGGCCCGCGAACGCTGACGCGGCAGTCACCGCAACGGCGCGGTCCAGGTGATCGTCGTCCCGCCGCCGGCTCTCGCCGCGACGGTGAAGACGCCGTCACAGTCGTCGGCGCGGCGCGCCAGATTCCGCAGACCCGACTGCGCGACATCCGCCGGGATTCCGCGCCCGTTGTCGATGACTTCGACAGTCACCTCTTCGGCGGCGATTATCCGCACACTGATCAGGTCCGCTCCCGAATGCCGGAGCGCGTTCGACAGCCCTTCGCGCAGCACCGCTTCGATGTGCGGTGACAAGATCGCCGGAACGACCGTGTCGACTGGACCGACGAATGCGACGTTCGGGCTCATCGACGCGTGCGCGGCCAGCTCGGAGACCACGTCGAGCACGCGACGGCGCAGCGTCCGCGTCTCATCGCCGCCCGACAGACTCTGCAGGTCGAAGATCGACGTGCGGATCTGCGCGATGGTCGCGTCGAGATCGGTGACGATCTGATTCATCCGCGCGTCGAGGTCGGGGTCGCCGACCGCTGTCCGCATGGCCTGCATCGACATACCGATCGCGAACAGACGCTGGATCACCAGGTCATGCAGGTCGCGGGCGATCCGATGACGTTCGGCCAGAAGAGCCATCTCACCGGTGAGCCGCTGCTGTTCGGAATATGCGATCGACAGAGACGCGACACGCGCGACACCCGCCATTCCCGCCCACTCCTCCGCCGTCCAGAAGCGACGTTCGGTATGGGTGAGGACGAGTGCACGGAACTCGCCGGGCTCACTCTGCACCGGCTGCACCGTCGCCCAGCGCGCGCCACCGCGCAACCAACTGCGCTCGGTGTCGAAATGACGGAGGGCCAACACACCTCCCGCAGCCTCGACGACGGTCGCGAGATCGGTGACGTCGACGTCGTCACCGGTGTGGGCGTCCAATCGCGACCCCGTCACGAGGTACACATCGGCGGCGTCGGTGAGGGCTGCGACGTCACGGCACATCCCGTCGAGCGTCTCGTCGACGGAGATCCCGCGCAGCGGCTCGCTGCCCCGGTCAGCGAGGAGTTCCATCCACCGCATTCGCGTCTGCGCGCCCTCATACGATCGAGCGTTGTCGACGGCGATGCCCGCGGCGACCGCGAGGACGCCGACGATCGTCTCGTCGAGTTCGGTGAACTCGCTCGCGCCCTGCTTTTCAGTCAAGTAGATGCTGCCGAACAGTTCACCGCGCACGATGATCGGCGCACCGAGGAACGTGTCCATTGGCGGATGATTCGGCGGAAATCCGATCGACGACGGATGGTCGGACAGCCGCGGGATACGGAGCACCTCCGGATGGTGCAGCAACTCCCCCAATACGCCGCGACCGACGGGCAGCGGCCCCATCTGCACACGTTGCTCAGGGGTAATGCCGGTGTACACGAACGCCTGCAGACTCAGTTCCGGGCCGCGCACGCCGAGCGCACAGTAGCGGGCGTCCAGGACGGCGGCCGCCACCTCTACGATCCGTTGCAATGCGGCATCGATCTCAAGTCCCTGCCCGACCAGGAGCACTGCCTCCAAGACGTCGCGCAACGCGGTCGGATCGTTGCCGTCCTTTGCGGCGAGGGCGTCGACGGCCGCACGAACCTCGATGAACGCTCTGCTGTCGAAGCGTCGTCGGTCTGTCATCGGTCCTCCAGATTCATGCGGGCGTCCCGGGGACCTGACCCGGTTGCGTCGCCCGGACGAATCGCCCCACTGCCTGGGGCACGCCTGCCGGGTGGACGTGCAGGTACGACGCGTGGACACCGCCTGAGACCACACCGTCGACGGCGTTCGCGTCGGCGGTGCGCCACGCCCACGCCGGGGTTCGCTCGCCTGCGAAAGCCACTGTGCTGCGGTGGAACTCGTGTCCGGTCACGCGCTCACCGGTCCGGTAAAGGACTGAGTCCGCCACGGCGACGGCATCGCGGTAGCCAAGAGTGAGTCGAGGCCCGAAAGCACCGACCGCGTCGACGGCTCCGACCATCGGATGCCCGTCGAGCATCGACGTCAGATAGAGCAGTCCAGCACACTCGGCGTGAACCGGCCGACCCGCGGCGACGTGCGCCGCCAGGTCGCGGCGCAAACCGTCGTTCGCGGCCAGGTCGGCCGCATGCTCTTCGGGGAAGCCGCCGCCGATGACGACGCCTGCGGTGTCGACGGGCAGACGGTCGTGCAGCGGATCGAACCCGACCACGCCCGCGCCCGCAGCCGCCAACAACTCCGGGTGCTCGGCGTAACCGAAGGTGAAGGCGGCGCCTTGCGCCACGGCGATCACCGGCCCGTCCGCGACCCTGTGCTCGGCCATCTCGTCGTGCGCCGACCACGCCGCCGACCATCGCGCGGACGCCGCCCGCGATGCTGACCTCGCCAGCCGCACGAGCGCGTCGACGTCCAGACCCGCACTGACCTTCTCGGTGATGGCGGCGACGGCGGCCACCGCGTCCGCGCTGCGTTCGGCTGCCGGGACCAGCCCGAGATGGCGGGACGGGACGGTCAACGCCGCATCGCGTCGGACAACACCGAACACGGGCAAGCCGACTCGGTCGCACGCCTGCCGCAGCACGGCCTCGTGCCGGTCCGAGCCGACGCGGTTGAGGATCACGCCCGCGACGTGGACGGCCGGGTCGTACGCGATGAAGCCGTGCAGGAGGGCGGCGAGCGACTGGCTGTGGCCTCCCGCGTCGACGACGAGGATCACGGGCGCCCCGATCAGGGTGGCGACGTGTGCGGTCGACCCGACGCCGAGTGTCCCGGGATCATCGGTGATCCGGCCGTCGAACAGTCCCATGACGCCTTCGACGACGGCGATGTCAGCGCCCACGCAGCCGGCCGCGAACAACGGTCCGATTCGGTGCTCGCCGACCAGGTTCGGGTCGAGGTTGCGTCCCGGTCTGCCCGCAGCGAGCGAGTGGTAGCCGGGATCTATGTAGTCGGGCCCCACTTTGAACGGCGCAACCGTGTGCCCGGCCGCGGCGAGCGCCCCGACGAGGCCAGTGGTGATCGTCGTCTTTCCGCTGCCCGATGCGGGGGCGGCGATGACGACGGTCGGCGGTGCGCCTGTCACCACTCGATACCCTTCTGGCCTTTGCGCCCGGCGTCCATCGGATGTTTCACCTTCGTCATCTCGGTCACCAGGTCGGCGGCGTTCATCAACGCCTCGGGCGCGTACCGGCCAGTGATGATCACGTGCTGGCGTCCCGGACGCTCCTGGAGCGCTGCGACGACGTCGTCGACGTCGATCCACCCCCAGTGCAGCGGGTACGTGAACTCGTCGAGTACGTAGAAGTCGTGCTCGGCGGCGGCAATCCGTCGGGCGATCTCCGTCCAGCCGGCACGTGCGGCCTCGGCATGGTCGGCTTCGGCATCCTCGTTTTTGCGGATCCACGACCAGCCCTGCCCCATCTTGTGCCATTGGACGGGGCCGCCCTCACCGGTCTGCTCGTGGAGTCGTCCCAGCGCGAGCATCGTCGACTCCTCGCCGACCTTCCACTTGGCGCTCTTGACGAACTGGAACACGGCGACGTCCATGCCCGCGTTCCACGCCCGCATCGCCATCCCGAACGCCGCCGTCGACTTGCCCTTTCCGGGGCCGGTGTGGACTCCCAGGACGGGCTGGTTGCGGCGTTGACGGGTGGTGAGTCCGTCGTTCGGCACGGACTCGGGGACTCCTTGAGGCATGCGTTCTACCCTAGCCAGAACGCGCGCACTCGTATGCCCCGCCCCGATGTGGCAGCAGCGAAAGCGTCAGCCGCGAGCGGCACCGGCTCCCGCGCGATGCGGTATCACGCGACGCCGCGCACTCGGCCTGCGAGACCGGTGTCGGCGAGGTCCGCCAGCCGCACGTACTCGGCGCCGAGACGACGAGCGAGCGACACAGCCGTCCCGAGCTTCACGAAGCCCTGTTCGCAGTCGACGACGACGCTCGTCACACCGCGTCGGGCCACCTCGTCGGCGGCGACCTCTGCTCGACGGGCGGCGTCCTTTCCGCCAGTTGCCCGACCGTCCGACACGACGACGAGGAGCGGTCGACGCTGCGGATCGGTGCGCGCCGCACGTTCGATGACCTCGATGCTGCGCATGAGTCCTTCGCCGAGCGGCGTCCGCCCACCGGTGCGGACCTGGGCCAGACGCGACACCGCGATGTCGACCGACCGGGTCGGCGGGACCGCGACGTACGCGTCCTTCCCGCACGCCACGACGACGGACACCCGGTCGCGTCGCGTGTACGAGTCACGGAGAAGTTCCACACAGGCTTCCCGCACGGCCGCCAAACGTGATCGCGCCGTCATCGAGCCGGACAGATCGACGAGAAACACGACAAGATTCGATTCGGTGCCGACGCGTTCTGCCCCACGCAGATCCGCCGGTTCCACCGGGGGCATCCCGTCGCCCGCACTGCGCCGCGCCGCCGACAGCACCGTCCCGAACAGGTGGACCGGTGTGCTCGCGGTGAACTCGACGTCGCGGACCGTCGCGCCGCGTGTGCTGCGGGCCCGCGACCGACGTCCAGGCTCACCATCGCCGACCCCTTCGGCGCGGAACGCGCGAATCCGTGCACCGCCGGAACCGGGCTTCGCCCCGAACTGGGGGCCCGCCGCTCCCCCGCCGCCCGGCGGGTCGGTATCCGGACCGTCTGGATCAGAGTCCGGGCCGTCAGGGTCTGGATCAGAGTCCGGGCCGTCAGGGCCTGGGCTATCAGGGTCTGGGCTATCAGGGTCTGGGCTATCAGGGTCTGGGCCGTCGGAATCGTTCTCGGCAGGGTCGTCGCCCGCGGACGGGTCACCTGCCGCGTCATCACCGGCACCCAGCGCGTCGTCGAGCTGTTCCTCCGACATCGTCGAGTCATCGAACGGGTTCCGGCGACGACGATGCGGCAACGCCAGTTCGGCGGCGATCCGGACGTCGTCCTCGTTGACTTCGGCGGCGCCCCGCCAGGCGGCGTGCGCCGACGCGGTCCGGGCCATCACGATGTCGCCGCGCAGACCGTCGACGTCTACGTGCGCGCAGATGCCTGCGATCCGCCGGAGTTCGGCGGTCGGCAAAACGACGGCTGGCAGGAGCGTGCGCGCCTGCGCGATCCGCACGGATAGTTCATCCTCGGCCGCCCGGTGATCGGCTGCGAACGCATCGGGGTCGGCGTCGTACGCCATGCGGGAGGTCACGATGGACACGCGTTCGTCGACATCGCGCGGCCCCGCGACGTCGACGACGAGACCGAACCGGTCCAGCAGTTGCGGCCGCAGCTCACCCTCTTCGGGATTCATGGTGCCGACGAGCACGAACTTCGCCGGCTGCGTGTGGGAGACCCCGTCACGTTCCACGGTCACCCGGCCGCTCGCCGCGGCGTCAAGCAGGACGTCGACGAGGTGGTCGGACAGCAGATTGACCTCGTCGATGTAGAGGACTCCGCCGTCGGCTTGCGCGAGCAGACCCGGCGTGAAGTGCGCCTGCCCGTCCCGCAGCACCCGGGTTAGGTCCAACGATCCGACCACCCGGTCCTCGGTGGCGCCGATCGGCAGTTCCACAACGCGTGACGCCCCGCCGAGCAGCGGAGCGAGACCGCGCACGATCGTCGACTTGGCCGTCCCTTTCTCGCCGCGGATCAGCACGCCGCCGATGCCGGGCGACACCGCCGACAGGACGAGCGCGAGTTTCAGCCGATCCTGGCCGACGACTGCGCTGAACGGGAAGTGCGTGCCCAGTGCCGACATGGGGTCAGGCACCGATCGTCTCAGGAGTCACTGTTCTCGACGGCGCTATCGGTGAGCTTCAGGCTCTTGTTGGTCCAGTCCCACATCTCACGGTAAAGCGCGGGATTGTCGTTGAGCTTCTGGCCGAACGACGGAATCATCTCGGTCAGCTTCGGCTTCCAGCCGTCGAAGTGCGCGGTGAAGCACTTCTCGAGAATCGAGATCATCGCGGGGACCGCGGTCGACGCGCCGGGCGAAGCACCGAGCAGGCCGGCCATCGAACCGTCCTCGGAGGTGACGACGGCCGTACCGAACTCGAGGCTGCCGCCGATGCCGTTCTTACGGATCACCTGAACGCGCTGGCCCGCTGTGATCAGCTCCCAGTCGTCGCCGACAGCCTTCGGCGCGAAGTCCTGGAGCGTCGTGACGCGGTCGTTGAGGCTCGCGGACAGCTCCGAGATCAGGTATTTGAGCAGGCCGAACTCTTTCGGCGCGATCGACATCATCGGGAGCAGGTTGCTCGGCTTCACCGACTTCGGCAGGTCCATGACGCCGCCGGTCTTGAGGAACTTGGGCGACCAGCCGGCGTACGGGCCGAACAGCAGGCCCTTGTCGCCGTTGATGACGCGGGTGTCCAGGTGCGGCACCGACATCGGCGGAGCGCCGACCGCTGCCTGGCCGTACACCTTGGCGGAGTGCTCGGCGATGACGTCCGGGTTGGTGCAGCGGAAGAACTGGCCGCTGACCGGGAAGCCGCCGAAGCCCTTAGCCTCCTTGATGCCTGAACGCTGCAGCAGATGCAGCGCACCGCCACCTGCGCCGACGAACACGAATCGAGCCTCAACGCGAAGCTTCTCCCCGGTACGGGTGTTGCGAACCTTCACGACCCAGCTGCCGTCGGACTGCTTAGTCAGGTTACGGATCTCGTGCCCGTAATAGAGGTCGGCATCGCGCCCGACATAGTTGAGGAGCTGCTGAGTAAGAGCACCGAAGTCGACGTCCGTGCCCTGCGTGAACCAGTTGAGCCCCACCGGATCCGAGAAGTCGCGACCCTCACCCATCAGCGGGAGACGCTCGGCGAACACCCCGTCATCGTCGATGAACTCCATACCCTCGAACAACGTCTGACTCGACAACGCAGCGTGCCGCTTGCGCAGGAACTCGACGCCATCGGCACCGTGGCAGAAGCTGACGTGCGGAATCGGGTTGATGAACTCGTCCGGAGCACCGAGCACACCGTTGTCGACGCCGTGCGCCCAGAACTGGCGCGAGGTCTGGAATTGCTCGTTGATACTGAGTGCTTTGGTGATGTCGATGTCACCGTTCGCACCGGCCGGGGTGTAGTTGAGCTCACACAGCGCCGAGTGACCGGTGCCCGCGTTGTTCCACGGGTCGCTGCTCTCGGCGGCCGCTGCGTCGAGCCGCTCGAAGAGGCTGATCGACCAGTTCGGCTCCAGCTTCCGGATGAGCGTGCCCAGAGTCGCGCTCATGATTCCGGCGCCGATCAACGCCACGTCCGTCTTGATGACCTTCTGCGACACGCTGCTGCTCTCTTCCGCCCTCGGGATGCACTGGCTACCCCCACGTACCACCGCGGAGATTCTTCGCAAGTCATTGTTCACCATCGCGCGTTGACACGTCGCATCGGTGCGCGCAAATGTGTCGTGAGCGACAAGCCTTAGAGTGGGTGCGTGATCACCGACTGGCGACCCGACGAATTCCTTGAGGGCTACGAAGTCCGCACCCTCCCGCTCACGCCCGACCCCGACGGGGAAGACCCGATCAGCGCGCATCTGGTCCGCAAACCGGGCGCGGTCGCCGTGCCGCGCGGCGCCGTCCTCTACGTGCACGGCTTCACCGACTATTTCTTCCAGACCGAGCTGGCCGACTTCTTCCACGAACGCGGGTATGCCTTCTACGCGTTGGACCTGCGCAAGTGCGGCCGATCGTTGTCGGCCCAACACCATCCGCACTACACCAGCGACCTCGCCTACTACGACGAAGAACTGGGCACTGCGCTCGACATCGTGATCGACGAGGTGAGCGCTGCGGGCGGCACGCCCCAGGCGATCGTGGCCGCACATTCGACCGGCGGGCTCGTCGCCCCACTGTGGCTCGACCGGCTCCGCACCGACGATCCCGAACGCCACAGCCGCGTGATCGGTCTGCTCTTGAACAGTCCGTGGCTCGACCTGCAGGGCGATCCGATGCTGCGGACGGCTGCCGCGGGCAGGCTGATCTCGGCGGTCGGATCAGTCCGCGGCAAGCAGGCGATCCCGCGTTCGTCGTCGTCGGCGTACGGCGACAGCCTCCACTCGGATGTCCACGGCGAGTGGACGTACGACCTCGTCCGCAAACCGCTCGGCGGGTTCCCCGCGACCTTCGGCTGGATGACGGCGGTCCGCGCCGGACACCGGAAAGTGCACGGCGGCATCAACGTCGGCGTGCCGACGCTCGTCCTGCGCTCGGACAAGTCCGCGTTCCACGGCCGGTACGATCCCGCGGTCGACACCGCCGACTGCGTGCTGGACGTGAAACAAATCGCGCAATGGTCTGGTTGTCTCGGACAGCGGGTTCTCGCGGTCGCGGTACCCGACGCCCGCCACGACGTGTTCCTATCGATCGAAAGCGTCCGCAAAACGGCGTACGCGGAGGTCGACCAGTGGATGGAAAGCGAGTTCGAACAGTGACAGCTCAGACGGGGCAGATCCAGGTCGATCTGGCGATCATCGGTGCGGGCAGCGGCAATTCGATTCCCGACGAACGATTCGACGCTACGAGCATCGCGATCTTCGAGGAAGGACTCTTCGGCGGAACGTGCATGAACGTCGGCTGCATTCCCACCAAGATGTTCGTCTACGCCGCGGACATCGCGGCCGCCGCCCGCGAGTCCGGTAGATACGGGGTCGACGCCCGAGTGGAGGGCGTCGACTGGCCCGCAATCGTCGCCCGAGTGTTCGGCCGTATCGACCCGATCGAAGAGGGCGGACGCAAGTACCGCGTCGACCGCTGCGCCAACGTGACGGTCTACGCGAGTCACGTCGTGTTCGACGGACGCGACGACGAGACCGGTCGCTACCGGTTGCGGACTGCCGACGGCGACGTCGTACTGGCTACCGAGGTCGTCATCGCTGCGGGCGCCCGCAGCGACATCCCCCAGGTGATCGCCGCGTCGGGTGTCCCGTTCCACACCAACGCCGACGTGATGCGCCTCCCAGAACTCCCGAAACGGCTGGCGATCCTCGGCAGCGGCTACATCGCCGCCGAGTTCGCTCACGTTTTCTCCGCGCTCGGCACTCGAGTGTCGGTCATCGCACGCGGCCCGAAGCTGCTGCGCGCGCTCGACGCCGATATCGCCGACAGGTTCACCGACGTCGCGTCGACGCAGTGGGACGTCCGTCTCGACTCGCCGGTCACCGCGGCGTCACGGGCGTCCGACGGCGGGATCCGCCTCGAATTCGCCGACGGCGAGTCGCTCGACGTCGACTCGCTCCTGGTGGCGACCGGGCGTACCCCGAACGGGGACCTGCTCGGCCTGGACAGCATCGGCATCGACCTGACCGACGACGGCCGCGTCCCCGTCGACGGGCATGGGCGCACACCCGCGCGCGGCGTCTGGGCTCTCGGCGACGTCAGCTCGCCTCACCAGCTCAAACACGTAGCCAACCACGAGCAGCGCGTCGTCCAAAGCAACCTGTTGAAGGGCTGGGACGCCGCGGACCTCGACTCGTTCGACTATCGGGCCGTTCCGGCCGCGGTGTTCACCCACCCACAGATCGCCACTGTCGGGCTCACCGAGGACGCGGCTCGTGCACAAGGCTTCGACATTGCGGTGAAGGTGCAGAATTACGGCGATGTCGCCTACGGCTGGGCGATGGAGGACACCGTCGGCGTCTGCAAGGTCATCGCCGAACGAGGCACCGGCCGGATCCTCGGCGCCCACCTGTTCGGCGCGCAAGCGTCATCGATCATCCAACCGGTGATCCAGGCGATGAGTTTCGGTCTGACCGCCAACGAGATGGCCCGTGGCCAGTACTGGATTCACCCGGCCCTTCCCGAAGTGTTGGAGAACGCGCTCCTCGGCCTCGACGTCTGACCGGGCTGGGCCCCGTTAGAACAGGCTCGAACGCAGCGCGATCTCGCTGGCCACGGCGGCTGGGGCCTTCTGCGGCACCCAGTGGTCCACGCCGGTCACCACCGAGAATCGGTAGTCGCCGTAGGCGTATCGGCCGCTGAGTTCGGCCTGGTCGCGACCTAAGGCACTGTCGGCGTCGCTCCACACCATGGTCGTCGGGATCTCGACCGGCGGGCAGGCCAGTTTGGTCGCGATGTCGCCGGTGAAGTTCGCTCGATACCAGTTGAGCGGGCCGGTGAGAGCCCCCGGCTCGAGCAGCGGCTCGAGCTCGACGTCTGTGACACCCGACGCGCGTAGACGTTCGCCGCCGTCTGCGGCGATCTTCTCCTCGGCGTCGGAGGCGACGAACCATTTGATGTACGACGACCGCTCGCGCTGGTCGTCGTTTCCGGCGAGGGCGTCACGCATCGCCGAAGGATGCCCGGTGCTGATCGCGACGAGGCTGGTGAATCGGTCAGGGTTGTTCGCGGCGAGATGCCACGCGACGATCCCGCCCCAGTCGTGACCGACGATCATCGAGTACGCGATGTTGAGATGCCCGAGGATCGCGAGGACGTCGCCGGTCAGCTTGTCGAGGGTGTAGGCGTCGACGCCCTCCGGGCGCGCGCCCGGGCTGTAGCCGCGCTGATCGATTGTCACTGTCCGCATGCCCGACTCGTGCAGTCGCGGGATCACGTCGTCCCAACACCGCGAGTCCACCGGGAAGCCGTGCAGAAGCACGGCGACCGGCCCGCGGGCTGGTCCGGAAAGTTGTACGTCGAAGCTCAGGCCGTCATGGTCGATGGTCAGATGTTCGGTCTCCACTCAGCCAGGATAGGACGGTCGGCATCGACCCTGCACCGCCCGCCAGTAATCGGTGGAAAGCTCTCATGTCGAGGTGGGTTGTGACGAGGTCGGCCATCGCGTCGAGTTGTCGTTCACGCACCGCGCGGGTCGACAGTCCCGGCGCCGGCACGAAGGCGTCCTTTCCCACCGCGCGCGCCACGTCGATCAGGTAGTCGCGGCGGAAGTCGTCGGCGTCGAATAGCCCATGGCAGTGGGTTCCCGCGACGACGCCCGATCTGGCACCCTCGGGTCCGGTCTCGTCGTCGACCAGCCAAGTCTGTTCACCGTTGCGGACGACCGCTCCGTGATGGATCTCGTATCCGGACACCGCGAGTCCGGTCCCGAAGCGGCTTCGGGTGTGACCGGAGAACCGACGCAGCGTCTTCGCGGTGCGGAACTCGATGTCGACGTCGAGGAGACCGAGTCCTTCGACCGCTCCCCGGCCGGATTCGACCGGGTCGACGATCCGTCGGCTCAACATCTGGAAACCGCCGCACACGCCGAGGATGGGCCGACCCGACCGGGCGCGCTCGACTACCGCGTCGGCGAGTCCCCTCTCGCGGAGCCAGTCGAGGTCGTCGACGCTCGCGCGAGAACCCGGCAACACGACGAGATCTGCGGCACGTACGACGGCCGGATCGTCGACCCACGTCACGTCGACATCTGGTTCACAGGCGAGTGCTTCGACGTCGGTGGTGTTCGAGGTGCGGGGGAACCGGATGGCCGCGACCACCAACCGTGGCCCGCCCGTGTACGCCGTCTGTCCGCCGACACGACGCCCCACCGGGGACGCCAGCGAGTCCTCGGCGTCGATCCACAGATCGTCCGCGAACGGCAGCACCCCGAGCGTCGGACGGCCAGTGCGCTCACGAATCGTGTCCAGTCCGGGTGTCAGGAGCGACGGGTCCCCGCGGAACTTGTTGACGACGAACCCAGTGATGAGCGCCTGATCGGCGGGGTCCAGCAGAGCGAGCGTGCCGAACAGATGCGCGAGCGAACCACCTCGGTCGATGTCGGTCACCACCAGCACCGGGATTTGCGCCGCGCGGGCGAGCCCCATGTTCGCGATGTCGGTGTCTCGCAGGTTCACTTCGGCGACCGAACCAGCGCCCTCACAGATCACCGCGTCGAACTCGTCACGCAGGGACGCCAGTTCGGCTGCGACGACGTCGGCGAGTTCGGCGCGAGCAACGTGGTAGTCGGCCGCTCCGACGTCGCCGTACGGGCGGCCGCGGACAATCACGTGCGAACGGCGGTCGCTGCCCGGTTTGAGGAGCACCGGGTTGAATCGGGTGTCCGGCAACAAGCCGCACGCGGCCGCCTGCAACGCCTGGGCACGCCCGATCTCCCCACCGTCGAGTGTGACAGCCGAATTGTTCGACATATTCTGCGCTTTGAACGGCGCAACCCGGACGCCGTCGCGGGCCAACGCGCGGCACAGGCCTGCGACGATCAGGCTCTTGCCGGCGTCACTGCTGGTTCCGCCCACTAGCAACGCGCCAGCCGGTGTCATGAGTCGACCGGATTCACGCGTCGGGCAGGGTGAGGACCTCGGCGCCGGTGTCAGTGACGACGAGCGTGTGCTCGAACTGCGCGGTCCACTTGCGGTCGGCGGTGACGACGGTCCAATCGTCGTCCCACATCTCCCAGTCGAGTCCGCCGAGGTTGATCATCGGCTCGATCGTGAACACCATGCCGGGCTCGAGGACGGTGTCGACGGCTGGCTGGTCGTAGTGGAGCACGACGAGCCCGTTGTGGAACGTCTCGCCGATACCGTGGCCGGTGAAGTCACGGACCACGCTGTACCCGAAACGAGTCGCGTACGCCTCGATGACGCGGCCGACCACATTTAGCGCGCGACCAGGTTTGACGGCTTTGATGGCGCGGTCGGTGGCGATGCGTGTGCGCTCGACCAGGTCCCGGGCCTCCGGTGCGACGTCGCCTGCCAGGAACGTTGCATTGGTGTCGCCGTGCACGCCGTCGATGTAGGCGGTCACGTCGATGTTGACGATGTCGCCGTCGACGATCACCGTCGAGTCGGGGATCCCGTGGCAGATCACCTCGTTCAGCGAGGTGCAGCACGACTTCGGGAACGCCTTGTAGCCGAGCGTCGACGGGTAGGCGCCGTGGTCGATCATGTAATCATGGGCGATCCGGTCGAGCTGATCGGTGGTCACGCCCGGGGCGACCGCACGACCGGCCTCGGCGAGCGCGTTGGCCGCGATCTTCGACGCGACTCGCATCTTCTCAATGGTCTCGGGAGTTTGCACCCACGGTTCATTGCCTTCGTTGACGGTGTCCTTCCACGCGTACTCCGGTCGCTCGACGGAGTCGGGTACGGGCAGGATCGGCGAGACGACGCCGGGGGTCAACGGAGCGCGAACTGTCATGTACTCGATTGTTTCACTCGTCGCGGCGGCGACGCCACACAGCCCAGGACCGGCCGATCGCCGCGACCTCACCCATAGGTAAGGTGGTCCTAACAGCCGACTATCGGCGTGAGTTCACGATTGCAGACAGGCGGGTCCGACGGTGGTTGACTCTCGACGCATCCGCACGCTCGCCGCTACGGTCGCCGCGCTCGTCGCACTCGCCGCCCTGACCGGATGTACCACCGAGCCGATCGACACAGGTGCACTCAAGTCCGAGTCGACCGCGCCCCTGCGGTCGGGCCCGACCGTCGCGCACATCGCCGACGCCGATGTGGTTCCGGTAGAGACCGACCCACCGGTGTCGCCGCGGTCTGAGCGCATCGTCGCGCTCGATCGCAACGGAACTCTCGGCACCATCGTGTACGCGCTCGGGCTCGGGAGCCATGTCGTCGGCCGCGACAAGTCGACGACGTTCCCGTCGGCACTCGACGTCCCCGAAGTAACCGACACCGGACACACGATCAATACCGAACGCGTGCTCGACACCGATCCGACGATCGTCCTCACCGGCACCGACGCCAATCCGTCGACCGCGGTCGACGCGTTGCGCGACGCCAAGATCGACGTCGTCACCTTCGACTCCGAACGATCGGTCGCCACCACACCCACGCTGATCCGCGACGTCGCCGAGGCTCTCGGTGTTCCGGAGGCGGGCGAGAAGCTCATTGCGCGCACCGAGCAGCAGATCGACGAGGCGAAACGCTCGATCCCCGATCCGTCCGGTGACCCGACGATCGCCTTTCTGTACATCCGCGGCGAACACCTCATCCTGATGTCCGGCCCGGACTCGGGAGCCGACGACCTCATCGAACAACTCGGCGGCGTCGACGCGGGCACGAAGGCCGGGCTGACGGCCGCGTTCACCCAGGTGAGCACCGAGAAGATGATGAAAGCAGACCCGGACGTAATCCTGGTGATGACGCAGGGCGCAGACTCGGTCGGCGGGATGGGCAAGGTACTGGAGTTGCCTGCCGTCGCCGAGACCAAGGCCGGCCGCGCCAAGCGGATCGTCGCGATGGACGAGACTCAGATCCTCATGTTCGGCCCGGACACCGGCCAGGTGTTGCAGTCGCTCGCGAAGGCGATCTATGCCTGAGCACTCAACGGTGCGCACACGGATTCTGCGCGTCTCGCGCAGCCGCACCGTCATCGCCTGCGGGGGGCTCCTCGTGCTCCTCGGCGTGATCGTTGTGGCATCGGCTGGCGTCGGCGCCGTGCACGTCCCACCGTCGGAGGTCCTCGGCTCGATCGCCCACCACTGGCATGTGAACATCGGGCCACTGCCGTCACACCCGAATGGCGAGAACGCCTTGTGGGTCACCAGGTTTCCGCGCATCGTCCTCGGCCTACTGGTCGGCGTCGCGCTCGGCGCGGCGGGCTGTCTGCTGCAAGGAATGCTGTCCAATCCGCTCGCCGAACCGGGCATCATCGGCATCTCGTCCGGTGCGGCCGTCGGAGCATGCCTGATGATCGTGATCGGCGGCACCGGCACCAACGGCTGGGCCATCGCGGGCGCCGCAGGCCTGTTCGGGTTGCTCACCACATTCGCCGTCTACACGTTGAGCATGCGCGACGGTGCGTCGTCGACGGTGATGCTCGTGTTGACCGGCATCGCGGTGAACGCGTTCGCCCTCGGCATCATCGCGTACCTCACCTATGTCGCGAGCACGGCCGCACGCGAGCAGATCGTGTTCTGGCAGCTCGGCTCGCTGGCAGGCAATGTGACGTGGGACCAGGTCAAGATCGTCGCACCGCTCGTCGTCGCCGGTGTGGCGGGCGGTATGGCACTGGTCCGCAAGCTCGATCTCCTCGCGCTCGGCGAAGTGCAGGCGGCCGCGCTCGGCATCAAAGTCGAGGTGGTGCGGCGACAGGTGATCGTTCTGGTCGCGATTCTGACGGCCGCCGGGGTCGCGTTCACCGGCATATTGATGTTCGTCGGCCTGATCGTCCCGCACGTGATGCGGCTGATCGTCGGACCGCGGCACGCCGTCCTGCTTCCGGCCAGCGCGCTCGGCGGTGCGCTCGTGGTGGCCGCTGCCGACCTCGCGGCCCGCACCCTCACTGCTGGCGAACTCCCCCTCGGCATGCTGACGTCCCTGATCGGCGGCCCCGTCTTCTTCATCCTGCTGCGTCGACGGAGCGCGGGGGCAGGCTGGTGAGCGCCGCAACGACCCGTCCTGGAGCTCCGATCCTCGTCGAGTCCGTCAGCATCGAACTGGGGCACCGTGCCGTGGTCCGAGATGTGACGTTCGACGTCGCACCCGGCGAACTCGTCGCGCTCGTCGGACCGAACGGGTGCGGCAAGTCGACGCTGCTGTCGGCGATCTCCGGCATCCGATCCCCCGCCGCAGGCCGAGTGGCGATCGGCGACGACGACGTCGCGCACGCCGATGCGCGTTCACTCGCGCGACTGCGGTCACTCGTCACTCAGTCCAACCGACTGGATACGCCGTTCACCGTTCGCGAGGTAGTCGAGATGGGCCGCTATCCGTGGACACGGACGCCCGAAGCGCTGCGCTCGGAAGAGCTGATCGACGCGGCGATCTCCGAATGCTCACTCGACGACCTCGTCGACCGGCCGTTCGCGCACCTGTCCGGCGGACAGCAGGCCCGCGTATCGCTCGCCAGGGCGCTCGCCCAGGACACACCGGTTCTGCTGCTCGACGAACCGACGGCAGCGCTCGACATAGGACACAGCGAGCAAGTCCTGTCGATCCTGTCTGCGCGGGCGAACGCCGGGGCCACCGTACTGTTGGTGGTCCACGACTTGTCGTTGGCCGCCGCCTACGCCGACCGGGTCGCCGTCATGAAAGACGGCCAGGTGCGCGCGATCGGCCCGGTCGCCGACGTGATGACCGAGGACTTATTGACCGAAACGTACGACCACCCAGTGATGGTGTTCGACCACCCCGAGACCGGCGAACGGATGATCCTCCCCCGCCGGTGACCCGGTTACGCCTCGTCAGGCCCGCTTGTGCATGACGAGAGTCGCGATTCCGAGGCCGATGAGCGCCAGCCCACCGACGAGGGTGAGCCAAAGCCCGAACCCGACCGAGAAGTCGAATACCAGCCCGAAACCGTTGACCTGGGAGTTGCCGACGTCGGCGATGTCGATGATCGCGATCACTGTGATCAGGACTCCGACGACAGTCGCGGCGATACCCGCGGCACGGGGCAGCAACTGCTGCTTCGCCGTGAGGAAGATCGCCACGGCGGCCAGGGCACCAGCGATCAGCGCGAGGATCAACGTCAAAGTGCCGTCACCGCCTTGCGTGCCGGACACCGAGCCGCCGGTGAACGACACCCACGGCAGGAACGCAGACACGAAGACGACGAGCGCCACGACAACCGTGGCCCACAGGTACGGAACGAGCTTCGGGTTCACCGTGGTGTTGGCCTTCGCGAGATCGGTGTACTTCTTACCGATCTCACCGAAGCTGGCGGCCCCGCCTGCGGGAGGAGACTGAGGCTGCTGGGCGTGTCCGGGGTATTGAGCTTGTCCGGGGTACTGGCGTGGCGGTCCGCCGTACGGGTTTTGGCCCTCGTAATGAGACTGCGGCGGCGCGTAATGCTGTTGGGGTGACGCCTGCTGCACTGGATCCTGCTGGGCTGGATCCTGCTGGGCTGGATCCTGCTGGGCTGGATCCTGCTGGGCTGGATCCTGCTGGGGCGGGGCCTGCCGGGTGGGGTCCGCGGCGTCGGCGCCTGCTGCGGTGCTCGGCGATGGTGGATTCGGCGTTAGTGGATTCGGCGATGGTAGATACTGCTGGTTCGGGTCTTGAGGCTGAGGGGTGGGACCACCCATGACCAATACCGCCCTTCGTGAGGAATATCACATAAGCATGGCATGGCGGTGTTGTCCGAGTCACCCGGTTCGACGATAGTGAGTCATTTAAGTGGCCGACGCCGCCCCGATGTCGACACCTTCACGGCCGGAAGCCGGCAGGGATTCCGGCGAGGAAGTCGCGGGTGACGCCGACGGCGGCTTCGGAACCGCCGCCGCGGACGATCAGCGTCGCGAACGCGATGTCCCCGCGGTATCCGGCGAACCATGCGTGCGATCCGCCGGTCACTTCGGCCTCACCGGTCTTGCCGAACACGTCGCCTTGGTCAGCGATCGCCGACGCTGTGCCCTCGGTGACCACCGCACGCATCATCGGCCGCAACCGGGCATAGACGTCGCCGTCCAACGCCACCTTTGGACCGTCGACCTTCGTCTCCCGACCGTTAATCAACTGCGGCACCGGCAGCGTTCCGGTGGCCGCGGTCGCGGCGACCAACGCCATACCGAGCGGGCTGGCGAGCACTGTGCCCTGCCCGAAACCGTCCTCACTGCGCTGCACGAGTTCCGGTTCGATCGGCACCGACCCGGATATCGACTCGATACCCGCGATGTCGTAGTCGGCTCCGAGTCCCATCGCGGCCGCGGCGTGCGCGAGATCGGAGGGACCCATCCGCGACGCCAACTCGGCAAACGTCGTGTTGCACGATGCCGCGAACGCCTGCCGCAAGGTCACCTGGCCGAGGGAGAAACCGTCGTAGTTGGGGATCGTACGGTCGCCGATCGTGGTCTCACCCGGGCACGCCACCATCGCGTCGGGTGCCGACAGGTCGGCGTTCATCGCCGCTGCCGACGTCACCATTTTGAATGTCGACCCCGGTGGGTACTGTCCCGCAGCGGCAGGCAGACCGATCCGGTCGGCGTCACCGTTCTGCGCGATGGCGAGGATCTTCCCGGTGGACGCTTGGACCGCGACGGTCATCGCCTGATGTCCCTGCACCGCGTTTACCGCACGTTGCGCCGCGTCCTGCACGGACCGGGACAGCGACAACGACACCGCGGGCGCCGGGACGCTCTGCTGCTGGTGCACGACATCGGCGACGACACCGTTCGGGTTCAGCACGGCCACCTGCCATCCGGGCTTTCCGACGACATCGCCGCCCACCGCGTTCGCGACACGAGCGAGGACCGCGGACGCGAAGTTCCGATCTCGCGGCTGCAGTACCGACCGTTCGGTCAGCACTATCCCCGGCATGTCGAGCTCCGGCCGCAGCCGTTCGACCTCGCCCGCGGGCAGCACACCTACCGGCAGCGGGTCGTCGGACGCCGTCGCCTGCTCGGCGAGCCGCTGTACCGACAGTCCCGCCACGAACGGCCCCATCACCTGGACCAGCCGGCTGGCCGACGCGGCGACGTCCCCGCCGTCGACCGCAGCGTGTCCGTCGAACGACACCGACGTGACAGTGCCGTTGACCATGACCTCCGACCCGTCGGATTCGTTGACAGCCGCGCGCGGCGGGCTCAAGTCGCCGAGGACGAGGCGTTGGTTGGCACCGAGACGCGGGTGGACGGTCGTCGACGACCACCGGACCGCCCACCCGGTGTCACTGCGCCCCAACGGCAGCGTCGTCTCGTACTCCCAGGTCCGTCCGCCCGGCAACGCCCACGTGTAGGTGACGTCGACGTCAGCGACGTCCTGGTCGATGCGGACGCGCCCGGTCCGTGCGGACAGCGATTCGGCCGCCAGCCCGTCCCAGGCGGCCGCCAACACTGAGCGGGCCAGGTCGGGGGTCGTGGTCTGCGCCGCCGCACGATCGACATCGTGGTCGGCGAAGGCACTGGCGAACGCGTCGGCTGCCGATCGCGGCCCGTCCTCGTCGGACGTGCACGCCGAAGCGGTCACCGCGAGAACCAGGACACACAAAGCCGCGAGGGGTCGTCGGAAGATCATCGTGGATGAGACTATCGGGTCAGTCGACGAGAACCGTGGCGAACGTTCCGACCTGGTTGAAACCGACAGTGCGATACACGGCTCGGGCAGCCGTGTTGAAGCTGTTGACATACAGGCTCGCGGTCCTGCCCTGGCGCGCGATCGCCGCCGCCACCGCCGCCGTTCCCGACGCGCCGAGGCCGCGGCCACGCGCCGCAGGATCGACCCACACACCCTGAATCTGTCCGACGCGTCGTGACATGGAGCCGATCTCCGCTTTGAAGACCACCTGGTCGTCCTCGAACCGGGCGAATACGCGCCGCGCCGAGATTAATGCCGCCAGCCGACGACGGTACGACTGGCCGCCGTCGCCCGCACACGGGTCGACACCGACTTCGCCGCGGAACATCTCGACGGCCGCCGGAAAGTAGGTATCAAGGTCAGTCGCCTGAACCAGCCGGACATGCGGATCCGGTTCGATCGACGGAGCTCCGCGGAGGGCAAGCAACGGCTGTTCGGATCGAACTTCGCGCGGACTACCCCACTCGGGTGCCACTCGGCTCCACAGCCCGAGCGCGAGTTCCGCGTCGCCGACCAGCGACGTGCACACGCGCGGCGCGGCCAGCACGCGGTCGGCGAAGTAGTCGAGGTCGTTGGCGTCGCCCGCGAGCGGCATCAGATTGGCGCCAGAGAAGCACAACGACTCCTCAGGGGTCGACGCGCTCCACAGCTCGCCGCCGAGCAGTCGGGGCGCCAGTCCGTACGCTTCGACGCGCGCAGCGACCATGCACGCCGCAACCGGATCCGTCTCGAGGGCATGCATCACCGCTTGCGCGTCTCGCGCCCCGAGCGGGCGACCGCCGAGCAGACGAAGCACCTCGCACCTCCGATGGTCAGGTCCGTGACATCAATTCACCGACATGGACATCAACTCACGGACACCGATGGTGTACCGCTACCAGTGTCCTCTGACTCCTCGGCGATACGCAGCGCTTCGGCGATCAGGGTCTCGACGATCTGCGCTTCGGGAACGGTCTTGACGACCTCTCCCTTGATGAAGATCTGTCCCCGACCGTTGCCGGACGCGACACCGAGGTCGGCTTCACGCGCTTCGCCCGGACCGTTGACCACGCATCCCATGACTGCCACGCGCAGCGGGACCTCCATGCCTTCGAGTCCGGCACTGACCTCGTTGGCCAGCTTGTAGACGTCGACCTGCGCTCGACCGCACGACGGGCAGGAGACGATCTCCAGCTTGCGGGGACGCAAGTTGAGCGACTGCAGGATCGCGTCGCCGACCTTGATCTCTTCGGCCGGCGGCGCGGACAGCGAGACGCGGATGGTGTCGCCGATGCCCTCAGACAGCAGTGCGCCGAACGCGACAGCCGACTTGATGGTGCCTTGGAACGCCGGCCCGGCCTCGGTGACACCGAGATGGAGCGGATAGTCGCTCTGCGCGGCGAGTTGGCGGTACGCCTCGACCATGATCACCGGGTCGTTGTGCTTCACCGAAATCTTGATGTCGCTGAAACCGTGTTCCTCGAACAGGCCGGCCTCCCAGAGCGCGGACTCGACGAGCGCTTCGGGGGTCGCCTTCCCGTACTTCTTGAGCAGACGCGGATCGAGGGAGCCCGCGTTAACGCCGATCCGGATAGGGATGCCGGCGTCGCCCGCGGCCTTCGCGACCTCTTTGACGCGACCGTCGAACTCTTTGATGTTGCCGGGGTTGACGCGGACCGCGGCGCAGCCCGCGTCGATCGCGGCGAAGATGTACTTCGGTTGGAAGTGAATGTCTGCGATCACCGGGATCTTGGACTTCCTGGCGATTGTCGCGAGCGCATCCGCGTCTTCGGGTCGCGGGCACGCCACGCGGACGATGTCGCAGCCCGAGGCGGTCAGCTCAGCGATCTGCTGCAGCGTCGCGTTCACGTCGTGCGTCTTGGTGGTGCACATGGATTGCACCGAGATCGGGTGGTCACTGCCGACTCCGACGGATCCGACCTGGATCTGGCGGGTCTTCCGGCGCGGCGCGAGCACAGGTGGCGGCCCTGCGGGCATCCCGAGGCCTACGGCAAGCGGTCCGGACGATTCGGTCATCGACATCACTCCTATAGTCATTTGCCAGACTACCGGTCAGAAGATCCGGATCGGGTTGATGATGTCGGCGGTCACGGTCAACACCATGAATACTCCCATCACCGCGACGACCCCGTACGTCAACGGCAGCAGCTTGTAGTAGTCGACGGGCGCGCCGTCGGATCTGCCGAACAGGCGGCGGATCAGGTTTCTGATCTTCTCGTAGATCGCGATGATCATGTGGCCGCCGTCGAGCGGGAGCAACGGCACGAGATTGAACGCGCCGAGGAAGAAGTTGATGCTCAGCAACAACCCCAAGAACATATCCCAGTAGCCGCGTTCGACCGCTTCACCGCCGAGCCTCGACGCTCCGACGACGCTGACCGGGGTGTCGTCGCCGCGCTCCCCGCCGGTCACCGCCGTCCACAGGTCGTCGATCTTCGACGGCAATGCGATGAGGGCCTTGTAAGTCTGTTCGAAGATGTCGCCGGTGAATGAGACGGCCCCGCCCCACACCGATCCCCAGTCGTAGTGCTTCACGAGGACGCGGTCGAGGCTCACCCCGATCGCGGGCACGGTCACCGGGAAGAGCGTCCCATCGTCCTTTTTCGCCATGCGTTGCACCTGGGTGACCGGGATCGTCAGGTCCATCGAGTGACCGTCTCGGTCGATGGTCAGCGTCGCCGACGACGTCGAGTCGCGAACCTTATCGATCAGGTCAGACGAATTCGACACCCGCGATCCGTTCACCGCGAGGATCTGGTCACCGACCCGCAGCCCCGCCACTGCGGCCGGAGCCGGGCCGGTGCACGGATCCGGGTTGCCCTTCGCATCGGTGGTCGGCGCGACGCAGGAGATCTGCGTCGCGTGCACCGGCTGGTCACCGAGGATCGGCAGACCCCACCCGAGAGCGAGAACGATGATCAAGATGAAGCCGAGAATGAAGTTCTGTACCGGTCCGGCGATCATGACGACGAGCCGCTTCCACGTCTTCTGCTCGTACATCGCTCGTCCGCGCTCGGTGACCGACAGTTCGTCGTGGGGCGTCATCCCCGCGATGTCGCAGAATCCGCCGAGCGGGATCGCTTTGAACCCGTATTCGGTCTCGCCGATGCGCGTGGACCACAGGGTCGGGCCGAACCCGACGAAGAACCGCCGGACCTTCATGCCCGTGGCCTTCGCCGCGAGATGGTGACCGAGCTCGTGCCAGGCGATCGAGATCAACAGGGCGGCCGCGAACAGCACGATGCCCAGGACGTAACTCAACTGCCGACTCCGCTCACATCACTTCGAGGCGGCAGCGACCAGGGCTGTTGCGCGGTCGCGCCCCCACCGGTCTGCTGCCAGAACCTCGTCCAGAGTACCCGGCTCGCACGACCACTGATCGGCGGCGGCGAGCACGTCGGCGATCGTCCCGACAATCGCCGGGAACGAGAGTGCGCCCGCGAAGAATCCTTCGGCGGCAACCTCGTTGGCGGCGTTGAAGACTGCGGTGAGGCTGCCGCCGACCTTTCCGGCTTCCCGAACAAGCGCGATCGCGGGGAATACGTCGTCGTCCACCGGTTCGAACGTCCACGCCGCGGACTGGGTCCAGTCGCACGCCGACGACGATCCGGGAACACGATCGGGCCAGCCAAGCGCGAGCGCGATCGGGAGTTTCATGCTGGGCGGAGATGCTTTCGCGATGGTCGCACCGTCGACGAACGTCACCATCGAGTGGACGATCGACTGTGGGTGGACGGTGACGTCGATCCGGTCATACGGCACGTCGAACAGCAGGTGCGCTTCGACGACCTCGAGCGCTTTGTTGACGAGTGTCGCCGAGTTGAGGGTGATCATCGGCCCCATCGACCAGGTCGGATGCTTCCCAGCCTGTTCGGGAGTGACGTCGCGGACCTGCTCGGCGGTCCAGCCGCGGAACGGTCCGCCGGACGCGGTCAGCACGAGCCGATCCACTTCGGCTGCGGACCCGCCGCGCAAGCACTGGGCGATGGCGGAATGCTCGGAGTCGACAGGGATGATCTGTCCGGGTGCCGCCGCATCGAGGACGAGCGATCCGCCCGCGACGAGTGATTCCTTGTTGGCCAGGGCCAGCCTGGCGCCGGACTTCAGCGCCGCGAGACTCGGCCGCAGTCCGATCGCACCAACCACGCCGTTCAGGACGACGTCGGCTTCCACTGACTCGATCAGGCGGACCATCGCGTCGTCGCCTGCGAGGACACCGTCGCCGATCCGGTCGGACAATGCCGCCGCCGCGTCCTCGTCGGCAACCGCCACCCGCGACGGCGCGAGCTTCGTCACCGAAACCTGCTGGTGCAGCAAGTCCAGGTTTCCGCCGCGCGCACCGAGGCCGACCACCTCGAACCGGTCGGGGTGTTCGGCGATCACTTCGAGTGCCTGGGTGCCGATGGATCCCGTCGAACCGAGAATCAATACGCGTGTCCTCACGAGAACCATTGTGGCGCACTCGCGCGACGATCCACCACGTGCGCGTGTCTTTGGGACGCCGGGTTATGCTGTAGCCCGAACTACTACCGGCTGTCATAAGGAGTGGACGTGGCAAGCACTGAGGTCGAACAGATCGATACCGGCTGGGTCCGCGAACCCGCAGACGCGCCCTCGGCCCGCTTCGGCTGGAGCGGCACCGCACCCCGTACCTACGCGATCGCCGCGTTCGTCTCGGGCCTGATCTGCCTGGCCATGCTGGTCGGCAACCACGTCGGGCACGTCGAGGACATCTACCTCATCGTGATCGCCGTCGGCCTGATCGGCTTCGCCGGTTACAAGATGATCCCGCGTAAGGGCACGTGGCGACGCTAACGCTTCGCATACGAATAGGGCCGGTCACTTCCAGGTGACCGGCCCTATTCGTATCCCGACGTCTCTAGGTGCGCTAGCGTTCTTCGGCCGCGAGTTGTCCGCAAGCCGCGGCGATCTCCTGCCCGCGGGTGTCGCGCACAGTGCACGAGATCCCCTGCTCACGGACTCGTCGGACGAATTCGGCTTCGACGGGCTTCGGGCTGGCGTCCCATTCCGAGCCCGGCGTCGGGTTGAGCGGAATGACGTTGACGTGCGCGAGGCCGCCGAGCTTGTGCCGCAGTTTCTCACCGAGCAGATCGGCTCGCCACGGCTGGTCGTTGACGTCGCGGATCAGCGCGTATTCGATCGATATCCGTCGCCCCGTCTGGTCAGCGTAGTAGCGGGCGGCGTCGAGCACTTCGGACACCGACCACCGGTTGTTCACCGGTACAAGGGTGTCCCGGAGCTCATCGTCGGGGGTGTGCAGCGAGACGGCAAGCGTCACCGCGAGGCCCTCGTCGGCGAGGCGACGGATCGCCGGCGCGAGACCGACGGTCGACACGGTCACGTGCCGCGCCGAGATACCGAATCCGTCGGGTGCGGGTGAGGTGATCTTGCGGACAGCGTCGACGACTCGCTTGTAGTTCGCGAGCGGCTCCCCCATCCCCATGAACACGACGTTCGACAGCCTGCTCGGCTCCCCCATGTCGCCGTCGCGTACCGCGCGCGACGCCGCACGAACCTGGTCGACGATCTCGGCAGTCGACAGATTCCGGTCGAGTCCGCCCTGTCCGGTCGCGCAGAACGGGCAGGCCATACCGCAGCCCGCCTGCGACGAGATGCACAATGTGTTCCGATCGGTGTAGCGCATGAGGACCGATTCGAGAAGTGTTCCATCGTGTAGGCGCCACAGGGTCTTGCGGGTGGACCCGTCGTCGACGGCCACGTGCCGCACCGGGGTCATCAGGGTCGGAAACAGTGCCGCGCCGACCTCGTCGCGTCGACCTGCAGGCAGGTCGGTCATCTCAGTGACGTCGCCGGTCAGCCGACCGAAGTACTGCTTGGCCAGCTGGTTGGCGCGGAACTTCGGGAGCCCGAGGTCGGCGACCGCCTTGATCCGCCCGGCCTCGTCGAGATCGGCGAAGTGAGTGGGCGGACGCCCGCGTTTGGGCGCGTCGAAGACCAGTGGCAGAGACGTCATGCGTCCATTCTCGCATGGCTTCCGACTCACAGGAGAACGGTGAGCACCGCCCAGGTGACCAGCGCCGATGGGAGCAGCGAGTCCAGTCGGTCCATAATTCCGCCGTGACCGGGCAGCAGCGTGCCCATGTCTTTGATCCCGAGATCCCGCTTGAACTGCGATTCGACGAGGTCCCCGGTGGTCGCGACGATCACCATGAGCGGCCCGAGTGCCATCCCGACCCACCAATCTGTGTCGAGGAGGAACAGCGAACACAGCACGGCGCCGACGGTGCCGACGACGAGCGATCCACCGAAACCCTCCCACGACTTCTTCGGGCTGATCGCGGGGGCCATCGGATGCTTGCCGAATAGGACGCCCGCCGCGTAGCCGCCCACATCGGAGCAAACTACGACGATCACGAGCGTCAACACCCGGTAGCGGCCCTCGTCCTGCGCGACCATTTCCGCGCCGAACGTCGCGAGCATCGGCAGCCACGCCAGCACCAGAATGGACATCGAAACGTCCCGGACATAGTTCTGCGGGGCGTTCGCGAGGCCCTGCGCAAACAGCTTCCACACCATCAACACGAGGATGGTGGCGGCGAACGCCACGAATGACGCTTCGATCCCCCACGGCCACGAGACCCAGATAGTCGCCTGTCCACCGGCGAGCAGCGGCCAGAACGGCACCCCGTAGTCGGCGTCGTGGAGCCGCTTGCAGACCTCCCACGTCGCGATACCCAAGGCGACGGAGACGATGCCGTACCAGGCCATCGGCACCAACGCGAGGACCACGATGAGCAAGGCGCCCAGGCCGAGGCCGACCCCGATGGCTGCGGGGAGGTTGCGGCCTGCCTTGGACGTCGACGGGGTCGTCATACCTCGAGCAGCTCGACTTCCTTGTTTTTCACCAGCTCGTCGACAGCATCCGTGTACGAGTGGGTGGTCTTGTCGAGCTCCTTCTCGGCGCGCGACACCTCGTCCTCGCCTGCCTCGCCGTCCTTCTGGATGCGTTTGAGCTCGTCGGCCGCCTTGCGTCGCACGCTGCGGATCGACACCTTCGCGTCCTCACCTTTGCCGCGGGCTTGCTTGACGAGATCCTTGCGACGCTCCTCAGTGAGCTGAGGGATCGCGATGCGGATGACATTGCCGTCGTTGGTCGGATTGACCCCGAGGTCGGAGTTCCGGATAGCGGTCTCGATGTCGCGCATCGTCGACGCCTCGTACGGTTTGATGACGACCAGCCGAGGCTCCGGCGTGTTAATGCCCGCGACCTGGGTGATCGGTGTCATTGAACCGTAGTAGTCGATGACGATCCGGTTGAACATCGCCGGGTTGGCGCGGCCGGTGCGGATGGCGGCCATATCGTCGCGTGCGACATTGACGGCCTTCTCCATCTTCTCCTCGGCGTCGAGCAGAGCTTCGTCGATCATGTCGATGTCCTTGTCTTGTTAAGAAGCGTTTCTAGTCTGCCGATTCGGTGCTGACCAGGGTCCCGATCGACTCGCCCGCGACCGCACGTGCGATATTGCCTCGTTCGAGCAGATTGAACACGAGAATCGGCATGTTGTTGTCCATACAGAGACTGAACGCCGTCGCATCGGCCACCTTCAACTCCTTCTCGATCGCCTCGCGGTGAGTGATCGAAGGGAAGAGTTCAGCGTCTGGGTTGGTGCGCGGATCGTCGGAGTAGATGCCGTCGACAGCCTTCGCCATCAGGACGGCCTCGGCCTTGATCTCCAGTGCTCGCTGTGCGGCTGTCGTGTCCGTGGAGAAGTACGGCATACCCATGCCTGCACCGAAGATCACCACGCGCCCCTTCTCCAGGTGACGGACGGCCCGCAACGGCAGGTACGGCTCGGCGACCTGCCCCATCGTGATGGCCGTCTGCACCCGGGTGGTGACGCCGCGCTTCTCCAGAAAGTCTTGCAGCGCAAGGCAGTTCATAACGGTGCCGAGCATGCCCATGTAGTCCGACCGCGCTCGGTCCAGCCCACGTTGCTGCAGTTCGGCCCCACGGAAGAAGTTGCCGCCTCCGATCACGATGCCGACCTGGACACCCGAAGCGACGACCTCCACGATCTGGTCGGCCACTGCGCCGACCACGTCGGGGTCGAGACCGACTTCGCCGCCGCCGAACATCTCACCGCCGAGCTTGAGCATGACGCGCTTGAAGCCCTTGCGTTCCGGTCCGGTACCCGCCCCATCGCTCTTAGCAGGAGTCTCGCTCATCTTTTCCTTCGCTCGGTGACGGACACAAATCTTCTCTATCTTAGGGCACGACGAGATCCGGCCCCGAACCCGCCGTGACGGCGGATCCGGGGCCGGATCTACAGGTGGTGTCAGACGGTCAGGCCTGGCCGACCTCGAAGCGCGAGAACGCCACGACGGCGGCGCCCGCCTCGTCGAGGATCGCCTTCACGGTCTTCTTCGAGTCGGTGACCGACGGCTGGTCCACGAGGACGACGTCCTTGTAGAAGCCGTTGACGCGGCCTTCGACGATCTTCGGCAGAGCCTGCTCCGGCTTGCCTTCGGCCTTCGCGGTCTCCTCGGCGATCCGACGCTCGTCCGCGACGATGTCCGCAGGGACCTCGTCACGGCTCGCGTACTTCGCCTTAAGGGCTGCGACCTGCATAGCGGCACCGCGAGCGGCCTCCGCAGCGGTGTCGCCCTCGCCGGTGTACGAGACCAGAACGCCCACGGCGGGCGGCAGGTCCGACGCACGCTTGTGCAGGTAGACGGCGACGGGGCCGTCGTAGGCTGCGACGCGCTGCAGAACCAGCTTCTCGCCGATCTTGGCCGAGAGTGCCTCGACGGCCTCGGCGACGGTGCCGTCACCGAGCTTGGCGGCCGACAGTTCGGCGACATCGTTGGTACGCAGCTCGACGGCTGCGGTCAGGATGTCGTCGGCGAGCTTCTGGAACTCGTCGTTCTTGGCGACGAAGTCGGTCTCGCTGTTCAGCTCGACCATGACACCGTCACGAGCGGCGACGAGGCCCTCGGCAGTGGAGCGCTCTGCACGCTTGCCCACGTCCTTGGCGCCCTTGATACGCAGCTCTTCGACGGCCTTGTCGAAGTCACCGTCGTTGTTGGCCAGTGCGTTCTTGCAGTCGAGCATGCCCGAACCGGTCATTTCGCGCAGACGCTTCACGTCCGCTGCGGTGTAGTTCGCCATGTGAGGCGATCCTCCTTCTTAGGATTCTTCGGTGTGACGAGTCGTCCGGTGGCGCAGAGGTCTTATTCTGCGGCCGGAGCGGCCGGTGCATCGGCCGGAGCCGCAGCAGCCTCAGCGGGAGCGGCCTCGGCCGGAGCCTCGGTCGCTGCAGCTGCAGCCTCAGTCGCTGCTGCTTCAGTCGGAGCGGACGCCTCGGTGAGCAGTTCCTGCTCCCACTCGGCGAGCGGCTCTGCGCCTGCTTCCGGCTTCGCATCGCTCGAACCCTGGCCGGCACGCGCCTGCACGCCTTCGGCGACTGCCGACGCGATCACGCGGGTCAGCAGCGCTGCGCTGCGGATCGCGTCGTCGTTGGCCGGGATCGGGTAATCGACGACGTCGGGGTCGCAGTTGGTGTCCAGGATCGCGATGACCGGGATGTTCAACTTGCGGGCCTCGCCCACGGCGATGTGCTCTTTGTTGGTGTCGACGACCCACACGGCCGAGGGGACCTTGGCCATGTCGCGGATACCACCGAGGGTCCGGACGAGCTTGTTCTTCTCACGCGTGAGCATGAGGATTTCCTTCTTGGTGCGACCCTCGAAGCCACCGGTCTGCTCCATGGCCTCGAGCTCCTTCATACGCTGAAGGCGCTTGTGCACGGTCTGGAAGTTGGTGAGCATGCCACCAAGCCAACGCTGGTTCACGTACGGCATGCCGACGCGGGTCGCCTCAGCGGCAATCGACTCCTGCGCCTGCTTCTTGGTGCCGACGAACAGGATCGTGCCACCGTGGGCGACGGTCTGCTTGACGAACTCGTAGGCGCGGTCGATGTACGACAGCGTCTGCTGCAGGTCGATGATGTAGATGCCGTTGCGGTCGGTGAAGATGAAGCGCTTCATCTTCGGGTTCCAACGACGGGTCTGGTGACCGAAGTGTGCGCCGCTGTCCAGCAGCTGCTTCATGGTTACGACAGCCATGATTGTCCTCTCTAGCAGTTCGACGTCCTCCCCCAAGCCGGGTTCGGACCCTGGCGTCCGCAATCGCCTGCACTCCAACCGATTCCGCGGTTCGAGACTGCGCAGGACGACCGGTAGACCGGGCACTTGCCGTGCCGGTCCGCGCGGACGCGCGAAGTCACCCGAGACATACCCGGGTGCGTCGGAAAGACTACTCCGATACCGCGCGACCAGCAAAATTAGCGAGTTTGCACCACCAGCGATCGTGTTCTGCTGATCGCTGGGCCGCCTCGTTCTGGTCACCGCGCTCTGTTCGCCGCGTTTTGTTGATCGTCTGGTCGGGTGGCGCGTCGCGGAACCGTCCGCGGGACCGGTGCGTCTGACCTTGTATGAGATCACTCCGCTCGATTGCGCTCGCCTGCGTCGTACTCGCGTGCGTGGTAACCCTGCTGCCGTTCGGAGCGGTTGCCACATCATCACCCCGAACGGCCTACGACTGGCCGTTGACTCCGCGACCGGCGATCGTTCGTCCTTTCGACCCGCCGGAGAAGCGGTGGCAGTCCGGCCATCGAGGCCTAGATCTGGCCGCCGCACCGGATGCGGCGGTGCTGGCCGCGCGGGCCGGCACGGTGCACTTCGCGGGCCTGGTCGCGGGGAAGCCGACGGTGTCGATCCGGCACGGAGACGGAGTCTTGACGACATACGAACCGGTCATCGCACGGGTGCGACGCGGCGAGCACGTCGGGCGCGGCCAGGTGATCGGCGTGCTCGCCGCCGGCCACGAGGGGTGCCGGGCGGCGGCGTGCCTGCATTGGGGTGCGCGACGCGGAAGCGGCCGGGACGCCGTCTATCTGAACCCGCTCGGACTACTCGGCGTGCTGCGGGTTCGGTTGAAGCCGCTCACGCCCGAGGATGCGCCTGGTCGTGCACCGCGCGCAGTCGCTCGACGCTGACATGCGTGTAGAGCTGTGTCGTCGACAACGACGAATGCCCGAGCAACTCTTGGACTACGCGCAGGTCCGCGCCGCCTTCCAACAGGTGAGTGGCGGCGCTGTGCCGCAACCCGTGCGGACCGATGGAGCCGCCGCTGCCGTCGTCGGTAGCCCGGTGAACCACAGTGCGCGCCATCCTCTGGTCGAGGCGGCCGCCTTTCACCCCGAGGAGTAGCGCCTCCCCGGACGCCGCCGTCGCCAGTGCCGGTCGGCCTAGGCGGACCCAGTCGGTGAGCGCCACCTGCGCTGGCCCGCCGTACGGGGCCGACCGCTGTTTGTCGCCTTTGCCGATCACGCGCACCACGCGTCGGTCGGGGTCGACGTCGCCGAGGTCGAGTCCACACAGCTCACCGACGCGGATGCCGCACGAGTAGAGGAGTTCGACGATCAGCCGGTCGCGGAGCGCGACGGGGTCCGTCGGATCGGCGGGCGCCGCGGCGTCGACGGCTTCGGCGGCGGCCTCTGCGTCGAGGACATGCGGCAGGACGCGGTGGGCCTTCGGCGCCTGCAGTCGCGCGGCGGCGTTGGTCGCGACGAGACCGTCGCGCTGCGCCCACGCGAGGAACGTCTTCGCCGACGAGACCTGACGTGCGATCGATGATCGTGCCGCGCCCCGGCGCGTGTGCTCGGCGAGCCATGCGCGCAGCAGCGCGAGGTCGATGTCGGCGAGATCGACACCGCGCGCGCCCGCGTAGGCGATCATGCCTCGTACATCGCCGATGTACGCGCGCACCGTGTGGTCACTGCGCGCCTTCTCGTAGCGCAGGTGATCGGCGAATGCACCCAGGACGTCGGACATAGTCTTCAGAGTAGGTCAGTGCGTCCCGGGTGGGGCTGTACGTCCAGGTAGGGCGGGCGACGCTTAGGCCTTGGACCACGCGGCTTCGTCGGCGTCGTGCACGGCACGCTGATCGACCTTCCACTGGCGGAAGCCGTCCTCGGAGCGCCCCCGGCGCCAGTAGCCGGAGATCGATCCGGCGCGCGCCTTGCCGACGCCTCGCTCTTTGCGGATGTACGGACGGAGGTTCTTCATCACGGCCTGAGCTTCGCCGTGGATGAAGACCTGCGGTTCGCCGTCGAGCCACTCGGCCGCTTTGACAGCCGCGATGACCGGCGCGTTGTCTCCGGCGACGTCGTCGGGCGCATCGTCGGATCCGTATCCACGGTGCACCCAGGTGATCTCCGCGCCGGCCGGGGCGTTCAGGTCGAGTTCGTCGTCGGGTCCGGCCACCTCGATGAAGACCTTCGCCACGGCGTCGGCCGGCAGCGCCTCGACGGCGGCGGCAAGCGCGGGTAGGCCGGCTTCGTCGGCGACGAGCAGATGCCAGGGGGCGTCCGGGTCCGGGCGGTAGCCGCTGCCGGGCCCGAAGAATCCGATTGTCTCCCCTGGCTGTACGTGCGCGGCCCACGGGCCCGCGATGCCTTCGTCGCCGTGGACGACGAAGTCGATCGAGATTTCCCTCGCTGCCGGATCGTAGGTACTCACGGTGTACGTGCGCAGAACCGGCTCCGCACGGTCGGGTTGCGCGAACTGGAGCTTGACGTACATGTCGGTGTCATTGGTCGCTTGAAAATCCTCGAAGCCCGGTCCGCCGAGCCAGACCCGGCGCATGTGCGTCGTCAGGTCCTCGGTACGCAGCACCGTCATCGTGTTCTGTCGCCTCGCCATTGCGTAGCATCTCCTTCTTAGGTGATCCTAATAACCTACCTGATCTATCGCCGAGCGGGGTGCCGGGCGGCAGGTGTACAACTGCATCCATGACTACCGGGGGACGGTCCATGACTTGCACACGCGTGGCCGCTGCGGTGTGTGCCGTCGCCGCGCTCGGCGGGGCCGCCTCGGCATGCTCGTCCGACGAGGACGCTCCCGGCGGGCTCACCGCGGAACTCCGTTCATCGACCGAGAGTAGTCCCAGCGGAGCCGTCCCGCGCCTAACGTTGTTGGTGCACAACGACTCCGATGCGGCGTGCTCGCTGCCCAAGCACGGTATCGGCAGCGCGATCGTCATGTCGGTGACACGCGATGGAACCGACGTCGCACCGACTTTCCGACCCATACCAACGTTCGCCCCGTCGATCGACGCGGTGCGGGCCTCGCTCACCCCGCTGCCACCCGGGGCGTCGCTCGCCCTCGACATCCAGACCTCGACCGATCCGGCGACGATCGCGAGCCACCGCATCGACGGCGACGGCACGCTGGTGCGGACTACGTGGCCGACCGTCGACCGAGGCGAGTATCGGGTGACCGCGGCGTTGACGACGCCGCCGGCCGCGGCGCGCGGCGATCTTCCGCCGCTCTGCGCGCCGGCCGAGGAGGCGACGGCGACGTTCACCGTGGAGTGAGACCACGCATCACCCCGATCACAGTCGCGTTCGAGGGGTCACCTGTGCAGGCGCCACCGGCCTCCCTCCTCGTCGATGAGGCCCGCGACGTCGAGGGCGGCGAGCGCACGGCGCACTGCATCGACGGGAATGCCCGCACTGAACGAGATCTCGTCGATCGAGATCGATTCGCGGGCGGGCAACGCCTCGATCACTCGGAACTGGTCGGGCGGCAACCCGTCGGTGTCGCGGTTCGGTGCCGGACCGCGTGTGTCGGCACCGTCCGGCGCGACGAGGGAGCCAACCTGGTCGACGTCGGCGACGAGCGTGGCCTGGCCGTCCGCGATCATCGCGTGCGTGCCGACCGAGGTCGCACTGGTGACTGCGCCGGGCACCGCGCCGAGCGGGCGACCCAGGCGGGTCGCCCACGCCGCGGTGTTGGCTGCGCCCGACCGTCGACCGGCCTCGACGACGACGGTCGCGCCCGACAGCGCAGCCACGAGCCGATTCCGGGTGAGGAAGCGGTGTTTGGCCGCCGTCGTTCCGGGAGCGTATTCGGCGACGACCAGACCACGCGTTGCGATCTCCTGTAGGAGCCGAGCGTGACCGGTCGGATAGTCGCGGTCGACGCCGCACGCCAGCACCGCGACCGTGAGACCGCCCGCCGCCAACGATCCGCGGTGCGCGGCACCGTCGATCCCGTATGCGCCGCCGGACACTACCGCCCGGCCGTGCGCGGCCAGGCCGGACGCGAACTGCCCGGCCACATACTCGCCGTACGACGACGCCGCCCGCGACCCCACTAGTGCGACGGCGGTGTCGCCCAACGACGACAGGAGGCCAGGCCCACGCACCCACAGCGCGAGCGGTCCGCCGCCGCGCGCAGATGTCGATGCGCGATCGAGTGCCGACAATGACCAGCCGGGCCACTCGTCGTCCCCGGGCGTCACGAGCCGTGCGCCAACCCGGTCCGCCGCATCCAGATCCGAGACGGACGTGTCGGTCGCGTATCGCGCTTCGGTCGCGGCGAGCGCCGCGACGTGGCCCGCCGGCGCCTTCCGGTCGCGCACCGCCGAGGCTGCAGCGACCGGGCCGACTGCGGATACGAGCGCGATCACGGACGCGGACGGCGGTTCGGCGACGGCGGCGAGGTACGCCCACGCCCGGCGTTCGGCGTCGTTCATGTCGGTCATCTGCCTGTCCCCCGGTCCCGGTACATCAATGCTTGTGTGACGTCGTCGACGTCCGGTCGCTGCGTTCCGCGCAGGTCGGCGAGCGTCCACGCGAGCCGGAGGGCGCGGTCGGCGCCACGCGCGGTGATTCTCCCTTGCCCCAGGAACGCTTCGATGGGTCGCATCGCGTCGGGCGCGAGACGATAACGCCGTCTCAGTGCGCTGCCCGGAACTTCAGAGTTCGTCAGCCAGCCGTGTTCGCGCCATCGTTCCCGCCCGGCAGCTCGCGCCTGCGCGACCCGCGCGCCGACGACCTCCGTCGACTCCCCCTGCTCGGTCATCAGCGCGGTGTTCCCGGGCGGCTCCATCTGCACGCGGATGTCGACCCGGTCCATCAACGGTCCGGACAACTTCCCGAGGTACCGACGTCGGACGATGGACGTGCATACGCAGTCGACGTCGTTGACCGGTGCGCACGGACACGGATTCGCCGCGAGGATCAGTTGAAACCGTGCCGGATACGACGCGGTGCCGTCGCGGCGCGACACTCGGACGACGCCGTCTTCGAGGGGTTGACGCAGCGAGTCGAGGACCTTCGCGCCCATCTCCGCGCACTCGTCGAGGAACAGCACGCCGCGATGTGCTCGGGACACGGCTCCCGGTTTGGCCATGCCGGTCCCGCCACCGAGGAGCGAGGTAATGCTCGCGGTGTGGTGTGGTGCGATGAACGGTGGCGTCTCGATCAGCGGGCGGCGGGCCGGGAGTATCCCGGCGACCGAGTGAATCGCGGTCACTTCCAGGGATTCGTCCGGTCCCAGCGGCGGGAGTATTCCGGGCAGGCGGCACGCGAGCATCGTCTTGCCGATGCCCGGAGGCCCGGTCATGAGGATGTGGTGCGCGCCGGCGGCGGCGACTTCCAGCGCGTGTCGCGCCGCTGGCTGGCCGACGACGTCGGTCATGTCGGGGATCGGTGTCCGAGCTGACGCCTCGCCCGTGGCTGACACGGTGTCGAGCGCGCGCTCGCCGGCCAGCCATGCGACGACGTCCGAGAGCGAGTCGGCTCCGCCGATGTCGAGGCCATCGACGAGTGTCGCCTCTCGGATGTTCGCGATCGGGACGACGGCACGTCGGAATCCGGCGTCGCGCGCCCCAAGTAGCAGCGGTAGGACTCCGCGCACCGGTCGAACGCGTCCGTCGAGAGCCAACTCGCCGATCATCACTGTCTCGCCGAGCAGCGAAGTTTGCGCCTGACCTGTGGCAATTAGAACGGAGATGGCCATCGGCAGGTCGAACCCTGCTCCGGACTTCGGCAGGTTCGCCGGGGCGAGTGCGACGACGATCTTCTTTTCGGGGAACTTCGCACCACTGTTGCCGATCGCGGCGCGCACCCGGTCCTTGGCTTCGCGGACGGACGTGTCGGCGCTGCCGCTGACGATGAAGCCGGGCAGCCCGTTGCTGATGTTGGCTTGGATCTCGATGACGTCCGCGGCGAACGCGTTGAGCCCGACGGAGTGGACTCGCCCTAATCCACTCATGACCGCGTCCTCATTCGACGACGCCGGTGTGATGGGCCAGCGTCGCTCGTTCGAGGTCTTCCGGATCGGCGATGTCGAGTTGGATCGACACGATGTCGAAACGGACTATCGGCCAATACCGTTCCTGTTCGGCGAGCCACTGCCGGGCGACCAGACGCATCGTCCGCAACTTCTGCGGGGTGACCGCGGCGACCGGATCAGTGAATGTCCGGCTCGCGCGCGTCTTCACTTCGACGATCACGAGCGTCCCGCCGATCGCGGCGACCACGTCGAGTTCGCCGTATCGGGTCCGCCAGTTCCGTGCCAGAATCTCCCAGCCGAGACTGGCGAGGTACTCGGCTGCCACGTCTTCGCCGAGTCGACCTATTTGTCGGCGCCGGTCCGGGCGCGTCGTCTTCTCCCCCATGCGCAGACCATGACCGACTGACCCGACGAGCGGAAGGCGATATCCGGCTGGACCACCGATCTGTGGAAAATTCGGCGATCATCCACAGATTCACCTGGGCTGAATGATTCCCTACCCAGCCCAGTCGTGTGGCATCCGAGCCGAACACCGCACGCGGCCGCCGCGCAGCTTCAACGACACGTTCGCAAGAAGTGAAGTTGCGGGATGCCCACTCACGGCGTGTCGGGAAGACTCAGTTCGGCACGTTCGAGTTCTTCGACATTGACGTCCTTGAACGTCACCACACGCACCTGCTTGACGAAGCGCGCCGGTCGATACATGTCCCACACCCACGCGTCGGACATGTGGATCTCGAAATAGACTTCACCGTCGTTGCTGCGCGGGATGAGGTCGACGCCGTTCGCGAGGTAGAAACGACGCTCGGTCTCCACCACGTAGGTGAACTGACCGACGATGTCCTTGTACTCCTTGTACAAAGACAGCTCCATCTCGGCTTCGTACTTCTCGAGATCTTCAGCGCTCATCATGCAAGCCTATCGCGGACGTTCCGGTACGAGAGTCGGTGCTCGGCTGACGGCCCGAGCGCGTCGAGTCGAGCCATGTGGTTGGCCGTGCTATATCCCTTGTGAACTGCGAAGTCGTAGCCCGGGACGGCCTCGTCGAGTTCGACCATGATGCGGTCGCGGGTCACTTTTGCCAACACCGACGCCGCGGCGATGCAAGCGGCGTTCGCGTCGCCTCCGATCACCGGCAACGACGGTGCCGGCAGTCCGGGGACTTGGAAGCCATCGGACAGCACGTAGCCGGGACGCACGTCGAGTCCCGCGACCGCGCGACGCATTCCCTCGATGTTGGCGACGTGCACGCCGATCCGATCGACTTCGGCGGCTGGAACCACCACGACGCTGTGGCTGACGGCGTGCCGCTGCACGGCGTCATACAACCGTTCACGTGTGGCCTCGGACAGCCGTTTGGAGTCGTCGAGGTCGGCGAGGGACTTCAATTGAGTCGGCCCCAACACGCATGCGGCGACGACGAGGGGGCCTGCGCATGCACCGCGTCCGGCCTCGTCGACGCCGGCCACCGGCCCCAACCGGTGCCGAGCCAATGTGAATTCCAGGGTGCGCAGCGACGCTGCTTTACGGACCGGCGAACGCGGCGGCCAACGATCGGTGCGGGTCATCGTGCATCAAGTCTCTCGGCGGGTCAGCCCTGCGGGTCGTGGTCGCCGACGCCGCCGATCCGCGAGAACGGGTACATGATGAAACGGACCTTGCCGCGAATGTCGGAGATCGGGACGGTGCCGTGGTATTCGTCGCGCTGATGCGCCCGGGAGTCGGACGAGTTCGACCGGTTGTCGCCCATCACCCACACGTTTCCGTCCGGAACTTTGAATGGTTCGATGTCGTTGCCGTAGCACGAGCCGCCGCCGAGGGCCCCGTCGGTCTCCGTGCTCGTGTCGACTTGTAGATCCTTATCGATATAGGGCTCGTCGAGGGGCTTTCCGTCCACGGTGACGCCCTTACCGTCAGCGTTGTGGCATTCGACGGTCTGGCCGCCGGTCGCGATCACTCGCTTGACGAGGTTGTTCTCGTCGGGCGGCTGCAACGCGAACCACGAAAGTACGTCCTGCACCTTGTGCACGACGGCGTTCGACGATCGAGGCGACTGCCACACGTCGTCCCACGATTCGGACGGCGCCTTGAACACGATCACGTCGCCGGGTTTCGGGTCGCTGAACCGGTACACCATCTTGTCGATCACGATGCGGTCGTTGGTGCAACCGTCGCAGCCGTGGAGCGTCGACTCCATCGACTCGGACGGCACCACGTACTGCCGGAAGAAGAACTGAGTGAACACGAACATCAACGCCAGAACGATCGCCACAACGATCGCGACCTCCTTGGCGATCCGCGACCAACCCGAACCCGTCGAGTCGCCGCCATCATCCGCGGCGTCATCTGAGTCGTCTCTGATCACGAACTTCGGCTCGTCGCCGGTGCTGTCATCCACTCGAACAGCGTAGCGACTGTACCTGTGAGAACTAGAACGCAGTCCGCCGTGCCGCCCAGGAGCAGTCTCATCGACGTGAGGCGCACCGTGGACGCAGAAAGGCCCCGGCCACTGCATGTGCAGCGACCGGGGCCTTTCGAGGCACCGTTAGATCAGCGCTTTTCCTTGATCTTCGCAGCCTTGCCACGCAGGTCGCGCAGGTAGTACAGCTTGGCGCGACGGACGTCGCCGCGGGTGACGACGTCGATCTTGGCGATGTTCGGGCTGTGCACCGGGAAGGTACGCTCGACGCCGACGCCGAACGACACCTTGCGGACGGTGAAGGTCTCGCGCACGCCGCCGCCCTGGCGACGAATCACGACGCCCTTGAAGACCTGGACGCGCTCCTTGCTGCCCTCAATGACCTTGACGTGCACGTCAAGGGTGTCACCTGCGGCGAAGTCGGGGACGTCGTCGCGCAGCGACTGCTTGTCGAGGAAGTCGAGGGTGTTCATGTGGTGATCCGTTTCGTTCGGCTGGACAGAGGAACCTGGCGGCCCGCTGGAATACGGGTTCGACCGGTTCGTGCCCGAATCATTGGTCTTCGTGCGCTGTGCGACCGACAGGTCGACACACGCAACCTGAAACATTCTGCCAGACGATCATGCTGAGACGAAATCAGTGCGACGCCTGGTCACAACGTCGGATCGAGTTCCTGGTCGACATCAGCGCCCGCGGCGACGGCCGCGTCGTTGTCGATGTCGGCGACCGCGGCGACCGGCGGCGGCAGGACAGCAGGCGTGACGAGCGGTGCGGTGCCGAGTAGCAGTTCGCCCTCCCTCGTCGACCGAAGGTAGGCGGCGCTCGAGTGTTCGTCGTCGTCCTTGCGGCGAACGGCACCGGGCCCCATCGCCGGGCTCGCGCTCGACGCCCTCGCTGCCGCCGAGGAGCCAGCCGACGCCGCCGGCCCGGACGATGTCTGCCCGGCCGGCGACGTGCCCGCCGCACCGGGTGCCCGCATCGGCGAGGTCAACGACGACGTCGGACCGCCAGCCGAGATCGGAAGGCCCGTAGTCAGAACGCCGGGAGCCAGAACCCCCGGAACCAGGACACCCGAACCGATCGGCGAAGTTGACGCCGGACCTCCAGCTGCCCTCGTCGCCGTTGGCGTCCCGGCGACAGCGCCGCTGGGAGACGGCCCAGACCCTGCAGGATCGGATCCGGTTCTCCCGCCGACTGAAGTGGTGCTCGTCGCCTGCGACCGGTCGACGTCCGGAACCGGTGGACCGCCGGCCGAGTTCAGTGGATCGTGAGTCGACCCGGTCTGCTCGCTTCCATTGCCGGCGTGCGCGGTGCCGGTCGCCACGTCTCCCGGACCAGTCGCCGCAGTGTCCGAGCGCCGCACCGTGTCGACGGTGTCGGCGCCCCCGGGATAGGAAGCATTCCCGACTGTCCCCAACGTGCCCGACGTCGGCGCCGCGGGCCGGTTCGAAGACGCGCTCGGCAGAACGACGACCCGCGCCGTACTCGACGACATCGGCACGTTGTAGGCGCCAGTCATCAACCCTTGCAGGGTCGACTCGACCGCGATCCGAATTTGAGGCATCGTCCCGACACCGAGGAGCCGCGCGATCCGTTCACGGTGCCCGATACTGGCGGCGAGCGCGGCCGATGCGTCGTCCAGAGCGCTCGCACCGGTCTGCAATCCTGTGACGGACGCGTCGACGAGCGTGGCGAGCGCCGTACCGCTCACGGTAGAAGCGTCCGCCGACGCCCCCGCCAGAACACCGCCCGACGCGAATGCCGCGGACAGTCGGGCAGCGACCGCTTGCGCTGCCGCGACAATACGTCGAATCTCGGCTGCATCGGCTGCTGCCGCACCGGCGTTCATGGAGTCGATGCGTGCGAGGGTCGATTCAATGTCGGTCCAGACGGTGCCCACATCAGGTCAGACGCACCGAGCCGCACTCCGGTTCCGCGACACGCCGAAACCTATTCGTCGGGCAGTAGGTCCGGACGACGGTCCCGGGTCCGTTGGAGTGACTGCTCACGTCTCCACTGGGCGACCTTGCCGTGGTCGCCGGATAACAGGACGGGCGGGACCTCGAAGTCGCGCCACACTTTCGGGCGCGTGTAACTGGGGCCTTCGAGGAGCCCGTCAGAGAATGAATCGTCTTGGTGCGACTGCGGATTCCCGATCACACCGGGGATCAGGCGGGTGGTGGCCTCGACCATTGCGAGCACCGCCACTTCCCCGCCGATGAGGACGAAGTCGCCGAGCGAGACCTCTTCGACGCGGACGCGGCGCGCGGCGTCGTCGAAGACCCGCTGATCGATGCCCTCGTACCGGCCACACGCGAACACGAGGTGGTCTTCGGTACTCCACCGGTGCGCGGTGGCCTGCGTGAACGGCCGTCCCGCCGGGGTCGGCACCACCAGCAGTGCGTCGTCCGGACAGACGGCATCGAGGGCTTCACCCCACACCTGCGGCTTCATCACCATGCCGGGCCCGCCACCGTATGGGGCGTCGTCGACGCTGTGGTGGACGTCGTAAGTCCACTGCCGCAGGTCGTGGACACCGAACTCAAGGAGTCCTGCGTCGACCGCCTTGCCGAGCAGTGCCGCCTTCAACGGTTCGAGATATTCACTGAAGATCGTGACGACGTCGATCCGCACGCCGATCAGTCCCGTTCCGAGATTGCCGCGTCCAGGTCGATGAGTCCTTCGGGCGGGTCGATCTCGATGCGTTCGCGCGTCACGGTCGGCACCATAGCGCGCACGAACGGCACGAGGACTTCACGTCCGTCGGCGGTCCGGACCGCCAGGACGTCGCCGCCGGGCAGATGCAGAATCGACGCGAGGACGCCGACATCGGCACCATCGACGGTCACGACCCGCGCGCCCTCGAGTTCGTGGTCGTAGAATTCGTCCGGATCGTCACCGGAGTCGACGTCTGATGCGTCGACGATGAAAAGGGTGCCACGCAGGGCGTCCGCCGCACTCCGATCCGCGACCCCCTGTAGCGACAGCAACAGCCGCCCGGAATGATTCCGGGCGGCTGTCACTGTGTATTCGGTCAAACCCGTGCCCTTCGGTGCCCGCCCAGCCAGGCGTGCACCGACGGCGAAACGCGTCTGCGGATCGTCGGTGCGGACATCGACGACGAGTTCTCCGCGGACGCCGTGCGTCTTGACGACGCGACCGACAACAAGATCCATCGAAGCGAACTCGTCAGCGGTCGGTGTCGACGATGTCGACGCGCATCCCGCGACCACCGATGCCGGTGACGAGAGTGCGCAGCGCGGTCGCGGTGCGGCCGTTACGGCCGATCACCTTCCCGAGATCCTCCGGGCTGACGTGGACCTCGACCATCCGGCCGCGACGGCCAGTGATCAGGTCGACGCGCACGTCGTCGGGATTCGAGACGATTCCGCGAACCAGGTGCTCTACTGCGTCAGCGACGACAGTGCTCACGCCTGTGCCTTGTCCTCGTCTGCTGCGGGAGCCTCGGCGGCAGCCTCGTCAGCCTTCTCTTCGACCTTCTTGGCCTTCTTCTTCGATGTGGTGGCCGCGGCAGCGGGCTCGTTCTCGGCGGCGGCGAGCGCAGCGTTGAACAGGTCCAGCTTGGAGGTCTTCTCCGGAGCCGTCTTCAGGGTGCCCTCGGTGCCCGGGAGACCCTTGTGCTTCTGCCAGTCACCGGTCACCTTGAGGATGGCGGCGACGGGCTCGGTCGGCAGTGCGCCGACACCCAGCCAGTACTGAGCGCGCTCCGAGTCGACCTCGATCAGCGACGGCTCTTCCTTCGGGTGGTACTTGCCGATGGTCTCGATGACGCGACCATTGCGGCGGGTGCGCGCGTCTGCGACGACGATGCGGTACTGGGGGTTGCGAATCTTACCCAGTCGGGTGAGCTTGATCTTGACAGCCATGTGGCGTCTCCTTGTGTCACAACGCAATTCAGCGACCCGACGATTGTCGACGAGCCCGGTTTTGCGATCTCTTACGGGGTGACCGTCGGTCGGCCGTGGCCGGCTCCGACGAACCAGCGTCTGATTCTGCCAGAGTGGCGCGCGTTGCCCAAACCGAACGTGCGTCACCGGCGCGAATCCTGCCTCGCGGGCCGGTGCCGGTACCGTGGCAGCGAACATCGGGCACTGAAAACCGAAAGCGCCCAGCGACGACCGGAGATCTACGTCCCATGCTGCACGCCTTGTCGTTCGCATTCGTCGACTCGATCAACGTTCTGCTCATCGGTGTTCTGGTCGCGCTCGCGATCATCGCCGCACCCGGCAAGTACCGACGGATCTCGCCGCTGCTGCTGCTCGGCGACTGGCTCGGCGTACTCGTACTCGCCCTGTTGGTGCTTCTGCTGTTCGACGGCCTGCAGTCGCTCGTCGACGCGGTGATCTCGTCGCCGTTGTTCGGCATCCTGCTGATCTTGACGGCGTTGTTGACGGCCGTCCTGACGTGGCGAGGAGGAGACTCGTCAGATCTCGTCGACCGGATCCTCGCGCCACTGCGGACCCCGTCCGCGTTGACGGTGCTCGTCGGATTCATTCTCGGCGTCGCCCAGTCGGCGACCTCGGTCCCGTTTTACGCAGGGCTCGCAGTGTTGTCGGCGAGCGATATCGACACGCTGCACCGATACCTGGGACTGATCTTGTACGCGACGGTCGCGATGATTCTCCCGCTGCTCGCCGGACTCGCCTTGGTCGCCGTCCGTGCCCGCCCGCACTCCTGGATCGGCCGACTGTTCGCTCGTGCACGCCAGAATCAGGCTCAAGTCACCCGGTGGGCTGGCTGGCTCGTCACCGTCCTGCTACTGGTGATCGGCATCATCCAGATCGCCTCCTGACCTGTGTGGTGCCGACTCGCACCGCTGACTGTGGCCCGCTGATCGTTCGCTACGCCACTTTCTCACCCGAGCACACGATGTGCACGGGACGACGCAGCGTCGACAGGTCCCGGCCCGGATCGGCGTCAAGGACGAGGAAGTCGGCGCGGGTCCCGTCCGCGATGCCCGCGACGCCCAGCCATTCGCGTGATCGCGTCGACGCCGCCGCGACAGCATCCGATGCCGAAAAACCGATCGCGGCCAATGACTCGATCTCGTCGACGATGCGGCCGTGTCCGATGGTGCCGCCCGCATCGGTTCCCGCGTAGATTCGCACTCCCGCTTCCCGAGCCTTGCCGATCACGTCGCGGCCGCGCGTATACAGAGACCGCATATTGGCCTGGTAGACGGGGTATTTGTCGGCGCCGTCGGCGATCTCCGGGAACGTGTCGAGCTGGATGAGCGTCGGAACCAGCGCGATGTCGCGCCGCACCATCTCGTCGATGAGGTCTTCGTCGAGACCGGAACCGTGCTCGATGGAGTCGAAACCGGCACCGATGATGTCGGGAAGGGCATCCGAGCCGAAGACGTGCGCGGTGATGCGCGCACCGTTCTCGTGCGCGGCCCCCACGGCCGCTTCGAGTTGCTCGCGTGTCCACAGCGGGGACAAGTCACCGACGGTGCGGTCGATCCAGTCGCCGACCAGCTTGACCCAGCCGTCGCCCGCCATCGCCTGCGTCGCGACCTCATCGGCTAGCGATTCGGGATCGTCGAGTTCGACGCCATAGTCGCGCAGATACCGTTTCGGCCGTGCGATGTGCTTACCCGCCCGGAGAAACTGCGGGCACAACGGGTCATCGTCGAGCGGATGGGTGTCGACGGGCGAGCCGACCTCACGGATCAGCAGCGTCCCCGCCCGCACGTCCTGATAGGCCAGGCCGCGCGCCTGCTCGGTGGTGACGCCGAGCCCCGGCGCGATCCCGACGTGATTGTGTGCGTCGACGAGGCCAGGGACGATCCAGCCGCCATCGACGGCGGTCTCGGCGTCGTCGATCTTGTCGAATGAGATGACACCGTCGGTCACCCAGAATTCGATCGACTCCCCGGTAAATGGATCAGTGCCCGCGAAACGCTGCGCCACCACGACGACGCCCCCTACTTCTTCGGGAACTTCAGGCTGTTCAAGTCGATACCGTCGAGGCCGGGCGGAAGCTGGTCGAGACCGGGCGGCATGTCCGAGAGGTCCATGCCCGGCGGCAGGCCCATCCCCGGAGGCATTCCCGGGAATCCGCCGCCACGCATACCCTTCGGCGGCGTCGGCCCGCGGCTCTTCCCCTTGCCTTTCTTACCCTTCTTGCCTTTACGGTTGCTCTTGCGCTGGGCGCCACCCATGCCCATTCGACCGGACATCTGCGACATCATTTTGCGTGCTGAGAAGAACCTGTCGACGAGCTGGTTGATGTCGGTGACGGTGACACCGGACCCCTTGGCGATACGGATGCGACGGGACGCGTTGATGATCTTCGGATTGTCGCGTTCTTCCGGCGTCATACCGCGGATGATCGCCTGGATCTTGTCGAGCTGTTTGTCGTCGACCTGCGACAACGCTTCCTTCATGTCGCCGGCACCGGGCAGCATGCCGAGGAGATTGCCGATCGGACCCATCTTGCGGATCATCAGCATCTGCTGCAGGAAGTCGTCGAGCGTGAGTTCGCCCTGGCTGATCTTCTCTGCGGTGCGCTGGGCCTCGGCCTCGTCGAAGTGCTGTTCGGCCTGCTCGATGAGCGAGAGGACATCGCCCATGCCGAGGATACGGCTGGCCATGCGGTCGGGGTGGAAGACGTCGAAGTCTTCGAGTTTCTCACCGGTCGACGCGAACATGATCGGGCGCCCGGTGATCTCACGGACCGACAGGGCCGCGCCGCCGCGGGCATCACCGTCGAGCTTGGTGAGCACCACACCGGTGAAGTCGACGCCTTCGGCGAACGCCTGCGCCGTCGCTACCGCATCCTGACCGATCATCGCGTCGAGGACGAACAGCACCTCGTCGGGGTTCGTCGCGTCGCGGATGTCGGACGCCTGCTTCATCAATTCGGCGTCGATGCCTAGCCGGCCCGCGGTGTCGATGATGACGACGTCGTAGTGGCGAGCGCGTGCCTCGTCGAGGCCGGCCTGCGCCACCGCGACAGCGGCCTGTGACCCGTCGACGCCGAGGTCGCCTTCGCCGCCGACCGAGGTGCCTGCGTGCGGTGCGAACACGGGGACGCCTGCGCGCTCACCGACAATCTGCAGCTGTTGGACGGCACCGGGTCGCTGCAGGTCACACGCGACGAGCAGGGGGGTGTGTCCCTGGTCAGCGAGCCAGTGTGAGAGCTTTCCGGCGAGCGTCGTCTTACCGGCGCCCTGCAGACCGGCCAGCATGATGACTGTCGGCGGCGTCTTCGCCAGTTGGACGCGGCGGGTCTCACCGCCGAGGATCCCGACGAGCTCCTCGTTGACGATCTTGACGATCTGCTGCGCGGGGTTCAGCGCTGCGGAGACCTCGGAGCCCTTCGCTCGCTCTTTGATCCGCCCGATGAAGGCTCGGACGACGGGCAGCGATACGTCAGCTTCCAGCAGCGCGAGCCGGATCTCGCGGGCGGTCGCGTCGATGTCTGCGTCGGTCAGTCGACCTTTGCCGCGCAGGTCCTTCAGCGCACCGGTCAACCGGTCAGAGAGGGATTCGAACATTCCTCCATCTTTCCATGCGTGGAGCATTCGGCGGCGAGTGCCTCACCCGGCAGTGAACATCCGGCCGAACGCGTAGGCCATCCATCCGACCACAGCGAGCACGACCAACGGATGCTTGACCACCGGGCGCAGCGCGACTGGTCCGTCGCCTCGGATACGTCGAACCACCATCCCGACAGCGGACACCACGGCGAGAGCGACGACGAGCGGGCCGAACGCGTGCGCGGCGAAAGCGGACGGGAGGTCGCCATGCATCGTGTAGACGAAGGCGCGTGTGAGACCGCACCCCGGGCATGGCAGGCCGGTCAGACGACGGAACGGGCAGATCACCGGGCCGTCGTGGACGGCAGCCACGGGGATACACGCTGCCGCCACTACGGCGGCCGCACCACCGCAAGCCAGCACGGTCGACTCGGTGACGCGCGAAGAACCCAGGTGTGACAGCCGACTGCCCAGCCGAGTCCGCCGGGCGGGCCGGGGGGTCGGCTGGGCAGAGGTGATGTCGCCGGTCATGCGGTCAGCGCAACGCTCGTCCATCCGAGTCCGGGACGTTGCGCATCGCGATCAGGACCAGGTCGATGAGCGCCCAGATGCCGCAGCCGCCGAGCGTCAGGAGCTTCGCCACCCCGAGCCCGGTGTAACCCAGGTAGAACCGGTCGATCCCCAGCCCGCCGACGAACACGGACAGCAGCAAAGCGGTCATCCACTCTTTATCGGAGAAGACGCCCGGCAGCGACGATGCCGGCTGATACTGCTGACCGGTTGACGACCGGACGGCGTCCTCTGGCTTGAGCTGACGCGCACTCGCCATCTGAGCGAGAATCCCGATGTCGTACGGTCCCTGTTCTTGATCGAAGGTGCGGACGAAGTAGGTGCCGCCGACTCCGCCGCCGTAACCCGGTCCGGGCGGCATGCCACCGGGTGGCATCGCGCCCGGAAACTGGGGCTGCTGACCGGACGGAAACTGTGCATTCGGATCTGTCATTCGTTCATGATCACCCATTGCGCCGACAAACAGAATCCACGGTCACGCCGGTTAATTCGATCAGATGACACCGCAGCCCGCCGTCTCTCAACACACCGACAGAACCACTGCCGCCAATGAGTCTCGAGCGGCGTCTGACGCGTCCGGGAGCGCGAGGCAGAACGTGTCGACAGCGGTCGCACCCATCGTGGCAACAGTGGCCCAGGCGATGTCGACGCCCGCCTTCTCGAGTTCGACGGTCACCCTCGCGAGGAGTCCCGCGTCGTCACGCGCGCGCAACTCAAGGAGTACCTGACCCGGTTGGTCAGCGGTAAGCCACCGGACGCGGGGCGGTGCCGCTACCCGCGAACCGGGAACCCCGGTGTGCCCAACACGGTCCGCCGATCCACGCTCTGCGGTCCGCTTCGCGAGAGCGCCGTGCACGTCGAATCCGCCGTCGACCGCCGCGGCCAGCCGTTGCCGCAGAAGCACCGAGTCGGACGGCGACCCGAAGGTCGGCATGACGACGAACGTGTCCACCGCCGAACCCGCGTGAGTACGGACCGTCGCCGCATGCGCCTGCAGGTCGGCCAACGCGAGAACCGCTGACATCTTCGAGAGGACACCCGACCTGTCGGGCGCGATCATCGTCACCTTCGTCATGTTCGGACCGTCGCCCCGCTCGGTGTGCACCTGGAACCCACCTGCCTCCGCAAGTGCCAACACCTCCGGGCCGAGCGGTTCGGGCTGCGGGATCTCCCGGCCGCCGAGATGATCGATGACCCGTTCGACGAGCCCACCCACGAGCGTCGCCTTCCAGTCATTCCACACGCCGGGGCCAGTCGCCCGAGAATCAGCTTCCGACAGGGCACCCAATAATTCGACGAGAACGCGATCTCCACCGACCTCCTCGGCGACCCACGCGATCGTCGCCGGATCGGCGACGTCGCGCCGGGTTACGACGGTCGGAAGAAGTAGATGGTGTCGAACCAACTGGACGAGGATTCGTCGGTCATCGGGCCACAGTCCGAACCGGTCGGCGATCGGCCCGACGAGTTCCGCCCCGACGATGCTGTGGTCGCCGCCGCGACCCTTTCCGATGTCGTGCAGCAACGCACCCAGCAGCAGGAGATCGGGTCGAGCGACGCTCGTGGTCAGCAATCCCGCATGCGCGACCGTCTCCAAAAGGTGCCGGTCGACGGTCCACGAGTGGACGGCGTCGCGCGGTGGAAGATCCCTGACCACAGGCCATTCGGGGAGGATCGTCTCCCACAAGCCCATCGCGTCGAGTGCTTCGACCGCCCCGACGAGTTCGTCGCCGGACGCCAACAGGACCAGCAGGTCCGACAGGTCCTCGGCCGACCACGGTTCCGGGATCGGCGGCGCATAATTCGCCAGCCGAGCCAACGCCTGCCCGTTGATCGGCAGGCGGTTGCGGGCCGACGCGCTCGCCACGCGCAGCACCAGTCCCGGATCCGAGCTGGGTGTCGCGTTCTTCGCCAGGACCACTTCCCCGCTGTGTTCGACGACGCCCTCGTCGAGCGGGCGGCGCAACGGCATCCGGCGGAGCTTCGAGAGGCCGCGTTTGCCGACGGCGTTCTGCGCCGTCCGGAATCCGGCGTCGACGGTATACGACGTGGTGCGCGCCGCGCGCGAGATCACGCGCGCCAGGTCGAAGCGGTCGCCGACGTCGAGCGCCGCAGCGATCTCGTCCGCATCCTGCGCCCGGACCTGGTCGCGGGCGCGGCCCGCCACCAGATGCAGTTCGGTGCGGACCGCGAGCAGGTCGCTGTAAGCGGTCCGCAACGGCGATTCCGCGCGGCCCGGATCGAGGCGCCCGAGGCCATCGGTCAACTGCGCGAAGGCCAGCGCGTCGAGCAGCTGGATGTCCCGCAGCCCGCCGCGCCCATTCTTCAGATCGGGTTCGGCCCGGTGCGCGATCTCCCCAGTCCGATCCCAGCGCGCGCGGGCGCTGTCGATCACTTCGGGGAGCCGCATCCGGGCCTCCGCCCGCCACAGTCCCCGCACCGACGAGATCATCAGCGCCGCAAGGTCTTCGTCGCCGGCGATGAACCGGGCATCGAGCAGACCGAGCGCCGCCGTGACATCCTCTCGCGCTACCTTCATCGCTTCGGGAATCGACCGGACGCTGTGGTCCAAACCGATTCCAGCGTCCCAGATCGGATACCAGAAACCGTCTGCCACCTCGCCCAGTCGGTCCCGATTCCGGTCGTCATGGACGAGCACCAGGTCGAGATCGGAATATCCGACCATCTCCCGCCGGCCGAGGCTCCCGACGGCAACGAGCGCGAACCCGCTGCCGTCGACGACACCCAACTCGGCGGCGCGACCGGCCAGCCACGTCTCCACCCGGTCCGCGAGCGTGTCACGCAACGCCTGGCCGTGCAGATCTGACCGGAGCAGAGCCTTCCGACCTTCGGCGAGGGCCTGCGCGCTAGATCGCGTCTGGTCCGCGTTCACCAGTTCGCACCCGGATTATCGAATCTACGGACGTGACCCACACTTTGCCGTCGCCGATCTTGCCGGTGCGCGCGGCGTCGACGATGGTCTCGATGACCTGGTCGAGCAGGTCGTCGTCGACGATCACCTCGACCCGTACCTTCGGCACGAAGTCGACCGCGTACTCAGCTCCGCGGTACACCTCTGTGTGGCCTTTCTGCCGCCCGTAGCCTTGCACCTCGCTGACGGTCATGCCGACGATCCCGATCTGTTCGAGCGCGGCCTTGATGTCTTCGAGCGTGAATGGCTTGACGATTGCGGTGATCAGCTTCATGGTTGAACCCTTCCCTCTACTTCGAGCCTAATGCGCGAGTCACGTGAGACTGCAACGTGTTCGGCGAATTCATGCAGTCTCATACGCACTCTCCGCATGCTCGGCGGCATCGATGCCGGTCAGTTCTGCTTCACGGTCGACGCGCCAGCCGAGCGGCTTGAGGACGAACGCGATAGCCGTCGTCAGTACCGCGGTGAAGGTCAGCGCGACCAACGCGATGACTGTCTGAACGGCGAGTTGCCGGGCGTCGTGGCCGTAGAACAGGCCGGTGTCCTTAGCGAGCAGGCCAATGCCGACCGTGCCCCAGAGTCCCGCCACCAGGTGTACGCCGACGACGTCGAGGGAGTCGTCGAACCCGAGCTTGAACTTGAGTCCGATGGCGACGGCTGCCAGGGCACCCGCGACCAGACCGAGGAACAGTGAGCCGACCGGGGTCAGCGCACCGCACGCCGGGGTGATCGCGACCAGTCCGGCGACGACACCGGACGCTGCGCCAACGCTGGTCGCGTGCTTGTCGCGGAACCATTCGACGGCCAGCCAGCCGACCATCGCGGCCGCCGTCGCGGCGGCGGTGTTGATCCAGACGAGGCCCGCGGTCGCGTCGGCGGCGAGCTCCGAACCGGAGTTGAAGCCGATCCAGCCGAACCACAGGAGCGCGGCGCCCAGCATCACGAACGGAATATTGTGGGGGCGGTACGAGGTGCGCCCGAAGCCGCGGCGCTGACCGACGACAAGCGCCAAGATCAGCCCGGCCATACCGGCGTTGATGTGGACGACGGTGCCGCCGGCGAAGTCGATCGGCACGACGTTCGCTTCGCCGTCGGTGGACCCGAACATCCAGGAGGCGAATCCATGCTCGTCGCCCGACAAGAGTCCGCCGCCCCACACCATGTGCGATAGCGGGAAGTACACGATGGTCGCGAACAGCACGCTGAACACGATCCAGGTGCCGAATTTGACACGTTCGGCGATCGCGCCGCTGATGAGGGCGACCGTGATGACGGCGAACGTCAGCTGGAACGCCATGAACACGATGGCTGGGATGCCGGTGCTCCCCCAGACCACGACCTGGGTCTCGCCCGCGACGTCACGAGTCTGCGTCAACTGGTCCGAGCCGAACAGGGCGAACGGATTGGAAAAAATACCTGCGATGTCGTCGGATCCGGTGAGTCCGTTTCCGAACGACATCGAGAATCCCCACAGGACGTAGACGATCGTCACCGCGCCGAGCGCACCGAACGACATCATCATCATGTTCAGGACCGATTTGGCTCGGGTCAATCCGCCGTAGAAGAACGCCAATGCCGGTGTCATCAAGAGCACGAGTGCCGCACTCATGATGACCCAGGCTGTGTTCCCGGTGTCGATGGGGCCGAACACATCGTCCGGCAATGCTGCATTCACTTCTCGCAGGCCTCCTCACTCGTCGGTTGTCGACGTGTGAGGAAACTTTGTCGCGCTCAGGTTGCGCTGTCGGTGCCCCCGTGTTTCGCGGGCGTCAACCGTGGACCCGGCAGGTTTCCGGCGCGTTACGGCGTAACTCCTGCTCGCGCACGGTCAGGCCCGGGCGGCGACCGCATCCAGGTCGATCCGGGAGTCGAGCACCCCGTACATCTGGCCTGCGTCCTCGAGCCTGCCGGAGACGAACGCGTCCGCCACGACCGCGGGCGCCTGCCGGATCAGGATCGAACCCTGCAACGCCAACGCCAACGCCTCAGTGAGACGACGCGCGATCGCCGGGGCCCCCGTCGGATCGGCGGCCGCCTGCGCGACGAGCTTGCGTGTGTGTTCCACGTGAAGGTCATAACCGCGGTGCTGCCCGAGCGCGAGGTCGAACTCGGCGTCGAGCGCCTCTACTGATAGCGGATCGCGGACCATCGCACGCAGCACGTCGAGCGCGATGACGTTGCCCGACCCCTCCCAGACCGCCATGACGGGCTGTTCGCGGAACCTGCGGGCTAGCGGGAACGCCTCGGTGTAACCATTGCCGCCCAAGCATTCCAATGCCTCGTAGGCGTGGTTGGGGCCTCGCTTGCACACCCAGTACTTGCCGACCGCCGTCGCGAGACGACGGAATGCCTGCGACTGTTCGGAGTCGTCGTCGTACGCTGCGGCCAAACGCAATGCCGTCCATGTGGCGGCTTCCGCTTCGAGCTGCAGGTCGGCGATTACCGCGGTCATCGCGGGCTGGTCGATCAGCGTGGCGCCGAACGCCGCTCGGTGGCGGACGTGCCATGCGGCTTCGGCTACCGACTGCCGCATGCCCGCGGCACTGCCGAGCGCACAGTCCAGACGAGTCTGATTGACCATCTCGATGATGGTTCGGACGCCTGCCCCCTCGTCGCCGAGTCGCCAACCGATCGTGTCGGCGAATTCGATTTCGCTCGACGCATTCGACTTGTTGCCGAGTTTGTCCTTGAGCCGCTGAATCGCGAAAACGTTGCGCGCGCCGTCTGGCAGGGTTCGCGGCACCACGAAGCAGGTGACGCCGGGTTCGGTCTTGGCGAGGACGAGGAAGGCGTCCGACTGTGGAGCCGAACAGAACCACTTGTGTCCGGTGATCCGGTAGGTTCCGTCACCGTTCGAGACTGCACGGGTGGTGTTGGCGCGCACGTCCGACCCGCCCTGCTTCTCGGTCATCGCCATACCGAAGATGGCGGAGGTCTTCGCCGGGTCGGCCAGCGACGGATCGTAGTCGCGCGACAAGGTCCTCGGGATCCACTGCTGTGCGAGATCCGGGTCGACGCGCAGCGACGGGACCACCGCGTGCGTCATGCTGACCGGGCACGCGTGGCCGGGTTCGATCTGGCCGAACTGGGTGAACATCGCAGCGCGGGCGACATGCGCGCTTGGGCGCGGATCGTCCCAGCAGCTCGTGTGCGCGCCGTGCGCGATCGCGTCGCCGATGATCCGGTGATAGGCGGGATGGAATTCGATCTCGTCGATGCGATTCCCCCACCGGTCGTGAGTGTGCAGTTGCGGCGTGATCGTGTTGGCGAGTTCGGCATCGCGTTGGAAGTCGGCGCGTCCGACGAGAGCACCGGCTTCGGCGAGGTCGTCGCTCGCCCAGCCAGCACCGTATGCGTTGACGGCCTCGACCAAAGGACGATTGCTGGTGTACTCGTTGACGTCGACGCGCGGCAACGCCTGGTTGAAGACCTCGTGGGTGATGCTCATGGCTTGTCTTCCTCCGGTGGTGGGACTGCGCCGAGCGCTCGGAAGCAGAAGGCGCGGATGGTGGCGATCAGTAGGTCTGGATCTGGCCTGTCGGGATCGAGCACTCCGACGAGGGACTCGGAGATCCCTCCGAGCAGCGCGGACGCGGTGACGCTGGGATCTTGATCGGCGAACACGCCTGCGGCCACACCGTCGGCGATGACTCGGGCAGCGAGGTCGCGGTACCAGCGGCGCAGGCGGAGTCGCTCGGTGTCGACCGCGGGGATCACCGGTTCGAACAACAACGACCATGCCAGACGCCTCCCGCGGAGTGCTCGGTCGGCGAAGGTGCAGATGAGCGCATCGAGTCGAGCGACGGGGCCGTCGGCGTCGTTGATTGCCGCCGACACCTGTGCGAACTCGTACTCGGCGGCCTCCCGGAATACTTCGGCGAGCAGGGTGTCACGGTTGTCGAAGTACGAGTACACCGATCCGACGCTGACGCCGCTTCCCTCCGCGATCGCCGCGACGGTCGCCGACGAGAATCCGGCGCCGGCGACCAACCCGCGTGCGGCGGTTAGCATCGCGGCTCGCTTGGCCTGCGCGCTGCGCCGAGTCTGCTCGGTGGGCCGGTACGGCACGGTCGCCTCCTGCCGATCGAAATATTGAACGCTGTTTCAATTCTTACCACAGGTGACGACCCCTCACACCCTGGTGAAACGCTCGCGTGAGATCACCCCGCAGCCTCAGGCTTGTTGCCACACCTCAACTACCCCGTCACAGCCGCAATGCGTCTTAGCAGCCTGGGCGGAGGCTGCTAAGACGCATTGATAGTGAGACGAGATACCTGAGGCTGCGACTAGTGCTACAGCAGAGCGTCGACGAACGCCTCCGGTTCGAAGGGGGCGAGATCGTCGGCGCCTTCGCCGAGACCGACGAGTTTGACCGGCACGCCGAGCTCCTCCTGAATGCGGAAGACGATGCCGCCCTTGGCGGTGCCGTCGAGCTTGGTGAGGACCACGCCGGTCAAAGAGACGACCTCGGCGAACACTTTGGCCTGAATCAGACCGTTCTGGCCGACCGTCGCGTCGAGCACCAGAAGCACCTCGTCGACGGGAACCTTCTTCTCCACGACGCGCTTGACCTTGCCGAGCTCGTCCATCAGACCGGCCTTGGTGTGCAGACGACCTGCGGTGTCGATGAGGACGACGTCGACGCCATCGTCAATTCCCTTGCTGACCGCGTCGAACGCCACCGACGCCGGATCCGCGCTCTCCTTGCCTCGGACGATGCCCGCACCGACACGCTCGCCCCACGTCTGGAGCTGGTCGGCTGCCGCGGCACGGAATGTGTCAGCCGCGCCCAACGTCACCCGACGACCGTCGGCGACGAGCACACGAGCCAGCTTTCCGGTGGTCGTCGTCTTGCCGACACCGTTCACGCCGACGACCAGCACAACGGCCGGTCCGTCCGCATGCGGCAGCGCCTTCACTGCGCGGTCCAACTCCGGGTGCAACTGTTCAACGAGGATCCGCTTGAGCGCATTACGTGCGTCGTCAGCCGTCCGAACCTTGCCTGCGGCGAGCTCCTGTCGGAGACGTTCGACGACGGTCGCGGTCGCCGCAGTCCCGAGGTCGGCCATCACGAGGGTGTCCTCGATCTCCTCCCACGAGTCCTCGTCGAGGTCGCCCGCACCGAGCAGACCGAGGACACTCGCACCGAGCGCGCCCTGCGACCGTGCGAGGCGTCCACGCAGACGCGAGAGACGGCCTGCGGTCGGCTCAATCTCATCGAGCGTCCGTTCGACGCGCTCGGCCGTCTCGCGCTCGGGGGTTTCCGGCTCGGGGGTTTCCGGCTCGGGGGTTTCCGGCTCGGGGGTTTCGGTCGCAGGGGTTTCGGGCTCTGCGGTTTCAGGCTCTGCGGATTCTGGCTCAGTCTCCGCGGGTTCAGTCTCTGTCGGTTCGGCCTCGGCAGGTTCAGATGCGGGCTCGATGCGCTCGGCAGGCGCAGACGGCTCGACCGGCGGAGTGGGACGCGTGACCGGCGTCGCGGGTTCAGCCGGTGTACTGGGTTCAGTCGGTGTACTGGGTTCAGTTGGTTTACTGGGTTCGGGTCGGTCGAGCGTCGCTGCTCCCCCGCCTTGACTGAAGTTGAATCCAGAGCCGGCCCGATAGCCGCCGGACCGGTCAACTTCGCGGGTGGTGCCGTCGGTCGCCTCCATCTGGTCGGCAGGTTTGTCGGAGATCGAGATCCGTCGCCTGCGGTTGACCAGATAGCCGGCCACGCCGATCAGGACGATCAGCGCGACCACTCCGACGATGATGCCGATCAGGACTTCTGTACTCACTGGGAGAATGCCTTTCAGGTGGAGGGTGCGAGGTCGACTCCGCGGAGCCGTTGCGAAATGACCTGGGTGATGCCGTCGCCGCGCATGCTCACGCCGTACAGCGCGTCGGCGATCTCCATGGTCGGCTTCTGGTGGGTGATGACGATCAGCTGCGACTTCTCGCGCAACTGCTCGAACAAGCTGATGAGTCGACGTAGGTTGGCATCGTCGAGTGCGGCTTCGACCTCGTCCATCACATAGAACGGGGACGGCCGGGCGCGGAAGATCGCGACGAGCATGGCGACCGCGGTCAGCGACTTCTCACCGCCGGACAGCAGGGACAACCGTTTCACCTTCTTGCCCGGCGGCCTCGCCTCGACCTCCACACCGGTCGTCAACATATCCGTCGGGTCGGTGAGGACGAGTCGACCTTCGCCGCCCGGGAAGAGCGTCGAGAACACCTGGGAGAACTCCTTCTCCACATCGGCGTACGCGTCGGCGAACACCTGCAGGATGCGCGCGTCGACGTCGGCGACGACGTCCAAAAGGTCGTCGCGCGCCTGTTTGACGTCTTCGAGCTGCGTCGACAAGAACGTGTACCGCTCCTCCAACGCCGCGAACTCTTCGAGCGCCAGCGGATTCACCTTGCCGAGCGTCGTCAGATCCTTCTGCGCCTTCTTCGCGCGCGCCTCCTGGGTGGCCCGGTCGTAAGGCATAGGCGCGGGAGCGACGACCTGCTCGCCGCGAGCCTTCGCGTCCTCGTACTCGCGCATTTCCAGCTCGGACGGCGGCATCGCGATATCTGGCCCGTATTCGGCGACGAGGTCGTCCGGCGCCATCGCGAACTGTTCGAGGACCTGCTCTTCAAGTTGTTCGATGCGCAGCGCGGCTTGCGCTTTCGCGATCTCATCGCGGTGGACTGCATCGCGGAGCTGGTTCATGGTTGCGGTCAGTTCGTCGACGAGTCGTCGAAGCTCGTCGACTTCCGCGGTGCGGGCGGCGCGGACCGCTTCGAGTTCATCACGGCCCCGAGCTGCGTCGTCGACGGCTCGCACGACGGCGTCGGCGACAAGTGCTCCGGCGTCGACGACGGCGCGCGCCACTGCGGCGGCGTACCGGCGTGCCGCGTCCTGCCGTTTGAGTCGTTCCCGGGTGGCGCGCTCGTTGACTGCTGCCCGGCGAAGACCCTCGGCCTTGCCGCGCACCGAACCTAGACGTTCCTCCGCGGTGCGCAACGTCAGCCGGGTCTCGACCTCGATCGACCGAGCCTCGGCGACCTCAGCGGCCGCCGCCTCACGCATCTCACTGTCCATGTCGGTCGACGTGTCCGGATCGTCATTCTCGTCGCGGGCCCGGACCAGTCGCTCCTCCACTTCGGTGAGCGCTGTCAGATTGTCGGCGCGCCCCTCCTCGGCGAGACGCCGCTGGCGGGTCAGTCGGTCGGCTTCGCCGCGAGCAGCGCGGATCTCCATCCCGAGCCTGCCGAGCTGTTCGTAGGCTGCGCCGACGTTCGCGTCGGACTCGTTTAACGCGGCGAGTGAGCCTTCGGCCGACTCTTTCGCCTGCTCTTGGGCGGCGGTCGCGGCCGCCAATTCGTGCGTGGACTTCTCGATGGTCGTGCGCGCGAGAGCGAGGTCGGTGGTGGCGGTGTCGATGGCCGACTGTACTTCGAGGGTCGACGGACGGGTCGACGATCCGCCTTCCACGGCGGCCGCGGACATCCGGTCGCCGTCGGCGGTCACCGCGACAAGCCCGTGCTCGATCGCAAGATCCAGGCCGCGCGCCGCATCGTCGACGATCACGACGTCGCCGAGCAGGACGTCGACGGCGCCGCGGACCGATTCGGGGGCGTCGACGACGTCGCGCGCCCACACGACATCCGACGGCACGGTGGGTCGGTCGGCGCGCGTACGACCCGACAGCCCACCGACGATCAGTGCGGCACGCCCGCCGTCTCCGTCGCGCAGCGCGGCGAGTGCCCGCACCGCGGTCACCCCGTCAACCGTCGCGATCGCGTCGACGGCGGGCCCGAGCGCCAGCGCCACCGCGGTCTCGTAACCGGCGTCGACGGTCAGCAAGTCTGACAGCGGTGAGAGCAACCCGTCCGCGGCATTCTCCTGCAGCCAGGCTCCACCGTCGCCACGTTCGAGGCCCATCGCGAGGGCCTCGATGCGTGCGGTGAGCGACGCGATGGCGTGTTCGGCGTCGCGCTCAGTCTTCTGCAATTCTGCGACGGCAGCGGTTGTCGTCTCCAACGCCGCCATGCAGCGTTCATGGTGTTCGTCGAGTCCCTGCTCCCGCGATTCGAGTTCGGCGGTGACGGCCGCTTGTTCGTCAAGTCGGGCCTGCGCGGCGTCGGCCCGCTCGTGCGCCGCCTCGATAGCCGAGGTGAGTCGCGACGTTTCGGCGTCGACCGACTCGACCTTGGTGCGCAGGTTCGCGGCCTGCCCTTCGAGCCGGGCGAGACCTTCTCGTCGGTCGGCGACGGCCCGCACCGCCGCCATGTGAGCCTGTTCGGCCGCGGTCGCCGCCTGTTCGGCCGCTTGGAGCGCGGCGGTCGCGTACTCGAGTCGTTCAGCCGCCTCTTCGACAGTCTGCTGGTGTTCGGCCTCGGTCATCATGGCCTGTTCGGCCTGGGCTTCGAGTTCGTCCGGGTCTGGTCCGGTGGGCGTGGCAGCCGGGCTCGCGAGGTGCGTCGTGCGTTCGCCTGCGACCCGGCACGTTCCATCGACACGTTCACGGAGGGTGGACAACTGGTGGAAGACGCGTCCCGCTTCGGCAGCAGCGGGTGCGACCTGCGCCAGATGCTCTTGAGCCTGGGTCAACGCGGTGGTCGCGGAGTCCAGTTGTGCCGCTACCTCGTCCTGCTTGGCGCGGATCTCCTGTTCGGTGCTGCTGTGCTCGGCCATTTCGGTGCGCCGTGCGACCAGATCGTCCGCGGCCAGACGCAGCCGAGCGTCGCGCAGGTCGGCTTGGACGGTTGCGGCCCGGCGCGCGACCTCAGCCTGCCTGCCGAGCGGTTTGAGTTGGCGACGGAGTTCGGTGGTGAGGTCGGTGAGCCGGGCCAGGTTCGCGGCCATCGCGTCGAGTTTGCGGACCGCCTTCTCTTTGCGGCGGCGGTGCTTGAGCACGCCTGCCGCTTCTTCGATGAAGGCACGACGGTCCTCAGGTTTGGACTCGAGGATCGCTGCCAGGCGGCCCTGCCCGACGATGACGTGCATCTCGCGGCCGATCCCGGAGTCCGACAGCAGTTCCTGCACGTCCATGAGGCGGCATGCGCTTCCGTTGATCTCGTACTCGCCCGCGCCGTCGCGGAACATGCGGCGCGTCACCGATACTTCGGAGTAGTCGATCGGGAGAGCGCCGTCGGAGTTGTCGATGGTCAGCGTGACTTCGGCGCGGCCCAACGGTGCGCGGCCGGAGGTCCCCGCGAAGATGACGTCGGCCATCTTTCCGCCGCGCAACGCTTTGGCGCCCTGTTCGCCCATCACCCAGGTCAGAGCGTCGACGACATTCGACTTGCCCGACCCGTTCGGCCCCACCACACACGTGATGCCGGGCTCGAATCGCAGCGTCGTCGACGACGCGAACGATTTGAAACCCTTCAGGGTGAGGCTCTTCAGGTGCACGACCAGCCAGTCTACCTGCGGCAGGTCACCGCTCGACGAAAGTGGCGTGGTCTCCGCGCGCCGATGTGTAGTCCTCGACCACGAGGTCGACGCGGCCCGGCGTATCACCCGATCGGAGCGCGACGACCAGCCTGTCGAGATCGCCCCGCGGCCCCTCGGCGACGACGTGCACGCGTCCGTCGACGTGGTTCGCCGCGTAACCGACCAGTCCGAGTTCCAGTGCCCGCGAACGGGTCCACCATCGGAAGCCGACTCCCTGGACGTACCCGTGCACCCACGCGCTAAGCCGCTGCCGTCCGGACTGCGGGCCCGACATCGACACCTCGGACATCGGCTCAGTTCGTCTCGATCGACAGGTCGACCTGCGCGCCCGCTTTGATGGTGCGTCCGACGGTGCAGACCTTCTCCACGGCGCGCTCCACGACGACGAGGAGGCGTTGCGCGGCCTCCGGGTCGAGTTCGGAGAGGTCCACTTCGAGGGTCTCCGACAACACCGGGTACACCTCGTTTTCTCGGTCGGCGGCACCGGACACTCGGACGGTGGCGTCGTAATGGTCGCCGAGGCGGCGCGACAGCGGCCGATCCGACGACATTCCGGTGCACGCGGCGAGCGCGATCTTCAGGAGTTCGCCGGGGGTGAACACGCCCTCGACGTCTTCCGAACCGATGAGCACCTCCGCGCCACGCGAACTCTGGCCGGTGTAACGGCGGGTTCCGGTGCGCTGCACCCACAGATCAGTCATGGCCGAACGACTCCTCAGTCTCGAAACGAACGCGTCTCCCGTCGACAACCGTCTGCTCCGAGAGTTTGTTCCAACATACGGTCCATCGGCTCGCTCGAAGCAACAGCGTCGAGGAGCGAATCATCGCGAGCAGCAACGGCACCATCGCCGCTGTCGCGCATTCTTCGATCACGCCTCGACTCGGGTCGGGACCAGGCCGGCCCGTGCGATGCGTCGCGGTCGCGCGGCCGGTGCACGGCAACGAGGGCGACCAGAGCGACGAGGGCGAGGACGACGCAGGCGACGGTAACGACACCAAGCGGGAGGACTGCGGTCGCTCCGCCGAGGCCTACCAGGGGCGCGGCGACGCCGCCGAGACCGAAGCGGGCGCAACCGAGCACCGACGAGGCGGTGCCCGCCAGCTCCGGGTAGTCGGCCAGGGCCAGCGACGCAGCAGGCGGCGCGGCTAACGCGACGCCCGAGGCGAGGACGAACAGGGAGGTGAGCACGACCGCGAGCGGCGCTCCCACCAACCCGCTGTACAGCAGGCCAAGGGATCCAAGCCCGGTGATCGCTACCCCGGCAGCGAGGGTGCCTCGCTCGGACCAACGGTCGGCGGTGCGCCCGCCGATCCAACCGAAGCTCATGTAGGCGGCGGAGTTCACGCCGAAGGCCATTGCGTAGCCCTGCGGGGATAGCCCGTAGCCGTCTTGAAGGATGTAGGTCGCCCCGGACAGGTAGGCGAACAGGGCTGCGTGAGTGAGGCCGCACACGAGGACCGCTCCGACGAACAGCCGGTCGGAGAAGAGCTTTCTGAAGTCGCGGCCGGACTGTGTAATGCCGCCGGTGGTGCGCAGTTCGGCCGGCAGGGTCTCGCGGTAGATCACCAGGGTGGCGACCATGATGATCGCACCGAGGAGGGCGAGAAAGCAGAAGGTGCCGCGCCAATCGGTGAAGCGCGCGAGCTGACCGCCCAGAAACGGGCCGATGATCGCGGCGAGGCCGCCGAGGACGGTGACCTTGCCGTAGAAGCGGATGAGGGCGCTGCCGGAGTAGACGTCGCGCCCGCCTGCCTGGGCGATGACGATGCCCACCGATCCGGCGAGGCCTTGCACGAGTCGGGCGACGACCAGCGTTTCGATCGACGGGCTGACCGCGCACAGTACCGAGGCCACGATGTACGCGACGAGCCCGACAACGAGCGGGATCTTGCGCCCGAACCGGTCGGATAGCGGCCCGGCGATCATCTGTCCGACCGCCAGCCCGATAAGGCAGGCCGTCAGGGTGAACTGGGCGGCCGACGTGGACGCGCCGAGCTCGGAGGTCAACGCCGGTAGCACGGGAAGGTAGAGGTCCATCGAGATGGGACCGAAGACGGTCAGCAGAAGGAGCAGCGTCGCGAGGACTGGTCCTGCCTTGCGGTCAGTCGCTGTCATCCGACGCCTTCGCACCGGGCGCCTCCGGGCGCGTGTATGACTCCACGCATGATGTGCGTCCTCCGATTGGTTCTGTTCCGGATTGCTTCTGTGCCGATTGGTTCGCTGCGGATTGGTTCCACGCGGCGACGACTCGACTGCGTGTCAGGCGCTGAGGGTGCTCGCGCTGTCGCCACGGGTCGATGCTTCCCCGGTCCTCGCGTGGGTGGGAGTCCCGCTCGATAGGGGTACCGCCAAGGCCTCCCTCTGCCCGGGCCGCTCGCCTACCGTGGACGCTATGGACAATCGAGCGGAAGTGCGTGAGTTCCTCACGACCCGTCGCGCTCGGGTCACCCCGGATGAAGTCGGGCTGCCGGCCGGCACCAATCGGCGGGTCGAGGGGCTACGGCGCACCGAGGTGGCGACGCTGGCCGGGGTGAGCGTGGAGTACTACACCAAACTCGAGCGCGGCGCGATCAGCGGGGCGTCCCCCGAAATCCTCGACGCGATCGCCAAGGCGCTGCGCCTGAACGACGCCGAGCGCGCGCACCTGTTCGACCTCGCCCACGCGGCGAGCCCCGTCGCGCGGCCACCGCGTCGGCGGAACCCGAAGTCCTGGAAGCCCCATCAGAGCCTCCAATGGGTGCTCGATGCCGTCACCGGCGGTCCCGCCTTCGTGCGCAACGGCCGCCTGGACATTCTGGCGACCAACGCATTGGCGCGGGCGTTCTATAAGGACGTCTTCGATATGCCCGGCCGGATCCAGGGCCAGCCGCCCAACATCGCCCGGTTCACGTTCCTCGACGACCGCGCATACGAGTTCTATCCGGATTGGGACATGTTCGCCGACGTCACCGTGGCGATCCTGCGCACCGAGGCGGGCCGCGACCCACACAACAAGGAGCTTCACGACCTCATCGGCGAGCTCTCGACGCGCAGCACTGACTTCCGGGCCCGCTGGGGTGCACACAATGTGCGTCACCATGGCACTGGCTTCAAGACCTTCCATCACGACGTCGTCGGCGAGACGACTCTGGCCTACGAGGGCATGGAAATGGAGTCCGAGCCCGGATTGTCTATCACGGTCTACGCAGCCGAGCCCGGCTCACCGTCGGCGGAGCGGATGCAACTGCTCGCGTCGTGGGCCGCAAGTGAGTACGGCACGCTGGCCCAGGAGCCGGCACACGGCGCGGACCAGTCGGATCGCTGATCATCGTGCGCCGCCGGCAACCCAGGCACGAGATTCGCCGGGTCTCCCCGAACATCGCGGCCGTCAGGGGGTCCCTGTCGGAACCCGTTACAGCGGAGACTCCCTCATCGGCGACGACCGAACCTAGTGTTGAACACATAAGTGAGAATCCGACGGACTTCCTGCTGGTGACCGACGGAACGAAGAACGCACAGAAAGGCAACGACATGAGCGAGTCAGCTTTCGATCAGACCTTCCCGCTCGGGGAGCCTAACGACGCCTACGCGCAGTACTTTACCGGCCAGAGCTACAACGCCCTTCTGGCCGACGGGAGCGTCCCCGTCAGCAACATCACCTTCGAGCCCGGCTGCCGTAACAACTGGCACATCCACCACGGGACCGCCGGCGGCGGCGACCAGATTCTGCTGTGCACCGCGGGTTCGGGCTGGTATCAGGCCGACGGCGAGGAAGCCGTGAGCATGGAGCCGGGATCGGCGATCAGGGTCCCGGCCGGCACCAAGCATTGGCACGGCGCGAAGGCGGATTCGTGGTTCTCGCACGTCGCGTTCATCACGCCGGGCGAGGGCCTCAGAAACGAATGGCTCGAACCCGTCAGCGACGACGAGTACCCGACACGACAGCAGAACGGACAGAACGCATGACGATCCTGGAACAGACGTACACACTGAGCAACGGCGTCGAGATCCCCAAGCTTGGCCTCGGCACTTGGTTCATCGACGACGACAAGGCCGCCGAGTCCGTTCGCGCCGCGATCGAGATCGGCTACCGCGGCATCGACACCGCTCAGGCGTACGGCAATGAGCGCGGCGTCGGCGAAGGCGTCCGAACCTCTGGTGTGGCTCGGGACGAGCTGTTCGTCTCGACTAAGCTCGCCGCCGAGATCAAGGATTACGACGCCGCGGTCGCCGCCATCGACGAGTCTCTCGCGAAGCTCGACGTCGGGTACGTCGACCTCATGCTCATTCACGCGCCGCAGCCGTGGGACGACTTCCGCGGCGGCGACTATGCCGAGGGCAATCGCCAGGCGTGGAAAGCGCTGGAGGCGGCACACCACGCAGGCAAGATCCGCGCCATCGGCGTCTCGAACTTCCTGCAGGCGGACGTGGAGAACATCCTCAACGATGGCGCAGTCGCGCCGCACGCGAACCAGATCCTCGTCCACGCCGGAAACACCCCGAGCGAGTTGATCGACTACTGCCAGGAGAAGGGCATTCTGGTGCAGGCGTACTCGCCTATCGCTCACGGCGAGATCCTGGACAACGCAGAGGTCAAGGCGATCGCCGAAAAGTACGGCGTGTCCGTTCCGCAACTGTGCATCAGGTACACGCTCCAGCTCGACACCGTGTCACTGCCGAAGACCGCGAATCCTGAGCATATGAGATCAAATGCCCAGGTCGACTTCGAGATCTCCGAGGCGGACATGGACGCACTGCGGGACCTGAACGACCGGAACTACGGGGACTCCAGCGCGTTCCCCGTCTACAGCGGCAAATGACGAGACCGAGGACGCACTGACAGCGGCAAGCTCTTTCGGTTCCATTGTCGCCGAGCCGAGGGTTGCCAGCACCATTGGCCTAACACCCCTGGCTACTGTCATCGGCCGCGCCCAGCGTTCAGCCGGAGGAAGGCGTCCCGGCCCGTCGATCTCAACTACAGTAGCTCAGTGTTTCCGCTGGCAGGACGGACAAAAGTGGCTCGACCGGTTCATGAATGACTCCCGTCTGATCAAACTTCCGCAACGCCGGCAAGGCTGTCCTTCGCGTCCATAGACACTCAAGCTTCTGTCGAAGTACCCCGACTGCCCGTTGACGTTCACATACAGTTCGTCGAACGACGTTCCGCCCACTTCGACGGCTTCGGCCATCACCTCGCTCGCCGCGTCGAGCACCCCGCGCAGCCGCGGCATGGATGTCCGATTGGTCTTCTGCGCGCCATGCACTTGGGCACGCCACAACGACTCGTCCGCATAGATGTTCCCGATCCCGGACACGACAGTCTGGTCGAGGATCGCACGTTTGACCTCGGTCTCCTTGCGACGGAGCACCGCGACAACGCGATCAGGATCGTACGCGTCCTCGAACGGGTCGGGCGCGATGTGCGCCACCGACTCAGGTACGTCTCGCCCGCCGACGGACACGAGGTCGTCGACGTGCCAGCCGCCGAACGTACGCTGATCGACGAAACGCACCTCACGCCCGTCGTCGAGAGTGACACGGATCCGCAGATGCTTCTGGTGCGGCGCGTCCGGGTCACTGATCAGCAGTTGGCCGCTCATCCCGAGATGAACAACGACGGCGACCTCATCGGACGCGTCAGACCCGGTCAGCCACAGATACTTGCCGCGGCGTTCGACAGCGCCGAAACGTTTGCCGCGCAACCGGTTCTCCAAATCGGTCGCGCCACCGACATGCCGCCGGACAGCACGAGGGTGAAGCACCGAGACATCGGTGATCCGTCGACCCCTGACATGCGGCTCCAGGCCGGACCGGATCGTCTCGACCTCGGGAAGTTCGGGCACGCGAGCGCTAGTTACTTGCCGCCGCGGCATCGTCGGAGCTGCCGACGAAGTCCTGGGCATCGTTCAGCGCACGCCACGCGAGAGCAGCCGACTTCTGCTCAGCTTCCTTCTTGGTCCGCCCGGTCCCCTCGCCCAGTTCACGACCGGCGACGACGGCGACCGCGGTGAACTCCTTGTCATGGTCGGGCCCAGTGGACGTGACCTGATATTGCGGTTGCCCGGCACCCTTCTCGGCCGACAACTCTTGGAGCGAAGTCTTCCAGTCCAGACCGGCACCGAGTTCGCCTGCGCGGGCGATGATCGGCTCGAACAGATCCATGATGACCCGCTTGGCAGCGTCGATACCGTGATCGAGAAACAACGCACCGAACACCGACTCGAGGCCGTCCGCCAAAATGGATTCCTTGTTGCGGCCGCCAGTCAACTCTTCGCCGCGCCCGAGATAGATGTGCGCGCCGAGACCGCCTTCGCCGAGTTCACGGGCGACGCCAGCCAACGCGTGCATGTTGACGACACTCGCACGGATCTTTGCGAGTTCGCCCTCCGGACGGTCGGGGAATCCCAGGTACAGACGTTCGGTGACGACGACGCCGAGTACCGCGTCGCCCAGGAACTCGAGACGTTCGTTAGTGGGGAGCCCGCCGTTCTCGTACGCGTATGAGCGGTGCGTCAACGCCAGCGTCAAAAGTTCCGGATTGATCTCGGCGCCGAGCGCGTCGAGCAGGCCGGACGGGTCCGGACGCTTGCTCATGAGCGCGAGTCCGAGTCTGCGTCGTCCGGCGCCGGGTCGACGAGCTTGTCGGCGAGCTTCGCCCACCGCGGATCGATGATGTCGTGGCCGTGGTCGGGTTCGGCGTCGGCCAGCCGGACACCACATACGTGGCACAGTCCCGGGCAGTCCGGGCTGCACACCGGCGACAGCGGGAGCTCCGTGGCGATCGCGTCGATGATCGTCTGCTCAAGGTCGACTTCTTCGTCGACGATCCGCTCGACGTCCTCATCGTCGCTGGTCTTGTCGGTCTCGGAGTCGGGGTACGCGAACAGTTCGGTCAGGTACACCGAGACCGAATCGTCTAAGGCGTCGAGACAACGGCCACATTGACCGGCCGTCGACGCATCTACCGTTCCCGAGACCAGAACGCCCTCAGTGACGGACTCCAGCCGCAGATCCAGATGAACCTCGGAATCAGCTGGGATGCCGATCATCTCGGCTCCGATGCGGTCTGGCGTCACAACCGTGCGGGCAACCTCGACTAGAGAGCCGGCACGACGCGGCACGCTGCGGATATCGATGACGAAGGGCTTAACACTCACGATCAGAGATTTTACGCGAGTGCTCAAGCGAGGGTCAGCCCGCCATCGGCGCAGGGCTGCGGTCGTCGTCGTGAGCGACATCGACACTGTGCGGGTACTCGACGTAGTCGTGCATGCCCGCACCGGTACGCAACTGCTGGCGTCCGCGGTTCACCGAGCGCATAGTGCCGGTAAGGATGTCCTCGAAATCGGCGAGCTTGTCGTCGACGTAGACGTCGCATTCGCCGCGCAGGCGGTCCGACTCGGCGTGTGCCGCGTCGACGATCCGCTCGGCCTCGCTCTTCGCAGCGGCCACAACCTCGGAGTCGGAGACCAGACGCTGCTGTTCGGCGATGCCGTCGGCAACCGACTTGTGGTAGCTCGCATCGCCTGATTCGACGACGCGCGAAGCCTCGGAGCGAGCCCGACCGGTGACCGCCTCGAACTCACGGTTCGCACTGAGCTCGAGTCGCTGCGCTTCCTCGGCAGCGGAGTCGACAGTCTGCTGCGCATGGACGCCGGCGTCGCCGAGGATGCGTTCCGCCTTAGCCTCGGCTTCGGCCAGTAACCGATCCGACTCTGCCTTGGCGTGCGCCAGCATTGCCTGGGAGTCGTTCTCAGCTCCAGAGATCAGTTTGTCCGACGTCTCGCGGGCGTTGCTGACGAGCGTGTCGCGCTCGTCCAGGACGTCCTGGGCGTCGTCGAGCTCGGCGGGCAGCGCATCGCGCAGGTCGTCGAGCAGTTCAAGCACGTCACCACGAGGGATGAGGCAGCCTGCGGTCATCGGGACGGTGCGCGCCTCTTCGACGAGAGCAACGAGCTCGTCCAGCGCTTCGAATACGCGGTACACGGTAACTCCGATCCGGCACAGTGGCCTTGAAGCCTTGTTGGCCTTGACATCTTTGATGTCATTGTGCCGAATGTTGCGCCTGTGACTGGAGAGGTTAGGTCGGCGTGTCGGGATCCGACTCTCGCTCGACGCTGCGACCTCAGATTCGATGCACGCCGTCGAGCTTGTCGCGGAGGGCCGAGTGGATGTGCGGCGCGAGGTACGGTGCGACATCGCCGCCTAGCTTCGCGACCTCTTTAACCAGCGAACTCGACACATGGGCGAACTTCGGGTCGGTGAGCATGAACAGCGTCTCGGCGTCGGCGAGCTCACGATTCATCTGCGCCATCGGCGTCTCGTAGGCGAAGTCAGTCTCCGACCGCAGACCTTTGACGATGGTCGGCGCATCATCGTCGCGAAGCAGGTCGACGAGCAGGCCCGACCAACTCCGCACATCGACATTCGGCAGGTCGACACAGTCGCGGCGAATCAGATCGATCCGCTCATCGATGGAGAACATCCCCTGCTTGTTGGGATTGACCACCACCGCGACAACCACGCGGTCGAAGCGAGCGGCCGTGCGCTCTACGACGAACCGGTGGCCGAGGGTGAACGGGTCGTACGATCCGGGACACACCGCAGCACTCATGACGGCGAATCTACCCGTCGCACGAGTTGAACGGCCGAGTCGCCGTACTTCTTATCCACCACCGACTCCAACCCGTCGGGCAGGTCGACGGCCATACTCCGCGATCCACGCTCGACCACCACCCACGCGCCATCGGTCAACGCAGACAGCAATAGCGTCAGGACCGCGGCGACGTCGCCGGACGACAGATCGTAGGGCGGATCGATGAAGACCAGATCGAACGGTCCGGCCGCTGCGGCGAGAAATGACTCGACGGTCCGCTCCACTACCCGCGCGCGGCCACCGGCCCGGCAGATCGCAATATTGTCGCGCACCACTTTCGCCGCGCGGCGGTCCGCTTCGACGAGCACCGCCGACTCCGCCCCTCTAGATACGGCTTCGATGCCGAGCGCGCCGGTACCCGCGTACAGGTCGGCGACGCGCAGGCCGTCGAGGTCGGTGCGGGCACCGAGCATCGAGAAGACGGCCTCCCGCACACGGTCGGACGTGGGGCGGGTGGTCTCGGCCGGGACGCCGAGCCGACGCCCCCTGAACTCTCCGGCGATGATCCTGGTCATATCGGTGAACCATCCTATCCGGCAATCCCACCTGGGTTCCGCCGTATCCTCGTGACATGCGTACGCGCGTGAACGCTTGGACACCGGCCCCACCGACCGTCGCCGACGCCGACCCCGCCGCTCGGGCCGAACAGGCGGCCCGCGCACTTGCCGGGCGACGTACCGTCGTCCTCACCGGCGCGGGAGTCTCGACACCGTCCGGGATCCCCGACTACCGGAGCCCGGACGCGACGCTGCGGAACCCGATGACCATCGACCAATTCCTCTCGTCACCCGAATTCAGGCGCCACTATTGGGCACGCAATCACCTCGGATGGCGACACATGGATGCCGCGACACCGAACGCCGCCCACTACGCGATCACCGACATGCAACTCGTGGGCGCGGTGACTGGAGTCATCACCCAGAACGTCGACATGCTCCACCTGAAGGCAGGCTCGCGACCCGTCCTCGACCTGCACGGCTCGTACGGCCGGGCGATCTGCCTGGAGTGCGGCGCCCGAACGTCCCGGCATCGCCTCGCCGAACGCCTCGAGGACGCCAACCCGGGGTTTGCCGATCAGATGGGTGGTGACGGAGCGATCGAGGTTGCCCCCGACGCGGACGCCGTCCTGCACGACACCGCGGGGTTCGTCATGGTCGACTGCACCGAATGCGGCGGCACCCTGAAACCCGACATCGTCTACTTCGGCGAGACAGTGCCGCGAGCGGTGTCCGACCAGGCGTACCGAATGGTCGACGACGCGGACGCCATGATCGTCGCCGGATCGTCATTGACTGTGATGTCGGGACTCCGGTTCGTCCGCCGCGCGGCCGACGACGGCAAACCCATCGTCATCGTCAATCGAGGCGGCACCCGCGGGGACCGCTTCGCCACCACAAAGGTCGATCATCGGTGTGAGGTCATCCTCCCACTCATAGCCGACATTTCGGTCACCAGGGCATCCTCAAAACACAAAGATTTGACGTTACTGTGATTTATCACACATCGTATCGATGAACTGCACAAAGATCGGACATCCCGTCGGCGTGTCGGTTGCGCGGGTGACATCGACTTGGCGGCTCGTTAGCCTCGGTCAGGTCATGAACCCGCAAACAGAGAACACGTTCGACCTGAACGACCACCACGGAGTCGCCTATCGGCGGCCACGGGCGACCGATGGAATCAGGATGTGGGAAATTGCCCGCGACTCGCAGGTACTCGACGTCAATTCGAGTTACGCCTACGTCTTGTGGGGTGAAGATTTCTCCGACACCTCCATCGTCGCCGAAGTAGAGGAAAGGGTTGTAGGCTTCGTCACCGGATACCGCCGACCGCAGGCACCGGACGCACTCATGGTGTGGCAGGTCGCGGTCGACTCCGATCAACGCGGTAAGCGGATCGCCGGAACCATGTTGCGTGAGCTGTTCAAACGCAACACCGGGTCGGGTGTGACCGCGATCCACACGACGATCAGCCCCGACAATGAGGCGTCGCAAGCGCTCTTCGCCGGGGTCGCCCGCGAGCTCGGTTTGGAGTTCACCCGTCAACCGTTCCTCAAGGCCGAACTGTTCGGCGATTCACACGAGCCGGAAGACCTTTACCGGCTTTCGCCGGCGTCCGCTTAACGCGGCGCCGACAAAATGTAAGGACAACTCAAGATGACGACGCAGAAACGCGTAGAGGCAGAAGACACCTTCACCACGTACGAATCCCAGGTCCGCTCCTACTGCCGTAACTGGCCGGCGATGTTCGACACCGCGAAGGGCAGTTGGATCACCGACGTCGACGGTAATCGCTACCTTGACTTCTTCGCCGGCGCCGGTGCGCTCAACTACGGGCACAACAACCCGAAGTTCAAGGAAGCACTGATCGACTACATATCGCGCGACGGCATCACGCACGGTCTCGACATGAACACCGTGGCCAAGCGCGAATTCCTGGAGACTTTCGCGAACAAGATCCTGGTCCCGCGCGACCTGGACTACGTAGTCCAGTTCCCCGGCCCCACCGGCACCAACGCCGTCGAGTCCGCACTGAAGCTGGCGCGCAAGGTCACCGGCCGCGAGGCCATCGTGAACTTCACGAACGCATTCCACGGTATGACTCTCGGTTCGCTGTCGGTCACCGGTAACGCAATGAAGCGCGCGGGTGCAGGCATCCCCCTGGTCCACTCGACCCCGATGCCGTTCGACAACTACATGGGCGGCGCTCACGAGGACTTCAGCTGGTTCGAGCGCGTCTTGAACGACGAGGGCAGCGGTCTCAATCACCCCGCCGCCGTCATCGTCGAGACCGTTCAAGGCGAGGGCGGCGTCAATGTCGCTCGCGCCGAGTGGCTTCAGGGCCTGGCCGACCTGTGCAAGCGCCAGGACATGCTGCTGATCGTCGACGACGTGCAGATGGGCTGTGGCCGCACCGGCGACTTCTTCTCCTTCGAAGAGTCGGGCATCACCCCGGACATCGTCACGCTGTCGAAGTCGATTGGCGGCTACGGTCTCCCGATGGCACTGACTCTCTTCCGTCGTGAACTCGATGTTTGGGAGCCGGGCGAGCACAACGGCACATTCCGCGGCAACAACCCGTCGTTCGTTACCGCCAAGGCAGCCATCGACAACTACTGGTCCGACGGCGCCTTCGCCGAACAGACCAAGGAGAAGGGTCAGCGGATCGCCGACCGCTTCGAGGAGTTGTGCCAGCGAAACGAAGGCATTAAGCGTCGCGGCCGCGGCATGATCCAGGGCCTCGCGTTCGACGATCCTGAGAAGGCAGGCAAGGCCTGCGCCAAGGCATTCGACAGCGGTCTGCTGGCGGAGACCTCGGGACCGTCCGACGAGGTGATCAAGCTTCTGCCGCCTCTGACTCTCAGCGACGACGAGCTGAATCAGGGCATGGACATTCTGACCGCATCCGTCGAGGAGGTACTCCGATGATCGTTCGCACCACCCAAGAAATCACCGGCACCGACCGTGAGGTCGCAGACCCGCACGGCAACTGGGTCTCGAAGCGGATCGTGCTCGGCGGTGACCACGTCGGATTCTCGTTCCACGAGACCACCATCAAGGCGGGTTCGGTCAACGAGTTCCACTACGCCAACCACATCGAAGCCGTCTGGCTCGTGGAAGGCGAAGGTGAACTTCTCGACCGCGAGACAGGCATCACGTACCCCCTCGCCGAGGGAACCATGTACATGATGGACAAGTACGACCGGCACACGGTCACTGCGAAGACCCAGCTGCGCATGCTCTGCGTCTTCAACCCGCCCGTCGTCGGCACCGAGGTCCACGACGAGAACGGTGTCTACCCGCTCGTCGAGGTCCCGCCGCGCGAGGCAGCCGCCGACCCCGGTCGGCACCGCGCCTGAGCCAGCGGCAGCAAGACCTGAAACGACTTCGGCACTTTTTATCGGCGCACAGCCGATAGAAAGTGCCGAAGTCGTTTCACAGTCTCGTCTACACCGACTGCCCTACACCGGGACCAGATGGTCGGCGTGGATGATCGGCCGCTGGAGATCGGGCGGCAGGTCGTCTGTCGACTTGCCGATCATTCGGGCGACGTCGTCGGCGTCGTAGCCGACAACTCCCCGCCCCCGAGTCCGGCCCGCGAGATCGACGAGATCGACGACGTCGCCGGACGAGAAGTTGCCGACGGACTCGACGACCCCAGCCGAAAGCAGGGAACGTCGTCGTAGACAGACCGCGCTGACCGCGCCGTCGTCGAGGGTCAAGCGTCCGTGCGCCTGCGCGGCGTGCCGGACCCAGAACCGTCGGGCCGACAGCCGCTCCGGGCGCGCGGCGAACACTGTGCCGACGCTCGCGTCGCGCAGCGCCACGCCTGCGTCTGCTGCCGACGCCAACAGCACCGGAACACCAGAATCAGACGCGAGCCGCGCAGCAGCGAGTTTGGACGACATTCCGCCGGTGCCGAGGGCGCCACCAGACCCGGCGATCACGCCGTCGAGATCCTCGGGGCCGTCGACCTGTTCGATCAGCCGGGCGGGCTTCCCGTCTGGACCGGGTCGGCGCGGATCGCCGGTGTACAACCCGTCGACGTCCGACAGCAATAGCAGCGCGTCGGCACTCACGAGGTGTGCGACGAGCGCGGCCAGCCGATCGTTGTCGCCGAACCGGATCTCGTTGGTCGCGACCGTGTCGTTCTCGTTGACGACGGCCACCGCGTGCAGCGACCGTAGCCGGTCGAGCGTGCGTTGCGCGTTCGCGTGGTGCACGCGGTCGGAGAAGTCGTCTGCGGTCAACAACACCTGACCGACCACGCGGTCATACCGGGTGAAGGAGGTGCCCCACGCGTGCGCGAGCGCCAACTGACCGACACTGGCGGCAGCCTGCTTGGTCGCGAGGTCGCTCGGCCGTTTACGCAGGCCGAGCGGCGCGATCCCGGCGCCGATCGCGCCCGACGAGACCACGACCACATCGGAGCCCGCCCTCATGCGGTCTTCCAGCGCGTCTACCAGCCCGTCGAGCCTGTCCCGGTCGAGCCCGGTCTCCAGGTCGGTCACCGCGGACGAACCGATCTTGACAACGATGCTGCGCGCGGTCGCTATGACGTTGCGGAGTTCACTCATCGTCGTCGAGCGTGTCGTCGTCCCAACCGAGAGTCTCCTCCTGCTCCCCGTCTGGGCGCTGACGGCGCATCGAGCGGGCCACCTTGCGTTCGGCGGCGCCGACCCGATCGGGACGGTCGAGTCGTGCGTCGGTGCCTCGGCCCGTGAGCGGAACCTCGGCACCGGTCGGAGCCGTCGGCTCCCAATCGAAGGTCACGCCCGCGATCGTGACCGCTGCACCGGGCTTCGCGCCCTTCTTGACCAGAGCGGCCTCGACGCCGAGACGGTTGAGCCGGTCGGCGAGGTAGCCGACGGCTTCATCGTTGTCGAATTGTGTCTGCCGGATCCACCGCTCCGGGCGTTCGCCGCGCACCACGAATCCGCCTTCGATCGACGGATCCGCAACGACCGCGAACTCGCCGTGGTCGACGGCCTTCGGCCTGATCACCTGCCGGCGCGCCACCGGCTTGGCGTGCACGGCACGATACTCGCGCACCATCTCAGCGAGCGCGAAAGTCAATTCGGGTAGACCCTTGTGCGCGACCGCGGAGACCCGGAACACCGGCCAGCCGCGCTCGGCGATGTCTGCTTCCACGAGGTCCGCGAGTTCGTCGGCCTCAGGAATGTCGACCTTATTGAGGACGACGATCCGGGGACGGTTCGCGAGGTCGCCGAGGGAATGGTCGACATCGAGCGCAGGGCGGTACGCTGCGAGCTCGGCTTCCAACGCGTCGATGTCCGACACCGGGTCACGACCGGGATCGAGAGTCGCGCAGTCGACGACGTGCGCGAGGACAGCGCATCGTTCCAGATGGCGGAGGAACTCCAACCCGAGGCCACGTCCCTGCGAGGCACCCGGAATCAGACCGGGCACGTCGGCGACCGTAAACACGTCCGATCCTGCGGTGACCACACCGAGGTTCGGCGTCAGCGTGGTGAACGGGTAGTCGGCGATCTTCGGCTTCGCCGCCGACAGGACCGAGACGAGCGACGATTTGCCCGCCGACGGGAAGCCGACGAGACCGACGTCGGCCACAGACTTGAGTTCGAGGACGAGTTCACGTTCTTCGCCTGGCTCGCCGAGCAGCGCGAACCCGGGGGCACGCCGTGCCCGAGACGCGAGAGCCGCATTGCCGAGGCCGCCTCGCCCGCCCTGCGCCGCGACGAACTCGGTGCCTTCCCCAACCATGTCCGCAAGGATGTTTCCCTTGTCGTCGAGCACGACGGTGCCGTCGGGAACCGGGAGGACCAGTTCGGTGCCGCTGGAACCGCTGCGGTTGCCGCCTTCGCCTGTTCCCCCGTTCGTTCCGCGGGCGTGCGGGCGGAAGTGGAAGTCGAGCAACGTGTGCACCTGTGGGTCGACGATCAGGCGGACGTCGCCGCCGTCGCCGCCGTTGCCGCCGTCCGGTCCGCCGAGCGGCTTGAACTTCTCGCGGTGAACTGACGAGCAACCATGCCCGCCGTTACCGGCGACGACATCGATCTTGACGCGGTCGACGAAGCGCGACACGGCGTCTCCTTCCAATACGGTCTAAATACGAAGCAGGGCGGGTCGGGGTTCTCGATGACCCTGACCCGCCCTGCTGCAGAGCTGAGTTGTTACCAGTTCGACCGGGTCGTTCAGACCGAGGCCGGCTCCGGAACAATGTTCACAGTCTTGCGACCGCGCTTGCTGCCGAACTCCACCGCGCCCGATTCGAGAGCGAACAGCGTGTCGTCACCGCCGCGGCCGACGCCGACGCCCGGATGAAACTTGGTTCCGCGCTGGCGGACCAGGATCTCGCCGGCGCTGACGACCTGACCGCCGAAACGCTTGACGCCGAGTCGCTGAGCATTCGAGTCGCGCCCGTTACGCGAGCTGGATGCACCCTTCTTGTGTGCCATGGTTCATTCCTCCTGGGAATTGAGAAAAAGTGTGGGCTACTTGATGCCGGTGACCTTGAGAACCGTCAGGTTCTGTCGGTGCCCCTGGCGCTTGTGGTAGCCGGTCTTGTTCTTGAACTTGTGGATGCGGATCTTCGGGCCCTTCACGTGCTCGAGGATCTCCGCATCGACCGACTTGCCTGCAAGCTTGTCAGCATCGGTGGTGAGGTTCGCACCGTCGACGACCAGCGCCACCGGCAACGACACTGCGCTGCCCTGCTCGGCGTCGATCTTCTCGACCTTCACAATGTCGCCCTCGGCGACCTTGTACTGCTTACCGCCGGTCTTGACGATCGCGTACGTTGCCATTCCCGCTGTCCTCTTACTCGTCTCATAGGGCCGAATCCGCAGGCCAATCCTGCTCATCAGCGAATCTTTGGTGTGCTGCAACTCCGAGAAACCCTCGAAGCAACTTCCGCGCCATGCGCGCACAGCAGCGCGCGTCTACGGAAGGCGACTTGTCAAGGCTACGGGACCGCGGCCTATCGGGTCAAACTGGTCCGACCGCGTGTCACTGCTCCGACGGCGGAGGTCCCGCCGCACGCCGCCCGGTGCGCCGCCGGGGCGTCCGTTTGACGGCGACGACCGGCTCCGCGGTCTGCGCCGCGACTGTCGTCACCGGCTCGGCTGTCGCCACCGTGACCGGCTCGGGCACCACCGAGGTCGGGGCCGACGTGCGTCGTACTGCGCGTCGGCGACGAGTCACCGTCGTGGTCGGCGGCGACGGCACAGATTCAGGTTCGGATGCCTTAGCCTTCGCAGGCTCTTGCGCCTTCGCAGTGGGTGCAGACGTCTTCCTGTCGGCCGCCGTCTCACGGACGGCGGTCTCGTCGACGCGCCTGTCCGCTGGGTGCCTGTCCGCTGGGTGCCTGTCCTCTGGGTGACCGTCCTCTGGGTGACCGTCCGCTGAGTCGTCGTCCTCGTGGAGGGCCATCGCGCGGAATAACGGATGTTCTGCGGCGGGCTTGTGCGGCGCCGCCGCCTTCGGCTGCTCCGGTGTCGGGGCCGGCGACGTCTCCGAACGTCCGCTCCCCTTCTTGCGACGCGACCGTCGGTTTCCAGCGTCCGAACGCGAACCGTCGTCAGGCTGACGGACCTCGACTGGGTTGGCGTGCACGATGACGCCTCGCCCGGCGCACGCGGTGCACGTCGTCGAGAACGCTTCGAGGAGTCCAGTGCCGAGGCGCTTGCGGGTCATCTGCACGAGCCCGAGCGACGTCACCTCCGACACCTGGTGGCGAGTCCGGTCCCGACCGAGCGCCTCGGTGAGACGACGCAAGACAAGATCGCGGTTACTTTCGAGGACCATGTCGATGAAGTCGACGATGATCATGCCGCCGATGTCGCGCAACCGCATCTGGCGGACGATCTCCTCGGCCGCCTCCAAGTTGTTGCGGGTGACAGTCTCTTCGAGGTTGCCGCCCGAACCGGTGAATTTGCCGGTATTGACGTCGACGACGGTCATCGCTTCGGTGTGCTCGATGATCAGTGTGCCGCCAGACGGCAGCCACACCTTGCGGTCGAGCGCCTTCGCGAGTTGCTCGTCGATGCGGTGCACATCGAACGAATCCGGTGCGTCTGCGTGTGCCTTGGTGAATTCGTCGACACGATCGAACAGGTCGGGCGCGACGTCGCGGACGTAACCGGAGACGAGCTTCCACGCCTTGTCGCCTTCGACGACAAGCTTGGTGAAGTCTTCGTTGAACAGGTCGCGCACCACCCGGACCAGGAGGTCCGGCTCTTCGTAGAGGGCGTGCGGGGTGCCGGACGCCTTCGCCTTGTACTCGGTGGATGCGGACTCGATCCGCTTCCACTGCGACTCCAGGCGCGCGACGTCGGCGGCGAGTTCGTCCTCGCTGACTCCTTCGGATGCGGTGCGGATGATGACGCCCGCACCGTCCGGCACGACCTTGGAGAGGATCTGCTTGAGACGCTTGCGTTCGGTGTCCGGCAATTTGCGGCTAATCCCGGTCGAGGAGCCGCCCGGTACGTACACGAGGTAGCGGCCGGCGAGCGAGATCTGGGTCGTCAGGCGGGCGCCCTTGTGTCCGACCGGGTCCTTACTGACCTGGACGAGGACGTAGTCGCCCGGCTTGAGCGCCTGTTCGATCTTGCGGGACCGTCCGTCGAGGCCCGCTGCCTCCCAGTTGACTTCACCGGCGTACAGGACACCGTTGCGGCCACGCCCGATATCGACGAATGCGGCCTCCATACCGGGGAGAACGTTCTGGACGCGGCCGAGGTAGATGTTGCCGACCATCGACTGCGAAGTCTCGGTGGTGACGAAGTGCTCCACGAGCACGCCGTCCTCGAGAACGGCGACCTGCGTGTAGTCCTCGGTGGGGGCCGAATGCGCGTCGTGCGAAGCGATCGCGGCGTTGGCGCTCCGTTCCCGGATCACCATGACGCGTTCGACCGCCTCGCGGCGGGCCAGGAACTCGGACTCGGTGAGGATCGGCGGGCGGCGGCGTCCTGCGTCACGGCCATCACGCCGACGCTGACGCTTCGCTTCCAGACGGGTGGACCCGGAGATGCCTTGCACCTCGTCGCGGACCCGCTTGGTGCGAGGCTCACGTTCGTGGACGACGGTATTCGGCGGATCGTCGACTGTCGCGTCGTCGGTGTCTCCCGCGCCGCGACGGCGACGGCGGCGACGGCGACGCTTGCTGGCCGGGTTCGCGTCGTCGGACGAGTCGTCGTCCGAATCGTCGGTGGCGTCGTCGGACTTCTTCTCGCCTGCCTGCGTATCGCCGGCTTGCGTATCGCCGGCTGCCTTGTCGCCAACAGACTTGTCGCCAGCCTGCTGGTCCCCGATCTGCTTGTCGTCGCCCTGCTTGTCGTGGGTCCGCTTGTCGTGGGCCTGCTTGTCTTCTGGGGCACCGTCTGCAGGCGATTCGTTCCCGTCGTGCGACTGCGTGTTCTGCTCGTCGTCGGTGTCGCCCTGCTCGCTGCCGTCAGCCTGGTCTCCGCGACCGCGTCCGCGTCCGCGGCGTCCACGGCGGCGTCGACGTGACCGGGAGTCGGAGTTCGAGGCGTCATCGTTGTGGGCGCCGTCCGGATCAGAAGGCTCGCTATTGCCTTCTGGGTCCTCGCCCGCTTGAGCGTCGAGAGCCCGAGTGTCGCGGGAGGGTGTCGCGACCGCGTCGTCGGTCTCCGCGGCCGGGGACACGTCTACTGCCGGGGCTTCGACGGACTCGTCGTCGGTCTGCTTCGTCGCGCTCTTCTTACCGCCGGCCTTTTTACCGGCAGCCTTCTTCTCGCTAGCCTTCTTCTCGCCAGCCTTCTTGCCGCCAGCATTCTTTTCGCCGGACTTCTTCTGGTCGGCCTTCTCGTCGTCAGTCTTCGTCGCGTGGGTGTGCTCGTCTGCGGCGCCGTCAGCATCCGACTTCTTACCGCCGGACTTCTTGGCGGACGCCTTCTTCGAACCGGACTTCTTGCCCTCAGACTTCACGGCTCCGGCATCCTCACCCGAGTTCGTCTCCGCCTCGGACTCGGTCCCGGAATCGATCGCCCGCTCGGTCCTCTTCGGAGGCTCGGTCTTCTTCGCCGCATCGGTCTTTTTTGCCGCGTCGGTCTTTTTTGCTGCGTCGGGGCCCGCCGAGAGGAACAGCGGAGCCGCAGTCTCTCCTGCGGACGCGGACGCGGTGGGTTCAACAACCTCGACGGCCGAGAACAACGACGGCTTGGGGTCGGCTGACACCCGGCCAGCCGGAGCCTCCCCCGCCGGTGCGGGCGCTGCCGCGACCGAAGGGTCGTCGGCTGCCGCGACGCCGTAGCGCGCGGCGACGAGCATCGCGTCGTCTCGTGAAATCGACGACTGCGCGGTGCGCGCCGTCACCCCCAGTTCCCCGAGGTGCACCAACACGTCCCGGCTGGTGGAACCCAGCAGTCGGGCGAGTGCATGCACGCGGAGTCGGAGGGGAATGTCTTCCGCCGTGAAATGCGCCGAATCGGCGTTCACCGGCGACCCGTTATCGGTCACGTGGTCTCCTTGAGACCCCCGGGCGCGTCGAAAGAGCTGTACGACGCGGCCACGCGAGAGCCTTCTCAATGTGTGCCGGTCAGGTTTGACCGGGTGTTGTGTGGTCTTCGCGTCTGAAGTTCGACGCCTTACGTGGCGATTCGGATACGACCACCGCTCACCCGGACCCTGTGGGGTGCAACGGATGGCGGGCGGGTCGCAAGCGTTCCGCCGAGCCCCCGAAGTCAAAGTGTGACTTCGCGAACCCGATCAAGTATCCCACACGAACAGGTCAGTACTGGCACAGCATTGAAAAAGTGGTCCTCACGTGCCGCGTCGCACGCGGTATTTCAGGAGTTCAGAGCGGGGAACCAGAGGGCGATCTCGCGTGCGGCCGACTCCGGCGAGTCTGAGCCGTGGACGAGATTGAACTGGGTCTCGAGTCCGAAGTCGCCACGGATCGTGCCGGGGACAGCCTTCTCGACGGGATCGGTGCCGCCCGCGAGCTGACGGAACGCGGCGATGGCACGCGGACCTTCGACGACGGCCGCGACGACCTGGCCGGAGGTGATGAATTCCAGTAGCGACCCGAAGAACGGGCGCTCAGCATGTTCGGCGTAGTGCTCGGAGGCGATCTCGGTGGTGACGGTCCGCAATTCGAGTGCGGCCAAGGTGAGGCCCTTGCGCTCGATGCGGGAGATCACGTCACCGATAACGCCACGCTGCACGCCGTCGGGCTTGATGAGTACGAGAGTCTGTTCAGTCACCAGCACACTCTAACGGCCCGAGGGTCGCAGCTCGACTCAGCGGGGGCAGTACTCGGGTTCGACCGCGTAGAACCCGTAGGTGAACAGGCCTCCGTCGCGAGGGCCGCCGACGATCACTTGGAGGCACGCTCCGCGTTCGGCGACCGCGGCGTCCAACTGTCCACCGAGGACCTTCGCCATCGCGTTATTGTCGCCGCGGTGCCCAACCGGCAGGTTCGAGACGATGTTCTCCGGCTCCCGCTCGGCCATCCAGCGGGTGGCGCTCGCCGTCGCGATGTAACCGAACGACCCTTCGGCCACCGGTTGCGGGACCCCGGGCTTGAGCGCCTGCTCTTCGATCAACGGCGCGCTCGTCGAGGGACCACTCTCGGCCGGGGCGTGCGTCGACGGAGCCGACGATCGGTCCGTATCGGCGTGCGCAGGCCCCGCGATCAGCGTCGTCGCCGCGCAAGCTGCCGCGAGAAGCGCGAATCGAACGATCCCACGCGTGCCGTCGTACCGAAATCCCATTGAGTACACCTTGTCTCTCGCACGGGCGAGGTCGTCGATCCACTGAGTCTAGCCGACCGGTTCATCTGAGTAGACGACGCCGTGCGCGGGTTCAGTTGATGCGCTGACTCGGCAGCAGGCCGAGTTCGATCCGTCGTGCGACGTCGCGTCGAATGTACGCGATGTAAGCCCAGACACAAAGAAAGATCACACCGATGACAGTGAGTGACCAGTGGTACAGGCCGCCGACGATGAGGATCACCTGAAGCGCGAGGATTGTCGGCAGCGCCCACGGTCGCGCGCACATCCCAGATAGGACGATGAACGCGACGGTCAGTGCACCGAGGAACAGCCCTGATCCCCACGACAGACCGCCTCCGAGTTTGGCGACGATCGGAAACGCCAGAAGGACGACGATCACCTCGAGGATGAGGGTTCCCGCCATCACGCCGCGGAAGCCCTTCCACGGATCGGTGGCCGGCGGATTGATGCCTGGAGGCGGCGGAACCTGAGTCACGACGGGTCCTTTCCGAACAGGGTGCGGCCGGCACCCGCGGTCACGACCGAGCCGGTGATGATCACGCCTGCACCGGACACTGCGCCTGCCACGCCGTCTTCGGCGAGCGCGATGGCGCGTTCGACGGCGTCCGGCAGGAACGCGGCGATCTCGACGCGCTCGTCGCCGAAAATCGGGCGGGCGATGTCGGCGAGGGCCTCGGTGTCCAGGGCGCGCGGCGAGCCGTTGTTAGTCAGCACGACAGTGTCCAAGACTGGTTCCAGTTCGGCGAGCAGACCGCGTGCGTCCTTGTCGCCGAGTACGCCGATCACACCGATCAGTCGCCGGAAGTCGAATTCATCGGTGAGCGCGTGCGCGAGAGCCGCCGCACCGTGCGGGTTGTGCGCGGCGTCGATGAAGACGCTCGGCGCGCTGCGCAGACGCTCCAACCTTCCCGGCGTCGTGATGCCTGCGAACGCTTCACGGACCGCGTCGACGTCGAGTTGCCGCTCCGCGCCCGCGCCGAAGAATGCTTCGACGGCCGCGAGCGCCAATGCCGCGTTCTGTCCCTGATGTGCACCGTGGAGCGGGAGGAACACCTCGTCGTAGATGCCGCCGAGCCCCTGGATCGACAGGAGTTGCCCGCCGACGGCAGTAACCGACGACACCACAGCGAACTCAGAGTCTTGCCTGGCGACGATCGTGCCTGCCTCGACGCTAGCGCGCAGCAGCACGTCGGCCACCTCGGGCGCCTGCGGGCCGATGACGGTCACCGGGTCGGCGGGGACTACTGCGTCCGCAGGCCCCGGCTTGATGATGCCTGCCTTCTCCCCCGCGATCGCGGTCAGCGTGTCGCCAAGGTAGTCGGCGTGGTCCATCGCGATCGGCGTGAGGACGGCAACCTGCGAATCGATCACGTTGGTCGCGTCCCAGCGCCCACCCATTCCGGTCTCGACGACCGCGACTTCGATCGGCGCCTCCGCGAACGCGGCGTAGGCCATCGCGGTGAGCACCTCGAACTTACTCATCCGCGGACCGCCCTGCGCAGTCGACGAGTCGTCGACCATCGTGATGAACGGTTCGAGTTCGCGGTACGTGTCGACGTACAGCCGCGGACTGATTGGCGCCCCGTCGATCGCGATCCGCTCGGTCACCAGTTGCAGATGCGGGCTGGTGATGCGGCCGGTTCGGCGGTGGAACGCCTGCAAAAGCGCATCAATCATGCGAGTGACCGATGTCTTGCCGTTGGTGCCCGCGATGTGGATCGACGGATATGCGTGCTGCGGGTTCCCGAGTAGTTCCAGGAGCGCGGTGATCCTGGTCAGCGACGGCTCGATCTTGGTCTCAGGCCACCTTGTGTCGAGTTCAGCTTCGACCGCGGCCAGTTCGGCGAGGTCGTCGGACGCGGAAGCTCCCGGCTGGTCGGCGCTCATCAGGCGCCCAGCGCGTCGAGCTTGGCTGTGAGGCGAGCAACGTCGGCTTCAGCGACGTCCCGACGCGCTTTGATCTTGTCGACGACGGCGTCCGGGGCCTTCGACAGGAACTGTTCGTTGCCGAGCTTGGCCGTCGTACCCGCCAGTTCCTTCTCGGCGGCGGCGAGATCCTTGGCCGCGCGCTTGCGCTCGGCTTCGACGTCGACGGTCCCGGACGTGTCGATGGCGACGTTCGCCGTCCCCGTCGACAGCCGGACCTCGACCGTGGCTGTCGCAGTGAAAGCCTCGTCCGCCGTCTCCAATCGAGCCAGCGAGTCGAGTTGGCCACGGAGCTCGGCAAGCCCCAAATCGTCGAGCCCGTCGACGACGGCGGCCACCCGCTGTCCGGGTTTGAGACCCTGATCGCTGCGGAACCGTCGAACCTCGGTGATGAGCTTCTGCAAGTCGTCGATCCGTTGGGCTGCCGCGGCGTCGACAGGGCGCCCGGACGGTGCAGGCCAGTCGGCGACGACGACGGACTCGCCCCCGGTCAACGTCGTCCATAGGACTTCGGTGACGAACGGCATCACCGGCGAGAGAGCGCGCAGCAACTTGTCCAATACGACACCGAGGACGAGCGCGGTCGAGTCGGCACGATCGCCGCCCTCGGTGACCTGAACCTTCGACAGCTCGAGGTACCAGTCGCACACCTCGTCCCACGCGAAGTGATAGAGCGCTTCGCACGCCTTCGAGAACTCGTAGGTCTCGAACCCGGCGTCGACGTCGGCGAGAACCTCGTCGAGCCGCCCGAGGATCCAGCGGTCGGAGGTCGTCAACTTCTCGGCGGCAGGCAGTTCACCTACGCGAGCGCCGTTCATCAACGCGAATTTCGTGGCGTTGAACAGTTTGGTCGCGAAGTTCCGCGAGCTCTGCGCATGCGATTCGCCGACCGAGATGTCGCTGCCGGGGTTGGCTCCACGGGCGAGGGTGAAGCGGAGCGCGTCGGCGCCGAAGCGGTCGACCCAGTCGAGCGGGTCGATGCCGTTGCCCTTGGACTTACTCATCTTGGAGCCGTGCTCGTCGCGGACCAGCCCGTGCAGGAACACGTCCGAGAACGGGACCTTCGCGTCTCGCCCACCGAGTCCGGCCAGGTCGAGCTTGCCGACGTAGGTGCCAAACATCATCATGCGAGCGACCCAGAAGAACAAGATGTCGTACCCGGTGACCAAAACGGATGTCGGATAGAACTTGTCGATCTCAGCCGTCTGCTCCGGCCAGCCCATGGTGGAGAACGGCCACAGACCCGATGAGAACCAGGTGTCGAGGACGTCGGCGTCCTGCTCCCATCCGTCGGGGACGGTGTCGTCGGGGCCGAAGCACTCGATCTGCCCGTCCGGGCCATACCAGATCGGGATGCGGTGCCCCCACCAAAGCTGGCGGGAGATCGTCCAGTCGTGCATGTCGTCGACCCACGCGAACCAGCGCGGTTCCTGGCTCGTCGGGTGGATGACGGTGTCGCCGTCGCGAACCGCGTCGCCTGCCGCCTCGGCGAGGGATTCGACGTTGACCCACCACTGCATGGAGAGTCGCGGCTCGATCGGCTCGCCGGCGCGCTCGGAGTGGCCGACGCTGTGCAGGTAAGGGCGCACCTCCTTGACGACACGCCCCTGTTCGGCGAGCGCTTCGCGGACGGCGACGCGCGCCGCGAAACGGTCGAGGCCGTCGAACTGTGTGCCGGTGCCTTCGATGACTGCGGTCTTGTCCATGACTGTGATCATCGGCAAGTTGTGGCGCTGCCCGATCGCGAAGTCGTTGGGGTCGTGGGCGGGCGTGATCTTGACTGCGCCGGAACCGAATTCGGGGTCCACGTAGTCGTCGGCGATCACCGGGATCTTACGGTCCAGGAACGGGTGGTCGAGTTCGACGCCGACCAGGTCGGCGTATCGCGGGTCGTCGGGGTGCACGGCGATCGCGGTGTCGCCGAGCATCGTCTCCATCCGGGTGGTGGCGACGACGATGTGTGGCTCCGCGTCGTCGAGAGATCCGTAACGGAAGGAGACGAGTTCGCCTTCGACGTCGGCGTACTTAACTTCGATGTCGGATATCGCGGTCTGTTGTGCGGGCGACCAGTTGACGAGGCGTTCGGCGCGATAGATCAGGCCGTCGTCGAACATTCTCTTGAAGATCGTGTGGACGGCGCGCGAGAGCCCTTCGTCCATGGTGAAGCGGTCACGGCTCCAGTCGACGCCGTCGCCGAGACGACGCATCTGCCCCTGGATGGTGCCGCCTGACTCGGCCTTCCACTTCCACACGCGTTCGATGAATTTCTCGCGCCCCAACTCTTGGCGAGTGGTGCCTTCCGCGGCGAGCTGCTTTTCGACGATGGTCTGTGTCGCGATGCCTGCGTGGTCCATGCCCGGCAGCCACAGCACCTCGTAGCCCTGCATCCGCTTACGGCGGGTCAGTGTGTCCATGAGGGTGTGGTCGAGGGCGTGGCCCATGTGCAGCGACCCCGTCACGTTGGGCGGCGGGAGCACAATCGAATACCCGGGCTTGTCGCTCGTGGCGTCGGCTTTGAAGTATCCGGCGTCTACCCAGCCCTGGTAAAGGGCCGATTCGTGGTCGGTAGGGTCCCAGTTCTTGGGCAGGGCGTTGCTCAGCTCGGGGTTGCTCACCCTTTGATTCTAGGAAACGCCGGTTGCACGTAGTCGGTGCAGGTCCTCGGGGGCGTCGACGTTGGTGAGCCAGTTCTCATCGGTGACGGTCACGCGGCGCGTGTGAATCGCGTCGACGGCCGCTCCCATCCGGAGTTCTCCGGCGTCCACGAGTGCTTGGAGCGCACCCGCCGCGGAGGTCCGGTAGACCCCGGCCATCGGGTGATCGCGCTGCGCGTCGCGGGCGATCACAGCATCGGTCGAGTCGGTCAGCCCGGCTACCAACTCATCGATGAGGCCGACTTCGACGAGTGGCATGTCGGTGGCGCAGACGAAGGCGACGTCCGCTCCGGCCTCGGCAGCCGCGTGCAACGCCGCGACGAGTCCACCGAGCGGCCCGCTCCCCTCCTTCTCGTCGGTGACCCACTGCAGATCCGATTCCTTCGACAGTTCGCGGAAGGCCTGCGACGTCTCCGGCGCGGCGACGAGGACCGGAGCGCACCGCTGCGAGAGGGTGGCCGCGATCCGAGTCAGCATCGTCACCCCTTCGAAGTCCAACGCTGCCTTGTCCTGCCCCATGCGGCGCGAACGCCCGCCCGCGAGAATGATTCCGGCGACTGTGTTCTGGCTCATACGGACACCGTAGCCGCGCGCGTCGCACGGCGTCGTGCTTTGCGCCCAGGGCAGTCGTTCACACTCAGGTTCTGGGCGTTGATGCAACGCATGTGCCCTGTGCGTCACCGTGCGCGACGACGCGGATGGTGCTCGGGCCCGCCCCTGAGCACAGCTTTGCGCCCAGGGCGGGGTGGAAAATGCCCTGGGCGCAAAGTCTGGCGGGTGGAGAGATGGTGCCGGTTACGCCGACTTCTCGGCGGGACTGTCGTCGTCTTTACGTGGGACGACCGTCGGCAGGACGTTGTCGCGGACGGTCTCGCCGGTGACGACGACCTTGGCGACATCGTCCCGGCTCGGGATGTCGTACATGACGGGCAGGAGGACTTCCTCCATGATCGCGCGTAGGCCGCGCGCGCCCGTGCCGCGGTGGATCGCCTGGTCGGCGATCGCCTCGAGAGCCTCTTCAGTGAACTCGAGTTCGACGTCGTCCATCTCGAACAGCCGGGTGTACTGCTTCACCAGAGCGTTCTTGGGCTCCGAGAGAATCGAGACGAGCGCTTCCTTGTCGAGATTGCGCACTGACGCGACCATCGGCAGACGACCGATGAACTCGGGGATCAGACCGAACTTGATGAGATCTTCCGGCATCACATCGGCGAAGTAGTCACTCGTATCGATCGAACCCTTGCTCGGGACGTCGTTACCGAAGCCGATGCCGCGCTTGCCGATCCGATCGGCGACGACCTTGTCCAGCCCGGCGAACGCACCGGCGACGATGAACAGCACGTTCGTCGTGTCGAGTTGGATGAACTCTTGATGCGGGTGCTTACGTCCGCCCTGCGGAGGCACCGACGCCTGCGTGCCCTCCAGGATCTTCAGGAGAGCCTGCTGGACGCCTTCACCGGAGACATCGCGCGTGATCGACGGGTTCTCGCTCTTACGCGCGATCTTGTCGACCTCGTCGATGTAGATGATTCCGGTCTCGGCTCGCTTCACGTCATAGTCGGCGGCTTGGATCAGCTTCAACAGGATGTTCTCGACGTCCTCACCGACATAACCGGCTTCAGTGAGGGCGGTGGCATCGGCGATCGCGAACGGCACGTTCAACATCTTGGCGAGCGTCTGGGCCAGATAGGTCTTACCGCACCCGGTGGGGCCGAGCATCAGAATGTTCGACTTCGCCAACTCGACCGGCTCCGTCGACGACCGCTTGTCACTCTTGCGCTCCCCGGCTTGGATCCGCTTGTAGTGGTTGTAGACGGCGACCGCGAGCGTCCGCTTGGCCGTGTCCTGTCCGACGACGTAGTTGTCGAGGAAGTCGCGGATCTCCGCGGGCTTGGGAAGCTCGTCGAGCTTCACGTCACCGCTAGTCTCAGCGAGCTCCTCCTCGATGATCTCGTTGCACAAGTCGATGCACTCGTCGCAGATGTACACGCCCGGACCTGCGATGAGCTTCTTGACCTGCTTCTGGCTCTTGCCGCAGAACGAGCACTTGAGGAGGTCGCCACCGTCTCCCATTCGGGCCATGTGGCCACACCTACTTTCTCGGGGGCTAAGCGCGTCACCGTGAACGGTACTCGCGCGGGGGCGGGTTCGAAGAGAAGATCGGGACTTACTTGCGCGCCGACTTCTTGCGGTAGTCGAAGACCTCGTCGATGATGCCGTATTCCTTGGCCTGATCGGCTGTCAGAATGTTGTCGCGGTCGGTGTCCTTGCGGATCTTCTCCGGATTCTGACCGGTGTGCCAGGCGAGGATCTCGTCGAGACGCTTACGGATGCGCTCGATCTCCGCGGCCTGAATCTCCAGGTCGGACACCTGCCCCTGGTAGGCGCCGCCGGTGCGCGGTTGGTGGATCAGCACGGTCGCGTTCGGCAGGGCCGCGCGCTTACCGGGCGTGCCGCCCGCCAGCAGGATCGCGGCGGCCGAGGCAGCCTCACCGAGGCAGACGGTGACGACGTCGCAGTGCACGTACTGCATCGTGTCGTAGATGGCGAGCATGTCCGGGACGCTGCCGCCGGGCGAGTTGACGTACATCGTGATGTCGCGGTCGGGATCCTGGCTCTCCAGGACCAGCAACTGCGCCATCACGTCGTTCGCGACCGTCTGGTCGATCGGCGTGCCGACGAACACGATGCGCTCTTCGAACAGCTTCGCGTAGGGGTCGTACTGGCGCTGGCCGTTAGGCGTGTTCTCGATGAACGACGGCAGGATGTAGCGGGCCTCGATGCTCTTGAGCGCGAGTGCAGCGGCGGGGATGCCCGCGCGTACGTCGGCGGGAAGAGAAGTGTTCATGGTGTCTCCGTAACCGGTGATGGGAGTTGGGCGGTTGGCGTTCACGCGTTCGGGCGCGTCACGTGGGTCACCACGTGGTCGACGAAGCCGTACTCCTTGGCCTCGGATGCCGTGAACCAGTTGTCGCGGTCCGCGTCGGTCTCGATCTTCTCGAGCGACTGACCGGTGAACTCGGCGTTGAGGCGGTTCATCTCGCGCTTGGTCGCGGCGAACTGCTCGGCCTGAATGGCGATGTCGGACGCGGTGCCGCCGATACCGGCCGACGGCTGGTGCATCATGATGCGCGCGTGCGGTAGCGCGTGACGCTTGCCCTTGGTGCCGGCTGCCAGCAGGAACTGCCCCATCGACGCGGCCATGCCCATTGCGTACGTCGAGACGTCGCACGGTGCGAGCTGCATGGTGTCGAAGATAGCCATCCCGGCGGTGACGCTGCCGCCCGGCGAGTTGATGTACAGGTTGATGTCCTTCTCCGGGTCCTCCGCTGCGAGAAGAAGAATCTGCGCGCAGAGCCGGTTGGCGATGTCGTCGTCCACCTGGGTACCGAGGAAAATGATGCGCTCGCGGAGCAGTCGCTCGAAGACCGAATCAGTCAGGTTCAGGCCGGAGACGCCCGAGCTCATGGAGGGCGTGTAGAGATTGCTCACTGGATGTCCCTATCTGTCGAAATGAAGGCCGTGCTCCCGCGAACGGTGTGCGGCGTTGTCACCGAGGTTAATCAATTCCACCCCCCGGATTGTTCCGCCGACACCCCTTATTCGCTCACAGCAGAACAAGGCCGGGTTCGATTGCTCGGTGTGGCGAACACGCGAACTCGGCCGGAGACCACGACAGCCGGGACGTTCACGCCGTCCCGGCTGTCGAAGTTGTGCCCGCATGCGGGCGGGTAGATCATGCGTCGGCGTCGTCGCCTTCGGCGTCGTCATCGGACTCGCCGCCGCCGAAGAAGGCGTCGGTGTCGATGGTCTCACCGTTGGTGTCGGCGACCGACACCTTGCCGATGACGTCGGCGAGCGACTTGTTGCGTCGCACGTCCGCGTACAGGGCGCCGATCTGGTTGGCGCTCTGCAACTGCTGGATGAACTCCTGCGGAGCGACGCCGTAACGCTGGCTCTGCATGAGAATCTGCTGGGTCAGCTCATCCTGGCCGACCTCGGTGCCCGCCTCGTCGGCGATCGAGTCGAGGAGCAGCTGCGTGCGGACCGACTTCTCGGCGTCGACACGGCTCTCGGCATCCCACTCCTCGCGGGTCTTGCCTTGAGCTTCGAGGAACTTGTCGACCTGCGCGTCGTCGTGTCCGAGCGCGTGCACCAACTGGTGCTGGACGCCTTCGACCTCGGCTTCGACGACAGCCTCGGGCAGCGGGAACTCGACAGTGTCGAGGAGCTGCTCGAGAACGGCGTCGCGAATCGCGGACGCCTGCTCGTACTTCTTCGACTCAGCTGCACGGTCGGCCAGGCTGGCGCGCAGCTCGTCGGCGGTGTCGAACTCGCTGGCGAGCTGGGCGAAGTCGTCGTCGACGGCGGGGAGCTCGCGCTCCTTGACCGAGTTGACGGTGACGGTGACGTCGGCGTCGGCACCGGCGTGCTCACCGGCGACCAGCTTGGTCGTGAATGCCTTCGTCTCGCCGCCCTTGACTCCCACGAGCGCCTCGTCGAGGCCGTCGATCAGGTTGCCGCTGCCGACCTCGTGCGGGAGGCCCTCGGTGGTCGCGTCTTCGACGGTCTCGCCGTCGACGGTCGCTTCGAGGTCGATGGAGACGAAGTCGCCTTCCTGGGCGCCGCGATCGACGCCGACCAGTGTGCCGAATCGGGCACGGAGGTTCTCCAGCTCTTCTTCGATGTCAGCGTCGGAGACCTCGATCGGATCGACCTCGACCGACAGGGTCGAGAAGTCCGGAAGCGTGATCTCCGGACGGATGTCGACCTCGGCGGTGAACTTGACGGGCTCGCCGTAGACGAGTTCACCCAAGTCGATCTCCGGCTGGCTGATGGCCTTGATATCGGCCTCGGCGACGGCCTGCGAGTACTTGTTCGGCAGCGCGTCGTTGACGACCTGCTCGAGGATCGACTGGCGACCCACGCGGGCCTCAATCAGCTTCGCGGGGGCCTTACCCGGACGGAAGCCGGGGATGCGGATCTGCTGAGCGAGAGCCTTGTAGGCCTGGTCGAAGTCGCCGGAGAGTTCCTCGAACGGGACCTCGACATTCAGCTTGACTCGGGTCGGGCTCAGTTGCTCGACGATGCTCTTCACGGCGTTGATGCTCCTTAAGATCTTGCGGACGACTCGTGATCGTCGGGATGACAGGATTCGAACCTGCGACCCTCCGCTCCCAAAGCGGATGCGCTACCAAGCTGCGCCACATCCCGTAGTCGTATCCGTCGGTCGGACACGGCCAAACGCACATAGTACGGCCCACCGGCGTGTGGACACGAACCCGGCACTGGTTTTGAAGTTCCGGACCCGACTGCTGTAGTGTCTTGCCTCGCACAGCAGTGCAACGCGGGTGTAGCTCAATGGTAGAGCCCTAGTCTTCCAAACTAGCTACGCGGGTTCGATTCCCGTCACCCGCTCCAAGGCAGAATCAGGTGTGCACGTCGGCCCCGGCATCGCAGAGAAGCGATGCCGGGGCCGAACTCTTTTTACAGGCTGACACACCCCACACGCAGCGAGCCCTGAGCGTGCGCCTAAACGAACGCGAGGTAGGGCGCGAGCGCCAGTAGGGCGACGACCAACATGATCTTCAACGTACGAGTCGGCAGGGCATGCGCGATCCGCCAACCGATAAAGACGCCCGCCAACTCGGGGACGCCGATCAGAATGGCCAACTTCCAGTCGATGCTGCCTTGCGTCGCGTAGCCCACCGAACCGACGAGCGCGATCACGATCGATTGCACTTGGCTCGCGGCCAACGACTCTAAGACCGGCACGCCGCACGCGATCAGAGCTGGAACCGCGAGCATCGGCCCACCGATCCCGATGATCCCGCTGAGTATGGCCACGGTCAGGCCAAGCCCGACAATCACCGGCGCACGCGGGTGCCGACCCGCTTCGGCTGGGTCAGCCTGACGGTCGCGAACCCAGATCAGCACGGCCGCTGCAGTGACGAGAATCGCGAGAATGATCCCGAAGGCACGTTCGGATACGAAGGAGTTCGCGATCACGCCGAGTGGCGTCCCGAGCATCGCCGTCGCAGCCAGCACCATCGCCGTTCGCCGAGTATCGGCCTGGCGAAGCTGACCTGACTTGAAGAATGCCGCCGATCCGGCGAGACCTGTCGCGACATGCGTAACGATCGCTGTCCCCGCCACAACCGGAGCCGACAGGCCGGTGAGCGTGAACAGGCCGATGGTCGGCAGCACGCCGCCTGGGCCGAGCGCTGTGATGCCGATACCGCCGACAAGGCCGAACGCCATCAAAGCCACCACAGTCAGCGTTCCGGGATCAGCCACCCCCGGACCATCCCACACATCGTGAGCGACTTAGCTCGGCACCCCTGCGGATGGAATTAGACGCCGCGACCCGCTGACCACGCTCCATCAGGTTGCGGACGCGCTCTGCTCAGTCACGTTCAGGTGACAGAACCGAGGTGGTCGGTGCGTCAGCACGCGACAGCTCACACGATGCTGAAGTATTGGCCCTGCGGAGATATTCTCCGCGGGGTCGATACGGACTCTCGAGGGTAAAGGACGGCAGCATGCTTTCACTCGGATTCTTGGGATGGATCATCATCGGCGGACTCGCCGGTTGGGTCGGCAGCAAGATCATGGGCACCGATAAGCAGCAGGGCCTGCTTCTCAACATCGTCGTGGGGGTCGTCGGCGGACTCATCGGCGGAATGATTCTCGGTCTGGTCTTTGACGTCGAATCCGGTGGCTGGTTCTTCAGCTTCCTGACGTGCTTGCTCGGGTCGGTCGTCCTGCTCTGGGTAGTGAAGGCCATCGGGAGCAAAGCCTAAGGCGAGTCCGGGTCCCCTCGCTTCGCGCCGGGCGACCCGGACTGCCCTGGCGCGGATAGCCGCGAACGTCTATGCCGACATCCCGCCCTCAGCGGTGGCCCAGCACACGCCGGGGCCACCGACAGGAGTTCCGGCGTAGGCTGGGAGCCACGTCGGACTTCATATCTGACAGAGATCTGTCAGCGCCCTCCGACGGCGCTAGGGCCACCTATCGTGGCCAGTCAGCCAGGTGAACTCCCATGATCACTCAATCGCGTGATCTCAACACCACCGCCCCGCGAGGCCACTTCTACGCGAGCATCGATGAGTATCGCCATGCCCGGCCGGGACATGTGCGCAATCCACAAAGTGTCGTGACCGGCATTCAAGAAGAAGACGCCCTATCCGTACCCGGCGACGTGCTCGCCGAATGGGACGTTCTGTTCTATCCGGTGATCGGTGCACGCGCCGTCAGCAGTGCCACCGGAGAAGACGGCGCCGGAGAAGACCCCGCAGGAGATGTCCTCGCACACCGCACCCTTCGACGAGCCCGCCACTCACGAACGTCGCTCGTCGACGACGACTCCCACCCGGTCGTGTTGCTAGCCGCCGACGTCCCGATAGCCGACGCCGAACACGCGTGGCAGCGTGTCGTCTCGAAAGCTGATCACGACGGCACCCTCTCGGACCTGCTGATCGAATCTGTGGGTACGGGCTAATGACCGCCCGCGCGGACTTGCCGCCGATCACACGCAAACTCAATGCCCAACTCATCGAGCTCGGACACGACGAGTCCGTCGACAGCGCAACAATGGCGGTAATCAACGAGGTCAGTTCACGGCTCTTGTGCGCGGTCGCCGACTTGGAGAACGACCTCATCATCG